>CAVSLC010000020.1:0-165604 GCA_963728565.1 uncultured delta proteobacterium
CGGCGCTTATAAGCCCACGGGCTAGCTTTTAATCCCCGCGGCCGTCCGCGGTCAAGGGGGTGCATGTCAGGTCTAAAGCAAGTGGACACCCGCCCCGCAATTCGTTAAGAGTAGCTGTCAAGAGAATACCATGCCCTACTGCTATCCACCGGATCCAAATACCAAAAAGCCGCACTTCACTCCGCCAGCCGAAGCCTGCGATACTCATTTCCACGTCTTTGGCCCGCCGGAAAAATTCCCGTTCGTTTCGACCCACGAGTACACTCCCCCGGCGGCGCCGTTGGAGCACTATCAAAAAATGGCCACGATCATCGGCATCGAGCGGGCCGTGGTCGTGCAACCAAGCGTGCACGGGCTCGACAACTCGGCGACACTTGATGCGATTGCCAACTCACGCGGACGCTTCCGCGGCGTTGGCCGTATCGACGACAAAACCTCCAAGGCCGAGTTGCAAAAGCTGCATGACGGCGGCATACGCGGGGTCCGTTTCAATTTGCTCGACCGTCCGCGCGGTAACGTAGACCTCGATGTCTTCGATCGCTGTGTGGAGCACATCGTCGCGTTGGGCTGGTCGGTGGATCTGCACATCGATACCAAGAACCTACTGGAACAGGAGAAGCGGATTCGCGCGCTGCCCTTGCCGGTTGTCATCGACCATATTGCGCGGATCAAACCGGCCGAAGGTTTGAATCAGCCGGCGTTTCAGCTGCTGCTGGATCTATCGAGAGAGAAACACGTCTGGGTAAAAGTCAGCGGCGCCGACAAAATCTGCAATAGCCGAGTTCACGACTACTTCGGACTGCCGTTTGTCGAAGTGATTCCGTATGCGCGGGCGGTGATCGCGGTGGCGCCGGATCGTGTCATCTGGGGTACCGATTGGCCGCATTCCAACAATTTCGCGCCGGGCCACACGCCCAATGATGGCGACCTGGTGGATCTGCTGGCAGAATTCGCACCGGATAAGCAAACGAGAAGAAAAATTCTTGTCGCGAATCCGGCAAAATTATACGGCTTCGATTAGTTTTGAAAACGGCGGCCGTCTTCCAGGAGGAATCACCATGATTAAAATCACCGATGACATGAAGGACCGAATCAACAAGGCCTTCGAGGAAAAAAAGTACTGCGTCTGGGCAACGACATCCAGCGATGGCTATCCCGATCTCAGTTTCCGAGGCAGCACTCATGTATTCGACGACGAGCATATCGCCTTCTGGGATCGTTCATTGGGTACCAGCAGCACCAATCTCGAAAACAATCCTAATGTCTGCATGCTCTACTATGATTCCGCCGCGCGCACCGGCTGGCGTTTCTATGGCACCGCGACCGTCTATAAGGAAGGTGACTTGCGACAGCAGATCATGAAGCGTGTCGTCAAAGGCGAGATTGACAAGGATCCCGAGCGCAAAGGCTATGGCGTGCTCGTTCGCATCGACAAGATCCGCGGCTACAGCGGCTTCAACATCGTTCAAGAACGTGAATAACAACCAGGAGAGCAGCAAGCAAAAAGATGAACTTTACGCCTGCCGGCGCCGCTGACGTACCGAGTCTCCTTGACCTTCTTGCGGCTAAGATATGCCTTTTAGCCTTGCTCGCCTCCGGCCTGGTGATTTCAGAAGCAGAAGCTCTCGACAAAGTTCGCATCGCGGTGTCGAACCCGAACATGCCGAACTTGACCGTCGCTATGGCGCGGCAAAACGGCTTCTTCAAAGACGAAAATATTGAGGCTGAAATTATCCGGATGAACCCCAATGTCGCCGTTACGGCGCTGGCCACCGGTGATGTCGACTACAGCCAGCTGTTCGGAGCGGTTGTCGGCGGGGCTATCGCCGGCTTGCCGATCAGAATCGTTGCCGGCTATTTGGACAACTGGCCAATGACACTGATCGCGCAGCCGGAATTCAGAACGCTTAAGGATATCAAGGGCAGGACGCTCGGCATCAGCAGCTTTGGCGCGACCCCGGACCTTGCGGCGCGCTTAATGCTCAAGCAAGTCGGGATTGATCCGGAGAAAGAGATCAAGATTCTCGCATTGGGCTCCGACGCGGCAAGACTTACCGCGCTGAAACAGAGGGTAGTGGATGTCATCGTAATCTCGCCACCGGCGGACACCCAGATGGAAAAACAAGGCTATAAGATCATGGCGCGAGCTTACGAGCTATTTAGCTTTCCCTACCTCGGCCTCGGCACGCACACAAGAAAAATAAAAGAGAGACCCGATGAGATCCGGCGGACCATCAAGGCAACCATTCGCGCCAATCGCTTCATCAGGGATAATCGGGATGAAGCGGTGCGCGTCCTGGTCGGGTGGGGCAAAGTCGAGCGTGATTTCGCCTATGCCTCGTATGATGCGTTGCGCAATCTTTTCAATGCCGACGGCGCCGTCCCGGAAGACGGACTCAAGCTCGTCATCGACCAAGCTCGGCGCAGCGCAAAGATCGCTCGTGAAGTCGCATCCGTCGACGTCGCTGACCTGACTTTCTTGCGAGAGGCGCAAAGCGAGCTCGGCATCAAAGGACGCTGAATCCTACGGACAGGAGGCGTTGGCCGCTTAGGATCTGTTCCTGATGCGCGGTCATTCTAATTTACCGATCTCCAAATCCCTTCGTGACAGGCAAGCTCCGGGTTGGGTTGGCGAGCACTCGCGCCGATCTGAACCCAACACACGATATTTTAAACGCGTTTTGAGCTGCTTGCCGCACCTGAGTTGACAGTCTCCATGGCAGGGAATATGGTTCATCTCCTGCAAACATTCTGAAAGGAAACGTTATGGCCCTGTCCTACGAGGATCTCATCGAACCGGCAATCGTCAAGCAAGTGTCCAAAGCCGTGGCCTATTGCCGCTGCACGAGGACCAAAACCCCGCCTTTCTGCGACGGTTCGCATGCCGCCACGAACATAAAACCGCACATACTGGAATTCGCGGAGCCGACAACCATTGCCATCTGCCGCTGTTGGCGGTCAAAGGATCACCCGTATTGCGACGGCACACACGGCCGGCTGGTGAAACCCAAAGAACGTCCACAAAAGAGGCACGATTAAAAACATTGTCGTACGAGGTTGATCAAAACGTTTGCAGCTACCAGGGCGGGCAATGATCGACCGAGCCGCGGCGTACTCGGCGTACGTTGGAGTGAATCGGATAAGCCAAACGAAGTAGATCGAGCGTTTCCATCGGTCTGTAAATTTACGGGAGGGACGATATGGTCGAGATGAAAAATCTGGTTAAAGAAGCCGACGCAAACCCGGGATCAATCACCTGAGCCTATGGCGAACCGATCTGGCTTACTTCTGGGTAATCAACTGCGAATCCAAAGTTCAAGACGACATGCACTATCATGAAAACGACGATCATATATTCATGGTCATCGAAGGCGAATGCACTGTGCGCACACCTCGTAAAGAGTTTGTCTTGAAACAATTCGATACAGTGCTGTTGAAATCCGGCGAATCTTATCAACTCTGCAACACCGGAACCGGCAGAATGCTTCTTCTGGGAGCAGGCAATGCCGGCGTCAACGGCCAACCGCGCACGCGCGTCCCGAAAATTCCAAGCCATGTCCCGCTGCGCGAACCCATCGTCGCATAAACGCTAGCGACTCTTCCCCTGCCCTCCGTTATCGAACGGAAAGGGAGCACTCCTGGTTCTTTTGACACCTCATGGCGCCGATGTGTCAGCATCAGGGCTGAGGAGACCGGACATTAGAGCCCGGCCCTCTGCGGGTGACGAACAGCAATGCGGATGCGGCGATCGCGCAGACGGCGCCGCAAACGCCAAAGCTCCAATTGACGCCGATCACCGAGGCGGCTGTACCGATAATAACACTGCCCAGAGACCACAAGCCGCGATCCATAAAGAACAAACTTAAGACTCGCCCCAGCAGATGCGGCGGCGTGGCAACTTGTATAGCCGTGTTGGACAGGGCGCGTTCGGCTATCTGGCTAAAACCTACCATCGCGAGAAAAATCAGTGACAAGACAAATGATCGAGAAAAGGCGAAAAGGATCAGGGAAAACGCAAACCCCAGAACACAGTAACAGATCGCGTGAACGCCAACGCGCAGTTTCTTCACCGTAGCAAGACTCAACGATGCTATGGTGGCGCCAAGTCCAGGCGCAGCCATCAGGAGACCGAATCCCGTCGGCCCGACTTGTAGTATATTGGTGGCAAACACCGGGACAAAGCGATTATATGGCGCACCGAACAGCGCCACTACATAAGAGATACCGACGATGTAGAGGATTCGGCGATTGTCCCTGACGTACCGGAATCCTTCTCCGATGTCCTCCAACAAGCTTTGCTTATCCCGGCGTTTCTCCCACGGCGGCAGATCCATCAGATAGAGATTGAACAGAAGCGCGACGAAGCTTAGCGCATTGATCAAAAAACAGCCGGCCACGCCGATGAACGCGATGATCACGCCTCCGACCGAGGGCCCTAAAATTTTGGAGAAATTGAAAACCGATGATTGCAGGCCGATGGCATTGAGCAACTCCTCCTTCGGCACCAGACTATTGACCAGCGACTGCCGCGCCGTCTGATTAATCGTATTGACCACTCCTAAAAAGAACGCCAGGCCTGCGATGTGCCAAAACTCAATGAATTCGAACTTCACCGCGAGCCAGTAGATGATCGCCTGCATCATCGCCAGCGCTTGAGTAACTTGCAGGACCCGGCGACGATCGAAGCGGTCCGCAATCGCGCCACCGACCGCCCCAACCAGGAGGCGGGGAAGGGTATCAAAAAAAGCGATCACCCCGAGCGCGACCGGCGAACGCGTCAGCTCCCAGACGAGCCAGCTCTGGGCGATGTTCTGCATAAAATCTCCGGAACTCGAGATCAAGGCGCCTTCCATGAGCAGACGGAAGTTACGATGTCTGAGCGAGCGCAGCGTTCTAAAATTCCAAAGGCGTTGCACGGTAAATCTTTCAGTAAAAAGTTTCACCAGTTTGACGCCTTCATGGATGTAATGCAAAGACTCGGTTCGAAATCTGCTTCATCCGCTTGCAGCACTCAACACCAGTCTGCCTGTATGCGATTGCAAATTGTATCAAGCCGGCGATAGGCCTATGATATCCTCTCGACCGCCGCCAAAGGAGAACACCTATGGAGAAGATGCCGATTGTCAATTTACTCGAGCAGACCCGGCAGCTGTCGGAAAGCGGCCAACGAGTTCGAGTTCTTTGGCAGCATCCGGACACGTTGGTCTTCATCGCGCGGGGGCGGGAGTACCGCAGCGAGTTTCACATCAATCCGAGTGACGAAACAATGTACATGATCAAAGGTGAAATGCGATTACATTACCGTACGCCGGAGGGCAAAGAAGAAGTTGCCGTGATCCCGGAAGGAGCGATGATCTATACTCCTGCCGGCACACCGCATTCTCCTCGGTTTGCCGCCGATTCCTTTGCGTTGATTTCGGAACGGAAAAGGCGCGAGAGCGAGATTGACCGCTTTCATTGGTACTGCCAGCAATGCGATGCTTTGCTCCACGAAGAAACGTTCACCGTCAAGGACTATGTCGACGACCCGGTCTCCAAAGCGTACGATAAATTCTTTGGCAGCAAAGAATTTAGAACCTGCAGATGCGGCGAGGTGATGCCAGTACCGGCTCTTTAAAAAAGACCGAGTTCAAGCCGTTCAAAACGTTCAAGTTGTTCAATTAGTCGGAAGCGAGAATTTGGCAGACCGAATCGTCAAGCGCAAACCGATTTTGGTTTTAAATTCTCGTTTTCCCAACTGCTTACTTGCGAGATGAAGAGGAACGGCACCCTCCGGCGAGTCAAAAGCTTCGGTCATCGGACGATTTGAACGACTTGAACCACTTGACGTTTGAACGTGTTCACTTTCTTTCAGATGTTCAATTCTTTCGAGCGATCATAATCATGACGCGCGCCGCTAGCGGCGCCTTCTCGCGGGAACAGCTTGTCGATTTCAACTATTTCATCGGACGTTAATACGATCTCTGCCGCAGCAGCATTTTCTTCTAAATGCGCGATCCGGCGCGTTCCCGGAATCGGCACGACATTATCTCCCTGATGCAGAATCCATGCGAGAGATAGCTGTGCCAAGGTGCATTTCTTCGCATCGGCAATTTGTTGTAGACGACTGAGCAAGCGACCATTGTGCTGAAAATTCTCCTCCTGGAACCGCGGCGCTTTGCGCCGGCTATCTTTCCGGTCTAAGTCAGACACGCTCTTGACTGCGCCAGCGAAAAAGCCCCGACCAAGTGCGTAGTACGAAACAAAACCGATGCCGAGCTCCTTGACGACTGGAATCGTGTCGGTCTCATAATCGCGAGTCCACAGAGAATACTCGCTTTGTAGGGCGGCAATTGGATGAACCGAATTGGCTCGGCGAATCGTTTGCGGTCCGGCTTCGCTCAGTCCTATGTGGCGAATCTTTCCTTGCTCGAGTAACCGAACCATGGCGCCGATGGTTTCTTCGATCGGAACCTGCGGATCGACGCGATGCAAATAGTAAAGATCAATGGTTTCCAACTGCAGCCGTCGCAAGGAGGCTTCACAGGCCATCGACACATACTCGGCCCCGGCGTTGACGTCGCGGCCTTTTGCCCACGGCTGCCCGCGCAAATTGCCGAACTTCGACGCAAGCACGACCTGATCGCGCTTGCCCTTGAGGGCTTTGGCCAGGAGTCTTTCATTGTTGCCATTGTTGTGATCGGCTGTGTCGATAAAGTTGATACCCAGATCGATAGCCCGATGGAGCACATCGATGTCTCGCCTTTCATCAACGGCGCTGAGCTTTCCTTGAAATGTTGGACAGCCATAACCGATGGCGGATACTTTCAATCGCTTCTTGCCCAAATACCGATACTGCATGGGATGACGCTCCTTCCTTGCGCAACTATTGTCCCCGCCGGCGCTGCATGCAAGTTGCGGGAGGAAGAATATTTCTGCTAAGAATCCTAGACTGTGCGGACGCTTCCGAATTTTCACCGTAGGCCGATTGCGTCCATCGAAATGCACAAAGGAGATCTCATGATCCACAGGCACGTTCTCTGGACCGCAATCTTGGCGACGTGGTTTGTCATATTTACACCGGCGACGTCAGCCACCGCGCAGGAGTCATTTTACCAAGGCAAGACAGTCAGAGTCATCGTCGGCGGCTCCGCCGGCGGCGGCTATGACACCTACACTCGCTTGATCGCGCGCCATCTCGGCAAGCACGTTCCCGGCAATCCCAACTTTGTCGTTGAAAACATGACCGGCGCCGGAACTTTGATTTCGGCGAATCACGTATACAAAGTTGCCAAACCGGACGGTCTGACCATCGGCCATTTCATCGGCGGTTTGCTTCTCCAGCAGGTGCTGGGCAAGCCAGGCATCGAATTCGACGGGCAGAAATTCGAATATCTCGGTGTTCCGGCGCAAGACAACACGGTGATCGGCATCAGCAAAGCGAGCGGCGTGACCAGCATCGAAAACTGGTTGACAACCAAGACCAGCCTCAAGTTCGGCGGCGTCGGGCCGGGATCGGCCACCGATGACATCGCCAAGGTGGTGCGCGCCACAGTGGGTGTGCCGATGCAGTTAGTAAGCGGCTATAAAGGCACCGCCGATATCCGTTTGGCGATCAACAGCGGCGAGTTGCAAGGCGTCGCCAATTCCTGGGAATCGTTTAAATCCGGCTGGGTCCAGGAGATTCAGTCCGGCTCGGTCATGATTGTCTTGCAGATGATACCCGAGCGGCGCCATCCGGAGTTACCCAAGGTGCCCATGATTACCGATATCGTTAAGAGCGAAGATGCGCGAAAAATTATCCAAGCAGGAATTTACGACTATGCTGCGATCGCTCGTCCCTACGTCTTTCCGCCGAACACGCCCAAGGACCGCGTGCTCATGCTTCGCAAAGGTCTGGCTGAAACTTATAAGGATCCGGAGTTTATCGCGGATGCGCAGAAGGCACGGCTGGACATGAGTCCGCTTAGCGGCGAAGAGTTGGAGAAAGTGGTCGCTCGCACTTATAAACTTGAGAAGTCGATTGTCGAGAAGCTAAAAGAAATCTTGAAGTAGTGTTCTTACGTGAAGCAGGCGCCGACAAGCGGCAGATTGCCTGGGAGAACCCACAGTGTGGGTTTCAAGCAGCGTGTTGAGTTCTATTCAGTGTTTTTGATCTGTTGTCCGAGACTCGAGAGTTCAGAAGCTCTGTGACCGCGGTATTGGGCGTCCTCCGGGAGATGTTGGCGCCTTGATCAAAGTGAGGGGTATCTGACCGCGTCAATCAATCCCCAAAGGCGAGCGGGGGAGAATGAGCCTCGCCAAGCGTATTAAGTATAACCACTTCGGTTTGAGGCGGTCTCTGGCACCATTACCTTGCACTGGCCAAACTATTCAGACGCGAGCTGGCTGCTGTCGCACAGGGAGCGCTACTTCAGCAGATAGCCAAATTTCTCACGAGCCATCCTCACTACCTCCTGGCTCGGCGCGTTTACCATGGGAAACTTATCCTTCCATTCGTAGGGTCGGGTCGCATCGATTACCATTCGGGAGTTGGTAAAGTCTCTTTTCTTGCGCTGTTCGGGAGTAAGTCGAGGATCGGCGGGAGTGCTGCGCATGCGGCGCAATATGTCTACCGACGTTTCCGGATCGTAGCGCGACAGCATTGCCCACATCAGCTGGTCCAAATTGGATACGTCGATATCATCGTCCACCACGATCACCATCTTGCAACCGTAAACGCTGGCGCCGCAACTTGCCGCCAAGGCGCCGACCTGTTTAGCGTGACCCGGATATCGCTGTTGAATGGCCAGCGCGATCAGCATTCGAGACGCGCCGATTTCATGGGCCCATACCTGCCTTACGTCGGGAACGCCGGCGCTCTGGAGTTGTTGTTTGAGCATGGCCGAGCGCATGATCGCGCGGTAGCGCGCCATTTCGTCCGAGCCGCCGCCGATCGGCGGCACACCGAGAATGATCGGATCGTTGCGGTGATAAACGGCTTCAATCTCCAGCACCGGCTGCGCGCTTTCATCCGATGCATAATACCCGGTCCACTCCCCGAACGGGCCCTCGTTCTTGCGATTGTCGTTGTTTAAATATCCTTCGAACACAATTTCCGCAGTGGCGGGAAACGGCAAGCCGGTGAGCGGGCCGCGCACGACCTCTACCGGTTTGCCTCTCATTCCGCCGACGATGTCATACTCGCAGAGACCGTACGGATGTTCGGTGCCCGCCATGAAGAAAAACAGCGGATCGCCGCCAATAACCAACGCCAACGGCATCTTCTGACCGCGCTTGAAATATTTCTCGCGATGCATGTAGCCATGCTTGCCCGGCACCATCAGCAGGCTGACGGTTTTTGCGTCCTGGATCATCGCCCGATAGCAACCGACGTTAATCCACTTCTCGTCCGGGTCCATGGTCACTGAGTAACAACCTGTGCCGATATACCGGCCGCCGTCATTCACATGCCATACCGGGGTAGGAAACTTCATGATATCGACATCGGCGCCCTTGGCGACGTTTTCGAAAATCGGCCCATCCTTTACAAAGACAGGCGGCATATGATTGGGAGTTTTCTGAAAATGATCGAAATAGGCTTGGCTTAATTCCTGTTTGGACAATCCCTGGGGAAAGCCGAAGGTCATGGCGCGACGTTTGCCGGCAAAAGCGTTGATCAAGATGCGGAACCCTTTGGGACAGCCGGGCACCTCGTCGAAAACCACTGCAGGCCCATCGTCGGGAGGAACAACGACATCCGTGGCCAAGCCGATGTCCTTCTGCCAGGACGCGCCCAGAACGGTTTTCAACTCACCGAGCTTTTCAGCTTCGCGCATCCATTCGCGCAGGTCGGTAAATGCAATATGCGGCTGAATCTTTGAGCTGTCGAACATAGTCGCTCCTTGCAAAGGTTTAAGTCACGGTCAATCTAACATAGTTGTCGTACGCAATGGAATCGGCTCTGCCGGAGAAACACCAGTGGTTTCGCAGTGTCCTGGTCCTACTGAAGGAATCGCCGTATTGCCTTCCTCACCATTCGAACTTTGATGACTTTCTTCCTGACGTTCAACCACGAACGAACGCGCTGCTTTGAGTATTGTTGAAGACTAACCGGCACTCGTGGAGCAAGAAACTAGTGCCGGTCCAGCCAATTCCGGATGATCCTGTTAGTCTCCTCCGGCTTGTGCCAGAAAAAACCGTGGCCACAGCCCTCCACCACCGCGAATTCGGCGTTGCGAATGTTATCGCGCAGATGTTCCGAGGTGACGACATGGTTGCCGGTGTCGGCATCGGCTTTATCTTCGCCGCCCACTAGAACCAGAGTCGGCGTGGTAATCTTGTTCAGTAACTCACCGGTCTCATGCTGGTTGCGGGCGATGACATGGCGTAAATAGGGATCGAGCCGGGGTCGATTGTCCCAGAAACTTTTAAATAACGTTTCTAATACTTCCGGATGCGCTTTCACGAACTCCGGCGGAAAGAAAAAACGGCTCTTGAAGTGGCTCAACATGTGTTCCTTGTAGCCCTTCTCGACCATGCTCTTCAGACTATCGACCGTCAGCCAGCGCGGGTACTCGGGATTGCCCATCGAACCTGAGCCGGACGCCGCTTGAATCATGCTGCGCACCTTGCGCGGATAATCGATGGCAAGCCACTGGCATACTCGCCCGCCCATCGAGTGACCGATGATATGAGCCGGCTCATTGATGCCAAGCGCTTCGAGCAAGTTAGCCGCATCTTGAGCAAACTGCCGCGTCGAGTAATATCCCGCAGGCGCATCCGACTTTCCCACTCCACGATGGTCATAGACGATTACCTGATAACGATCTATGAACGCCGGCACTTGGTTAAGCTTCCACGGCTCACCCGGCCAACCAGTGCCGGAGACGAAAAGGAACGGCACTCCACGGCCGAAGCTTTCATAATACAAACGAACCTCACCTGCTTGGGCATACGGCATCTAGGATCTCCATTGCATACGACGTGTCATTGGATTATCCGAAGGTTTCCGATGATTCAAACGGTTTATGACAAACTCGATAATCAACCCGTTCGGACAGCGGCTATTCTGCGCTTATGGGTCGGTTTGCACATCTATAGAATCGGCTGGAGTCTAGTATCGATATTGCTTTGAGCCGAGCGCACGTCTTAGGTGCGAGCCTCTCTTGACGAGGCAGCTCAGGTTGATGTGACCGACCCCGATCAGTTAATCTCCGGCAGAATAGCGTATTGGCTGAAATACGCGTCCAGAGGCTAATGATATGCAAAGAAAAGAGGACATGTGAAATGAAGACCTTGAGTGTCGTGATTGCATTACTGCTGGGCTTCGCTGAGTTGGCGGTTGCCCAAGATTCGTTCTTCAAAGGCAAAACCGTGCGCATCGTGGTGCCGTTCGCGGCCGGGGGCGGCTACGATATCTATTCCCGGATTATGGGCCGGCACATGAGTAAATACATTCCCGGCAACCCGGTTTTCGTGGTTGAAAACATGACCGGCGCCGGCGGCCTGATCGGCATGAATCACGTCTATAAAGCCGCCAAACCGGACGGCCTCACCATCGGCACGCCGATTGGCACTATGTTCGTCGATCAACTCATCGGCAAACCGGGCATAGAATTCGACGGCCGCAAGTTCGAGTATATCGGCGCGCCGGCGCAGGACACGCAGCTGCTGATCGTGCACAAGCGCACCGGCATCAACAGCGTCGAACAATGGTTATCACACCCAACGCCGGTGAAATTCGGCAGCACCGGTCCGGGATCAGCCAACGAATCGATTCCGAAGATTGTCAAAGAGGCGCTAAACCTGCCGCTACAAGTTGTTTCAGGCTATAAAGGCAGCTCGGTCATCCGTCTGGCATTTACCGGCGGCGAGGTCGACGGCGTCGCCAACGCCTGGGAATCAATGGTTTCGACCTGGCCCCAGGAGCTTGAGAGCGGCGATGCAGTCATCTTGTTGCAGGCCTCCGGAAAACGCCATCCGGATTTAACCAAAGTTCCATTGGTTATGGATTATGCAAAAACGGAGATGGCTAAAAAGCTGGTGCGCGGCGTCATCAACAATTTCGGCGCAACCGCACGGCCCTATGTAGTGACGCCGGGCACACCGAAAGCGCGCGTGGAAATATTGCGCAAAGCGTTTATGGATACCATGAAAGATCCGGACTTTGGGGCTGAGCTTAAAAAGGCGAAATTGGATCTGAATCCACTCGACGGGGCAACCTTGGAGAACAATATCAAAGAGCTGTTCGCATTGGATCAGGCGCTCATCCCTAAGTTGACAGAGATCCTAAAATAAGAAAGGATCGACGTCGGGTTTGCATCATTTGGAGCCACAGTAGAAGGAGCCAACCATGATTGTCGATGCTGATGCCCATGTGGTCGAGACCGAACACACCTGGGATTATCTCGATGCTTCCGAAAAGAAATTCCGGCCTCAACTGTTTCAATCGGCCGACAATCCCAATGCGCAGTATTGGTTCGTCGAGGGCAAATCGATCGGCTTTCGCCCCCCGACCTTGACCGAACAAGAGCTGATCGCGCTTTCCAAGTCTACCGGCCGCGAACTAAAAACAGCCCCGGAGGCCCGTGAGCTCCGCGATGTCGAGCTACGCTTGAACCACATGGACAAGCTGGGCATCGATGTTCAGATCCTGTTCAACACCATGTGGATTGCCCGGGTTGCCGACAAGGCTGAAGCAGAGATTGCACTTTGCAAATCCTGGAATCATTGGATGGCCGATGTCTGGAAGCAAGGCAAAAATCGTTTGCGCTGGTCGTGCGTCGTCCCGGCAATGACCATCAACGAGGCGATCCAGCAGATGCGCTTTGCTAAAGAGAACGGCGCGGTTGCGGTGAGCCTGCGCCCTTTCGAAGACGATAGGCACCTCGTCGATCCCTACTTCTATCCGATCTACGAGGAAGCGACCCGTTTGAATTTTGCGGTCGCGGTTCACATCGCCAATGGGAGCCCGCAGCTCCTGGACCAGTTTAAACCGCGTTATGACAGAATGGGCGGCTTCGCGCAATTTCGTATCCCTACGGTAATCACCTGTTTGTCTTTGATGATGAGCGAACTGCCGCAGCAATTTCCGAAACTGCGCTGGGCTTTCGTCGAAGCCTCGGCTCAATGGGTGCCGTGGGTTGTCAAGGAAGCGATCCGTCGGACCGGCACCAAAGGATTTCCCGACCTGCCTTTCAAGGAATTCCGGATCTACGTCACCACAGAAACAAATGATGATTTCGATTTCGTGTTGCGCTACGCCGGCGAAGACAACCTCGTCATAGGCACCGATTACGGCCATACCGATGCGTCGAGCGAAGTGGACGCCCTCGATATTTTCCGGGCAAATGATTCACTGCCGGAGACGATCAAGAAGAAGATCCTAGACGATAATCCGCGCGCGCTATACACGTTGTAGATCTTTCGAAGCGTCCGCAGCGGCCATCGCGATTAACCACACCGATCGATGCCCAAGGATCTACGCAGCTTTATCGCTGAACTAGACGCTACTTCACCCGAAGATGTAGCGCGGGTTACCAAACCGGTCTCGCCGCGCTATGAGATGTCCGCGATTCTCACCCATCTGGAAAAGCGCAAACGCTTTCCACTGCTGTTTTTTAAAAATCCCAATAATGGACAGGCGCCGGTTGTGATCAACGCTCAGGCTAGCCGCCGGCTCATGTCCATCGCCTTAGAATGTAAGCCGGAAGACTTAGCGCGCGCATTTAGCGAGCGACAATCAAAACCTTTAGCGCCGGTGGAGATGATCAACGCGCCGGTGCACGAAATCTCCAGAACCGGCGATGAAATCGATTTAAACGAAGTGCCGCTGCTGACCCACTATGACGTCAATGTCGCTCCTTACATCACCGCCGGTATCGTCGTGGCAGTCGATCCGGATACGGGAGTGCGCAATACGAGCTATAACCGGCTAATGATGGCAGGCAAACGCGAGCTGAGAATCTTCATGGCCGTCGGCAGGCATCTGTGGACGCTGCACAACAAGCTTGAGCGCCGCAACCAACCGCTGCCCATCGCCATCATCATCGGTGTTCACCCTCTTTTTTCTCTGGGAGCACAAGCGCTCACGCCAGCGGATGAAGACGAGTACGCCGTCATCGGCGGCATGATGAACGAACCGCTTCGTCTCGTACGAGCGAAAACGGTTCCGATTCTCGTGCCCGCGGATGCTGAGATGATTATAGAAGGCCAGATCATGCCGAACCTGCGTCGTCTCGAGGGACCATTTGGCGAGTTTACCGGTCATGCCGTGCCGCAGGACCAACGGCAAGTCATTGAAGTCACCGCTATTACCCACCGCGAGAATTACATTTTTCAGGACATTCATGCCGGGTATACCGAGCATAAATTGATGGGCGCGGTGCCGCGCGAAGCGGCTCTGTTGAAAGCGGTTCGCCTGACGGTTCCTACAGTCACGAATGTGTGCATGCCGGTGTCGGGTAATTGCCGCTTTCACGCGTACATTTCGATCGCTAAACGAACGCCGGGTCAAGCCAAAAACGCCATATGCGCGGCCTTCGCCGCCGATATGCTGCTTAAACACGTGGTGGTGGTCGATGACGACATCGACGTCTTCGATGAGGAACGGGTTCTGTGGGCAATCTCCAATCGCTTTCAGGCGGATCGCGGGCTGGTGGTCATTGCAAATGCCCAGGGGAGCGAACTTGATCCCTCCGCTAGCCCCGGAGGTGTTAACGCCAAGATGGGTCTGGACGCAACCAAACCGCTTACTGGATTTCCGCCGGAACTCAGAGTGCCGGAAGAAGTTTTAGAAAAGATCAGCCTCGACGACTTCCTTCCTGATTTCGCAAAATGATGACTCCGCGATTGCTCTGTAGCTCATGAACTAACCCCGATTCGGCTGGGCTGAGATTTGATTTACCGCCTGCTATCCGTACGCCCTTCTACCCTCGCAGGCGCTGGCATTTGACAGGGCGATTCATCATCGGCTAACCTTGCACATCTTCGATCCTTTCTTTGAATGATCAGTCAATCTACCTCAGTCGAATGGCCAGCATAGAGCAGGACAAACTACGCCTCCTCAGGGGCGCAGTCCAAGACAACGTTGACCTGCTGCGCGGAATCCGAACCCATACCCGGAGGCGGCATCGAAAAATCGAAGGACCCTGGATATGGAGTCCGTTTTTACTAGCCGTTCTCGCAATTCTCTGGCAGACTTCGCCGGTCATCTCGACCAGGCCCGCGGCTCCACCACAGGATCCCACAGCCGACACCAAACAGGTTCAAGCGATGGCGCAATTCGCTGCGCCGGAAGTTCAAATACCGGCACTCACGCCGCATCCGCTCGACCGCGCGGTTATTCCGCTCGAGATTAAGAGAATCGTCATCGATGCCGGTCACGGCGGCAAGCAGCCGGGGGCGATATCCGAATCCGGCATCTCCGAGAAGGACATCACCTTGGACATTGCGCTCCGTGTGCACCGCCTCCTTGACAAGGCGCCATTCGAAGTCTTGATGACGCGGCAAGATGACCAAACCATGACGCTGGAGAAAAGAGTCGCGTTCGCTAACTCGAACCGAGCGGATCTTTTTATTTCAATCCATATCAACTGGACCGAACCGCGCGGGATTCGTCCGTTGGAAACCTACTTCGTCGGTCCCAGTGATGACCCGGCAACGAATAAATTGGCGAGCATGGAAAACCAGGAATCCGGCTATTCATTATCGGAGTATCGACGGGTGTTGGAAAAAATCTATATCGATACGCGACGCGATGAATCTCGCAGTCTGGCCAAGAACATCCATGCAGAATTGTACCAAGCCCTCAAAGCAGTGAATCCGACGCTGGACAATCGGGGTGTTAGAACGGCGCCGTTTTTAGTTCTCGTCGGCACGCAAATGCCGGCGATACTCCTCGAAGTTTCAACCCTGTCAAACGAAGAAGAAGTAGAGTTGTTGATAGACCCCGATTACCGGGAAAAAATCGCGCTGGCGGTATCCAGAGGAATTGGCAGCTACGCGCGCAATCGTAATAGGTCAGCTGAGAAAGGTAGCTAAACAACAATGGAAGAAACAAATGATACACTTTGTGTCGGTATCGACCTCGGCACCTCGCGGAGCTCCATTTCGGCATCCAATGGCGAGCGCCACGTAATCGACAGTTATGTCGGTTGGCCGGTCGATATGGTCGCGCGCAAGCTGATTCAAAAACCGCTGCTTGTCGGTCGGGAAGCATTGGATAGTCGTTCGATGCTGGATCTTCGCCGCCCCATGGAGCGCGGGTTGATCAAGGATGGATCAAAAAAAGACGAAGAAGCCGTCCAGGAGATCCTGCGGCATTTGATCACGCAGACCGGCTTGAAACAGAAGAATAAGACACGGGCGAAGGTTCGCGCCGTGGTCGGCGTGCCGGCGGAGGCTTTCAGGAATAGCAAACAGCGCTTGCGCAGCGCCATGGAGGGGGTGGCCGACAGCGTCATGTTGGTGTCAGAACCCTTCGCTGTAGCTTACGGATTGGAGGCTTTACTGCACGCCCTTATTATCGATATCGGCGCGGGAACGGCTGACTTTTGCGTGATGCAAGGGCGTTATCCGACCGAGGAAGACCAAAGAACCTTACCCAATGCCGGCGACTCGATTGACGAACAATTGCTGAAATTAGTGCGCGAGCATCATCCCGAAGCGCAAACTTCGATTCATATGATTCGTGAATGGAAGGAGAAATGGAGCTTTGTCGGTGAGGCGAAACAACCGGTTTTAGTTTCTGTTCCGGTCAAGGGGAAGGCCACCGAATTGGATATCACCGCGGAGATGCGCGCGGCCTGCGAAAGCATCTTAGCGCCCGTTTGTGAAACCATGTTGGACCTGCTCACCAGAGTCGAGCCCGAATACCAAGCGACGGTTCGCAATAACGTTATTCTCGCCGGCGGCACTTCGCTCATCGTTGGACTGAGCCATGCAATTGAGAACGCGTTGGCCGAGCTCGGTGGCGGCCACGCCACGGTTGTTAAGGATCCGGTTTTCGCAGGTTCGGATGGCGGCTTGGCGATCGCCCGGGATGCATCGAGCTCGGATTGGGAAAAGTTGTCACTATAGATAGTCCCGCCAGCTCCGATGCCGGCTCTTGAATGCATCACTTGCCGATTAAACACCTGATGGAACGTCAGTGATGACTGCTCTTTAGGTTCTTCTCGAACCTCGCCGTTTTCTAGCAGGAGTGCTGAAAGCGAAAAAGCTAATCGCGAATTGCCAGCGCGCCACCGTCGACAGGCAGGTCGATGGCGTAGATGAACTCGGACTCATCTGAGGCAAGAAACACTACGGCTTTGGCGATATCCATCGGAACTCCGCGCCGGCCAGCCAAGTTTTTGACGAAGCGATTTTCCGGAACTTCTTCCTGACCAACAGGCGAGCCGATTCGATTCGGCGATACCGAATTTACGCGAATGCCTTCCGGCGCCAATTGCACCGCGATCGATCGGGTGAGATTAAGCACACCCGCTTTGGCGGTGGTGTAGGCCGTCGCTTCCTTACGTCCCCAATGGCCTGAGGTCGAAGCGATGTTGATGATCTTGCCTTTGCGCTTGTGATCGATCATGACCTTGGCAGCCGATCGCGTACAGTACCACACGCTCCTGAGGCACACGTTCATGACACGGTCCCACTCTTCTTCGGTAATATCGAACAAGGTCTTGTGATCGGTCCAAGCGGCGTTGTTGACCAAGATGTCGATACGCGCCAAATTGCTTCACTACCGTCTGAACCATTTGATCTACCGAATCAGCCGATGCGACATCGCATACGACCGAGATAGCCGACCCTGGCTTGGTCGCATTGATTTCACTAGCCACACGGCTGCCTCTTCCCTGATCGAGATCGACTACCGCCACCTTGGCGCCTTCATGAGCAAAAAGCTTGGAGACGTCTTCACCGATATTGCGCCCTGCGCCGGTAACCACCGCAACTTGATTCTGCAGTCTCATGGTTTCCTCCATAATCAATTTCTGCTGAATAACAGAACCTAGACTAAAGGTCCAGCTACGGGAGGGACTACCGACCAAAGAAGAGCCAAGCGAGGGCATCGGGTTAAAGACTGACTTTCTCGACGTAGAGATCTTTTAAAAACTTGCTATTTTTGAGCTCCTCAAGGAAGCGCGGTTCGATGACGTCGTTCGGCTTTATCGATCCAGTACGCTTATCGACAACGGCGCCGACATCAACCAGCGCTTGAAGCGACTCGGAATTGAGCTCCGGGAGCGGTCGAAGCTGGGAAGAGAAACTATCGTACATCGCCTGAACAGATCCCGCCTGGGTATCCGGAAAATACTTCTTGATGATTGCCAGGCTCTCCTCACGACGGGTCACCAGGTGATTAATCGCCGCGGCATAGCCCTTCATAAAGCGCCGGATCGTTTCCTCGTCTTTCTTGATGAAGGAGCGGGTCGTTACCAGCAAATCTGTCACCACAGGCACCGCCTTTACTTCAAGGGTCTTGATGCCTAACTTTTTCGCTTCTGCGGCAAGTTCTTCGCTCAACGGCGCGCCTTGCACAAGGTTCTTGGAAATTGCCAAAGCTCGCGCAGGCGCGAGCCCGCCGGCGACGATTTCAACATCTTTTACCGGGTCCAGGCCGGCGCGCCTAAGAATCACCCGTGCAATCAGGTCCGATCTCGAACCTAGCGCAGAAACAGCAACCTTCTTACCCTTCAGATCCTTAACCGAACCGATGGATGACGCGACTCCCATCCCATAGTGGTCCAGTCTCACGTGAGAACCGATTACGGTAATATCGGCGCCGTTAGCCATCGGTTGAAGAATCGCCAATGGACTGCCGGAGCCTATCAGAAGGTCAACCCCCAGGAGCGCCTGTATTCCGGCAGACATGTTGTCCCTGATTGGAATTTCCTCGACCTCGATATCATATTTTTTGAAGAGCCCGGCATCCACCCCGACATAAGCAACGGCAGTCCCCAATTCCCATCCGGCATAGGCAAGGCGAATTTTCTTGGCGCCATCAGCGGCAAAAGCAAGGCCCGTCAGAGTAGTGACAGACCAAAAGACCACAACGAAACCCAACGCTTGTAAATTGAAAGACTTTCGCTTGCTCATGTTTTGACTATAGCTCACCGTTCCAGCGCTTCCAAGTGGAACGTAACGGCCGCGCGTTCGGCTCTCCAAGCAATTGATGCCTCGATTTCAATTGATATCAGCTGATATCAGCCTAAGCCCATAGCGGTCTTGGAGGCGCCAATGAGATTTCTCCACACGAGGATTCGAGTTGATAATTTAGATGACCCGAAGGTTCTCCTGTGATCGCTTAGGTATGAAGCTGATTCGACAAAGAGATTGCCCGCCCGGCAGGTTCACCCTCGCTTTCGTGAGGTTCGGTGGTAAGGCACAAAAAACGGTGATCGAATTGACATACCATTGGGAGATTCATCAGTATGATCTCGGTAAGACCTTCGGACATCTGGCGCTGGGAGGAATGGAAGACATCTATAGAACCTGAGAACCTGCGATGCCCCACGGAGAAAAGGCGCAAGTATTGTTCGCGAACCTGGTCCGATGAAGCATGGCGGAACCGAGATTGCGTTCATCGAAGATCTCAATGGATATAACATCGAGCTGATTGACCTCAGCCGGCGCGGGCAAGCCCAACCGGCGATGCGCTAAGCAAAAGTGCGAGTCGGAGAGCTAGATTAATGCGGCGAGCAAGATTGCAACGGCGTTAGATTTAATTTACGATCATGTGATTTTCACTCCCAGTTAAACTCGCTACATCTAGGAGGATTGATGTCATGGCTACGATGATTACTAATGAGTGTATCAACTGCGGCGCATGCGAGCCGGAGTGCCCCAATAACGCGATTTCACAGGGTGAAACCATCTTTGTCATCGATCCTCAGCTTTGCACCGAATGCGTCGGCTTCCATGATTTCGAAGCTTGCGCCGCGGTTTGCCCGGTTGATTGCTGTGTAACCGATCCGAATAACATCGAAACGGAAGAAGCGCTGATCGCACGCGCTCGCGCGATTCATCCTGAGACCGACATTGGCGACAACTTCGAATCCCGCTTCCGCAAAGGCCAAGGGAAATCAGCCGCTCCAACTGCGCAGAAACCCGCGCCAGCGGCAGCTTCGGCCAACTCAAGCGCCGCTGCAGCACCGCTTAGCACCGCAACCGCACCGCAGACTTCGGGGTACGCCGAACCGGCTGACAACTTCGTTTCTTTACCCCCGATTGACGCGTGGGAGATTCCGCTTCGCTGCTTTAAATGCGGGCAAACCCATCCAGAGCCCGTGCGCAACTTCATGATCGGCAATGTCATCTTCTGCCCTCAATGCCACAAATCAATGGTCGTGCGCGACAATCTCAATTATCACATTCGAACACTGCTAACCGATTCTTACGACAAGTGGCAAAAGGAGCAAGAAGCCTACGTTAGCCGTAGAGAAACCGAGCTGGCGGAGTTTATGGAGAAGCGCGCCAAAGACGCGCAAGCGTTCGAATCACATCAGCAGCGACAGCTAGAACACATTCGCGAGCGGTTAGCCGGGCTCGGAGAAAATTATGACGCGCCCGGGAAACCGATCAAGAAGGGCTCGCGTTTTGGTTGGGGATGATTTCAGCCTGCTTTGACTCTGATGCTCAATTCGTGGCTTCACATTGTCGCTTTAGTTGCTTACCTCGGCGCCATTCTCGGTCTGGGGTTTATGCTTTTGCCTTCTTTGTCCGCCGTTGAAGAACACGAGGACAGGGTCCATTTCCTTGCCCGGGGTCTAAAGTTCTACAATCCTTTACAAGTAGGCGCGTTGGGTCTCGTGCTATTTAGCGGCGCATTCGAGTTAACCCATCTCAAAGAGATCTATCGTGAAATGTTTTTGAAGCAATTGGGCTACAATCTGGCAATGAAGCTCACGTTCGCTTTCCTGCTAGTCTTCTTCAGCGTCTACCAAGCCATGGGTATCGGTCACCGTTTCGTCAAACGTCGCGAGCTCGGCGAAAGCATCACGCCAACTGAGCTCGATTCGGTCGTGCGACGTCTGCGCGGGGCAAACTGGCTCATCTTATCTCTTGCGCTCATTACCATTTGGCTTGGGCTGCGGCTCCAATCCTGAGGAACGCAGCGTCCTTGATCGTGTCCGCCGCGCGGTATGGCTCAGGCGGAATACCTACTTCGCAACACCAAAAGCAATCAACTAAGGTGGCGTTAATACCGGGAGAACGTTGAAATGTTCGGGAGGTTTTCGAGAGCTTGCGGCTGTGTGAATACGCGATCTTCCGGACGGAAATCGTCACACGTAGTCCCAAGCTGAGTGTCCCATCGACCACCGCTGTGACTGGCGGGCAATAAAAAAAGGCGGAGTATCTCTACTCCGCCTTCTGACGCGCACAGATAGTTCTTACTGCCTTTTACTTAAAGTCTCGGATTGCGGTGCCGGTGAATTCGCCTGAGGCATCGTTCGCTTCGGAAGTAATACCCTCGCGGTAGACCAGGATTTCAACGCGACGATTCTTGGCCCGGTTTTGTGCATTGTTGTTTTCCGTTAGCGGAGCGCTTTCTCCATAAGAAACGGACATAACTTTGAGCGGATCCATTTTCTTGTGCGTGATCAGATAACGGCTAACCGCGTCCGCCCGTCGCTTTCCGAGTTCATAGTTGATGTCGTCGGTTCCGACATTATCCGTATGACCGGCAACAACAAAAACCGTGTTACCGGCGCCTGACGGATCGCCCTTGAGATCGCTGAGGAAGCCATCGATCTCTTTTTGAGCTTGATTGGGCAAATTCGATGAACCAAAGGCGAAGTTAGCCCCCTCTTTCATATCGATCACAAAGCGCCGCTCAAGTCTCAGGTTCGAGAGAGCGTTCAATGCCTTATCTGCTTTAGCATCGACCTGCCCCAGTCGCCCTTCGAATTGGCCGAGTTTGCCTTCGATTCCCGTGATCCGGTTGTCGATCGCGCCGATTTGCTTCTCACTCTGAGTCAACCGTCCTTCACCCTGTGTCAAACGGTTCTCGCTCTGCGATACCCGATTGGTTACTGGGTCCATTTGTTCCTTAACCCAGTCGCGAGTCGCGATACATCCCTGTGCTAACAGTAGAGAACCTAAGGCCCCCACACTCAAAATCGTATTAACTCTCATGACCAATCCTCCTTCTTGACTACCACCTTGTTATTATATCAGTCCGTTTGTTTTAAAATCGTTCGAAATTCGCTACTTAGCCACCAAGCGAATCATGTGCCAAAGGAACGAGGCAATCTTTTCAGGAACTTGCAACTCTATTAATTTTGTTTGCAGGAAATTCCTACATCTTCTTTGTAGGCGTATGCGACGGTAAGCAATCTTGTGGCACAGCAACCGGTATTCCTATCGAGCATTCTTACACGATGTCATCGGCGGTCTTTGGCGCGGATTACCCTCGCGATCGTGATCACTCAACCAGCCATTCATTGAGGCAAGCAAGTCGTTTCGCGAAAATGGCTTGTTTAACACCAGTGCCCCGTATTCTTTTCCTTCGCTTATAAGAACTTCCCGATACTGGCTGATTGCCCCGCTTATGTAGATTGCCTTAACGTCGGGGTTGATGGTTCGAATACAGCGGATCATTTCTATTCCGTCTAACTCAGGCATCTGTATATCTGTGAGAACGATTTCCGGCTGCTGGTCCAAGTATCTCAGATAGCCATGCAAGCCGTCATCTGCTGTTTGCACTTCATAGCCCGCCGCTGTTAATGTTTCGGCGATGATTTGACCGAAGTTTTCATCGTCGTCGACAACCAAAACCCTGTGAGGAGCGGTCATAAGTTCTCCGAAGTTTGTTAGCTGCGGTTTGTTGATGATCCATTCGCCCGCTAATAATGCATAGCCAACGCAAATCACATACCAGCCACTCGGAAGAGCAGACCATTGGCCCAATTTGGTTTGTCGGTGAAGCTTTAGAGAAGGTTCTCGCAGGGATTCCCTACAATGAGGAGAGTCATACGCGTAGGGATTTCGGGGGATCTAGAATGTAGATGAAGACGGCGCTAGCTACATAGTGGCATAGAGCAATCGCGGCCGAGTTTGAAATCTATCCTGCGCGAACGAATGAAGTCTGCTTTAGCTGGATGCGCTCGCGGCAGACTTGGTTTTTTTGAAATCGTCCGCTTTGAGGTCGTGCTTCTTCAGCAAGTCATAAAAATCGGCTCTGTATTTGCCGGCCAGCTTCGCGGCTTGACTTACGTTGCCATCGGTCATCGAAAGCACCTGCACTAAATAGTCTCTTTCGAAGGCATCGCGGGCATCTTTTAAGGGCCTCAGCGTATCATCGGAGGCGGTTTGTTTATCATTGACGCCGGCCTGCGCACCGTCTGAGAAAGAGATCTTTCCTTGGAGGATATACTCCTCAGTAACAAACTCCTTCTGCGTCATGGCCACGCTATATTCGATTGTATTTTCCAGTTCGCGCACGTTCCCCGGCCAATCGTGCAGCATCAGCTTGCGCAATGCCTCTGGGGTTATCCCTTTAACGTCCTTCTTCATTTGTTGACTGCACTTCTTCAAAAAATGCTCGACCAACGGAACGATGTCCTCTTTGTGGTCGCGTAAGGGCGGTAGATAAATGGGGATAACATGGATTCGGTAGAACAGGTCGTCCCGAAAAGTGCCTTTCTTCACGAGTTCTTCCAAATCTTTGTTGGTGGCGGCGATGACTCGGACATCGACCTCGATGGGGATCTTCGCTCCCGACCGGATAGAATTGCCGCTCTTGCAAGACACGCAACAGTTTGGACTGAGTCGAGAGCGGCATATCGCCGATCTCATCGAGAAAGAGTGTCCCGCCGTGAGCTTGGGTAAAAAGTCCCCTGGTGCTTTTAACAGCGCCGGTGAAAGCCCCTTTCTCATGGCCGAAAAGTTCGCTCTCCAGCAATGTTTCGGGTAATGCGGCGCAGTTCAAAGCAATAAACGGCTTATCTTTTCTATCACTGGCGAGATGGATGGCTTTGGCAATGAGTTCTTTTCCAGTGCCGCTTTCGCCGTGGATATGGACCGTCGAGTCGAGTCTCGCAATGCGCATAACAACATCCAACACCGATCGCATCTTGGCGCTGCGGGCGATGATATTGGCGAAATCGAACTGCTCGTGCAAAAGCCCCTTGAGACGCTTGATCTCGGAGTTGAGCTTGCGATTCTCCAAAGCTCTTTCGATCTGCAGCAACAGATCGCCTGGCTCGAACGGTTTGGTAAGATAGCTGTAGGCGCCGCGGCGCATTGCCTCCACCGCATTTTGAATGCTGCCGTGCGCCGTCAGGATGATCGTCGGCACTTCAGGGTTGACTGCGCGGAACTCTTCCATCAGCGTTATGCCGTCACGGTTGGCGAGCATCAGATCGACGATGCAAAGATCGAAGTTCCCCGCCTTGAGCTCGACGACCGCATTATCCTCTTCACGCGCAGCAGTCACCTCGTAATCCGCCGATTCCAGCCGCATTTTTATCAGCTCAAGGAGATTTGCGTCATCGTCGACGATCAATATTTTGCCTAACGACATGGTGCCCGTTCTCTACTTCCCTCGGTCGCGCTTCTTTTGTTCGATTTCAAGGTCGATCTGGTTGGCTCTCTCCAGAGCTTGCCGAGATTTCTCCATCTCCTGCCTTGTTCTATCAACTTCCTGCTTGGATTTCTCAGCAGCCAACCTAAACTTTTCCGCTTCCTCTCGCGATTTTTCAACATCTTGTTTAGATTGTTCCATAGCTTCCCGGGTTCTTTCCGCTTCTTGCTTTGAAATTTCCACCTGCTGTAGCAGGCCCACCCACATTCTTGCCTGCTCCGCCCAAGAGGCTTTGCGCGTAGTCGCCGATCACCTTGTTGAACGCTTCGATCGCTTTGCGATGATCGCGTTTAGGATTGCTGGGATGCGCATAAATAAGGCCGATGTTGTAAACGGCGGCATCCCCGGGAGGATGATCCCCCGCCAACACTAAAGCCTCGCGATATTTAGCAAACGCTCCGTCGTAGTCGCCGTCAACAAACAAACTATGGCCCTGGAGCATCGAATCGCGAATCTGGCGCTGCTCGCGCCAATCTCTTAGAAGGCTACAGCCGGACGAAAATACAACTAATAGCGCAAGACAAATACAAAGGTGCTTCCCCGCCCTACCTGACTCTCTGCCCATATTTCTCCACCATGGGACTTGATGATGTTCTTGGCGATTGCCAAGCCTAAACCCGTGCCATTTCTGGTATGCGCGCCCTTGTGGCTCCCCTGACTAAACTTTTCAAAAATGGTAGTCAAGCTCTCGGCCGGCACTCCAGGTCCAGAGTCTGTCACAGAAACTTGCAAGTTGCCATTTACAGATGCCGCAACAACGCTAACCCGGCCGCCTTTGGGAGTAAACTTAACGGCATTACCGAGCAGATTGCGCAGCACTTGCAAAATTCTCTCAGGGTCCAACCTGAGCGCCGGCAGCGACGGATTCACGTTGGTCTCAAGTTCAATTTGTTTGGCCTCCACCAGCGGCGTGATCTCGGCAATGGCGCGGCGAATTAGCGGATCGATAGTGACCAGATCGAATTCATAGCTCATCATACCGGCTTCCATTTTGGACAGGTCGAGCAGGGAATTAACAACAGCGATAAGACGATTGCTTTCCTCGGCGAGAATGGCCAGAAGTTTCCGTTGTTTGTCCGTGGTCTGGCCGCCGACCCCGTCGAGAAGCAGTCCTGTGCCCTCTTTGATGGAAGTCAAAGGCGTGCGCAGTTCGTGCGACATCGATGAAAAAAAGTCGGCCTTCATGCGCTCAAGCTCTTTCAATCGCTCGCACATCAAATTGAACGCTGCCGCCAACTCACCGAGTTCGGGCGGTGATTTGATGTTTAGCCCGCCTTCGAAACGGCCCTGCGCGATCTCTCGTGTCTTGGTCTTTAAGATCGCGATCGGTCGAGTAATACTGCGGGTTACGATCAGCGACATCGCAACGATCGAGATCAGACACGCCACGGTGATGCTAACTGAAACCTCACGGGCGTGTTCGGCGGCTTCCGCCAGCTCTCTCACTTTAGTAGACATGGCATGTTGCTGATCGGCTCTGAGCTTTTCCAGTGAAACCAGTATTCGATCGACGATTTCGTCTTTTTCTTGCTTGAATCGCGCCTCAGGATAGCGCTTTTTCGCGCGCAGTAGCGCAGCTTCTTTTACCACCAACTCCTCGTAGTTGCGGTAATCCTGTTGAACTTTGCTTAAAATCGCTCCCGCCGCGCTGTCTCCGATGCTAATGGCGGTTGCGAGTTGAAGGTTAAAGTCGCGCTTTAGACGGAGGAACTCGTTATAGAGCGCCTCATCTCTGCTGATGGCAAATTTCTGCTCATAACGACTCTGAGACAGTAGCAGATCGGCGAGGATCTTTTCGTAATCGAGAATTCGGTTATCGACCTTGAGTACAGAATCGGTAAGCTCATCAAAACGATGAAGCTGGAAAACAGCGTACGCGCTCACCGCCGTCACCAGAAGGAAGATGGCGAGGTAGCCAAGAGCCAACCGCGAAAACAAACTTAACCGCATGTCGAGACGTCGCCCCTGTAGAACCCAAACAGCTAGACAGGTTTTTGATCGCCCGGCCCAGTTTGCAACGATTCGCTCTGCCCGGCGTTGGCCGCCACCAGTTTCTGCCCCAACTGCTCGACCCGTTTCTCGGCACTTTGGTAGCTGGACTGCGCATGTCCTAGATGTTTGCCGAGCACAGCAAACTCGTCGCGAAGACGCGTAAAGTCGCCTTGCAACCGGCTCAAGCATTCGATGATTTCTTTCGCTCGCTGTTCTATTGTCATGCCTTTAAGGCCGAGCACAATCGCCTGCAGGTATGCGTAAAAGCAGTTAGGTGAAACCGGTACGACACGTTTGCTCATCGCATAAAAGCTTAGGCTTTTCTCTTCTGTGGAATCGTCTTTGATAATAATTTCGTAATAGACATTCTCGGCCGGAATATACATAAGCGCGAAATCGTAGGTTCCTTCGTCGGGCAGAATGTATTTTGCCGCGATGGCGTCGATATGCTTCTTGACGTCCGCGGCAAACTGTCTCTTCACCCGCGCTCGATCCTCCTCGACAGTGGTGTCGATGATTCTTTTGAAATTCTCCAGCGGGAACTTGGAATCAACCGGCACCAGCGAGCTACCCAGCTTAATCACCGCGTCAACTTTCTCGCCGCTACGAAAACAGTATTGCGTCGCGAAGTGCTGTGGCGGCAGGATTTGCCCTAGCAAGTCCTCGAGAAAGAACTCGCCTAATCCGCCGCGCAGCTTGGGTGAGCGGAGAATTTCCTGCAGTGAAGCTATGTCCTTGCCGACTTCGTAAATCTTACGGTTGGCTTCCTCGAGTCCGCCGAGGCTTTTCTGCACATTGCCGACCACTCTGGCCGCGTTGTCCAGCCTTTGGCCAACGCTCTGATGTGTTTGCTGCAAAATTTCGGAATTTTCGCGCAAACGCTCGTTGACGTGGCCGATCATTTGTCCCAGCTGTTGCTGGATCAGCTGTGTGCTGTTATCCAGCACCTGTCCGAACTGCAGGCGAAGTTGATCGATTTGTTGCTGCATTAATAACCAGGCCTGGTCGTTTTGTGTTGCTCGTAAAAGGGCGCGCATGCGCCAGAGAAAAAACCAGCCGAGAATCGCCAAGCCGGCAAGTAACAGCAAGACCAGCGGCAGGGACTTTGCGAGTTCCACGGATCGAGGTGTGGAGTTAGAGAAGCCTCAGGGCGTATTCAAGAATCTCGCTGAGTTTGCGAATTTGCGTTGCTCTCATCGAACGCTCTTCGCGAGGCGAAGAGAAATAATCATCGAGGCTCTTTTTCAAGTTCCACTCGAGCAGCTCAACGCACTGCTCCATGCTGACCTTTTCGGAACGACGACGTCGCGCCTGATGCAGGTCTCGGATTTGGATGAGTCGCCCCATAGCAAAGCTAAGAATAAGTTCGGGATGAAGAAATTGTCAAGTCCTGGACGGAGGATCGCGGCTCTTGCTGCGTCACACAATGAATCGCGCCGAGACCTGCAACGACGTCGGTGCAACGAATTCCGACGGCTTTTCGGCTCGGAAACAACTCACCTATAATTCCCAGCGCTTTTTGATCCCCAGGGTCGTCGAAAACAGGCACGAGAACTACTTCATTGGCGATATAGAAATTGGCATAGCTCGCAGGTAAGCGACATTCCTGGTAAAGGACAGGACGCGGCGACGGCAAAGTGACCAGATCGAACCTACTGCCAAGGGCATCGCGTGCTCCCTGGAGACGTTCAAGATTCTCTTGCAGAGGAGCATAATTCGCATCTTTCGGGTGTTCTTCAACAGCGCAGACAATGGTCGTGGCGTCGACGAAGCGGGCGATATCATCAATGTGGCCGTCGGTATCATCGCCCGCAACTCCCTCACCCAGCCAGATGATTTGACTGACCCCCAGCGAGTCTCGCAAAAACTGCTCTAACTCAGCTCGGCCCAGATGCGGGTTACGATTCTTGTTGAGCAGACACTGCTCGGTGGTCAGACAAATCCCGGCGCCATTGACTTCTATGGCGCCACCTTCAAGGACAAGCGCGTGGGCAAACGCCGGCACACCGAGCAACTCGGCAATACTCTTGGCCACCTGATCGTCCTGTTCATAAGCTTTATACTTGCCGCCCCAGCCGTTGAAGATCCAATCGTTGAACGCCAGTGGGTCATCCGGTCCATTGCGCACTACGAACGTCGGGCCGTAATCGCGCATCCAAACATCCATGGTGGGGATTTGGATGACCTTGACATTTTCAATCACCGCACCGGCCGTTTTTAGACGGAGGGTGACATCCCGTCGCATCGGATCATCATTGACCAGAAGATAAACCTTCTCGTGCGGCGCCAACGCCAGAATCATTTGGATCCAGGCCTCCCTGACGCGCTCGAGTTGAATGGGCCAGGTTTCCAGGTTGTGCGGCCAGGATAGCCAAGTGGCCCGAGTGCGGCGCCCATTCCGCGGGCATCGAATATCCCAGGTCGCGCGGCATCGGCGAGGGTTTATCTGGGTCGGCCATCAGAGTGATTGAATACGAGCGATGATTAGGTGCCGTCGGGCGAATCGATAAATCGCGACTGCAAAGAACTATAGGCATCGATTCGCCGGTCTCGAAAGAAGGGCCAGCTCTCGCGAATCTCATCGATCTTGCGCAGATCGCATTTGGCAATGAGAATCTCTTCACGGTCGCCCGCGGCGACGTTCAAGATTTCTCCAGATGGGCCGGCGACGAAAGAATGTCCCCAGAATTTTAAATTTCCTTCCCTGCCGACGCGATTGACAGAGGCCACAAAGACACCGTTGGCGATGGCGTGGGCTGCGCTGGATCAGCTCCCAGGCGTCACGCTGTTTTTGCGCCACCGGGCGGGGTTCCTTGGGTATCCAGCCGATCGCCGTTGGATAGACCAGTATCTCCGCGCCGGACAACGACGCTAGACGGGCGGCTTCTGGAAACCATTGATCCCAACAAACCAGAGCGCCGATTCTCGCATAACGGGTTTGAAAGCTTGGAAAGCCAAGATCACCCGGTGTGAAGTAAAACTTTTCGAAATAGAGGGGATCGTCCGGAATATGCATCTTGCGATATTTTCCGACGATCGAACCATCGGCATCGAGCACCACGGCAGTGTTGTGATAGATGCCCGCCGACCGCTTCTCGAATAGCGAGGCCACGATGACGATCTGCAGTTCGCGCGCTAGGGCGCCCAAACGATCCGTGCTTGGGCCGGGAATAGTTTCTGCCAGGTTGAAGCATCGCTGATCCTCGCTCTGGCAGAAATAGCGCGAGCGAAACAATTCCTGCAGGCAGACAATCTGGGCGCCTTTCCTCGCCCGCCTCGCGTATGCGCGCCTCAGCCTTTGAGAGGTTGGCTTCCGCGTCTTCGCTGGCGCTCATCTGCAGCAAGCCAAGAGTTACGATGTCTTTATTTTTCTTCAATCGAAGTGCCGACGGGATTGATGGATTGCGACTTTCGATATTCAGCGCAGAAAGATCCGGACGTCCTCGCCGTTGGGCCATGTAGTTCTTTCCTACTTTAAATGTTGAGCAAAAAATGTTTTCAGTTTTTCCCACGAATCTTTCGCGGCGCTCTCATTATAGCTCGGCCGCTCATCGCAGAAGAACCCATGCGTTGCCTCCGGATAAACCTTCATCGAGAAACTCACTTTTTTATGGGTTAGCTCAGTGTTGATCTGCCCGACTTGATCGATTGGGATCAACGGATCTTTGGCTCCGAAAAAGAGATAAATCGGGCAGGTGATTTCACCGGTGCGCGACAACGGGCTCGGATCTCCCATCGAAATGCCACCGCCATAGAAGCACACCGCCGCTTTGACGTCCTTGTTATGATGCGCCGCCGCAAGATAAGTATAACGGCCGCCCATACAAAAACCGGTGACGCCGATGGCGCCAGATTTGACGTTACTTTGCCCCTTCAAATGCGCGATGGCCGCGCCCACGTCATCCATCACTTTGGGATCCTGCAAGCGGTTCATAGTGCCGATTGCCTTTTTCATGTCACTGTACGGAATGATGCGCTCGGATTCTCGATGATAGAGATCCGGGGCAATCGCAACGTAGCCTTCTTGCGCAATCCGATCGGTCACTTTCTTGATGTGATCGTTAAGTCCGAAAGCTTCCATCAAAACAACGATGCCGGGATAGGACCCGCCATCTTTGGGCCGCGCTTCGAACGCATCCATGTTGCCATCGGCCGTACTCAATTGAAGAGTTGATGTGGTAACGTCCATGACGAGCCTCCCTGCAAATATTTATCGTATGAAACCGGAGTCTTCCTACAAGATTTTCTATATCGGTCCATCCGCGCGAGGTCAAACTCCGAACCTATCGGACCGACTGTAACAGCCTCATGACAGTTGGCGGGAAAACTCGATGATTCTGTCGCAAACTTCACGGGTGGTCTGCTCCAACGGCGACACATTCCAAAAGCTCCCATTCGACAACAACTCTCGGAGATAATGCGCCGCAGAAGTGGCGTGGGACGCGTCGTCACCGGGAATGATGAGAGCCGGCGCGCTAATGCCAATAATCTCCTCGGGTGCCGCGCCGGTGGCGGTGTCGCGATCGAATAAGCCTCTGCCGCTGACAGCAACGAGTCCGAGGTAACGATTCAAATCCTGACGGATAAAGTCCTCGGCGAATGATGGATCCCGAGCGATCACGGAAGCCCAGGGACCGGCTTCGGGATCCATCCAAAAGCTTTTGCCGATTCTCGCGCGCTCGACAACACCGGGCAGACCATGGCTGGCGGCGAAGCGGTAATGGCGCTCAAATCGATCGCGACCGGTGGCTTTCCACCGAAAACCACCGACCGGCCAGTGGAGCAAGAGCGCGCGGGTCGTCTCCGGGTAATCAACCGCGAATGCCAGTGCCACCGAACATCCCATGCACCCGCCCAGGACAAGCGCAGATTCAATCTTGAGCTGATCCAGTAACGCTTTTGCCTGTCGCGCATAGGTGCGCCAGCTGAGGTGTTCCACTCTTCCTCCGGATTGTCCGGATTCGCGCCGATCGTAGGCAATCACTTGAAATTGAGTTGCCAGCGCATCCAGGGCATCGATGCCGGTCCAGGCGCTGGCGGCGCGCCATTTCTCTATCGTTGCATCAAATCCGCCGGGCGCAAACAATAACAGCGGAGCACCGGAGCCGAAGACTTGGTAACGAACCTCCAATCCATCGATGGTTGCAGTTGACATTGATTCACTCCTTCGATTAAGGCTCTATTTGTATCAACCCGGCATCGCCACCGGTATCATTGCTTAGCTACGTAAGATCTAACACGCTGCTTCAAGCAATAAAATTCGTGCCGCTGCGCTTCTACGGGGAGGCTATGTCCGACCACAAAAAAGCTGGAGAAAAGTTTTCCGAGCTCTTGGAATTGATGGCCGAATTGCGCGGAGAGAACGGCTGCCCGTGGGATCGAGAGCAGACGCACCAAACATTGAAGTCGTTTTTGTTGGAAGAGACCCATGAGCTTCTCGATGCGCTTGCCGGCAACGATCCTGCCAGGATTGTCGAAGAATTATCCGACCTGCTGCATCAGATCGTCTTTCATTGTCAGATCGGCGCCGAAAACGGCACATTTACTGCCAATCAAGTGATTAGCAACTTAGCGGCGAAGCTTATCCGGCGTCATCCGCACGTCTTCGGCGGTGACGCCTTGCCTGATGCGGACGCCGTGACAAAACAGTGGGCACAAATCAAGGCGCAAGAAAACCTTGGCGGCACGGCCAATTCAGCATTGGGCAGCCTGCCGAAATCCATGCCGGCGTTGGCACGTGCCCAAACCATTTCGGAGCGCGCCGCGCGGGTCGGTTTCGATTGGCCCAAGATAGAACCGGTGTGGCAAAAGGTGGAGGAGGAATTGAGTGAACTCAAAGCCGCCTGCGCCTCCGGCGATCATCAACGAACCGGAGAGGAATTGGGCGATGTGTTTTTCTCATTAGTTAATCTTGCGCGCTTTCTCGGGGTTCAGGCAGAAGAGGTTGCCAGTCAAACCACCGATAAATTCATTGAGAGGTTCAATTACCTCGAAGATGAGCTGCGCCAAGCCGGGAAATCCCCAAATCAATCCAGCCTGGAAGAAATGGATCGGTTGTGGGATGAGGCAAAAGCGCTCGAGCGGCGCGGGCGGGTTCGACGATGACCTTGCCCAAGATTGTGTTCCTCGATGCCGCCACGTTCGGCGATGTTTCACTGGAACGCTTCAGCGAGATCGGCGATTGCAAAATTTACCAAGTCACCAAGCCAAGCGAGACCATTGGTCGATTGGCCGGTCAAGACATAGTGGTTACCAACAAACAAGCCATCTCTGAGGCGGCTCTCGCCGCGCCGGAGTCGCAGAACTTGTCGTTGATCGCAGTGGCCGCCACGGGTACCGACATTATCGATCACACGGCGGCCCGCAAACGTAACATCAAGGTCTGCAATGTCCCGGGCTATGCCGCGCAGTCCGTGGCGCAGTTCACGATGGCGTTGATCTTAGAACTGGCTACTCACGCGGGCCGGTACGCCGCTGACGTCAAGGCCGGGATGTGGCAGAAAAGTCCCGTGTTCTCACTGCTGACGTATCCGAGTTTCGAGCTCAGCGGCAGGACGTTAGCTATCGTTGGCTACGGCAATATCGGCCGCGAGGTTGCCCGGATGGCACGGGGATTTGGCATGGAAGTGCTGGTGGCCACTCGTCCAGGAGCAGCGGAACCGCCTGCCTCGCACCGAGTTCCCTTAGAGCAATTGCTGCCGCAAGCTGACATTGTATCACTGCACTGCGCGCTAACGCCCCAGACAAAAAACTTGATCAATAATGAGACGCTTAGGTTGATGAAACCATCGGCAATCCTGATCAATACCGCGCGCGGCGCTTTGGTTGAGGAAACAGCACTGATTCAGGCGCTGCGCGAGCAGCGTCTGGCCGGAGCTGCCTTGGATGTGATCACCGAGGAACCTCCGGCCGCGGATCACCCGATCATCGTGGCAGCGAGCACACTGGACAATCTGCTGGTGACCCCGCACACGGCGTGGAGCGCTCGTCAAGCGCGAGAGAGGCTGTTAAATGAGGTGGCCGAAAACATCTCGGCCTTTTTAGCCGGTAAAGATAGGAATCTGATCGGATAGAGACGAATCCTCAAAACGGTATATCGTCATCGAAAGGCGGCTGTCCGCCGCCAGTTGATATTTCGTCGGTAACGCCGCCTTCGACCTCCGGCGCCATTCGCGTGCCACCGCCGCCGCCAAGAAATCTAATGCGTTGCGCAACGATCTCGGTCACATATCGCTTGGTACCGGTTTTATCGTCATAGCTCCGGCTGCGAATGCTGCCCTCGACAAAAACCTGCCTTCCTTTGGCGAGATATTGGCTGCAAGATTCACCCTGCTTACCCCATACAATGATATTATGCCACTCGGTTCTTTCCTGCTTGTTGCCGTCGCGGTCGTTCCAAACTTCGGAAGTAGCGATCGGAAAACGCGCTACCGCGCTCCCCGTTGAAGTGAAGCGAAGCTCGGGATCTTTACCTAGATTTCCAATGAGAATTACTTTGTTTACGGACATGAAACACCTCCAGGCCGCTACATTGCGGCAGCAAACAGTGCAGCCAACTTAGCGCTCGCGATATTTATAGTCAATGATGGAATCGGCATGCAGCGGGGTCTCCGCTGAATTGCAATTTGATCATGCGTACACTAGACTAAGCTGGCGCATTTTCGCGGTTTTGCACTCGCCAAGCTTACTTTGATCTTGATGTTTTATCTGCTCAAGCTGTCGGTTTTTATGCTCATCACGGTACCGGCTGCGGTGCTGACAATCTTTCTTGGCCTATTCGATCGTCATGGCAAAGTCGCGTACCGTGCAAGCCAGATCTGGACGGCTTTGATCTTACGCATGGGCGGGGTTGTATTGCGAGTTAGCGGCGGCGAACATATCGATTCGCGAAAACAATATGTTTTCATGGTCAATCACCAAAGCAATCTCGATATCCCAGTTCTGGTGCACAGCCTGGTAAGTTTTCAGTTGCGCTGGATCGCTAAAAGAGAGCTTCTTTGGATTCCGTTTTTCGGCTGGGCGATGTGGGCTTCAAGGCATATTACAATCGATCGAGCGGACCGTCTCACTGCCGTCAAAAGCTTAAAACGCGCGAAAGAGCGGATGGCAGCCGGTATTTCGATTGTTGTATTTCCGGAAGGGACGCGCAGCCGAGATGGAAAACTGCTGCGGTTTAAGAAAGGTGGATTTTTACTTGCCGCCCAGGCAAACCGACCGATTGTTCCAGTGACCATCAACGGCAGCCGGCAGATCCTGCCAGCCGGTGCATGGCGCTTGAGGGGCGGAATTGTCGAGGTCATCATTAGTGAACCGATTGCGGTCGATGGTTTTGGTCCGGGCACGCTCCGCCATCTCTCGAACCGGGTACGACAAGCAATCGAAAAACATCTGCGAAGCGAGCCCATGGATTCGGCCTCGGTCGCAGCAAACTCAGGCCATAGCATCATCAGTAATCGTCAGTTGGAGAAACGGAGCATTTAAAACAGCATGGAATCCGTAAGAATCATACCTTTAGGCGGTCTCGGTGAGTTTGGCCTCAACATGATGCTGGTCGAATACGGCGAAGCGGCCATAGCCATCGACTGCGGCCTGATGTTTCCCGGGGCCGATTTGCTCGGCATCGACCTGGTCATCCCCGATATCAGCTATCTCCTGGAAAACAAGCACAAGCTCAAAGCGATTATTTTGACCCATGCGCATGAAGACCATATGGGGGCGCTTCCCTATGTTCTCGAGCGCCTCTCGGTGCCGATCTACGCCACCCGTTTGACGCTGGGTCTGCTCAGCAATCGAGTCAGAGAACATGGTCTGGAAGATATCGCCGATGTTCGCGAGATCACCGCCGGCAAACTGTGGGAGTTAGGCCCTTTCAAGCTCGAAGGGATTCGTGTCACGCATAGCCTGATGGACTGCCTGGCCTTGGCAATACAGACGCCCGTCGGTACGATCATCCATACCGGTGACTTCAAGATCGATAACACACCAATGGAAGGCGAGATGTTCGATTTTCAAAGATTCGCCGCCTACGGGGAAAAAGGCGTTCTTCTGCTCTTGTCCGACTCAACCAACGTTGAACGGCGCGGCCACACCGGGTCTGAACGCGAAGTTGGAACGAACCTGGAGCAGATTTTTCGGCAATCAAGCGGCAGGGTGCTGGTTTCGACGTTTGCGTCGAGCATTCCAAGGATCCAACAAGTGCTGGAAATTTCCGAGCGTTGCGATCGCAGAGTCGTGCTCAGCGGCCGCAGCATGGTGCGCAACAGCCAGGTCGCAGCCGACCTCGGCTATCTCCGGCTTCCAAGAAGCTTCATGACCGAAAATGATCGTTGGCAAGATCTTGCCCCCGATCGCCTCACGTTTCTGACCACCGGCAGCCAGGGTGAGCCGCTATCGGTCTTGCACCGGGTAGCTCTCAACGATCACAAGACAATCAAAATTCAACCCGGCGATAACGTTATTCTCTCTTCGAAGTTTATCCCCGGCAACGAGAAGATCATTTCGAACTTGATCAATCATCTCTACCGCCGCGGTGCAGAGGTTCACTACGAAAAGGTTTCCGAGATTCACGTTTCCGGGCATGCCAGCCAAGAAGAATTGAAGATAATGCTGCAGCTGACTCGTCCGCGCTTTTTCGTGCCGATTCACGGCGAGTACCGCCACTTGGTGCGCCATCAGCGGTTGGCTCAAGAGGTTGGGGTCCCGGAGAGTAACTGTTTTATTCTCGAAGACGGCGACGTCTTGGAACTAACCGCCCAGGGCGCCCATAAGACAACTCCCGTTCAGGTGGGCAAAGTGTTCGTCGATGGCAAAGGTATCGGCGATGTCGGGCCGATTGTGATTCGCGATCGGCGCCATTTATCAGAAGACGGAATGGTGCTCGCGGTACTGGCAATCCACCAGCAATCCGGCGAAATCGTCGCCGGACCGGATTTGATTTCTCGCGGATTCGTTCGTGATGAAGAAGGCGAAGAGATTTTCGAACAGGCTCGAAAGGTCGTCTTAGAAACCTTTAGCGGTATGAACCGGGAAACGCGCGCCGATCGAGCCGAGTTGCAGGAAGAGATTCGCATTGCGCTACGTCGTCATTTCCGCAAGAAACTAGAACGGCGGCCTGTAGTTTTGCCGTATATAGTTGAAACTTAAGGTTCGCTTACTGCCATGGAAAAAGGCCGGCTCAACCGGGAAGTCTGGGGTGTGGTTATTAGCCTCACCGCTCTTCTGATCATTATTAGCTTAGTCTCGTATAGTCCAAATGACCGTTCGCTCAATACGCCTTCTGGTTTGATCGCTCATAACTGGGGAGGCTTTGTCGGCGCTTTTCTAGCCGATCTCCTGTTGCAGGGCCTCGGCCTATCTGCCTACTTACTGCCGATTTTCCTCGGCCTCGCTGCCTATCACTTATTTCTCCCCGGTGTTCAAAGGACTTCGCGCTACCAAGGCAACCGGCTACGCAGTGCTTCTCGTCGGCATAGCAGTTCTTTTGAGCCTATGGATCGATTCTGAAGACGCGCGAGACTCCGGCGGCATCATCGGAGGCTTTCTTACGGAAAGCATTCTGGTGCCGTTGTTTGGACGCATCAGCGCAACGTTGATTATCCTGACGACGCGCGCTTCTGGCAATCATGACAGTTTCGCAAATATCGCTGGCGGATCTGCTTGATCGCAGCGGCAAACGACTGCTCCAGTTCAGGAAAACTATCATACCGAAGATCGGCTTGAGTTTAACCAAGCTCAAACAGCAGAAAGACAAAACCAAGGGAGAAAACATCAAGAACGAACGGCGCGACTATGTGCCGCCGCCCATCGTTGTAAAGGCTGACCCTAAAGAAGAATTGATCAAGAAAGTCGTCAAGAAACCGATTGCCCCGCAAGAGCAGTTTAAACTCCCGGTAGTTGGAGAAGGGTACCGCTTGCCGCCTCTCGACCTCTTAGACCCACCCGATCCCAATCAGTTAATCAAAGTCGACACCAACGGCCTGCACGCCAACTCTCTCATCCTGCAAAAAAAACTGGCTGATTTCGGCGTCGACGGCGAAGTGGTCGCGGTCCGTCCCGGCCCGGTCATCACCATGTATGAGTTTAAGCCGGCCGACGGCGTAAAGGTACGCCGCATCGTCATGCTGGCTGACGATCTCGCAATGGCGCTGCGCGCTGTCAGCGTGCGTATTCTCGCGCCGATTCCGGGAGAATCGGTGGTGGGAATAGAAATCCCTAATCCCCGGCGCGAAACGGTTTATTTGAGAGAAATCATCGAGAGCGATAGCTATCATTCCGTCGATTCAAAAATCACCTTAGCTCTAGGAAAGGATATTGGCGGAATACCGTTTGCCACTGATCTGGGGCGCATGCCTCATCTGCTGGTTGCCGGCGCCACAGGAACCGGCAAGTCGGTGTCGATCAACGCCATGATCCTGAGCATTCTCTTTAAAGCGACGCCGCAAGACGTGCGATTCATCATGGTGGATCCGAAAATGCTGGAGCTGACTGTTTACGAAGAAATTCCCCACCTTCTTGTGCCTGTGGTGACGGATCCAAAAAAAGCCGCCGCCGCGCTTTTCTGGGCCATGGACGAGATGGATCGACGTTATCGGCTCATGAGAGACAAAGGCGCGCGCAATATCGACAATTACAATCGAACACTGGAAAAAGAAGGCGCCGTAAAGAAACCCGTTATTGAGCTGACGGAAGCGCAAGCGGACGAAGATCCGAATGCACCGGGTGGGAGCCTGGCAAAGGAAGCGCCGCTGGTGCATGAGCGTTTGCCGCGGATCGTTATTATCATCGATGAACTGGCCGATCTGATGATGACGGTTGGACGCGATATTGAAGAATACATCACCCGACTTGCGCAAAAGGCACGAGCCGCGGGTATTCACCTGATCCTTGCCACTCAGCGCCCTTCTGTGGATGTCATCACCGGTTTGATCAAAGCGAATTTTCCGGCGCGTATCTCATTTCAGGTGACCTCGCGAATCGATTCGCGCACAATACTGGACTCGATGGGCGGCGAGAAGCTTTTAGGCAACGGCGACTTGTTGTTCTTACCGCCGGGCACGGCACGACTGACGCGCATCCATGGAGCCTTCGTATCGGATCAAGAAGTGCGCAAGGTGATGAAGTTTATCAAGCAGCAGGGACGACCACAGTACCGACCCGATGTTTTTGACGTCAAAAAGGATATCGAGAACGCCGGCGCCGACGAAGAGTACGATGAAATGTATGATCAGGCGGTGGCGATTGTCACCGACACTCAGCAAGCTTCGATCTCTATGATTCAACGGAGATTGCGGGTAGGATACAACCGGGCTGCGCGGATGATTGAGCAGATGGAACGCGATGGCGTTATTGGTCCGGCAGACGGCGCCAAGCCGAGAGAAGTGTATGCGAGAAAACTTGAAGCTTAAACGACTGCTTGGGGCTCTGGTGATTGCCTTGTGCTTGACTGCGCAGGATTGGATTACCGCGGCGGAGCCGAAAAGCGCCGAGCAGGTCGTCGACGCGCTGCAGAAGAACTATGACGCTACCATCGATTTCATCGCTGATTTTCAGCAGGAAACCGAAGTCAAAACTCTTAACCGCAGCTTGAAAGCGTGGGGGAAGTTGTCGTTCAAACGCCCGGGCAAAATGCTGTGGCGCTATGAAGAACCCAAGGGCCAGATCGTACTGACAGATGGAAGCCACCTCTATTTTCTACAACCTGAACAGAACCAGGTGATTAAGAGTCCGTTGAAAAACGCCTTTCGCTCGGATATTCCGCTGTCTTTTCTACTTGGGCTGGGCAACTTGAAAAAAGATTTTAATGCCGTGCTCAAGGCAACTGAAAAGGACGAATACATTCTCCGTCTAGAACCCAAGGGCGAAGCTGGAGGATTCAGCGAAATCCTTCTCGGAGTTAGTCGGAGCTCAGCCGATATCGTCTGGGTAAGCATTCGCGACGCCGCCAACAATCTGACAAGCTTGCGTTTTTCCAATATGAAGAAAGGCGTTGGGCTTAAGGATTCGCTGTTTCGAATAAACATTCCCCAGGGGGTCGACATAGTGGAGTTGGGCCAGTGAAGCAACCAAAGCAGAAGTTTAGCATCATCAGCTTAGGATGCGCCCGCAATCTGGTCGATTCGGAAGTGATGTCCGGACTGCTCGTCCAGGATCATTATGAAATGGTTCAGGAACCGGCCGAGGCGGATGTCGTGCTGATCAATACATGCGGCTTTATCGATGCCGCTAAAGCGGAGTCGATAGACACAATCGTCGAGATTTCCCGACTCAAGCAAGAAGGAACGCTGCGCAAGCTTGTGGTTGCGGGCTGTCTATCGCAACGGTACCCGCAAGAGTTAGCAACCGAGTTGCCTGAGGTCGATTTATTTATAGGCACAGGGGAAATTCCGCGTATAGTCAATATTCTTAGAGAACATGAACGAAATCAAAGCCGCAGACATTACGTCGGCATTCCCGAGTACCTATACGACCATGTAACACCCCGGCTTCGCCATACTCCGTCCTACACTGCGTTTGTAAAGGTCTCTGAAGGATGCGACCACAAGTGCGCCTTCTGTATCATTCCTAAGTTACGCGGCCCACATCGTAGCCGCAGCATTGAATCCGTAGTCAAAGAAGCCACTATGCTGGCCCAAAGCGGTGTCAAGGAGATTAATCTTATCGCCCAGGATCTCACCGCGTACGGCAGAGATCGCAAAGACGGGACGACTCTCTACGGTCTGTTAAAAGAGCTGGTTCATGTGCCCGATCTCGTATGGATACGGCTACTCTATGCTTATCCCAATTTTCTTGACTCGCCGCTGCTTGATCTGATCGATACGAGCGAAAAAATTTGCAAGTACATCGATATCCCTTTCCAGCATGTCAGCGCCGGTATCTTGAAGAGCATGCGCCGAGGCAAAAGCGGCAGTGCCGTACAGGCTACCGTAGAAAAGTTGCGTGAATCCATTTCCGGTTTGACCCTTCGAAGCTCGCTAATTGTCGGGTTTCCCGGAGAAACCGAAGAGGATTTTCAAGCGCTGCTCGATTTCGTTGAAAGGACCAGATTTGAACGTCTCGGCGTCTTCAAGTATTCAATCGAAGAAGGCACCGCCGCAGCAAGTCTTGCCGATCACGTCGAGGAAGAAGAGAAAGAACGACGCTGGCAAGAGGTGATGGATCTGCAAGCAAGTATCTCGCGAAACAAGAATGAGGCCTTGATTGGGTCTATTCAGCGGGTTATCATCGATGGCATTGACGAAACCGGGCAGTTGATCGGACGCACACAGGGTCATGCGCCGGAAGTCGACGGCGCCGTATACTTGCAAAACCCAGCTTCCCTTGGAACCGGCGATTTTGCCGACGTAAAGATAATCGAAGCTCTTGAGTATGACTTAATTGGTGAAATACAACATGTCTAAATCGGAAAATCTCAAAGACGCAAAAGCCAGAAAAGATTTCCTCAAAAGCGCGGCGGAAACTTTGCTGGAGATGAAGAAGCAGCTTCATAGAGAAATGCAGGTTCGGGTCAAAGGCGAAACCGAAGGTGTTAAGGATGAAGGTCGCGACACCTATGATCTAGCGAGCGATGAAAGAGATCGGGAAATCAATTTTATTCTCAATGATCGAGAGCGGGAGAAACTGCACGCGATTGACGAAGCCCTGGAGCGCATCAAAGACAAAAGCTACGGCATCTGCGAGAGTTGCGAAGGCGAGATCCAACTGGGACGCTTGAAAGTGCTGCCCTTCACGAGACTTTGCGTGAGGTGTCAGGAAGAGAACGAGAAGGAAAGCAAACGTCAGAAAACGCTCGAGGAAGAGCGAGGCTACCGCAAGCTTGTTCTGACTGACTTCGAAGAAGAAGGCTCCTAACTGATCAGACCCGGTCCGGATCAAACCCTGGCAGCGCCATTATCAGAGAGCCAAAAAAAGAGGGCATGGTTTGGAACCATGCCCTCTTTTTCGTGGAAGGTTTGACGATCAATCGCCGCCCTTCGCAGGGGTAAACTCGATCCCGCTAACGTAATTTTTTTCGCCTTTTTTGGTGTACTGCACGGTTGCCGATGACCCTAAACCGATATCGGCCATCTTTGCATCCTTAGCCTTCAGTTCGGTAACTTTTGTCTTCTGATCGAAATCAACTGTGACCAACTTGCCTTCCTTGGTGACCACGATCATATAGTTCTTTTCAGTATCCAATAAGCCTATATCGCCGGAAACTTTTTCCGCTTTGGCTTTCTCGGCCTTTTCACCTTCCGCTTTCTTTGCGCCTTCTGCCTTCTTCTCGCCTTCCTGCGCCAAAATTGGCGAGGCCAATGAGAGTGCGCACAGGATACTTAGAGCCCGCACTGCATTATTGTGTCTTCATAAAATCGATCCTTTCCAATCATATATTACATAGACCGTAAGAGTTACCGCGGCTCAATCCCCACCCTTGGCTGGGGTGAATTCCACGCTTTTGGCGATATTTTTATCGCCCTGCTTGGTATATTCAACTGTTGCTGAAGAGCCGAGTCCAATATCCGCTATCTTGCTCGGAGTAGGATCGATTTGAGTCGCTTTCGTCTTGGCATCGTAATCCAGCGTGATCAGCTTACCTTCTTTGGTTACTAGAATCAGGTAATTTTTCTCGGTATCGAGTAATCCGATATCGCCTCGCGCCTTCTCTGCCTTCGCCTTGGCTTCACCCTTAGCGTCGCCTTTGGCTTCGCCCTTTGACTCGGCCTTTGCCGTCGTAGTTTCAGCTTTCGCCTTGGACTCAGCTTTTGCTTCAGCTTTAGCCGGCGCCGCCGCAGGTGCCGCCGCGGGCTTGGAAGCCATTTCGTCTTGTGTTGAACAAGAAGAGATAGCAAAAGCCACCGCAACCGCCGCCGCAGCACTACTGATCGAAAACAAATCCTTCATTGTTGCCTCCCTAGAACATAGTTAACCGGTAAAAATAGACTCGATAATTATCGTGAGCGTTGATTCATCTCAATACGCTATAGGTATGGTTTTAGTCGCGCCGATCCGGCTCACTGGCGGTAAATTCAAACTATAGTCTTAGGACGACACGAGCAGGATTACCACGTTGGCATGTTAGTTTATTTCGTGTATTTTCGCTGGCGTAGGCAAATGTTCCCTAAGGAGCGAGTGCAATGATGCCGATCAAAGTTGTGATTGCTGATGACCACGCGCTTTTCAGAGATGGACTCAGACGGATTCTTTCGCTCGAGAAAGACATCCTTGTCGTTGGCGAGGCGGCCAACGGTGACGATGTGATCAAAGTCGTCGAGCGGACAAAGCCGGATATCTTGCTCCTGGATCTGAAAATGCCCAAGGGGGATGTTGTTCAAAATTTGCTGGAAGTCGGCGCTAAATACCCGTCAACGCGGGTAATCATTTTGACCGCCTTCTCGGAGGAGGAAAGTGTTTTGAATGCGGCGAAAGGCGGCGCCAAAGGTTTCGTTCCAAAGGGCGTGCCCTCCACTACCTTGCTTCAAGCAATCAAGGCGGTGCACCAGGGCGCTTCTTGGACGGATAAGGAGATACCCTCATGGGAAACTTTCGAGGAGATTGCTCAGGGCCAGTCACTTGCCCGTGAAGCGCCGACTCAGTTCGATGAGAGTATTAGAAGTCTTACTAAACGAGAAATGGAAATACTCCGGTTGGTGGCCGAAGGTCTTACTAATGAGGAGATCGGCAAGAAAATTTTTATTAGTGAGAAGACGGTGAAGACTCACCTGACCAATATCTTCGATAAGTTGAAAGTTAATAACCGCTTCAAGGCTGCTCTGATGCTGATGGGCCAGTCAGGTGAGACTAACACACCCAATTGGACTAGAAGCGGTCGAGGCCGTTAACGATCTCGAACTTCAAAAGCAATGTCTCGCGCCACGCCCTCCACGAGGGATACTGATTACTCCCGAGGAGGGATGGCTCTTACAACGAGAGAAACTTTTGGCTTGGCTCCGGGTGGCTTTCGCCATCGTTGCGGTAGTCGTCATACAGCTTAACCCTTCGCGCACGGCGCGCTTTCCGACGCTTTCAGTTTTTTCCCTGTGGTCCTTCTTAGCCTATAGCCTGTTTATTTTAGAGTTAGTTCGCCGGCAAAAGGTAGCCTCCAAGAAGATTGGGATCATTACCACTTGCTTTGATTCAATATGGATTTTTTTGATCGTGTTTTCCACCGGCGGTACCCGGACACCATTTTTTTTCTATTTCTCGTTCCCGATCCTTGCTGCGAGCCTACGCTGGGGAACCAAAGGAAGCGTCTTGGTCGCCTTGGTCGGGGTTACTCTCTATGGTTTGATCCGCTTTAGTATGGCTGCGGAAAGCTTTGAGACGCCGATGGGCATCGACACCTTGCTCGTGCGCAGCTTATATCTCATTGTTCTGGCCTATATCTTCGGTTTTGTCAGCGAATTCGAGAAGAGGCAGAACCAAAGGCTGCTCGCGCTCTCCGACACAGCCGTCAAGGCTGCGGCAATCCAGGAGAGGCGCAGAATCACATACGAACTCCACGATGGCATTCTGCAATCTCTAGCGACGATCATCCTGAGACTTGAAAGCTGTCGCAGCCGGCTTATCGACTCTCAAAAGGACTTGCGCCAGGAAATCGAAGACATTGAAAATTTCACCAGAAATTCAATGACGGAAATCAGGAATTTTCTGGCCGGCAAAGAGACCCAGCCGTTAACGCCGGGAACGCTGATAGAAAAGCTCCGAGACGAACTTAAGTTCCTGCAACAGAGCTTGGGATTGGAAGTAATCCTCGAGAGTAAACCGGATGACCCGAGCCTGCCGGATTACATCGAGCGCGAAGTCTATTATGCCCTACGAGAAGCATTGACCAACGTCACCAAACACTCGCATGCCTCTCGGGTTGAGATTCAAATTACCCAGGCCCCGGACCTGCTCGAGGCATCGCTCAAGGACAACGGTGTGGGATTTGATCAAGACAATCAGAAAAACCGCAGCCGACTGGGTTTGTCGGGCATGGGAGACAGAATAAAAAAGATCGGGGGACGACTAAACATAAAGTCATCCCCCGGTTTAGGGACTATGGTTATGTTAGCCATCCCCTTGGTTGAAACAAGAAAATCTATCCCAATCGAAACATTGTCAGACAATCAAACGGGCGCGAACTCGTGACTAACTTGGACTTGGGCAAGAGCTTATTCAAGCGAGTAACCAGCCATTTTTCTCGGTACTTAATCGCCACCCTTCTTAACTACATATTCAATGCCGGTGAGATAGTTCTTGTCACCTTTTTTGGTGTATGCCACCGAAGCCGCCGAACCTAGGCCGATATCCGCCATCTTCGCGGACTTCGGCACCAGCTGTGTAACCTTAGTCTTTTCGTTGAAGTCCACCGTCACCAACTTGCCGTCTTTGGTAACGACAATCATATAGTTCTTCTCGGTATCCAATAGCCCGATATCGCCGGCAACCTTTTCCGCCTTGGCTTTTTCTGTCTTGCCTTTTTCTGCGTTCTTTTCCTGGGCCGCTATGGGAGGCGCGACAAATAGCGCCATGAAAATTGCCCAACCAAACATGCTCTTCGATTCAAGTCTCATAAAATCCCTCCTCATTAGCTCGTTCACCTGATGATTAATCGCCACCTTTGGCGGCTTTGAACTCGACTCCGCTGGCGATATTCTTGTCTTTCTGTTTTGTATACGTGACCGTCGCTGACGAGCCCAGACCTACATCCGCGATCTTAGCCGGGGTTGGAGTCACTTGCGTCACTTTGGTTTTTTGATCGAAATCCAACGTGACCAGCTTGCCTTCTTTGGTCACGAGAATCAGATAGTTCTTCTCGGTATCGATGAGGCCGATATCGCCTTTAGCTTTTTCGGCCTTAACTTTAGCCTCAGCCTTTGCCTCGGTCTTGGCTCCGGTTTCGGCCTTAGTTTCGGCTTTAGTTGCAGGTGTCGCGGGCGCTGCCGTGGGCTTACCTACCCGCTCTTCTTGAGTTGAACACGACGCCAAAGCTAGCAGCATAGCCCCGGCAATGACTCCAGTTCCCGGAAACGCACTTTTCATCTTTCTATCCTCCCCGTTTGTCAGACTAAAGTCGAAGTTAGTAAACCATTAGTCGTATACTTTACGCCGTGATGCCTTGTCAAGCGATTAAGATGAACTCAAAGGAATTTTCGCGACGTATGAACCGCGCCAGGCGCCGATCTGTGCTACGGCCGGAAATGGCGCCGGCTTACGTTTAAACCAGACGAATATAACGATGTCGATGGGCGATGAATGTTAAGTCGACAGTTTGACGACGGCACCGAAGTTTCCGCTTCTGGCGATCTGCTTTAAAGTTCGCTCATGAAACAATTAAAATGTGTGGCCGCCGGCATCTTTTTGAGACACAAAAAAGGGGGGAGTCCATTCTGACTCCCCCCTTTTTCGTTCGAGAGCGGTTACACGTCCTAGAACGTGTAGCGCCAGTTCAGAAACAGTGTATGCCAATCCCCGCCTTTGCCATTTCGGCATCCCGTAGCAGGGGTAACATTCGGTGTATCGCAAACTCCGAGATTATGCGCTGCCTGGTTGGCCCCGTTGCGCAAGTTCGACGCATCGTACCAGAGCCAGTTGACACCAATGCTCATGCGCGGCGCCAGAAAGTACCACAGATCCACCTCGCGCAGGAGTATCCGGTTGCGGTGGAATTGGTTCAGCATAGCATTTCCGCCCGCAGCCACGACGCTGGCGCAAGTGATCCCGGTGTTGCCGTTACAACCCACTTCCATATCAACCCGCTCGAAGTGGGTGCCGACGAGGATCGATCCCGGAGTGTTGGCAGAGCCTGTCAGAAAACCCTTGGGGCTCCACAGAAAAAGATCATGACCGATCAACCAACTGTCACCCTTCTTGCGGCCTGGCGTGCCGCCGCGATCTTCACTTCTCTGGCGATGAGCCATGGCGCGCAACGTATAGGGACCGATGTTCCAGATAAATCCTGGCGTAAGGGCGATATGAAGGCCATCACCAATGGAGTCGGCGCCGCTGTCAAACAAGGCCTGGCGACCGCCATCGCCATGATCCTGAATGCGGTAACGGGAGCAACCGTTATCTTGGGCGCGATTATCGGCATTACAGAACCATGCGCCCATTTCGAAAGCCAGTCCGCGGATCCACATGTTCTTGGTTTGCGAGAACGGCTGGAAATTGATGTAAGTATTGAAATCCTTGCGATCGGTAAAGCTGCTTAATCCGTCGTCACCCTCGGCAATATTTCCCATACCGATATTGAAACGGCTGATCCGGCCGGGAATGCCGATACCCGAAAGTGATCTGTCGTCCCAGAATAACGAGATACCATTGCCGGTGCGGCCGGTATTGAAACCGTTGTTGCGCGTGTGCAGATCGTACTCAGCCTGCGAGCCCGTTGCGCTGGAACCCTGGCGCGCGGTGCTCATGCTGTTCTGCACTTCCATGCCCAGCTGCACCGTCGGCAAAAATGGATTCAGGTTTTCGAGATGGATGTTAAGAGCGCCGCGCTGCAGAATCGAGCCGACACCCGTCGCCGTCGCGTTCTTCCCATTGCCGGTGCCGAAACCGTCTAGGTCGATAGTTGCCTCGAGCTCCCACAAGCAGTTGTTGATGCAGTAAAAGAACCCCGGCCGAAAACGGCGGCCCATGATCTCGCCGTTGGTGCGGCCGACTTGGTCCCGCCCTTCTTCGAAAAGCATCCGGTAAGTAAGTTTCCAATGTCGCGCGGAAAGACCATGACTTGTCCGCCGCTTCGATGTTGAGACCGTTACCCGGACGGTAGCTAAAACTCGGCATCGCCGCTGCCGCCTCAGTTGCCTCCTTCTTCAGCTCGATCTGCTGCTCTTTTAACTGCATCAGCTCTTGCTCAAGCGCCTGGATCTTTTGATCCACGTTTTGCGCAAGGGCCGGGGCAGCCAAAAGGAACGCAGATAGCATTCCCAATCCCAAAAACCTCTTCTTCATTTTGCCTCCTTTTGCCTCCTGGTTATTTTTGGTACATCGTTAGTACTACTGACCGCGTCTTTTAACTTACTCGCCAAAACCTGTCAAGCCTAAAGTTGTACTTTAGCCAAAGGCTGCAGGTAAGTGATTAAGACATAGGTAGTTAATTGACCGGTTGTGCGGCCGCGATAGCGGCTTGGAGTGAGGCGAAAGGTTTAGATATAGAGTCCTTTGCGTTGAGGCACCCGCCGAACAACCGATGCGAGGAAAGAAGAGGATCATGCTGGCACATGGTTATTGAACATCTATTAATTCAAGCGCGTTGAGATTTCGCTATCTGCCGGTTAGAGTCGGCTAGTATGCTGGCGAAAAGAATCATCCCATGCTTGGATGTTAAGGAAGGAAGAGTTGTCAAAGGCGTGAACTTTTTGGAACTTCGCGACGCCGGCGATCCGGTTGAGATTGCCCGCCAGTATGACAAAGAAGGAGCCGATGAACTTTGTTTTCTCGATATAACGGCGTCGCATCAACAGCGAAGAATCATTCTCGATGTCGTCGCCCACACTGCCGAACAGGTTTTCATGCCTCTCACCGTTGGCGGTGGAATCAACACCCTGGAAGATATTCGCAATTTGCTACATGCCGGCGCCGATAAAGTTTCGATCAACACGGGAGCGGTCAATCGTCCGGAATTTGTTCGAGAGGCGGCGGAAGTATTCGGCAGCCAGTGCATCGTCGTTGCCATTGATGCCAAGCGGGTTGATGATCATTGGGAGGTCTTCACTCATGGCGGAAGGAATCCCACAGGATTGGATGCCGGTGAGTGGGCCGAGCGGATGGAAAAATTCGGCGCAGGAGAGATTCTTCTTACCAGCATGGACCGCGACGGCACCAAAGCCGGTTACGATCTTGGCTTGACCCGGACGATTTCAGACCGTCTGTCGATTCCCGTGATCGCCTCGGGCGGCGTGGGAAACTTGGATCACATCTACCAGGGATTTGCCGTGGGAAATGCCAGCGCAGCGCTGGCCGCTTCTATCTTTCACTACCGCGAATACTCAGTAATAGAATGTAAAAATTATCTGCACGACCGCGGCATTCCCGTACGGCTGCCCAATTAATCAAACGATAAACAAGATACTTGACTCACCTAAGCTGCTATGACGGCCGGCCTGACAGGGGAACCTAGGTTCAATGTCTTTTCGCATTCTTGGATTCTTCTCGGGGATTCCCAATGGCGGAGCGTCGATCGAGGATCTCTCTCGCCGTTGGCGGGGGAAGTTCTGCATCATCTTTCATGCATCTGGCGCATCCCGACCAAACACCAGAAGTACTAAGCGGCAATAGAAATAGTCCAGCGAGTATTTTTTTTCTGATGCTTTCTTCTCCGATACTTATTTACATCACGTTTGTCTCAAGCTCGTTGCGGGGAACGGCAAGCAGTCGCTTGTCAGATCCTCGAAGCCGTCAAACCGTGATCGCGGATCAATTTTTGGGCGGTTTTGCCATTGTAGTTCTGATCCACATCGCAGCAAGCCACTCATCAAGAGAGATTAGGTACTGGGGCGATAGATATGTTGCTAGTTCAGGCCAAAAATGAAATAGCCAATTATGACGATCCCAAACACTGCTACGAGCACATTAGTATACGCTCCTATGTTGACCCAGTAGCCCTCTGGAATTTCGACCGGCTTGAGAGTCTTAAGGACACTTCGGTACTGAAGCACGGAAAGCACGGCCACCACGACACCAAAAAGAATGAAAGAAGCGCCTACCCAGAATGATCCGTTCCGCCGCGCATGATCGCCTTGAGCTAAAAGGAACATGTGCAGAAAAAGCCCGAATCGCTCTATGGCAAATCCGAACGCCATTAACGCAACCGCCGTACGCGTCCAGGCCATTAGCGTTCGTTCAGCGGCGAAGAACACTCTCGGGTCATTTAAGTCGGACATAATCTCGCATTTTATACCGCTTTTTAAAAAAGCATTTTTTTTCTCGGCGGGTCAAAAAAAGGCGGTTTGACTGTAGAAACTCTCACCTTTTTTCGCTCGTGCTCCACCGTCGTTTCCATCTGGAGCATGGTTCCGGGCTTTGCGTGTTCGCTCTTGATGGTGGCCAAGGCGATGTATTTTTTCACACTCGGCGACCACGCGCCTGTTGTCGCTTGTCCGACCTGAAGATCGCCCTTGTAAAGCGGAATACCGCCTCTCCAAGCGGCTGCTGGGACATGCGGCGGAAGTCCCACCTTCTGATAGAGATTTTCGTAATCGCGCCAATCGACCTCTACTCCGGTAATCTGACGTGGCGCATCCTTGCCGTCCGAATGACGCAGCTGCTTGCTACCGACGAAAAAATCCTTCGCAAGATCCACCGTCCAGCCTAACCCAATCTCGAACGGAGAGTACTTCTGCGACTCAATCAGCGCCTTTTCCGCGCCGACATAGTCGACCTCGAGTAAAATGAAACCCGCTTCGAGACGAGCGACGTCGAGCGCAAGCATTCCCGCTGCTTTAAGGCCGTATGGCTTCCCCTTATCGGTGAGGACGTCCCATACACGCTCTGCATCAGCGGCAGGCAGCCATATTTCATATCCAAGGTCACCGGTGTAACCGGTGCGGGAAATGGTGACTGGAACTCCGGCGAAATCGGCTGGCGTTAAGCGGAAAAACTTTAACTTAGCCAAATCGGCATCGACAATCTCGGTTAAAATTTTCAAGGCATTGGGTCCCTGCAACGCAAGCGCCGCTATCCGCTCCGATACCTCTTCGATCGAGACCGACATCCCGCCGGCGTTGAGCTTCAGCCAACGCAGAGCCGGGTCGGCCAAGTGAAAACGAAACTGATCCTCACCCAACCGAAACACCGTGCCGTCCTGGATGACCTTCCCTTCGCCGTCACACAAGCAACCATAAACGGCCTGCCCTACGGCGCATTTGGCAACGTCTCGCGTGATCACCCGATTGACCAGCCGCAATGCATCTTTGCCCCGGACTTCGTATTTGAACAGCGGTGAGATATCTATCAGTCCAGCGGTGTTTCGTATCGCGTGATATTCGTAATCGTGCACCACATCGTACGAGCTGGCCGCGAAGTATCCCGACCAGGTGCGCCAATTCTGACTGATGCAGAGCGCGGACGTCCGTGAGTGGAAAGCAGTTCCAATGGGCATGGGATGGAGGGACAGGTAATTGCGGCCGAGCAGGATAGTCGCTGATACGATCGCGCTTAACTCCGGGTGTGGTTAATCCAATCTGATCGATGTTACTTCGCCGACTGCTCCGTCTCCAAGGCCTGTGAATTAAGTCGGCTCGTTGACTTCGTAGAGAAATTACCAAATATGTTCGTTTAAGCAAATCAATTAAAATGACGACTTACGATGCGATTATCATTGGCGGCGGCCATAACGGTCTTGCTGCGGCCGCTTATCTTGCCAAAGCCGGAAAAAAAGTCCTGGTCTTGGAGCGCCGGCATGTCCTGGGTGGAGCCGCGGTTACCGAAGAACTCTATCCCGGTTTCAAATATTCCGTCTGTTCCTACGTAGTAAGCCTATTGCGGCCGGAGGTGATCCAGGAGCTCGAGCTGCCCAGATATGATCTCGAGATCATTCCTCTGGATAGCACGTTTACGCCGATGCCCAACGGCGACTATCTAGCCCGCTGGGGCGATCATGCCAGAACGCGTCGTGAGATCGCGCGTCATTCCGCCATCGATGCGGAAGCCTACGAAGAGTACGGCAAGCTCATGGTGCAGATGGCCATGGCGATCAAACCGATGCTTGGCCTGATTCCTCCCGAGCCGACTTCGTGGAATCCGAAAGAGCTTTATGGACTCGCATCGCTGGGCAATCGTTTTCGCCGGCTCGGTGACAAACTAGTCTATGACCTGGCAAAGCTCATGACCATGAGCTCCGCCGATTTTCTCGACGAGTGGTTTGAGACCGAAGTGCTCAAGGCCACCATGTCCGCCAGCGGCATCATCGGCACTTTCATGGGGCCAAGATCACCGGGCACGGCCTACGTACTGCTGCACCACTACATGGGTGAGCTCGACGGCGCGTTTCGATCCTGGGGTTTTGCCCGCGGCGGCACGGGTTCAATCAGCCGGGTGATCGCCGAGGCGGCGCGTCACTATGGCGCGGATATCAGAACTCAGGCTGCCGTCGATCAAGTGCTGATTAAAAACGGCCGAGCGGTCGGCGTAGCGCTCAGCACAGGCGAGGAGATCAAAGCTGCCGGTAATTGTCTCCAGCGTCGATCCCAAACGAACTTTCTTGAAGATGATCGATTCCGGTCATCTGGAGACAGAGTTTTTAACCAAGATAAACCAGTTTAAAATTCGCGGCTCATCGGCAAAGGTCAATCTCTCGCTTGATGCGCTGCCAAATTTCACCAGCCTCCCTGGTGAAGGACCGCATCTGTCGGGCGCGATCTCGATCAGCCCCAGTATCGAGTACATCGAGCGCGCCTACGATGATGCTAAGTACGGCGACTACTCACGACGTCCCTATATGGACATCATTATTCCGTCGACTCTGGATCCTTCGATGGCGCCGCCGGGTAAGCATGTCATGTCCGTGTTCGTGCAGTATGCCCCTTATCATTTAAAGAGTGGGACCTGGGCCGAGAAGCGCGAGCAATTCGGCGATACGGTGATAGACACGATTAGCGAATACGCTCCCAATTTCAAAAATATCATCTTGCATCGCCAAATCGTCACGCCCTGGGATCTTGAAGAGGAATTCGGCCTCACCGAAGGAAACATCTTTCAGGGCGAGCTAACCCTCGACCAACTTTTCTTTCTAAGGCCGGTACCGGGTTGGAGCAAATACCGAACGCCGATTAAGAATCTTTACATGTGCGGCGCCTGTACGCATCCGGGTGGAGGAGTGATGGCCGCATCGGGCCGCTTGGCAGCGCTGGAGATCTTAAAAGATGTAAAAAGGAGCTTCATCTAAACCGCTGTGCAGCACTATGACGCGATCCTCGTCGGCGCCGGCCATAACGGACTGGTTACGGCGGCTTATTTAGCCAGATCAGGTAAAAAGGTATTGGTTTTAGAGCGCCGATCCGTTATCGGCGGTGTCGCCGCCACCGAAGAAATCTTTCCAGCTTTCAAGTGCTCTACCGGCGCTCATCTTGCCGGGTCATTTTCCCGCGAGATCAGCGCCGAACTGGAACTTCAGAAACATGGACTAAAGCTTCTCTCTCTCGGTCCACTGGTCTTCGCACCGCAATTGGACGGCGATTCGCTGCTGATTCCCCAAGATCCGGCGAAAACCGTCGAAGAAATCTCCCGATTTTCGCGCGCGGATGGCGAAAAATTTCCTTCATTCTGCTCGCTCATTGATAAACTCGCCGGCTTCCTGCGGGAGCTAAACGGGCTTCCGCTACCCGATGGCACAAGCGCCGGCAGTTTCAAGCTTTCGGAGCTGGTTAAAGTTGGTGTGAAATTTCATCGTCTCGGCAAGAAGGAGATGTATGAGTTCCTGCGCATTCTGCCCATGAGCATTGCCGACCTGCTGGGCGAATGGTTTGAGAACGAAACGCTAAAAGCAGCCATAGCCGGGAGCGCCATTCTGAATTCTTTCGTCGGTCCGCGGGCGCAGGGAACCGCATACGTGCTTCTGCATTATTTGTCGCGATCATCCCACGCTGGCTTTCGCTGCGCCGGCTTCGTTGCCGGCGGCATCAATCAGTTGCCGCAGGCATTGGCGCGCGCGGCTAGGCAGCATGGCGCCGAAATTCGCACCGACGCCGAAGTCGCTCGTATCATCACCCAAAATGGCGCCGCCAAGGGCGTGGTTCTCAAGAACGGCGATGACATTTCAGCAAGCGTGATCATCTCCAACGCCGATCCAAAGCGGACTCTGCTCCATCTGGTGGAACCGACCTATCTTGATCCGCACTTCTTACTGCAAGTTAAGAACATTCGCGCGCGCGGCACCGTCGCCAAAATCAATTTCGCATTGGATACTTTGCCTCAGTTCAAGCGCAAGGCCGGTAATGCTTCGGCGGCAGAGCTAAGCGGCATCGTTCACATCGGCCCGACCGTTGAGTGTCTCGAGCGCGCCGCTGACGATGCGAAATATGGCAGATTTTCCAAGGATCCCTTTTTAGAAATAACCATCCCTTCCCTCGTCGATCCAACGCTGGCGCCGGCTGGAAAGCACGTTATGTCGGTGTGGATGCAATCTGCGCCGTATCACCTCAAAGAAGGCAATTGGAATGATCAGAGCCAAGCGCTGGGTGACAGTGTGACCGATATAATAGAAAACTATGCGCCCGGATTTAAAAATTCGATCTTGCACAGGCAGGTTCTAACGCCGCTGGATTTAGAACAAACATTCGGCGTTACTGGCGGTCATCTTGACCACGCCGAACTCGCCCTCGATCAGATCTTTTTTATGCGCCCAATCCCGGGCTGGGCGGGATACCGCACGCCGATCGACAATCTCTACTTGTGTGGCTCCGGAACGCATCCCGGCGGCGGAATCTCGGGCCTACCCGGCTATTACGCGGCAAAAAAAATCCTACAGAACTGGCCGCGACAAACCGACCGCCCTTAAAGATTCGCGCCGATACCTCCCCAGGGATAATTAGCTAGGTCGTTTTCATTTTTGACTGCCACATACATGTCGTAGGATAAATTCTTGTGGTTTTCCGCGGATGTTCGGGCACGGTCTCCTACGCAAACCGAGTGGAAATGCCATACCCGATTCTCGGTGTCGCGCATGCAACCCACTAGAACTCGATGTTTACATGTGCCGAATGAAAAACCGTAAATCGCCAGGGGTGGGAGTGACTTCAGCAGGTTAGCTGCTCTGAGCGGCTGGAGGCACAGCCGCTCCAGAGCAATTGAGACAAGCCATACGAGCAGTAGATGGGAAGGAGTACCCTCGCCGCTCGCAGTTGTAATGGTCGTGTCTCCGGAAACGTAGGACAATAAAGCCCAGGAGCTTTGATCTCCCGGGCTTTATTAAAAATGAAATCAGAATGTGTATCTCCAGTTCAGAAACATATCCCACCACTCCCCACCTCGTCCGGCTACACCATTGTTCCGGATATCGAGGTTCTGCTGTACCGTCGTCGTCAGATTTTTAGCGTCGTACCACAACCAGCTTGCGCCAATGCTCATTCGCGGCGCGATGAAGTACCAGAGATCCCACTCACGCAGTATGACACGATTGCGATGGTATTGGCCGCTATTGATACTAGCCGGACACCCATCACAGGACATATTGACTCTTTCAAAGTGTGTTCCGACGAGGACCGAGCCGGTCGTGGTTGCAGAACCAGTCAAGAAGCCCTTCGGGCTCCAAAGAAAGAGATCGTGACCAATCAGCCAGCTATTGGCTCGTTTTTTACCCGGTGTAGAGGTTCGACCGATCGCGCCAGCTCCGTCCTCGCTGCGCTGAAAGCTGCCCATGGCGCGCAGCCTGTAAGGGCCAATTTGCCAGCCGAACCCGGGGGTTAAAGCGATATGGAGACCCTCGCCGATGCTGTTTGCGCCGGTATCGAAAAGCGTCTGTCGGCCCGCCCTGGAGTTGTCTCGAATACGGTAACGGCTGCAGCCGTTTTCAAAGGCACGGTCGTCCACGTTACAGAACCAAGCGGCACCTTCGAAATGAAGCCCTCGTAGCCAAGTGTTCTTCAGCTGGGAGAACGGGTCGAGTCCAAGAAAGACATTGAAATCTTTGCGGTCAGTGCGGCTGCTCAAGCCATCGTCGCCCTCGGCGATGTTGGCCATCGATAATTGAAAACGGCTAATTCGTCCCGGTATCCCAATGCCGGATAAAGATCGGTCATCCCAATTTAGAACGAGTCCATTACCGGCTCGGCCTGTGTTGTTGCCGTTATTGGCAGTGTGAAGATCGTATTCCGCCTGCGAGCCCACTGCCCCGGAACCCTGGCGTACAGTGCTCGTCGATGCACCGGATATGTCCATGCCGATTGTGACTGTAGGCAGGAAAGGATTTAAATTTTCCGCATGCCAGTGCAGAGCCGCGCGCTGCAAGATACTGCCGAAATCATCTCCTGTAGCGTTTTTACCGGTGCCGCCGCCGAACCCGTCGAGATCGATGGCCGCCTCGAGTTCCCACAAGCAGTTGTTGATGCAGTAGAAGAACGACGGTCTGAAGCGCCGGCCCTCAATCTCTCCGTTGGTACGACCTATCGAATCTTTCCCGCTCAAAAAGTTCATGCGGAAATGCGATTCCAAACTTGCGCGAAAGGACCAAGCTTTATCTGCTGCTTCGACATTCAACCCGTTGCCCGGACGATAGCTAAAGCTCGGCATGGCGGCTGCCGCCTCGGTGGCTTCTTTCTTTAATTCGAGTTGCTGTGCTTCCAATTGCGAGAGTCTAGCCCGAAGTTCGCTAATCTCGTCATCCACGTTTTGTGCTAATACTGCTCCGCCAACGAACAAGAGGCTGAAAAACACCGTTAGCTTTAAAGCAATTTTTTCCATCTTCCCTCCTCTTACATCTATAGTCTTATCCTAGACCAGCTAAAAGTCGTATTAACATCGCCTTTTAGCCCCAGTATTGGTATATGTCAAGACTAAAGTTTTAAGACTTTAGGCCTGTTCCGGTGATTCGTTTACGGATTGCTGGAGCCTGGGGCTTTCCAGGGCTGCTTCTGGCTACTCGGTTTGTTGCGCGATTGGATGCTGTAAGAGAAAGCCTGAGACTGAAAGGCTTATTGATTACGCGACTCTAGGCGAGCTCAACAACAACTACTGAAGAGGAATTTGTGAATCAGTTAACCAACGGGCTATTGCGGTGAATCAGCATTGACTTACTAAGACTTTGGTATTAAATGCCTCAGCATCAGCCTTCGAAGCTATTTATGTCTCGCATTCTGTTTATCGACAAGGAAGATCGCTCGCGAGCTCTACTGCAGTGTCGGCTCAAGGCTGACGTAAAAATTAACTTCGCCCCTTCTCTGGAAGCAGCATGGGAGAAGCTAAGCACTCGCAAGTTCGATCTGATCTTGTGGAACACAGTTAATGATCCGGCAGCAGAGATAAATCTCAGCGAGACTCTAAAGCTATTTTCAACCAAGGTTTGCGGCAGCAGGATTGTTGTCTTCAGTGACTCTGAGGCATTGCAGAGGCGGTTTCGCTGCGGCAATGTTCAAGTCGACAATCTGCCGACAAACGGAGAAGATTTACTAGCGCTAGTGCGGAGCAATCTTCCGCTCAAGGTGCCATCCGAGAGAAACAACTCCACCGCTGATAAGTTTGCCCTGCCAATAGAGTTTGAAGGGATTATAGCCGTGAGTCTGCCGATGGGAGCGGTGCTCCGGCGCGCGATCGAGGCGGCCAATGTCGATATGCCGGTTCTGATCACCGGCGAAACCGGCACAGGCAAAGATCTTATCGCCGCAGCGATTCACAAACGAAGTCGACGCAAGGACAACCCTTACATCATTGTCAACACCGGTGCGATGTCGCCGCAGCTCATAGCCAGCGAGATCTTCGGTCACGAAAAAGGCGCGTTTACCGGGGCGGAGGACGCGCACCAGGGGATTTTCGAACAAGCTCAGGGAGGCACTGTTTTTCTCGATGAAATCGCCACTATGGACGAAAAGACTCAGGTGAGTTTGCTCCGAGTATTGGAAGAGAAAACATTTTATCGAGTCGGAGGAATCAAGAAATTCCGCGCCGACGTTCGCATCATCGCCGCCACGAACGAAGATCTGGAAAAGAAGGTCACTGAGAAACGCTTTCGCGAGGATCTCTTTTATCGGCTAAACGTTCTGCATATAAGCGTCCCGCCGTTGCGCGAGCGGCCCGGCGCCGTCACCGTGCTGACGGATCATTTTCTTTCGCACTTTGCCCCGATATTCGGAAAAGAGGTTGAGAGGGTCGCGCCGGAAACCTACCGGATGCTGCGACGCTACCGCTGGCCGGGGAACGTCCGCGAGCTTAAGAACGTTATTCAAGCAGCGCTCTTGATGCTCGATGGCAATGAACTAACACCGGAATGCATCCCGGAACGGATCCGGAATGCCGCTTTAGGAGGCGAAGAGCGTGGCGAACCGACTTGCTCATTTCGAGTCGGTACCTCGCTGCATACCGTAGAGAAGGAACTCATTCGGATGACACTCATCTTTGCCGGCGGAAACAAGAAGCTAGCGGCAAGCATTCTCGGGATCAGCCGGCGTGCTCTTTACAACAAGCTCAAGACTCATAATTAATCCCGGGTGTGCAGATACTGCGCACAGGACTAATCGCCAAGAAGCCATAACATATCGGATTAAAAGACATCCTGCTCCTTCGGAATTCGCCAGAAACTCTGGTCGTGTAAAAAATCATCACACTGATTTATCTTCTATGTGTAGAAACTACCGCTTTTCGCAGATCAGCAGCCTACGGGTGGCGAAACCGGCCCGTAAGTTACCGCATACCCCCGGATTTCCGCGCTGGTTTCGATCTTGCTCAAGAGCTTGAACCCGGAGGATTTAATGAATAGAGCCACGGCAACGATACAATCGAACCCGATCAACTCGTTCTTCGAGCCTGACATCCTTACTTCAGATCAGTATTTCAAACATTATCGCCACAAGGCACATTTCGATCCGGAAGAGAAACTTATGTTTGCGGTTCTGGCTGACGCAATCGAGTGCTTTCAAAAATATTATGGCGCCAACACCCACCGACGCCGCAGGCTCTTTACGGAAGCTGAAGCCTGGATCTCAACGCCAGACAACACCTGGCCCTATTCGTTTGAGAATATCTGCGAAGCATTAAATATCGATCCAAACTACCTGCGCCTGGGTTTGACGCGGTGGCGGATCCAGCACGAGGCGCAGAGAAACACCGGCTTATGCATCCGTAAGACGCTGCGCTACCAAAATACAGTAAAACAGAATCGAGTGTGCATCTAACAAAGAAAGCCGAGAGTTTCAGCGCCTCGTCGGGACTCTCCGTACGGTCTGCGCATCGTCAACTCCGGCCGGCAAATCGACGGATGAGGCGTGAAACGGCGCTCCAAACGCTGACTAGGTAGATGGAATGTCGTCGGAAACTCATGCCACCGGCATAGGCAATAAAGTTATGTTGGTGGGAATCGACAACAACCGCGTCCTCGAGAAACGGTTACAAGCGGCAGGCTGTCAAGTGTTCAAAGTGACTGACGAAGAGGCGGCGCTCGATCACCTGCGTCATGAAACCTTCGATAAGGCCGTTATGGTCTCGACAGGTTCTTTGATCGACACGGCTGAGATGATTTTCAGTCTGCGCGATCTCAACCGCTCGATGGAGATTATCATTCTGGTCGACCGACCCGGCAAGCACACTAACCGACTGCTCCGCCAATTACTGCTCCATCCGATTGCCGGGACGCAAATTATGACGCGCCGGCAGCTGCAAAAAGCGTTGCACGGAACTCTACCGGCAGAGCGTGCCAGGAGAGCGCTTTGAAAACTAATTCCTCGCTGCGAGCACGGACAGATTATGAATTTCCGCGGAGCATTAGGTTTTGCCTCACTAGATCGCAGTTTGGTACTGATGCTCATTCCAAACATTCTGTGTCTTGCCCATTTGGCGCGCGGACCTGCGCGTCGTTCGCTAAACAGTTCGTCTGTTCGACCGGCAAACCAGTCATTTTGTTAAGAGCGAGAGGAGGAAATCTTATGACAACGGCGCGTGTGTTCCTGGTTAGTTGCGCGGCGCTGCTGTTGTCAGGTCAGTCGCTCGTTCACTCTCAGCAGGAACCGTTCTACCAAGGCAAAACTATCAAGGTCGTCGTTGGTTTTACCTCCGGCGGATTTTACGATCGCTGGTCGCGATTGCTCGCCCGCTATGTGCCGAAATATCTTCCCGGCAATCCGGAGATGATCGTCCAGAATATGCCCGGCGCCGGCGGCCTGATTGCCGCCAATCACGTTTACAATGTGGCCAAGTCTGATGGTCTCACGATTGGCATGACAAATTACGGCATGTACTTGGACCAGATGGTCGGCCGCAAAGAAGTGCAGTACGACGTGCGCAAGTTTCACTGGATCGGCTCGCCGGAAAAAAAGCGAGATTCTGCTCTACATGCGCAGCGACGCGCCGTACAAATCCATCGAAGATATTCGGACGGCGAGCACGCCGCCCAAGTGCGGTTCCACCGGAACGGCCGGCACCGATTACATCCTGGCCCGCCTGCTCGAAGAAACACTCGGCGCCAAGATTGAGACCGTCCTGGGTTATCCGGGCGGGAGCGAAATCGATTTGGCGGTGGAGAAGGGCGAGGTTCAATGCCGCGGGCTTACCGCCGCGCCATTCTTCGGTCGGGAGCCGTTTATTTCCTGGCGCAAGAGAAACTTCGTCAACGTGCTGCTTTACGGCGGCTTGAAACGCGACCCGCGAATTCCCGACACGCCGACGATTTACGAAATCTTCGACAAACTCAATACTCCAGAGGAGAGCCGGCAGGTTGCCGATGTCATCTTGCGCGGCGGCGATTTTGGCCGTCCATGGGTGATGCCGCCGGATACGCCGACGGAGGTCGTCAAAACAATGCGCGCCGCCTACGCCAAATCCATGGCAGACAGCGCGTTATTGGACGAAGCCAAGCAAACGAAACTGGACGTCGAGTATGTCCCGGGTGAAGAATTGCAAAAACTAGCCGAGAAGATGATGCGCCAGGCGCCGGGAGTGGTCATGCGGGTGAAGAAGCTGCTGGGTAAAAAGTAACAACCATTGGCACGAGAGAAAAGGAGGCAGACAGCTATGATCCAACCATTGAGGAGCATAATCTGGGTAATGCTGGTGCTGGTTCTGTGGAGCTCGGCCGCTTTGGCGCAGACGCCGTATTACGCCGGTAAGACGATCACGATCGTTGCCGGCACCAAGGCCGGAGACGTCTATGATCTTTACGCGCGCATGTTCGCGCAGCATATGCCGAAATACATTCCGGGAACTCCCAATATCATCGTCCAAAACATGGCGGGCGCCGGTTCGATGATCGCCGCCAATTTCGTTTACAACGTGTCCAATCCGGACGGGCTAACGATCGGCGCGATATTTCCGGCGCTCTATTTTGATCAGGTCGTGCAGCGTCCGGAGGTGAAGTACGACTGGAGCAAGTTCGTTTGGCTGGGCAGCCCGGTGACATCAAATCATTTGCTCTACATGCGCGCCGATTCGCCCTATAAGACGATCCACGATGTGGTTAAAGCTTCCACCGCGCCGAAATGCGGCGCCACCGGCACCAGTTCGACCGCTTACTATGTGCCGAAGTTGCTCGACGAAGTCATCGGCACCAATTTTGAAATTGTCCTCGGCTATCAGGCGGGACAGGACATCGATCTCGCTGTTGAACGCAACGAAGTGGTCTGCCGCGCCTTCACTCTGACCGCGTTCTTCGCGCGCGAACCCTTTACCACCTGGCGCAAGAAAAAATTCGTCAACGTGCTGGTGCAAACAGGAAGAAAGCGCGACAAGAGAATACCCGACGTTCCAACGATTTATGAATTGATGGATCAATACAAGAGTTCACCGGCGGACCGAAGCCTGGCAACTTTGGTGCTTGCCGCCGGCGATTTCGGCCGTCCCTACGTAATGCCGCCGAACACACCGGCGGAACACGTCAAAACAATTCGCGAGGCGTTTGCGAAAACATTAAACGATGAGGAAGTCAAAGCCGACGCGGCGAAGAAGAAGCTTGAGCTTGACCCCTCGAGCGCCGACGAGCTCGAGAAGCTGGCGAAGGAAGTCACCGGCCAATCGCCCGATATCATCGCCAAGATGAAGACGCTTTTGACGAAATGACCTGATTGTTGATCCTCCGACTACGTTGTGGAGCGAAAATTTGAACACGCAAGGAATGGCTAAACGTGTGCGCATTGGCGCATACGTCCCACAACCCCGGCGCCGGTCTCGCCCGATCGTCGCATCCTAAGATATCCTGCCCAGGCGCTGCCGATTTGACTTAATCGTCGAGTCAGAGCTCAGCTCCCGGGCTTCGCAGCGCCCGCAAGCTTAAACCGGCCAATTACATTTGAGTCCTGACGGCTCCGGACTTAATGAATCGATCGCGAGTCCAAAAGGTTTGGCTAACCGAGGAAAAACTGTTTTCGGAAACATCGGTGACTGGCATGCCGCGGATGGTGTCATTGATTTTTTCGCTAACATTCCAATGATAATGGCTAAATGGAAAATTTTTACGCCGGCGCGAGCCTCGGCCAGCTTCATCGGCTATGACTTGCCTTTCAACCAGACCCTCGGCAGACTTCCCTTGGTTGAGATAGCTAACGCAATCCAAGCAATATTTCGCATTCCGAAACGTCCAACCAGAATGGATTATTTTCGCTTGGTCAGAGATTACCTCGGGATCCTAGCTCTCGTTCCTCTCCTGCTATTCGGAACTCAGTTTGCCGATGCCGCATCTTCATCTGCCGGTGAAACCAAAAAAATCGAGGCACTGATCCAGAATGTGAGAGATTTGAAAGACGCGACGTTTATCCGCAACGGCTCCGCGTACAATTCCAAAAGCGCAGCCATCTTCCTGCGGCGCAAATGGCAAGCAAATCAATCCGAAGTAAAAACGGCCCGCGATTTTATTGATAAAGTCGCCAGTTTTTCCGGAACATCCGGGAAGCCTTACTTGATTCGTTTTAAAGATGGCAGAGAAGTCCACAGTCGCGACTTTCTGCTCGCTAGACTAAAATCCGCGGAGGGCTGATAATCTGAAGTATGTCCGTCCTGGTGAAAACCACATTGCTGCTCGCAGCCTCGAATGTCTTTATGACTTTCGCTTGGTACGCCCACCTAAATAATCTAAATGATCGAAAGTGATACATTGCCGCCATAGCCCGCTGGGGATAGCCCCTCTTCGAATACCTGCTACAGGTGCCGGCAAACCGGATCGGCTACACTCAGTTAAGTCTGGCACGATCAAAATAACCCAGGAAGTGATCACCCTTGCGGTGTTTGTACCGTTTGCGGTGTTCTATATGCGCGAGCCGATCAAGCTCGATTATCTATGATCGGGCCTATGCTTGTCAGGTGCGGTTTACTTCATCTTTCGGTCTTGACGCGGTTAATTCTCTTGTGTGCCGAGAAATCTCTCCGCATCGATGGATGCCATACAACCGGTGCCGGCGGCGGTAACGGCTTGGCGGTAAACATGATCCTGCACATCGCCGCACGCAAACACGCCAGGGATATTGGTCTGAGTGCCGTCATGAGTCAAGATATATCCGAGCGGATCTAGTTCCAGTTGCCCGGCAAACAGCTTTGAGTTGGGCTCGTGGCCGATTGCGATAAATACCCCGTCAACTTTGCGGTCCTCCGACTTACCGGTCTTGAGGTTCTTAAGCCTAACGCCCTTTACGCCACCGTTCTTAGGGTCGCCATAAATCTCATCGACAGCGCTATTCCAGGTAAATGATATTTTCGAATTCTTTTTAGCGCGGTCCTGCATGATTTTTGACGCGCGCAGAGCGTCGCGTCGATGTACGACGTTAACGCTTGACGCAAACTTTGTCAGAAACGTTGCCTCTTCCATCGCTGTATCACCGCCGCCAACGACTACCAGGTCCTTGTCTTTAAAAAAGAACCCATCGCAGGTGGCGCACGCCGAGACGCCATGGCCCATCAGTTTGCTTTCAGATTCTAGTCCTAGCAATTTGGCGGTCGCGCCGGTGGCCACGATCAAAGCCTCGCATGTAAATGCGTTGTGACCGGCGAAGAGTTTGAACGGCCGTTGCTTGAGATCGACCGAGGTAACCTCGCCGAACATCACCTCCGTTCCGAAACGCACGGCTTGTTTCTTGAACGATTCCATTAGCTCCGGGCCCATAATCCCATCCGGGAATCCGGGATAGTTTTCGACATCGGTCGTGATAGTGAGTTGGCCTCCAGGTTGAACCCCCTCAATAACGAGCGGCTCGAGATTAGCGCGGGCGGCGTAGATCGCGGCAGTGAGACCGGCGGCGCCGGAGCCGAGAATGATCAGACGGTAGTGACTTTTTTTCTCCATGCGGTTTCTGTAACATAAAAGCCCAAGGGGAGAAAGCAAACGGATCATGAGAAAGTTAAGCCACTTAGACGAGCAGGGACGCGCCAGAATGGTCGATGTCAGCGACAAGGCGGTAAGCCGACGAATCGCTGTTGCCCGCGGAGCAATTAGAATGCGCCCGGAAACTCTGGCGCTTATACTGGAAGACAAAATTGAAAAAGGAGACGTCTTTTCCGTCGCCAGAGTGGCTGGCATCATGGCCGCAAAAAAGACTTCGGAATTAATCCCGATGTGCCATCCACTGAACATCACCTCGGTGAAGATCAACCTAGATCCACAGGAAAAACCAGCTCGTGTCGAAATTGAAGCTGCGGTCAGCGTCGACGGCAAGACCGGCGTCGAAATGGAGGCAATGACGGCAGTATGCGTGGCTGGGCTGACGATTTACGACATGTGCAAAGCCGTCGACCGCGAAATGTCGATTAGCGAAATTCGCCTGATAGAAAAAAGCGGCGGCAAAAGCGGCGTCTTTATTCGCGACGAACAGCCATAGACCAACTGTTACTTGGCGCAACCCCAGCAAAACCCAAATAGATCCTCCTGAATCTTGCCTTTTGTCTAGTAGCCATTTCGAATCTTTGACCCCATGCAGCGGATCTTTTTAAAAAAAGGCCGAGAGGCTCCCATCCTTCGCGGGCACCCGTGGATCTTTTCGGGGGCCATCGAGAAAGTTGAAGGCGACGATGAAGATGTCGGCGTAGCCGATATATTCGACAGCCAGAAAACCTGGATCGCCCGAGGTCTTTCGAATGTGAAGTCGCAGATCCGGGTGCGCGTCGTGACTTGGAAGAAAGAATCCATCGATCGAGCGTTCTTTTCACGCCGCTTATCTCAGGCTCTTTCTCTCAGAGAGAGATATCTTTCCGCGACCACCAATGGATACCGATTGATCAACGGCGAGGGGGATTTTTTGCCGGGCTTGATCGTCGATCGTTACGACGACTTTCTTGTCTGCCAATTTTTCACGGCCGGCATGGAAATGTTCAAAGCTGATATCGTCGACGCGCTTAACGATCTCGTCGATGTTAAAGGCATCTCTGAACGAAGCGAGGGCAAAGTGCGCGCCGAAGAAGGTCTCGAACCGGCTGTCGGCGGATTGGCCGGCGAAACACCACCCGAGACGGTCTCGATTGTGGAAAACCGGAAAAAATTCCTCGTTGATGTCAAGGGAGGACAGAAGACGGGCTTTTTTCTCGACCAGAGAGACAACCGGGCCTTTCTTCTAACCCTCGCTCGGGGGCGGAGAATATTGAATTGTTTCTCCTATACCGGCGCTTTCTCGGTGTACGGCTTTGACGGCGGCGCAAAAAGCGTTATCACGCTTGATTCCTCGCGCCCAGCGCTGAAATTGGCTGAACGCAATTTGGTTTTGAACGGATTTGATAGAGCCGAAGGAGAGCTTCTTAAAGGCGATGCATTTACATACTTGAAAGAATCGGACTTAAACTTCGATCTGATTGTTCTCGACCCTCCTTCTTTGGCGCCCCGGCGTAGCGATATCAACGCCGCCACGGGTGCTTACAAATTTCTCAACCTTCACGCGCTCAAGCGCTTGGATCCTGCCGGCATCCTTCTGACGTTTTCCTGTTCACAGCATCTCACCGCAGAGCTGTTCCAGAAGGTGGTCTTCGGCGCCGCCGTCGATGCCGGACGTAAGGTCACCATTCTTCGAAAGCTCGGCCATTCCATGGATCACCCGGTAAGCCTGCATCATCCTGAAGGAGATTACTTGAAGGGGCTTGCGTTACGAGTGTTGGACTAGCACTCGCTCGCTGTGCTAGAGCTGCGTTGCCGGTCAAACAACATCTAGCGGCGAGGTGTCATGGCTCCTTACCAAACCATCAAAGATTGGCCCGCGGAGGATCGTCCCAGAGAAAAGCTTCTCGCCAGAGGACCGCAGGCTTTGAGCGATACCGAGCTCTTGGCGATCATCCTACGAAACGGCAACGCCAGCACCGGTGAGAGCGCCATCGATCACGCCCGGCTGCTGCTCGACCGATTTGGCGGTCTCAAGGGAATGGACGAGGCAGCAGGCAGCGAGTTAGGGAAAGTCAAAGGAATCGGTCCGGCAAAGATAGCCCAAATCAAAGCCTCCTTGGAGCTTGCACGCCGCATCGGCAGTCAGAGATGGGAGGCTGGTCAATCGCTGGGCTCATCCGAAGATGTTTTCCGTCATTTTCGCCACGATCTGGAAAGGGAGAAGCGGGAACTTTTCTACGTCGTTCTGTTAAACAACAAGAACAAGAAAATCCGCGACGTAAAAATCTCTGAAGGCTCTCTAACGGCATCACTGGTTCATCCACGCGAGGTCTACAACCCGGTAATCCGCGAATCAGCGGCTGCCGTCATATTTGTTCACAATCACCCGAGCGGCGACCCGGCGCCAAGCCCTGAAGACATCGAGATAACGCGCCGGTTAAAAGAAGTCGGCGATGTCATGGGCGTGCGCGTCCTCGATCACGTCGTCATCGGTCAAGACCGATATTTCAGTTTCAACGACAAAGGAATGCTCTAGCCGTTCTTGACCATTTAAGCGCAAGGCTCCATCCGATCAAGGGGCGCATCGACCAACTTTATGTCTCAACCCGTAAAGTTTCGTTGACAAGATCACGCCAGCCGTTTATTTTGTTGCGAACAACTCTTTCCAAACTGCTTAAAAAAGTCTATTGAATGAGCGCTCTTGAAATCGGCCGGCCCCCCAGACGCGCTGCCTTGCCCGGCAATTTTCTTATCGTTTTACTTGTCGCAGGTCTGATCGCGGGTGGATACTTTCTCATTCCGCGCTTTGAATGGAAATCGCCGCAGATCAAGCTCACGCCTGACGCGGAAACCCTTGGGCTTGGCGAACTTGAAATTGATATCAGCGAACAAGGCACCGGTTTAAAATCTGTCAGCGCTTCTCTCACTGCCGGCGGCAAAGAGCATTCTCTGGCCGCGGAAGAATACGATCAGCCGTTGATGCAGAAAAAGATTACTATCGCGCTATCCTCGAAGCTAACCGGCCTCAAGGAAGGGCCGGCGATTTTGCGCGTTAGCGCCCGTGATCGGTCGTTATGGAGTTTTTTTCGGGGCAACGAAACCGTGCTGCAAAAAAACCTAACGATTGATATCACGCCGCCGACCATCGAGCTGATTGCCGATGACGCCTATGTCAACTTTGGGGGCACCGCACTGGTGGCTTATAAACCCTCATCAGACACGGTCAACAGCGGCGTAAAGATTGGTCATCATTTTTTTCCCGGATACAAGGGGCAAACAAAAGATCCCAGCGTCTATCTGGCTTTCTTCGCTCACCCTTACGACACACCGGAGACCGAGAAAGCAACTCTTGTGGCCACCGACAAGGCCGGCAATGCCCGACAGATGGCGCTTGCCTATACACTCAAGGGCGTTAAGTACAAGAAGAGCACGATTCCGGTCTCAGAAGAGTTCATTAACGGTAAAGTCGCGCCGTTGATCAATGATGTGGGCGCCCGGCAAGGCAGCGCCAAGGAACTGTTTATCAAGGTGAACCGCGACATTCGTAAAGAGAACGAGGAAAAGATTAAAGCGGTCACCCAAAAAACCGCAGGCTCGATACTCTGGAGCGGCCCATTTAACCAGCTAACCAATTCCAAGGTTGAAGCGAACTTTGCCGACGCCAGGACGTACGTTTATAAGAACGAGACCATCGACCACGCCTATCACTTGGGCTTTGATCTGTCGGTCACCAAGAGATATCCGGTGGAAGCAGCCAACAGCGGTGTCGTCGGTTTCATCGGTGATTTAGGAATTTACGGAAATACCGTGATTCTCGATCACGGCTTGGGGCTTGCGACGCTTTATTCACACCTGAGCTCCATCGACGTCAAACCGGGTGAGCAAATCAAAAAGGCGCAAATTATCGGCAAAACCGGTGAAACCGGCTTGGCAGTCGGCGATCACCTGCACTACGGGGTCTATTTAAACGGCATCGCCGTGCTGCCGTTGGAGTGGTGGGACGAGAAATGGTTACGTGACAACGTTTATCCCAAGCTCCAATCCTCCACTGCCGAGAGCGATGTTGTAGCAAAAGCCGAAGTCAAGCCTGCCGCAAAAAAAACCAGCCGCCGCCGGCGCTAGCCATTCCGCTTATCGGATCCAACCAAGCGCTGTGTCGATCAAGCTCAGGCGCCCGCGTTCAGAATCGACATCGGCCAAACTGGCGCAGTTTGTCGCAACCCTGAGCGCAAGAGAGCTTCCTAAACCAGTCAAAGAAGCGGCCAAAGAACATCTGCTCGATGGCTTTGCGACAATGCTTGCCGGGGCGGCGGAAGACGCGAGCCAGCGCATCGAAGGTTATTTGCGAGGTTTCCTCTCCAGACCGGAAGCAACCGTCATCGGATCGCCCATGAAGGTTAATGCGCAGTATGCCGCGCTCGCCAACGGCATTCGTGGACACGTGCTCGACTATGATGATGCCCAGTTGGCCACTTTGCGTTCGCGGCCCTACGGTCAACTGACGCATCCAACCACACCGGTTCTAGCTGCTGCTCTTGCCTTGGCGGAAAAAATCAACGCCACGGGTTTAGAATTGTTGGCCGCCTATATTGTCGGCGTTGAAGTAGCGTGCCGGCTTGCCGATGCGATTCATCCCGATCACTATCTTAAAGGCTTTCATCCCACCGGGACAATCGGCGCCTTCGGCGCAACCGCCGCTTGCGCACACCTGCTTAAATTAGATTCTATCCGGACGCGCTGGGCTCTGGGTATCGCCGGAAGCCTGGCCTCCGGACTGCGAGCTCATCGTGGGACGATGGCCAAATCGTTGAATGCCGGGCATGCAGCCGAGAATGGTGTCGTTGCCGCCACTTTGGCTCAAACCGGCTTTAGCGCTTCCACGGATGTATTTGACGACCCGATGGGTTACTTCGCTGCGGCGTGTCATGGCATGGTCGAACGTAAACTGATCAAGTTCGGCTCGCCGTATTTTCTTGTTAACCCGGGGATCGCCATTAAAATTTATCCCTGCGCCGGTGTACTCCATCCGGCACTCGACGCAATCATCGATCTAGCCAAGGAATACGATTTGCGATCGACCGATGTCAAAAGAATTCGTGTCAGCCTCGGTCCTGATGCGGCTTTGCCCTTAGTCTATGCTAGCCCGAGAACTGCTCTTGAGGGAAAGTTCAGTCTATCCTTCTCCGCCGCTGCGGCTCTGGTCTATCGCAGAGCCGGTCTCGAGCAATATAAAGATGCGACTCTTCTGAATCCAAACATTACCGCCGTGATGAAGCGAGTCGAGCTCGTGCAAAATCCGAGGCTCCGGTCGGTGGGCAATCTCGGCTGCCAGGCTGAGATCGAGATTCAATTGAATAACCGGAGAATTTACCGAAAACGCGCCACCGTGGCCAAAGGCCATCCGAAGAAACCTCTGACACGAGAAGAAATTCAAGAGAAATTTCACCAGTGCGCCGGCGAGAAAATACCAAAGAAACGGGCCAAAAAGTTTGTCGAGAATCTCTTGTCCATCGAAGAAGTTGATGCGCTGGCGCCATGGCTTAAATTGTTGCGGCCCGCGCGCCGTTGACTTTGATCCAGTGAACAGAGAAAGATGACAACAATCCTGGCTTGAAAGGATCAACTAGCATGCGCATCGTCGATCTCAGCATGACCGTACAAGAGTGCGACTCAGCACCGTTTGCTCCCGATGAAAACTATTTTAAGCTCAGACCGATCATCAAATGGGAAGACAAAGGGTTTGTTTCCAATGTCGTGCAGATGACCGTTCACGTTGGCACCCACATCGACTCGCCGCATCATTTTTTTCGCGACAAGCCTTCTATCGAGCAACTTCCGCTCGAGCCGATGGTCGGCCAGGCGATCATACTGGATCTAACCGCTAAGGGCGTTGCCCGCGCAGTTATTACGCCCCAGGACTTAAGCCAAGCCGAGGAGAAGCTCAAGCAACAAGGTATCGAGATTCCTCAGGGCGGCATGCTCTTTCTTAGGACCGACTGGCCTAAGGGCCACGATACGACGGACCCTCAATGGTGGAGCGATTCGCCGTATCTAAATAAGGAGGCAGCTCAATGGATTGTTGCGAGGAAGCCGGCGGTTGTCGGTTTTGATTTTGCGCAGGAAGAAAAGGGAACTGATTATCAAAGCGCCGATCAAATTCTCCAGAGCGCCATGCGCGTGCATCGGACCATTCTTCCAAAAGTGATTTTTCAGATCGAGAATCTGATCAATCTCGATCAGATCGGCCCCACCGCTCAAGTCGTTGCTTTGCCGGTAAAGTGGAAAACCGAATCGGCGCCGGCCCGGGTCATCGCCCTGCTGGACAATTAGGCCTACCAGTTTGCGAAATTATGATGACAGGCTGCTCAAAAAGCCTTAGAGGCAAGGCGCGCGAAAGATCGACGAGCGGAGACGTACAGCGGCAGTACGTTGACGCGAGGAGAATGAGCGCAACGAAGCCTATGAGGCTTTTTCAGTAGCCTGCGATGACTGATGAGAGCAGTCCGCATACATGAGCTTGGCGGCCCGGACGTGCTCCGCTACGAGGAAGTTCCGGCGCCACAACCGAAAGCCGGCGAGGTTTTGGTCAGAGTCGCTGCCGCCGGCGTCAACTATCTCGACATCTATTATCGTTCAGGGTTTCACTGGGGCGGTCATCATGGCCGTGCGCTCCCCTATGTTCCCGGCGCCGAGGCGGCCGGGACCGTCGTCGACTTAGGCGCGAACGTTACCGAAGTCAAAATCGGTGATCGTGTCGCCTACGGCATATCCAATGGGTATGGCTCATATGCCGAGCTGCACGCGCTGCCCGCCTGGCATCTTTACAAAATTCCGCAGTCGATTGCATTTGAAGACGCGGCAGCGATCATGCTGCAAGGCATGACGGCTCATTACCTCACGCACAGCACCTATCGGCTAAAACCCGAGGACACTGTTCTCATCCATGCCGCCGCCGGCGGCACCGGGTTGTTGTTAGTGCAACTGGCAAAGATGCGGGGCGCCCGGGTCTTTGGGACGGTTTCGACCGATGCCAAAGCGCAGCTCGCCCAAGCCGCGGGCGCCGATCGGACGATCAACTACGCAGAACAGGATTTCGCCGCCGAAATTAGAAAATTAACCGACGGCAAAGGCGTTAATGTCGTGTATGATTCAGTTGGCCAGGCGACATTTGAAAAGAGCCTGGACTGCCTTGCCCCATTGGGAAGTCTGATCATTTTCGGTCAAGCCAGCGGCCCGGTGCCGCCCTTCGATACTTCGATTCTAAACGCCAAGGGATCGTTGACGTTAGCCCGCCCGAGCCTGACACACAACGTCGCCAGCCATGCCGATGTGCTTTGGCGCGCCGGCGATCTATTTAACTGGCTTGCGGAAGGAAAGCTTAAAGTTACGACTGGAGAAATCTACCGGCTTTCCCAAGCGGCGGATGCGCACCGGCAATTGGAGTCACGAAAATCCACCGGCAAGATTCTCCTGGTTCCGTAGAAAATCATGTACGGCTGGCGCGCAAAGATCGGGCGCATCTCCCCTTCTCCGGAAACCGTCGGCGCTGAGGAATGGCGCCGCTCCATGCCCGATGGCGTATGCCTCGTCGAAACGCGCACACTGCTTCACGATGTCACCGTGGACGGCCTCAGCGAAACCGCCAAGCAGGTTGAACGCGCAGCCTTGGAGTTGGCTTCCGCCGAAGTCGACGTGATCTTACAGGCCGGCACCGCCATCGCGTTCTTCCGCGGCTTTGGGCACGATCATGAATTAAGCCGCCGCATCCATGCTGTCACCGGCATCCAAGCGACCACATCGCTCACCGCCGTGGTCGAGGCGCTCCGGACAGTAAAAATTCGGCGCCCCGCAATTGCAACCTCGTACCTGGCCGACATCGATGCGCGACTGGCCGAAGTCTTGGAAAAGTCGGGCTTCGAAGTAGCGGCGATTCGCGGCATGGGCCTTAAGAAGAGTATCGACATGGGCAAAGTGACACCCGAGGAAACCTACCGCCTGGCTCGAGAGGTCGTCCGTTCAGCGCCGAAGGCCGATGGGATTCTGATCTCGTGCGGCAATCTCCGGACTTTTGAAGCCATCGAACCGCTCGAAACCGATACGGGCTTGCCGGTGATAACGAGTAATCAAGCAGGCCTGTGGCAAGCGCTGCGAATGGCGGGAATAAAGGACCGGTTAACCTCTCTGGGCCGGCTTCTTAGCGAGCACTAACAAATGTTTTATAAAATCGACAAACCCTTCGCGGTAAAAAGAGCTTCGTTCTTGAGGAGGTTTCTACACTCTTCTAGTGCTCATCGCCAGACTGATCAAAAAGGTTCAGCTGCGAGGCGCGCGAAGATCGACGAGCGAAGACGTACGGCTAAGTACGTTGCAGCGAGGCGGGCGAGTGCAACGAAGCAGATGGGCCTTTTTCATCAGTCTGGACGTTCAGGAGTGCTCATCTTGAGAAAACCACTCCGTCGGCAACTCTCTTCCCGAGCCCTTCTCTCGCGCAAGCTCGTACACTCTCGCCGCTGCGGCCGAGAACTGAAGCCCAAGTCCCAGATGATTGAGCATGCAAGTTACGTCGGAGTCTTTATCCCGGCCTTTGACTTTACCGGCAATTATTTCTGAAAGCTCCGGTTTATCACGCCAGTCTGCGGCGGTTTTTTCTAGCTCTGCGCGACCGTAATCGCCCTTGCCAAATTCCGGAATCGCGCTCTCCTGCCCCGGTAAGGTGAAGAGTTGTGCAGCTTGGCGCGTCGAAACAGCGATAAGATCGCAACCCAACAGAGCTTCAAGCGTCATCTCGCTGGGCCGTACCGTGGTGATATGCATTCCCGCGCGGAGCCAAGATGCGGGAAAGAAAGGGTCCAGAGCATTGGTCGTGAGAGCCACGACATCAACATCTTTAGCCGCATCTTCGGGTGACGAAACGGCGATAATATCAGCAGCAATGACGCGCCGCATCTCAGCCGCAAAATTCTCACGGTTGGCTGGCGTTGGGCTATAAATCCTAATCTCGCGGAGCGGCAAAACCTTGCACATCGCGAGCACTGCCGGACGCGCTTGCCAGCCGGAGCCATAAACCCCCAGGACCGAGCAATCGGACCGGGCCATGTATTTCGCCGAAAGCGCGTTGGTAACTCCGACCCGAATCGCCTGGATAAAACCGTCGGGAAAGATGGCCAGAAGCTCTCCCGTCGACGTGCTAAAGACAAACACGAGACCGACATACTTCCCGCCCATCGCCAAAGGAATCTTTACGCGGCGCTGCCGACCGCCAATAACCGGCCAAGTGAGAATATCGGAGGTAAGCCGCATCGTCGTCACACCGGATTGCGGCAAGGAAGCGCAGGATGTTTTCAGGCCATGGTAACTACCGTCTAGCGGCCCCGGCACCAATAGATCTTGGCGCGGCATGTTCACGGCATTGCCATTACCGAGATCGCGTAGCGCCGGCTCCAAGACTTCAAAGCATTCCTCAAGCGTAAACAGCTGCTCGATCTCGTCATTACTGAGAATGAGAGTCATCTCTCGTAAATCGCTTTAGGGATCACACGACAGCCGCGGGCCTGAGCAGAAACAGGGTGAGGACAGCAGCCGAAAATGGGAAGAATGCGATAAAAATCAACGCCGCAGGCAGGCCATGAAGCATCGGCGACGATCCCGGCGAGAATCGGCGCGAGAAACGATACCCCCATATTCGCGCCATAGATAAAAGCGATAATACTGCCGGTCAGATCCTGCGGTGCGGCTTCCATTGCCGCCGATACTATTACCGGTCGCAAAGCCCAGAGGAGCGCTCCGAGAGCCGCAAGACCGCACCCTAAGACAAACCCCGATGCGAGATACGGAATTGCAGTGATGGCGACTACGCTCAGCATCGAAAAAATAACGATCAGAAGCTTATGGCCGAAACGATCCGAAAGCCAACCGACCAATGCCGGCGCCGCACCGGCGAAAAGAAATAGGATAGACATATAGGCGCCGGCTGCTGCGGCCGTGAGCTTTAAGTGCAACAACAAATACAGCGGCAAAAACACCGCCAGAGCGGTTTGGCCCATGGCGCGGAGAGTCGAGACAGCTACGAGGGCGAATACGGTCTTGTTCTTGACCACATCTTCCCACAACGCCCGACGGTAGTCGCGGCCGCGCGCCACTGTGACATCCCCTTCGCCACCGAAGAACGCATACAGCAACCCAACCGCCAGGCCTGGAATCGCCCAAATCTGCAGTGTGCTGCGCCAGTCAAAAATATTGAGCAGCAGCCCTATGCTAAGCGGGCCGATAACCTCTCCCAAATTCGCGCTGCTGTCGTGCACGCCGAGCGCGAAGGCCCGCTTGTCACGATAGCGGGCGGAAAGTATCGCTATCGATTGCGGATGAAAACCGCCCCCGCCCAAGCCACTGAGCGCCATGAAGATCATCAACAAGGGAAAACTCGACACCGCGCTCAAGCCGAAAGTCGCCAGTCCGATCATGCCAATGCAAATTCCCAGCAGGAGATTGCGCCGCCTCGCTAGATCGGCCAAAAAGCCCGACGGAAAGCTAGCCACTCCAGCCATCAAGGTGCGGGCTGAAGCCAACATGCCGGCTTGGGCAAGGGTTAGCCCCAGAGACGCAGTGATCAGCGGCAGGATGACGGCAATAACTCCGTTGAAGAGATGTTCGGTTAGATGAGCGCTCGAGTTAGCCGCCAATCGGCCCCAATGACTTAACGGATTGCTCAATACTTGCGCAGTTTCGGCTTTCGACACTTTTCGTCCTTTAAAAGTTTAATGCTTCCAATAAGCTGATTTTCCGCGGAGCGCAAACTCACCGTGGGTTAGTCGATCTCGACCAGCTTTTTTCGGGAAGATTGACCGCGAAGAACTCTCAAGGATGATTTAGGAACGGAGAAATATTTCGCCAGCAGTTCGACAACCTCTCGGTTGGCCTTTCCTGCCACAGGCGCGGCATGTACCGAGACTTGATACTCCTGCTGGGAGATTTTTACGATGTTTTCTTTCCGAGCTTGCGTTTTTACCTGAACAGAAATCCGAAACGACATGGCAGTACGATAACGTATGTGGTTTCACAGGATCAAACCCAATCCACTGGCAGCGAAGTCAGCATCAGAAAGACTGTGATTGGACAACCCAAATTGGATCGGATAAGTCATAACGTTAAAAATAACGACGCGGAGGAAAAGCGTGACCCTGATTCTCAGCAATGATGACATTCAGAAAGCGTTGACGATTAAGGAAAGCCTTGCCGTGATGGAAGAATCTTATCGTGAACAGGCTGCCAGCCGCGCCGTCAACCGCCCCACTTGCCACTCATATTTGCCCCACTCGCTGCCCAATTCGACTTACAGTTTTAAATCGGTGGACGGCGGCGTTGGCAAGTATGGCGTTCTGGCTTTGCGGGTTACCTCGGATATCGTCCAGGAGCAAACGATCAACAACACTGTTCGGTTGGAAAAGATTCCACTCGCCGGCAAAGGTTTGTTTCTCGGACTGGTGCAACTCTTCAGCGCGCAAACGGGCGAGCTTTTAGCGATCATGCCGGACGGCTTTATTCAGCAGACCCGTGTCGGCGTCACCAGCGCACTGGCGATGAAATTCATGGCGCGCAAAGATTCTAAAACACTCGGATTAATCGGATCGGGCGGGCAGGCGCGCGCGCATTACCGTTATATGACCGCCATACTGCCGATTGAAAAAGTAAAAGTCTTTAGCCCCAACCCCGAACACTGCAGAACGTTCACTGAACAAATGTCCAAAGAAACCGGCATTGCCGGCGAACCGGTTAACAGCCCTGAAGAAGCCGTGAAAGGCTGCGACATCCTATGCAGCGCGACCAATTCCTCCCGACCGGTGGTGAAAGTCGAATGGCTCGCCCCCGGCATGCACTACAACTCAATTCGTGAATTCGAGACAGACATTGGCGCTTTGGAAAAATGCGACGTGGTGGCCATCCATACACAATTCGGCGGCATTTATCATTACCAACCGCCCGGCATCGTCGAGGATATGCCAGGTGTGCGCCGCGAAAAGCCGCGCGATTGGTCGCGCTACCCGGAAATTTGCGACATCGTCGCAGGGAAAGTCATTGGCAGAAACAACGACCAGCAGATCACATTCTTTTTAAATAACGTCGGCACCGGGGTTCAATTTGCCGCCATGGGCTACTGCGCATTCAAGGCGGCAAAGGAGCAAGGCTTAGGTCATGAGATCCCCTCGGAGTGGTTCCTGCAAGACATCAAACCGTAGCGCCTACAGGCTGCTGAAAAAGCCTCATATGCTTTGTTGCGCTCGCCCGACTCGCTTCAACGTACTGAAGCGTACGCCTCAGCTCGTCGAACTTCGCGCGCCTTGCTTCTGAGTCTTTTTGAGCAGCCTGGAATCAGAGTTCTTCAGCACACTGCTAAGCATCTGGCCGGCCGTTGACTAAGCTTATTCCTGTGAGCGGCCAATCAGTGGACGGATGCCGACGACACTGAAGAGAAGTTCCCTGGTGGATGCCTTCTGCGTCGGTCTAACCTCGCGAAAGGAACGCGCGAGCAGCAGGTAAAAACCTAGCCTGCAGAAGCACGAAACAGCAAAAAGGCTGAGCAAGCCGTAACCTAGCAGTGGCGGCAGCTGGGAGCCGAGAAAACCGCCGAGAGCGGAGCCAAGAAAAAGCGCGGCGCCATTGATAACGTTGAAGTACGCAATGCAACGGACGCGTTTTTGTGGCGTCACGGCGTCGTAGATAAAGTTGGCGGCGCTTAGTGTAACCCCGCTCCAGGCAAACCCGCCCCAGATTTGAACCAGCATCAGGTACGCAGGGTCGTGGGAAATGAGCCAAAAGGCGGGAATGAGCGCGGCGAGGAAACGAACTCAGCCGCAGCACACGGACGTTGCCGACGAGGTCCGCATGTCTTCCCCAGAGCGGCAGCGCCACGAGCGAAGCAAATGAGGAACAGACCTGGAGACCCATATAGGTCAAGTAACTAAATTGCAGGTCGCGCAGCATGAAGACGGCGAAAAACGGCGCCGATAAGTAAGTCGCAAACGTCAGGCAGGCGCTGAAGACCACGAATCTCAAAAAGTTGCTTTGCCTGAATCGAGCGATGAACATCAAGAACGTAAAATCGCTTGCGGGATCGCTTCTATGCGGCGGCTCATCCATGCGGCTGATGAAATAACCTGACGCGAAGCGGGCCAGTGCTGCCGAACCGAATAAGAGACAAAACCCGGCGCTGTAAGATATTTCACCGAATGAATATAGGACCAAGCCCGATATGATGATGCTGGCTAAGGTCACTGCACCAACCGTCCGATTGCGCCAGCCAAAGTATCGGCCTCTTTTACTCGAGGGAATGTAATCGGTGATTAAGCTACCCCACGCCGGCCCGGCCAAGCCGCCGCATACCGCGATCAGGATCAGTAGAGCGGTCAATAACTCCACCCGTTGCGCGGTGTCGAGCCAGGGCAGAATGGCGATGCAAAGAATCAACGAAGCTTGACATAAGACTAAACGCACCAGCAATTTAAGCCTGCCGCCAATCCAATGAATTACGCGGACTGCAAGGAACTGCGAGACGGATGCGAGCAGATGGGGCAGCGCGCTGATCAAACCCACCTGTTGAACCGTGGCGCCTAAGAAAAGCGCCAGAGGGGTTGCGTAATGTTCGGTGATCCCGGCCATGAAGGCGGCAAAGATCCCGTCTTTAAATGACGATCGGAGGCTCTCTCTAACGTCGACCCTTTTTCCTCTCATTTTAGGTAGAAAAAGGATGAGGTATTTTCGGGGAAATTGCCAGCTGGGAATGAGCGCCAGGTTATTTACAACTTCTGGAAACTGGATTTACAATACGATGTCGCGCGGCTGATTCAGCTTGCTTTCAAACAGCCCGAAAACAGAGAGCTAACCCGGATCCGATAGACAGTCACCGCTCAACTAATGGCAGTGACCGGGTGATCACCGCCGCCCAAGAAACGTACGTTCAGTGCCCAGGATCCAGCTTCTGTAAGACAGTCGCCAGTTTTATCGGATTAGGGCTAATTATGGCACGGAAGGTTATCACCGAGACCAAGAACGATCAGCCCGAGTCAAACGCGCCGTCATGCTTGTCCCTTATCCACTGCCGCTGTTCGTCCAGCGGTGGATAATGTTACAGATTGCGAGCGCAGCTAAGCGAATGATCAGCAAGCGCCGGGCATTATGAAGATTCGTTCGCACCTACTCTTTCTTGTACTCGGCACCCTCCTTCCAATCCTGGCTTTTTCCGCCGCGATGACCGCGGTCTTTTGGCGTGAACAACGTCAAGCTCTCGAGCAGCGCTTTGTCGACCGCGTGCGAGGAATGACCATCGCGCTGGATCGAGAGATCGATGGCAACATTCGTTCGCTCCAGATGCTGGCCGAATCACCACATCTCCAATCCAATGATCTACTTAGCTTCCACGAACAGATCATGCGCGCTCGCTCGACGCAGAGTACTTGGGCAAATATTATCTTGAGTGATCCGGTCTCGGGTAGGCAGGTGATCAATCTTCGATATCCCTTCGGCAAGCCGCTGCCGGAAAACGTTGATAGACAAAAGCACACTTGCGTCAGTGGTAAAATCAGGGCGTCCATTTGTAGCGCCAATTTCGCAGGTACGCGTAGGTGGAAACTACATGACAACAATTGTAGTTCCAGCCAAAACAGGCAACGGGCGCCCCTATACATTGATGGCCGTCATTGATCCGTCGAGCTGGTTACATTTTTTGTCTAACTACCCAGTTGCCACCGATGCAACACTGACTTTACTGGACCAAAACGGCATCATCATCGCGCGCACACTGAATTCTGAACGATGGGTCGGTCAACTTCCCGCAGAGGGGCTGACGGTCGAAGCGCGCAAGGCGCCTGAAGGCTCATCGATAACTCAAGGATTAGAGGGACAATGGTTCTATACGGCGCATAGCCGCTCGAAGCTCGCAGGGTGGACCTTGGCTTCAGGCGTTCCCAAGGAAGGCGTTGAAGCCGCGCTGCGTCAATCGGTGCTGCTGATGGTTGCCGGAGTCGCGGCAACTGCGATCTTAGCGATCACGCTTGCTGGCGTCTTCGGCAGACGGATCGCTCGGCCTATTTCTGAGCTGGCGCACTCCGCTCAGGCTTTGGCCACCGGCGAGCGCGTGAATGCTCATGGAGCCACCGAAGTTGCGGAGGTCGACGATGTTCGGGCTGCGTTCTCCTCGGCTGCGGACCGGTTGCGGGCTAAAGATTCAGCGCTCCGGGACAGCGAGGAGCGTTTTCGCAGCATGGCCGATACAGCGCCCGTGCTACTCTGGTTATCGGATGTCGATCAACAATGCACATATATCAATAAGCCCTGGCTCCATTTCACTGGTCGCACACTTGAACAAGAGCTGGGCGCGGGCTGGATGGAGAGCATTTACCCTGAAGATCGCCCGCGGTGTCTTGAAACGTATCGGACATCCTTTCATCGCCGCGAGCGCCTCGAAATGGAATACCGGCTGCGACGCTCCGACGGTGAGTACCGCTGGGTCTTGAATCGTGGTGCGCCGCGAGTGACCGACAATGGCGAGTTCATCGGTTATGTTGGCTCCTGCGTCGACATTACCGAACGTAAACGAGTTGAGGAATCTCTGCGTGAAAGCGAGGCGCGCCTGCGGCTCGCGATGCGAACCGGCAAAGTCGGTGTCTGGGATTGGGACATTTTGGCCAACCGAGTGGTGTGGACCGAATCTCTCTATGCGATTCACGGCGTGAGACCGGATGAGTTCGTTACCACCATCGAAGCGTTTGCCACGCTGCTCCACCCCGAGGACCGTGATCTGGTTTTGCACAGCCTTCAACGCGCTCTGGAGCACGATGCCCCCTATGAGCTCGAGTTCCGCGCGAATTCGACCGGATGGGCAGATCATATGGCTGTTTACCAACGCGATGATATTGCGAAACGGCGGCGAACCGTTCCGTATGCTCGGCGCCACTATGGATATCACGCAGCGCAAACTGGCCGAAGAGACAGTGCTCAGGCTACTTCATATTAGCGAACGACTTAACTCCACGCTCGATGTCGATACGCTGCTCGATGTTTTAGTTGGCGAGGCGATCCGGATTGTTGACGGCGAGAGCGGCGTTTCCGGCCTTTATACCCCGGAGGGAATGGTTTGCCGCAAGTATTTACACAAAGGCAAACCGGTCCCATTCGATTATTGCTGGCGCCCAGCAGAAGGATTGCCGGGGCACATCATCAACGGAGAAACTGCCTTACCTGACCAATGAGGCCAATGCGGACCCAAGGACCGCGCAAGAGTTCTACGCTCGTTTTGAAGTCCGCAATGCCCTATCGATACCGATCCTGAATTTTCAGCGCGAGCTCATCGGCTTCTTCGAGATCCATAACAAAAACAGCGCCGGCGGATTTACGGATCTGGACAAACGCACCCTGGTGGCGATCTCGGAGGCTGCTGCCACAGCGATCCAGAACAGCTTGGCTTACCGAAGAGTGCAGGAAGCCGAGGAATCTTTGCGTGACGTCGATCGACGTAAGGATGAGTACTTGGCGATGCTGGGGCATGAGCTACGTAACCCGCTTGGAGTCATAAGCATGAGCGCACAGTTACTGCGCGGGCAAGAGCCGTCATCGCCGGAATTGGCCGAGCTCCGCGATATTGTGGACCGTCAGGTGGAACATATGACCCGGCTGCTTGATGATTTACTTGACGTATCACGAATCTCTCGCGGCCAAATGAAACTCAACCAAACTTTCTGTGATTTTTCCTCGCTTGTCCGGCAAACCATGCAGGATTATCGCTCCAAGCTCGAAACCAACGAGCTGCATCTCAAGATGGATATACCTGACCGGCCACTGTGGGTGATGGGAGATCGGACCAGGTTGGCGCAAACCATCAGCAATATCCTGCATAACGCGGACAAATTCACCGGCGCCGGCGGAACCATAACCGTTGCGCTTGAGGAGGAAGCTGCCGCCAAACAGGTTATCCTCACGGTGCGTGACACGGGCATCGGCATGGAACCAAAACTCCTGGCGCGCGTTTTTGAGCCATTCATTCAGGGCGATCACGGTATCGATCGGCGACCCGGAGGACTTGGACTGGGATTGCCGCTGGTCAAGGGTTTGATCGAGCTGCACGGCGGCCAGGTACGCGCTGCAAGCGCGGGCCGGGGCACGGATTCCAGATCACCATCCGGCTGCCGCTCCGAGATCAAGCCGCGCCTACAGCAAGACGGCTGAGCTCCGCCCCTGTTCACGCGAGCGCCTGCCGCATCCTGGTGATCGAAGACAACAGAGCGGCATCAAGAACAATGAACCTGTACCTGACCCATCAAGGCCATACTGTGCAAGCGGCGCACACCGGGCGCGAAGGTATTCAAGCCGCACGACGGTTCCAGCCTGATGTCATACTCTGCGATATCGGCCTGCCGGAATTTGACGGTTACAAAGTTGCCCGGCAAGTGCGGCAAGAGCCGGAACTCAATCGCGTGTATCTGATCGGAATTTCAGGCTACGGACAGGAACACGATAAGGAGCGCGCCTGGCAGGCCGGCTTCAACGCCTATCTGGTAAAGCCTGTTGATATGTCGGAGCTCGAAACCTTGCTGGCGAAATTTCAAACCGACGCGGGGTATACGCGGCATGATGTGATTTGCACATCCAGCGCTGTTTGGGGCGGGTAGAACCTTCGCGTTATCAACACTGGTCTTGTCACTTCTGGCCAAACAGTCGCTCTTCCCTGGTAGGTTACGACAGGAAAACGTCAGACGCTCGCGTCACTTTAAAGTTTTGCCTATTACTTTCCTGCTCCCCTATTGAATCCATATCCAGAGCCGTCAGTATTGAAAAAGAGACAAAGGGGCGTCTTCCGTTCAAAGAGACCGTCAGAGTCGTGAATCAGCCTTTTCTAATCGGAACCTCAGGTTATTCATACCCTGGACCACCGCCCAAGGGCTGGCTCGGTGCGTTTTATCCGGAGCCAAAACCCAAACGCTTCGATGAACTCCGATTACTATTCGCAGATATTTAATACAGTGGAGATCAATTCGACGTTTTACCGGCCTCCCTCGACCAGCACTACTACAGCATGGGTGAAAAAGACTTCATCCGACTTCAGCTTTGCCGTAAAGCTGTGGCAGAAGTTTACGCATCCGGTAAAGATTGGACGAAATAAGTCGGATGAAAAATGGCAGCCTCCGACGCAGGACGATGTCGATCAATTCCGCACCGGTCTTGAACCCATCGCCGAGGCGGGTAAGCTCGGTGCGCTTCTGCTGCAATATCCCGCGAGCTTTCACTGCACGCCCGAGAACATGGAGCGAGTCGAGAGAACGCTACAACTATTCTACGATTATCCGAAAGTGGTCGAGCTTCGGCACAATACTTGGACTGAGCAAAGCGCCCAGACAAAAATCTTGTTGGAAGGCAATAGAGCCAGCAGCGTCCTCATCGACGAGCCTAAATTTTCATCCTCCATACGCCAGGGCATCGAGACGATTGGCGAAATCTTTTACTTCCGCGCTCATGGTCGCAACGCCAAGGCCTGGTGGAGGCCCAAGGAGTCATGGGAGCGATACGACTATTTATATTCCCGCCAGGAAATCAAAAAGATCGCCGAACGGATCGATAAGCGCGACAAGTGCGCCGGGGATAAAAAAGGGGTTTGCATTTTTCAATAATCATGCCCGCGCCAACGCCGCCGCTAATGCCATCATGCTGTCCCAGGAACTCGGGTTACGCCCAAAAGCGATGCCCAGTGAAGCAATGATCGCTAAGTTTCCTGAAATTGTAAATGTTGAGCCGTCATCTACTTGATCGATGCGCATGCCGGCGGGTGTTTAGCTTACGAGCGGGCCGATAAGAGGTCGCGCTAGAAATCAACATGACGGCTAACAATAAGAATTCAAACCTGCTGCGTCTCACCTCGTGAAAAATTCGCGCGCTGGAGCATGGTTCCAGAAGTTAGACGAATCGACGGCAAAGAGTTCACAGGTGATTAGTACACCTTCGAAAGATCGGCTTCGTTTAATGGTATTTCCGTTTCTCTGCACCCGCGGCGTTCATCAATCGGCGTTACAGCCGCGGTGTCTTGACCATCACGCTCGAATCGATGCTCGCGATGGTCGGCCGGCCGCATTTCGCCATGGTAATTTCCATCTCTTCCCGAAGTATATCCAACACTCGCACGACTCCCTGCTCGCCATCGACCGCGAGACCCCAAAATAGCGGACGGCCAATGAACACCGCCTTCGCTCCTAAGGCCAGGGCTTTCACCACATCGGCGCCTCGCCTGATGCCGCCGTCGAGAGAAATTTCTAGCTTTCCCTTCGCGGCGACAACAGCTTCAGAGACGACTTCCACCGGTGCCAGAGTATTGTCCAGATGCCGGCCGCCGTGATTAGACACGATCACCCCGTCGATTCCTATTTCCGCGCACAACTCGACGTCCTCGCCTGTCATGATGCCTTTGGCAACAACCGGCAGGTTGGTTTGCGATTTGATCCATTCCAAGTCTTTCCAAGTGGCGGCCGGATCCGATCCTCCTTCGGCGCCGGCAGGCCGCGGCGCACTGCCCGGCGCTAAAGATTGTGCCGGATAGTTAACGCCCCGGGTTCGCCGATAGTTGTTGCGAATATTTCGCTCCCGCTTGGGCGGCCACTGAGAATCCAAAGTGACACAGATTGCTTCATAGCCCGCTTCTTTAGCGCGATCGAGCCAGCTTTTGGTCAGGCTCCGATCACGAAATGGATAGAGCTGCAGCCACAGATGGCCGGAGGCCGCTTTGGCCAATTCTTCAAAGGATGAGTTTGAATTGGCGCTGACCACCATGATCGTGCCCCGGGCCGCCGCGGCCCGATAGGTCGCGAATTCGCCCTCCGGATGAGCCTTTTTATGACCGCCGCACGGCGCGATCAGCACCGGCAGGCTCACCTTGGTTCCGAGCACGGTAGTCGAAAGGTCAAGCGCGCTCACATTGCGCAACACCCGCGGGCGCAGCGCCCAAGATCCGAAGGCGCGGCGATTTCGTTCAACGCTGATCTCATCCGTGGCACCGCCGGCGATATAGTCGTATTCGCCTTTTGGCAGGCGCTCCTTGGCAATCGCTTCGAAATCAAAAAGGTTGATCGGCATCGAACTGGTGCTCATCTTATCCCTCCCACAATAAACTCTGGCTTTTGGCGGACGATTGATTAAAAATGGAGCGTGAGGCTCGACGGGGTCTCTCAAGCTGCGAGCTGATTTATTTAATCGGCTATTGTTTAGCTTTTAGTTGTCGGTCATTGTCTTTGAGAAAGGATCGGATCTCCTCGGCATGGTCAAGGAGCCTGACCCACTGCTCCTTGTAAAGGGTCACCGGAAACCTGCCGAGCCCGTACAGCGATAGGCCGCCTTTTTCGCTGACCTTCAGCCGCAACTGACCGGGCTTTCGCTCCACCTGTTGGCGCAGCGCCCGATTTTCCGCCTCGAGCCGCTCGAGCTTCTGCTCAGCCGTTTCTTCTGCCATAATTCCTCCGATACTTTTAGGGCTGTATGTGAAACCCTTTACGCTACTTACACCGCTCACAGGACAGCTGCGCGTTCTCAGGACAATTTCTTATCGCAAAGCGCCGGAGAACGCGAGATCGAAGTCTCACTTCGTGCTGTAAAACCCGCAACGCGGCTGACCTGAGAATTTGTTCGGGACGATTGAAAATAAGGAATCAGACCATGATCGCTTCCATCAAGCCCGTGATCGTGGTCGAGGACGATTCGTTTCTGCGGGTGATCCAGCTCGTTCTCGACCCAACTGCACCCGACGAGCTTTTCGAGGCCTTCGCTCATTTCTGCGCCCATGATCTGCCGGATTTCCGCGGTTGGTGCGAGCAAGTCCGCGCCCGTGTGCGTCACTTGTATCCGGCAGATGTCCGGCTTGTGCGCGACTGCGCCGAATTGCTGGCAAATATTCCTGGAGCGAGCGCGCTGGTGGTCGAAGCGTTACCGCTCGGCGCGCAAGAGATTGCCGCAGCGGGCGGCAGCCTGCGGCTGGTCCAGAGATATGGCACCCTTACTCGTAACATCGATAAAGCCGCGTGCGGCGGCGCCGGTATTCAGGTAAAAACTCTCCGGCGCCGCGCTAATATTTCCACCGCCGAGCAAGCGCTGGCACTGATGCTCGCTTTGGCGCGCCAGCTCAATCAGAACGCCAATTTAATCAGCATCGAGCAGATAAAAGCAGCGGGCTATACACCGACTCAGTATGACCGCGCGCGAACCCCCAACGGCAACTGGGCGCGAATCACCGGACTCAAAACCCTTTATGGTCGGCAATTGGGCATCATTGGATTCGGGGAAATCGGCCGGGAACTCGCGCTACGGGCCTCGGCGCTAGGCATGCGCATCACCTATCACCAGCGCCACAGTCTCGTGGCGGCGGAAGAACAGCGCTATCAGGTGAGCTATTCGTCGCTGGGACAGCTTCTCGAAACATCCGACTGCATCAGCCTGCATCTCCCCCGCGGAGCGGAAACTCGCGGCATCATCGGTCGCGCCGAGCTTGAGAACATCAAACCGGGCGCACTGCTCATCAATGTGTCACAGCCTTATCTCATCGACCGCGCCGCCCTATCGGATGCTCTCAAATCTGACCGGTTGGGCGGTTTCGCAATGGATAGCTTTTATGAAGAGCCGGCAGATCCCAATGATCCGCTGATAAAATTTAGAAATGTCATTATTACCCCTCACCTGGCTGGTTCGCCCAGGTCGAATTCCCTAGACGATATAGCAGAGTTGCTGGACAATCTGGCGGACGGCTTGTCATAGTCAGCGCATTCGATGACGAACTTCGTATTGGGAGTCACCGAGAAGCACGAAGCGGGACCGGCGCAACTCTCCATTAGATGAAGACAATCCGCCCGCGAACTTGATACCTATCTTAACTCCGGTTTATATATAAGCTTCGAAGGAACGGACCCGTTGTTCGGAAAGCCCTTTCGGTTGGGCGTTACTGTTTACGACAGCGCTGATTAGTATATCCATAGGAGGACGCATGAGCAGCTCACTGGCAACCAGAATTATAGATGGCGACGGTCACATTATCGAAGACCATGCGGGAATTATCGCCCATATGGAGACTCCCTATCGGGAAATCGCTAACCGCAAGGGCATCGTATTTCCGCCACTGGATCATCTTCATACCGGCCGGGCCGTGGAAACACCGCCGCAGCGCGATCAGCGCCCCAATGTTGGTCCCAAAGGGTGGCTCGACTTCCTCGATGACGTAGGGATTGACTGGACGGTGCTTTACCCGACCACGGCTCTGGCTTACGGCAAGATCGTCAGTCTGGATTATGCTGTTGCCGCTGCGCGCGCTTACAACGATTGGCTTTGCGAAACCTATGTCAAATACAATCCGCGGTTTAAGGGCATGGCGATCATTCCCATGCAAGATCCGGAAGAAGCCGCCAAAGAGCTGCGCCGCGCGGTCACGGAACTGGGAATGTTGGGCGCCATGATGCCTTCCAATGGTTTGCCGCAGCCGTTAGGCGCCAAGGCGTACTGGCCGATTTATGCCGAGGCCGACCGACTCGGCTGCTGTCTTGCCGTCCATGGCGGCGCGCACGATCGTTTCGGCATGGATCACATGAATATGTATGTGCCGGTTCATGCGTTGGGTCATCCGTGGGGATTGACCTTCAACTGCGCCAATATCATTTACAACGGTATCTTCGACCGCTTCCCGAGAGTGCGCATCGCTTTTCTCGAAGGCGGGGTGGCTTGGCTCCTGCTATTATTGGAACGCCTCCATGCATCGCACGAGACCCATTTTCAGTATATTCCCCCGTCGGAATTCGGCATACGAGAAGAAGACGATCCTGGCAAATACATTAACAAACAAATTCAGGAAGGGCGCTTTTTTCTCGGCATCGAAACCGAGGAACTGACTCTTCCTTTTGCCATCAAGATCGTCGGCAATTCGCCATTCCTCTACTCGTCTGATTTTCCCCATGAGGTCACCAACGAAAGCTGCAAGCATGATCTTGGCGAGCTGATGGAGAGTGACGAAATCACTGCGGAAGACAAAGCCGCAATGCTGTACAAGAACGCCGAAAGGTTCTACAAGCTCCCGCTATAAGATGAAAGAGTTACTGAAGCGAGACCCCTGAAGTTCTGTGAGTGACACGGCGAAGCTATTCTGAATCGGCGCTAAATACCGGCGAATTCCAGAGGTGTATCGCAGGGACTTTCTTCTGTGATCAATCACCTGTCGCCATAAAGCCGGAGGTTTAACATTCATGAACGACTGTCGCGCTGCCGTTATCACCGCGCATAATCAACCACTGACGATTGAGCGAGTGCCCATTCCTGACCTTGAACCCGGAGCGCTGCTGGTCAAAATCGCCGCCTCTACTTTGTGCGGCACGGACGTACACCGCTGGCATGGACCGCTGGGAGACGGGGACAGCTTGCCCATCATCACCGGCCATGAACCCTGCGGTTACATCGAAGAAATCAACGGAGAACGAACCGATATCTTAGGTCAACCGGTGAAGCGCGGCGATCGCATCGTCTGGAGCTATGTCGCTTGCGGGAGCTGCTACTACTGCAGCGTCGCGTTGCAGCCTTGCATCTGTCCAGGGCGCGCCTCATGGGGGCATAACCGCAGCGATCAGTATCCCTATCTGCTGGGTAGCTGCGCCGAATATATGTATGTGCCGCCTCCTTGTCTGATTATCAAAGTGCCTGAAGAGGTCTCATCGGCTTCGGCGGCGGCTTCCGCCTGTGCGTATCGCACCGTGATGCACGGCTTTGACCGGTTGGGCGCAATTAAGAGCAACGAGACGGTGGTGATTCAAGGCAGTGGACCGTTAGGCAATTTTGCTACCGCCGTTGCCAAAGATCATGGCGCCAAAAAAGTATTGGTCATCGGCGCGCCCGCGGCTCGTCTGGAAGTCACCCGTCGGATGGGCGCCGATGCGGTATTGAATTTGGAAGAGGTCACCGATGCCAAAGACCGCCGCCAATGGGTGCAAGATCATACCGACGGCCGTGGCGGTGATGTGGTGATCCAGGTCGCCAACAATATGGCGGTGCCCGAGGGACTCACGTTGCTTCGGGGCGGCGGCCGCTACTTGAATATCGGCGCCGGCGGCAAAGCCAATATTGCGGTAGAGCGCCTGCCGCAAGAAATGACGCTGGTGACCGTCAGATCCGCGGAACCGCGTCACTGGTTGCAAGCCATCGATTTTTTGGCGACGCGCAAGGATCGATTTCCGTTCGAGGCGATGATTACGGCGCGCTACGATCTCGAACACGTAAACGACGCGCTTCAAGCGATGGCGAGTTACCAGGTGGTAAAAGCCGTCATCGACCTCAACTGAGAACACGGCGCGAGCCGACTTTACTTTACGTGGAGATCGGACGGAGTTTCATCTTACCTCTGTGACAAGTAGGAAGAAATGTAGATCGAAGAGGCAGTGTCGGTTAACCAGCAGCGGACATACGAAACGATTAACGAGCTGTGCCGCAGCTCAGGGGCTGAAGCGGGTCCGGCGGCTAAACCAGTAGCCGCCGGAACTCCTGCTTAACAAGTCACTCATGTATTTGAAAGTCAGACTGGCGGCGAACGCCTGCCCATGACTAAGCTTACTAAAAACAGAACCAAGAATATGACGAACAGAACCCAGGCTATCTGAGTTGCCGCGCCCGCAATGCCCGAAAGACCTAGAAGGCCAGCGATCAGACCGATGACTAGAAATGTGATACTCCAGCTAAGCATAATGTTCTCCTTTTCCCTTGGGTTTCCTCAACAGCACACCACGACACTTCTCGAACAAACAACGTTGGATATCAGCCCGCCTCTTCCGTGCCAGCTTCCTGATACAACGGTTCAATCCGAACCAGTGTTAAACCTGACTCGACAAAGCCCAAAGCGTTAGCCGCCGCACGGGAGAGATCAATGACCCGATCGCCGACATAAGGTCCGCGATCATTTATCTCTACTTCCACACTGTTGCCATTCTCCAGATTTGTGACTTTTGCTTTCGTGCCTAGGGGAAGTGTCTTATGTGCTGCCGTTAGCCTACCCTGATCAAAAATTTCTCCGCTGGCGGTCTTCTTACCGTGAAATCCGGGTCCATACCATGACGCTTGGCCCCGTATTACTTTTTTCTTCGAAGTCTCACGACTATTTGCCTGACGCATCGCTTTTCCTTGAACCCGCCTATTTTTAGCAGGCACAGCTGCATCCTCTAGGGTCGCCGCTTCGGCCGATTGCGGCTTTACACCTACCAGCGATCCCGGCAAAACACTCCCACCGTGAATCAGTGAGGAAGCCAGTAAAAAAACCATCCCCAATGAAGGCTGAGTTTCGACAAGAATACGCGTCGTTGAGTTCTTCAGACGAAGGCATATCTCTTCCCTCCATTTCTGTGATCGATTCCATGGCAATCATTTCGTGATTGGATTTTGTCGCTCATCTTGAACGAAGCATAAGGCAAGAGCCGTGCCGGTTGGCAAAAAAAGTCGCTTAAGCTATCAATATTTAAGGCTATTTCCACCGCCAATCAGATCAGGAACCGGACGCTGCCTGTACTGAATAACCTACAAGGCAGCCGCATGGACGGCCCCATCGACTACCTTGATATGACATTGCTATTTGCTCTCGGCCGCACTGACGGTGAGCAAGATTGGCACAGTCAGGTTGTTAATTTACCTGGTGTTAGGGATAGTAAGACGAGTGCTACTCAGCGGTTACCGTTCAATTGTCTCGGAAATGAGACACAGCCGTGGGGTATCGAAAGGATCTTTGTTAGTGGGATTTATCTCAAAGGATCTTTGCAAATAACGTTGAGCATCGCCTGGCGCTTTTCTTCCCTTACGACTTTCAACGCGCGCTTTAGCGCGCCCGGGAGCGCTTCCGGTTCTTCGACACGCTCGGCGTATGCGCCGCAAGCTTGCGCCGTTAATTCGAACTTTGGCGACGGACTCAAATCGGTTCCTGGAAAGTTGCCGGTTTTTTGGGCGATACCGTCAGGAAAGAGTCCGCGCGCGGCGTTGAGGCTCGCATTCCAAGCTTGGTTGTTGTAGACCACCGTTAGAAATGGAATGCGATATTTCTGCGCCGTGAAATGACATGCAGTTGGCGCGCAGAACATATAAGAGCCATCTCCTTCTGCTGCAATGACGGTAGCTTCAGGAGCTCCCAACTTTACACCGATCGCCGCGCCCAGACCCCAACCGAGATGGCCCGCTAGTGGCGTGCCGAATTGAGAACCTGGCCGGTTCAAATGAATTACATCGGCAAGTTTCGACGTCACGGTTTCGTTGACGATGATCGTCTTTTCGTCGATTACGTCACCGATACACTTTGACACCCATAACGGATTGATCGCCTGTTCATTTTTAACTGCGTCGATGCTGCCTTCGACTTGACGCCACATCGCATGATGCTCGGCTTCTATCCTCTTGCGGCGATCTTCGAAGTGATTCTGCTTCGTCTTGATCTTTTGCAGCTTCGATCTAACGATCGAGGTCAGCGCCGGCAACGATATTTCCGAGCAGCCGGTTATCGGCAAGTCGGCAGGGAAGCCCCAGCCCGGAATGCCGGTGAACAGCGGATCGCGCTCAAGATGGATGATTTTCGCATCGGATCGGATAAAACGCCGGCTTGGCGGTTCCCATGGCACATCGGTATCGATGAAAAAAAGCACATCGGCTTCTTTGGAATGCTGAATCGTTTGCACTCCGAGGTAGAGCGGATGATCGGTGGGAAAATTGAGGTAACTCATTTGTTGCACCACCGGAATGGCGAGTAGTTCAGCAAGCTCTACGAGTCGCGGCACCGCTTCGGGATTGCGCCCAAGATACTTTGTCACGATCAGCGGACGTTCCGCGTCTATGAGAAGTTCGGCGGCCTGCTCCAACGCGGCTTCATCAGCCTGCATTTTGGTGGAGGGCACCAAAGAATCCGATGACAACTCTGTCGACTCCAACGCTTCGCACAGCCATTCCCGGGGCAAGGTTAAATAGACCGGACCGCGCGGCTCGCTCATCGCAATCTTAAAAGCGCGCGATACCACGGCGGCGAGGTTCTGATTGGTTCTCAACTCGTAATCCCATTTGACGAACTCGCGCACTATGTTTCCTTGATCGCGCGACTCCTGCCGCCAATGAATGTTCTGGCTCTTGCCACCGCGCAGCTCTCCTTCGGTGATCGGTGTTCTGCCCGCCACCAGCAATACCGGAACATTTGCCGACTGAGCATTGATGATCCCGCCTAGCGCATTGGCGGTGCCGGGCAACGTATGCACCAAAACCATTTGCGGCTTCTGAGTGACGTTGTAATAACCATGCGCCATGGAGACCGCCGCCAACTCGTGCGGGACGACAATGGGCTGAAGATCGTTAGGATCTTCGGTCGCGGTTTTTGCCAAAGCTTCTATGATCGGGCCATGATCAGTTCCGGTGTTGGCGAAGAGATAGCGGACCGCCCCAAGCGCGCGCACGTGCGCCAGGAACGCCTCGGCCCCGGTGGATACCGGCAGTGACTTCACTTTTTCTTTACTCATGAGCAATTTTTCCTTTCCCCAGTATCGGCGAACAGGCCCGCCGGGTGAATCCATAACTCAGAAAACTCTAGCATTCATGCTTGTGTCCGGCAGATTACATGGGATCTTTCGAGGGCGTCAAGCACGGCTGCCTTTTCCGCGCACATCGGCGCTGTACGCCAGCCAATGAACTTGACAAACTTTTCATAAATGAAAGATTGAAACGATCCATTCATGATGAGTCGCACTCTCAAACAGTGACCAGGAGGAAGGACAATGGAGACGTGGAGAGCGGAAGAGATCGGTGCCACTGCAGGAAAGGTATGGAACTTTTTGCATAGTCGCGGTGAATCAAGCTTAAGCGCGGTAGAACGCGGAGTGGGCGCGCCGAAACAGCTGGTATGCATGGCCGTTGGTTGGCTTGCGCGGGAAGGGAAAGGTTGCGCTACGGCAGGAAAAACGCTCGTTGCAACTGTGTCTGACCGACGGCGAGCAAAATTCTCGCAGGCAGTGACAACGGCGGTAGAGTGTCGCGCGTTTACGCCCGTAAAGGCGCCTAGGTGAAACTAGACTTATCAACAAACAAGCAGGAGCGTTGGAAGCTAAGGCTTCGGCATTCATTCCGAGTTAACTCGATCTTAAAACTTCACCTTGCCTGCATACCCGGTCATTTCGACATAGCCTGATCCGACGATGGCTTTGTTTCGGAGCGTTCCTTTAACTTGCACAGCCCCCTCCCAGTAAGTAACCCGCGTGCTTCTATTCGTGATCAGCTCTTGTTCGGCGAAGTGCGGAGCGATTTCTAACTCGATTTGCTCACCGGGAATAATCACTTTCCATTTTATAGGATACTCAGCAGCACTCGCGGGACTTCGCCAACGCGCGAGGACATCTATTCGATAGTCCTTCAGGGTCAGGTGCCGGGTTGTACCGTCGGCATAAACAACCGTTCCATGTGAGTACGGATCGACGGAGCCATCCTTCCGGCGCATGAGATAAAGCATAATTTCGCTTCGGTTCTCGAGCTGAATACTAAACCAATCCCAGCCGAGCTGATCTTCGCCGAGCTGGTTGCTGCCAAACTCGTGATCCATCCAGGTCAAACCGCGAACCTTTTCCCGTTTGCCGGCGACTAGGAGTTCTCCCTCTGCCTGCATTCGGGTCAACGAATAATAATACGAGGCCCGGCCTTCCCCTTCGCCTTTTTGGCTGTATCCATTTTGACCATGCAGTACCGGTGGCTTTAGCGACTTTAGCTCCAGGCGGAGTTCGGTGCCGCGGTCGTTCACCGAAATTTTATGGTTATCTCGATCGCCTTCCACAGACCAGTCTTCGTTCCAAACAAAGAACCGGTCAGTCCTGGCGCCAGCCTTCTCGCCGATGCCGCGATTGATGCGCTCGCGAAAAAGAAAATTCTTGCCCGAGATGTTCGAAAGAGCGAAATGCGCCATGTACAATTCAGTAAACAGCGGGGTCTCTTTGATATTGGACTGTCGATCCCGGACGCCGAATCGGAAGAATGTGACTTGATATCCGAAGCGCTGACCGCTTTCCGCTTGAAGGTGGCCGGTGTAGTACCACCATTCGGTTTTGAAATCAGGATGTGAATAGTGATCGGCGGGAAACGACAGGGTTCTGCCGGGGAGCGCGAGTTGATAGCTGAAAGTAGAAGTAGTCTTTTCACTCTGAGCCCGGGCTCTTACCGAAGGAGAGACGGTAAAAACCAGGAGCAGGATTAGAAACCCGATCCGATGGAGAATTTTTCTGGCTTTCATATCGTTTTCAATAATTGCGGATGCTTTTGGACTAATGCTATAGGGAGACTATGGAAAAACAATACACACGAGAAACGCTCCTGGTATCGGCCGAGGCGCTGAAGAGAAAACTGGGCTCTGATAGTGTTTGTTTGATCGATGTGCGGCCGGCCGAGGATTTTGCTCAAGGCCACATACCGGGCGCGGTCCATTTTGATTTGTTCGGTCTTAGTCTCATCGATACGACTGAGGCGCCGCTGAAGGCTTTCATGCATATGATCCATCACGTACTGGAACTGCGCGGCGTTAGCGAAAACAAAGAAGTGGTCGTGTATGAGAATAACTCGGGGATGCGCGCCGCCCGGGCGCTGTGGTTCCTGGACTACTTCGGCCATCCCAATGCGCGTTTGCTTGACGGCGGCATGCAAGCATGGAAGGCGGCCGGGTTTGCAACGACCACGGAAGTGACTTCCCCGAAAGGTGCCGGTTTCAAAATCAGCGAGCACCGCGAGGTGCTGGCTACCGCCGACGACGTCCTTCAATCGCTCAACAAAAAGGATGTTTCAATCCTTGACACCCGAAGCCGCGCCGAATACGTCGGCAGGCAAATCCGAGCGGCCCGAGGCGGAGCCATTCCTGGCGCGATTCATATCGAATGGACCGATAACCTGGACGCCAGCGGCAAATTCAAACCTGACGCCGAGCTGAAAGCCATGTACAGCCGTGCTGGCATAACGGCGGACAAAGAAGTGATTTCGTACTGCCAGGGGGGCTACCGGGCCGCGCATAGTTACGTGGCGCTCCGCTTAATCGGATTTCCCAAAATCCGTAATTACATCGGCTCCTGGAAGGAATGGGGCGACCGCGCCGATCTTCCGATCGATCAGCCGTCCGAGCAGGAGTGAATTCAACAACTAAGCGGCAGGCCGTCGATCATTCCGACAGGGATCCCAAGATGTGCGTACCAAGCGGGGATAAGCGTGATCCGTTAGTGCGACTATTCACCTATAGGCTAGTGGCTGTGGTATTTCCCAATAGTACAACGTGTGCACGTCGCCCGCTCCATCACGATAGGCCTCGGTAATCTTCGGCGGCCAATCGCCCATGTTGAAAGTGTACGAAACGATGCGCGCGCCGGGCTGGAGTTGGCGCAGCAAGACCGGCTTGAGCGCTTCATTGCCCTCATGAGAGAGATACAAGGTCACTACGCTGGCTGACGACAAGTCGGCCGTCATGAAATCCTGATGGCGGACCTGCACCAGCTGTTGCAGATTTTCTTGCTTGATATTTTCACGAGCCAGTTTTACCAATCCCGGATCGACCTCAAAACCTACTGCTTTGATTCGATATTTTTTTGCGGCGGCGGTCAGCACCCGGCCATCGCCGGAGCCAAGATCATACAAGTGATCGCCAGCTTTGATTCCGGCGAGCGCTAGCATCCGGTCGACGACTTCGTACGGCGTAGGATCGAAAGGCGCCAGTTGTTCGGGAAGCGTTCTTACAGAAGGTCGCTCCAACAGCGGGGCCGGAGCGAAATTCTCTCCCGGAAGGCTGGGTACAACCGAGGTAGTCCCTGAATCAGATGAGCTCGGAACCTCGATGATTGACGTTCCGGGGTAGTAGGAGGAGTATGCGGATGAACCAAACCATGGAACATGCGGATAGCGGTGATAGTAGATAAACGGCGGGTAAAATCGTTTGGCAACTACTCGTGCTGGGAAGGTAAACTGGATAGACGGTGGACGCCCAAAGTGTGCGCCACGGACACGGGCACGCGGAATAAAAGTTCGATTTCCCGTGAGCGAACCATCGAGCCGGCCCAATCTCGGCCTTACGGCGGCGGGTCCGGACTTCCCAAAACCGCTGAAGCCGCCGCCAGCCCCACCATTGCCGCGGATCCCTTGGCTCCAAGCCTGATCCGGCGTCAATAAGAATACGGCGAGAAAAAACGCCAAAACGTGCATCGTGCGGGAATCTTAGGAACACTCATCAGCGCAAGTCAACTGGCTCGATACACCGGCGATTGGCCGCTAAACACAATGTCGAAATCAGCCCTTACTTAGCATGGAGGCGGTGCATCCCTAGTTCGTTCGACTAACGAGTATCGCATCGTCTGAACGAACATAGCCTGGCGGTCTCCCTTGCTTGGAACGAACTTCGAGCCAGTTTCCGACCGCGCGCACCACCGTGATCTTGGTGCCCTTGTTGATGTCCGTAACGCTGCGGGCGGTGGTCGAGGGCTCTTCACGCACGCTGGTAGCGCGGATGACCTCATAAAGCCCCGGCTCAGCAGAACGGCGGGCCGGTGGCGTTTGCGAAGCCGGCGTTTTGACCGAACGCGCCGATGAGGCCGGCGCTATCGACGGACGCTTCGCCGCAACCCGCGCCGCTTCCTGCGTCGCGGCGGCTAATCGCTGTTGCGCAGACAAGAGTTCCTTTTGGTTTTCCTCCAGCTTTGCCGTAAGCGATGTCAGCTGGCTTTTGCTTTTATCTAGTTCTTGGCGGAGCTGTTTCAGTTCTCCTTCAAGTGTCCTGACTTTTTCCTCGCGTTCTTGCACCTGCTTGGAGTTGGCCTCTTCCAGCTGGCGAGCATCATTCCTTTGCCTATACCCGGCAATTAAAAAGAGACCTAAACCAAGAACGGCTATCAAACTCGCCGCCAGCGTCGCCATCGCAGGTTTTCTCCAGGCCCGGCGGGCAGCCTGGCCACGGCTATGAGCGGGTTGGTCAGCCATTTCATCGCGCCCGGGCCATTGAGGTCTCTCCTCGGCGGTCCCGAACTCCGCCTTGCAATAAGGACACTTCGCAGCATTTTCCTCGATGCTGTTTGCGCAGTGCGGGCAAAGCCGGGCCCGGTTCGTATTAGCCGTCACCAGCGCTCTACCGTCCTTGGTACAGAAACCGATCTGGTCATCATACTCAACGGAACAATTAGGACAACGTTTCATGCCAGACATTGTTAGATGATTAATCTCGCGGGTCAAGGGAAAGCATGCGGGCGAACGCTTGCCACCAGTCTCACGCATTAGAGGTTCTTACTCTGTACCGTCGTAAGAAATAGCCGTTGTTTGTTGCCGGGATTCCACCCTTGCGCTATAGAACGTTGGACAAACTCTGGGTACAGGCTGCTCAAGGGCCTGAGGAACAAGGCGCGTGCAGTTCGACGAGTTGAGACGTACGCTTCAGCGGGTTAAAGCCCGCCGGCCAAGCGCAACGAGGAACATGAGGCTTTCAGCAGCCTAATAGAACGCATGGAGGACGATAACGAACATGGCTTTACTTATCGGTGAACCACAAAGCAAAAAGCTCATCAACATGGCACGGGCGGTCGATCTTCTCGATAAAATGTTTCGAGATCGGGCGGCCGGCAAGTTACGCGGTTTGCCACGCCGCCGGCTCAAGGGAAACGAGAAGCAAATTAACATCATGGCTGCCTGGCATCAGGGTTACGACCTGTTTTGCTTGCGCGCGTACATCGCTCAAGCAAACACGGTCACGCTCTATAACGGCAAGAGCGGGCAAATCCAGGCAATCATCAATATGGGCTATCTCAGCAGCCTGCGGACCGGCGCCGCTACGGGTGTGGCCGCAAAGTATCTGGCGCCGCCGAATGCTAATACGTTGGGAGTTATCGGACCGGGCTGGCAAGCCACTTTTCAGGTGGAGGCAGTTGCACACGCGTGCCGGATCGAACGGATCGTGGTCTTCGGAAGGACTCCCAAGCGGCGCAAACAATTCATCAAACAGATGAGCCAAATAGTTGAAGCGGACTGGCGCGAGGCATCCTCCGTTGAGGAGGTCGAAGGCGAGTCGGATATTATTGTCGTCTCGACCAACTCCACCACTCCGGTTGCCGAAGGCAAGAAGCTTAAAGAGGAGGCGCTGGTTGCGTCCATCGGCGCAAACGGAGCCTTCAAGCACGAAGTCTCGGGCAGCTTGCTTCGGCAAATGGATCTCATCGTTGCCGATGATGTGGCCGCTGCGAGAGTGGACAGCGGTGATTTGATCGATGCTTGTCAGTCCGGCATCGCCCGTTGGGACGATGTCGTTCCTCTGGAAAAATTTGTCGGCAGCGGCGCCCCGCAACCCCGGCCCAAGAGGATCTTTTTTCAATCCAACGGTATCGCTGATGAGGACCTCGCGGTGGGGCGCTATGTGCTGGAACAGGCCAGGCGAAAACTGAAGCTTCGCCAGGTCACAGAGATATAGCTTTACTAAAGCCGCTGCCGATAAGCCGCGGCGGTCTCGATCGAAAGGCTCAGGTACATTTAGTAGTCGCCATCGCCAACGCCTTGTATTTGCGCTAGGGTTTCTGGAAGGCCAGTACGAAGCGATCGCTCAGATTTCGCTCTTTGTTTACGTTGAAGTCCCGTTTATCTTCCGCCCGGCTAAGCATCGTCCCTTCTTTTGCCAGCTTGAACCCTGAACCGGTTACTTCCTTGATGACCAACAGTTTATCGATGCGATGAAGCGTTTTCACCGCCTCGTTGCCGCTGCCTTCTTTGGCTGAGTGATCGACGACACCATAAACACCGCCTCGCTTCAGAGCGCCAAAAATTCTTTTGTTCATCGCGATACGCACTTCGGGAGAGAGATCGTGATAATTCAAATGTATCAAGGCGAAATCAAGCGAGCCGTCCTGCGGCAAGGCCAGTTTATCCAGAGGCCCTTCAGTCACCTGGACATTGGCGAACTGCGGATTTTTGAAGCGTTCAGTCAGTTCCGGCCGGGCTGCCGGAACCGCAGAGTAAACCATGCCCCGGGGCCCCACCACCTGAGATAAGATGGCCGTGTAATAACCGCGCCCGGCAAAAATATCGGCAACCTTGTCGCCGCTTTTAACGCCATAAAACGCCAGCACCTCTTTTGGTTTGCGGGTCGAGTCCAAGGCCTTTTCAGTATCCGGCCTTTCTTTATCGGCAAGGATGGAGGAAAAATCCGGTTGCGACTGCATCGACGAGCAGCCGCCGACGACGATGATGATTGATATTAGAACGAGAAGAAAAACTCGCTGCGAGAACACGTTGAGCATAACTCCCCCTTGTTTAAACAGTTGGCTTCATTGTATCGACTGCAATGATTCTATGTTTACCGATGGTCCCACCCTAAGCTAAACCAGGAGCACATCCAGCCGGCACGCCGATCTTGTCTTGACAGTTATAACACACTCCGATCGACCACAAACACTACAGCCGTGCTGTCTTCATAAACCAGTCGGTAACGCGCATCAGCGCGGATGAGATGCGTCAACGGTTTACCTGTTTGTGCTATGATCAAGCGGGCGCGCAGAAGTTCAGGGTCTTTATTCCACGCGGTGCTACCATTCCATGTCGCCAGCGAATTGGCGATGCGTTCATCGCCGTGTAAGTTCGTGCGGCCGTCCATCGAAACCGGCAACTCGGGCAGATTCCAAATCAGATAGCCTCCCCAATCGAGAGAATTATAGAGTGGCCCTGGAAGCTGATTGGATCTGATGAACTTCACTGCCTGGGCGGGAAAATGCAATTCAACGGCTTTGGCCAAGGAATTTTCTGAAACATCGCGAATATGGCTCAGCCCGTACAAACATAGGAATAAAGAAAGAATCACCGCCGCTACTCTTTCCTTGGTGAAGTCAAAATACCCACTGTACTTTTCTGTGCTGGCGAACTCGCTAACGATGGCCGCCACCACTAAAGCCATGAACCATACATCGCGCCGCGCGCGAAAGGCAAAACAAGCCGCCGTCACGAACAAAGCCAAATAAAAAATGTTCCAGCGTCTCTGCCACCCCAATACAAATGCCCCGGTTAGGGTTAAACAAAGAACCAACCAGTCTGCGAGGGAACGGAAGAACATGGGATGCAGCTCAGAGATGTTCTGGAAAGCCCCGCTCTGAGTAACATATTCAAGCATCGCCAGGTAAACACGGTAGTGATAGGGATTGACCAGGGTTGCAAGGAAACATGATCCAAGAAGCAGCAAGGAATGCGTCACCGACAAAGCCCGGTTATCGCTTTGCGGCAAACCGGATCTCGCGAAGCGATTGAGGAACGATTCAAGTGCCAAAAAACCTAAGATGGCTAATCCATAGACGAACTGTATGTGCAAATTGGCCCAGAGGACAAATACCAGAGGCAAAACTAAAGCCGGAAGAAGCTTCCATGAGCGGCGCAGAATAAAGACAAGTATCAGCTCTATGGCAGTGAATAAAATAGTGAAGAGCCATGGGCGCGGGCTTAGCAGGGGTTTTAGGCTGGCAAAAATCACCGCCAGCAGGAGGACTTCAGCGACAAAAGGCAAGCGGGCTCGGCGCAGCAGCAGATGGATCGTCACCGCTACCAAGAGGGACATCGTCACGGTAAACGCAACCAACCCGGCCAAACCAAAATATCTGTGCAGGCCGTAAACCAGGATCTCGAATAGCCAGCTATAGGCGATCCAGCGCTTTCCCGCGCCAAAAATGGAGAATGGGTCTTCGACCGGGACATGGCCATGAGCAACGATCCACTGCCCGGTTCTTAAGTGCCACCAGATATCCGGATCCTCGATCGGCAGCATCGCTTGATAGGCGGGAATCAAGTACACCAGAGTCCATATGAACAACCGGCAAATCGTTTCCTTGTTCGGAACCCTTGTCATTCGTCGTAGTCGATTTTTGGCGTCTAACGGGTCAGCAGCGGATCAGGAGTAGGATATGGAACGAGGTGGGTTGCTGAGCTTCCGGTACGGCCCGCAAGATACTCTCAAACGAGAATTTTGCCGCATCGCTTGATCGACATCGTAGCGCAGCAGATCCCAGATTTTTTCTGTGCATCTGGCAAAGTCGGGATCTTTCATACTGCGAAAGTTGCGCGGCCGCGGCACATCAACCGTGATGATGCTCTTGATCAACCCGGGCGCCGAGCTCATAACCGCGATACGGTCGCAGAGCATGACCGCTTCATCGAGATTATGCGTCACCAGAATAACGGTTTTCTTGTCGCGCTCCCAGATGCGCAGCAGCTCTTCCCGCATCAGCAGTCGGGTCTGAGCATCGAGCGAGGCGAACGGCTCATCCATGAGAATCACTTCGGGATCATTGGCAAGGGCACGAGCGATGGCGACTTTTTGTTTCATCCCCCCGGAAAGCTCATAGGGTCGGGCCTTGCCGAAATCGAGCAGGCGAACTACCTCCAGGAAGAACTGGCTGACCCGTTTCAACACCGAGGGGTGCTCATTACGAAATTCCGCTCCGAGCGGGACGTTTTCCTCGACGCTTCGCCACGGCATCAGCGCCGATTCCTGAAAAACCATAGAGACCATCGATCTGGTTCTTTTCTCGCCGACGAATTCGACGGACCCCGTTGTCGGTTGCTCCAGGCCCGCGATGATGTGCAACAAGGTGGTTTTGCCACAGCCGGTGGGTCCGATGATGCCAAAAAACTCGCGGTCGCGCACCTCGAAATCCACCCCGCCCAAAGCGCGGACCTTTCCCGAGCCGGAGATGAACTCTTTAGTTAAGAAACGGACAACGATTTTCATCGACGAGCTATTGGTGACGCTTGATTGTTGCAGCTTAAACGGCTGAACGTTCTTGGCTTCGGAGCGCTATCGCGCAGCGAAGACGTCATCGAACATTTTGCCGTACCTTGAGAAATCTTCAAGAACTTCGACCGGCGCGAAAGCCGGCTTGATGCCTTCCATCAAGCGCGCTTGTGCCGGCGGCGTATCCGTCCGATCGGGAATCCTGTTCATTTTGCGAACGATTTCCTGGCCCCTTTTCGATAAGACGAAATCGATGAACAACCTCGCGGCATTGGGATGGGGCGCTTTTGCGGAAATACCGGCGGGATGGATATTGGCAAAAACCGGATTTAAGTAAACCCAGTCGACCGGAGCACCAGTAGGCTTCAGCACTTCGAAGGTCTGCGAGTACGCGGTCAGCGCTCCCTTGAACTCTCCCGCTGCCACGAGCTGAGCGAGTAGCGTGCGCCCGGAACGCAACTGCGTCTGCTTGGCCAGCTCACGCATGTACGCTAAACCTTTTTCCTCTCCCATGGCTTTAAGCATCGTGCCGAACCACTCATAGGCTTTGCTCTCCATGCCGATGTTACCCTTCCATTCGGGCTTTAACAGATCAGCGTAGGATTGGGGGACGCTGCCTTTGGACACCGTCCCGGTATTGTAGCCGAAAGCCGCGTAGTTGGTATAGACCGAGGTCCACGCGCCATGTGGGTCTTTGTAACCATCTTTGAAAAACTTGCGCTCCGGTGAATCGTAGGCGGCAAACAGGCCTCGTTTGGTTAAATTGTGACCATAAAAGCTTGTCGTCACAGCGACGTCCCAGAGATTCTGCCCGGCGCGATTTTCGGTCAAAATCCTTTCCATGATAGCTGCGTCGGTGCCACGGTAAAAAGCGGCGTCGATCTTCGGATATGCCTGCTTAAACCCATCGGTCAGCATCTTTGAATCAGCGGCATTGAAGGTGGCATAAAACATCAGCTTGCCTTCAGCTTCGGCCTTGTCCTTTACGCTCTGCGCCAGAGCTGGTGACGTCCCGGTCCACAGCCCGAGCGCCAAGACACAGACAAGAACCTTCACAACAGAAAACTTTTTCATCAATGCGAAACTCCAATAATCAATTTTCAGGGCATCTCGGTAAGCAGGCGCCCATAACCGGTAACCGATTCATTGAGGTGCAGGATTTTCTTGGTAGCCCAGACCTGCGCGGGAATGCTCGAAACCACTGTGGTCTTCAGATCTTTTTCCAGCATTTCGATCACCGGCAGGTTGTGCCAACCGGCACCGAGCATGTAGATGCCATCAACCGGTCCGTGCTCGATGAACACTTTCTTGGCGAAATTATAGATCGCCTCCGGCGAAAGCTTGCCAGCGTCTTTGAACGGCACCTCGATGCCTTTCATCGCTTTAACGTCGAAGCCGTCGTCCTGCAAAAACTTTGCGAACCGCTGGTTCATATCGTCTTGAAAATAAGTGATGCCGACCAGTTTTTTCATTCCTAACGCTCGGAACGCATCGACCTGAGCGATCGTAGCCACAGTGACGGGAATTTTGTATTTCTTGGTCAGCGAATCGGCGATCGCACGATCCGCACCATGGCCGCGCACCATTGTCGGCGGCGCTCCCATGATCATCACCACATCCGCGCCCAATTCCGCCAAGCGCGCGACTTTCTTTTCGGCAACCGTCAAAGCCTCCTGCAGCTCTTCTTCATTCCCGGCGCGAATCCCGGCATGAGCGGGAATAAAGCCAACCCCTTCCGGCATGAGCTTGATGAAACTTTCCATCGATCCCGGACGATATGTGGGCTTTACCAACCCGACGATTCCGCGCGCACCGTAGTACATTCGTTGTTTTCTCCTTAACTCTGCAGCTGATCTTTCTATGCCGCCGCCTGGAGCCCGTGGCCGTTGCCGCTGCCCAGCACGCTGCCTGGCAGCGCCCCAGTGTGTTTGCCCTTATCCACCAGGACCTCGCCGTTGACGATCGTCATTTCGATACCCGTTGCTTTTTGGATGAAGCGTTTTTCGTCACCTGGCAAGTCTTGCACCATTTCCGGGTCGCACTCACGGATCGTCGCCGGATCGAATAGAACTAGATCTGCGGCCATGCCGCGGCGCAGCAAGCCGCGGCCCTGCAGGCCGAAGATTGACGCAACCATGAACGTCAGTTTGCGCACGCCTTCTTCGAGGCTCATGATTTTTTTCTCACGCACCCAGTAACCAAGCAGGCGGGTCGAATAACCAAACCCGGCATCGTAGATCAGATGCGCGCCGGCATCGGACTGCCCGACGAGAACATAGGGGCTGCGGATGATCTCGGCCACCGCTTCTTCGTCACCATTGGTGCTGGAGGTTTGAAACTCGGTGTCCAACCCTTCCTCGAGCGAGAGATCGAGGAAGGCGTCGATCACATCCTGACCGCGCATTTTGGCGATCTCCGCCACGCTCTTTTTTTCCAGATATTTATTCGCCGGAGTGGCGGCGTTGATCAGATACACGAGATCCCAGCGTCGAGAGAAACGCGACGACTTCTTCTCCTCGACCGCTTCATAGCGCATTTTCTTGCGCGTATCCGGATCTTTGATCGCTTCGATGCGCGCTTCCAGCGGTAAGAATAGAATTGTCTTCCAGGTCGGCAGGTCATCGAACACCTGGGCGTTCTTCATCGTGAGCCGGTTGTTGAACAAACGGGCATTGCACAACGGATAGGACTGCACCCCTCGGTCGATCGATTCTTTGGCGAGATCCAAAAGCTGGCGCCATTCATTGGGCTTATCCCAGCGATGCGTGATGCTCTGCCAGATCACCGGCCGGCCGGAACGGCTGGAAATTTCGTCGAACAGCTGCACGCTCTCCCGCATCGGCACCGAAACACCCAGTGAGCCCCGGGAGATCTGCACAGCGCCCTGGTTGATCTCGCCCAGCGCGCAGGCGAGCTCGATAATCTCTTCGTCGGTGGCAAAGCGACTCTGGATTGGCGTGCCGTCGGCATACATGTGCACGGGATTCTGATTGGTCGAAAAACCGGAGGCGCCCGCGCGCACGCTGGCCTTTAACACTTCTTTCATCTGATGAATCTCCGCCGCAGTCGCAGCGCGCTCGATGGACGCCTCGCCCATTACGAATTGGCGCAGCGCGCAGTGGCCCACCAGCGATGCGACGTTAATACCCAGGTGACCGCGCAGAGCGTCGAGGTATTCGCCGAAGGCAGTAAAGCCCCACTTCACTCCGGCTTTCAGAGCCGGCAGCGTAATCGCTTCAACGCGCTCGAAGCTTTTCAGTATCGTCTCACGGTCCTGTTCCTTACAGGGCGCCAGCGACAGCCCGCAATTTCCGGGTATGACGGTGGTCACACCGTGATAGCAGGAAGAAGTGGCCAAGGGATCCCATAAAAGCTGGGCATCGAGGTGCGTGTGAAAATCGATGAAGCCCGGCGACACGGCAAGACCATCGGCATTCACGATTCGCTGCGCGCTGCCGCTGATCCGCCCCATTTCAACAATGCGACCATCCTTAACCGCCACATCACCGAGGTAGGAAGGCAATCCACTGCCATCGTAAATGCGGCCGCCTTTGATGAGTAAGTCATACGACATGAGAAATCCTCCTTGGTCGATCCAACCGGCTGGCTGAGCTTATAGATAGGGGTATACAAAAGTCAATCAAGAATCGCTAACCGAACTCCGGATCGAAGAATCCTCGTGACGACAATGATCTAACTTCTCTGTACTTTTGGTGTCTGGCGACGGGAAGAGCCGATCGACTCACCGACAGCGCTTAGTCGGCGATACTCCGTAACCTCGGACCTCGGCAGCCTGTATGAATCGGATGCGGCATTGTGTAAGTCCAACCGTTATGAATGAGCTATGACTTAACTTTGAACCGTTAAGCAAAAAAGTTTCAGGAGAGTAAGAGCTCGAGATCTTCGCGGGTTAGGTTGTGCAGCAAGCTATTGTCCGCGGTAATGATGGCATCTGCCAGATCGCGTTTACTTTTCTGCAGCTCCAACACCTTTTCTTCGACGGTGTCGCGCGCAATCAGACGATAAGCAAAGACCTGGCGGGTTTGGCCGATGCGATGGGCGCGGTCGATGGCCTGAGCTTCTACGGCTGGATTCCACCAGGGATCAAGAAGGTAGACGTATTCAGCGGCGTGTAAATTGAGACCCAGCCCGCCTGCCTTAAGGCTGATGAGGAACAACTGGATGGTTGGATCGTTCTGAAACTCCTCGACTCGCGCCTCTCGGTCGCGAGTCCGGCCATCCAGGTAGGAATAAGGGACTTGGTCACGATCGAGCCGATCACGGACAATGGCAAGCAAACTGGTGAACTGTGAGAAAACCAGCGCTTTATGTCCCTCCTCGCGCACTTGCTCGAGTTGGCCCATCAAAGTGTCGAGCTTGGCGCTGGGTTCGGCAACTTTGCTCTTATCGATCAGACCGGGATGGCAAGCGGCCTGACGCAGACGCAGCAGCGCCTCGAGCGCCTGGAACTTGACGCGGCTACGGTCTCCATTTTCGAAGTCCTTCAACAACCGCGCGCGGTAGTAGGCGCGCAACTCGTCGTACTGTTTTTTTTCGCGCCCCTCCAGATCACAAAAGATAGTTTGCTCGGTCTTATCCGGAAGCTCGCGCGCCACCTGGCTTTTCGTGCGCCTAAGCACAAAGGGCCGCAGCGCGCGCGCCAACAAACTACGGGTGGCGGGGTCGGGATTGCGCCCGGCACGGCCAAATACCGTGGCACTGCCGAAGAGACCGGGATTGAGAAACTCGAATAAGCTCCAGAGCTCGCCCAGATGGTTTTCCACCGGGGTGCCGCTCATAGCCAGGCGGTGGTCGGCGCGTAGCAAGCGCGCCGCTTTGGCCGATAATGTTCCGGCATTTTTGATCGCCTGCGCTTCATCAAGAACACAATAGTCGAAACATTGTGCTTTAAATTCCACGGCATCGCGCCGCAGCGTGCCATAGGTGGTAATGACAACATCATAGTCGCCGAAATGTTCGCCCGGCTTTGCGCGCAACGATCCGGTATGATCAAGGAATCGCAGTTCAGGCGTAAACCGCGCAGCCTCTCTCTTCCAATGAAAGACCAGCGAACGTGGCACCACGACTAATGAAGGCCGCGGCGCTTGACGCTCGCCACGGGCATACGAGTCGCGACGCGACTCCAACAACGCTAATACCTGAACTGTTTTGCCGAGCCCCATGTCGTCGGCCAGGCAACCACCCAAGCCGAAGCGCTGCAGAAAACCGAGCCACCCCAGGCCCTCGCGCTGATAGTCGCGCAAGTGCCCAACGAAATCAGCTGTCGGGTCGGCAGCCTTGAGACCGGCGAATGAGTAGAGTTCTTGCCGTACGCGCTCGAACCCGGCATCGACAGCCACATTCTCTTCACTGGCAATTAGCGCATCGATCAAGCCGACTTGCTTTCGGCTAAACCTCAGCTGATCGCCATGCATGCTGCCCAGGCCGGCCAGCAGCCGGTATTTTTCCAGCCAATCTTCGGGCAAAATGCCGAGGGTGCCGTCATCGAGCCGGACGGTCTCTTCGCCACGCTTTATGGCGCGCAGCAATTTCGGCAGCGCCAGTTTGACTTGATCAAATTGGGCGCCGCCCTGAAGCTCAAACCAATCAACTCCCGACTTGACATTGAGACGCAGAGCGCTCGCCGGACGATAAATTTTCCCTTCGGCCTCGACTCTCCATCCGTCGCCGCTTAGCGCGCGCACGACGCTCGGAAGACGGTCCGGTGAGAATTCGAATTCGCTCTCAGAGCCGGGCCAATGCCGGCTGGCGAAAGCCAAGCTCTTTCAAGCGATTCACCGCCGCATCTTCCACGGCAAAGTCGCGATTGATCAATCGGCGACGATTTTGTTGATGTATGGCCTGTCCGGGGTACCTGTGCGGCACCAGGGTGCCGTCATACTCAAAAGAAAGATTACCGATCAGACGAGCATTTACTGATTTGCGCTCACTTGGAGAGCTTATCGTTAAACCCGGATTAGGACGGCAGGTGACTTCTTCGAAGCTAAACTCCTGCGGTAGTTTAAGCCGTGGCCGGCGCGGCATACGCAAGATCTCATTGACGAATTCATCGCCCTCTGTTTTGGGGACAGACATCGGTCCATGATCTCGCAGAAGCTCAATCCAGCTAAACGCGCCGAAATTGTGCAAACGAGCGATGCGACCGTCATAAACCAGCAGGCCGCCGGCAACGATGAGCTGCGGGTTTTTGAGGTCCATCTCTACGTCTTCGCGCCGTCAACACGCCCCGCACAGAGTACTCTTCTCCGGATTTATCGACGGTCATTTCCACGCCGAAGTCCCAGCGGCTCGCCTTCGTCCCATACCAGTGGCTTCTGAGCCGGGTCACTTGAGAGACCGAGTACGAATCGCTCTGTGGCGCACATCAGCGGCAACACCAGATCCCATGAAGGCTCCGCTAGGCTGAAGGTCGACTGAACTGAATCGTAGTACGGCGAATAACCGTAGCTGGTTTCTTCCCGCGCTCCAGCCAATAGCGCGAGAATTCGTCTGTCGGCGGGATCGGGGAGAGCAGCGATCTCGTTGAGACGGATTTTTTGACTCTTGAGCTTGCCCCAACTACCATCGGCTTTTCGAACGCGCTGCGCCACTTGGATCGTCAACCGTTCGCTGTCGACGCAACCCTTCATATCGATGGCATAGATGAAGTAGCGCTCGGGGCCGTCATCCAAATTGAACCGGCGATCCTGTGCCGCCATGACCCGCATTAAGCCGCTGAAGTTGCTGCTTCCAACTTACCTCAGGTGAACGCGAGGTTCGGCTCCGCTCAGCTGATGATAATTGAACAATCCTGGTATTTCTTCTCTGATTTCGCCGGGAGCGGGATCACCTAATCCGTCGAGAAACCCACTTTGCTCGGCTGCCAAAAACACCGCCCATATGTGTTTGCAGGTGACCAGCTCGCGGTCGTAAAGGGGGCAGCTGCACGAGACTTGGAAAAAATCCTGGGCCCGAAGAATGATGACTTCGTAGCGTCGCGTACCTTGGACCGTCGCCGCGACCCGCCAAGCGCTTCCTTCGATGATGTTGACGGCGCCGTCCAGATAATACCGTTCGCCTCGCTCGCGAAAAGTCCGGCTGACACACCCGGATACTGCTGAGGTCAGGGATTTAAACGAGTTTTTCACAATCGATCACTAATTACCGGTCGCCCTGAAACGCCGACGGCGTTGTTGGACGCGCTTTCATCGCGATGAAGTTGTTTGATCGCAGTTGTTAAAGCCTCATAAGGACGACGAATTGATGGTACTCGCCGCCATGATTTGGATGTTCGGCACAGCGCTCGGGTCAATGTCGAAGTCGCGTACTGAGTTTGAAAGACCACCCATCAAGGTAACCTTTGAGATTAACAGCCGCAAGCAGGAAACCACAACTCCCGGGCATCGGTTTTTTAAGCGCGTACCGGGAGACTGACGAGCGATTATAGAGGAATTATAGAAATGCGCTCGCGCCCTGAACCATGCTTTAGCTCCGTTGATGCCGCACGAGTGCTGGCAACGCGAAATTGCGGTCACGGCTCGGCCAGGCAGCGTGGAAGGTCTCGATGGATCGGAATGTGGGAGCTGATCGCAAGCGGCCGTCATCAACGCTCTGACAGCACCGCTTTTACAAAGCCGCTTTGATCGAGCTCTCGTACCAGGCGGCTATCGGAAAAATCTTCGGGCTTTGCACCTTTGGCCTTAGGGTTTTGTTTCTCCAGTCCCTGCAGCAAGCTGGCAATGCCGCTGATGGATGGATACGGCGGAATCGCAAAGTTGGATTTGACCACGGCATTATAACTCTCCTCGAGGATTTCCCGGTCGTCGGTTCTGAAATATTTGGCTCATTGCCTTTAGGGCAAAGTTCTTGTCCTTCTGCGCTCGCGCCGCGCCTTCGATGTATGCCCGCAAGAAACGTCTCACCATATCTTCGTTGGTTTTTAGATATCGCCGCGTCGTCACCACTCCGTTGATGTGATATTCCGCATCCAGCTTGGACATATCCAAAAGCTCTTTAAGCTTGACTTTGCGCGCCTGCAAGGTCGCGGGAGGAGTGATTGCCGCCGCGTGGACCTTTCCTGCCGCCATCGCGGTTACTGTTTCTGCCGGTCCTCCCGTCTGAACCATAGTTATGTCGCGTTCAGGTTCAATCCCATAGGCGCGCAGGGCGAATCTGGAAGCGAGATCGGAAAGTGTTCCAAACCGGGTTGCGCCAAATACCTTTCCTCTTAGATCCTCCATTTTTTCGATGCCCGGCCGGGCAAAGATCGAGAACAGAAACTTACGCACGATCGTCGCGATAATCACAGTGTCAGCGCCGGAGAAGTTGGCTTGGATTGAGGCAGCGCCGCCAAGCTGGATAATCGGCAACTCACCTGCGAGCATCGCCTGAAGAGCCAGGGAACTGCCGGGAATGCTGATCGTCTCGGCGTCCAAGCCGTGCTTCTCGTAATAGTTTCCCTCCTTGGCAAGCCACATGGTCATCTGCGTCGCCGACGCCGAGCCTCCGCCGAGCCGAATTTTGTCGAGTTTCTTTTCTTGCGCCGGTGCAGCGCCGAATAGAGCTAAGGTGATGAACACGGCGCAAGGCAATATCAGGCGATTGACTGTTCATGTGACTCTCCTTCTCGCAGCTACAAGTCGTGCCAAAATAGAGAGACAGCAGCCTAGGTGTCAAGCGATCCGGCTGGGCGGTCGCTAAGCCGAGGGCAAGGACTATGAGCGGTGGGTCTCTTTCTGTAGAAGCGCTTTTAGGGTTGCGGCGTTTTTTAGCGCATGGCCATGCAAATCATTATTGAAGTAGACGTAAGCGTCCAGTCCGGATTCTAGATAGCCTTTAATTTCTCGGGCGTAAACACCAAGGGTTGCATCATCGTAGTTGCCGTCGTAATGGCCGCCGTGAAATCGCATGTAGACCCAATCGGCGGTAACCTCTCGGGGGTGCTCGGGGATCATGTCGTGGATGCACAAAGCGGCGCGATAGCGACGCAGCACCTCATACACTTCGTTTATCAACCAGCGCGGATCGCGAAACTCCACCGTCCACCGATGTCTCCGCGGAGCGGCTGCAAGAAAGTCTGCTAATCGTTCTACGTTGACATCCCATCTTGGCGGCAGCTGGACGAGAATCGGAGCCAAGTGATCCGCAAGGCGCTCGGCGCGTTCGGTGAATCTACGGATGGTGTCCTCGGCATTCTTCAGTTTCATGACGTGCGAACCGTAGCGGCTGAATTTCAGGGCGAAACAGAATCCGTCCGGGGCGCCGGCCCTCCAGGCATCGAAGTAAGTTTCCGGCGGCAGGCGGTAGAAGGTGTTGTTGAGCTCAACCGTGTCGAACTGCGCGGCATAGTAAGCGAACCATTGCTTGGAAGAAAGATTCTCAGGGTAGAAGATTCCCTTCCAGTGCTTGTAGTGAAAACCGGAGGTGCCGATACGGTAGTGACCGGAGCGTCTACCCGTCCGGGCTTGCTTTGATGCAAGGTCTGTCATCGGCGGAGTTGCCGTCATCTAGATCGATGTGCTGTGGGTAAAATTCCTATAAAGAGCGTAACCTCCACAACGACTGAGTCAACCGAGACCCTCATAGACTAAACCTAGGGATCATGCCGGCGGGTAAACAACTCCTGAGCCGGGACCAAGCGGAATCCCCAGGAGTAGCCAGGCAATCAGCAGAAAGGTCCAGCCGATCGCGAAGCTAACCGAGTACGGCAGCATCAGCGTCAGCAAAGTTCCAAGGCCGATAGATGGTTGATATTTTTGCGCGAACGCGATGATCAACGGCATGTAGGGCATGAGAGGCGTGATAATATTGGTAAAGGAATCGCCGATTCGATAAGCGCCTTGGGTCATCTCAGGAGAGAAACCGAGAATCATCAGCATCGGCACAAACACAGGTCCGATAACGGCCCACTTGGCCGAGGCGCTGGCGACAAAGAGATCGATGGCGGCGCAAACAAAAATAAATAAAACGATCAGTGGGATCCCCGACAAGCCCGAGCCACGCAACAAGTCAGCGCCGCTGACGGCCAGTATCAAGCCGAGATTGGACCAGCCGAAGTAGGCGACAAACTGGCTTGCCGCAAACGCCAACGCGATGTAGCTCCCCATGGTGCCAAGGGTCTCTTCGATCATGCGTGCGACGTCGCGGTTGCTTGTGATCGTTCCTGCCGCCAAGCCATAGGCAAGCGCCGGCAGCAAGAACCCCACAGCCATCAAAACCACCATACCTTGAAAGAACGGCTCGAGAGTGCCGTTGGCATCGCGCAAGAGTGCGTCCTGCGGCGCTACCAGGAAGAGCAATATGACGAGCTCGGAAACGAGAGTGATCCCCGCAGCCTTCAAGCCGCGCTTTTCTTGGATCTCCAGGACTACCGAACCGGGCGCCTCTTGCATTCGATACGGACCCAATCTCGGCTCGATAATCAAGTTGGTTACGAGCGCACCGATGCCGGTCAGCAAGAAAGTGGAGGCGATCATCAAATAGTAATTTGCGCTGGCTGGAACCACGTACTTCGGATCATAGAGTCTCGCTGCCTCCTGGGTAAGGCCAGCCAGAAGCGGATCGAGCGGCGTGAGAAACAGGTTGGCGCTGAACCCTCCCGATACTCCGGCGAAGGCGGCAGCCAACCCGGCAATCGGATGGCGGCCGACTTGCGCAAATAGGACCGCCCCAAGTGGTATGAGGATGACGTACCCCGCATCCACCGTGAGACTGGCGTTGACCCCGGCAAATACCAACGCGGTCGTAATCAGCCAAGACGGCACACTCCGTACGAATCCTTTGAGGGCGGCGGAAAAAAGGCCGCTCCGCTCCGCCACACCTACCCCGATCATCGCGACCAGCACCGTGCCTAATGGAGCAAAGCCGGTAAAATTTCCCACAGCCTTGGTGACGATGTTCTGGATGCCCTGGCGATCGAGTAGGTTAACGGCGGCGATCTGTTTCCCTGTCACGGGATGAACTACCGCGAATCCCAAAACATGGGCGAGGAATGAAAAAATCAGAACTATAAGGGAAAAGAGTATAAATAGATTGAACGGATGCGGCAGCTTGTTACCCCAGCGCTCAATCCTGTCGAGCAAGCCTGCAGTAAAGCTTCTCGGACGCAGCTTGGTCATCATCGCCCTTTGAATAATACTCTCCGCTTGAATCAGTCAAGTAGATAGCCTCTTGGCCTGCCCGCTGCCGGCGCGGACCAGCTCAGCCAATTGAACGAATATCATCAAAGCATCGATCACCGTGTGCGGCGATCAAGCGATCAATTCGCGTGTATTGCAGATTTGCCGCCGCAGCAGATTTCATCAGGCTCGGCTAACAAGTGGCGACGGTTAACGCCGCTTGCTGGGTAAATGGGCGCTTCACAGTGAGCAAAGAGCGCTGTTCAGCTTGCCAAAGCTGATTGAAGACCCAGGGGATAAATGTTAGACGGAACACCTATGGCAAAGCACCGAGTAACGGTTGACACGGGAGGAACATTTTCCGACTTTGTCTTTTTTAATGAAGAGACCGGCGAAATCAGCATCACCAAGTTGCCGTCAACGCCAAGGGAACCGTTTCAAGCGGTGCTAAACGGCGTCAAGGAATTACTCGCAGGCGGAGTGGCGGCCGGAGATGTTTCATTTTTCTGCCACGGCACCACCGTCGGCACCAATGCTCTCCTCGAAGAAAAAGGCGCCAAGACCGGCTTGCTCGTGACCCAAGGCTTTCGTGGCATTTATGAGGTGATGGAGCAAACCCGAGGTTACGGTCCCGCTACCTACGATTTATTTTTTGAAAAGCCGCGGCTCCTGGCTCCTCCCTATTATACCGAAGAAGTACCCGAACGGGTCGACTTTCGCGGCAACGCCTTAAAACCCATCGACGTCGAAGCCGCGCGCCAAGCGATCAGCCGCTTGAAGAAAAAGGGCGTGCAGTCGGTCGCGGTTTGCTTCCTGTTTTCATTTTTAAATCCGGATCACGAGCTCAAGATCAAAGAGCTCTTCGCCGCAGAATTTCCCGAGGCGCAGCTCTCGCTTTCTTATGAAGTGCTGCCGCAGATTCGCGAGTTCTATCGAATGAGCACCACCATCATCAACGCGTACATCCAGCCGGTGATGGCCAACTATTTGGGCAGTCTTGAGAAGCGCATGCGTGAAATGGGGATCACCACGCCCAAGCTTTATATCATGCAATCCAACGGCGGCGTTTCGACGTTTGCAGGCTCAGCCAAAAAGCCGGTGGCTACCGTTCTTTCCGGTCCCGCCGGCGGCGTCATCGCTTCAATGGGAACTTGCGAGCGCGTTGGCATCAACAACATCATCACCTTCGACATGGGCGGTACCAGCTGTGACGTGGCGTTGATTCATCGGGGTAATCCGGTCATCACGACTCAAGGGAAAATCAACTTGCGGCCAATCGCGCTGCCAATGCTCGATATTCACACAGTCAGCGCCGGCGGCGGCACCATCGCCCGACTTGACGCGGTTGGCGGTTTACAGGTAGGCCCGGATAGCGCCGGCGCCGATCCGGGCCCGGTCTGCTACGACCGTGGCGGCGAAAATATCACCATCACCGATGCCAATATGGTGATCGGTGTTTTGGACCCTGAACACTTTCTCGGCGGCCGCATGAAGCTTGATAAAGCAAAAGCCCAGCGTCTGCTCGAAGAAAGCATTGCCAAACCGTTGACAATGGATTTGATGGAAGCGGCCCACGGGGTGCTCGACATCATCAATGTCAAGATGGAAGAGGCGATCAAGGCAGTATCGTCCCAGCGAGGTTATGACATACGTGATTTTACTCTAGTGGCCTTTGGCGGCGGCGGGCCCATGCATGCTGGCAGGATGGCTCTGGATTTAGGCATTACTTCGGTGCTGATTCCGCTCACGCCCGGCGTTCACTCAGCGCTGGGCTTGCTCATGTCCGATGTCAAGCATGATTACGTCCGATCCAAATTAGTCGGGCTTGATGATCTGGATTTGGACGAGATCAATCGGATGTTCGGCCAGCTCATCGATCAGGCAAAAGCCGATCTTCACGGCGAAGGTTTTGGCGATAGCGAAATCAAAATGGAACCCTATCTGGATCTGCGCTATGCCGGTCAGGGTTACGAGCTGACCGTTCCCTGTCCCATGCCGCCGCTGACCAAGGATGACTTGGCGCTGATGCGGGCTCGCTTCGATACGGTCCACGAGCAAAACTCCGGGCATAAAGCCGAGACCGAACCGGTCGAACTGGTGAGCCTTCGCTTGATTTCACTTGGCATCGTTCCTCAGGCCAAGCTTTCACCCGGTAAAGTTTCCGGCCGCACGGTGGAACAAGCAACAACGGGAACGCGAAAAGTATTTTTTGGCAGGCAGCATGGGATGTTGAACACCCAGGTATATAGCCGGGAGGCGCTCGAACCGGGGCACAGGCTCAGCGGTCCGGCAATTGTCGAGCAGTTGGATACGACAACTGTCATTCACCCGGAGCAGGAAGTCACGGTCGACGATTACCGAAATCTAATCATGAGAAACAAGCAGTAATAAGGCTCCGAGGAGTGGAACGACTTGAACCATTTGAAGTGCTAATTCCATCAGTTTCAGTGGGTCCAATCGTTCCAGCCGGATCTACTAGCAATGAGTTCGAAATCTATGAATGTTGATCCAGTAACCCTGCAAGTGATTCAGGCACGTTTGGCCGGCATCGTCCAGGAGATGCAAAATTCACTCTTTCGCACAGGCTATTCAACGATCATCCGCGAATCCCAAGACGCCAGCTGCGCGATCTTGAATCGCCAGGGCGAAGTCGTCGCCCAGCATGTGGTATTGCCGCTGCACATGGGCGCATTTCCCGCCTGCGCCGCAGGTATTTTAAAAAATTACAGCGCCGAGGAAATTCACCAAGGTGACGCCTTCATCACCAATCACCCATATCTCGGCGGCAGCCCTCACGCTCCCGACATGGCGGTGCTGTCGCCGATTTTCTTCCACGACGAGTGGGTCGGTTTCGCGGCAAATCTCGCGCATAAAAGCGATATTGGGGGTCCCGTGCCGGGAAGCTGCTGGAGCCAGGCCCGGGAAATCTATCAAGAAGGTCTTCACGTTCCGCCGATCAAGTTCGTTCACAGATATCAAACCAGTAAAGACATCGAAGCCGTTCTCGGCGCCAACAGCCGCACTCCGGAGCTGGTGGTTGGAGACCTGCGCGGCCAAGTCGGCGCCGCGCGGCTTGGCGAAAATCGCTTCCAAGAGATGATGGAGCGCTACGGCAAAGAAACGATCCTAAGCTCGTTCGAGCAACTGTTTGCATTGACTGAAGCCAAGGTGCGCGCAGAAATCGCCTCCTGGCCCGATGGCACCGGCGAGGGCGAGCGATTCGTCGACAGCGATGGGATCGATCTCGATACGCCCGTGCGCCTGCATGTGCGCATGGAAAAGAAAGGCCAGGACCTGCTCTTTGACTTTACCGGTTGCGCCGACCAAACCAGAGGTCCGGCGAATATTCGTCCGACCATTGTGCGCGCGGCCTGCTGTTATCTTCTCACCTGTCTGGTCGATCCAGCGCTGGCCATCAACTATGGATTGGCAAAGGTTATCAATATCAAAGTTCGCGAAGGCAGCGTCGTCAACCCGCGCTTTCCCGCGCCGGTAAACACTTATAACCCGACCGTCCATGCGTTGGTGGAATCATTACTGGAAGCGTCAAGCCAGATCACGCCCCATAAAAAGGTGGGCGACGGCTGCAGCAGCCGGTCCATCATTATTGGCGGACGCAGCAATAAAACCGGCAAAGGTTACGTGCAGTATGAAATCTTCGGCGGCGGCTCTGGCGGTCGCAGCGGCAAAGACGGCGTCTCCGGCACCAACGTCAATCAATCCAACGCCAAGATCGCGCCGATTGAAATTATCGAGTCCGAGTTCTCTACGCGCTTGAGAAGATTCCAGCTGATTCCCGATTCGGGCGGGCCCGGAACATTTCGCGGCGGCTTGGGTTTTGTTCGAGAATACGAAGTCTTGGACAATGACGCGCGTTTTTCGCTGCGATCGACCAAGCATACGGTCGCCCCTAAAGGCATTGACGGCGGCGCCGATGGCAAGACCGGTCATTGTACGTTAAATCCAGGCAAGCCAGACGAGCGGGCGATCCCGTCGCGCTTCTCGGACTACGTACTCCATCCGGGCGATGTGTTTAGCCTGGAAACGCCTGGCGGCGGCGGACTCGGCGATCCGTTGCAAAGAGATCCTCACCGAGTTCTCGGCGATGTGCGCAACGGTTATGTGACCCGAGAAAAGGCGCGAGAAGTTTACCGAGTGGCCATTGATGAAAAAGACAGCGACTTCATCCTCAATGAACGCGAAACCCGCGCGCTACGCCGACAGACATGAAGTGCGGCATTTCCTCCGAACAATTTGAACGTCTTGGCCGGTTTGAACGTTTTGAACCGCACGTTAAAGCGTTCGAATGGTTAAGCTCTAGTCGCGCCGTCGTAATGACCATCGATCCGATCACTCTCCAAGTCATCCAGGCGCGGCTTGCCGGCATCGCCCAGGAGATGCAAAATTCGCTGTTTCGGACCGGTTATTCCACCATCATCCGCGAGTCACAAGACGCCAGTTGTGCGATCTTGAATCGCCAGGGCGAAGTGGTCGCGCAACATGTCGTGCTGCCGCTGCACATGGGCGCGTTTCCAGCTTGCGCCGAGGCAATATTGAAGACCTACGCGCCGGCTGAGATTCATGAGGGCGACGCCTACATCACCAATCACCCCTATCTCGGCGGTAGCCCGCATGCCCCGGATATGGGCGTGTTCACGCCGATTTTTTATCGGGGAGAATGGGTCGGCTTCACCGCGAATATGGCGCACAAGAGCGACATCGGCGGGACGGTGCCGGGGAGCGGTTCCGGCAGTGCGCGTGAAATCTATCAAGAGGGGCTCCATCTGCCGCCGATAAAGTTGGTGTCGCGGCTGCGACCGATTCAAGAGATCGAGGCCATGATCGCCGCCAATAGCCGTACTCCCGGGGTGGTCATTGGCGATTTGCGCGGCCAAGTGGGAGCAGCCCGCCTGGGTGAGCGCAGAATCACCGAGCTCATGGAGCGTTACGGCAAGCAAACCATAATGGACTGCACCGCCGTGCTTTCATCGAACACCGAAAAGCGTGTTCGTCAGGCGATCGAAACATGGCCCGACGGCGAATCCCAAGGCGAGAGCTTTATCGATCACGACGGCATCGATTTAACCCGTCCGATCCGCATTCATGTGAAAGTAAAAAAGATCGGCGATAGGATTCACTTCGATTTCAGCGGCAGCAGCGATCAGACTCAGGGCCCGGCCAATATCCGGCCGCCGCTGGTGCGCGCCGCCTGTGTCTACTGTCTGGTCGCGCTGGTTGATCGTTTTTTGCCGATCAATCAGGGTCTCACGCGAGTGATGGAGACAACATTTCGCGCCGGCAGTGTCGTCGATCCCTATTTCCCCGCATCGGTGAACACCTACATGCCGACTGCATTGACGGTGGCCGAAGCGCTCCTTAGGGCGCTGGCGGCATTCGTTCCCGAGAAGCGGATTTCGGGGGGATCGGGAAGCGCCGCGCTGGTGCTTGGCGGGCGCGATGCAAAGACCCAGCGGTCCTACGTTCACTACGAGATCTTCAGCGGCGGCACCGGAGCGCGCTGGAGCAAAGACGGCGTATCCGCAACCGCATTTCACCTGAGCAACTGCAAGACCGCGCCTGTCGAAATCATCGAATCCGAGTTTCCCACCCGCGTCGAGCGATTTGAAATGATACCGGATTCAGGCGGCGCCGGCCGATGGCGCGGCGGTTTGGGCTTTGCGCGCGACTACCGGATCCTCACCGACGAGGTTCGCTTTTCAATGCGCACCGACAAACATGCCATAGCGCCCTTCGGCAGCGACAACGGATTGTCCGGCGCCCAGGGCTCCTGCATCGTCAATCCCGATTCCGATAAAGAGACGCGCTTGCCATCACGCTTTGGCGATCAGAGGCTCAACAACGGGGATCTCTTGCGGGTCGAGCGTCCCGGCGGCGGCGGCCTCGGAAATCCCTTGGATCGCGCTGCCGAACAAGTACTCGAAGACGTGCGCCAAGGCTATGTGTCAGTCGAGCGCGCCAAGTCCGACTACAAGGTATCGATCTGTTACAGCGATAGCGAGCCGTGCGTAGATTGGGGCGAAACGCAAGTTCTACGAGGGAAATTGTAAAAAATAAGTAGCAAAAATCGCGGGCCTCTGGTATAAGCACCCTAATACGTGCGCCCCTTGAAGGAGGAAAAATGGCGACAGCAAAGAAAAAGACCCGTAAACCGAATGCAGCGTTTATGAAACCCGTACAACCGGATGCAGCATTGAGCACGGTCGTCGGGACAAAAGCTATCCCTCGCACCGAGGTAACCAAAAAGCTTTGGGCCTATATTAAGAAGAATGGGCTCCAAGACAAAAAGAAAAAAACCAATATCAATGCCGACGACAATCTTAAAGTTGTTTTCGGTGGTAAGAAGCAAGTCACGATGTTTGAGATGACCAAGCTGGTCAGCAAACACCTCAAGTAAGATAGTCCCTCCTTATTTCGCAAGAACATAGTTCTCAGTGATTAAGATCGGTGACTTTATCATCGATCTTGATCACTGATCGAATGCTGCGGCTTAGTGGTTCGGCTAACGCCTAGTGGCCGAGTCTTACTGTTGTCTGTTTTCAGGCAACCTGATCATCCGCGCCCAGCTGTCATCTACAGCAGCCTTGCCTGTCTTCTGGAAATCGCAAAGACTCACGATCATCTAACAGGCTTCACCAAACTCCCTGAGCGCGGTCAATTATCAAGGCGACCCGGCAGATTCGCTAGGCCACCGGGATGCGCGGAACCAGGCTGATCGTTATAACCGATGCTGCAGCGCATCGAACAGGTGAAGTTGCCGTGTGTGCCCTTCGTCCTCGAAATGAACGGGGTAGTTGCCGCTGAAACAGGCGTCGCAGAAACCCTGCCGGTCTCCGTCGAAATAATCATACATGCCCTCGTTGCTGAGATAGGCAAGAGTGTCGGCTTCGATAAAGCGGCGGATCTCTTCCAGCGAATTGGATGAGGCAATCAGTTCGGTACGGGTCGGTGTGTCGATGCCGTAGTAACACGGACCGGTGGTGGCGGGCGAGCTGATACGCATGTGAACTTCCTTTGCGCCGGCGTCGCGCAGCATGCGAATGATCTTCCGGCTTGTTGTGCCGCGCACGATGGAATCATCAACTACAATGACGCGCTTGCCGTTGAGAACTTCCCGCTGAGCGTTGAGTTTTATCTTAACCCCGAAATGGCGAATGGTTTGCTGCGGCTCGATGAACGTGCGGCCGACATAATGGTTGCGAATCAAGCCGAACTCGAGCGGAATCTTCGATTCTTCGGCGTAGCCGATGGCGGCAGGCACCCCGGAGTCGGGCACCGGGGTTACCAGATCCGCGTCGACAGCGCTCTCTTTCGCCAGCTGGCGACCCATGGATTTCCGGACGTTGTAAACGTTGTGACCGTACAGCGAGCTGTCCGGCCGGGCGAAGTAAATGTATTCGAAAATGCATTTGGCGTGGGGCACCGGCGGAAACGGCTTTAGCGAGTCCATCCCGGCCGGACTGAAAGTAATGATCTCCCCGGGTTCGACCTCGCGCACATAGTCCGCCTCGATTAAGTCCAGCGCGCACGTTTCCGAGGCGACAACGTAGGCTCCACTATTCGGTCCCTCGCGAAATTTTCCTAGAACCAGCGGTCGGAAGCCATACGGATCCCGGGCGGCGATCATCCGATCCGGCGTAATGAAGAGCAACGAATAGGCGCCCCGCACGCGGCTGAGCGCTTCAACGATCCGTGCCATGAGCGAAATCTCTTTGGAGGTGGCGATCAAATGAATGATCACTTCGGTGTCAGAAGTCGACTGGAATATCGAGCCTGAGCGTTCCAGCTCATCGCGCAAGATCGCGCCATTAACCAAGTTGCCGTTGTGCGCGATGGCGATGGGGCCCTGCGAATACTCAACAACGAAGGGCTGCGCGTTTTTAAGATGACTTTGGCCTTGAGTGGAGTAGCGATTGTGACCTATGGCGCTTTGGCCTTCCAAGCGTTTGATGACATCTTCCTTGAAGACATCGGCGACGAGACCCATTTGCCTGTGCGAAATGAGCGCCTTTCCATCTGAAGACACGATACCGCACGACTCCTGACCACGATGTTGCAGCGCATAAAGACCGAGATAGACCATGTTGGCCGCTTCCGGATGCCCATAGACGCCCATCACCGCACATTCGTCGTGAAATTTATCCATCAATCCTCGAACCGTGAAATTCCGGGCTTTGTAACAGTTCGACAGCCGCAGTCGCTGAGCCGCTTACTTCAGACGATCGGCAAGCGTTGACGACCAAATCACCTGTAGCTCATCCACGGGCAATTGCAAAATCGGTTGAATCGAAAAACGCGAACCGCCGACTGCGCCGATCACCTGGAGCGGCACCGCATGCCGGGAGGCAATTTCTTGCAACTGACTTAAATCCTTCTCCTGCATCGACACCAGAATCCGCGACTGAGATTCGCTAAACAGTAAGGCATCGCCGCGGATCATTTCACGCATCTCGGCTCTAACTCCCAAGGCTTTATCCGGACCGCCGATACAGCACTCCGCCAACGCCACAGCCAAGCCACCGTCGGATATGTCGTGCGCCGAACGGAGGATGCCGCTTTCAATAGCTTCGATGCAACAGTTCTGGATAGCCTGCTCCAGCTTGAGATCGATCCAAGGCGGTGTGCCCTTGACGATATTATGAATAAGCTTGAGGTATTCACTACCACCGAGTTCTTCACGCGTGCGACCTAGCAGCACCACGATATCACCAGCAGCTTTGAACCAGGGGGTTATGACTCGGTTAACCTTTGACAGAAGACCAACCATGCCGATGGTGGGCGTTGGGTAAATGGGAATCCCGTCCGTTTCATTATAGAAACTTACATTACCGCTCACAACCGGCACTTTGAGCGCAACACAGGCGTCGCGCATACCTTGAATGACACGCGCAAACTGCCACATGACCGCTGGATTCTCGGGACTGCCAAAGTTCAGACAATCAGTGAGCCCGACCGGCCGGGCGCCGACACAGGCCAGGTTGCGCGCCGCCTCCGCCACGGCTAGAGCGCCGCCAACGTAGGGATCGAGAAAACAATAACGGCTGTTGCCGTCGACTGTCAGCGCGAGCCCTTTATCCGTCCCTTTGATGCGAACCACCGCCGCGTCGGCACCTGGCGCTACAACGGTATTGCTGCGCACGTAGCAATCGTATTGACGATAAACCCATTCCTTAGAAGCAATATTGGGCGCACCCAGCATCAGCTTCAACGTCGCTCCGAGATCTCTCGGCTCTGCGATTGCCGATAAATCCAGTTGCTCGAGGTCGTCTTGACTCTTGGGCCGCTCGGCGGGCCGGTGATAAACCGGGGCCTCTTTGGTTAAAGCGCTGATCGGGATGCGCGCGACTTCGACGCCATTGAACAGAGCTCGGAACTGGTTGTCGTTCGTTACCTGGCCGACGACCACCGCCTCAAGATCCCATTTATCAAAAATTCGCTTGATCTCCGCTTCAGTGCCCGCTTTGGCAACTAGAAGCATGCGTTCCTGAGACTCGGATAGTAAAATTTCGTAAGGCGTCATCCCCTGTTCACGCAAAGGCACCGCCGATAGATCGAGCTCAATCCCGGCACCGCCGCGACCGGCCATTTCGGTCGATGAACTGGTCAATCCAGCGGCACCCATATCTTGAATACCGATCAGGTAATCGTGCTCCATCAACTCCAAACACGCTTCCAAAAGAAGCTTTTCAGTGAATGGATCGCCGACTTGCACCGTGGGTCGCCGCTGCTCTTTTTCTTCAGAGAACGATTCAGAAGCCATGGTTGCGCCGTGAATGCCGTCGCGGCCGGTCTTGGAGCCGACATACATCACCGGGTTGCGAAAGCCTTTCGCCACCCCGGTGTGAATGCGCTTCTTCTTGGCGATTCCTAACGTGAACGCGTTGACCACAATGTTGGCGTCATAGCACTCGTCGAAATAAATCTCGCCCCCTACGGTGGGCACGCCGATGCAGTTGCCATAGCCGCCGATGCCCGCCACCACGCCGGAAACTAGATACCGCGTGCGCGGATGATCGATGCGGCCAAACCGCAACGAATTCAATGAGGCGATGGGCCGGGCGCCCATGGTAAAAATGTCCCGCAAAATACCGCCGACCCCGGTAGCCGCCCCTTGGTAAGGTTCGATGAAAGATGGATGATTGTGGCTTTCCATCTTGAATGCCACTGCCAAACCATCGCCGATATCGACCACGCCGGCGTTTTCACCGGGACCCTGCAGAACATGCGGCCCTTCGGTGGGCAGGCTTTTTAAGTATTGGCGCGAGCTCTTGTAGCTACAGTGCTCCGACCACATAACCGAGAACACGCCGAGTTCGGTATAGTTGGGTTCTCGTCCGAGAATTTGAATAATTTTCTGGTACTCATCCTGCGTAATTCCATGGCTCGCAACCAGCTCAGCAGTAACCACTGGCTGCTGAGAAACGCTCTGATCAACCATGCGCTGCGCTCTTTGAATCGCAGGCGGCCGCAATCGAGGAGAAAATCTTCAGTCCGTCATCGCTGCCGAGGAGCTTGTTGCAGGCATCTTCCGGATGGGGCATCAACCCGAACACGTTGCGTCTTTCATTGCAGACGCCGGCGATGTCATCCACCGAGCCATTGGGGTTGGCAGCCGGCGAAGTTTTTCCTTTGGCATTAACATAGCGTAGGAGAACCTGACGATTGCGGTGTAATCGCTCTAAAGTCAGTTCATCAGCGTGATAACGTCCTTCGCCGTGTTTGACCGGAATTTTTAGCAGCTGCCCTTTTTTTAGCTGAGAGGTAAACGGCGCGTCGGTCTCTTCCACCCGCAGCCAGGTTTGTTGACAAACGAACTTCAGGCCGGCATTGCGCACCAACGCTCCGGGGAGCAGTCCCGCTTCACAGAGGATTTGGAAACCGTTGCAAATGCCGAGCACGAGGCCGCCTTCTTGAGCGAATTTCTCAACGCCGCGCATGATTGGTGAAAAGCGCGCCACCGCGCCGCAGCGGAGATAATCGCCATAGGAAAAGCCGCCCGGGAGTACCAGACAATCGAAATGTCCGGCAAGCTCATCCTTGTGCCAGAGAAACTTGACCTTCTGGCCCATCTCCCGTTTGAGACTATCGAAAACATCCTGGTCATCGCACGACCCTGGAAAAACAATCACACCCCAACGCACCCTATAACTCCCCTATTTCAACCTTGAGACTATCGAAAACATCCTGGTCATCGCACGACCCTGGAAAAACAATGACACCCCAACGCACCCTAGAACTCCCCTATTCAACTTTGAGGCCCCGAACCATCTCGATCCGCACGAACTATCAGCCTTCAGATATTTCATAATGGAAATTTTCTATGACCGGATTTGCCAGCAGCTTGTCGCACATCTCACGGATGCGAACCTCCGCGACTTCTCGCGAATTAGCGTCTAAATTGAGCTCGACGAATTTGCCGACTCTTACATCCTGAACCTCTTGGTAGCCCAACGTATGCAGAGACTGCTCGACCGCTTTACCTTGGGGATCGAGCACGCCGTTCTTTAGTGACACAAATATTTTGACCCGCATCAGCGCCTTCGGCCGGTCGTCTCCGGCGATAACTTTAACGGAATACCCTGCGAAAGATGAAGTCTACATTGGCAAGATGATGCTTTAAACCCCACACCGCTTCCACCTCGCGCGCCGACAGATAGCTCGTGATCTCCCGGTCTTTTAGCAACTCATTTTTTAGCTCACCACCATCTCTAGCGATTTTCAAGGCATGGCGCTGAACCATGCGGTAAGCCGCATCTCGAGAGACGCCCTTATCGACCAGGGCGAGAAGCACGGCCTCGGAGAAAACCGCCCCACCGCTTTTTTCCAGGTTGCGTTTCATATTCTCGGGATAGACACATAACTCTCCCAGCACATAGGTCATGCGCCGCAACATAAAATCGAGCGCGATCGTTGCATCCGGCGCAATCACTCGTTCCACCGAAGAGTGGCTGATATCTCGCTCATGCCAAAGCGCCACATTTTCCAACGCCGCCAATGCATAAGAACGCATCAGCCGCGCCAATCCTGTTACGTTCTCGGACAAAATCGGGTTGCGTTTGTGCGGCATCGCCGATGAGCCCTTCTGCCCTGCCGTAAAGGGCTCTTCGGCCTCCTGCACCTCGGTCCGCTGCAGGTGACGGATTTCAACAGCAAACTTTTCTAGCGAACTGCCGATCACTGCCAATGTTGCAAAAAAGTACGCATGGCGGTCGCGCTGGATGATCTGATTGGATACCAATGCGGGTTTAAGTCCGCTCTTCTCACAAACATAGGCTTCAACTTTGGGAGAGATCTGGGCGAAGGTACCGACGGCTCCCGAAATCTGACCGACGCTAATATCTTCCACGGCTTTCCTCAGCCGAACAAGATTCCTAACCATCTCTTCATACCAAAGCGCCAATTTTAAGCCGAACGTGATCGGCTCCGCATGCACGCCATGCGTGCGGCCGATCATCACCGTCGATTTATACTTGTAGGCCTGGCGGCGCAGGACCTTCATCAAGCTCTGCACATCTTCGACTAAAATCGCCGCAGCTTCTCTGAGTTGAATCGCCAGAGCCGTATCCATCACATCTGATGAGGTCATACCGAGATGAAGAAAGCGCGCATCATCGCCGATGGATTCGGCCACAGAGCTCAAAAATGCGATGACTTCGTGCTTTACCTCGCGCTCGATCTCGCGAATACGCCCGACGTCGAAGCGCGCGTTTTTCCTGATCCGGCTGATAGCTGCTTTCGGGACTTTGCCCATTTGTGCCAAGGCCTCGGCCGCCAGTATTTCGATGTCGAGCCACTTCTGAAAACTATTTTCCTCGGACCAGATCCGACCCATTTCCGGTCGTGTATAACGTGGGATCATGCTTGCAGTAAGCCTGTAGTTTGATTATCGGCTGATGGTGAGTGGAGTGAAATTCGCCCGGGACTCAACGTTTTCGGATCTCATCGGTATGGCCAAAGCCTCCCGCCTGCCGCTCGGAACGAGGCAATTCGCCGACTTCTTGCCAGAGCGCGCGCACAACCCGTTGAATTATCATTTGTGCGATCCTCTGTCCCGGCCGAATGATGATTGATGTCCGAACCCAAATTGATGGCGATGAGTTGGATTTCACCCCGGTAGTCCGCATCGATCGTTCCGGGGCTGTTGATTAGGGTTAGCCCTTCTTTCAAAGCAATCCCGCTACGCGGGCGAATTTGCGCCTCGTATCCGAAAGGCAGCGCGATCGCAATTCCGGTCGGAATCAGCGTTCGCTGGAGAGGTCCCAATTGGATATCATGAGAAAGGTCGGCGCATAGATCCATGCCGGCCGCCCCTTCTGTCATATAAGCTGGCAGTGAAGCCGGCGCGCCGCCGGGACGCACTCGCTTGATCGCTATCTGAATCTCTTCCACGGCGCGCGAACTCCGATCGAGGAGTGACTACTGGCCGAGACCGAAGTTTTTGATTTTGCAATCTTCCTTGAAATCACCCAGCAGGGAAACTGCCATTGCCTCGGGCCGAAACAAGGCGCGCGCCAACTCGATGATTTCATCACGGGTGACAGAACGAATACGTTGACAGATCTCATCTGTGGTGATCGATTTGCCGAAGTAAAGCTCATTGCGAGCGATATGACTCATCCACGAGTCCGTGGATTCCAAGCCCAGCATGATATTTCCCACCAGTTGCCCCCGGGTGCGGCGAACCTCGTCTTCTTTAATCTCTCCGGCTGCCAGACATTTTAACTCCCTCAACACGAGATCAATGACTTCCTCAACCGCTTCTAAACTGGTGCCGGCATAGATGCCGAGATAACCCGTATCGCTGTAGGTCGACATGAAAGAGTAAACCGAATAGGCCTTGCCGCGCTTCTCACGAATCTCCTGAAACAACCGAGAACTCATGCCGCCGCCGAGTATAGTGTTCAGGATATAGCCCGCATGTCGCTGCGGATGGGTCTGGTGAATGCCCGGCATGCCTAAACATAGATGAACCTGTTCCAACGGCTTAGCATGGGTAAAAACGCCGCTTTTGGTTTGCGGCAAGAGCTCGGAATTGACTCGACTTGGAAGCGCTGAAACAGACTGTTTTGCGCCACCAAGACGCGCATTCAACTCCTTCACCAGCTTATCGTGTTGGAAGTGGCCGGCGGCTGCGACAACGACTCTGCTCGGATGATATCGTTCGTGGAAGAAATTGACGAAGTGTTCCCGACCAAACTTCGAGACAGTTCCAACATGACCGGCAATCGGTCGGCCTAGTGGGTGATTCTGGAAGAAATCCAAACTAAACAGATCGTGCACATAGTCATCCGGAGTGTCTTCAGCCTGGGAAATCTCTTGAAGAATAACCGATCTTTCACGCTCGATTTCTTCGGCGTCAAAACTTGAATTGAGAAAAATATCGGTCAGCAGATCGCTCGCCAGCGGCAGATCTTCGTCAAGCACCTTGGCGTAGTAGCAGGTGTGTTCCTTGGAAGTAAAGGCGTTCAGCAGGCCGCCCACGGCATCCATCTCTTCGGCGATCTGCGCCGCCGTGCGTGTCGTCGTTCCCTTGAAAAGCAGATGTTCGATGAAATGGGATATGCCATTCTCATCCGGCAACTCATGACGGGAGCCATTCTCAACCCAGATCCCCAAACTCACCGAACGGTGATCGGTCATCTCTTGAGAGACAACTCGGATGCCATTATCCAAAACGCTTTTAGCAAACATAATAAAAGTACAAACCTGCAGGGTTATTCTTCAGGAGGGCCATCTGAGCCGCCGCCAAGGTTTGTTTGTCCCCCGCCGCTTTCTTGAAGAGCCTCTTTCCGACTAAGCCTGATCTTACCCTGGCGATCGACTTCAAGGACTTTGACCATGACCTCATCGCCCTCTTTAAGCACGTCCGCAACACGACGCACACGTTCAGGAGCAAGTTGCGAAATATGAATTAGGCCATCAGTGCCGGGGAAAATCTCGACAAAGGCACCGAAATCGACGATCTTCCGCACAGTCCCTTTGTAGATCTTCCCAACCTCCGCTTCGGCTGCGATATTCTGGACCATTTGTATAGCTTTTTGTGCAGCGGCTTCATCGCTCGAAGCGATGGTTACGGTGCCATCATCTTCAACATCCATTTTGACACCGGTTGCTTCAATGATCCCGCGGATAACTTTGCCGCCCGGGCCGATGATTTCACGGATCTTCTCGGGTTTCACTCTGATAGTGATGATTCGAGGCGCATGGCCCGAAACGTTCGTGCGCGGCACCGACAGAGTCTTGCCCATCTCGCCAAGAATGTGCATGCGTCCTTCCTTGGCTTGATAAAGAGCCTGGCGCATGATGTTACGATCAACACCGCTGATTTTGATGTCCATCTGGAGCGAAGTCACCCCCTCAGCGGTTCCTGCAACTTTGAAATCCATGTCGCCCAGGTGATCCTCATCGCCGAGAATGTCCGAGAGGATGCGCACATGCTCGCCTTCTTTAATCAACCCCATGGCGATGCCGGCAACTGGAGCGGAAACCGGCACACCGGCGTCCATCAAGGAAAGCGATCCTCCGCATACCGTCGCCATCGATGTTGACCCATTCGATTCCAATATCTCTGAAACGATCCGTAACGTGTACGGGAAGCTCTCCTCCGGTGGTAAAACCGGCAGCAAAGCACGTTCGGCAAGATTGCCATGACCGATCTCACGCCGGCCCGGGCCGCGCAAGAACTTGACCTCACCGACGCTGAACGGCGGGAAATTGTAATGCAGCATGAATTTTTTGAAGTGCTCGCCGATCAAAGCGTCGACCCTCTGCTCATCGGAAGCGGTGCCGAGTGTGGTCACCACCAATGCCTGAGTCTCGCCGCGCGTAAACAGGGCGGACCCGTGGGTACGTGGCAAAACCTCGACCTCGCAACTGATCGGCCGAATATCCTTTAATCCACGGCCATCGATGCGCCGCTCCTTCTCTATCACCAAGTTTCGAAAACAATTTCTTTTAAGCTCCTCAAAGGCGCCTTTGATATCCTTAGCCTTGTCCGGATGCTCTGCCAATGCTAGCGGTACTACCTCGCCTTTCACTTCTGCGATGCGCTTGTAGCGTTCCAACTTTTCTGGGACCTCGAGCGCTTGCTTTAGTTTTGACAGAGCCAAACCTTCAAGCCGTTGGGCCGCGGCCTTATCGAGCTGCGCCAGGGGAACTTGACGTTTGGTCTTGCCGACCGCGCGCCGAATTTCCTCCTGCATCTCCAACAACGGTTGAATCGCCTCGTGCCCGGCAAACAGCGCTTCTAGAATCTCATCCTCGGGGATTACCTGCGCGCCACCTTCAACCATGACGATAGCCGAGCGACTCCCTGAGAGAAAGATATCCATATCGCTGTCTGAAAGCTGACTCTGCGTCGGATTCATGACTAGTTGGCCATTGATCCTGCCGATTCGGACACCTGCCAACGGACCGTTGAAAGGAATGTCCGAAACTTCTAGGGCAACCGACGCTCCAAGCATGGCGACAACGTCGGGATCGTTTTCGCGGTCGGCAGAAAGAACTGTGGCAATGATCTGGGTCTCGCAACGGAGTCCTTCCGCAAACAGCGGACGAATCGAGCGATCAATCAAACGACACGTAAGGATCTCCTTTTCCGACGGTCGCCCCTCGCGCTTGAAAAACCCGCCGGGAATTTTTCCGGCGGCAAACGTTTTCTCCTGGTAATCGACCGTCAGGGGAAAGAAATCCGTGTCCAGTTTAAAATCTTTGGCAGCTACAGCAGTAGCCAAAACCACAGTTTCGCCGTAGCGAACCAAGGCCGCACCATCGGCCTGCTTTGCCACGCGACCGACCTCGATGGACAAAGGTCGACCGTGAAAATCCAATTCAATTTTCTTGATCATAGACGCTCCTCTAAAGTGAGAGGTGCTTGACGGAGGGTAAGGATGGAGGGCAATCGGTTAGGAAACCGTTACTTCCTTATTCCAAGTCGTTGGATTAGAACCTGATATCGTTCGAAATCGGATTTCTTCAGATAATCAAGGAGCCTTCTCCGTTGGCCTACCAGCTTTAATAGGCCCCGACGGGAATGATGATCTTTAGCATGAATCTTGAAGTGCTCGGTAAGATATTCGATGCGCTGACTCAAAAGCGCGACTTGCACTTCAGGAGAGCCGGTATCGCTCTGATGGACCCTGAACTGCTCGATAACCCCCTGCTTTTGCTGTGGAGCAATTCCCATGTTCTCCGCTTTTTCTCTCTTTCCTTTTTATTATCGACATTTTCTAACATAGTGACCTGATATTGTAAAGCTGCAACTACGCCGAGCGGCTTGGCGGCGCGCAGTTGGCACGCATTGAGGTTTTTAGCCCGCAAATCGGCGGATCCGAGATCTAAAAACATATTAAAGACGTTTTTTTGTCAGATGGTTATGGTAAAATTCGTCTATGAGAACTTCGATCGCTGCTGCGCTGTTACAAATTCTGCTCCTCGTTTTGATCTCTCGCTCGCATGCAGCGGATTTCTTTCGTTGGATCGACCAGAACGGGGTGGTCCATTTCACCGATAATATCCATAATATTCCGGAAGCACGCCGATCATCGGCAGTTCGAATCAAAGGGCAAAAGCCGGCCAGACCCGCGGCGCTTTCAAAGGTTTCGCCAGCAACCGCCGCCAAGGCATCCATCCCTTTTGAAAAACGTGGACAGGTGGTTGTCGTGGAGGTGATGCTTAATAACACGGTGCCCGTCAGATTGGTTGTCGATACCGGCGCCACCTATACAATGATTTCAGCGGCGACAGCCAAAGAGTTAAGCATCGATCCGCAGCGCGCTCAGCGCACGATGCCCTTTCAAACCGCGAACGGCGTCATCCAAGCACCCCTTGCCAATTTGGAATCGGTGATAGTGGGCGGAATGGAAATGAAAAACCTTACCGCAGCGATTCACGACGCTGTGCCAAGCGCCCAAGTCGCCGGTCTTCTCGGTCTCAATTTCCTTAGCAACTTTCGATTGGATATAGATACCGAGAAAGGCATGCTCCATTTGGAGCGAAAATAATCAGCGCCAGTCACATTAAAGTTCGGTCGATACTGGCCCGGGTATCATTTCTCCGGGTGACCGCGCTTGAATACCTGAAAGCGCTTAACGGCCCGTTTCTCAAACAAAGGGGCGATGGATCAACCACCGCCCCGTGTTTCTGCCATACCCGAGACAAGCAATCTCAGGAACAACCACTAACAGCACCGCAGTTCAGGCACTTATAGCAAGCGCCGCTGCGAATCATGATGGCACCGCAATCCGGACAAGGTGGCGCATCTTGCTGGTAAAGGCTGGTGACACTGCTGATACTCGTCACCGGCGCCCCGCCTCGAGGCGTCTGAGGAACAATCGACACCACCTTCTTAGAAACCGCGACTTCCTTGTCTTCCGTCTCTTGCTTGACGACACCGATCTCCCGCTGGGCTTCGCCGTCGAGAAACTTGGTTGCCAGCCACCTGAAGATGTAATCCATAATCGACTTGGCCATCGGAATATCCGGATTTTTGGTAAACCCCGAAGGTTCGAAGCGCATATGGCTGAACTTGTCCACCAACCCTCTTAGCGGCACGCCGTACTGAAGTGCTATCGAAATCGCCGTGGCAAAGGAATCCATCAGCCCCGAAATGGTTGAACCCTCTTTGGACATGGTGATGAAGATTTCTCCGGGCTGGCCGTCTTCGTACATGCCGGCGATGATATAGCCCTCATGACCGGCGATATCGAACTTGTGTGTAATCGAGCGCCGTTCGTCCGGCAGCTTGCGCCGCAGCGGCCGCGTCTCCTTGTTTTCAGCCGTGCCGCTTTTGGTGTCGTCCTTGTCCTTCGACGTATTGAGCGGCTGGGTGCGTTTCGAACCATCCCGGTAGATCGCCACCGCTTTCAATCCGAGCTTCCAGGACTCCATGTATGCTTGAATGATGTCTTCTACCGTCGCCTCGTTCGGCATATTGATCGTCTTGGAGATCGCCCCCGATATAAACGGCTGCACCGCTCCCATCATTCTGATGTGTCCCATGTAATTAATCGTACGAATGCCGTTGGCCGGCTTGAAGGCACAGTCGAAGACAGCGAGATCTTCGTCGTTTAGGTGCGGCGCGCCCTCAATGGTCTCATGCTCTTCAATGTACTCGACGATGTCTTGAATTTGCTTGACGTCATACCCCAGACGCTTAAGCGCCCGAGCCACTGTGTTATTGACGATCTTCAAGAGTCCGCCGCCTACCAGCTTCTTGTATTTGATCAGAGCGATATCCGGCTCCACTCCCGTGGTGTCGCAATCCATCATGAAGGCAATCGTGCCAGTGGGCGCGAGCACCGAGATCTGCGAATTTTTCACGCCATGCGTTTCGGCCTCTCCGCAGGTCTGATCCCACGACTCGCGCGCCGCCGTCAGAAGATCCAACGGCACGTGCGCTGACGAGATCTTGTACGCATGAGAGCGATGTTTGTTGAGCACTCGCAGCATCGGCTCCCGATTGACGTCATATCCCGCGAAAGTTCCTGTGGCCCCAGCGATGCGCGCCGATTGAAGATACCCTTCTCCCGACATCAGTGCGGTCACGGCGGATGCGTAGCCGCGGCCGGCATCGGAATCATAGGGTAGGCCCAAGGACATCAGCAATGCGCCGAGATTAGCGTAGCCCAATCCCAACTCGCGAAAGGCATGGGCATTGGCGGTAATCTCCGGGGTCGGATAAGAAGAATTATCGACCAGAATGTCTTGCGCGAGCACGATAATGTCGACCGCGCGGCGAAAAGATTCTGTGTCGAAAACGCCGTCTTCACGCAAAAACTTCAACAAGTTCAAGGAAGCTAGATTGCAAGCCGAATTGTCCAGATGCATGTATTCGGAGCACGGATTGGAGGCGTTGATCCTGCCGGTGCCGGAACAGGTATGCCAATCGTTGATGGTCGTATCGTATTGCATTCCGGGATCACCGCAGAAGTAAGTGCTCTCGGCAATCATGCGCATCAAATCACGCGCCTTATAGGTAGCGCTGACTTCGCCGCTTTTGACGAAGCGAGTCTTCCATTCACGATCGTCTTGCACGGCCTGCATAAAGTCATCAGTGACACGGACCGAGTTATTGGCGTTTTGAAAGAACACGCTGCCGTAGGCCGGACCATCCAAGCTGGAATCGTATCCCGCTTCGATCAAAGCCCAAGCCTTCTTCTCCTCTTCAACTTTGCATTTGACAAACTCCTCGATATCGGGATGATCCACGTTGAGAACCACCATCTTCGCGGCTCGCCTAGTTTTGCCGCCTGATTTGATCACGCCGGCGGAGGCATCAGCCGCTTTCATGAAGGAGACTGGACCGGAAGCAGTGCCGCCGCCGGCGAGTTGCTCTTTAGCGGAGCGGATCTTCGAAAGATTCACGCCGGAACCAGAACCGCCTTTAAAGATGATTCCTTCCTTGCGGTACCAATCGAGGATTGATTCCATCGTGTCATCGACAGAAAGAATAAAGCAGGCCGAGCACTGCGGCTTCTCCTCGATGCCGCAATTGAACCAAACGGGGCTGTTGAAGCAGGCCTTCTGGTGGACCAGAATGTGAGTTAATTCATCGTGAAAGCTCTGGGCATCCTCCTCCGTGGCAAAGTAGCCATCTTTAGTGCCCCACCGCGTGATCGTATCGACCACCCGGCCGATCATCTGCCGGACGCTGTATTCCCGTTGAGGACTGCCGATCGGACCACGAAAATATTTTGAGACCACGACATTGGTGGCCATGAGCGACCACGTTTTCGGAATTTCTACATTGTTCTGTTCGAAAACCACCTTGCCCTTCTCGTTTGTGATCGATGCGGAACGAATTTCCCAATCGATTTCGTCGTACGGATTGACACCCGCCCGGGTAAAATAGCGGCTAACCTTGATACCGCTTTTGCGCTTGAGCTGGGCCGGATTTAAGCTAGGAATATCGGTGCTTTGTGGCATCATGGTCGCCATGGTAGTATCTCCCTTCGGTCGATAAATATCAATATGTAGTATGAGACGCGGCGGAACGCACTAGATTTTGTATAGTTAAAATTTTTGTCAATTTTTGTCAAGGAATTTTTTTGATCGCTTGGTTTCACTAGAATTTACCGGACTTCTGTGACACTGCCGGTAATAAAAACGTTATAATCGCAATTATGCTTTTGCTAAATTCGCGGCTGGGTTATCCAAAATGGGAAGAAAAACACCGCCGACAATAGATCGGGTGGGCGAGGTTCTGGGCAATTCGTTGAAGCGCCTGGATCTCTCCCATCGACTCAATGAATACGGTGTATGGCCGATATGGAACGAAGTCGTCGGCAAGACTATCGCCGTAAACGCGCAGCCCGAAAAAATCCGCAACGGCACATTGTTTGTCAAAGTGACAAGTTCCGTTTGGATGCAGCAGTTGCAGTTCATGAAAGAGATGATCGCGGAAAAATTAAATAACCGGCTCAACCGAGAAGTCGTCAAGAATATTTTCTTCGTCGTCGGCCGGATTGATTCACCCGGACCGGCAGAAACCCCGAGTACGGCTGCTGGACCCGCCATCGATGAGGAGCCGAAAATCGACGAGCAATTTCTCGAGTCGGTCTCCGACCCCGAGTTACGTCAAGCCTTTAAGAAACTGCTAAAGAGTTATTCGCGCCGGCGCGGGCGAGGGTAAGCAGCAGAGGCCAACTGCCGACAGCTGTTTCCAAGCCACAGGCTGATCCACTCTAGAAAGAACTCTTACGCCCGGCCGCTATCGCGTTCAGTTCCGCGCTATATTTCTTGGCGGAATCATAGATGATTAACGGCGGCAGGATATCGACGCCTTTTCGCCCGCCCTTAACGGCTTCGACCAGAACCATCGATGCCTTGGCATCGGAAAAAGCATGAACGCTTCGCAGGCGCTTCGGTTCAAGCCCGGCGCTTCGCATCGTGCTCACTAAATCGACCGTGCGATCTCCCAGATGAATACATGCAAAGCAGCCTTTATTCTTTGCCAAGAACGCTGCGGCCCTGACAAAATCATCGAGACTGGCTTTGATTTCGTGACGAGCAATTTGCTTTTCGCAAGAAAAGCTCAAACGGCCGCTACTGGTTTGCCGGTAAGGAGGATTACAGACGATTACGTCGAAGCTTTCAGGTTTGAAACGCTCCACGGTCATTGCAATATCGATTTGCGCGATTACGATACGATCTTCGTAGCCGTTGAGGCGAATGTTTCGCGCCGCGCGATCCGCCATCTGCCGCTGAATCTCGACTCCTGTAAGCGAGATCGACGGATAACGGTAGGCCAAGATCAGCGGCACCACTCCGTTACCAGTGCCCAAGTCGATCACTTTATTTCCGGATCGAATTGTCACGAAATCGGCCAATAGAATGGAATCGATGGAAAATCGATAACCCTGCTTCTTCTGATATAGCTGCAGGGCGCCGCCGAAAAGCGCATCCAGTGTCTCATCACTTGCCGGACCCGCCGATGAAAACGCCGCAGCAGAGAATCGGCCGGGCCGCGCCGGTTGTGCGTCGGCATCTATCTCGCTCGTACCAAAAATCTTTTTCATGCTTGCAAAGCGCAGCAGACTTCTATATTTAGTCTGAATCCACTAGCATCGTTCTTCCTCAACAAAAGCATGGTTCCGTTCCTGGGCCGAATCGGCCGTTATGCCATCGATCAGATTGCCGGGATGGGAAGAATGTTTCTCTTTCTCATCTCAGCCATCCTGCAAGCCTTTCGCGCGCCGGCAAAACTTCGTCTGATCGTTTACCACATCAAGACCATTGGCGTGGATTCTCTTTCAGTCGTCTCTCTGTCAGGATTTTTTACCGGCATGGTGATGGGCTTTCAAGGCTACTACAGCTTGAGGCAGTTCAACGCCGAGAGCTGGCTCGGCTCCGCCACCGCACTAAGTTTATTACGCGAGCTCGGCCCCGTTCTCTCAGCATTCATGGTCACCGGAAGAACCGGCTCGGCGATGGCCGCGGAGTTGGGCACCATGCGTGCCACCGAGCAGATCGATGCGCTTTATTCCATGGCGATCAATCCGATCAAGTATCTAGTTACTCCGCGCATCGTCGCCAGCCTAATCGCCATGCCGATGCTCACGGCGATTTTCAACGTCATCGGAATCTTCGGCTCGTATGCCGTCGGCGTCGGAATCCTTGGTGTCAGCTCCGGCAGTTTTTTTTCCGGCATGGAAAACAGTGTCGTTTTCCACGACGTTTACAGCGGAATGATCAAATCGGTCTGTTTTGGTCTGATCATTACCTGGATCTGCTGCTACAAAGGATTTCATGCTCCACCGATGGCGACGGGAGTGAGCCAGGCCACCACCGAATCGGTGGTTCTTTCTTTCGTTTTCATCCTGGTTTGGGATTATTTTCTTACGTCAATCATGTTGTAGCCCGATGATAAAGGTCGTTAATCTGCACAAAAGCTTTGGCCGGCAGAAGGTTCTCAAGGGTGTGAACCTCGAGTTCGCCACGGGAAAAATCACCACCATCGTCGGAACCAGTGGTTGTGGCAAGACGGTACTGTTGAAACATTTGAACGCCTTACTCCTGCCCGACGAAGGTGAAGTTCTGATCAACGGGATCGACATCAGCAAGCTCGGCCAAAAAGAGTTGTACCGGATCCGGGCCAAATTCGGCGTGCTTTTTCAAGGCGCTGCGCTACTCGATTCGATGACCGTCTTCGACAATGTCGGTTTTCCGTTGCGCGAGAAAACACGGATGAATGAGAGCGAAGTGAAGACCAAAGTCGCCGACCGGCTGGAGCAGGTCGGATTGGGCGAAATGGGACATAAGCTGCCAGCGGAACTGAGCGGCGGAATGAGAAAACGCGCCGGCTTGGCGCGCGCCCTGATCATGGACCCCGAAATCGTCCTGTTTGACGAGCCTACCACCGGCCTCGACCCGGTGCTGGCAACCGGCATTCACCAACTCATATCAAGAACTCAAAATGATTTCGGCTACACGGGGATTATCGTCAGTCACACGATTCCACAGGTGTTCGATATCTCCGATTACATCGTTATGCTTGCCGGCGGCGTTGTTGAAGAGGTCGCCCCGCCGCAAGCTTTCAGCGCGTCCGAAAATCCGATTGTGCAGCAATTTATTCACGGCAGAACTGAAGGGCCCATCGAGGTCTTGTAGGAGATCGAAGTGAACCATTCACGCACTGACATCATCGTCGGTATTTTTGTGCTCGCCGGGGCCATCTGCCTCGGCTATCTCGCCATACGCCTCGGCAAGGTAGAATTGTTCGGCGCTACCGGCTACGTCGTCTACGCCGACTTCTCTTCGGTCGCAGGATTGAAAGTCGGTGACCCTGTAGAAATCGCCGGCGTCAGAATCGGCAAAGTAGAATCGCTCGGTTTGGTTGACGATCGCGCGCGTGTCGCTATACGGGTGGACCCCAACGTGAAGCTCCAGGATGACGTCATTGCGTCGGTACGCGCTCGCGGTCTCATCGGCGACAAATTTGTCTTGATCGCACCGGGAGCTTCAGATAATATTATCGCGCCCGGAGGCAAGATCAGAGAAACCGAATCGCCCCAAGACATTACGGATCTCATCGGCAAATTTGTCGGCGGAGATCTCACATCCAAAAAAGACGAACAATGACGAAATCATTCTGGCATCTTGTTGTGCTTTCATCGCTGATGTTTTTAAGCGACCCCGGATCATCTATGGCGGGACCACCCACCGATCAGATCAAGGCGACGGTGGATAACGCTGTTGGGCTACTTAGGGAGTCCCGGAACACGACCGCGGCGGCTAAGGACCGTCGCGAGCAGCTGAGACAAATTCTCTTTACCCGATTCGACTTTTCTGAAATGGCCAGGCGCGCGTTAGGCGCTCATTGGCGCCGGCGTACTGCCACCGAGCAGCAGGAATTCGTCCAGCTATTCACTGAACTGCTCGAACGTCAATATGCTGGCATCATAGAGTCCTACACCGATGAGAAAATCGTCTATGTCGGCGAAAGAACCGATGGCGCGTTTGCCGAAGTAAACAGCAAGATATTTACCGTCAAAGGTCAGGAGTTGTCGATCAACTACAAGGCCCAGTTGGTCGGCCAGGAGTGGAAGGTCTATGATGTGATCGCCGAAGAAATCAGCCTGGTCAACAATTTTCGCTCTCAATTTAACCGCGTAATCTCCAGCTCCTCCTATGAGGAATTGGTCCGACGGCTTAGGGAAAAGCAGGCGGACGTGATCCCCGTCAAGAATTAGCGGCCGATCCGCTGTAATTTCACCACATCTCTTAAAGCCCAGGCACCCCGCCGCTTATCGCGCCTGCTGCTCTGCGCCTCTTTCACCGAATCACCCCATCCAGTATGCTTTGAGGGGTTGGTTTTTTCGAAGCAGCAGATTATAGATTTGACTGGAAGGGAGCCTCGCATGACAATCAATATCGATTGGCATTCGCATCATACGGCGCCGGAAGTCTCCGATCGGATCAAAGACCTAACCGGTAAGCGGCCGCATATCGACGCATTGGATTCACCGGACTTTTCCAAACGCGTCAGGGAAATGGACGAAGCGGGTGTCGATCTGCAGCTCATTTGCCAGGGTGCCGGCGTTTATGCCGACCAATTGCCGCCGGAACAAGCGCTCGAGATCGTGCGCATGTCGAACAACGTGCTTGCCGAGCGACTCGCCGGTTACAAAGATCGGTTGATGGGGGTCACGGCTTTGTCGCTAAAAAATATTGCCGCGTCCGTCGCGGAAATCGAACGAACGGCCAAACAAGGCTTTCGCGCTGTACTGCTCTATCCGCACGTCGACGGCAAGATGCTCGTGGACACGCCAGAAATGGACCCGATCTTCGCGAAAATTTCCGAGCTCAACCTGCCGATCTTTCTGCACGGCGCCGGTACCGCGCAAGATCCCTCCTTGGCGCGTCTCGAAGACGGCGGCGCGGGAGTCGCTTATGCGGTTCTGTCTGATGGCGAGGTCGCGGAGTGCTGCCTGCGCATGATTGCCAGCGGCTTGTTCGATCGTTATCCAAATCTAAAAATCGTCATCCGCAGCTCCGGCGGCGGTATACCGCTATTGCTTCATCGCTTTTTCTGGAAGCATAAAGGGCCTAACGGGGAGCGGCGCTACTCGGAAATTTTTCTTGAGCACTTTCTCATCGATTGCGCCAGCTCGGATGACCGGACACTGTCGTTCTTGATAGACAAGATGGGCGAAAACAACATGGTTTTTGGCTCTGACTACTGCGGCGGGCTCGACCGGCTGAACAGAAGTTTTAATGCCATTCTGGCGCAGCCCAATCCCGATCACATCAAAGGCTTTATGGAAAAAAATTCCCGGCAGCTGTTACACATCTAACTTGGACATCGAGCCTCTGCGGCTAGTCGGCCGGGCGTTAATCTCATGGTTTGCACTCCAATGAAATCCTATGGCGTCTCTGTATGACCTGACGATCATCGGCGGCGGCATTCTCGGTCTCGCCACCGCGTTGAAAATCACTGCCGTCCATCCCCGCCTGAGGCTATTGCTGTTGGAGAAGGAACCGGATCTCGCGCGCCATCAAACCGGCAACAACAGTGGTGTCATTCATTCGGGCCTCTACTACCGACCGGGGTCGCTAAAAGCGCGCACCTGCGTTGCCGGACGCAGAGAGCTGATCCAATTCTGCGACGAGAACGGCGTGCCCTATGAAATTTGCGGCAAGGTCGTCGTCGCCACGACTGACGAAGAGCTGCCGCGTTTGGAGGAACTGCGCCGCCGCGGAGAAGCCAACGGCCTGCGTGGGCTCGAAACAATCGGCGCGGAGCGCCTAAAAGAGCTTGAGCCACACGCCACGGGAATCAAAGGCCTCCACGTCCCGGAGACCGGGATCATTGACTACAAGAAAGTGGCCGCCGCTTACGCCACTAAGATTCGCGATTCCGGCGGCGACATCCGGCTGTCGCAAAAAGTCGTAGGCATACTCGATCGGCCCGACGAAATCGTGCTGCAGACTTCCGGTGGGGATTACCGCACCAAGCATTTGATCAATTGCTGCGGGCTGCAATCGGACTTGATTGCAAAAATGGCTCGCGGGGCTCAGGACCATGAGCCGGAGCACCGCATCATTCCGTTCCGCGGCGAGTACTACAAGATCGCGCCGGAACGGCAGTCCTTGGTAAAAAATCTGATTTATCCGGTTCCCGATCCGACTTTTCCGTTTTTGGGTGTTCACTTCACGCGAATGGCCAAAGGCGGCGTGGAGGCGGGCCCTAATGCGGTGCTCGCTTACGCGCGCGAAGGTTACAGCCACAGGCAGGTTAACCTGAACGATCTCTGGCAAACCGTTTCGTTCAGAGGATTTTGGGCGATGACCGGAAAATACTGGCAAACCGGTTTCGGCGAGCTTTACCGCTCACTCAGCAAAACAGCTTTCGTGCGCGCGTTGCAACAGCTGGTGCCCGAGATCCGCGCGAGCGATCTGGTTGCCGGCGGCGCCGGCGTGCGCGCCCAAGCGGTCTCAGCCAAGGGCGCGCTGGTGGATGACTTTGTGATTGAACAAGGCCGCAACGCTATCCACATACTCAACGCCCCGTCGCCCGGTGCGACAGCCTCCCTCGCTATCGGCCGGCAGATCTGCGAGATGGCGGAAAAAAATTTCGACCTTAGAAGCTAGTTCAGCGTTGCGTTACACCTAATATCGCGCATCACTTCAGCAGCCTACCCTGTGTCTTCTCACTGCGCCGGCTTGAAGGTGTCGCGGAATAGGGTGACGTACTTGTCGAAGTCATCCATCACCGACTGCTCGAAGGGTAAAAGCTTGTATGGCTTCAGATAAGTCGCGGTCACATCCGGTCGGGTCGGAATTCGGCGGCTGGCGCGGATCGTTTCCATTCCCGAGCGCGACAAAAGAAAATCGTAAAACAACGCCGATGTGTAGACGTTTGCGCCCGTGCTGGTGATTGCCGCGGCGACCTTCGAGATCGGAATCACTCCGTCCAGAACTGCCCATTCTACCGGCGCGCCCTGGGCTTTGGCGCGCTCGACTGTGTGTACCTGAAGCTCGGAAGCGATGGGAAACTCGCCTGCCGCCATCAGCTGGCCGATGAGCGAATGGCCTTTGCGCCACTGTATCTGCTGGGCCGCGAGTTTTTTCATGTAATCCAGTGCCGCCTCCCTGCCGTCTCGCCGTTCCAAAAAGTGCAACGAAACGACGAACCAGTTATACGGCTCCGTATCCATAGCGATTGAACCCTTCCATTTGGCGTTCAACAAATCTTTATAGGTTTTCGGCGCTCCATCTTTATTCACCATTTTGGTGTTGTAAGCCGCTACCCACGCTGATGTGTAAAGACCCGTCCAATAACCGCCCGGATCTTTGGCTTCCTCAGGATAAATCGAGTTTTCCAAACCTTCATAACGCGCCAATAGCTTGCGTTTGATCATGATCGACAGTTCCAGCTCGGGCAAGGCGACGATGTCGGCCTTGAAAGCATTGGCCCGCGCCTCGGCGAGAATCCGTTCGAGTAATTTCTCGCTCGACGAGCGCAAATGCTGGATCTGGATCGACGGATGCTGCTCGTTGAATTTCTTAATCAAAGCCAGCGCATCTTCTGCGGTCGTGCTTGAATACCAGACCAATCCGCTCTCTTTTTTGCTTCCTTCGACAAGCCGCGCCTGTCGTTCCGCCGCCGGTAATTTCATCACAGCCGCAAGCGCCGCCTGACGACTTTGGGCATCTGCTACCAGGGGCAAGCTGGTTAACGACAGATAGACAATTATCAACAACAAAGTTGGCATGTTGTCGCCTCCGATTTTGATCTGAAATGTTCGCGCGGATAAAAGGCGGGAGTTCATAAAAGCTGCCACTGAATTAGCCAGCTTCGCCGAGTCTGTCAACTGTGAAGATCTTTGAATTCACGGCCAACCTTGATTTCCACTTGCTCGTCAAATATCGTGGCGAGATATTCTGCGGAGGAAACCATCTGAATGATCATAGAATACAAGGGCAAGAAACCGGCTGTGTCTCCCAAAGCCTTCATTGCGCCCACCGCCGTGCTCATCGGTGACGTTAGCGTCGGCGACGACGCCAGCATCTGGTGGGGCGCGGTCCTGCGCTCGGATCAGGGCGGCTATCCGATCGTGATCGGCGCGCGCACCAGCATTCAGGACAACTGCGTGATTCATTCGGGCGAAGCTACCACGATCATCGAAGAAGACTGCACCGTGGGTCACGGCGCGATTATGGAAGGATGCGTAATCAAGCGCGGCGCCATAATCGGCATGAATTCCACAATTCTGGAAAATACCGAAATTGGCGAAGAATCGCTCATCGCCGCCGGCAGTGTCGTTGTTCCGCATAGCAAAATCCCGCCGCATGTTCTTGCCGCCGGCACGCCGGCAAAAGTGAAAAAGGAAATCGAAGGCGAAGCTCTCAAATGGATCAAGATGGGCGCATCGACTTACGTCGAACTCTGCCGCAGCTATCTCGGCGGCGACTACATAATCATTGGCTAGTTTCCGAGATCATCGAATAGGGGGAAAAAGCGTGCGCATCATTTTGATTGGACAAGCAGCGTTTGCGGAAAAGACTCTCGATAAACTGGTCAGCAAAGGGGAAGAGGTGCTCGCCGTTTTTTGTTTTCCCGATACGCCCGGCGGAAAAATCGATCCGGTCAAGCAGAGGGCTCTTCAGCTGGGGATCCCGGTGCATCAGCACAAAACGCTCAAAACGCCTGAAGTCACCGAGCAGTTTGTTTCCCTGAAGGCCGACTTGGCGATCCTGGCATTTGTCAGCCAGATCATTCCCCCGCCGGTATTCAATGCGCCGCGCTTCGGCAGTATTTGTTATCATCCTTCCTTGCTGCCCAAATACCGCGGCAGGACCGCGATCAATTGGGCCCTGATCCGCGGAGAAACCGTGACCGGTTTGACAATTTTTTGGTTGGACAAGGGCATCGATACAGGGCCCATTCTGCTGCAAAAAGAAGTGCGGGTTGAACCGGACGATACCACCGGCACGTTGTATTTCAACAAACTGTTTCCGATGGGAATCGAAGCGATCGGCGAAGCGGTGGACCTGATCAAGGCCGGCAATCCGCCGCGGATTGCGCAAGACGAATCAAAGGCGACTTACGATCCGCCTTGCGGTGAGGAACACGCTAAGATCGATTGGTCCAAACCGGCTCAGGAGGTTTATAATTTGATCCGCGGCTGCGATCCCCAGCCCGGCGCGCACACTACCTACCAGGGCAAAACTTTGCGCCTCTTCGACACCCGGCTGCACAACAATCCAAACGGCGCCCAGGCGGGGCAAGTTACCGGTATCGGCGCCGAAGAGATCACCATCGCGGTTACCGGCGGCACGCTGACGGTTAAGAGAGTGCGCGGCGAAGCCGGAAAAATCAGCGGCGCGGAATTCGCCAAGCAGGTTGATTTGAAAGTCGGTGATCGGCTTGAGTGATTCACGAGCAGAGCCTTTCACCCGAGGGTTCACAGGTTTAACTGAGTTCATCTCATCACGAAGCGCACCCAGGACACGAAGCTTAGAACAGAAGACTGATTGTTCTTAACTTCGTCCTCTTCGCGTCCTTAGTGGTGAGTCCTGGTTCGCGCAAGTACTCTGGAAGCGGACACGCATGAAATTGTCAGTACTCGATCAATCAACCGCGTCCAAGGACAGAACGCAGGACACTGCGATTCGTGAGACGCTCGACCTTGCGCGGCACTGCGACGCGTTGGGTTATCATCGTTACTGGGTCTCGGAACATCACAACTCCGGCACCATCGCCGGCACCGCGCCCGAGATACTCATGGCCGCGATTGCGGCCACCACGGCTCGTATCCGGGTCGGCAGCGCCGGTATTATGCTGCCGCACTATTCCGCGCTGAAAGTTGCCGAGCAATTCCGCGTTTTGGAGGCCATCGCGCCGGGTCGCATCGATTTGGGAGTTGGACGCGCCCCCGGATCGGACCAGATGACGTCATACGCGCTCAATCCAAGTCCGCAGAACGTCCTCGACCAATTTCCCCGACAAGTGCAAGAGCTGCAACACTGGGTATCGGGGACTCCCCTGCCTGAGGGTCATCCCTTCAGAACGGTCGTCGCGCAGCCCACCGGTCCAAGCAGCCCTGACCTATGGATTCTCGGCAGCTCGGACTATGGCGCTCAACTCGCGGCCTATTTTGGCCTGCCTTACGCGTTCGCTTATTTTTTCAGCGAGGGCACCGGCGTGGAGCAAGCGCTCGAGCTTTATCGCAAGAACTATCGCCCGAGTGAAAGTAATCCCAAGCCGATCGCGACGATTTGCGTCTGGGCGCTGGCGGCAGATACGGAACAAGAAGCCTTGCATCAGTTAAAAACTCGCGAACGCGCGATTATCGATCGCAGACAGGGCATCCGTTTACCGCTTATGCCGCCCGAAGAAGCACAGCGGCCATATTCTTCCGCGGAGATGGCAACTGCGCAGAAGCTTCGTCGCAAGGCGATTGTCGGCTCCAAAGAACAGGTTGCCGAGCGATTGAAAGAACTTGCAAAGAGTTTAGAACTCGACGAACTGGTCGTCGTCACATGGACTTACGATCCGGCTCCGCGCCGTCGCTCTTACGAACTACTGGCGCAAGCTTTTGCGATGGAACAAACAGACGGTCATTCGGCGTAGTCGTTTAGTCGATATCTGTTCAGATCCGTGTCAAGACGCGCTCACTAAGCGAAAAGAAGATTGACATGATCGAAGATTGGCGTTTACTCTCGCCCACTGACAGCGTGACGCCGTTCAGGGCGCGCGCTGTTTGAATTCAATCGACAACTCAGGAGGTGTTTCCATGATGACGCTCTATTTCAGTCCTGGCGCTTGTTCGTTGGCCTCCCATATCGGTCTTGAAGAAGCCGGCGCGCCATACGAGCTCAAGCCGATCCTGCTGGCCAAAGGGCAGCAGAGAACTGCGGATTATTTGCAGATCAACCCGCGCGGGAAAGTCCCGGCGCTTAGCGTCGACGGCAAAATTCTGGTCGAGAACACCGCGATCCTCACATACCTTGGAAGGCGTTTTCCCGAAAAACGGCTGATGCCGACGGACCCGACCGAGGAGGCGCGCTGCATTGGGACCATGTGCTGGTTCTCAAGCGTCGTGCATCCCTCGTACCAACGCTTCCACCGCCCCGAGCGTTTCGCCGAAAGCGAAGCCGCGCACGCGGCGGTCAAGGAAAACGGGCGGAAGTTGTTCTGGGCCAATCTCCAGGAGATCGACTCCATGATTCAGGCAAATGAATGGGTCATGGGCCCCGAGTTCACCGCGGTCGATCCCTACGCCCTGGTTTTCTACGGCTGGGGCGAACGCAGCGGATTTCCCATGAAACAGCTCGGCGCTTATACGGCCTGGCAGGAGCGCATGATGAAGCGCCCGACGGTTAAGAAAAGCGTTGAGAGCGAGCAGAAAGCCGCGACGTAATGTGATGACCGAATTAGGCGGGTAACAGGGAGGACAACCGTCGGCGGCGGCCCCTAGCGGGGGCGACGTTCGCCGTTCGACCGCCATTGCTTCGCTTAACGGCTCAGCCGCAGATTTTTCCACCGAGTCAATTCTGCTTGCAGTAAAGTGGCGACGTCGATCCTGCGTCATGCACGGCTCGGCCAAGCATCATTGCTGGCGCGAGATGCTCAAACCGCTGAACGCGGGACTTGCAGTCGGCGGTTCATCGTGATCGAAGCGCACCGAACTCATCCGCTTACAAGCGTGACCGGGTTGTTCGCGCTGATCGTTTGGTCTTCTTACGCGCTGTACGCCGCGTTTAGTTACCGGCGAGCCTTACCTGGGTGCGCGTCGGCGCCTGCTGCGGCTCGATCGCTTGCCTGGCCGTGATCGTCAATTTCGCCTATCGGCGCGCCGCGGTTTTACTGGCTTCATTTGTCTATTTGCTGCTCTACTTGATGCGCAATCGTCCGCATGATGGCGATCGCGAACCACCTGTCATTTTTCTCCCGGCTTTCCTTCTACCACAGCACTTCATGGCGCGTGACTGCCGGCTCGTTCGAAGAGAAGCTCTGCTGGGCGGCTTGCTCGATGCCTATGTGGAATTTGTCGCCCGCGCTGGATGTCGGTCTCCTCCTGCTTAATCTCATATCCTCGCGAGACAAGCGCAGCATTTCGTCAATCGGCTGAAACAGAGAAAGAGACACCGAGGCTTTGAGCAGTGATCGAGTTGTCTAAGTATACCGGCCGAGCCAAATGCCGCATGCCAACCTGCCGGCCAAAAAAATTCCTCCCATTCGCCAGAAGCCGCAATGACGAAATTATCACCGATTAGTTTGTTGCGAGGAGACGGCTATTCACACTGATCGTGCGATTGACCAACCGCCGGTTCGACGGTATAGCTCTCCTAAGCGATCCATCTCGCTATTCGTTTTCCTGCTCATGGTAAATTCGTGCTCTCCACTGTTTTCGCTGCTGTTCTTCTTTGGTACGACTATGCTGATCTTGGCTCAGGCGCCTGCCACGGCGGCCGCGTCCACTACCGATGCGTCCGCGAAGAAACTCAACTGGGACGAAAAATTCGACGGCGTGGTCCACGACGCCAACACCATCGCCGGGTTTGTCGCCGAGTACCGTTGGCTGAGTAATTATTATCTCTGCAGAGTGGACTGGGACGGCCGCGTCTACGGTTCGGCGGAGGCGGCCTACCATTCGGGCAAGTATCCGGTGGCGGACCGTGACGTGTTCACTCGGCTCGACCCCGATCGGGCGCGAAAACTGTCGCGCACCAAACCCTATGACACCGCCGCCTGGGAGATGCGCAAGGTGCCGACGATGCGCGCGGTCGTATGGGCGAAATTTTCGCAGAATCCGGAGCTTGCGACAAAGCTCCTGGCGACCGGAAGCCGCTACCTTGAGGAAACGAATTGGTGGGGCGATAAAATCTGGGGCGTTTACCGAGGCGAAGGGCAGAACCTCCTTGGCAAAATCATAATGGAAACCCGCGCCCGGCTCGCAAAGGCGAGCGCCGCTGCGCCGGTCACCACGAAATGATCTGCCGTCCGCGCGGCACCCTCTTTAGCTTCGTCCGCGTCGAGGGTAATCACATCCGGTGTAGCCGGTCTGTCCTGTAGTATGAGTTGACCAGGAACACCGAACGCCTTTAACTGATTGAGTCAAGTCTACGAGGTTTTTCGGCAGCCGCTCAGCTCGTTACGGTAACGGCGTCTTCAATCCCAGCTCATCGGCCACCGCCTGCTCGACGACGGTGCCCTTGAAGAAATCCAGATTGTTGCGCGTGTGCAGACGCGCGGCGTTGCTAAACGTGAATTCCCGGAAATCCTGCTCGGTCACGAAGCCCTTTTCGATCAGCTCGAACGCTTCAGGCATCACCTGTCTGAAATCGGGCACGTCGAAATGCGTGAAGTCGGAGCTGAACACCGGCCGAAGCCGGACACCCATGCGCGGATCGAAGGCCCACATCGTTGCGCGATCGTCCGCCTCGCAGCCGAAGTAAAAGTTGTTGGAGAATACCGCGCGCACATCCTCCTTTGAGTTGATTCCTGCGGCTTCAAAATCATCCGCAACATGCTCAGGCCGGCTCAGCTCTTCCAGGCTGCACTCGGGGCGGAATGCGTCCAAGTTGTTCATGATCGCGGCGGCGTTGGCTTTCAGTCTTTGATCGCCATATCGGTCGATCAGCCGGTGCATCTCGGCGGTGCTGGTTGCGCTCGGATACTGCAGCCCATCGCGGCGGCGCTTCTCCCAGTGTTCGATTAAGTCGAGACACAACTGACAGGCCCAGCTTACGCCGCCTTCCATGAAACCGAAATTGAGGGTTGGGTAGCGGCGCGCGAGGCCACCCAGAAAGACACCGCGGGCGAAGGCGTGATTTGATTCGGCGAAGTGGCCGACGTGATTGTAGGTGAAATTGCTGATCGAGGCGCGATCCTGCCAACGGCCGCTGCCGGCGTGTTGGGTTACGGCCACGCCGAGCTCGACGCAGCGCCGCCAGACCGGCTCATAGTCGTAGGGGCTGTCCAGAGCAATGGTATCGATGTACCAGGCGGCCTTCTGCCGGTCGATTCCCTCCGCCGCGCTTGGGATCGGTCGCTCCTCGTTGCCACGCAGCATGATCGCTTTGAAACCTCGCTCTCTGACCGCGTATTCCAACTCCTCAAGCGCTTCGTCCGGCGTATGGGAGGGAATCATCGCTACCGGCGCAAACCTTGCGGCAAATGGCGCGAACATGTCAGCCGTCATCATGTTGTAGGCACGCACGGCGGCCCTGTGCAGATCGTCCTGAGCAATGCCGTTGATGCTGAGCCCGAAGCTCGGATAGATCAACGCGAAATCGATACCCAATTCGGGCAGACGCTCATTCAACAAAGCCGGCAGCAGCGCCGTGGCTTTATCGAGCGTATTGCTGGTCACACCCCACCAGATCGTGCGACGCAGACGTTTGTGCTGCCGCTCCGGCCAGGTCGCTCGGTACCAACTTTGATTGCGCTGCCACAGCCCTCTAATTTGATCGACAGATCCAGCGCCACCCACCTCGCGGAGGTATTCGAGAAAGATCGGAATCGGCTCCATCCAGTGGCCGTCGCCGTCAATCACCGGGTGGTTTAGTCCGTCGTGTATCTCTTCCGCTCGATTTTCCATGGTCACGGCTCCTGTCGCTATCTATCTCCTCTGTTAGCGCCAAGCCGGCAAGTGGTCAATCGCCATCAATTCGAACAAAGAGGGTTCCAACCGTTCCACCGTTGCGCTTCGTTCAACCCGGATTCCGCAGTTGGGATTGGATAGGAAGCGCGAGGCAGAACCCTTGCGCAGCGAAGTCGATGGGTTTGTGCCTCTGAGCAGCGATCACTCAGCGGTGCTTCGAGGGATTGTGGAAGCCTCATAGCAGCGTCGTGCGAGATCCGCAGAATAACCTTGAAACTTCACAGCCGGACACCTTCGCTGCTCCAGGATTCCACCTCGCTTCCGGCATTTTTGGTTCGACTGCGGAATACGGGTTCAAACATTCCAATCGTTAATGAAACGATTCTGTCCGGTCTGTTGAAACGCCTGGTATGGTTTGAACTTAACAGGAGATAGTGAAGCGAGTGAACCGGCGCCGGATTAAGGTGTATCAACTGGACCGCAGTGCGGCATCGAGTTAGAACTTCTGGAACAACTGGAACTGTTGGAACGGGCCGCAGTTATAATACGATTTTCTGCCGTTGCCCGCTTTTTGAAGCGCGCACGATCGCGTCCAACGTCCGATGACGGCGCACGGCGTGATCGAAGTCGGTCTCGATAGCCGAGCCGGCGCGTATTGCCTCGGCAAACTTGACCCACATCTGGCCCACTTCGTAGGCGGGACCGTCCGTGCGCACGGCTTCGGGCACCCACTTGAGTCGCTCCGGCACGGTCAACTCCTGCAGCGCCTTGTCGTCTTTCCGTCCGCCCATAATTTTACGCTGCTGCTCCCCGCCACCCTCGCCGCCGCCGATCATCGCCAGCGTGCCCTCCCTGCCGTAAATCTCCAGCCGATGCCCGCTACCGTGATACGGATGCACGCCGCAGTAGGCATTGACGATGGCGCCGTTTTCGAAGCGGCCGTGAACCGCGATGTTGTCGGGTGAGGTGACGTCCACGTATTTTTTGGTGTCGGTCTCGAACCATTGGGGAACCTGCGTACTGACCATCGCGGAGAGTTCGGCCAGTTCGCCGACCACCATGCACATGGCGTCGAACACGTGCGCAAACGTAATCGTCAGCGTGTTCGCGCCCAAGGTGACATCGCGCTGCCAGGTGCGGTCCGAAGGGCGGTTTAGCACACCGCTACCCATAAGCGTCATATTCACAGCCAGCACCTGCCCGACGTAATCTTGCTGAATCAATTCGCGCATGTACAGATAAGCGGGCGACGCGCGGCGCTGCAAGCCGACCATGGTGCGAACGTTTTTCCGGCGCGCCAGCGCCGCCAGATCTTCGGCCTCTTTGGTATTCGCGCCGAGCGGCCATTCGCAGAAAACGTGCTTGCCCGCTTCAATGGCATGTTTCGTGAGCTCGTAATGCGCCGGCACCCGCACTGCGACCGCCACGACTTCGACCTGCGTATCCGCATTTAGCTCTTTGTCGTTGCCATATGCGCGCATCACGCCAAGCTTATCGGCCGCTGCCTGCGCGGTATCCGCATGCGCCGTGCACACGGCGTAGAGCTCGGCTTCGGGCACGCCCTTCAACGCCGGCGCATGCGCTCGCGGTCCCCATCTGCCCCCTGCTCCAATGAGTCCTACGCGGATTGGATTGAGTTGGGTCATCGTTTTCCTCTTGGTAGTGAATTAAAGTTATCGGCGCAACGCAAGGAAGACCACAAAGATGTCCCAGCGACAGTTCAGAGTCTTACGTTATATCAATCTTAGAAAAAAGTCTGAGCTAGACGCGCGCCCGTTACGTTGACTAAACTTCTCACAGATAGCGTGAGTTGTAGCTCGGCAGCGACACGGAACGAGCCCAGAAAATCGCATCGAAGTATTTGGCTAACCACCATAACGATAATGCGAACCGCTAGAACCGCCCTTCTTTCTCCATCCTGCGCACCGCGCTGTCTTCGATTAACTCTTCCGCTTTAAGGCGGCGAATCTTCTCGTTGTTGGCGCCCAGCAGACGAATGACATTACGAATGCCATCGGCGCTGGGGTAAATCTTACGTTCGTACAGATTGACCATCGTGCGATAGCCATCTTCGGCATCTTCGATCCGTCTAAAGCGCAGCGCCTTGGCGAGACTCTTGGTAACCTGGCTCTTGTTATCAGGATTGCGGATGAACGCGACGCTATCCAATAATGCTCTGAGCACACTGTCGACTGCGGCGGGAGACGACGTGACGAAGCTCCGCCGCGCCATCAAGCCTGAGCCCTGATAGGGTATCGGCAACTTCTCGCTGTCGGCCAGGACGGTGAAGCCTTTGCCCTCGAGCATCTTGCCGAAGGTGTAACCGAGGAACGACGCATCTACGGTGCCGTTGAGCACGCCCTGAGCCATGACCGCCTGCTCGCCCAACGTTCTGAATTGGATTTTGTCGCGCTCGGGGACCAACCCCCAGTAATCCAGCATCAACATGGAAAAAATCCATCCGCCGCCGCTCAAGCTGTTGACCCCGAGACTCTTGCCCTTTAAATCCGCCGGCGTTTTGATCTTTGGATTGGCCACGAACATGCCTGACAGCCGGTTAATAAATCCGGCAACAAACACCAGGTCGGCCCCTTCGGCAATCGCGCCCAGGTTCGCGCCGGAAACCGAGCCCCAGTGAAATTGAGTTTCGCCCGAGCTCAGAGCCGACATCGCCACCGGCCCATTGCGAACCTGGACGAAACTCAAATCGACGCCGTGCTTGCGGAATAAGCCCTGGTCCTGAGCTACATAAACCGCGCCATCGCGCTCGCTGGCCGATCCCGAGGTCATGATGATCTTGTGTAGCGGCGCAGCGCTTTCAGCCGATTGAAAGGAAGGAATAAGAACAAAAAACAAGACGAGCAAATAAACCGATCGAGTTTTCATGAATCTGCTCCCGTTTTAAATAGGATGATCAGAATCCGCCTGCTACTCTGCGATCGCACCCGATCTTGGCAAAGAGTTTATCCTGCGGCAAGCGCTGAATGAGTGAATTTGTTAGCGGTTGAAGCCACAGCCAGCGCTCGCGGCATCGCGGGAGTTTTTATTATTAAGACGAGGCATAACTTCTTGGCAAGCCGCCTCTTTCATGCCATTGATCCATTAGATTTATATTCGGCGTATTCCGTTTACCATGTGCCGCCCATCGATCTATCGCTGTAGCTGTAATAGGCCTATCAGAGATTGTCAGCAGAACGCACGATCAAGGAGGAGCTTAAGCGATGAAAACCCTTTATCTCTCGATCATAACAGTGACTGTAGCCGTGCTGGGTATCACATGGGTCACGGCTCAGGACCGAGACACATCGATGAGTTTTTTTGTCACCAGCGCTGGTCCTGGCAACGGCGCTGACCTCGGCGGACTGAAAGGAGCGGATGCGCTTTGCCAGAAGATGGCCGCGGCTGGTGGAGCAGCCAGCGGTAATTGGCGCGCCTATCTGAGCGTCAGCGCCAATGATGGAAAAGCTGCGGTAAACGCGCGTGATCGCATCGGCAAAGGTCCCTGGTACAATGCCAAAGGAGTTAAAATAGCCGACGACGTCGAGAACCTTCATTCGGATAAGAACAATCTAAACAAGGAAACGGCCTTGGACGAAAAAGGTAATCGGGTTAATGCTCGCGGCGACAAGCCGAACAAGCACGACATCTTGACCGGCTCTAAGAGCGACGGCACCGCCTACCCGGCAAGTCCAAACTTAACATGCGAAAACTGGACAGCCGGCAATTCAACCAAGCTCCCCGGAGCCGCTCAAGTCGGCCATCATGACCGCGAGGGTAATTCGCCTGAGGGCGTGTCTTGGAATTCGGCGCATGCCTCCCGCGGCTGCGGTCAAGAAGATCTCAGATCTTCCGGCGGCGATGGCTTGGTCTATTGCTTTCTTGGGCGGTAAAAAATACAGACCGGACGCCTAGCAGGGCGTGTGACCGTTCTTAAAGAATTTATTCAACTGAGCCTCTTGGGAAGTACGGGATCTAGCTGAGTAGCTCGATGACCATTATAAAGGCAAAAGGCGCCATGGATGTTCCTCCGCCTGACTTCAGGCACGCCTCATACATTTCGCGGTATTCCTGCCACAGTTTTTCGGGCTCCTCGTCAGGCGCCAGACAGTCTGCCGGAGAAAATTGCCGTCTGACCGAACTGATGCCGGTGTTAAAGCGTTGAAGATGCTCCGCCTGCGACCAACCAAGCTCCCGGCGACGCGCCCGCACCGTGGCCCCGAGCGCGCCGCCGCCGGGCGCGGCGATCGCGGCCGTCGGCGGCGGGGTCGCGCAGGGCCGGACCCGCGCCGCCGCCGCGCCCGGCGGGCGCGCCGGGCCCCGCGTTGCGAGCCACTCCTCGGCCTCCTTCAGGCAGAGGCCGTCCCGGCCGTCGGGCCCCACCCGCGCGTTCGTCCTGGGGTCGACGAAGTAGTCGGCGCCGAAGTCGGGCCCGCGGGGATCGCGGGTGCGCGACCGGCGCAGCGCATAGCCGTGGCGCTGGGCGAGGGAGCGGACCCGGGCCTCCAGGTCCGGTGCGCCGCTCCCGCTCGCCGATCGGACAGTCCCGGCGAGCGCCGCGGCGGAAGCGTCCGACAGCGCCGCTCGCTGCGCCTCGGTCAGCCCCGGGAAGGCGGCCGCCGGCGGGCGGGGCGCGGGAGTGTCGTCGGGCCGGCGCATCGGGCGGTCCTCCAGCCGGCCGGAAGGTACGCCGCGGCGGGGCGGCACGGCCGGGCCATCGTCTGGCAGCGCGTCGCGGTTCGGGGGTCCCGGCCGCCATTACTCCGCAGCCGAGCATCGTCCGGTAAGCACGCGCATACCCGGTTCGCGCGTACATTTGTCATCGAATCGACGACCCCTGCGCCCAGGTCCCGAACATCCGTGCCCAAATATCCCCGAGGCCGCTTGCGGAAACCGCGCCCGGGGAGTCGCATCCGCCGCGGATTTGCGTCTTCCGGGGGCGCCCGAGACCGCCAAGGCCGCCAAGCCGCTCTCGCCCAAGCGCGTCGCCTTCGTCGCGGCGACCAGCAGTACCGGACCGACCGGCTGATCGAACGCCAGGGCAAGCTGATGTGGATCGACTCCGAGCGGGCCGCCGACCCGTTCCTGCCCAAGGACCTGGGCAGCTCGACTGGCGACGTCGTCAAGCGGCGAAAACGGTGAACATGCGCATCGGGTGTCTCTTCCGCATCCATCGCCGGAGTGCCGTGAGCGGGGCCCGGGCTGACCGCCCGCCACCAGTCCGCGACCAGGCCCAGAGCGGCACATCCGCGAGACCGCTAATTTCACCGGCGGCTCTGGGAGGGGAAGGTGACATCCCCTCAGCACCGATCCATCTTCGGCGCGACACGCGGTGTGGCGGCCATCGTCGTTGTCGCGGGCCGAACGCTGTGCTATCGTCCGGCTCCCGACGGCGGATCGCTCCCCGCGTCCCGCGTCTCCCCGCGCGCTGCCCCGCCGCCGGCTGGTCGCCTGCCGAGCGCCCGGAGACGCCGATGCCCAGGATCGTCGCCGACATCGTCGACGCCTACGTCTTCCGCAAGGTCAACGCGCGGATGCAGTTCCTGCTCTTGCTGCGCCGCGCCGACGCCACCTTCGGCCACTCCTGGCAGGGCATCCACGAGCAGATCGAGCCGGGCGAAACGGCCCTCGAGGCGGCCGAGCGGGCGGTGCTGAACGCGACCGGCCTGACCGTCACCGAAGCCTACTCGGCCGACTTCATCAACCAGGTCTACGACCACACCCGCGACGCGATCGTCCTGGCGCCCGTCTTCGCCTTCGCCGTGCCGCCGCGGGCTCCCGTCCACCTGAGCGAGGACTACGGCGACAGCGCCTGGTGCGAGCGCGAGGAGGCGACCGCCCGCCTGATGTGGTCCGGCCAGCGCTGGGCGATCCGCCACATCGACGAGGTGATCGGCCTCGGCGGCCCGGACGCGGAGTTCTATCGCGTCCGCTAGGCCATTTGAGACGCGCGCCGGCGGTTCACCTGATGCCATTCCGGCGGACTTGACAACCGCGCAATGAAGTAGTACATTAGTTCTCAAGCGGCACGTCCGGGATCGGGCGCGGGCCTGGGCAGCGCCTCACCGTCCCCGGGATGCCTTCCCGTCACCCACGGCCCTGGTGCTAACCCAGGTACAGAGAGCCCCTCCCCTTCGCTGGGTAGCAGCCCAATCCCTGTCCCAGTCGCGTATCTGCTCTCCGCCCCGCCGATCGGCCCGCGCCGGACGCCCTCGCCTCCGGGCCGCGCCGACCCGCTCGCCGGGGGTCAGCGATGCGAGCCCGCGGGGCCGCCTGGCGCGCAAGCGCCCGCGGCCCGCTCGGGAGGGTCGAGTCCATCACGTTCTCGATCGGTTCGACAGCCTCCCCGTGCGCCCGCGGCGCCACGAACACCGCTCCCAGCTCCCCCTCTCTCGCGGTCGGGAGAGGGGGCTGGGGGGTGAGGGCAACCCTGCGAAAACCCGCTCAAATGCGCTATACTTCACCCCCTGACGCCCGCCTCCCGCGCGGGCTTCGCTGCCTCTGGGGGGTTCCCTGATGCCCGATTTCAAGATCGTCTCCGACCTGCGCCCGACCGGCGACCAGCCGAAGGCGATCGAGCAGCTCGTCGACGGGCTCGACGCCGGCCTGCAGCTACCAGACCCTGCTCGGCGTCACCGGCTCCGGCAAGACCTTCACCATGGCCAACGTCATCGAGCGGGTCAACCGGCCGACGCTCGTCCTCGCCCACAACAAGACCCTGGCCGCCCAGCTCTACTCCGAGTTCAAGGAGTTCTTCCCCCACAACGCCGTCGAGTACTTCGTCTCCTACTACGACTACTACCAGCCCGAGGCCTACGTCCCCCGCACCGACACCTACATCGAGAAGGACGCCGACATCAACGAGGAGATCGACAAGCTGCGCCACGCCGCCACGCGGTCGCTGCTGACCCGGCGCGACACGATCATCGTCGCCTCGGTCTCCTGCATCTACGGCCTCGGCTCGCCCGAGGAGTACCAGTCAGACGGTCGTCTCGCTGCGCCGCGGCGCGCAGCGCCCGGCGCGACAAGGTCCTGCGCCACCTGATCGACATCCAGTACGACCGCAACGACATGACCCTCGATCCGCGGCACGTTCCGCGTCCGCGGCGACACCCTCGAGATCTTCCCGGCCTACGAGGAGATCGCCGATCCGGGTCGAGTTCTTCGGCGACGAGGTCGAGCGGATCGTCGAGGTCGATCCCCTGACCGGCGAGATGCTGGTCGAGCGGCTGGAGATCGACATCTTCCCGGCCAAGCACTTCGTCACCACCGCCGACAAGCTCGCGGTGGCGATCAAGGACATCGAGCAGGAGCTGGAAGAGCGCCTGGCAGGAGCTCGAAGGCGCAGGGCAAGCTGCTCGAAGCGGCGCGCCTGCGCCAGCGCACGATGTACGACCTGGAGATGCTGCAGGAGACCGGCTACTGCGCCGGCGTCGAGAACTACTCGATGCACCTCTCCCGCCGCAAGCCGGGCGAGCAGCCCTCGACGCTGATGGACTACTTCCCGGACGACTTCCTGATCTTCGTCGACGAGTCGCACATCTCGCTGCCCCAGGTGCGCGGCATGTACGCCGGCGACCGCGCCCGCAAGGACGTCCTGGTCGAGCACGGCTTCCGCCTGCCCTCGGCCCGCGACAACCGGCCGCTGACCTTCGCCGAGTTCGAGCGGATGATCGACCAGGCGATCTTCGTCTCGGCCACGCCCGGGCCCTACGAGCAGGAGCACAGCGAGCAGGTCGTCGAGCAGGTGATCCGCCCGACCGGCCTGATCGACCCGGCCATCTCGGTCCGCCCGACCAAGGGGCAGATCGACGACCTGCTCGGCGAGATCAACCGGCGGGTGGCGCCGCGGCGAGCGCGTGCTGGTGACGACGCTGACCAAGCGGATGGCCGAGGACCTGGCCGACTACCTGAAGGAGATGGGCGTCCGCACCCACTACCTGCACAGCGAGATCGACACGCTGGAGCGGATCGAGATCCTGCGCGACCTGCGCCTCGGCGTCTACGACGTGGTCGTCGGCATCAACCTGCTGCGCGAGGGGCTCGACCTGCCGGAGGTCTCGCTGGTCGCCATCCTCGACGCCGACAAGGAAGGCTTCCTGCGCTCCGAGGGCTCGCTGATCCAGACGATCGGCCGCGCCGCCCGCCACGTCGACGGTCAGGTCATCATGTACGCCGACACGATGACCCGCTCGATGAAGGCGGCGATCGACGAGACCTACCGCCGGCGCGCGATCCAGATCGCGCACAACGAGCAGCACGGGATCACCCCGCGCGGCATCGTCAAGGAGATCAAGGACCTGACCGACCGCGTCAAGGCGGTCGCCGAGGAACGCGCCGAGTACCGCGCCGGCGACGGCAAAGCCGGGCATCATCGCCGAGATCCCGCGCGACGAGCTGGTGCGCATGATCAAGGATCTGGAGTCGCAGATGAAGACGGCCGCCCGCGACCTCGAGTTCGAGAAGGCGGCTCTGCTGCGCGACCAGATCGTCGAGCTGCGGCGGATCATGGAGGTCGATCCGGTCCTCGGGTAGGAGCGCGGTGGTGGTTCCCGTCTGACATCGCCAGGGTGCGTTTCGTCGAACCATAGCCACGTACGATCCAACCTGATCGCCTTCGCGGCTACGCTCGGACGACTTGATCGCCGCGAACCGGTTCGGGAGGAGTCGCGAATGGGGTTCGATCCTTGTGCCCCGCCGGTCAATCACCACCCGCCTCCGCTGGCCCTCGGCACAGCGTCGTGACGCTTCGACTCCATGCTCTCGCTGTCCGCTTCGTAGCAAGCTGAGCGTCGAGCAGGAAGCGGCCATCCGCGCCTTCGCCGGGACCAAGAGTCAGCGTGCATCGCCGCCGACTTCGGCGTCAGCCACGAGACGATCCGGGCGGTGCCGCGCGAGGCGGGCAAGGTCAGCGTCGCACGACCAACCTGGAGCGCGCGACACAGACCAGCCCGTGCCGGTGGGCCGGCCGACCTGGGCCCAGACGGCGAAGCGGCTGCCCCGGGTCGGGGCAGCCGCTTCGGCCGAAATAGGTGGCAGCGAACGCCGGTTCCGCGTCACCAGCTCGGTCACCGGTCTCGCCGGGACCGCGCTAATTCAGAGCGCACCTCCCTTGAAACAGGTCAGGTTGCAGCAGTCCCTGTTACCGTCGCACCGCTGGCCGCCCTGCCGACAACAGAATCGTGCCTCGGGCGGACCGCCGCAGGTGCGGTTCCGGCAACACGGGCGCCCATGGGGCCGGCAGGATGCCCGCAATTCGAGGCAGCGCTGCCCGTGGTGCCGCTTGTGCCTGGTTGCGTCGACCGGTAGTACGCCCATCAGCCCGAGGCTCACGCCACCGAGGGCGCCGAGCATCCCCCGCCGCGAGCGGCAGCCGCTGAGCCACCGCGCCAGCGCCACAACGCGATTACCTTCCACCGATGGCCTCCCGACGCGCTTCTCGCCCCGTTCGGAGTCCCGCGCCCCGAACACCGGTCCCATTGTCCCCGTGGCGTCCGGACCGGGCATCCTCAGAACTATGCAATTGGGGTGCGCAGATCCGCGGCCGTCCCTACCGATGGCGATTGCGGTGAACGGTCACGAACCGCGGTTTTCCAGCGGCTCGCCGCGTCGCTCGTCGTCATCTGCGTTGGAGATAGAACCATTTCCGCAAGATCCTCTGCCCAAGCGCACCGATCAAGACCGACATTCGCGTCGCGAATGAGCCGTGTCGTTGGCATCAGCGCGGCAACCTTCGTGCCGTGCTCGGCGGCCAGCAACGGAGTTTTGATCGGCGCTCTTCGTTGTTCGCCGTCCGATCGAATCGGCGAATACGGTCAATCTGATTCCCCGTCCATCGGGGCAGGGCGGGGCACCTCCCCGGCGCGGGTTCCATTTCAACAGTCAGACGGGCTATGGGGTGTCAACGATTTGGCAGCCAGCCTGACAATTCGGGAACAGTGGGATGCGGCGCAGGGACCGCTGGCGCCGCCATCGCCGCCTCCCGCCCGTAGCAGGCGATCGTTCCGTCGAGAGTCGTCGCGCCGGAGTGGAGATTGACGCGGAGATGGAATGCCCCATCGCCCGCCGGACCCATTCGGCGCCGTATGTGGTTCCTCTCCCGGACGGGTTTGCGGGACGTAGGTCACGCGGACGTCGCCAGCGGGGCGATCCGATGCGAGCCCGTGCGCCAAGGGATCGGTGATCGGCACCAGGGTCGTCAGCATCGAACTTTGGCGCCGGATCATGCGGGGCTGAACCTCCCTCATCCAGTCGGTGCTCTCACCCGGCGCTGATCCCGATAAGCCGGCTCAAGCCGACTGAGCACGAAAGCGCGGCCGATCTGCTACGATGACGTTCTCAGCCCTCTTCAGAGGGCTTATTGGGTTGAGCGCGGGGTCTTCAGCCCCGCGCGCCACCGGCGCGACGGTTCGATGGTGGCAACCATTGCGGGGGAAGGGGCGTGGCAAACCACCACCAGCAACACCAGGCCACGCCCGAACCATTGATCCTCGTCCTCCACGGCCCCAACCTCAACCTCCTCGGCCCCCGCGAACCCGCCATCTACGGCGCGACCACCTTGCCCGAGATCGATGACCGGCTGCGCCGGCTCGCCGCTTCAGCAACACCGCCCGTGCGGGTCGAGACGCGCCAGTCCAACCACGAGGGCGTGCTGATCGACACGATCCAGGAACTCGGACCCGGCGCGGCCGGCATCGTCATCAACCCCGGCGGGCTGACCCACTACTCCATCGCCTTGCGCGACGCGCTGGCCGCCGTCGGCATGCCGGTGATCGAGGTCCACCTCTCGAACATCCACGCCCGCGAGCAGTTCCGCCACCACTCGGTGGTGGCGCCGGTCGCGGTCGGCCAGATCGCCGGGTTGGGGGCGGACGGTTATCTGCTGGCGCTGCGCTATCTCATCGAGCGCTACACCGAGTCCAGTTTGGGGGGAGAATGATGGATCGACTCGACCGCCTGCGCGCGCTCCTGACCGAGCGCAACCTCAACGCGGCGCTGATCTCGCTGGCGGCCAACCGCTACTACCTGACCGGCTTTCCCGCCGACGACCACGGGACGGACGAATCGGCCGGGTTCCTGATCGTCGACCGCGAGCAAGCGACGCTCATCACCGGCGCCACCAACGCGCCGTGGGCGGCGGCGACGGTGCGGCCCGGTGTCACGGTCGTCGCCGCCGAGCGGCCGTGGGAGCGGACGGTCGGGGAACGACTGCGTGAGTTCCCGCAGGTCGGCTTCGAGGACGCCGCGCTGACCGTCGCCGGCCTCCGCGCGGTGCGGGAGGCGGCCGGCGGCCGGATCGGATTCGTACCGCTCGGCGCCGCCGTCAGCGGGTTGCGGGCGGTCAAGGAGCCGGCCGAGCTCGACCTGATGGCGCGGATCATCCGACTGACCGACGAGGTCTTCGTCGCCGCCACCGCGGACCTGACCGCCGGCACGACCGAGCGACAACTGGCGAGGCGGATCGACCGCACGATGCTCGATCTCGGCGCCGACGGCCCCGCCTTCCCGACGATCGTCGCCGCCGGGCCGCACGGCGCCCGCCCCCACCACACCCCGACCGACCGCCCGATCGCCCCGAGCGAGCCCGTGATCATCGATATGGGGGTCGCCATCGACGGCTACGCCGGCGACCTGACCCGGACGATCTGGGTCGGCGAGCCGACGGAGCGGCTGCGCGCCATTTACAATGTTGTGTACGATGCCCAGCGAGCGGCGCTGGCGGCGCTGCGGGCAGGCCTCTCGGGGAAGGAAGCCGACGCGCTCGCCCGCGAGCCGATCACCGCGGCCGGCTACAGCGAACAGTTCACGCACGGGCTCGGGCACGGCCTCGGGATCCGCGTCCACGAGGCGCCGTCGCTGGGCAAGAAATCGGAGGAAGCGCTGCGGCCGGGACAGGTGGTGACGGTCGAGCCGGGTATCTACATCGAAGATTGGGGCGGGGTCCGGATCGAAGACGTCGGCGTCGTCGAGGCCAACGGCTTTCGCAACTTGACCGCCGCGCCGAAACCGAGCCTGACGGCGTAGCAGTCCTGGCTGTTTGGCCACCGCCGCGGGGGAACGCCGGCGGGCTCCCCGCTCTCGCGCACGGGAGAGGGGCTGGGGGTGAGGGCACTCCCACGGCAGCGTGAGGAAAACGTAGGAGCAGTTCAGGTCATGATCGACACGGGCGACTTGCGCAAGGGATTGACGCTGGACATGGACGGGCGCCTGGTCAAGGTGCTCGACTACGCGCACAACAAACAGGGGCGCGGCTCGGCCCAGGTGCGGATGACGCTGCGCGATCTGCGGACCGGGGCGATCACGCAGTACTCGGTCCAGGCCGGCGCCCGCTTCACCCCGGTCCGGTTGGAGCGGCAGCACGTCCAGTACCTCTACGCCGAAGGCGACCACTACCACTTCATGGACACCGAGACCTTCGACCAGATCGCCCTCTCGCGGCGAGGCGATGGGCGAGGCGGTCAAGTATCATCAAGGAGAGCGACGTCGTCGATCTGCTGACCTACAACGACGAGCCGATCGACATCGAGCTGCCGACGGCGGTCAACCTGACCGTCGCCGAGACCGATCCCGGCCTGAAGGGCGACACCGCCAGCGGCGCGACCAAGCCGGCGACGCTGGAGACGGGGCTGGTCGTCAGCGTGCCGCTCTTCGTCAACATCGGCGACATGGTCAAGGTCGACACCCGGACCGGCGCAGTACCTCGAGCGGGTGAGCTGAGTGGACGTCGACGGGCGACCGCCGCCTGGAACGCGGCGACCGGCCGAGCTTCGAGGCGCTCATTTCCTCCCTGATCGCGCTGATGCGCGACGGGCGGGATCGGCGAGCTCGACCTGTCGTTCGAGCGCGGTATCGATCCGGTTGCGGGCGCAGGCGGCGCCACCGCCGGCGGTGAACAACCCACCCTCGGCCGTCCCGGCAGAGGAGACGACACCCGTCGTGCCACCCGCCGCCGAGCACATCATCACCGCGCCGATGATCGGCACCTATTTACGCCGCCCCGTCGCCTGGGGCGCCGCCGTTCGTCGCGGTCGGCGACGCGGTCGAGGTCGGGCAGGTGGTCGGCATCATCGAAGCGATGAAGATCATGAACGAGATCACCGCCGACCGGGCCGGGATCGTCGGCTCGCTGCTGGCCGGCAACGCCCAGCCGGTCGAGTACGGCTCGCCCCTGATCCGGCTGACCATTCCCGCGGGCGCTTGGGATCTCATGAGCGCGCCGCAGGATCCGGGCCTCGGCGCGGGCGCGGCGTGACCAGCCAGGTCGTTCCCGTTTCGCTGCTGGCGTCGTACCTCCGGGAGGTGCTCGACGGCGACCGGTTGCTGGCCGACGTCTGGGTCGAGGGCGAGGTCTCGAACCTCTTCCCGGCGCGCTCCGGCCACGTCTACTTCACCCTGCGCGACGCCGAGAGCCAGCTCAAGTGCGTGCTCTTTCGGACCCACGCCGTCCGCCAGCGCGGTCTGCTCGGCCCCGGCGATCTCGTCGCCGCCCACGGCAATGTCTCGTTCTACGAGCGCGAGGGCACGGTCCAACTCTACGTCGACATCGTGCAGCCGGCCGGGCTGGGGCTCGCGGCGCTGCAGTTTGAGCGATTGCGCCAGCAGCTGGCGGCGGAAGGGTTGTTCGACCCGGCGCGCAAGCGGCCGCTGCCGGCCGCCCCGCGGGCGATCGGCGTCGTCACCTCGCCCGACGGCGCGGTCTGGCACGACATCCAGCACGTCCTGCGCCGCCGCTACCCGCTGACCCACCTGATCCTCTCGCCGGCGATGGTCCAGGGCGAGCGCGCCCCGACGTCGCTCGTCGCCGCCCTCGAGGCGTTGCAGCTCGACGGGCGGGCCGAGGTGATCATCCTCGCCCGCGGCGGCGGATCGGCCGAGGACCTGGCGGCATTCAACGACGAGGCGGTCGTCCGCGCCGTCTTCGCCTGCCGCGTCCCGGTCGTCAGCGGCGTCGGCCACGAGACCGACCAGACCCTTGTCGACGAGGTCGCCGATCTGCGGGCGCCGACCCCCTCGGCGGCGGCCGAGCTCTGCGCGCCGTCGGTCATCGACCTGCGAATCCGACTGGCCGACCACGAAGCGCGGCTGACGCGGGCGATCCGGCAGCGATGCGACGGGGAGAAGCTGCGCCTCCACCACATCCAGTCGCACCTGCGCCGCCTCGACCCGGCCCGCACGCTCGGAACGCGGCAGTCGCTGCTGCGCGAACTGGTCGCCCGCAGCGCCCGCTCGCAGCGCGCCGCCTTGGAAGCGGCGCGAAGCCGGCTGGCATTGCAACTCGGTCTGCTGCGCGCTCTGGACCCCTCATCGGTGCTCGCCCGTGGTTACGCGGCCCTTTCCGACGCCGAGACCGGGCGGCCGATTGGCCGGGCGGCGGGCGCGGCCCCGGGCATCGCGCTGCGGGCCGATCTCGCCGACGGTTTCCTGCTCGGCCGGGTCCACACCATCCGCGCGATGCGGAATGCGGCCCAGCATGGCCAGACGCCAAACGGGCGGCGGCGATGAACGAGATCGATCGCCCTGAGGGCACCCGGCTCCGCCAGCCGGCGCCCTTCGCCGAGTGGGAGTGGGCGCTGACCGCCGGTTCCTTCGAGGAAGTCTTCGCCACGCTCGAGGCGGTCGTCGGCCATCTCGAGGACGGCCAGTTGCCGCTGGCCGAATCGATCGCCTGCTACGAGCTTGGGATGCGGCTGGCCGAACGATGCGAGCAGTTCTTGAGCGAGGCCGAGCTGCGGGTGAGCCGGTTGGAGGAATCGGTCGCCCGCTTCTACGACGCGACGGCGGCGGCATCGGACGACGACGATGATTGATGCCAAGGGCGCAACTCGCGTCGGCCGGCGATCACGATGACCAACGCCGACGCTCCTCTCCCGCTCGGCAAGCTGCCGGGCGCGCTGCTGGGTCGGCTCTTGTCGGCCTACGGGACGGCCGACCCGGCGGTCCTGGTCGGCCCCGGCATCGGGCGGGACGCGGCGGCGATCGCCCTCGGCGAGGCAGTGCTGGTCGCGAAGACGGACCCGATCACCTTCGCTACGACGGCCGCCGCCGCCTACCTGGTCGACGTCAACGCCAACGACCTGGCCTGCCTCGGGGCGACACCGCGCTGGCTGCTGGCGACGGCCCTGCATCCCGCGGGGATCACGGCGAGCGCGGTCGAGGCGCAGTTCGCCGAGCTGACCGAGGTGTGCGCCCGCCGCTCCATCTCGCTCGTCGGCGGCCACACCGAAGTAACGGACGCGGTCGGGCGGACGGTCCTGGTTGGCTTGCTGCTGGGCGAGACAACCCGTGATAGGCTGCTGCGTCCTGGCCAGGCGCAAGCCGGCGATTGCCTCCTGCTGACCAAAGCGATCGCACTCGAAGGCACCGCGCTGCTCGCCCGCGAGATCGGCGACCGGCTCCGGCCTCTGGTCGGGGCGAGCGTCGTCGAGCGGGCGGCGCGGCTGCTGGTCGATCCCGGCATCTCGGTCGTGCCGGAAGCGCGCCGGCTGCTCGACGCGGGCGGTGTCAGCGCGCTGCACGATCCGACCGAGGGCGGGCTGGCGATGGCCGTGCGGGAGATGGCCATCGCCTCCGGCCTCGGCGCCGAGATCGAGCGCGAGGCAGTGCCGATCCTGCCGGAGACGGCGGCGATCGCCGGCGCGCTCGGGCTCGATCCGCTGGGCATGCTGGCCTCCGGCAGTCTGCTGGCGGCGGCGCGGCCGGAGGCGGTCGCCAGCCTGCTCGCGGCGGGCCGCGAGGCCGGCATTGCGATCGCCGCGATCGGCCAGTTGGTTCCGGCTGGGGAAGGTTTCGTGCTACGGAATGGGGATCGAGCAGATCAGTTGCCGGTGTACGAGACGGACGAGGTCAGCCGCGCGCTGTTGTCGGTCACGGAGGGAACATGACCGGACTGGTCGTCGCCAGCGCCAACGGCAAGGTCGGTATCAAGCAGGCGATCGCGGTCCTGCGCGGCGGCGGCAGCGCGGTCGACGCAGTCGTCGCCGGCATCCGCCCGGTCGAAGAGAACCCGGACGACCACTCGGTCGGCTACGCCGGGCTGCCAAACTTGCTCGGCGAGGTCGAGCTGGACGCCAGCCTGATGGACGGCCGCACCCTGGCTACGGGCGCGGTCGGCGCCTTGCAGGGCTATGCGGACGCGATCGAGCTGGCGCGGCGGGTGATGGAGGAGTTGCCCCACGTCCTGATCGTCGGCGACGGGGCGCACGCCTGGCCGGCGAGGTCGGGCTCGCGCCGCGGGATCTGCTGACGCCGGCGGCCGAGCGCGATCTGGCGGACGCGTCTGGAGGAAACGGGCGGCAGCACCGAAGCCTACATGCGCCCGGGTCCGCGAGCTGGTCGGCCCAGCTGAGCCGCGACCCCGAACTGCCGAACGACCGGAGCGAGATCCACGGCACGGTCAACTTCATCGCCCGCGACCGGGACGGCCAGCTCGCCTGCGGCGTCAGCACCTCCGGCTGGGCCTGGAAGTATCCCGGCCGCCTGGGCGACTCGCCGATCATCGGCGCCGGCAACTACGCCGACGATCGCTGGGGCGCCGCCGCCTGCACCGGGCGCGGCGAGATGGCCCAGCGCCTCTGCACCGCCCACGCGTCGTGACCTTCCTGCGCTTCGGGATGAGTCTGGAGGAGTCGCTGCGGACGGCGGTCGCCGATCTCCACGCGCTGGACGACCCCTACACGTCCGAGATCAACATCGTCGCCGTCGATCGCGACGGCAACCACGCCGCCGCCGCGACGACCCCCGGCCGCACTTACGTCTACATGACCGAGGAGATGGACGACTGGGTCGAGGCCGCGCGGACGTACCTGCCGCCGGAGCCGGCGCGGGAAGGGACCGCTGGTTGGCGCGCCCTCGGGCCTACCGCCGGCTCTCGCACCGGGACCTCGGTTGCGGTCGCCGCGCCTCCCGCCATCAACGCCGCCTGCTCCTGATCCGGGACGACGAGGACGGCGACGATCATGTCGAGGCCGTCGAAGGCGGCGAACGACGCTCCTCCCTGCGCGATGAACTGCTCGCCTTCGCAGTCGTCGCCGGAGCGGTCGGGCAGCTCGAGGTCCGCCGAGCCCGGCCGGCTGACGATCATGCAGCGAGGACAAGCGTGTGCCCATCGGCTTCTGGTACGACGTGGATACAGCCAGTGGCGGGAGACCTGGCCTGCCCTCCCGATCGGGCCGCGGAGGCTGGTGCCTCAGGCGGCCCCGCGGGCTCGCATCGCAGACCCCCGGCGACCGGGTCGGCGCGGTCCGGAGGCGCTTGGCGCGTCCGGCGCGGGCCGATCGGCGGGGCGGAGAGCAGGTACGCGGCTCGGCGGGGGTTGCGGCCCGCTACGTCACGAAGGGGAGGGGTTCGCGGTAACCCGGGTGAACGCCGGGGTCTTGGGTGACGGGAGGACGGTCCCGGGACGGTGAGGCGCTGCCCAGGCCCGCGCCCGATCCCGGACGTGCCGCTTAAGAACATTTGTATATACGATCGGGCGATTGTCAAGGGGGGGCCGGCCGCATTTTTTCAGACCGGATTCCCGATTGACGTCGGTATGGGACCGAGCATCGCGTACGTGGTCGGCCGCGAGGCGACGGCGAGGCTCGCGAATCGGGCGAGGCCGAACTGGTGCGGCCGGAAGGCGCCGCGGGAGAGCGGCGGGCGGGAACATGCCGGAGGCGGGATGGCGGGCTGAGGTGGTGAGCGCCAATGCCAAACTCCGAGTCCGGAATGCCCGTCGCGAGCGCGCCGCCTTACGGTTTCGTCTGCCAGTTGGGATCGAAATCCTCGGCGGGATTGCTGGTGAGCCGTTTCTGACCGCCGCCAATGTTGTTCATGACGTAGATGTTGGTGTTGCCATTGCCGGTATTGCGGTCGCTGGTGAAGGCGATCTTGCTCCCATCGGGCGACCAGGCGGCGTCGAAGTCCTCCGCCGGATGGTTGGTGAGATTGGCCTGGCTGCTGCCGTCGGCGTTCATCACGTAGATCTCGGCGTTGCCGTCGCGATGGCTGGTGAAGGCGATCTGCTGCCATCCGGCGACCAAGCGGCGTCGAAGTCGAGCGCCGGGTTATTGGTGAGATGGCTGGCTGCTGCCGTCGGCGTTCATCACGTAGATCTCGAAGTTGCCATCGCGCGGTGGCTGTGAAGGCGATCTTGGTCCCGTCCGGCGACCACGTCGGGTGCAGCGTCGTCTCGGCGTTGTTGGTGAGATTACGGGATGCCGCTGCCGTCGGCGTTCATCACGTAGATTTCGCGAGTCGCCGTCGCGGTCGCTGGCGAAGGCGAGCTTGGTGCCGTCGGGCGACCAGACGGGATAGCGGTCGTCGCGACGTGGGCGGTATGTTGGCCAGGTCGCTGCCGTCGGCGTTCATCACGTAGATCTCAAAGTCGATGCCGTCCGGTCGCTGCGTGAAGGCGATCTTGGTCCCGTCCGGCGACCAGGCGGGTTCGATGTCGTTCGCGGGGTTGTTGGTGAGCCGCTTGGTCTTCTTGCGCTTCTTGCCCAGTTCGCCCGTCGCCGTCATCGTGTAGATGTCGGTGCTCCCGGCCCGTTCGCTCCCAAAGGCGATGCGGCGGTTTTTGCGCCGGCACCACCGCCTCCGCGGTTGGCAGCATCGCGCCCAGCCAGCCGCCGGTCAGCAGGAGCAGGACGAGCAGTCGCGGGATCGCATCGCTGTGTGTCGCATCGTTCGTCTCCTGGGTCGTGCGGTCGGCGATCGCCGACCAGGCTGACACACCCTCCAGCCGGAGGAGAGCGGCCGCGC
>CAVSLC010000021.1:0-32500 GCA_963728565.1 uncultured delta proteobacterium
GCGACGCAGATTCTGCCCATTGTTGCATAGAACTGTCCAATACTTTCTTCGAATACCAGCCATTGACTTTCCTTATGGCGATTCGTAATAACAATTAGATTGTTCGTGTTGACCTTGCACCGCGATTTTCAGGGAAGTGAAGGCTCATGACGCTCCATCAGCTGAAAATTTTTCAATCTGTTGGAACACTTCTGAACATCACGAAGGCTTCTGAAATTCTGCACATAAGTCAGCCATCGGTTTCCCAACAGCTCAAACTTTTGGAAGAAGAATTTGGCACCAAGTTCTTCGCGAGACTCAGTCAAGGGGTGGAGCTGACGTACGAGGGAAAACAGTTTCTTGACGCAGTGAGTCCTATTCTCGCGCAAGCTGAACTCGTCGAAAAGACGTTCAAAAGAAACCCGAATCGAGCGGTGCTTTTAAAGATCGGCGGAAGTCATAACGTCTCATTTGATGTTCTTCCAGAACTCCTCATGACTTTTAAGCAGAGCCACCCTTTAGTTCAGTTCATCCTCGAAACAAACGATAGCTCAGTGATCGAAAGGCGGGTCCTCAACTCGGAAGTGGAGATTGCTCTAATTACCAATCCTTCGTACCGCTCTGAAATCGTGTATGAGCCTTATGAGGAGATGCAGGTCGTGGCGTTTTGCCTGCCGACAAATCCCGTCGCCGGGAAAACCCTCAGCTTGAAAGAACTGTCACAGTTACCACTTGTGGTTAGAACTGGCGGTAGAATAGAACACGCGCTCAGGAGCCACAGGCAGACGGTTAATATTGCAGTCCGCTGCGAAGCATCGGCGGCGGTGAAGGCTGCAGTAGGGCTCGGAATGGGTGTGGGAATTTTGTATCGCGACGCGGTTGCCAGCCGCGTGGCCAGGGGCACTTTAAAGGTGATCGATGTGCCTGAATTGAAAGAAATGGGGGTTCAATCGTTTATCATTTTTGACAAGCGGAAGCCGCTACCACCGTTCGCCGCGGAGTTCTTGGAGATGCTCCGGAAACGCGACTCGGTATTTCGGAATGATAACAAAAGAGTCCGAAGCGCTGCTTTGTCACTAGCGGAGAAAAAAGCCCACTCGACAAAGATGAGCTGGTAAATCCTGCATCGACCCACTCAGCGAAGATCCTGTAAAAATGACAAGTAATATTTCTGGCTTGATTGCGCGCGCTCGCCATTCTGGTGGGCGCTCTTGGGCTTGGCTGGTCAGAAAGTCGAGACGCTGTGCTTCATGCCGACGATAACGACTGGGACTCAGCGCACGTCGCTCCGTTCGTGCCCACGCCGCCGGAGGTGGTGAGTCGAATGCTGGAGCTAGCGGAGATCAAACAAGGCGATGTGCTTTATGATCTTGGATCCGGCGATGGAAGAATCGTTGTGGCTGCGGCGAAAAAGTTTGGGATAAGAGCGGTTGGCTTCGAGATCGATCCGGGCTTGGTGAAAGATTCGCGGCAGTTCGTCAAACAAGCCGGTCTGGAAGAATTGGTCGAAATTCGCGAGCAGGACATCCGAACTGTCGATTTTGCACCCGCGAGCGTGGTTACCATGTACCTCTATCCTGCAGTAAACCTGCGTCTCAGGCCGGTGCTGATGCGCGAGTTGAAGCCCGGTTCCAGGGTGATATCCCACGATTTCGACATGGGCAGTTGGAAGCCTGATCACGTGGAGCGTCTGCGAGATACAGCCGGGCTCTCCCGAACGATCTACCGGTGGCGCATCGCCGAGCCTTCGGGGCGCTGAGCCCGTTCTGGCTGTAGGGACGGCTATCGATAGAAGGAATTCTAGATCACGCTGCTGTACGCGGCTGGCATAGTCGATTGGGATCCCGGCATTGGGGCGTTCGCGCTTTCTTAGCCGAACCGAATTCTGGCACTTGTTATCTGATTCGTGCGCTGAGATCCAAACTACTCCCATGTTCGGATGTCGCTTTCATCTCCGAACAATTGATCGCGGCTTTTTATAGACCTCGAGTTGACACTATCGAATGGTATCGGCTACTCTTTAGACTCTCATAAAGCCGACGGTTGTCTCACTAGTAACTGCTTGATTCTCTCGAACATGAGTTGGCTGGCATAACTGTGCTTACGATCCGGAATCGATCGTTCCGATTGCCGCTCGAGCGGGGAAAGCTCTTTTTATCATGAGTTACAATGCGTGGTTTCAATGCATCAATGGCTGTCCGGGCCAGTTTAGTCTGCTCGAGATCATGTATCGCTGTCCCTCGTGCGGCGACTTGTTGGAAGTGCGTCACGATATGGACGCCCTAAAGACCAGAGCGGCGGCGGCATGGATCAAGCTGTTTGATGATCGTTACCGCCAAAATCTGTATCCTTACGGCTCCGGTGTTTGGGCAAAAAAAGAATGGGTCGTACCATTCATCGACAACGAGAACATCGTCTCGACCTTCGAGGGCAACACCAACCTGTTTTGGGCGGAGCGTTACGGCAAGCAGCTGCACCTGGAAGACCTCTGGGTCAAGCAATGCGGCAACTCGCATACCGGTTCTTTTAAAGACCTCGGCATGACCGTTCTGGTTTCAGTGGTAAAGCAGATGATGGCCGACGGAATGCCGATTGACGCAGTTGCCTGCGCTTCGACCGGCGATACTTCCGCGGCCTTGGCGGCCTACGGCGCGGCGGCGGGCATTCCCACAGTGGTTTTCCTGCCGCGTAACAAGGTTTCCCCCGCGCAACTGGTTCAACCGCTGGCCAACGGCGCGTTGGTGCTTTCGTTGGACACCGATTTCGATGGCTGCATGGCTGCCGTCCAGCAGGTGACAAAGCATAAACACATCTACCTGGCTAACTCGATGAACAGCCTGCGGATCGAAGGGCAAAAGACCATTGCTATTGAAATCGTACAGCAGTGCGACTGGGAAGTGCCCGATTGGGTGGTACTGCCGGGCGGGAACCTAGGCAACGTCAGCGCGCTCGGCAAAGGATTTTTAATGATGCACGAGCTCGGCCTGATCTCTAAGCTGCCGCGCATTTGTGTCGCGCAGGCGGAGAATGCCAATCCTTTTTACCGCGCCTTCTTGACCAATTTCGAGCGCTTCGAGCCGATCACAGCCAAAGAGACCCTTGCCAGCGCCATTCAGATCGGTAATCCCGTCAGTATTCGCAAGGCGATTGCGACCCTGCAACGTTTCGAGGGCGTGGTCGAACAGGCTTCCGAGTCGGAGCTTGCCGAAGAAACCGCGCGCGCCGACCGCACCGGAATGTTCAACTGTCCGCACACCGGCGTTGCCTTGGCGGCGCTGCGCAAGCTTGTTGAACGCAAAGTGATCCGCTCGCACGAACGGGTGGTGGTCATTTCGACCGCTAACGGCCTTAAGTTCGCCGACCAAAAAATTGCTTATCATGCGGGCACTCTCGCCGGAGTCAAACCAGGACATCAGAATCGGCCGGTGGAGTTGAGTGCCGATCCCAAGCAGATTGCCGCCGCGATATCGCACTATGTCGAGCGCATGCGGCTCCTCGATAGCGTTAATGGCTGATCGCGGATCTAAGGACAGCGACAAAGCTGGTACCTTGCCGCTGCAAACGCAGACGGGGGTGCAGCCGGAGTCGAAACCTGGCGCAGCACCCCAAGGCATCGGCACTATCGCCGTCCATGGCGGTGAGGCGAGGCCGAAGCTCGGCAATGCGCTGGCGACACCGATCGTGCAGACGGCCACGTACACCTTTGCAAATACCGATGAGCTTCGCGACCATTTTGAACGACGTATCGAGCGCCAGGAGTACGGCCGTTATGGCAACCCAACCCAACGTATCGCCGAGCAGAAGCTGGCGCAGCTCGAAGGGGCCGAGGATTGCTTGCTGTTTGCCAGCGGTATGGCCGCAATTACAACCACACTGTTTGCCGTTCTCTCGCACGGATCGCATGTGGTTGTCACAGACGACTCTTATCGCCGGACTCGTCAGTTTCTCACCCAGGTGCTGCACCGTTATGGCATCGAAGTCTCGGTGGCTCGAGCCGGCGACTATGAGGCTATAGAAGGAGCGATCCGTCCGACCACGCGCGTGCTCGTAAGCGAATCGCCGACTAATCCGTACAACTACATTGTCGATCTCGAGCGCTTCGGTGAAATCGGCCGTCGTCATCGGATCAAGACGATCATCGATGCGACGTTTGCCACGCCGTTTAACCAGCGGCCGCTCGAGTTCGGCATTGATCTGGTTTTGCATTCCGCGACCAAATACTTGGGCGGCCATAACGATCTCCTCGCCGGCGCGGTGCTTGGATCTGCGGATCTGATTGACGGGATTCGCGGCTTGCAGGCGGTGACCGGAGCCATCGCAGATCCATTTACCGCATACCTGCTTATTCGGGGGCTAAAAACATTTGCTCTGCGGATCGCGCAGCAGAATGCGACGGCGCAAGCTCTCGCCGAATTTCTCCAGTCGCACCCGCGGATTACTGCCGTTTATTATGCCGGCCTCCCGACGCACCCGCAGCACAACGTCGCGCGCCGCCAGATGCGCGGCTTCGGCGGCGTTGTCTCGTTTGAGGTTGCCGGCGACCTCGATGCGACGTCGCGCGTCGTCGATGCGTGCCGGATCCCGCAGATCGCGCCCTCGTTGGGCGGTGTGGAAAGTCTGATCGAGCAGCCTGCGTTGATGAGCTTCTACGAGCTTACGACGGAAGAGCGCCTGCTCGTCGGCATCAAAGATAATCTGATCCGCTATTCGGTTGGCATCGAAGATACCGATGATCTTATCGCCGATTTGACCGCGGCCCTCGAATGCCCATGAATCAGATCCGCTGATTCCAATCGTCTTGATCGGCTCTCAACTCATGCTCGGGGAGGGGTGATGGCGATATTCGATTCTTTGGTAAATGCCCTAAGGACGCTTGCGGTTGGTGATCGGGTAAGGATTACGATTCGGCCGGAAACCGGAGTCTTCCCAAATCCAGTGGACGGAGAGATCACCGCCAAGGATGACAGCGGCAATCTTTCTTTGAAGTCGCAGCGGGGAGTGATTCAGGTGAGTGCTGGCGACGTTCTATCGATTACTAAACTAAGATTGTGATCGCCGATCCTAAAGCGATCGATTTGCTCTACTTCACCATCGACCTGTTTGCAGCATCGGGCCTGCGATCCCGCGTCCCGATTACAGCATTCGCCTATCGAAGAAAAAGATCTGCGGGTGATAGACTGAGCGAAAGTCTATGAACTTCCGTTGGCTCCTTTTCCGGATACCGATGCGCTCGATGTTGGAGGCGCGAACCTTGATTGCGCTGTTCCTAATCGTTGGCGCGATGCTCCTTTTCGCTGAATTCGTCGATCGCGTCGTTAAAGGCGATACCCGCGCCTTTGACGAGAGAGTCTTACTGGCTTTCCGTGATCCGAACAACCCTTCTTACCCTATGGGTCCGGCATGGCTCCAAATCATGTTTCGCGACATCACCACACTCGGCGGCTATGCGGTGGTGATGCTGATATCCTTCGCTGTGATCGGGTATCTGGTCATGGACGGTAAACGTGGCGCTGCAGTTTGGGTGCTGGCCTCGGTTGGCGGAGGTGCCGTGCTTAGCAATGTGCTTAAGCTCGCTATAGAGCGGTCGCGGCCTGATCTGGTTGCTCGCTTGGTCGAGGTGAATACCCCAAGTTTCCCAAGCGGCCACGCCACACTTGCGGCCGTGACTTATCTCACGTTGGGAGCGCTGCTCTCCCGAGTGGAGGCGCGTCGCCGTGCCAAAATCTTCGTCCTTACCGTGGCAGTGGTCCTGACGCTCCTGATCGGCGTAAGCCGCATTTACCTTGGCGTTCACTGGCCAACAGATGTACTGGCTGGCTGGTGCGTTGGTGTCGCTTGGGCGATGTTATGCTGGCGTATAGCGCTTGCGTTGCAGCGAAGTGGGAGGATTGAGAGCGATGTCTAACGAAAAACCCCCACTCAGCTAACCAGAGTCGGACTGGGCGACGAGATAATATTTAGCGATTTTACCCGGGTGGGATTTTGTCAACTAGCTTGCCATTACTATAAAGCTCATAGCCTTTGAGGCTCAATTCGTATCCACGCGGCGGATGGTCGGAGAAGTCAATGACGGTTAGATCGAGCACCAGGACAGTTTCTCCGCGCGCTGCAATATCAAACGACAGCTTGACCGGCCCGATGGTATTTTTCACGGGTGCGCTACGTTGGTTTTTCTTGAGGAGACCGTCCACCGATTTGATTTTCACATGGAATGCATCAAATGCTCCGGCGTCGATGTCCGCTCGGAATATCTTGGCGCTTTCTTTGCCGACATATTTGGTCAGATCGAGAGAGGATTGAGAAGGACTAAATTCCTTCCAACGGGTCTGCCAAAACCTTAGTCCCGGTTTGGGGCTGATGGCGACGCTGTCAATGGTGAGGAGCAACCGGGAAAAATCGTCGATGGCCTCGCGGTGATCCTTGATGCGGAGTTCGAATGCGCCTTGCTCCGGTTGACCAGCGACCCCGGGGGCGACCCAAAGCGCCAGCAGAAGAAGGGTATTAAGGAAGCGCGAGCATGTCGTCATTGCGGCCCAGCCTGACGTAGCCGCGCTAGATCCTTCAGGACTTCTTTCTCCAGCCATTTGTCACCGTAATAATCGACGCGGCGAATCCCTTTTCGATCGATGAGAGTGGTAAGGTTGGTGTGCTGAATTTGGCCGTTACCCAGATCTTTGACAGCCACGCCGAATTCTTTCCACACTTGGGCCAACGCCTCGCGAGTGCCGCTGAGAAAATGCCAGCGCTTAAAGTCCGCATGGAAAGCCTGTGCGTAGGCTTTCATCTTTGTCGGAGTGTCTCGCGCCGGATCGGTGGTGATGGTCAAAAGAAGGTAATCGTCACGATTGTCCTCCTCCAAGATTCGTTGCATGGATGCCAATTTTGCTGTGAACAGAGGACAAACATCAGGACACGTGGTGTAAACAAACGTGACCAAGACAAGTTTCCCGCTGGCAGGGGTGAAATTAAACGGCTTGTCGAATTGATCGATGAGGGCAAAGCTCGGCGCCGGTGTGCTCGACTCCCTGCGGCCTATTTCGCCTTTTTTCGGTGGAATCGGAATGTGTGAAAAGACCAGTGTCGACGACAACAGGCCTACGCCGAAAAACACCGCGGCAATCCACAGGCTAATGCGCAACTTGAAAGTCATAGGTGACATTTAGCTCTTTTATTCCTTCGGGAAGGTCGCCGCGCACCATGTAAGTGGTCGAGAACTCCGACTCCTCCCCGGGGCGTAGTTCGACCGGAAGCAGCAAGGCACAATCGATGATATCCAGATAGTCGCTGAGCTCGTCGGGCTCAATGCGATGAGTGATCCGAGTCGAGATCGTCTGCGCCGTTCGATTCTTGACTCGGTAGGCGATGGTGAAAGGTTCGCTCGGGCGGATTGTCGTGGCTTTATTGACGGGGACTGCTTCGATGGATTGTGTCAAAGGCACTACCGCGTCATAACTCACCCTGATTCCGGCAGCCCAATCGAGATGAACCCGCCAGCTCGTGCCTTCCTTCACCAACGTAAATTCTTCCTCGCCCTCAATTGTTTTAATTTCACCGGCGCGATTCATCTGATCGAGCGTGGCTAGAATGTCGCGCTGCATGGATGATGGCAAAGCATTCAGCCGCTCTTCGTCCCAATCCAGCAGGATGGCCGAAAAGCTATTCGCGTCGGGGTATTTAGCTTCAACTTTGACCCGCATTTGGCCGTTCTGTTCTCTTACGGTTTCCAGCGGGCGCAGTTCGATGAATTGCGCTAGCTTGCGTGTCACGGCAAGCGGAAAACCGCTGAAGGATCCTTTTTCGCGAACATATACGCGCTCGGCCTTGAGCTGCCGATCGCCCAGGGATATGTACCGATAGGCTTTCTTGAAATCGCGCGCGTAAGAATTCTTGACATAAGCCTCGACGGTGTTGAACGGCTCTGTCTGGACGTTGTGCTGCGGCGAGCTGCTCCTACTGTAGAGAAAAGCGGCCGGCAGAATCAGTATGAACGCCGCCGCCACACCTAAAAACCAACTTGTCGTTCGTGAGTTCATCCGATATTTCTTGTTGTATCAAGGCCTACATTCGTCGATTCTGCGCTGAGAGTCCGCGGGTTCGTTATCGGGCAGTGAGCTAGTTACTGCTCAAAGTGACCGCATAGGTAACGTTTAGCTGGCGCACTCCCTCGGGAAGGTTTTTTCTGAGAAGATAAGTGCTGACGAATTCTTCTTCTTTTCCAGGCGCTAATCGCACTGGCAAAAGAAAACCACACTCGACAAGGTCGAGATAATCGCGAACTCCATAAGGATCGACTAAGTGGCCTATGCGAGCGAAAAGCTGCTCCTGACTGGTATTTTTAATGTTGAGCACGACTTTGAAGATTTCACCCGGTCGGGTTACCACAGCCGAATGCGCGAGACGCGCTTCGACTGGAACTGAACTCGGAATCGAGGTTTGAAAGCCGACGTTCACCGGCGATATCCAATTCAGAACAATCTTCCAGGCAGCGCCCTCTTTGGCTATTTCGAAAACATCCTCTCCTTGAATCATCTCGATCGCATGACTTCGACGCAACTTGTCAATACCGGCCAGCAGCGTTTTGCGCTCGCTGTCTGGTAACGCTTCCAGCTGGTCGATATCCCAATTGTGCAGCAGCGGACCTAGCTTTCCCGCGTCCGGCACTGCGAACTTAATTTTTATTGTCGCTTGTCCGTCGACGATCCGGGTCTCGACAGGCTTCAGCTCTATATAGCTCGCAAGTAGTCTGGCGATCTCTAGTGTGAATCCGGTAAACCCGCCCCGGTCTCTGACATAGCTGGCGCGATCTTTTAGGCGTTGGTCGGGAGTGGCGATGTGGGAGTAAGCTTCCTCATAGTCTCTGGCGTAGGTTGCCCGAACATAGCGGTCCAACGTGCGGACCGCGTCCTGTTGATCGGCAGCAACGGCGGAGCGCATATCGGGGCTAGATAGCGCCAAGAGCGCGATTACAAACAAAGCCGAACAGGAGCTTCGAGTCGATAAATCTCTTTTCATGCAACGCCAAATCCGAGGTAGCCGTACAACAAGTTGTCACCACAACTTGTGTTTGGTTAAGGCGCTTTGGCTGGAATCGTCCAAAGATAAATCGTCCGACCGTTGACTCGCTCGGTCTTATCGGGTTTCCAATCCCCCATATCGAACGCATGAGAGACCACCCGGGAACCAGGTTTAAGCTGTTTTAGGAGATTCGGTTTGAGCTTCAAATTAACATCCGGCAAAAGGTACATCGTTACCACTGTGGCCGGCGAGAGATCTACAGTTAGGATGTCCTGTTGTTTAATCTCAGCCAATTTTTCCAAACCTGCTTTGCGAATGTTCTCCCGTGACTCTTTGACGAGGTCGCCGTCGACCTCGAATCCTACCGCCCGGGCGTCCTTCCTGGCGGCGGTGATGACGATTCTGCCGTCACCGGACCCAAGATCGTAGACCACGTCGCCTTTCTTTACTCCGCCAAGCTCAATCATCTTGTCGACGACTTCTTGTGGCGTGGGCACAAACGGTACGATTTTCTTAGATTCAAGATCCTGGGCCTGGGCAGTGCCAGCGAAGATTTCGAAACGTCCATACTGAAACGATGAGAGGGCAAACACAACCAGAATTGCAGCCAGTGAAAGACGATGTTGCGGTTTCATTTTCTAGCCTCCCTTTTTGGCAATCAACGGTGTCCGAATCAATTAACCATAAAAAAAATCTAGTCGCCACTATCTAGCTAATGCAGATCAAGGAGGGCTCGGGCTCAATGCCCGCATATCTTTCAAAAAATCGCTGAACTGCCATTGCGGACCCAAGAAACTGATTCTGCGGGTGCCATGGGCATCACTCAAGGTCGTTAAATTCGTGTGTTGCACCAGCCCACGGCCTCTCCGGATCACTTGAACACCGAAACCTTTCCAGACATCTTTCAGGCGTGACTCATCGCCGGTTAAGAATGCCCAGTTGTGAAAATCGGCGCCGAACCGTTGTGCATACGCCTTCAATACTTTCGGCGAATCAATTTCCGGGTCGGTGGTAATGCTCACAAGAAAAGAATTCAGTTGAGTTTGGGTGCGAAGCGCTTGTTGCAGCCGGGCAAATTCCACCGTGAATAGCGGGCAAACGTCGGAGCAGGTGGTATAAATGAAATTCACCGCGACGATTTTGCCGCGCAGTTTGATGTCAGCGTCAAATGGATTACCTTCTTGATCTATCAACGTGAAAGAAGGCATCTTCGCGTTCGAGGTAACTCGACGCGACGCTTCTGTTTTCGTCTTGATAGGTTCATGGGCTGTGACGGTGCTCGCAACCGCGCCGGTAGTGAAGACGAGTAGCGTTATCAGGCAGCTATTTGCTAACTTCAAACGCATAGGTGAGCGCCAAGTCTCGGAAGTTCTTCCTAACCGATTTTTCCAGCAGATAAGCCATCGAGAACTCTTGCTGAGTTCCCGCTTCGAGCACAAGGCGTTGCCCGAGGCCGCAGTCGATCATCTCGAGATAGTCGGCGGCCTCCGTCGGTTCGATCAAGTGGCGCATGGCCAGAACCACTCTGTGCCTGCCGCGATTATTAATCTTCAAATTGACCTGAAAAGGCTCTTCCCCTCGGGTGATAATTTCATGCTGTAAAAGTTTGATCTCAACGTCTGATCTTTCGGCCAAGACCGTATGCGCCTTGACCTTCGTTCCGCCGGCCCAGTCGTTAAAGATTTTCCAGGCATTTCCCTCTCGAATGAGCTCGAATGTTTCATGTCCCTGAATCCTCGGCAGATTGCCGCTTCGCATTCGCGCAGCCAGCGCATCAAGCAAGAGGGTCTGCTCCCCGGTCGAAAGTGAATTCAGCTTTTCTGAATTCCAGTCCCATACCAGCGCCGAAACATCTTCGGAAGCTGGTACAGAGTACTCGACTTTGATTATTGACCGATTGCTCTCGGTGGATTCGTCAATGAGATGCAAGTCCATGAAATCAGCGAGTTTACCGGCTAACCGAGCTGTAAAGCCGGTTAACTCTTCTTGCCCTTGAACATAACTATCTTCAGCGCGAACTCTCTGGTCCGCTGCTGAGATATAGCGATAAGCGGCTCGGTAATCGCGCGCGTAAGTCGCCTTTAGATAGGATCGGATTACCGCTAGCGGGTCGTTCGCTTCGGTTTGTTGACGGCCTCGGTCTTGTAAGTGAACTGTAATTAAAGCCGTCGGAGCAAACAGGATCAATACGAGAAGTGTCCTGCGCAGTACAGTAAGAACCGTAGGAAAGTAACGCAAAATCTGTCTTGCGTGCAATTTTGATCTCATCCGGAAAGCCTATTTGACCATAAAGGTGACTTGATCAATGGCGTCCATCTCGCTTTTATGGTCCTCTGCAACGACGCGTAGTTCCAAAATGTATTTCCCGGGCTTAATCCCGGTGAGGGTCCCTGTTTGGCTGTTGAACATTCCCATCAATTCGCCATTCACATAAGCATGCACATGGTGGCCCCGTTTTCCTTTGACTAGTTTAAACTCCAGGGGAATTTGGTCTTTGCTAAAAATCTGGTCTTTTGTCGGGGATATTATTTTCACGCTGGCGCCATCGGCCGGCAATAGCTTGCCGCCTTGGCTGGCTCTGTCCGACCGGTTTGTCCGCCCGTCTTGATGCTGGTGACCCGACTCGGCCGCGACGGAATCATCACCAAAAAAAGGATTTGCCATAATGGTGGCGCCGGCAATTAGCGCTCTTAACGTACGGTCAATTGATTTTGGCATTCATATCTCCTCAGGCTCACCACTCCCCAACCCGGACAACCGCTTCCAGCTGGAGCAGCCGGTGCTCATAAAGAATCACCTTCGTATACCGGCATTCATGAGCGCTGTCGATAAGCGTTCCGGCGTGAGTGGGCCGATGATGATGTCGCGGATGATGCCTTGACGGTCAATAAAAAAGGTTGCTGGCGGACCAAAGATCCGATAGGCCCGCTTCACCGTGCTATTCAAGTCAAGCGCAATAGGAAGAGTAAGTTTAAACTCTTTAGCATATTCTGTCACTGCGGCACGACTGTCTTCGACGGCAATCCCAAGGACGCTGTAACCTTTGTTCCCCGATTGAGCCGCGAGTTCGTTGATAAGCGGCATTTCTTCCCGGCATGGATCGCACCAGCTAGCAAAGAAATTAATCACCAATGGCTTGCCACGGAGGTTTGTCAGGCTGATTGGTTTGCCATCGAGCGTTTTGAGTTCAAACGGAGTCGCCGCCGCGCCAATCTGCGGCGCAGCGTTTTGCCTTGGAGGATGAGAGTGCTGTGCTTGCACGGTAGCGCAGGGAGACCCAAAGGCAAGAACGCAGCCCAATAAAAATGCACCACGGCCAAGTATCGTAACAATAGTGGATTCCATTTTTTTCATTTGGCTACCGTCGCGCTTCGAAGCGCCGCTCGGGAGTTCTCGCCGTCGGTTTCCGTCCAGGCAACGTGCAGCCGATCTTTAAAAAGCGCCAGGACAGGACGGCTGGCGTTGCCTTCGGCGTTACTCACCTGCTGGATAGGTCCCCAAGAACGGCCATCAGGTGATAAAGTGCGAAGAAAAATCTGCGCTCTGTTGTTGCCGTCGAGATTACTCCACGCCAGGTAGACTGTGTCGTCGTTGCCCAGTATTAAAGTTGAGTAGAGAATTTCCGGAGCCGTGTTTGCGTGCACTAGTTGCCGTGCTTGAAAGCCCTTACCGCCATCAGTAGAAACGCTGTAATAAATTCCTGCCTCGCGTTCGGTCCGACCGAGCGTGAACCATGTCACGTGCAGCCACCCGCGAGAGTCTCCTCCGATGCTCGGACCGGAGTGGGGGCAGGAGGGAACTTGCCAGCCATCATCGCTGATCACTACAGGCGCGGCGAATGTTTTGCCGCCATCTATGGACTTACGCAACACATGGTTGCGAATCTGATGATCGTCTACTTGCCGATCGACTAGGTAAACTGTCCTGCCCCCGTCCGCAAAAGCAACACCGAGCTTGCAACATTCGCACAGTCCTTTGCCCACCGAGTAATTCCTCGTGAGATCGTTTCCATTGGAATCGAGCTTCATAAGATACAGCTGGCGTGGATTAGGATTATCTATGCGACGATCGATCCAGGCCAGCAATACGCTACCATCCGGCGATACTTCGATGATCGGAAAACGCGCGGCATCTCTAACTTCATTGAGGGTTCGCGCCGGGCTGAAGCCGCCCTTTTCGTCTTCCATTGCGAAGCGGATGTTGGCGCGAGTTTTGTCGCCTTTCCCACCGGAGGTGGACCACGCGACATAAGCTTTGTTGTTCATCCCGAACGCGACTTTAGGGCCGTTCTCTCCTTCTTGGATGGCCTCCGCCGAGCGGTTCACCTGTTTGACCCAAGACCAAGTCTTGCCGCCGTCGCTCGACGCCGCCAAAAACGCGTTACGCATCGGCGACGGCGCCATCTTGCCGGACGGATGGGGTTGATGCGCGGCGGACTGAGTTTTCTCAGAACTCGAGCCGTGGTCAGCTTCGATCCAGATGGCGAACAATCGGCCATCCGGACTATAGCGGAGAAATGGGGTCGAAGGGTTGTTGTCGCTTTGTCCCAGGCGTTGCTCCGGGCCAAAGGCTAGATTTACCGTGCGCCGGGAAGCGCCGGGCGTGGTGTTATGACCGCTGCAAGCCGTTAAAAATAGACACAGCGACAGTGCAATAGTAAGTGGTCGCGCCTGGAATGTCGCATAAGCGATCCGAGGCGGAAAATCGTTTTTCTTGTTCATAGAACCGCCCTCATAAAGACGTAGCTCCGCGGTTCCGGCGCAATGCCGGGAATTTGCGAGCTGTTGTTGCCGCGGTGAAAAACTCCGGCATTCTGCCGAGAGATAGCTAAGTCTAGGCTCGCGGAGGCGCTCGCTGGGAGGACAGAGAACGGCTGACCTGGTAGGGCGCTGAAACCGGAGAATCAGGCTGGGCTTTAATCTCAGGCCCGTGATAGGCAATTTCTACCGGCTGATAAAAGAATAAATGCGAATTCTGCGCAACCGTTTGCGCGACGCAGTCGGAGTTGGTGGAGCTTTGGCCGCGATCTGAATTTGCCGGGCCGCTGTGATGATCGTGCCCGTGTTCATGACCCTCGCTAGCAGCTGCAACTGGCGCCGTTTCATGATTGCCGCCCTGCGATGGTGGTAGATTCTCAAAGAGGTGATGAACCCGATGCGGTGCCGAAGAGGCGAGCAGTAGAAAAAAGAAGCTGACTACGGCCAGAGTTAGACTCCGGCTTGGATTAACGATTCTCTTTCTCACAGCCTCAGACCATTTATCAGTGTTCGGTGTTACGGCAATGTCGAGCGACCCGTATCATTATTCAGGTTTGGGCATGGAAGATCAATGAGGCTCGGCGAAAGCACAACGAAAGCCGCGCGTTAGATGAGCCCCGCCGCGCAAACGCTGGGTGATACCAGCCAGCCCACGCTGATGAGAGATGATGGAGGAAAGCTAACATCGCGCGTTATCCTCGATAAAGCGTACTTCTGAACTAGTCGATCCAAGAGGTCTTCGAAGGTCCTGTGCGCAGCAGCATGGTCGATTCCAAGATAATAAACAGCGCGGCGGCGGTGAGCACGATGGTCGCGGCCGATGAAATGTCTAAGTAAAAACTCAGATACATGCCGACGGCACTGCAGAATATTCCGATCAGAGGCGAGACGCACAGCAGCGTCCCAAAGCGCTTCGTGAGATAGCGGCCGATGACCGGCGGAATCACCATGGCCGCGGCAACCAGGGTGACGCCGAGGATCTGAGTCGAGGCCAGCACCGTAATTGCCAGCAAGATAACAAAGAACAAGTCGGTTTTTCCGGTGGCGATGCCATAAGCCGAGGCCACCTCGGGATCAAAGGTCAGAAACAGCAACTGCCGGCGCATCACAATGAGCGCCACGAAAACTATGATGGAAATAGAGGCAACGATCCAGAGGTCTCTTGAAGTGATGCCGAGAATATTGCCGAAAAGGGCGGCTTCGATGTTCCGTGTAAAACTCCGGTAAGTGGATACAATGGCAACCCCCAAGGCAAAGCTGGAAGTGGTGACCACGCCGATGGCCGCATCGGCGCCGACCCAGCGGCGGTGGCTGATCCGGTGAATCAAATATGCCGCTATGAGCGCCCATAGACCGGCGCCGAAAAAGAAGTTGATGTTGATCACGTAGCTCAATACGGCGCCGCCGAAAATCGCATGAGATAAACCGTGGCCGATGTAGCTCATGCGGCGCAGTACGACATAAACGCCGATGAAGCCGCAAAGCGCGCCGACAAGCACAGCGGCGATGAAGCCGTTGCGAAAAAACTCGTACTCAAACGGGGCGAGTAAATACATTTCAGTTTAAGTCGTTCAAAAAGTTCAAACTGTTCAAGCCGTCTTCGGACGTTTTGAACGTTTTGAACGGCTGCAACGATTTGAACAGCTTTGATCTAAGTATGCGGCGCGTGCGGGCGCTCGCCGATCATGACCATGCCGTCATGATGAAACACGACCATTTCGCCTCGATATGTCTCTTTGAGCACGTCGGCATTGAAGACTTGGTACGGACGGCCTTCGGCGATCAAACGCCGGTTCAGACAAACGGCCCAGGGAAGGTGGGCCGCGACCCAGTTCAAATCGTGGGCGGTAATGACGATGGCAACTCCGCTGTGGTTGATCTCGTGCAAAAAATGAATCACATCGTCGCGCGAGCGAATATCGAGTCCAGCGGTGGGCTCGTCGAGCAGGATCAGCTTCGGACTGCCTAAAAGGGCGCGTCCCAGGAATACGGCCTGTTGCTGACCTCCGGAGAGTTCTCGGATATGGCGATTGCCAAGCCCGCTAAGATTCAGCCGCGCCATGACCTCCCTGCGTTTTTGCTTTTCTTCAGCACCGGGACCGCGAAACCACCGATTGTTATTATAAAAGCCCATGGCAATCACTTCTTCGACGGTGATGGGAAAGTTCCAATCAATGGTCTCCAACTGCGGCACATAGCCGATCCGTTCCAATGAAGCTCGTCGCAGCTTCTCGCCCTGCATCAGAATTTCGCCTTGCGTTAGCGGGACCATCTTCAGGATTGTTCGCAGCAGTGTGGTTTTCCCGCCGCCGTTGGGCCCGACGATCGCCATGAACTGTCCCGGCCAGATCTTGAGCGAGAGGTTTTCCAGCGCGGTGGTAGACCCATAGGCACTGCTGACATCAACCAATTCAATCAATGGGACTGTACTGGACGGGCGCTCAACGCGTTCCTCAACGCCTGGAGGATGGAGGCTCTGCGGGTCCCCCGGCCGGTGGTCGTGCGGGTTCATGCGTCGACCTGTCTAATCCTTCCGCCGGTAATTGGCGTGGGAGCCTGCCACGGGTGAGGGATCGACCTTCTTTAATGATTCGGCAGAACCTCCGAGCGCTTCAAACATAATGGAGAGATTTTCAAGCATCATACCTATATAGGAGTGCCGCGCCTCGCCGGGCTTGCCCGGCAATTCATCGTCCCGGAGCTTATCGATGTAGCGGGTTTTGCCTTCCCGGGCTATCTGTTCGAGAACCGGACTGGGAAAAACTTCTGATCCAAAGACGGCAGGGACTTTTTCTCTTCTGATCTGATCGATGAGCCTTTTTACCTCCCTAACGCTCGGATCGGAGAAATCCGACGGCTGAACAGCGCCGATGATATGAAAGCCATAACGGCGTGCGAAATACGGCCACGAATCATGATACGTGAGCAGGCGCCGGTTACTTTCGGGTATCGTCCTAACGGATTCCTCTATTGCGCTGTCGAGCGCCTCGAGCTTCTTCAAGAACGCAGCCGCATTTGCTTCATAGGCGCTCTTATTGTTGAAATCGAGCCGAATCAGCTCGTCGCGAATCAGAGTAGCGTAACGCATGGCATGCTGAGGGTTGAGCCACAGATGCGGATTTGGGTGGCCATGCTCTTTGGGGAAACTGAAATCGTAAATATATTCCTTTTCGCTGATCGTCTTCTCGCCGAGAAGAAGCAGCGCGACGCCTTTTTTCATATTCGCCCGCGCCAGATTCAGCGTCGGAATTTCGAGATCCAGCCCATTGCCGATGAGCAGGTCCGCCTGCGCAAGTAACTTGACGTCTGACGGCACGGGCTCAAACGTATGAGAATTGATTCCTTCGGGAATGATTCCGGTGAGACCAATTTTATCACCCCCGATGTTCTCGACGATACTGGTGATCGGCGCGACGGTGCTGACCACGTTTAGCCTTTCGGCCTTGACGGATTGTTTATCTTCCTGTCGGCCACAGGCATTGATAGCGCACGCTAAGACGACCACAACCAGGTAAGAGAGCTTGCCTTTATAATTCATGGAAGCTTGTCTATCTCCGAAGCCGGAATCGGTAAACGTAGGTGAACTCGGCCGGGACATTCTGGCCGTCGTTCTGGGCAGGCTGGAAACGGGCCTGCTTCACTGCCTTCAGGGCCTCATCGTCGAAACCGGCGCCGCCGCTCTTGATGATTTCTGCGTCGGTTACGGTTCCTTTGCTGTCGATTGTGACTCTTAAGGTAACGTCGCTTTCTACTCCCATGCGCAGAGCCATGGGTGGATACGTCGCCCGAACAGTTTGCACTGGCTTGGCTTCGCGTCCGGTAGGAACCGGAATTGTTGGTGCCGGCAGACCCGGTGTCCCTGAATCTCGCCCGAACCCGGGAGACGCCGTGCCGCCGGCTCCTGCCGATCCGGGAATGACCCCCAACTCTCCCATGCCGGAAAGGTTCCCCGCGCCGGCCTCGGCGCCACCACCTTCAGCCGGAGCGGTCGGATATTGTGGCACTGCTTTCTTTGGCAGAGTGGTGTGAGACTGGGGCGATTCCACAGCTTCCTCTGGAGGAGGCGACGTCACTCCCGAGGGGGGAACTGGCTCAACGGGTGGTTTCTTGGCCACGAGCTCGTCTCTTTCCGGTTTCGGTAATTTAGGTTTAGGAGCGGCCAGCGACGGTTTCTTAACCGAGTTTGGTGTCTCTTGCCGGGACGGCGTTTCTTGCTTCACTGGGGGCAGTTCAAGAAGTCCGACCGGAATCAACTCCCGGTGTCGCAAAATACTGTCTTCGTTCTTGAACGCCGTCGGCGCCACAATCACGACGACCGCATGGATCAGGCATGAAGCAACCAGCGAGAAAGCCAGCCTGGAATCATCTAGCAAAATCATGAATGTAGCTTTACGGTGGCGAGACCATAACCTGGCCGACTTTGAGAATGAGCTCGATAAACGCAACATATAAATTTTTATTCTTTACTTGCGCGAGCGGTTGTTTTCAATGCCGACCTACGTCTCAGCCTTACCACAACTGAATCGTTATCCCCCCCTTGACCGTAAAGGGATCGCCGGGAGTGATATGTGAATCAAGAGTTCCCACGCCGGATGGTTCCGTAGAAAGTCTCGACTCAAATACATGCTCCGCCGCGTGCCATTTTGTGTTGGCCAGGTTCTGAAACTCCACGAAAAACTCGTAGCGCTGCCAAACGTATTTCAAGAAAAGATCAAAGATCGTCAACGACGGCGTCTTGATGCTGCCATCCTCGATGCCGTAGCGCCGGCCAATGTGACGCATCTGCAAACGTCCCTGGAGGCCGGACTGATGACGGGCGGTAATCCCTGAAAACGCGAGAAAGCGCGGTGCCAGGGGAACTTTGTCGCCGTTGGTGAATTTGCCCAAGTATACGAGAGATCGAGATCATAGGTCAGCCAGGGGAGGATCTCGTAACGCAACTCGCTCTCGACGCCATGGCGATTGCTCGACCCGCTCGGCTCAAAGCCGCCCTCGTCGCCGACGAATACCAGCTCGCTTTCGAGGTACGAACGCCAATAGGCCAGCGTTACATCCAGGCGATCGAACAAGCGTGTTTTGGAGCCGACCTCGCCACCCCAAAACCGGGGGATTTTTTTATCTGGATCCTGAACGAAGACGCGCGCATCATTACTATGAAAGCCACCGCCGAAATTTAAAAACAGGTTCGTCGCTTTGGCGACGTTGTTATCGGTAAACGGGGTGAAGATAAAGTTGAGCTTGGGATTTACTATCGTTGCCGAACCGTCTCCGGTAAGCGGTTCCTCGACATCCCCAATCTGGTCGACTTTGTACCAGAAGTTGTCCATGCGGGCGCCGATCTGAGTGCGCAACCAAGATGCAGGTTGAATTTCCTGCTGCACAAACCAGCCGAGATTGGTTTGTTCGATGTCGTTATTTTTCACAGTCTCGCGGCGCCGTCGTTCCGTTTGATTAAAAAGACTAACACGGATGTGGTCGAAGCGGCTCTGAAAACCCACGAAGCTTTCCATCGGCAATCCCCAGAGACGGTAGTTGCGGCGATAATTGATGTTGTTGCCCGCTAAAAATCGCTTATCGCGTTGTTCGATGCCATCGCCGTTCACCTCGTCGTTTAGAAGTAGACTGAAGTTGGACCAGAGCTGGAGTCGGTACCATGAAATCCACGTCTGAGCATTGAAGCTCTGATTGGCATCCGTGTAGTTGTAGAGCAGACTTAGATTTTGCCGTTCCGACTTTCCTCCCTCACTTGGATCGAACGATCCGAAGCGACCGATCTCGCCGCTAGGAACCGCGCGGCCGGGCAGCTCGCCGGACGCATCCCAGGCGGTCTTGAAGAACGTACCGAGAAGATTCAAATTTGAATTCGCCGTCGACAGCAGGCCAAACTTGGCGAGCAGGTTATATCGGTTGTAGTTGTTTTCACTCTTGAATGGTCCGTCATTATGATAAAACTCGCCGGCGATGAAGGGGCTCAGGGGGGTTCCTTCGGACGGTGACAGGATGCCTACGTAACGCTGCGTGTTATAATTTCCGCCGCTGAGAGTCAACGTGCTGTCTTTGTCGTGCCGCTTGGTAATGATGTTCATCGCTCCCGATGTGGCGAAGTCGCCGAGATGCGCAAAATACGGTCCCTTGTATATCTCCACTCGATCGATGGTCTCGGGAATGAGCCAGTGCATATCGGCGTATCCCTGACCATGAGCATGGCTCACCATGTTTACCGGCATGCCGTCGATAAAAACCGCAAAGTCAGTGCCGTGATCGGAATCGAAACCGCGAAACAGAACCTGGTCCGCTTTGCCGCCACCGTGATGCTGGCCGATAGTCAAGCTGGGAGTCAGGCGCATGACGTCGCTCGGCGTATTCGATGGTCGTAGCTGCAGGTCGCGCTGCCATCGGGTCTGCTCCGTTGCCGCAGAGGTGGGCTGCTGGCCCCAGATATAGACCTCTTCAACCGGAGAAGCCGCTTCTGCCGCATGGGCGTAGGCATAGCCGCAGGCCGAAGTAAGCGCGAGCAAAAGCAAAGCTGCAACGTGCATCGTGAAAGTTTCTGCCGCTCGCATGGCTGTTCGGGTTTTGCTTAATCATGGCTCGGAGCTATAGCGCCGGGTTGTTGACCGATGGCGATCCTATGAAAGCGGCCGAACAGCACGCAGGCACTAGCCAAAATGAACGAGGCTGCCATGGCGACAAAAGCTACGGTCAGTCCTAACCATTCGCTCAGATAACCAACCGCGGGTGACCAGAAGGCGCCGGCGAGGAAAGTTGCGGTATAGAACCAGGCAAAGCCGGTGTCGCGACTGCTATCCGAGCTGGTATGCGCGACCAACGTTTGCAGAATTGGATGGGTGCCAAATGCCGTCACGCCCAGTATTAATGAAGCGATAGCGACACCCACATAACTGCTGCCCAAGGCAGGAATGATCAAAGTTGTGAGTGCCGAAATCAGATAGGCGGTCAACAAGACCCGTTGGGGATGGTAACGATCCGCTAGTTTACCGCCGAGCATGGGGCCGAAAATGCTGCCGATGTTCATCAGGGTAAAAACAACCCCGATGGCGGTGGCATCCATACCGAGATTGTGGTTCAAGTACAACGGAAGAAAGCTGGAGATAATGCCGTGACCGGATCCGCCGGCTGCGACGATCGCGGCAATCAAAATCCAGCGTAGGTTTTGGTTGGCGAACACCTGGCCGCTGTCCTGCCAAAATGTCGATGTCCCCGCCTCGTGGCGGATTTGATTAGTCGCGGGATCTTTCAGCCACAGCGACATGAGGACACCGACCAAAATCGCCGGAATCGCGAAAAGAATGACCGTGCCGCGCCAGCCCCAGAGAGAAATCAGGATCGCGGCACACAGCGGGATTATCGCTGTTCCGATATTTCCGGCGGTGAAGTGAGTGGCCAGTGCGGTGCCGAGTTTGCGCTTTTTAAAGTGGTGCGACAACAAGGAGGCCCCGACCGGGTGTTGGGCGGCTCCGCCGACTCTGGACATGACCGTCCAGAAGAAGAACTGAAAATAGCTTTGCGCGAGGCCGACAAAAACGAAGCAGACTCCCACACTGGCATTACCGATGCCGAGGATTTGGTGGCGCGGCAGGATTCGTCCCAGCGCGCCGGCACCAAGTTGCAGCAGTCCACCGACGGCGCTTGCCACTCCTAGCATGATGCCGAGTTCGCCATAGCCAAAGTTGAGATCGCGCAGCACGAGGGGAAATACCAGCGGCTTAAGCGCCCCCTGCGCATGATTGATGCCGTGTGCCAAGCTGACGAGGGTCAGCGCGGCCGATGAGCGCGCGCTCGCATCATTTGCGACGGCGATGTCGTGAACATGCTCTGGTAACTTCATTTCAAAGCTCCGCTTTTCGTAGCAACAATTGGAAGAACGTGTTACCGCTGTGCAAAATTTTTTAATGCTTCAGTTCCGGCGAAGTCGTCACCAGCTTGCCGTTTTGCACCCCTTTGGTCGCGATCAGTTTACCCGCAATCTCGTGCACCTTATCGCCACGTCCGCGGATGACAATCACCTCCAGACAATTATGCTCGTCCAGATGAATGTGCAGGCTCGCGTTAACTGCAACTTCGGCTTTGTGCTGCATATCCGCGAGCACATCGCTCAGGCGATGCACCCGGTGGTCATAGACGAGGGAGACCACGCCGATAACCTCGGCAGTGCCTTGGCCGACTCGCCTTTGGATCAGGTGATCGCGGATCAGATCGCGAATCGCCTCGGAGCGGTTTTGATAACCTTGACCACCGATACTCAAATCAAACGCGGCCAGTAGATCCTCCTCCAGGGAAACTCCGAAGCGGGACACCGTGCTCATCGAAAATTTCGTAACACGTATGAGAATTTGATGTCAACCGCAACGTTCCGTCCTGGCTTTGTCTAGCGAATGAAAGAACGTAGGTGTTTTGGTTTTCAATTCACACAGTTCGGCGAGCGGGAAGTCAACAACTCTTCTGTTCCAGAGGGGGTATCGTTGCGCTCATTTGTGCCGGTGCTACACGGCATCTTGACAGCATCGCCGGGTATCTGATAGCGGACATAATGTCAAGTATACTGGGATAAGCTGGAAAACTGTGCAAGAGAGTTTTCAGATTGAGCTGGAAAACCGGCTTCGCGAGAAACGCCAGGCCCTGGCTCTTTCTCAAAAGCAGTTAGCGGACTTGGCCGGGATCACCAGGCAAGCCGTTTCCGCTTTGGAGTCGAATCATTATTCGCCCGCCACGTCGGTTGCACTGCAGCTCGCTCGAGCGCTCCGATGTCGCGTTGAAGATCTGTTCAGCATCAAGCAAGACGGGGAAATCGTTGAAGGAGAACTGCTCGGCGTTCTTCCGCCGGTTGATACCCCCATGCGCGCTCAGGTTTCCGAAATCGGCCAGCGCGTGCTGGTGCGCCCGCTTCATGGGCTCGGAGAGCTAGCCAGCCTAAGCGCCATAGCGGACGGCCTTATCGTTGAGACGAAGCCGGATAAGGGCCGGGTAAAGGTCAAACTACTGAAAAACCGCGAAGCCGTACGCAAGAAAATCATCGTGGGCGGATGCGATCCCGCTATGTTTTTAGCCGGCGAGCACGTCAGAAGGCACGATCAGGAAAACTTAATGCCCTGTCTGATGGGCAGCAGTATCGCGCTCAACGCGCTCAGGCGCGGCGAAGTTCACGTCGCGGGCATCCATTTGGCCGAGGAGGGCACGGACGGCTGGAAGCTTCCCAACTTGAAGGAAAGTCTCGGCGATATGGACTTTATTGTGGTTACCTTCGCCTATTGGGAAGAAGGTTTCATTGTCTCTCAGGGCAATCCCAAAAAGATCCGGACCATCATCGATATTGCCAAACCTACCGTCAAGATAGTCAACCGCGAATTCGGTTCGGGTGCCCGCCGTCTGCTCGACAAGCAATTGCTGGCCAGTGGGATTAAACCCAACGCTGTCAGAGGTTACGAAGAAGAAGCCTTATCACACCTGGACCTGGCATCTCGGATCAAGGCGGGCTTTGTGGATACCGGTATTGGCGTGCGCGCCGCCGCGTCCATTGCCGGGCTCGATTTCGTGCCGCTGCAGCGCGAACGCTATGATTTAATCATCCCCAAACAATATTACGAGTCGCTTAGCGGTTTGCAGGTGCTGCTCGATACGATGGTCAGCAAGACGTTCCGCGATGAGGTCGAAGCACTTGGTGGTTACGACACCCGGGACATGGGACGGCTGGTGGAGACACCGACATAACTGCGCTCGCAAATGGCGAACGCCATTCCAGACGACAAGGGGGAATCTTAAGAATGTCGCTGTTCAATCGGAGTATGCGCAAATCGCTTTCAGTGGCCGCATTGTTCGTTTTGTTGGGTTGCAGCCGAACCGATGCCGGGGCAGACGAAATTCTAGTTTCGGCGGCGGCAAGTCTGACCGATGTTCTAAAGGAAATCAGCACCGGCTATCAAAAAAAATCCAAGCACACGGTGAGATTCAATTTCGGCCCGTCCAACGGTCTGGCCCGACAAATCGAAGAAGGCGCGCCGGTGGATTTATTTTTTTCCGCCGATTTGCCGCAAATGGACAATCTGGATAAGAACGCTCGACTCGAATCGGGGACGCGGAAAAACCTGCTTTCTAATCAATTGGTCATCATCGTGCCGGTGGATTCCAAGCTGACCATTTCTTCGCCGAAGGATTTATTGAAGGCCGATGTCAAAAAAATCGCGCTCGCCGAGACGTCCTCTGTGCCGGTCGGCGTCTACAGCAGTAAATACTTGACCGATGAAGGTCTTTGGGACCAAGTCAAGCCGAGGGTGGTTCCTGTGCAGGATGTGCGGGCAACCTTGGCATCGGTCGAATCCGGTAACGTCGAAGCTGGTTTCGTGTACAAAACCGACGCCGCCGTCTCCAAAAAAGTCAGAATCGTTTACGAACTGCCCATCGAAAAAGGCCCCAAGATCCTTTACCCGGCCGCCATTGTTAAAGGATCAAAACGGAAGGACGCCGCGCGTGAATTCATGAACTACCTCCAGAGCCCCGCCGCAAAAGACACTTTCAAGAAATACGGCTTTGTCGTGCTCGATTGACGACCTCATACAATCGGTTGATCAGGCATCACGAGCAGAAGGGTCTGTTCAGTCAGCAATCTTTACATGAACCTTGCAGCGCCGCTTGATGAAACATCTGAGGCTTAGACATAAGGTAGCTGGCGATGATCTCCGAACCCACCGACTATCGCCGAAAACCGTTCTTATCTTTTTTGACCGCGGCCGCTGTCGGCATCCTCGGTGGTCGATAGGTTTAGGCGGCGCCGAATTCCGACTTCCCTTGCTCCTGTCAGTTTTCGGTTACGTGACCCTTCCTGCCATGGTAGTCAATCTCGTTGTCAGTTTGGTCACGGTGATTTTTTCTTTCCTTTTTCGCCTGAGGACCATAGGGTTCGACGTCATCGCGTCGAACCTTTCGGTGGTCATCAATATTCTATCCGGATCTCTTATGGGTTCTTACTCCGGCGGCCAACTCGCAGCGTATATCGGCGAGCGAGCACTAAGACGCATGGTCGTGCTGCTACTTGTAATGTTTAGCTTACTCTTGATGATTCACGAGTTAATGCCGGACTCCGGAATCGGCCCACTGAACCGGCTGTTGAAAGTGGTATTAGGTTGTCTGGCTGGGCTCGCGATTGGAGCGGTCAGTAGCTTGCTTGGAGTCGCAGGCGGAGAACTCATCATACCGGCGATCGTCTTGTTACTCGCTATCGACATCAAACTGGCGGCCAGTCTGAGTTTGGCGATCAGTGCGCCGACCCTATTAATGGGACTTTATAGATATCAGCGACAACGACAACTGGCTCATGTTTTCAAAGATCGAGCTTTCATGGCAGGGATGGCATTGGACTCCATTTGTGATTCGTTAGTCGGAAGTTACATTCTTCGCCATATCGCCGACCTCTACTTACACTTTTTTCTTGGGCGCATTCCTGCTGGTTTCGGCAACTAAAATCGCAACGCATGCGCGGGCGACGTAGAACAAGACAAACGGGTGGCTGTTTTGAATTTTTTTTCGGTTGAGACGTGGCAAATCACGCTATTTTCTCTCGCCGTCGGGCTTGCGAGCACGCTGCTGATCCTGCCGTTCGGGATTGCGCTGTCGTGGCTGTTCGCGCGCAGGGAATGGCCGCTGAAGAGCGTGATTGAAACCATCGTGCTGCTGCCGCTGGTTATGCCGCCGGTTTCAACGGGGTTGATCCTATTAAAGATCTTTGGACGGCGCAGCCCGCTCGGCCAATGGCTTTACGAGCGCGGCATAGAGATCGTGTTCAACTGGAAAGGCGTCCTCATCGCCATGTCGGTGATGTCGTTTCCCTTACTGGTCCGCTCGGTGCGCACTTCTTTCGCGGAAGTGAATCCGAGGCTCGAACAGATCGCCGCAACCCTCGGCGCTTCGCGCCTGCGAATTTTCTTTGTCATCACGATCCCGCTCGCCTACAAAGGAATTGTCGCCGGGGCGCTGCTCGCGTTCTCCCGCGCTCTCGGTGAATTCGGCGCGACTATTCTGCTGGCGGGAAACATTCCGGGCCAAACCCAAACGCTATCGCTAGCGATTTATAATTACGTGCAATTGGGCAAGGACTCGGACGCGTTCGTTTTGCTCGGAATCACCGTGGCGCTGGCGTTCCTATTTGTGTGGTCGTCGGAATGGCTGCTGCGTTCTCGGCGGACGGTGTAAGATGAAGCTGCGCTGCCGAATTCCGCTGGCGGATTTTGAATTAAAAATAGATGCTGCTTTCGAAGCTCGACTGATTTCCATCTTTGGGCCATCCGGCTCCGGCAAAACGACACTGCTCGACGCCATTGCCGGTTTACGTACAATGAGTGAAGGCGAGATCGAGATCGCCGGCAAAATACTTTTCTCTTCGACGCGCGGAATCAACCTGGCGCCGCAACAACGCGCCATCGGCTATGTGCCCCAGGAGGCCGCATTGTTTCCCCACCTGTCAGTGCGAAACAATATTCTCTTTGGTGCTGCGCGTGAAAAAGGCGCCGGCGAATCCACTGGCACAACTCCCCAACATGTCATTGAAGTTTTGGAGATTAGCAATTTGCTCGATCGACCTGTGACGAAACTCTCGGGCGGGGAAGCGCAGCGGGTGGCGCTCGCTCGGGCTATTTTGGCCCGGCCGAAGTTGTTGCTGCTCGATGAACCGTTGGCGGCGCTGGACGTCGGCCTGAAGGAGCGCATCTTGCCTTATCTGGCGCGGGTGCGCGACGAATTCGCGATTCCGATGATTTACGTCACCCATAATCTCACGGAGGTGCTCACCTTGGCAGATTGGGTTTTGATGATTCGCCAAGGTCAATTGATCACTCAGGGTGTTCCCCGCGAGATGCTCAGATTAGCTCCCGCGATCTTACAGAGTCCCGGGGACCAGTTCGAAAACGTCTTTACCGTGGCTTTCATGGAATCGGACGCGAAAACCGGGCAAAGCAAAGTCCGCCTGCAAAGTGGCGAAGAGCTTTTTGTTCCATATCTGCCTCAACCTCCCAATCGCACACTGCAGATTCGCATTGGTGCCGACGACATAATGGTAGCGACTAACAAACCTGAAGGCATCTCCGCGGGCAACGTCTTGCCGGGGACGATTCGGAACATCGACTTGCTCGATGGTCAAGCCATATTGACAATACTCATGGGAGAAGAATTCTATGTAAGACTCACTGCTGCCGCGGTGCGCCGGCTGGACCTACGCCAAGACCGCCGGGTTTTTCTTATTATGAAGACTCATTCGTTTCGAATCTTGTAAGCCAACCGGCCTTGCTGATCTCCTCGATGTTCGAACAGTCGAGGTCTGCCTCTAATTTTGCTAAAGTTGCCTTTGTTCATATCCCCAATAGCCGATCGGCGCCGTACACGATGATTGTAACGAAACGAGCTCTCTGGCTTATGTTTTTCCTAAGCGCAGTTGCGTGCGGGCGCAGCGAACGGATGGATGCGCTTTACGCGCAACGCTGCATCGGCTGTCATGGTCCAGCTGGAAATGGGGATGGCCCCTTGGCGCAGTCGTTACCGATTCGGCCTCCTGATTTTAGGGATACCGTTGAGCGCAGAACCAACACCCAAATACGCAGAGCCATTGCCGAAGGCCAAGGAACGATGCCCGCGTTTAGCCCGGCGCTTCGACAGTCCGAAATTTCGGACATGCTGCAAATGGTACGATTTCTCAGTCGTGAGGGCCGGGATACTCGCTGGTGGGAAAAATTCGATACCCTAGTGGTTGCTCACTGCAGCCTTCCATGGGAAACGATTCTCGGTTACGACGATCCGGCTGAACGATCAAAGCGGTGATGCTTCACGCATCAACCAACAAACCTCGCAACTTGAGCGAGAATTGTGAGTCCGACAATGAACTTGACAAGGGTAAGCCTTAAAACTAAACTCAAACATGAAGTTTGAAAGAATCAAAAGTCATGGCTGTCGATGCAATTGAACAACTTGAAGTGAAGATCAATCGCCTGATCGAGCAGCACGAGAGAGCTAAAAGAGAAAAGGAATTGGTTGAGAAAAAGCTTCAGCAAAAAGAGAGCGAGTGGCACCACCTCAAGGGGCAGATTCGTCAATATGAGCGTGAACGTCTCGAGCTGCGGGAGAAGCTCGATAAAATTATCGGTCAGTTCTCAACCCTCGACGTCTCCGAATGAGCTGGAGTAAGCGGTATGAAGAGATCGCTAAATGTGGAGATTCTCGGTCAAAGTTTTACCGTTAGCAGCGATGCGGAAGAAAGCTACATATTGAGAGTGGCGAGTTATGTCAATGACAAAATGCAGGAACTGTCTCGCGCTTCAAAACCGACAGCCAAATCGAACGTCGCGATGTTAACAGCCCTCAATATCGCTGACGAGTATCACCGGCTAAAAGAAACTCATGAAACGATGGTAAAACGAGTGAATCAGCTTTCAAAAGAATTGTCAGCTCGATTAAGTGAAGAAGCTTAAGGAGCTTAGCTTGGCTGTGATGTTCATCGACGATGCATCTTGGACCCTAGAGTTGGGTCGTTGCGACAGCCAAACGGCGGATCCTTAAGTGGGCGGCTGGGAAAGATGATGAGAATTAGGGGAGCAAAGATCTTTCAAAATCTGATGTGTTGGGTGCTCGAGTGTCTGGGGTATCTCCGCGCACGCGGAATACGACTGGAGCGGTTTAGGTTTAATAGAGTTGATGAATTGGCGCCAAGTACGGCAGAATACACGCCTGTGGTTATTTTAGCCGGGGGGCGACTCTCTCGAGGACCCACCCTCTCGATCCGACGTTCAGATCTTTAGAATACAATCCTTCTCCCGCAACTTCTCCTCGCTTTCGATTCCCCGCCGCGGACTGACCGTAGGGGATGAAATGTCCGAAAGCAAAACCGCCTTACGGGTTGCGCTACTGTCTCAGCGGAGTTCGCTCGCCAACGAAACAGCCGAGTGCTGGAGTCGCTCGATTCAGGCACGGCTTCTCGAAACACCTTTATACCGGTCGGCAAATGCGGTCGCTCTTTACAGTTCAGTGCAAAATGAGGCGGCTACTGAGAAGATAAGAGATCACTCATTGCGCGATGGCAAAAGAGTCGTTTATCCACGTTTGCTTCCAAATCGCAGTGTAGAGTTTGTCGAGATCGAATCCGCTACCGAATTGGTCTGCGGTAAATCAGGTATTCCCGAGCCCATTGGCGATAAGGTCTTGAGTCACTGTGCCGACGTTGATCTCTTGCTGATTGTGCCCGGGGTCGCGTTTGACCGCAGAGGAAATCGGTTAGGTCGCGGTCAGGCCTGGTACGACCGCGTGATTCGTCAATGGGGTTCACGGGCAACGCCGGTAGGGTTGGCCTACGAGTTTCAAGATTCTTGATCGCGTGCCGGTGGATCCATGGGACGAGAGGGTTCTTTTTGTTTTAACGCAGGAGAGGTTTATTGATTGTCAGAAAATGCCCGAGCAGACCAAGCAGGTTTGTTAGATCACATCACCAGAAAGGGGGTGTTGTTGTTGGAAGCGAATATTTTTTCGATTGTAATCGGATTGTTGATTGGCGTCGGCTTGTCTCTAGTTATCGTATGGATACGAAGAAAACAGCAGCAGACGGAACTACATCTTGCACAGAATACTGCGGCGAGAATTATTGATGAGGCGAAGAAAGATGCCAATGCAATCAAAAAAGAGGCTGAGATCCATGCCAGAGATGGTGTGCAACAGGAACGTGTAGAGTTCGATAAGGAGGTGCGTGAAACGCGCCGGGAACTGCAGGCACTGGAAAAGCGGTTAATCAGCAAAGACGAGGGCTTAGAAAAACGCGCTGATTCTATAGAGAAGCGCGAGAATGAGGTAAATCGCCGTGAGGCGTCGCTTAAATCGCGAGAGAAAACTCTCGATGACAAATCCGCAGAGTGCGATCGCCAAATCGATGCAGCAAGGAGACAGCTCGAACAAGTAGCGGGACTTACTCGCGACGAGGCTCGGAAAAGTCTCATCGACGAAATGGTTGAGGAGGCCAAACACGAGGCGGCCAAACGTATACGGGTGATCGAAGAGGAAGCTAAGGCTGAAGCCGCTCGAAAGGGCCAAAAGATTGTCGCCTTAGCGATTGAGAGACTGGCCGGCGACTTTGTCGCGGAACGATCGGTAACAGTTATGCCTCTGCCGAACGATGAGTTGAAGGGGAAGATAATTGGACGTGAAGGGCGCAATATCCGCGCGCTTGAGGCAGCAACCGGCATAGATCTCATCGTTGACGACACGCCTGAAACGGTTGTGATATCCGGACACAATCCGATTCGGCGGGAAATTGCGCGATTATCGCTTGAGAAGCTGATTTCCGACGGCCGTATTCACCCGGGCAGAATCGAAGAGGTCGTCCGCAAGTCGGAGCAGGAGATCGATGAAGCTATACGGGAAGCCGGACAGAAAGCAATCTTTGATGTCGGAGTTCATGGTGTTCATCCCGAAATCGTCAAGCTTCTGGGGCGACTCAAGTACCGATACAGTTATGCGCAAAACGTTCTGCTTCATTCGATTGAGGCAGCTTTTATTTGCGGCTCGATGGCGGCCGAATTGGGACTGAACGAGAAGCAAGCCCGGCGTGCAGCGTTACTGCATGATATCGGTAAAGCGGTCGATCACGAGGTGGAAGGATCCCATGCAATTATCGGGGCGGAGTTGGCACGCAAATATGGCGAATCGCCGAAGATCGTCAACGCCATCGCCGCGCACCACGAAGATGTCAAGGCTGAAACAATACTGGCTCCGTTGGTTGACGCTGCCGATGCGCTTTCGGGCGCACGTCCTGGCGCGCGCCGTGAGATGATCGAGAGTTATACGAGACGCCTGGAGGAACTTGAGCGGATCGTTAATTCCTTCAGAGGCGTGGAAAAGTCGTATGCGGTTCAGGCAGGGAGAGAGATCAGGATCATGGTGCAGCATGATCTCGTATCCGATGATGAGGCGGCGCGAATGGCCCGTGAGATTGCTAAGAAGATCGAAAGTGAAATGACCTACCCTGGTCAGATAAAAGTCACGGTCATTCGCGAAATGCGCGCTGTTGACTACGCAAAGTAAAGGGATTCGCGATGCGCGTTTTGATTCTTGGAGACGTGGTCGGCCGGCCGGCGCGAAGAGCCATTCGAGATTTGGTTCCGTCGTTGATCGAGCGAGAAGGAATCGATCTGGCGATTGCTAATGCCGAGAACGCCGCGGGCGGCATAGGAGTGGATCTGAAGAGCGCCAGAGAACTCCTGTCTTCTGGAGTCAATGTGCTCACTTCGGGAAATCACATTTGGAAGAAAAAAGAAATATATCAGTATATGGATGAACATTCCGAGCTGATCCGGCCGGCCAATTATCCCGAGGGCGCGCCTGGTCGAGGCTGGTGCGCGTGGCAAAATGATCACGGTTTAAACGCGCTGATTATCAATGTTCAGGGACGTGTCTTTATGCCTAACCATGTTGACGATCCTTTTCGTAGCGTAGACGCGATTTGTCGAGAGCGAGGCCGGCATTCACGCGTCGTTATCGTTGATATGCATGCGGAGGCGACATCGGAAAAGAACGCGATGGGTTGGCACCTGAACGGGCGAGCTTCCATCGTTTTTGGGACCCATACTCATGTGCAGACATCCGATGATCGGATTTTGCCCGGCGGGACTGCTTATATCACTGATGTGGGGATGTGTGGTCCGTTGGACTCCGTGATCGGCATGGACAAAGAAACAGTGATCAAGGGATTTCTAAGTCAGCTTCCTAGACAATTCGAGGTAGCTCACGAAAACGTTGTCCTGCAAGGCATTATCGTCAATGTCGACCATGATTCAGGGCAGGCCCGCGAGATTAGCCGGTTGCGAATTCCTTGGCAGGCGAACCAGTGACCCCATGCTAGACGTGCAAGCCCAGCTTGAGGTAATTAAGCGAGGAGCCGTTGAGGTTCTTCCCGAAGAAGAGTTGGTTAGGAAACTGCGGGCCGGTCGACCGTTAAGGATAAAAGCCGGGTTCGACCCCACAGCGCCGGATCTCCATCTTGGCCATACTGTATTGATTCAGAAGATGAAACAGTTCCAGGAACTGGGCCATGAAGTGGTTTTCCTCATCGGCGACTTCACCGGCATGATCGGTGATCCCTCGGGTAAGTCGGAGACGCGTAAGCAGCTGAGCCGTGAGGAGGTCCTTAGGAATGCGGAGACCTATAAGGAGCAAATCTTTAAGATTCTGGAACCGACAAGGACCACAATTGAATTCAACCATAGATGGATGGAACAACTCGATGCAGTGCAGCTAATCGAGCTCAGCGCAAAATACACGGTCGCGCGAATGTTAGAGCGGGATGATTTCAAGCAGCGTTTTCAAAAACACCAACCGATTAGCATCCACGAATTTCTCTACCCGTTGATGCAAGGCTACGATTCAGTAGTCCTGAAGTCAGATATCGAACTGGGCGGCACCGATCAAAGGTTCAATTTGCTCATGGGGCGTGAACTTCAACGTGAGTACGGTCAGGAGCCGCAAGTCGTCTTGACCATGCCACTGCTCGAAGGCACTGACGGGGTCAACAAGATGAGCAAGTCTCTAGGTAATTACGTTGGAATAAACGAAACTCCCGAAGAGATGTTCGGGAAAATAATGTCTATCTCGGACATCCTGATGTGGCGCTATCTAGAACTGCTTAGCGACCTCGATATGCAGCGCATCAAAACTATGAAGGCAGACGTTGATAGTGGGAAACTCCATCCGATGGAACAGAAGAAAGCGTT
>CAVSLC010000021.1:42500-118511 GCA_963728565.1 uncultured delta proteobacterium
GCGATCAACAATTCCAGGGCACTGCTGAAGTCCAAGTCTAGCTTCGCATCGGGGTGAATCTTTGCCAAACGATCAATGATTTCCTTGATCCTTGTTTTGGTTCCCGCGAACGCGTCTCTGCTGTTAGGTACTGGCATTTTGGTTTGTCCCGCAATTATGTTAGCTAACGTAAGCGCAAATGGAGGAAATTGATACATGGACGTGAACGCATTGCCGAGTCTTAAACAAAACATTCGGCAACTGAAGAAAGAAAAGGCTGAAATCCTAACTTCGTCAGGCGATAGCGCAAAGGTGAAGCGGATTCGCCGGAAAATCAAGCTGCTCAAGCGGGAGACGCGCGACCTGGCAGCGCAGAAGAAGAGATCGGCGGCGGAAGCGGCGGTTAAAGCCTCGGCTCAGAAGCCCGCTGCAGCCGCAGCGGGCGAATAAGAGCATGAAGTCGCCGTCCCCGCTACGTGGCAGGGGATCTGTAAACAATCCAAAGAACCGCTTCGAATCGATTGAGCGGATTCCAGAGCCGTCAACCGACTGCGATGAAATCTCCTCACCTCAAACACGATTCTTCCGTGATGACTCCAAATCACTGATCGCCTACAACAATAGCCCGGACGTCGGATTCAACGCCAGCATCAATCCCTATCGGGGTTGCGAGCATGGATGCGTTTATTGTTATGCGCGTCCGACACACGAGTACCTGGGTTTTTCTTCAGGGTTGGATTTCGAATCTAAGATCATGGTCAAGGAGGACGCGCCGGAGCTATTGCGCAGTGAATTGTCGAGCCCCCAATGGAAGCCGCAGGTTGTCGCGCTTAGCGGCAATACGGACTGTTATCAGCCGGTGGAGAAGAAGAAGCAACTAACGAGGCGATGTTTGGAAGTATTCCTCGACTTTCGCAATCCCGTGGTAATCATCACAAAGAACCATCTGGTAACGCGCGACATCGATCTTCTAGCAGAACTTGCAAAGTACCAATGTATCGGGGTGACGGTTTCGATTACCACCTTGGACACGAAACTGGCATCGTTGATGGAGCCGCGGGCATCAACTCCCGACCGCCGGCTGGCGGCCATCCGGGCACTATCCGAAGCTGGTGTGCCGGTGGGTTATCTGCAGGCGCCTATGATTCCAGCTCTCACCGATTCAGAAGCACCGGCGATCGCTCAGGCAGCTGCCAAAGCTGGTGCGAAGTTTTGCGGCTATGTGACACTGCGTCTGCCGTTTGCTGTCAAGTTATTGTTTGAACAATGGTTGGAGCAGCACTATCCTGGCAAGAAAGAAAAGATTCTAAATCGCATTAGGTCAATGCGAGCGGGCAAGCTCAATGATCCAAACTTCAAGAGCCGCATGCGCGGCGAGGGCATATTTGCCGATCAGATGGCCGAGCTGTTTAAGCTTGCACAAAAGAAAGCAGGCATTCGGGATCGTTGGCCGCGATTTTCCGTGGATCATTTCCGTCGAAGAGACAATAATCAGCTCAGCTTGTTCTAATCCCGCGGGTTTCTGCCGAAAGCAAGTCAAAGCGGATTAGCTTGAACTAACCCGAATTACCGGAGATGGATGGTACCTGGATGGCTTCGGTTAATAGGATCGCGTCCATTTTGGTCTCACCCAATGCGCTTCGCGTTTCTATTTACTCCCTTTCAGCCCGATGCTTGCCCAACGTTTAATACTTAGTACAAGCCCTTGTCGCTTTTGCGCTAGTCAATAGTCCAATGCCACCAGGAAGTACGTCGTTACCCTACCAACCTGCGGATCTTTACCCCCCAGCTTGCAAGGAAACTGATCCATGTTTCTGAATGCCGAGCCTGAGCAGTTCCATACATTTTAGCGTTACCGTTGACGGTTGTAGCAACCGCAGCATAATAGGAGATCTGCTTTACCCTGATCATGGATTCGCCTGGCCACCTCGAGTTCCACAGTAGAAAAATCGAAGGCAGTGTACTTGAGATAACCATCGAGGGCCGGTTGGACTCGTTTACGACCAGCACCATTTGGCGCAGAGCAAGGGATACTGTTGCCGCCGCCAAAGTTCCAAGGGTTTTGTTGGATGCCTCGAGAATCGATTACTGCGACGGTTCCGGCGTAGCTCTGTTAGTTCAGATGCGTGATCAGCAACTCCGATCCGGAGGAGTACTTTGAAATTCGAGGGCTGCAGCCTGAGCTCCAGGCGCTCGTAGAAGATTGGCAATCGGGAGATTTAGCTGCCGCCGGCCAGCACGGTGAACAAGCCACTTCGTTGGTCGAAGAGATCGGCCGCTCGATAGTTGAAATCTGCCAGGGACATTTACAGCTTGGTTATATTCGTCGGCGAGCTGGCAGCGGCTCTGACCCGTGCCGCTGCCAAGCCGCGAGCCGCTCGCTTGCGAGACACTTTGCGTATCGCCGAATCAGTTGGAGTCAATGCTGTGCCGATTGTCGCGCTTATCGGATTTCTCATGGGCCTGATTATGGCGTTTCAGGCCGCGATACCCTTGGGCCAGTTTGGCGCACAGATATTTGTCGCAAATTTAATCGGTCTCGCAATTCTGCGCGAGCTTGGTCCGCTGATGACCGCCATCGTCTTGGCGGGACGTTCAGGTTCGGCGTTTGCAGCGGAATTGGGCACCATGAAAGTTCGTGAAGAACTCGACGCCTTGAAGACAATGGGATTGGAGCCCGTTCCTTTTCTGGTGGTGCCGCGAGTGATCGCTGCGGTTCTCATGACCCCGCTCCTCACCATTTTCGCCGATCTCGTCGGGTTGATAGGAGGCGCGGTGGTGTTACTTTCGTTGGGATTTCCGCTGATCACTTTCTGGAACCAGGTCCAACTCGCAGTTGGTTACGGTGATCTGCTTGGCGGCCTGGCAAAATCATTTGTATTCGGCGTTCTTGTGGCCGCAATCGGCTGCCTGCGCGGACTTCAGACCCAAACGGGCGCCAGTGCGGTCGGCGAATCGACGACGCGTGCCGTGGTGAGCGGGATTATTCTCATCGTAATCGCCGATGGTGTTTTTTCGGTAATCTACTACTACCTCGGCATCTAAGCACCAACATGCAACAAGAGCAGAGGGAAATTATCCGGGTTGAAGATCTTACGATGACATACAACAGCCAAATGATTCTCGATCATGTAAGTTTTACGATTGCCGCCGGTGAGGTTTTTGTGATACTTGGCGGCTCCGGCTCCGGGAAAAGCACGCTGCTAAAACATTTGATCGGCCTCTACAAACCTGCCAGCGGGACACATCTTCATTGATGGAGAAGATATCATCGCCGCTGAAGGTAGAGATCGGCTCGCCATTCTAAGAAAGATCGGCGTGATGTATCAGAGCAGTGCGTTGTTCGGGTCGATGACTGTTCTAGAAAACGTTTCTCTGCCACTTGAAGAATTCACGACATTGCCGAGCGATGCGATCAGACTTATAGCCTTGATAAAGCTGAAACAGGTCGGTCTCCAAAACTTCGGCAATCATATGCCGTCAGAGTTAAGCGGTGGCATGCAGAAGCGAGCGGCAATCGCGCGCGCCATGGCGCTCGACCCTCGAGTGCTGTTTCTCGACGAACCCTCGGCCGGTCTAGACCCGATCACTTCCGCTGAACTGGATGAGCTGATTCTGAGCCTGTCAAGAACTCTGAAGATAACGTTTGTGATCGTCAGTCATGAGCTATCCAGTATCTTTACGATTGCAGATCGAGTTATTATGTTGGATAAACAGATAAAAGGAATCGTCGCGACGGGAAATCCACACGAGCTGCGCGATCACAGCGATAATCCTCGGGTGCGTCAATTCTTCTCGCGCCTGCCATCTTCGAGGACTTGAACTCAGGCGCAAGACAGATCTCCAACTCACATCAAGGATGAGTAAACTCGGATACTTCAAAATCGGTCTATTCGTAATCAGCGCCATACTGATAGGTATCAGCGGTGTGATCGCTTTGGGTCTCGGTTCGATTTTCCAGAAGAAGAATCTTGCCGAAACCTACATCGAGGAATCAGTACAGGGGTTGGACGTTGGCTCGCCGGTGAAATTTCGCGGTGTCTCAATCGGCAAAGTGGAGCAGATTACCCTCACCAGCGTGGAATATCTCACCCGACATCGTTACGTGCTGGTTCGTTTTGATATTGCACCGAACATTTTTGGTTTTCCCGTCGGAGATCAATCGAATAAGGCCCTCGAAGATGAGCTTCAATACGGATTCCGCGTGAGATTAGCCGCTCAGGGATTAACGGGAGTTGCCTATATAGAAGCGGACTATCTGGATCCGGAACGCAATCTGCCGTTGAAAATTGATTGGCGCCCGAAGTATCCATACATTCCTTCGGCGCCTAGTAGGATAACCCAATTGAGCGAATCGGTAGAACGCATCCTGCACAATTTCGAGGATCTCAATATCCCTCAACTCACCGCCAGCGTTGAAAAATCTCTCACTGCCATGACTAAGCTTGCTGAGGGCGCCAACCTGGAACAAATTGGCAGGCAAGCCAACGCCCTGCTGAGCGAAATCAGAGACACCAACCGTCAGCTTAGGGTGCTGGTGCACGCACCGGAACTGAAAAGTGCGTTGGCGGATGCCGCTGCGACCGCCGGCACGGCGCGAAAACTGATCGAGAACGCTGAAAAACCGGTAAACCAGCTGCTTGCTGATCTACCCCGCGTATCAGAAAGCATCAATCATGTGGCGCTGCGGCTGGACGCGGTTACAGCGGATCTGCCGCAGACCAGCACTCAGTTTCAGCAGACACTGCGGCAACTGAACCGGCTCATCGTGACACAGCAGCAGCAAATCCAAACGACGCTGGAAAGTCTACGAGCGGTAACAGCAGATATCCAGGAATTTGCGCGCGAGTCGCGCAAATATCCGTCTCAGGTTTTTTTCGGAGCGGCGCCACCTCGTTCCGAGGTCTTCGAGCAACGATAATGTGGATGGGCCTGTTGTTCACATGGCTGGGCGCATCTTGTCTCTTGATTGGCTGTGTCAGCATTGAGAAGAGCTACCCGGATAAGCGTTACTTCGTGCTCGACATCGCTCTCGACACGTCGCCCCAAAATCCAGCACAAACCGGCACGCTGCAAATCGCATCCGCACGTGTATCACCCCGCTATGCGGACAGAAATTTTGTCTATCGGCGAAGCGATGCTCGATTCGAGTCGGATTTTTACAACGAGTTTCTGATTTCACCTGGCGTGCTGGTTGCCGAGGAGCTTCGCCAAGGATTGTCACAATCGGGACTGTTCAAATTCGTCGTCGGCTCTGTCAATGCGTTAGCCCCGACGCATACATTGGAGACTGTTGTGAACTCTCTGTATGGCGACTTTCGCGACGTTAGAGCGCCGCACGCCGTGATGGAGATCGAATTTTTCCTCAGTCAAGAAGGATCACCGAGTGGAATCGTCTTTCACAAACGCTACCATAGCGCCATTCCTCTCGAAGGTCGTAACCCGGAAGCATTGGTGCAAGGCTGGAATCGGGCTCTCGAAGAAATTTTGAGGTCTCTCGTCAACGACTTAAAAGCATCCAATGAGCGTTTGGAAAAACGATCTACGTCACGAATGCCAGCATTTCAGCTTCGTTGGACGCAGCGCTCTGAACGTTTGCGATCTTAGACGGAAGAAATTCTGCCGCATTTGCAGTTGTAAAGCATTGGCGGCAGAGATCCTCCCTGGGCGCCTCGAAACTTGCGGCTTTCACTAGGCCGAGCGGCACGAGCTGAACAACCGTCTGACGCCGTAGCCAATGCCTAACACCGCCTGCTCGCATTCTTAAGTCAGTGGTTCCTGCAAGGCGGAAGGCAGCCGCTCACCGGTGAGACGCGGATGTTATGGCCGGTTAGGCTTACCAACAAATCCGGGACCGAAGCCCGCTTCATGTGCCGCCCAAGCACCTGCTACCCGGCCGCTAAAAACTGAGGGGCCGAGCATCGTCCCTTCGAGTCCATTGCGCCCATTGATATGACCGCCGGCCATACCGGAAACCTCGCCTGCCGCATACAACCCAGGGATCGGCTCGAAGTGCTTGTTCAGCACGCGGCAGCGCAAGTCCGTTTTGACGCCGCCGAAATTTTTTCGTGCCAGCGGAAACAATTGGATCGCATAGTAGGGCGGTGTGTCGAATTTCTTGGAAAGCTTCAAGGACTTGCCGAACTTTGGTTCGGTTTCTAGCCCCCTGTCAAAGGCATCGTTGTAGTCTTTGACTTCAGAAAGAAACGAAGCTAAATCGACTTCGATCTTCTTGCCCAAATCTTCCAGGCTATCGGCCTTTGCGAATATACGGCGAATTATCCAGTAGCTCCTGCACTTTGGCATGGTCGATTACATCGCCGCGCCTATAATAGGGATCGGCCACATCCATTTTTGCTGTCATCGGATGATCGAGTATGGCCCATGCGTGCGGCGGGTTTTGTGCTAGCAGGGCGGGAGTAGCCGATGCGCCTCCGGTAATGGACTCGTTATGGAACCGCCTCCCTTGCTGATTGAACCAGATGTAACCTGGGGTCATGCGGAAGACCAGACCGCGTCTTTGTTGGGGATCGCGATAATCTGGGGTGGCATACACATAAAACCAGATGTGATCCATGTGGGTGAAATAGCCGCCTAGTTCCTTAATCATCTTGTGACCGATACCTTTTGCGCCAAAACCGGAGCCTTCCATGACCCTGAATTTCTGAAATTCCGGCCGAACCTCCAAGACCATGTCGAGATTCGAATTGAAACCTCCGGTAGCAACCACAACCGCCTTGCTGAAGATTTTGATGGTTTCATTGTTGCTGATGGCGGTGACGCCCACCACACGGTCATTTTTGGTAAGTAGTTTGCCCGCTCCGGTACGCGTCATGATCTTGATGTTCGGCATCGACTCGGCAGTTTTGATTAGTGCGGTCATTAACCCGAGCCCATTGTTCTCCGGGCGATGCCAGCGCAGCACCCGGTTTCCTTCCTGGAATTTCATATCAACCCACTTGGCGCCGCAATTCTCGGCCCAGTAGTAAAGGTCATGCAGCGTATGTTCCAGATAGTATCGCGCCCAGACCTCATCCGCCGATCCGCCGCCCCATTTAACCCAGTCTTCAAACGCCAGATCCGGACTGTCTTCGATCCCGTGCGACTTTTGTAGCGGCGTACCGACTATACAACAGCCGCCTCCGGAGATCGCCGCAGTGCCGCCACACTCCTCGGCTTGCTCCAACACAGCGGCGGTACCGCCAGCTCGGCCAACTTCGATCGCTGCGGGTATCCCTGCGCCGCCGCCGCCGATAATTGCAACATCAAACTCCAGGATTGAATTGACCATCGGGATCTCCTTTATACGCCTGCATTGCCGACGATTATCACCGTTTTTGTCCTGGGGTCAAATATCCTGGAGTTAAGTCGATTTCTATTGCAATCTCATGAGCGGGCCAATAGCTCCTCGTAACATTAACCTTTGGCTGCTGAAACATTCGCTCATGTAAATCAGGTTGCGACACGCTGAGTTTCTCGCTTGCCAATCCTCTAATCTTTCTATAAGCGAGAGGAAAGCCGTTCCGCTCATGAAGGCTTAGGAGGGATCTGACCATGGTCTCTGTTAAACCACCTCAGCTTTGGTGGCTGATTTTTCCCCTTCTCCTTTTCACTCGGAGTCCTGCCGCTGGCGCAGAAAATATGCGCGTTGCGCACCCGTCGCTTTCTTCATCGGTCATTTGCCTGCTCATCGCTAACAAAGAGGGCTACTTCAAAGAAGAGGGCCTCAATGTCGAGTTCCTGAGTATACGTGGCGAGATCGCCATCCGAACGGCGCTAGCTGGCGAAGTGGACTTCTTCACTAATGCGGGAAGCGCGATGGCGGCGGCAGCACGAAATGTACCGGTGAAGATACTTGCCGTATTTCAAGACAGACCTGGTTGGGATTTGATTGCCCAGCCGAATATTAAATCCATCTCTCAATTGCGGGGTAGTACCATTGCTATAATGTCGCCGGAAGGATCGTTAGCGGTTGTGACTCGGGAAATTCTTAAAAAGAATGGTATGGATCCCGCGAAAGATGCCAATTTGGTCGTCATGGGCGGCGACGACGTTCGTCTGCCGGCGATGAAGGCGAAAGCGATCCAAGCCTCATTGTTCAATGCTGCTGCCAGTGTTCGGGCGCAAAAAGATGGATTCGTCAAGTTAGCATCCGCCAGCGAATACGCCACCACCCTGCAGGGCGGTCTGGCGACCACGGAAGAGAAGATCAGGCAGCATCCGGCGCGCATGGCAAAGTTCATTCGTGGCAGTCTGAAGGGATTGCAGTTCTTCATCAATAAGCGGGATGCGTCGGTGAGGCACATGATGGAGTTTCTGAAAACGAACGACCGTGAAATGGCTGCGGCAATTTATGATATCGAAACAAAGCTTATTGTGCGTGACGGTGCCAGCGAAGAAAAAGTTTTGCAGCCGATGATTGATGAGATGAAAAGGGCGACAAAAACTCAGCGCGACATGAAAGTAAACGATGTTTTTGACTTTAGTTTCGTGCATAAAGCGAACGAAGAATTGAAGATGAGCGGCTGGCGCCCGTAAATACGATGTTTCTGATTGGATCTGAGTTTTTGTTGCCGCGGCACGTGACTATTATGTGGCCGCGCGGTCTTTTGTCTATTCCTCGACAGGGAAAGAGGGACAAAGAGAATCTGAATTGGAAATCCGGCCATGCCGCTTCTTGGTCAGTTCTCATCCTCGTACTTTTTAGACATCGCGTTCTGCACACATTCGCTTTTACTGGTCCACTGAAGATTGGGCGATAGAATCCTTCGGCCTGCCCGCGTTTCAACTTGTGGCTGACCTTCCACTTTGCTACAAGACAGGGCTCATTTAACGTCATGCGTTTGTCTCCCAATCCCTGGTTAGTTGCTGCTCTTGCCTTCGTCGTTCTCGGGTTTTCGCGCGGGCTGCATTCCTCATTCGGAGTTTTCAACGTCGCATTGCTTGATTCCTTCAACTGGAGCCGAGGCGCGACCGCCGGTATTTTCTCCGTTGTTCTTACGATTGACGCGATGTTGTCGCCGGTTGCCGGATATCTTCTCGACCGTTATGGAGCAAAAAAAATTGTCCTCGCCGGATGCCTTACTCTGGCATTGGGGCTTTTTTTAAGCAGTCAGGTAAGCGAGCTTTGGCACTTGTATATCTGCTTTGGTCTTATTACTGCTTTTGGCTTTACTTTTGTCGGCATGGTGCCGCACGTCTTTCTGATCTCCGAATGGTTCTCGTCAAATCGGGCCTCCGCGATAGGCGTCGTCTACGCCGGCTCCGGCGTAGGAATCATGATTCTGGCGCCGCTCAGCGCATGGCTGATCGCGGCTTACGGTTGGGCGCGAGCTTTGGAAATTTACGCGGCAGTGGTTTTGATATCACTCTTGCCCTTGGTGTGGATCTTTTATCAGCACGGACCGTTCGGCGAAAAGTTCCGCCATCATGGGCAGAAAAGGAGTGAGCAAAAGCAATGGACGGCAAAGCTCGCGTTGAAAAGCCTTCAGTTTTGGCTGCTTTTCTTCGCGCGCATCTGCGCCGCTGCCGGTACTACCGTCATTGTGACTCATCAAGTCGCTCACGTTGTGGAGGTTGGCTATAGCCAATTGCTGGCTGCATCCATTTTTGGTTTCGCGGGTATCACGAGCAGCTTTGGTCGGGTGGTTTTCGGTTTCATCGCCGATCGGTTGTCGAGACAAGCCGCCTATACGCTTAATATCGCGATGACGTTGATCGGTGTCGGCGCTCTAATGATCCTGCACGATTCCAGCCAAACCTGGTTACTTTACGTCTACGTGATCTTCTTTGGCATAGGTTTCGGCTCCCGGGCGGTCATTTTCTCAGCTTTGACCGCAGACATCTTTTCCGGCAAAGGCTTCGGTTCGATTCTCGGTTACTCGACAGTAGCCGTTGGTGTTGGCGGTGCGCTGGGCTCCTGGTTGGGTGGCGTATATTACGATTGGACCGGCAGTTATCTTGTTTCGTTTGGGTTATCGGCTGTGGTGCTGTCATTATCTGACATTTGCATCTGGTTGGCTGCGGTTCCATCTGTGGCTAACTACGACAAGCGACTCTGGCGAGAGAGTCCAACGGCGCGATAACCAGGCTCTCCCGGCGTAGGAGCATTGCTCATCAGTGCATCCGCCGCCGCATGCGCTATCTGGGTTCCGCTGACTCTGGTTCAACAAAACACCTCGCTTAACCTCGTCTAGCGCGATCACCGCTGCATCAACCTTGAGGGTGTGACGAGAAGTTGTTACTTTGAAGTCTCGGATTCCCATGGATGCCCGCTTGCGCGAAGGGATAAATCTTTTCAATCAGGGTCGTTTTTTTGAGGCTCACGAAACCTGGGAGCTGCTCTATCAGAGCGCCGAGATAAACGACAAATCATTTCTCGAGGGATTGATCCAACTATCTGCGGCTTGCCGGTTGATCGACGATTTCGGCGAGATCAGAGGACCGGTTAAGTTAATCTACCAAGCGCTTATCCGCTTTGAGAATTATCAACCCACCTATTTGGACATCAAGGTGGCCGACCTGGCTGTGGCGATGGAGGCCTGGGCCAAAGAGCTCGAGGCCAGCGGCGTCAGAGGACAGAAGCCTGTACCAACTATCGCCGTGCGGCGCTTCGGGTTTTTCTAAATGAGCCTTTCACAGTTGGAAGAGACACTGCGTCGCTTTCTCAATGGGCGGTGGGCAGGAGCCAAGCGACTTCAGGGTCTTCAGGGCGGAGCGATTGCCTATGTGTTGGGGCTGGCTGCGGAACAAAACACCCGCCCGATGCTGGTCATCACCGCTAGCGCTCAGGATGCCGAAAACTTGCATCGCGATCTGAGCTTCTTTATCGGTGAGGAGCCCTCGTTAGCTCCGTTCCGTAAACGGCTTCATCTGTTCCCATCGTGGGAGGTTCTTCCGTTCGAGAAGTTATCTCCTCATCCCGACAATCTCGCCGGACGACTAGAGGGACTCTATAAGCTGATTGAAGAGCCGGCGCCTATCTTAATCTCAACCCCTGCCGCGCTGATGCAGAAAGTCATCCCGCGAGATGCTCTCAAACGATCTTACCTGTACATTGTTGCCGGTCAGGATCTGTCCCGTGAAGTGTTAACTGAGCATCTGACGCAGTGGGGCTTTCAAAACGTTCCGCTGGTGGAAGAATATGGTGACTTCAGCGTGCGTGGCGGCATCATCGATCTATTTTCCCCGGGTTACAAGTTGCCGATCCGGCTGGAGTTCGATGGCGATCGTTTGGAATCCATCCGCGAATTCAATCCCTCGAGTCAGCGCTCGGAGGGAGTCTTAGAAGATCTTCTGCTGTTGCCGGTGAAGGAATTTTCGCTTAAGCGAGTTGGCACCGATCACATTGTCAGGAAACTGGACCAGCGCGGGATCGATTTGGATATGGACAGGCGCGAGAAAAATGCTTTGCTGGATTCCATCAAGGAAGGCATTCCTTTTCCAGGCATCGAATTCTTACTTCCGTATTTCTATGAGGAACTGGCATCGGTGTTTTCTTACCTGCCATTCGATACATTGGTTTGTCTGGCGGGGGCGGATCGGGTCGAAGCAGAGGTTGAGCGATTTGCGAAACTGGCCTGGGATCGCAATGCCAAAGCAAAAGAAGAAGGACGCTTGGTGACACCCGTGGAAGGGCTCTTTCTCCACGAGCATGAATGGCGCGCTGCCATGGAACCTTTGGCTCAAGTCAATTGCGAAGCATTGACCATCATGGCTGCCTCGGAGCGCTTGCAGGAATCGACCTTAACGATCGATTCGTTCCTCACCAACGACATCCAGCACGAAAGTCTCATCAAGCACGGCAAAGAGCCGTCGTTGGCGCCGCTCGTCGAACGACTCGGTAGATGGCAGGACCAAACAGTAATCTTTGTTGCGCCAACCCGGGGCGATGCTGGTCGATTGCGAGAGTTACTGGGCCATTACGAAATCGATGTTCCGGTGATGGAGCAACCGGTTAATGCGCTGCTGAGCACGGTTAAGCTCCCCCGGGCAATCGTCCTGGGTCATCTCAGTCAAGGATTCCGTCTGCCGGCCGCGGGCTTGGTCGCCATCACTTTCGACGAGATTTTCGGAACTCACAAGCGCCATTCCACAACGCTTGGCCAAAAAGCACCCGAGCCATTTCCTCACCAGCCTGAGCGAACTGAAGCAGGATGATTTCGTAGTTCATCTCGATCATGGCATCGGCGTTTACCGCGGGCTGAAATTTCTGACGGTAGCCGGCGTTCAAGGCGAGTTTTTACACTTGGAGTATGAGGCCGGGGATCGGCTTTACCTGCCGGTAGACCGCATCAATGTCGTGCAGAAGTACATTGGTGGCGATGGTGCGCAACCTTCGCTCGACAAGCTCGGCGGCACCTCCTGGGAACGGGTCAAGGCCAAAGCGCGCAAATCGGTTCTGGCAATGGCGGAGGAACTGATTCAGCTCTATGCGGTGCGTGAAGCTCGCCAAGGCAATGCCTTTGCGCCGCCGGATGCGCTTTACCGTGAGTTCGAAGCCGGTTTTGAATTTGAAGAAACGCACGATCAACAGCGCGCCATCGACGAATCTCTTACCGATATGCAGCGACCAAAGCCAATGGACCGCTTAGTGTGCGGCGATGTCGGTTTCGGCAAGACCGAGGTGGCGATGCGCGCTGCCTTTCTAGCAGTGGAGGGCGGCAAGCAGGTCGGGGTGCTGGCGCCGACGACGATTCTGGCGCAACAGCACCTACAAACCTTTCGCCATCGCTTTCGCAATCATCCGGTGCGCATCGAAATGGTCAGCCGTTTCTTGACAAGTAAGGAGATCGAACAGGTTCTCAAGGATTCGGCGAGAGGGAGCGTCGATATTGTCATCGGCACCCATCGGCTGTTGCAAAAAGATGTAGAGTTCAAGAATTTAGGCCTGGTAATTATCGATGAGGAGCATCGATTCGGGGTGGCGCATAAGGAGCGCCTTAAAAAGTTGCGTCAGATGGTCGACGTCATGAGCCTTACGGCGACGCCGATCCCGCGCACGCTCCATATGTCGATCATCGGTATACGCGATTTGAGCATTATCGAAACTCCGCCGGTTGACCGCCTGGCAATCCAAACCTACGTTACCCGCTACGATGAGCGGCTGATTCGCGATGCGATCTTGCGCGAATTGGAGCGTGGCGGACAGGTATTTTTCCTACACAACCGAGTTGAAACAATCGATCGGATCGCCATGAAACTTGCCGACCTGGTTCCCGAGGCCAAGATGGCCGTGGCACATGGCCAGATGAAACCCAAAGATCTGGAAAAAGTGATGCTCAAGTTTCTCAACAATGAGACCCAGGTCCTGGTCTGCTCGGCGATTATCGAGTCGGGCCTGGATTTTCCCAACGCCAATACCATCATTATCAACCGCGCCGATCGGTTTGGCTTGGCGCAACTGTACCAGTTAAGAGGGCGGGTTGGCCGCTCGCACCGGCATGCCTATGCTTATCTCCTCATTCCCGGCGAACAGGCGATTACTCCAGACGCCGAGAAGAGACTGCGGGCGCTTCAAGAGATCGATGGGTTGGGTGGCGGGTTCAAATTAGCGCTGCACGATCTGGAAATCCGCGGCGCGGGTAATCTTTTGGGGCAGCAGCAGTCCGGTAATATTACCGCGGTTGGATTTGAGCTTTACACCGAAATGATGGAAAATGCCGTGCGTGAACTTAGAGGCGAAGAAGTGACGCCCGACGTCGAACCGGAAATCCGTTTAGGCATCTCCGCTTACTTTCCCGATGATTATATCCCCGATGTGAATCAGCGTTTGTTCTTCTACAAGCGGCTGGCGAGCTTGCGTAGTCCGTTTGAGCTGGAGGAGATCAAGGAAGAGATCCGGGATCGGTTTGGTCCTTATGGCGTCGCGGTGGAAAATCTCTTTTTGGTTATGAATCTGCGCCGCGTGCTCAAAGAATTTCTGGTGCAGCAGATCAGCGTGTCCGACGGCAGGGTATTTTTACTGTTTCACCCGCAATCACCGGTGAAAATCGAAAAACTCCTGGAATTGATCAACAAACCGAAGAGTCGCTTCAGGCTAGCGCCGGACGGCCGGCTGTCGTTTTCACCGAAAAATCAAGAATGGGAAATCTTGGTTGGTGAGGTGGAAGAGTTGCTCTATAGCATTCATGAGCCTGCGGCGAGTATGGCGCCCAGTTCCGCACCCCTGCACGATAGTGCGATGTAGTGACCCTTACATGGATCACATCTTGACGCGGCAGGTTTGGCTTTTTTCGACCATCGTGTTACGCCTAAACAAATCCATATACCGAAGACATCATCTGCCGAGGTAAGATTCTTATGCTGAGGCATGCTCTTAGAAACAGCCTTTTGATCACATCTTTTCTGCTTCTTGTTCCCTTGTCACTGCAGGGCCGAGTCGTGGAACAGATTGTCACGGTGATCGATGGGGAGCCGTATACTCTCACAAATATTGCCGCCTACGCCAAGAGCAAGATGGCACGGGAGTTCCCCGTCGGGTCGCTGGAAAAAATCAACGGCAGCGATCGAGAAGTACTCGAGCAGTTTATTACGGAAAAGCTGCTCGACGCGGAAATACGCGAGGCTGGAATCAAAGTCACCGACCAGGATATCGAAATCTACATAGATCAGATCAAACGGAAGAATCGTCTCACGGACGCCGACTTGAAAACTGCCTTGAGCCGTGAGGGACAAACCTTGCAGGCCTACAAGGCTTCAGTCCGAGCCGAGCTTGAGAAAGGCGAGTTGATCAATCGTCAGGTGCGAAAGAAAGTCAATATAACCGATGAAGACGTCGAACGGTACTACAAGCTGAATTCGAAGAACTATCGAGCCGATGATCGCGCTCGGATTCGTCATATCTTGCTGCCGCTGTCCGAAAAAGCTTCGCCGGAAGAAGTACAAGCGGCGGTCGCAAAGGGCAACGCGTTATACGATCAGATTGCCGCCGGCGAGGATTTCGCCAGATTGGCGCAAAAATTTTCCGACGGCGCTGGCCGGGAATCAGGTGGCGATATTGGCTGGGTAAATCGTGGAACCTTGTTGAAGCCCATCGAGGATGCTGCGTTCGACAAGCTTTCGGTCGGCGAAGTCAGCCGCCCGATCCGGAGCAGCATGGGGTTGCACTTGGTTAAACTGGAGAGCCGGAATCTCGGCGCGGTTCTTCCATTATCTTCAGTGGCTTCCAGGATCAAGGAAGAGCTCTACACCAAAGCGATGGAGGAGCGTTACTCTAAATGGCTCAAAACCGAGCTGCGTCGCAAGCATACTGTCGATGTAAAAATTGCCGGGGTCGTATTCAAGCCCGAGGATTCGAAGGAAGATACCATGGGTTCCCTGATGGCCAAGTCTCCTCGGCTTAACCGAAAAGAGGAGCGTGGGTTATTAGGTTATTTGAACCCACTTTCGTACGTGATCAAGGAAACCGCGTCTGATGAAGAAGATCAGAAAACGGGACCGCTAGCCGGCAAGAATGTCGTTAGCGTTTTCGGCGTGCCACTTTTTACTACGGATCGAGTTGATGATGTTCCCGATATACTCTCTCCACCCGTACAGCCTGAAAAAAATTCGCGACCACAAGAATCAGACAGCGGCTTTTTCTCCTCCATTGTAAACCGGTTGAACCCCTTCAAGCGCTAGCCCTCCGGGTTCTCTGTCAAGCTGCCCAATCTCGGGTCTTCTAAGCTTATGCCGCGTAAACCGATTGTTGCCGTAACTATGGGCGATCCCGCAGGGGTAGGCCCGGAAGTCATTCTGAAGGCGCTCAGCCATCAGACGGTCGGTCGGGCCTGCAATCCGCTGATTCTCGGGGATTGGGGAGTACTGCAACGCGTCCGTGCCAGAAGTAAACGGCTTCCCAAGTTAATTTCCTGGCAATCCGGAATGCCGTTGTTGCCTCTATTGCATGGCAGTGGCGGCTTTGTCGTATGTCCGCTCTCGACCTTGCGTGAAAACGAATCGCGTCCGGGCCGGCCGGTAAAAGCGGGCGGGCATGCCGCCTATCGCTATATAACCGTGGCGGCTCGCCTGGCCTTGTCGAGTGTGGCCGATGCGATTGCGACGGCGCCTATCAGCAAGAGTATCCTGATCAATGCAGGCTACAACTATCCGGGACATACCGAACTTCTTGCCGAGATTAGCCGGACGCCCGAATGTCGCATGATGTTGATCGGCAAAAAACTGCGAGTTGTCCTGGTGACCGGACATGTAGGTTATACCAAGGTGGTGCGCTCGTTGACGTGTGACGGCATTCGGACAACACTGGAGCTGACCCACCGGGCTCTGAAAAATTCGTTCGGGATCTCGCGGCCGCGCATCGCCGTCGCGGCTTTGAATCCGCACGGCGGTGAGGAAGGGATTTTCGGAAGTGAAGAAAAAGAGATAATCGTGCCCGGAGTTCAAGCCGCAAAACGCAAGGGAATTCCAGCATCCGGGCCGTTTCCGGCCGATAGTCTTTTTCACAAAGCCGCGCGCGGAGAATATGACGCGGTAGTCTGCATGTATCACGATCAGGGATTGATCCCTCTTAAGCTGCATCATTTTTTTGGCGGAGTGGCGCTCACCTTGGGGCCCCCCTTCATTCGAACTTCGGTCGATCACGGCACAGCCTATGACATCGCCGGCTCCGGCAGAGCCGATGAAACCAGCATGGCGCAAGCGATCTTGCTCGCGGCAGAACTAGCCAGGCTAAGAATGAAGAGCAAGAATCATTGAATCCATCGATCTTTCGCGAATACGATATCCGCGGACTGGCAAAGAAAGAGTTCGATGAAGATTTTGCTCTCCTGCTTGGCAAAGTGCACGGCACGATCATCAACGAGGCGGGCGGCACTCGCGTGAGTGTGGGCCGAGATTGCCGTGCTACTTCCGATCTTTACACCCAGGCTGTCATAGCCGGGCTGGTTTCGACGGGTCTCCAAGTCACCGATATTGGTGTCTGTCCGACACCGTTGCTTTATTTTTCGCTGTTCCATCTCGACACCGACGGCGGTATCGAGGTCACCGCCAGCCACAATCCCTCGGAGTATAATGGATTCAAGCTTTGCCTTGGTAAGGACACGCTTTACGGCGCGCAAATCCAGGACATCAAAACTAGAATCGAGCAAAATCATTTTGTCGAGAAGCCCGGCGGCACGGTCGAACGCTATGACATCGTTGTGCCTTACCAACAGCATCTGTTGCGCGACGTTCCTAAGCTAAAGCGCTCTCTCAAGGTGGTCGTCGACGCCGGTAGCGGCGTTGGCGGACCCGTGGCGCCGCCTATTTTTCGTCATTTAGGCTGTACGGTTTGGGAGATCGCCTGTACACCCGACGGCGATTTTCCAATCCATCATCCCGACCCCACCGTCCCGGAAAATCTCGAGCTGCTTATTGCCAAAGTTCGCGCGGAAGGGGCGGACTTAGGAATAGCCTACGATGGAGATGCCGATCGTATCGGCGCTGTGGATGAACAGGGCAGGATCGTCTGGGGTGATGAACTGATAGTGATTTTTGCCCGCGATGTTCTCCAGCGTAATCCCGGAGCGACGATCATTTCCGAAGTCAAATGCTCCCAACGGCTTTACGACGATATCGTCGCCCGCGGTGGGGTACCGATCATGTGGAAAGCGGGCCACTCGCTGTTAAAGGCTAAGTTGAAGGAAACGAATGCCTTGTTGGCCGGTGAAATGAGCGGCCATATGTTCTTCAAAGAGCGTTACTTCGGTTATGACGATGCGATCTATGCTTCGTTGCGGTTGCTGGAGATTATTGCCAATTCGGATAGACCTTTCTCGGCCTTGCTTGCGGACCTGCCCCGGACTGTATCGACACCCGAAATCAGAATCGACTGCCCGGATGATAGGAAATTTATCATCGCCGAAAGGGCAAAAGAGTATTTTCGTCAGCACTACGATATCATTGAAATCGACGGCGTGCGCGTGCAGTTCCCCGAAGGATGGGGGCTGATTCGCGCATCGAATACCCAGCCGGCGCTGGTGCTTCGTTTTGAGGCTCAAACCGCGGAGAAAATGAACGAATATCGCGCCTTGGTCGAGGGCAAGCTTAAGGAACTGGAGATCTGACAACCGATAATGCGCGGCGAGATTGTTGTCAGCGGAGCGCGAGTCCATAACCTTCAAAGTATCGACCTTAAGATTCCACGTGAGCAGTTAGTCGTTATCACCGGAGTTTCCGGTTCAGGAAAATCATCGTTAGCCTTCGATACACTTTACGCTGAGGGCCAGCGCCGCTACATCGAATCGCTACCCGTCAACCATCGTCAGTTACTTCAGCAGCTCGACAAGCCCGACGTCGACTCTATCGAGGGACTTTCTCCGGCCATCGCGCTTCAACAGAGACCATCAAACTTTGGCCCGCGCTCGACGGTAGGAACGATGAGCGAGGTGCAAGATTTTTTGCGGCTGCTGTTCACTCGTGTCGGCCAGCCGTTTTGCATTCAGTGCGGCGCGCCGATCTCGATCCAGACTACAGAGCAAATAGTCGATCAACTTCTGGCCCTCCCGCCGGGCGCGCGCATCGTTCTTATGGCGCCGATTGCCGGCTCAAGAAAATTGAATGCCGACAAACTGCTTGGCGAGTTCGCCCGTCAGGGCTTCACCCGCGTTAGGATTGACGGACGATTGCACGAGCTTGGAGAAGAGACTCACCTGGAAGCAGGCCGGACTTATCAGATCGACTTGGTGATTGACCGCTTGACGATTAAAGAAGGTGTAGAAAAGCGCCTAGCGGATTCGCTTGAAATAGCTTCTCGCGTCGGCCAGCACGTTGTAAAGATCGAAGTGCAGGCAGAGACGGCGGCGATCAAAGAATTACGCTTCAGCCAAAAGTTTGCCTGTGCTGAATGCGGCAGTTCTTTTCCGGAGATTGTTCCGAGCCTGTTTTCATTTAATAGTCCCAATGGCGCCTGTCCGGTGTGCGCTGGGTTAAGTAGTTTGGAGCAGACGGGTCGAAAATCGAAAGCCGCCCCTGACGCCAGCGCTGTTGTGACGTGTAAGGAATGCAACGGCGCTCGTCTGAAGAAAGAAAGCTTGGCGGTCCGGATTGACGGCAAAAATATTGCTCAGTTGGCCGCATTGCCCATAAACGAGGCGATCCAGTACTTCGACGCGCTCCGCTTCCAACCCCGGGAGCAGATCATCGCCGGCAAAATACTCCCGGAGATCATTCCGCGGCTTCGGCTTTTGGCGCAACTCGGACTTGATCACCTGACCTTGGACCGCTCGTCGACCACCCTGTCGGGCGGCGAATTGCAAAGGGTCCGCTTAGCCAAGCAAATTGGCTCGAAGTTGTCGGGGGTCCTGTATATTTTTGACGAGCCGAGCATTGGACTGCACCAAAAAGACAATGCACAACTGCTGCAGCTTTTACACGAGCTTCGTGGTGCCGGCAATTCCATCTTGATCGTGGAGCATGATCCGGAAACTATTCTCAGCGCCGACTATGTCATCGATATGGGACCGGGTGCGGGAACTAAAGGCGGCCGGGTCGTCGCGACTGGGTCACCCGACGAGCTCATGGCCCAGCCGCACTCGCTCACCGGTCAGTATTTATCCGGCCGTAAAAAAATTACCATTCCAGCTTTGCGCCGAAAAGGTTCAGGCGAGTTTCTAATCTTAAAAGGGGCGCGACAAAACAATCTGCAGGACATTACGGTTGAAATCCCGGTGGGTGTGGTGACTTGTGTCACCGGAGTTTCGGGTTCCGGGAAGAGCACCTTGGTGATGGATGTCCTTTATCATGAACTTTCCCGACGCTTGCGGCGCTTGCGCGTGAGGACCGGCGCCTTGGATGATCTGATCGGCTGGCAGCATTTCGATCGGGTAATCGGTGTCGATCAAGCTCCGATAGGCAGGACGTCACGCTCCAATCCAGCCACGTACGCGGGAATCTACGATCCGATTCGCGATCTTTTCGCGCAACTACCAGAGTCGCGAGTAAGAGGTTATCAGCCTAACCGGTTCTCATTTAACACCAGCGGAGGCCGATGCGAAGCTTGTGGCGGCGAAGGCCTGATGCGCATCGAGATGTATTTTCTGGCCGATGTTTTTGCTACCTGCGATATCTGCAAAGGCCGTCGTTTTAACCGGGAAACGCTCGAGATTAAATACAAAGGGCATAGCATTGCCGATGTGTTGGAACTAACGGTAATTCAGGCTCTGGATTTATTCGCTCACATACCGGCTATCGCCGCGCGACTTCATACATTAGTTGGCGTGGGCTTGGGTTATATTCAGCTCGGCCAGGCAGCTCAGACCCTTTCGGGTGGCGAGTCGCAACGTCTCAAGCTGGCCAAGGAGCTGGCGCGACGGTCGAGCGGCCGATCTCTCTATGTTCTGGATGAACCCACTTCCGGACTTCATTTTGCGGATATCGACCAACTCTTAGAACTACTGCATAGTTTGACCGACGCGGGTAACACCTTGGTGGTGATTGAACACAATCTGGAAGTCATCAAAAACGCCGACTACGTCATCGATTTGGGGCCGGGAGCCGGGAAGAGCGGCGGTAGGGTTATTGCGCGTGGGACGCCCGAAGATGTTGCCGCGGTAGCCTCATCACACACCGGGCGCTATTTGCGTAACCTGCTAATCAACTAAAAAATCCGCCGTTTATCCCCTTCTGCGGAGTTCCGGCTGGCGCTAAACCCCCGATCACTCCATTGACTGAGAGTACCTGATTAGTTATCTTTAAATCAGACCAAACTGGTGGGATAAGTAGCCGGCTGGCCCCTGTTCCTATGAAACTGCCTATTTACATGGACAATCACGCCACTACACCGGTGGACCCAAGGGTTATCGGGACGATGTTGCCGTTTTTTACAGAGAAGTTCGGCAATGCTTCAAGCCGTAATCACGTGTTCGGCTGGGACAGTGAAGCGGCAGTCGACCGCGCGCGCGAGCACGTCGCCTGTTTAATTCATGCGGCATCGCCACGGGAGATAGTTTTTACCAGCGGTGCCACGGAGTCGGACAATATTGCGATCAAAGGGATCGCCGAAGCATATGCCGAGAAGGGCAACCACATCGTTACCTGCGCAATCGAACACAAGGCGGTGCTGGACAGTTGCAAGAGTCTGGAGAGAAAAGGTTATCAAGTAACCTATTTACCGGTGCGGGCAAATGGCTTGATCGATCTGGATAGGCTCCGGAGTGCTCTTACCGATAAGACGATTCTCATCTCGATAATGGCTGCCAACAATGAGATCGGTACTATCGAACCGGTGCGGGAGATTGGCAAAATCGCTAAGGAAAAGGGAATTTTGTTTCATACGGATGCGACCCAGGCGGTGGGCAAGATTCCACTGAATGTCGAAGAGATGGGCATCGACCTGCTTTCGCTTACCGCGCACAAAATCTACGGTCCCAAGGGCGTAGGAGCACTGTACGTCCGATCGTCGAAGCCGCGGGTTAAACTCATTCCGCTGATCGAAGGCGGCGGGCAGGAACTGGGTATCCGGTCAGGCACCCTCAATGTCCCGGGGATTGTCGGGCTCGGCAAGGCTTGTGAGATCGCGCAAGAAGATATGATGGCCGACGGCGAGCGTCTGACCGGATTGAGTCAGCGATTGAAGGCCCAGATCGTCGGCCAGCTAAACGAGGTAAGTGTCAATGGTGATTCGTTACAGCGATTGCCTGGGAACTTGCACTTGAGCTTTGCCTATATAGAGGGTGAATCGTTGTTGATGGGGCTTAAGGATATTGCGGTCTCGACGGGTTCCGCGTGCACTTCGGCAAGCCTGGAACCTTCCCACGTCTTGCGCGCGATTGGCTTGGAGGAGCATTTGGCCCATTCTTCGATTCGTTTTGGTTTAGGCCGGTTCAACACCGAAGAAGAAGTTGATTACACGGCGCGCCGGGTGGTTGAGGAAGTGCGCCGGTTGCGGGAGCTATCGCCTATTCTTCGTTCTAGAAAAGCGAAAACGAAAGGTCAGGCGAATTCCCACTCACAGGAGCGTGCCTCCTAGTCGGTCTAGACAGGAGAGATGGATGTATGGCTGCAGGAATTAGTGTCACCGATCGTGCAGCGGCACGTATCAAAGAATTGGTTACTGCCGAAAACCGTCAAGGGCAGGGGCTCAGAGTCAAAGTCGTTGGCGGCGGCTGCTCGGGACTCCAATATAAGGTAGATTTCGATCTCGCCAAGGGCTCCGATAAGATCTTCGAGAAAGATGGAGCACAGGTGCTGGTCGACATGAAGAGCCTGCTTTACCTCACCGGCACAGAGCTCGACTATAAAGAAGAATTGATGCAATCAGGATTTGTTTTTCAAAATCCCAATGTCAAAAAGGCCTGCGGTTGCGGCGCCTCTTTTACAGTTTGAAACGTAAAATAATGGTGTTTGTACAGGAAATTCTATGATGAAAAGCGCTAACGATACGCTAGAGGAACTAGCCGGGCGCGAGTATAAATACGGGTTCATCACCGACATCGAGTCCGATACCGTACCACCAGGTTTGAACGAGGATATCATCCGGGTAATTTCGGCAAAGAAGAATGAACCCGAATTCATGTTGGAGTGGCGCCTAAAAGCATACCGGCACTGGGCTAAATTAGAGAAAACCCAGGCCGAACCGAAATGGGCGATGGTTCATTACCCGGCCATAGACTATCAGTCGATAAGCTATTATTCAGCGCCAAAAAACAAAGGCGATGCTCCGAAGAGTTTGGCGGAAGTCGATCCCGAACTTCTGAATACTTATGAAAAACTCGGTATTCCGCTTCGGGAGCAAGAGCGTCTTGCCGGAGTTGCAGTGGACGCAGTGTTTGACAGTGTTTCTGTGGCGACGACTTTCAAGGGAAAATTGGCCGAGATGGGGGTGATTTTCTGCTCTTTCTCAGAGGCCCTGCAGAACCACCCGGACTTGGTTCAGAAGTATCTAGGGTCGGTGGTCCCCTACACAGATAACTTTTTTGCCGCTCTGAATTCCGCCGTTTTCACCGATGGATCGTTTTGTTATATCCCGAAGGGTGTGCGCTGTCCGATGGAACTGTCGACCTACTTCCGGATTAACGCCGCCGAGACCGGGCAGTTCGAGCGTACTCTGATTATTGCCGAGGAACGAGCGTCAGTCAGCTATCTTGAAGGTTGCACGGCGCCCATGCGCGACAAAAATCAACTCCACGCAGCTGTGGTTGAGTTAGTGGCTCACGACGATGCCCAAATCAAGTATTCTACAGTTCAAAACTGGTATCCAGGCGATGCGCAGGGCCGCGGCGGTATTTACAACTTCGTTACTAAACGTGGCAAATGCCTTGGGAAGCGTTCGAAGATTTCATGGACTCAAGTGGAAACGGGATCGGCGATTACTTGGAAGTATCCAAGCTGTTTGCTTCAAGGCGATGATTCGGTGGGGGAATTCTATTCCGTTGCCTTGACCAATAACTATCAGCAAGCAGATACCGGCACCAAAATGATTCATATCGGTAAAAACACCAAGAGCACGATCGTATCGAAAGGTCTCTCCGCGGGCCATGGACAGAATACCTACCGCGGCTTGGTCAAGATAATGAAAGGCGCCACCGGAGCGCGGAACTATTCGCAATGTGATTCGTTATTGCTTGGGGATAAGTGCGGTGCGCATACCTTTCCCTACTTGGAAGTTTTAAATAGTACGTCCCAAGTGGAGCACGAGGCATCCACTTCAAAAATCGGCGAAGATCAGCTGTTTTACTGCCGGCAACGAGGGATCTCCACCGAAGATGCGGTCAATCTGATTGTCAGCGGATTTTGCAAGCAGGTATTCCGCGAGTTGCCGATGGAGTTTGCGGTTGAAGCTCAGAAGCTTCTCGGCGTCAGCCTGGAAGGCAGCGTTGGCTGAATAGCGGTCCGCTCGGTGGGTGAACGATGACAAGCGAGATATACTTCGACAATAACGCGACCACCCGGGTCAGGCCTGAGGTCTTTGAGGCTATGGCCCCGTATTATGCCGAGTTCTACGGCAACCCGTCGAGCATCCACCGTTTCGGCAACCAAGTCAGCGAGCGCCTTAGCGAAGCCCGAGTACAAGTCGCAAGTTTGATCGGTGCCGCCGATCCTGTGGAGGTGATTTTCACCAGCTGCGGTACCGAGGGGGATAACGCGGCAATTCGCGGCCTGCTTGAGATGCGGCCCGAAAAGCGCCAGATCATCACTACTCAGGTTGAACATCCAGCGATTTTGGGGCTCTGCCAGCACCTTGAGAAGAAAGGCTACCGAGTCACTTGGCTTGGTGTGGACCAGGATGGAATGCTGGATCTGGATGAGCTGCGCGAGGCCTTAACCGACGAGACCGCTTTGGTCTCAATAATGTTTGCCAACAACGAAACCGGCGTAATCTTTCCGATTGAGCAAATCGGCGAGATCGTAAAAAGCAAGGGAGTCCCGTTTCACGTCGATGCGGTGCAAGCGGCGGGCAAGCTGGCTCTCGACGTAAGGAACAGTCCGGTCGATCTTATGACCCTCTCGGCGCATAAATTTCATGGGCCCAAGGGCGTTGGTGCTCTTTACGTTCGGCGCGGCATAACCTTTCCGCCGTTTATCATCGGTGGACATCAGGAGCGCAGCAGGCGCGCCGGAACGGAAAATGTTGCCGGTATTGTCGGCATGGGCAAGGCGGCGGAATTGGCTCTTAAGAGTCAAAAGGAGGATTCAGCAAGGATCGGCGCTCTGCGCGACCAATTGCAGAATTCGTTGCTCGAATCCTGTCCGAACGCTCGGGTCAACGGCGACAAGGTAAAACGACTGCCCAACACCTTGAATATCAGTTTCAGGTATTTAGAAGGAGAATCGATTTTGGTGCTGCTTGATCAGCATGGAATTTGCGCCTCAACCGGTTCTGCTTGTACCGCCGGCTCCTCCGAGCCGTCGCATGTTCTGCGCGCCATGAGGACGCCAGCCGATTGGCTGCAAGGCGCGGTTCGGTTTAGCTTGAGCCGGTTTAATACAGAAGACGAGGTTCAATTTATCAACGAAAAGATGCCTTCAATCGTCAAAAGGCTAGAGGGACTGTCTGCATTGGGGAAATTGGCCATCCAACAACGGAATCAGACGCCAGGCTCAGACAATCCAGCGGCATCGGAGCAAGGGGGTAGGCTATGAGCCTGATGCAGATTCCTCGACGGGTGGACTACGGGTTGCGCGCGATTATCTATCTCTCAACTCAGGATCCAGAGAAATGCTGTTCAATTGCGGAAATTGCCCGGCAGCAGAATGTGCCCAAAAAGTTTTTGGAGAAAATCATTCAAGATCTTATGCGGCGTGGGTTGATCAGATCTAAACGTGGCGCGTGCGGCGGCTATACACTCGCCCGGTTGCCGGATCAGATATCGTTTTATGACGTAATCGAGGCGCTTGAAGGGCCAATCGCGGTCAATGTATGTATGAATGAGGAGCTCAGCTGCGATCAGCTGCCCCGATGCGCTATGGTGGGAGTTTGGAGCGAAATTCAACAGAAGGTGACGGAGGTGTTTACCCGAACAACTTTAGCGGATTTACGGCGTACCCCATGTCGGGATAACTCTGAGCGTCTCTTCTCTCTCAAGCGCGGCGTAATCAGGTCCCAAACTTGGACATGGAAGCAGGTCGTAACCTAAAGGGAGGTGATAGTTATGAGCTATGATACCGGACTAAGTATGGAGGAAAGGGTGACTTCGCTGTTCCAGCCGGACACTTTGATGCCAGAACAGTATTTGGAAACTTTCCGCCGGAAGCTTTATCTCGAGCCCGAGAAAAAGCTCTTGCTCGCGGTTCTTGAGGACGCCATTGCTTGCTTTCAGAAGTACCTGTTAGCCAAGGACGGTAAGGGGAGAGTTCTATTTCTCGAAGCCGAAGAATGGATTTTGGACGAAGATACCGATTGGCTTTTCTCATTTGCAAACGTTTGCGAGATGCTCGGTTTCGAGCCCAGTTATCTTCGCGACGGGCTGATGCACTGGAAAGCCGACAAGCTCGAGAGTCATTCCAAGGCCAAGATCTATCAAATCGCCGCACGAACAACTCGCCAAAAAAGAGAAGTTTCAGCCTCGCGCAGATCGACTCAGCGAATGCGTAAAGCCGCAAGCCGTTAGCCGGCGGTTTCAAATAGGTTGGATAATTTAAGGCGGTGAATGCCCCGGGTGTTCACCGCCTTTTTAGTGTGTCCGCCCTGGCTTGCAAAGCTGGGAGAACGCATTCATAACTCTTTCCATGAAGCGTCGACGATCAAAAAAACGTTCGGCTCTAAGCCAATTTTTTTATAACCTGAGATATGGACTTGGCGCTTACGTTTTGCGGGTCTTCATTCTCGTACTGGGTCGGTTGCCGGATCGTATGGTGGTTACCGCTGCAACTTTTTGGGCGTGGATCACGCATAAGCTGCTGTGGAAGTATCGGATTCGGATGGAGGAGAATATTGCTACTGTGGCCGGTGATCGTTTTCCGGACAAAGCTGAACGGAAGGCAATGGTGTGGCGCGTTTGGAAGAGCTTTACACGCGGGCTCTTTGAGGCCGGTGCTTTAATTGATTCTCCAAAGGAAGCAATTATTGCAAAAGTCCGAGTCGAAGGCGAACAACATCTGCGTGATGCCCTGGCGCGAAGAAGAGGCGTGCTTGCTTTAAGCGCACACTTGGGCAATTTCGCTATCATAGGCGCCCGGTTGGCCGCGGCGGGTTATCCGTTCAGTGTTGTAGTGAAACACCCAAGCGATGAGCAATTCGCACAGCTAATCACCAGATACCGGGCGCAAGTAGGAATTGACACAATTTCGGCTAAGCCGCGGCGGGAAGCGGCGCGCGGCATTCTCCAAGCGTTGCGCGAAAATCGAATCGTACTGGTCATTGCCGATGAGTTCAAATCCGGCGAGATCACAGTTGAATTTATGGGGCAAAACTTACCTGCGCCCCGAGGTCCGGCGACTCTGGCATTGCGCGCCGGGGCGGTAACCTTGCCGATGTTTGCCACCCGCCAGCCCGATGGCTCAATCGTTCTTGCGATTGGCCGCGCCATTAAAGCCGTGCGTGGAGAGAGCCTGGAGGAAACGATCACGGCAACGACGGCGCTATACACGCGCCATCTTGAGAAAGTTATTCTCCGTTATCCCGATCAGTGGAGTTGGCTCGGCTTTCCGCGAAAACGCAGAGTCGTGGGCTCCGGGATGTTGAATTTACGAGCATCGACAAGCGACGTAAATGTCAGTCGTGGAGCGTCGTGATTGCTTGGGGGTCGGTGAGCGGGAGATCACACTTTGGAGTCGAAGCCAGGGCTCAATATCGCTTTGTTCTCGGTTCGCTCCAGGTAACGCATGAACAGATATTTGTTCTCTAATTCGTCAAGCTTCAACGACGGCAAGGTTTTCGGCTGTCCGGGATCCACCTTAACCGCAATCAACGTGAGGCGGTTACCCTGCCATGCCTCGAGAAATTCCGCTCTAAACTCCGCCGGCGTATGGACCCAGCAGGCATGTGGGTATCCCGCTCCTTGGGCCAGTGACACGGCATCGGCAACGTGAGAAGCGGTTGCAGTACCGCCGGAGGCTTCATAAACCCCGTTATCGAAAAGCAGATGGATCAGATTCGGCGGATTTTGTAGAGCAATGGTTGGCAGTCCGCACAGATTCATCAGAAAAGCACCGTCGCCGTCAATTGCGATGACTTTTCGATGGGGCAATGCCAAGGCGAGCCCGGCGGCGATCGAAGAGACTAACCCCAGTGTGCGTGTTTTGAGATTGCCGTCGCTGGGTCTAAGCGCCCACCACTCTCGCGCGCCCCATCCCGTGCACACCGTCAACGCGTCGCCGGTATCGCCGCCAATAACCCTCAGATAGTCATACCGTTGCATCATTTCACTCCCAGCACGCTCTTGGTTAAGAGCACCGCAACCGGTCTTTTTGAATCCTCGGCGAGGACCGCCGCGCCGGCGATGGTTTCGTCGACCTCGTCAGTCCGGCGCAGGGTGTATGAGCGAATGCCCAACGCCTGAAGCACCGGTTCGGTGACCGCGCCCAGAGTGGTAAAGCCGCGATCGCCGATATCGCCGGCATAGTAAATCAACAGCACAATCGGTATCTGAAACTGCAAACAAGTGGTGGTCAGGGCGTTGCAGCTGTTCAAGAAGCCAGCATTCTGCATGATGATCGCGGTTTTCCGCCCAGCTAAATAGGCGCCCGCACAGATGCCAATACCCTCTTCCTCGCGGCACAGCGGAATGTGCCGAAGCTCTGGATCGCTTTCGACCGTCCGAATCAAGTCAAGCATCTTTTCATCCGGCAAGGTGGCGACGAAATCAATGCCGGCTTGCTTGAGTCCCCCGACAAGTGCCAGCGCAGATCGTTTAGGATCCATTTTCTCCATTAGACGAGACCTTTTCCATTAGAGATGGGTAAGTGCAGCCGATTGTCGATCATGTATCCGGATCTATGAACAGTGAGCTACACCGGGACGAGATACTGCGTGTCCTCACTCTTGTCAAGGTGGGCGGTGAATTGCCGCAGCCTGTCTTGACACAACCGAAGTAGTCCCTATAGTGAAGTCGCTTTCTGAAACATCAACTCCGCGAGCACTGCGTCGCGGTATCACTCAAAGCACGTGTCCTGTCGAGCTTGCAGTTTCCTCGATTGCCCCGATCCCGACGTGGACGAGGAGTGTCGTTGTATGGCAGTGAGAAAGCTTGAACCTCGCTCTTCTGTCGGCCTTTACTGCCTCTGTTTCTTATTCGTCGCATCATCGTCTTTAATGCTCGGACTCGAGGATTTAGCGCCGGGCGAAGATCCAGAAACGATCTTTCGCGAAGCGCGCCGGACCATGATCGAACGGGACATCGCCCGGCGCGGCATCAAAGACCAGCGACTCCTTAAGGTAATGGCGACTCTGCCGCGCCATCTATTCGTGCCGGAAGAAATGCGCTCCTCCGCCTACCACGACCGGCCGCTGCCGATTGGCGCTGGCCAAACCATCTCCCAGCCTTACATCGTGGCATTCATGACCGAGCTACTGGAACTAAAAGGAGGCGAACGAGTTCTGGAAATCGGCACCGGCTCGGGCTATCAAGCGGCGGTGCTTGCCGCTTTAGCGGAGGAAGTTTTCTCCGTTGAGATTGTTGCGGGGCTTAGCGCTCGGGCCGAAAGGACTCTTCAGCAGCTGGGTATTCAAAACGTAAAATTAAGAGTCGGCAATGGTTTTCACGGGTGGGCAGAGGAGGCACCGTTCGATGCCATTATGATTACTGCGGCGGCAGCCAAAATTCCCTCGCCTCTCTGGAATCAGCTCCGTGAGGGCGGCGTCTTAATTATGCCGTTAGGTAAGGAAGGCCACACCCAGCAATTAATTCGCGCCAGAAAGATCGGCGGCCGACAGGTCATAGAAGAGCACAGCGCGGTTATTTTCGTACCGTTGACGGGCGGGACTCAGCAGTAGGGTCTTCGTTGACTAAATTGCGCCGGCCCTTGTCAGGGTTAGACTTGGGAAAACGGTAGATGATTTCGCCCGGACGCACCAGGTTCAGTTCCTCGCGAGCTAATTTTTCGAGATAGTGGTTGTCGTTGCGGATGCGTGAAACCCGCTGCCGCAAAGCTTCGTTTTCCTTCTGTAAACGATAATTTTGCTCGTCAATTCTGCTTTTCTCGCCGCGTAACCGCCACAGATGAATCGCGCCGCGCTCACTAACGACCGTGACCACCGCAAGCAGTAAAATCAGACCGCCTAGGAAGTAGAGAAGGTGACGTTGCGCAATGTGAAATGGTAATGTCATGGCCGGCGATAATGGCAATATAACATAAATTATGTTTTGCTGCTGCGAAGACAGTTTCTTGGAGGTTTGCGGATGAAAATCCAACGGGTTCACGCGCGCGAAGTGCTCGATTCTCGAGGACAGCCTACGGTGGAAGTGGAGGTGAGGCTTAGCGACGGCTGCACCGGTCGCGCCACTGTTCCTTCCGGCGCGTCGACCGGCGTTCATGAAGCAGTGGAGCTGCGAGACGGCGGCAAGCGGTTTCTGGGAAAAGGAGTCGCCAAGGCAGTTTTGCATGTCAATCAGAAGATTGCTCCTCGCTTACGCGGCAAAGAAGCCAAAGAGCAGCGGGCTATCGACGAAATTATGCTTAACCTAGACGGTTCAGCAAATAAGGGTAAGCTGGGCGCCAATGCGATTCTCGGGGTTTCGTTGGCGGTCGCCCACGCCGAATCTCGAGCACAAGGTTTGTCTCTGTTTCGTTATTTGGGCGGAAATCAGGCGAAGACTCTGCCGGTGCCTCTGCTCAACGTGTTAAACGGCGGCGCTCACGCCGATAACAATGTTGATCTTCAAGAATTCATGATCGTTCCACTGGGCATTAAAAGCTTCAAGGAGGCATTACGAGCAGCGGTGGAAATCTTTCAGACGCTCAAGAAGGTTTTACATGATCGCTCCTATTCGACGAGCGTCGGGGACGAAGGCGGCTTTGCGCCGCGTGTGAAGAGCAATGATGAGGCCATCGAACTGCTCCTTGAGGCGATTGCCAGTGCCGGTTACAAAGTGGGCTCACAGGTTGCGCTGGCACTTGATGTGGCTTCGAGTGAATTCTTCAGCGACGGCAAATATGTCTTCAAGAAATCCGACGGACGTCAACGCGGTCGGGAGGAAATGGTGCGCCTTTATGAGGATTGGGTCAGGCAGTACCCGATCATATCCATCGAAGATGCCTTCGCTGAAGATGATTGGGAGGGCTGGCAAATGGTGACCCAGGCTCTCGGAAAGAAAGTACAACTAGTCGGCGATGATCTCTTCGTCACGAATAAGATTCGGCTGAAGCGCGGCATCGATTCCAAAGTCGCCAATTCGATTCTGGTAAAAGTGAATCAGATAGGCAGCCTGACGGAAACTTTGGAAACGATGAAAGTGGCGAAGGAAGCAGGATATACAACCGTCATGTCTCATCGTTCAGGCGAAACCGAAGATGTAACCATTGCCGACCTGGCGGTGGCAACCAACGCCGGGCAAATCAAAACCGGGGCTCCTTGTCGAGGCGAGCGAACTGCAAAATACAATCAGCTGCTAAGAATTGAAGAGGAGTTGGGTCGTAGAGCTGTTTATGCCGGAAAGAAGGCTTTCAATCCCAAACAGGTCAAGTAAATCGACCGGCTCTCAATCCGTCAACCTGATCCGGCGGCGGACAAGAGAAAACCTCGAGCAAAAGATTGCTCGGACCGGCGCCATCGCGAGCCGGTTGCGCCACGTCTATCCTGAGCTTCAGGTACCGCTTGACTATGGAAGCACCTTTCAGCTGCTGGTCGCTGTCATTCTTTCTGCGCAGTGTACCGATGCCGCCGTCAACAAGGCAACGCCGGAGCTTTTTCGATGCTTTCCAACTCCGGACCGGATGGCCAACGCACCTTTAGCCGAGATCGAGAGGATGATCCGCACGCTTGGCCTATTTCGCTCCAAGGCCAGAGCTTTGAAAGCTTGTGCTCGCCAGCTTGTCAACCGATTCAACGGCGAGGTTCCCGGCACCATGGAGGAGTTGACAACCTTGGCGGGGGTCGGCAGGAAAACCGCCAATGTCATTCTCGGCCACGCTTTTAATCTGCCGGGGCTTATCGTCGACACCCACTGTAAACGTGTGTCACGTCGTTTAGATCTGACCAGAAGCGAAGATCCAGTCGAGATCGAGCGCGATTTGAGCAAATTATTGCCGGCGGAACAATGGACTGGTTTTTCGCACCGCATGATTATTCACGGGCGGCGTATTTGCCATGCGCGAAAGCCAGATTGCGAAGCTTGCATCGTCGAGCAGCTTTGCCCGTCTAGCAATCTCATAGCGCGCCGGTCAAATTCGAGAACTCAGACTCATAACGGACAAGACCAGGAGTGATTGAGGCATTCTTCAGCTCTAACGCCATAAATGCTTCACCGGCGCCGTATTCATTTTGCAATCCGAAAAGATCCGCACTTCTAAAGCCGAACCGGCGGTAATACTCAGGCTCGCCAAGCACGACAACGAATCCAGCGCCGAGACGCTCGCAGGCACGCAGGCCTTCACCGACCAGTTGGGCACCTAGGCCGCGTCGCTGCAGCGCCGGAACGATTGACAGCGGAGCTAGCCCCAATCCTGTTGAATTAGCTACGGACCCGGCGATCGCTACCTGACTGAACCCAATATGGCCGACGATTACACCAGCGATTTCCGCTATCAAGGATAGCCGTAGCCGTTGATGTTTGCGCAAAAGCTCGACGAGTCGCGACTCCTGGTCCGTCGGGAAGGCGGACCTAAGAACATGATCGATGGCAACTGCGTCGTTGGGCTGCTCGAGTCGGACAATGGCGTTCATGGACAAATAGTGACCCTCAGTCAGCTCAGAGCCTGAAGACAATCAGGAAGGCTCGTCGAAGCTGTAAGGCAGTGCTGATCTTTCACTCTCTAATCGTAATCGTACATCCCTGAGGCTGCTGGAGTTGATATCGAAAGGATACGTATTCGGTATCTATAATCCGGTGAACGGACGATTTGTTCCAGGTGTCAGGTTTTACCATGTGCGATTGATGAATTTCGAATATGGCGCGCCGATCCTTTTTGCAAGGCCGCGCGGTGCTATGAAAATCGCTAGCCGCCCGAGTTTAAGCTGAGCCAAAGCGGCTTGCCTTCTTGATCTGCTTTCGCGCTCTCTTTATAAAACCTTTGGGCGTCCGAGGCGGGACGCCGGTAAGTAGACGTTCCTTTGACCATAACGATCTATTCGTAAACGTCGCGATGGATGTTGAGGTAATCGCCCGGGCGGATCATTCGGCTCGGATTGGCGGGGAGGCGCCGTTCAGCGCAAATTTGTCGCCCGCTACCGCCTCAGCGGCGAGCGGCGCGTTGTGAAAAAGCGCGCCGCCCAAAGCCACTTGTCGATTCTGACCGTTTTGCTATGGCCAAACAAAGTTGGGCAAAGTGCTGTTCTCTAGCACCCGATAATTTGTCAGATCGACCTGTAGCGGAGTCACCGAAACATATCCCTCATGAACTGCCATGCAATCAGTGCCGTCTTCTTTGTCAAAGCCAAGGTCATCGCCGCCTATCCAGTAGTATTTGGCGCCCCGAGGATCGACACGTTCGATAATATTCTCACTGTAATGACGCTTCCCCATCCGGGTTAAGCGCCAGCCTTTGAGCTCGGATTTCGGCAGCGGCGGCACGTTCACATTGAGAAGGGTTTCGGGCGGAATACCCCCAGTCTCCTGGATGCTCGAGACCAAGAAGGCGGTAAATTCTGCCGCGGCACGAAAATCAAAATCACGGAAGGTAACCAACGATACGGCAACTGACGGGACAGTTAGCAAGGCTCCTTCGATGGCGGCTGAAACGGTTCCGGAATAAATAATGTCATCGCCGAGATTAGGCCCTTTGTTGATGCCCGATACGACCAAATGGGGACGAACCGGCAAGAGGCCGGTCAACGCTAGTTTAACGCAGTCGCTTGGGGTTCCGTTGACTGCCAGACGCCGCGGCGCAACTTCTTGCACGCGCAACGGCCGATGGAGGGTCAATGCATGGCTCATGGAACTCTGCGCACGATCGGGTGCGACAGTGAAAATCTCGCCGACAGGGCGCAGCGCTTCTTCGAGGGCGATGATTCCTTCCGATTGTATGCCGTCGTCGTTGGAGATCAGAATGATCATTGCACCTATGATGGCAAAGAAGCTCGACAGGGACAAGCATCTGGTTGATTGCCCTGGCGATTCTCAAGCTTGTATGACGTCAATCCGAAGGGTATAGGTTTCTAGGCGAACCAAGGAGAGTTTTACCTATGGCAAATGCCGAGATCGTGGCAATCGGTTCCGAGTTATTGCTCGGGCAGATCGTCGACACTAATTCGGCCTGGATGGCGCAGCGGCTGACTGCATTGGGAGTAAATTTGTATTTCACTTCGGTGGTCGGCGATAACCCGGGCCGTATGCGCGAAGTAATCCAGCGGGCATTAGAACGAGCCGATATCGTTATTACCAGCGGCGGACTGGGGCCCACTCAAGATGACTTGACGAGAGAGATTGTCGCTGAGGTGACCGGCCGCAAACTCATTCTGGACGCCGGCTTGCTAGAACAGGTCGAGGAGCACTTCCGCCGCCGCGGTCGGACCATGACACCCAATAACCGGCGTCAGGGATACATGCCCGAGGGAGCGATTCCGGTAAAAAATCCCAACGGCACCGCGCCATCTTTTATCGTCGAAGATCCTCGCGGCGTTGTTTTTTCGCTTCCCGGAGTTCCCGTAGAACTTAAATGGTTGTTCGAGAACGAAGTCGAACCTTATCTGCGCAAGAAATTTAACCTGGCTGAAGTCATTCATTATCGTGTGTTGAAGGTCGTCGGCATCGGCGAGAGCGCCGTGGACGATAAGATCGGCTATCTGATCGCGAACTCCAGCAATCCGACCGTCGGCGTTCTTGCCCTGCCGGGACAAGTCGATGTTCGGATTGCCGCCAAGGCCGCCAACAAAGATCAAGCGATGAACCTTATCGCGCCCGTAGAAGCCGAGGTGCACGGGCTGTTGGGTAATGCGATCTTTGCCGCTGATCAAGAGACGATGGAGGATGTCGTCGGCAGGTTACTTCGTGCTCGTAACAAAACGGTCGCGGTTTATGAAGATCTCACCTGCGGCAATTTATCGGAACGCTTACAGGTCGCAAGCACGGAAAGCTTTGGCGCTGGGGTTATTTGCAACAGCGAGGTTGCAATCCGTAGCCTGTTGACGCACGGGCGCGATCCAGCACGAACAGATGCGTTGATCCAGGATCCGGCGGCGCTAACCGACGAGCTTGCCTGGTCCGTGCGGCACCAAGCAAAGTGTGATTTTGGCCTGGCGCTTCATGCAGTGACCGACCCCGACAGCACGGTGCAGAACCTTGCGCGCGGCCAGAGCTATATTGCCCTTACCGACGGCGATAATTTCATCCGACGGTTGAGCACCTCAGCCGGTCGCGGACCATACGACCGCAGCCGCATGACTCTTAACGCCCTCGATCTGCTACGCACCGCGTTGCTCGAAGGGCTGGGTTAGACTGAGCACATCCCGATTGCTCCATCTGCTTTCGTAGCCTCTTCACAAACGCTCGGGGTCGAAAGCCGATCGGTCGAGTTTCAGTGGAACGCTCGGCGGTCAGCTCAGCCGTGTCATAAACCTTCAGCCACTAACATCTCCAAACGCGCTAAAGGTTCTTCGATTGTGTCAATTGCCTCAGCCCAGAATTGCGGCTGTTCTATATCCCGGCCGATTGTGTGTTGAACCAGGTTTTCTGCCGGCTCGGCGCCGGCCAGACGCAAGAACTCCTCATACTTCGGTAGAAATTTGCCCGGGTCTTTTTTGAACATCCGGTAAAGCGCGCGGCTGAGCAGATATCCGAAAGTGTAGGGGAAATTATAGAAGGTGATTCCCGTGATGTAGAAATGCAGCTTAGAGGCCCAAAAGTAGGGATCCTCCGCGCCAACCTCAAGCACGTCGCCAAAAATTTTTCGTTGAGTATCGACCATGAGTTCTTTTAAACGCGAAACGCTCAGCGGGCCGTTGGCGCGCTCCTCATAGAACGCCTTTTCAAATTCGTAACGGACCGGAATGTCCAAAAGGTAAACTGCTCCGTGTCCCGTTTCGATATCCAAGATCAAAGCCTTCTGCGCTTGGCTTATGGCGGGATCGTCCAGAATGCCGTTCATCAGAACTTGCTCGCCAAAGGTGGATGCGGTTTCCGCCAAGGTCATCGGATATCCGCGACTATAAGGGCGCATGTCACGCATCATGGCGGCATGATAGGCATGCCCGGATTCATGCGCGAGAGTGAGCACATCGCCCAATGATTGATTGTAGGTCATAAAGATTCGAGACTCTTTGGTGAGCATCGAACTCGTGCAGAATCCTCCGGGACGCTTGCCGGTGCGGGGCTCCCAGTCCACCCAATTCTTTCCGATGACCTGCTGCTCGAAGAATTTCCCAAGGGCGGGATAAGCGCGCTCGAAGGATTTCCCGACCAGGGATGTAGCCCTCTCCCAGGAGAGCTTCTCTTGGCCTGGCAACTCGAGCGGAGCGCCGACATCGAACCAGGCAAGGCTTGGCCGCGCCAACAGCTTGGCCTTGAGACGGAGAATCTTTCGCGGCACCTCGAGCTTTGAGAATAACGCCTCAAACATGGCATCCAGCGTTTTGCGAGTGATTGAAGCCTGGAATAGGGCAATCTCGAGGAAGTGGTCGACCTGCCGATAGCGGTTGAGCGTTAGCCGCGTGCCGGCAATCGCATTCAACGCCGCCGCAGCCATATCTTCGATGCCTCGCCAGGCCGCATTGCCGCCCTCGAAAGCCGCTTCGCGTACGCGACGATCAGGATCTTCCAGCAACGAGCGGCGCTGCGAAACCGGCAAGCGATGGCGCTTGCCGTCGGGAAACAGCATGTCAAATTCCAACTTCGATGAAACGGTATCGTAAAGTCGGCCCCAGGCTTGAATGCCGTCAACTCCGAGGTCGGTGGCCAAAATCTCATTCTCCGGTGTCATGGCGCGCCGCGCTTCCTGGCGCATCCTGTTTAGGTAATTTCGCGCGCCGTCCAATGCCGGCCGCGCCGTGAATGCCGTGAATGTTTCATCCCCGGCTTCTTTAATCGCCCGGAGAAATTCGACTCGCAGTTTGCTCAACTCGGCTCTCATTCCCACCAGTTCGGCTTCTTCTTTGAGGTAGGATTCGTTGCGCGCGTCCGAGGAAGCGAGGCAACTGATGTACGAGCCGAGATGCGACATGCGCTGGAGAATGTCTTCATTGCGCAGCAATACGCGCTCCCAACTGGCGGAGCTTTCAGTTGCCAACGGCGGCAGCGCGGCCGCTTCCGCTTTGAGCGAAGCGACATCGCTGGCCAGCCCTTGTTTGAACCGGCGCATTTCCGACCCATTGAATGCAGGAAAGTAGCTTGCAAGATCCCAGCTCATAAGTTTTCACTCCGCTGCTGTGAAGTCGAATCCGAACACATCCCACGAATTGCTGCTCCGGTGCCGTAGAACCGCAGGCTCGACGACGTCGGTTCTTTTGCTGCGATTGCATTTCATGCCGAGGGAAGAAATCACAAAAGTTTCGACTGAACTCCGAACCGCAGACGCCGGCTGCGCTTTACAAGTAGCCTGGTCTAAACTTTACTCGACCATTGCAATCGTCCAATGAACCAGTGGCGCCAAAATTTCGCTAATCTTGAGGATTCGTCGGGAACCCGTGACAGAGCAGAGAGACCGTCTTCATCGACCGGCTGAAATGCTCGTTCTCTCAGAGACTTATCACCATGCCTTCGGCGGCAGCCGTTGTCGAAGTGAAGCGCCGTCGCGCTAATTGCAAGATCTGATCGATACAACCGTCATCATGGGTCGGTTCGTGATGAAACAACACAAGTCGTTTGACCCCGGCTTGTTGGGCAACCACGGTCGCCGATTCAACCGTGCTGTGTCCCCACCCTTTGCGTGGATTTGCCGCCGATGTGTATTCCGACTCTAAGTATTGTGCGTCATGTATCAACAAGTCGGCATCGCGCGCGAACTCGATGACGTCTGGATGACCGCCCGCTGTTTCCTCTAAATCTGTAGCGTAAACCAAACTTTTGCCTTGGAAAAAAACTCGATACAAAATTACGCCGTTGGGATGGGCGGGACTGTTATGGCTAAGAATGATTGGGCGCTGGTTATTGTCGGCCCTGTGACTAACGGCTTTGGTTATTCGTGGGGCCTGCCGGTTGTCGCGCAATTCGATATTCTCGCCGCCAACCAGCGACCAAATTGATTTTTTGGCATTAAGCCTGTCGAGCCCGATTGGAAAAAGCGCAGGCTCCATCGCCGCGCGCAAAGTTTCAGCCAAGGATCGTTTTCCCGAACCCGGCCCGAAAATGTTAATCCGGTTTCGTTTATCAAATAGCGGATCAAAAAAATAAAAGCCCGAGAGGTGGTCGTGATGTGTGTGGCTCAGAAAGAGATTCAAGCTTATCGGACTCTCGTGGTTTTTGACAAGCTCCTTACCGAGTCCGATGATGCCGGTGCCGGCATCGAAAATGATCTGGTGCTTTCCCGCAATCACCTCGACACAAGAGGTGTTGCCGCCGTATTTCAGCGCATCGCGATGCGAAACCGCATAACTGCCTCGCACTCCCCAAAATTTGAGAGAGAAATTGCTTTGCGCCACTAGAGTTCACACCCGCTGCGCTCTTGATTGGTTGCCGTTGCCACTGAATGTTCTCTAGAAGTGGCTGAGATAATTTTATTATGCGCCATTGAAAAGGGCTCAGACGCCAGGCGCGCGGAGAATTGCCGAGCTGAGGCGTAGTTGTTTAGCAGGTTGAGGCGAGCCGTTTGAGCGCAAGCAAGCATATGAAGCTGTTCCAGCATCCTGTAAAATGTACCTTAAGCAACCCTATTGTGACAAACGGCGGCGGATCTTCGAGCGTTGATTACGTCGTTAACGTTAACTCTAAGCGACCTAAAGTCACGGCTGAGGCTGGTTTAGTGCGCGGCGGTGCTTTATGGTGGCTGGCAGAGCTGTGCTTGGCAGCTAATATTTCCCGTTAAACATAAGGAGAGAGCCTTGGTTCAGCGACTTCAAGCAAGCGACGGTCCGGACATCTTTCTTGAGGCGCCGCCGGCGCCAAGGCATAGGTTCCGGTCATTTATATTCGCTGCTCTTTTTCTAGTTGTCCTTGCATGGGCTTTTCAGGGCGCGAAGATCAGAGTGGGAGAATTGCTCGAAGGCATTCCGCAGATTGCCCAGACTCTTGCGCGCATGTTACCTCCCGACTTTTCTAAACTGACGGATGCAAACTATTATTTTTTCCCGGCGAGAATTATCATGGCGCGAGCTCTTGCTGCCGGTGCCATTGTCCGAGGCGACCGCGCGTATCAAGCAGCGCTGGTGGAACAACATATTTCCGCAAACCGTGGTTGGGGCAACTTTGGAGACCGTGCAAATGGCGTTGGCGGGGACGTTCACGGCGTTGATTGTGGCGTTTCCGTTGGGATTTCTCGCAGCGCGCAATACCACGCCGCATCCACTGGTTTACCATAGTGTTCGCACTGTTTTGAATCTGCTGCGCACTGTGCCCGATCTGGCGCTGGGTCTCTTGTTCGTCGCCGCGGTGGGTCTAGGCGCTTTTGCCGGAACCCTGGCGTTGGCGATTCACACGGCCACCGTTCTGGGTAAACTGTTGTCGGAGTCCGTGGAGAATATCGATGAGGGCGTGGTCGAGGCAATTCGCGCCACCGGCGCCGGCTACACCCAGATACTTTCCTTTGCCGTTTTACCGCAGATCCTGCCGGATTTGATCTCGTTTACACTGTACCGTCTGGAGACCAACATCCGAGCGGCCTCCGTGCTTGGTTTGATCGGCGCCGGCGGCATTGGCTACTTGATGAACACTAGCTTTCGCACCTTTCAATACCAGGAAGCGGCCGCCATCGTGCTTGTTCTGATTGCTCTCGTTATGCTAGTGGATTACCTCAGCTCGCGTCTAAGAACCCTGGTGGTGTAGCACTCAGAAGGAAAGCTAACAGATGAATTTGAAAGTTGTCGGTCGCCCGATCAGCCGCGTTGACGGATCCGATAAGGTCAGCGGCAACACGGTCTATACCGCCGATGTGCAGCTGCCCGGCATGTTGTGGGGGAAATGTTTGCGCAGCCCCTATGCTCATGCCCGCATCGTTTCCATCAACACGGAACCGGCGAAAAAGATTAAAGGTGTGCGCGCCGTTCTGACCGGTAAGGATCTCCCGGATAAGCGAGTCGGACTGAGCCTGCAAGACACGCCGCTCCTAGCGATCGGCAAGGTGCGGTTTATCGGCGAGAAAGTTGTCGCGGTGGCCGCCGAAGATCGCGATGCTGCCGAAGAGGCTCTCTCGGTCATAGAAGTCGAGTACGAAGAACTGCCGGCTGTGTTCGATGCGCGTCAGGCAATGAGCAGCGCTGCGCCGCTGGTACATGAGGAATTGGCGACATACGCCGGTTTCAAAGCGCCGGGCGATGAAATTCCCAACGTCTTTGCCATGCAGAAATGGACCGCTGGAGATATCGCAGCAGGCTTCGATGAAGCGGATCTAGTCGTCGAGCATACTTTTAGAACCTCAGTTGCGCATCAAGCCTATATCGAACCGCACTCCGCGATCGTGGCCGTGGATAGCTCGGAGCGTGTCGATATCTGGGCGTCGTGCAAGGCGCCGTTCCGAGTGAAATCACATCTGTCGCGCCAGTTGGAGATCCCCAAAGAGCAGATTCGCGTCCATGTCGTTGCCGTTGGCGGGGATTTCGGCGGCAAGGGCGCCTTGATGGATATCCCCATTTGTTACGAGCTCGCCAAGGCGACTCGAACACCGGTGAAAATGGTCATGACCTATGCGGAAGAGCTAGTCGCCGGCGATCCACGCCATTCCTCGATGATCAAGATCAAAAGCGGGGTCAAGAAAGACGGTACTCTCACAGCACGTGAAACCGAAGTAATCTTCGACAGCGGCGCGTATGCATCGTTTAAGCCCGGAGATCCGCCGAATCTCGGCGGGGCAACCTTTACCAATGGTGTCTACCATATCCCACATTACTCAATCCGGTCCTATGGCGTTTACACCAATTCTGTGCCGTGCGGCTATTATCGCGCTCCCGGCCAACCCCAGGCGGTGTTTGCAGCCGAATCTCATATGGATCTGATCGCCCAAGAGTTGCGGATGGACCCGCTCGAAATACGGCTAAAAAATCTCCTGCGCGACGGTGAGAAGTTAGCCGGCGGCCGAGCAGTGGATAAGGTGCGGGTGCGCGAAACTTTGCTTGCGGCGGCGCGCAAGGCCGGTTGGGGGAAAAAGAACGGCAACAATACCGGTCTCGGGATCGGCGTCTCGTTCCGGCATGTCGGCGGCTCCGGTAAAGCGAGCGCGGAGCTTTCTCTGTCCGCTGACGGTAAACTCAAGATCTTAACCGCGGTGCCGGATATCGGCACTGGAACGCATACCTTGCTGCGGCAAATCGCTGCGGAGGTTCTGACAGTTCCGATCGAGCTGATTTGGACCGAAATCGGCGACACCGAAAGCTTTGAAAGCGACGCCGCTCCTGGAGGCAGCAAGATTACCAACATGAGCGGCCATGTGGTGCTGCAGGCGGCGGAACAGCTGCGCCGGCGATTGAATCCTGTTGCCGCATCACTTCTCGGTTGCGCTGTGGCCGACGTAGTTCTGCGGAACGGCCGCTTCAGCAGCGCTTTGAATAAAAAGCGATGGATCGAATTTGGCGCCGTGGCGCAGGAAGCAACCAAGCCAAACGGGGAGCTGCGCATTCGTGAAACCTTCGAGGTAAAAGGCCGCTCACCGGTGCCGGCTTTTGTGGTGCAGATCGCCGAAGTCCAAGTCGATATCGAAACTGGCCAGCTGCGGGTAAAACGGATCGTTACGGCACACGATGTCGGCACAGTGATTAATCCCGTGGCGCATCAAGGCCAGATCGAAGGCGGTTTGGTTCAGGGATTGGGTTACGCCACTCTCGAGGAGGTGATGACCGAGAACGGCAAAGTTCTCACGACCAATTTAGGCGACTACCGCATTCCGTGCCCGCGGGATTTGCCGGATTTAGAAACGGTGCTCATCGAGGATCCAACGGGCTCAGGTCCATTTGCCGCCAAGCAGATTGGCGAGAACGGGATTATCGCCACGGCTCCGGCGATCGCCAACGCGATCGCGGCTGCCGTGGGCGTGAGGCTGTTTGATATTCCTCTCACTGCAGAGAAAATCTACCGGGCTTTGAAACCGTCCACGCCTGCCGCATAGTCGCTGCTAGCACGGTCGATAGTAAAGCATCGTAATCCTCGTAAACTGATGAGACAAATTTTTGCGCAGCGGGAAATAAGTTCATTTCGGGAGAAGCAACTTCGATGATTCGTGCCGTAGGATTAGTGGCAAAATATCACGAGCCCAAGGCCACGGAGATGGCCCGTTGGCTAGTCCCGTGGTTAAAAAAACGAGGTCTGAAAGTTTACGTGGAAAATGGCATTTCCCGTAGCGGCGGTATTTCTTCGAGCAAGAAAGAGATGGCGGCCAGAGCTGATCTGATTATTTCCTTGGGCGGCGACGGGACGTTGCTCAATATCGCGCCGTTGGTCGAAAGGCCGGATGTGCCGATTCTCGGGGTCAATCTAGGCGGTCTCGGGTTCATCACCGAAGTTGCAGCCGATGAATTGGAGTCGGTTCTGACGCAGACGTTGGAGGGTGAATACCAAACAGAGCAGCGCATGACTTTGGAAGTTCAGGTCCAAAGTAAAAACGGAAAAGCTCATCGCTTTCGCGTTTTAAATGACGCGGTGATCACCAAAGGAGCGCGCAGCCGCATCATTAATCTGGAAACCTATGTCGATGGCGAATATTTATGTAACTACCGGGCTGACGGGTTGATTATTTCGACGCCCACGGGTTCGACCGCTTATTCCCTCGCGGCCGGGGGGCCGATTTTGGCGCCGGCGCTCAGCGCCATCATCCTGACTCCTCTGTGTCCTCACACTTTGACCAATCGACCGATCGTGGTGCCTGGTGTGGCCGGAATACAGGTTACGCTTCGCTCTTTTGGCGATACCGTTTTCTTGAGTCCCGACGGACAACAGGGCGTTCGGCTCGAGAACGGCGACAAAGTCGAGGCACGCGACTACGGCCTGCCGGTATCCTTGATAAAGTTGCCGAGCCGCAGTTACTATGAAATTTTGCGCGAGAAACTGAAATGGGGGGAACGTTAAGCGGGTCATGCTGCGCGAACTCCGGATTAAGAATTTTGCCATCATCGACGAAGTCGTTCTTCAACTTGGCCAGGGCCTCAACATCATTACCGGCGAAACTGGGGCAGGCAAATCGATTATCCTTAGCGCATTGGGACTTATTTCCGGGGAGCGCGGCAGTTCGGAGATTATCAGACACAAAGAAGAGGAGGCCACAGTCGAAGCTTTATTCGAAACCGTCCCGCCGGCACTCAGCGCTGACTTAAGCGAAGCCGGTTTCGAGGTCGAAGGCGAACTGATCCTCAAGCGCATTCTTAACCGTTCGGGTAAAAACCGAATTTATTTAAACGGCAGTCTCTGTCCATTAGGCTTGCTCTCGCAGGTGGGCGCTTCTCTCGTGCACATCTACGGCCAGCACGAGCACCATACCTTGCTGCAGTCGGAAACCCACTTAAACCTGCTCGACGCTTTCGCTGATCTCGATGGCAAGGCGAGATCCATGAAGCAGTGCTTCGAACGCTTATCCCACGCCTGGAGCAGTCTGAATGACACCCGTCGGGCTTTGGAACAGCAGCGCCGGGAGAAAGCGCTCTTAGAAGCTCAGGCTGAAGAGATTGCCAAATCCGGCTTGAAGCCCGGTGAAGAAGAGGAACTGCGCTCGAGCAGAAATATTCTGGCGCACTCGGAAAGGCTCTTCCAGGGTTGTCGTGAAGGCGAGGAGATCCTTTACGAAGGGGAGTCCGCGCTCGTCGGCCGTTTGGGAAAATACGTTGGCAAGGCGCGCGAGTTGGCGGCCATTGATCAGGAATTGACCCCTACGTTTGAATTACTTGAATCTTCATTGGCGCAACTGCAAGAGGCGGCGTTACAACTGGGGCGTTATGCCGATCGAATTCATTTTGATCCGCGCGCGCTGGAGCAACTGGATGACCGTCTAGCCGAGATTCAGCGTCTCAAACGTAAGTACAACGGCGATATCGAAGAGATTCTGCGTCTACAAACCGGGATTCAGGTCACCTTGGATAATCTGCAGCAAGGCGAAGCACAGATCCTGAGCCTTGAAAAATCTTTCGAGGAGGCGCGTCAAGCCGCGTGGGACACGGCGGAGAAACTCTCCGGTGATAGGCAGCGCGCAGCCAAGAAATTAAAGCGGGAATTGGAAAAGGAAATACGCGGGCTGGGAATGCCTGACACGGTATTCGAGGTGCGCTTCAGACGCCAGGATGAGGAAAACGATAGTCCGCCGTTTTTCATTGCCGGTAAAAAACTTACCGAACGCGGGATGGATCAGGTTGAGTTTTACTTCTCGCCCAATCCCGGAGAACCGGTGAAACCTTTGGCCAAGATTGCTTCCGGCGGCGAACTCTCCCGGCTTATGCTGGCGATCAAGGCCCTAGTGCTCACCCCGGGTGTCGTTTCGACCCTTCTCTTCGACGAAGTCGATAGCGGAATCGGCGGCAGGGTCGCCGAGATCGTCGGGAAAAAGCTCAAGCAAGTGGCCGCTTTGCATCAAGTCATCAGCGTGACTCACCTGCCTCAGATCGCCGCGATGGCGGACTCGCATTATGTCGTGCGCAAAGAAGTTGATAACGGGCGAACCTTCACTCGGGTCGAGCGCCTGTCGGAAGCGGAGAGAGTCTCGGAGGTGGCGCGCATGCTGGGAGGCGTCAAAATTACCGAACGAACCCTGCGTCACGCCGAAGAATTGATCGAGGCGACGCTAAAGACCAGATCATAAAAAGCTCGACGAAAAAGTCCTATCTTGGAGTCGAGAAGGTTGTGAATTGCTGATTTGACTTTTGCAAATCGTTTATCGATATTACGGAGGTATCAGGGTGATCGCAGCAGAAATGCTTCGCCCTTTCCGCCTTTCATTCTTCTCGTGGGGCCGTAGCTCAGTTGGGAGAGCGCTTGAATGGCATTCAAGAGGTCGTCGGTTCGATCCCGATCGGCTCCACCATAAAATCAATAACTTGCATGCCATTTTAAATTTCCGCCGCTTTCAAATGGTCCGGGTTCTCTCATTGATTGGCCTTAACGCCACCATTTCTCCGTAGTTTGATCCCCAACATGCATTTGCAGCTTCTGTGGTGGTGGCTTTAGAGAGGCCGTGAATTTACGATTGCCCAAAACGATCATGCGTTAGCCATAGCGGACCTGTATCCTGTGTCACTCGCTCATTCTTTGATCCTGCCAAAAGTGCACGTCGAAACGGTGTGCGATTCGCCGCTGCGTTTTACGTCGGCTGTTTCAACCTATTCCGGGATGTCAAGACGCTTTTGACACCAAACATCGTCCAGCGGGGTTCAACGTCGGTTTTAGTTAACGGAATCTATTGACGGCCAGGCGGTGATGCTGCATGCCCACGTACAAATTATCCCGCGATACGAGGGCGACGTGCTGAAACCGAGGAACGGCATCCGACAAAATCATACCTTGCAACGGCGATTGATTATTGAGACTTGGTTCCCGATTACCTCAACCAGATCGTCCGCATTCTTGAATACGGGCTAAACACCAATTCCTACAAACTTGCTCTGCTGCGATCAGTTGCGGAGATCGGGCGAGAAACGCCGCAAATAGATTGTATGCCGGATACCTCGTGGCTGAAAGATTCCTGAAATTGGCGGTTCACGATCTTCTTCCGAATACGCTATGCAACGGACCCTACCTGGGGTGTGCTCGGGTGTTTGACCAATCATCGCTTTGAGCGATATAGCAATGCATAACTTCAGATGCATCTGGGAAAGCGGAGATAGAGTTAAGGAGGTTTATATGAGCCGGATCCGTCACATTGCTATCGTTACTTCGAACCAGGAAAAGCTGGGAAACTTTTACAAGACTGCTTTCGGCATGAAGGAGGTGAAGGGTATTGGGTCAGCACTTTACCTTTCTGACGGATATATGAATCTCGCTATCATTAAGAAGACGCCTGAACTTAAGGTCGGCGAGGGCCTCTATCATTTCGGTTTCGAGGTAGACGATGTCGCGCCGCTTAGAGACGTTGTCAAAGAGGTCGGAGCTTCCAGTGAAGTACAACCTAGACCCAAAAATCGTGACGCTGAATTCAGGGTTCACGATCCGGATGGAAACGCCATCGATCTTGTATGCTCCAGGAAATGGCCCGTATAGAACTCGAGCTCGGTTATCGATGACGGCTCATCGGCCTGCGCTTAGGGCGAGGCGATTTCGCCATCAGTCGTGGCGGGCCTGGTACAATCCGGTTGACTATAACGTAACGTACCGCTGTAGTGATTCTTATCAGATGGTAAGCTCGCACTAGAGAAAGAACCTCAGAACCAAGACAAATGAAGCGACCATAAGGAGGACTAACATGGGCATTGAAATCATTGATCTAGTGGAACTCGCACGTCGAGAAAAACGTCGAAAAGTTGTGTTCAATACACCACGTTGTCATGCCTGGGTCCACTACTATCCGAATCCTGGTGAGAGAGACGATATGCATTGTCACAACGCGGATCAGACGTTCTATGTCATTGACGGCGAATGCACCATGCATTTTCCCGATGGCGGCAAGGCGGTAATGAAGCCGGGAATGGTTGCCACCATCACCGGTGGATCCTTCTACCAGTTGGAAAATAGCGGTGATGGCCCGATGATAATGATGGGCAATCGCTCCGGACCTTCTGAAGCTATCCAACACATCAACTATGAGCTTCGAAAGGACATTAAAAAACTCAGCACCGAGGAATTAGAGCGCGCCAATATCCCTCATATTTCGATACAGGGAAGAAGTTAATTGATCCCGCTCAAATCAATGTTTCGGAGGTGTCCCATGAAACCAGTAGCTATGGCTTGGCTCGGGGTGTTTCTCGGGCTGATGCCGAATTTATCATGGGCCCAGCCGGATTTTTATCGAGGCAAACTGATTACGCTCATCCAGGACAGCACTCCGGGTGGGGTGGGCCAGCTCCGAACCCAGGCATTGCTCCCTGTTTTACAGAAGCACATTCCGGGTGAACCAAGGATCGTAATGCAGTTCATGCCAGGCGCCGGCGGCAGAACGGCTGCGAATCATCTTTACAACAACGCGCCGCGCGACGGCTTAACCATTGGCCGGGTGAGCAGTGGACTGGTAACGTCTGCCATTCTCGCGCTGCCGGGCGTTCAATATGACATCAACAAACTGATTTACTTGGGCTCTGGTCACAACGAGGTAAACAACGTTTTTTTTTCACGCAGTCAACTCGGTCTGGATAACCTCAATAAACTCAGAGCAGCTACAGGGTTGAGGATCGGAGGACAGTCGGTTGGCCACTCCAACTATGTGATTGCCAGACTTTTTGCATGGCTGCTTGATTTGAAAGAACCCAGATTTGTGGTGGGCTTTTCCGGAGCGGAGATGGACGTAGCTCTCATGCAAGGCGAGCTAGATGCTCGCGCGAATAGTGCAGAAACCGTGGTTCAGCGTACCCCTCAATTCATTAACGAGCGACTTATGAACTTCCATGGCGTAGCCGAGATTCCGCACGGATATCGCTACAAGCATCCCGCTTTCGGCGAGCTCCCCGCACTGCACAGGTTTAGTAAGACTGACAAGGAAAAAAGAGTGCTGGATATGTTCGCTGCGTTCGGCCGGTTCAGCCAAGCTTTTGTTCTACCACCAGGCACTCCAAATGACCGGGTGAGAACTCTCAAAGACGCTTTCAGAAAGGCATGGAAAGATCCTGAGTTTCATGCAAACTGGACAAAGATGACTCGTGCGGATCCTTCGCCTCTGATGCCCGAGGAGTTGGAAGAGCTAGTTAAAAATATTCCAAGAGACCCGGAAGACATTAAGCTGTACAACACGATCGCTGGAGCAGATCCTTTGCCGAGGCGGTAAAGAATATTGGCACACTCTACCTCAATCGTTTTGACGCTAGCGGCTGCGATTAGAATTAAATGCAGGAGGATTGCAGATGCCCAAGATTCGCCATATCGCTATCGTGAGTTCAAACCGGGAAAAGTTAGCAGAATTTTATAAACAAGCCTTCGGCATGAAACAGGTGCAAGGCGAAGGAGGTGCTATTTACCTCTCGGACGGTTCTATAAACCTCGCCCTGAACCCACACTATGCCGGACGAGAACCCGGTCTTTATCATTTTGGTTTTGAAGTCGAAGATCTCGACAGTTTAAAAAAGAAGCTTAAAGAAGCGGGTGCAGGTAGCGAGGTTCAGAGGCGGCCGCGGAATCGCGAAGCCGAGTACCGGGTTCTTGACCCCGACGGTAATCCCATCGACCTTTCAACTCACGGCTGGCCAACCTAATCACCTACAGGTGCTGACAAGAATGGATATTCATGAAGGGAGGCGCAAATGCCAAGAATACGTCATCTCGCAATCGTAAGTCCAAACCGAGAGCGTCTGGTAAATTTCTATACGACCGCCTTCGATATGAGAGTCGTCTATGGTCGCCCGACTAGCACACATCTTTCCGATGGAGATTTCAATTTAGCCATCGTCGATCAAAAACCTGACCTGAAGCCAGGACTCTATGTCCTCGGGTTTGATGTTGATGATCTCCAGGATTTGGAAGGGAGCCTTAAGAAAGCCGGCGCCTCTTCAGAGCTTACACCGATGCCAAAGGACCATGATGCTGAGTTTAGAGTTCTTGATCCAGATGGGAACCAGCTTGATCTCGCGATCCATGGGTGGTGCGTTGTTTAGGATTTACACTCGAATCTCCATAGCTCATCTGGTCAAAGAGATTTTCTTGGCGACCTTAGTCTTATGGGGGCAGTTTCTACCTTGAAAAATGTTTGTTTGTGATCTGGAAGGACGATGGCGCCATGCCTTCGGATGACGTGACCCCTACCGCAAAAGCAAAAGTCCGTGTCAACATCAGCGGCGGGCAGGAGCCAAATAGCGTACCGTTATTCTCAGGCCAAACATTCCTGCGGCTCGGCAGCAGTTTGCCCCTTGGGCTTTTGTGCACTGAAGATAAACCCCTCGAAAACAAAGACCAACAAGACTAGCAGCAACAAGCAAATGTTTGGCTTCGTTGGAATTCTCTATCTCAGCTAGTTCTGCTTCGCGCCGTAGACCGGGAATGCGAGAACCAACCGCGAGGCCCAAAGGAGGCGATCGGGTGGACCGACGAGATTTCGCGGCACGCGCAGGCTTGACAGATCGCCGATGAAAGAGTGGCGGAGAGGAAGAGGCCGCAGCCGCCGGGCGAAAGACGCGCGCAATCGCAGATCAACCTCACAAGACAAATAGCTCTTGTTATTTTTTTCCTCGGGGAGTATTTTCGCAGCCCATGATCATTCATCTCTCCGTCAAAGACGCAGACTATGACTGCTTGATAGAGCACGTTGCTGAGGAGGATTCTAACGCCTGCAGCGCACTGCGCCGGGCTACGAAAGAGGAAAAACCCCGGAGTGATCTAAGCGGATGGAGAGTGGTTTGCAGCCCTACGGAAGCTGTCGTGATGCTCCGAGTTGCGCTTACGCATTGTCCTGATGCTGTTCCCGACATTAGAGCGGCGCTCAATTCTCCTCACACGAAAGCATAAAAGTTTTCCTGCGCCTGGTTCTTCTGAATTACTCTCGCCCATAATCTCATTGATTTCCTACGACCAGAGTAGTACGTTCCAGCCGCGATGTTCGTCGAATTTTCAGTCACCCCGGTGGAGTACGGGTGTCTGTTGAAAAACGCCGATAGAACCACCAGCGCATTCCCGCCGCTCCTGAACGCTGTCCTTGAGCTTTCTACAACAACAAAATGGCTGATTACCTGCAGACCGCTCGACGAGCATGGGCAGGCAATCGACGTCATGGAGGCGCTCAAGCGCAGCAGGGAACGAGTACCGGCGAAGAAGAGATTGGCGATAAGCCTAGATCAATAATGTCTTTCAGCGCTTGTCGAAAATTTCACAAGAACGAGCTGCTGCGCAAAACAAAACAATCGGCAGATTTACAACGAGCATTCTACATTCTATTAGCGAGTGCCCCGACTGTCGTTCTCTCTGTTTCGCTCGATCGTTTCGTGGCGTTTCGCAAGATCGCTTTCAAGTTCCATTCGTTTTGCAACCCATTCACTGGAGGCGATGAGCTTTTGCCAATCGATGTCTCTGCCGGAGATTAAAGCGAGGTCCGTCTGAATCGCCGAACGTATCTCGCGCCCCGGATCCCAGAATCTCCCAAAGGACGAGCCGTGGTTCTGATCGACATACTCCAACCATTGATGCACTCCACGCAGGCCACCTTCGATCTCCTTAAGGCCTCTCTGGCGGTCGCCCTCTCGAGCTAACGCAAGGCCGAAATAGAGTCTGGAAAGATCTTCTTGACGATTAGCGGCAAGCGCTCGCTCAAGCGCCTCGCGCGCTTGAGGAAGCCGCCCCATATCGTAATTCACCCGGCCGACGTAACTCCAGACTCCCTGGCGTAGCGCGGTGCCGTAAACATAGTTTGGGTCCACTTCCGCAGCCTTTTGGAAATGTGCATAGGCGGCTTCGTTATTGCCGATAAGGTAAGCCTGTCTTCCTGAGTTGACCTCCCGAGCGGCTTGAAAACCGGCGCAACCCGAAAGGAGCAGAATTAGCGCGACTGAAATGCTGGTTTTCATGATTCCTCCTGATCAACAAAGATAATCCTGCGCACTCTAAAAAGACAATCCAGCGTCGTTCGGCTGCTGGCTCGTAAAGCCGTCGACGCCGGGGTCGAGCTTAGGGGCGGTTGCAAGTTAATCGATATGAAGCCGGGCGATGAGTCTCTGACAATCACCATCCGGGATGCTCACCGAGACCGAACCGAAGAGATTGAGAGTAAAATCCTGATCGGCGCCGACGGCATATCGAGCCGTGTGGCGAAAGCCACCGCGCGCAATGGCCACGGCACGACGCCGCTTCTCCAAGCGATAGTCGAACTGCCGAAGGGAACGCCGCCGGGCACTACGCAAGTCTGGTTTGAGCCGGCGGATACGCGTTATTTTTATTGGCTCATCCCGCAATCAAAAACCCATGCGGCCGTAGGCTTTATCGCCGAAGATGGCAAGAGCGCGAGGCGCAGATTGGAACGATTTCTCGACCGCATCGGGCTCAAAGCCGTGGAGATGCAGTCAGCCCGAATACCTTCCTACGCCCATTCCACTCGACCGTGCCGGCGTATCGGCCGTTGCCAGGTCTACCTGATCGGCGATGCCGCGGCTCAGGTCAAGGTCACGACTGTGGGCGGCCTGGTGACCGGATTACGCGGCGCAAGAGCTGCGGCCAATGCGATCTTGCGCGGCTCCGATTACATGAAGGAGCTGCGCGCGTTGCGCCGGGAGCTGAGTCTGCATCTGCTGATCAGGAACGTATTGAACCGATTTCACGGCGCAGATTACGACCGGCTTCTCGGTTTGATGAACGAAAAGACCATCCACTTGTTAGGCAGATACAACCGCGATCAGGCGGCCAGAATCGTATGCCGCATCCTTCTTGCGCAGCCGCGATTGATAAGTCTAGCCGCCGTGTTGTCGCGAAAAGAAATAACTGAGCCTGACAGATACGGTTATAAGTCGACAGACGCCCGACTTGACGCGTAGTTTGGTGTATCCGAATGTGACGATTTCGTGCTAACGCATGCTGGTAATCGCATTTTGATCGGCCCGGCTGGGGAGTCCTCCAGACCGGGCTTTGTTTTCGTGCTCGGGCTTACTCCGGGTTCTTTGAAGTCTTTCAGCAGAGATCTCTACAGCTGGGAAGCGGGGAAGCTAAAAAGCTCGGAGGGAGAAAGCTGGGAAGCTGGAGATTTCTGGCCTCCTAGCTTTCAGGCTATCTAGCTTCGCGCTGCCAAAGGCGCTCAGGGGTTAGCTCGAATGGTTGCTTTACAAAAACAACATGGTCGCGATCAAAAGACATTCGACTAACAACAGAAAAAGGTAAACCCAGCCGTAACGTCTCAAGTGATTGACGATCTTGTATTGGCTCTTAAAGACCGGCGCTTGAGGCGCTGGAGCTTTGGGGGTTGGCGGTCGAGAAGGTCTATTTGCCGACGGGCGGGTTGTCGGTCGGGGCTTGGCTGGCGGTTCAGCTTCGACCTTCCGGATCCACTCGTCATGTTTCCTTCGCAGATCAGGATCGGAAAGAACCCTGTAAGCCGCATTGATGATCGTCATGGTCCTGGATGCTTTTGGGTCGCCCGGGTTTCGATCGGGATGATATTTCTGTGACAAGGATTTATATGCGGCGCGGATCACTTCAGACGGCGCATCGCGTGCCACTTTTAAGTTATCGTAGTGCGTGCGCACCTTAGGCACGGCTGTCCTCCGTGAATCCAGTGGATGGTTCTTCGAGCTGTATCATCGGCGTTTGATCCGGACAATTGCTCCGGCTCCTTCGCAAGCTAAGTTTAGCAGATCGCAGAGCTGCCTGGTTGCCGTCTTGTTTGCCCTCGCACCGCTGGCATATTATGACTTGAAACCGGCGGGAAACCAGTATGAACGAAGGTTGCTGATAAAAATCGCCATGCAGTCAGGACTCAATCTCTCCATTGATTTGCGCGTTGCGAAACGCGCGGCTTTTCTCTTTTTTATCGGATTAATCGCGATCATCACCCTCGGAGCAACGACCGAGACGACCGTTTATTCTCACGTATCGAACAGAGCACTCAAGCAAAAATCGCTTCAGCTCGTCCAAGACATCCGCCGCTTGGTGGATTCTTACAAAAAAAAGGACCGTGAGTTAATGACCGAGTACGACAGAAAGGACCGGCCGAACGCGAGTAAAGAGGGGGCGCGCGCATTGCGGCAGCAGTGGCTGAAAGACTCGGACCTGGCCCACGATTCAACGATGCGTTACTACAAAGATCATTACTGGGCCGATGCCATATTGTTTATCGGCGAGTTGAACCGAAGGCTGTCGAAACGAGCAAAGCAGCCTGAGGTCCTGAGACTATATCAACATCCCACCAACGTTCTTGGTCTGGCCGCCATCGCTGATCACCTGGAACTTCATTCTAAGTTATTGCCGGCCTCTTAAACCAGCCTGCACGAAATTCTCTAAACTCTGTCGAAGCGGGATCGATTTGAAGAGATTACTTCAGTGTGTTATAAAGTGATCGCGAGGTAGTTATGAAACAAGGCATCCATCCAGAGTACAAACAGGCGCAGGTTTGAGTGACAGATGCAGCTTTCTGCGGGGAATCCAATGCGCCTGAGTCTCGCGGTATGGCTGTCATAAGCGTTGTCGCTTGGGGTGAATCCTCCTCCATTACTCACCGGGCGCTGCGGCCGAGAAATTGGTCTCCTCTATTGAGGCGGCCGCAGCGCCCCAACTTTTTTCTATGCCAGCTTCTTGCGAAACCGCAGGGCGCTCAACACCAGCAGCACAATCCCATCACTGCAAGCGTAATGACCTCGTTCAGCAGATCCGATATAGTTGCGCCGCGCAACACTATGCCGCGAATGATCTCCATGAAATGCGTCGCGGGCATCAGAAACCATATCGCTCGCATAACCGCAGGCATCGAATCGCGCGGGAACATAAAACCTGACAGCAGCACCGAAGGCAACATAATCAACAAGGCCAGTTGCAATGCCTGCATCTGATTTTGCGCCTTCGTCGAAATCAGCAGCCCGATTGCCAGCGCCGTAAACAGAAAGAGTATCGATAGCACGAGCAGCAACAGGACCGAGCCGTTTATCGGCACGTCGAAAATCACCCGCATGACCGTCAGCACCGTGACGTCTCAAAGAATCCTATCAACCCGTATGGCACGAGCTTGCCCAACATAAGCCCGAAAGGGCGAATCGGCGTGACCAGCAATTGCTCAAGCGTTCCGCGCTCGCGCTCGCGCACGATTGAAAAGGCCGTCAGCATCGTCGTGATCATTTGAAGAATGATGGCGACCAGTCCCGGCACCATGAAGTTTGCCGAGCGCGAATCCGGGTTAAATAGCATCTTCGGGCGCACTTCGATCGGGAAGCTCGCGCGAGCCGCTTCACTGCCGGCTGTGAGCCTCTCAAGCGATTCTAGTCAGGCCGACGGATGTGAAACCTGAAGGCTCTGCGTCGCGATGCTCGAATCAGACCCGTCTATCAAGACCAGCACGGTGGCCTGGCGATTTGAGCGAGCCGATCGGAGTAATCGGGCGGAATCTTTATGCCGACTTTCACGCGGCCCGCGACGATGGCGTTATTCAACTCTTCGTCGGAGCTGACGTATTCAGTGATGTGGAAATAATCCGTATTCTCAAACGCGGCCAGAAGCTCGCGCGACTCGCGCCCCATGTCGAGGTTATAAACGGCCGTCTTGATGTCGCGCACGTCAGTGTTGATGGCGTAGCCGAAGAGCAGCAGTTGAAACATCGGCACGAACAGCATCAGCACAAGCGTGAGCGGATCGCGGCTGATCTGGATAATCTCTTTATAAAAGATGGAACCGAATCCTTTAAACATGGTCGTTACCGTTCCGGTTTAGGGCTTGCCCGGCTGCCTTTGCCGCTTGACTGCCACCGCTTGCGTGCGCTTTGTCAGCGTCACGAATACGTCTTCGAGCGACGGGCGCGCGGTCGTCACCTCGGCCTGCATCGATGCCTATCGCGCGAGGTCCTTCTTTATTCGTTCAATAGGCTCGTCAATCGTCCATCAGCAGGTGAATCGACTGGCCGAATATAGTGGCGTTCATCACGTAATCTGCCTCGCTTCAACTCGGCGAGCGCGACGGTCGTATTCGGGCAAATCACTTCAACCCACTTGCGTTCGGCGGGCGTCACGTCCGGCAATCGCTTAAGCTCGTCGGGCGCGCCGTAGGTGATCAGCCTCGAGTTGTAGATGTAGCCCACGCGCGCGCAGCGTTCGGCTTCGTCCATATAGTGCGTCGTCACGAACAGCGTTATCCCGTCGCTTGAAAGTTGGAAGAACAGATCCCATAACTCGCGCCGCGCTACAGGGTCGATCCCGGCGGTCGGCTCGTCCAGAAAGATTATTTTCGGCTCGTGCACGAGCGCGCAGGCGAGCGCGAGCCGCTGCTTCCACCCGCCCGAAAGCGTGCCCGCGCGGCGGTCGATGAATCGTTCGATGTGCGTCAGATCAATCACCTCGTCGCGCCGCCTTTTTAGCCGCTCGCCTTTCAAGCCCATAGACGTGCGCGTAGAAGTTTATGTTCTCCCAGACCGTCAGGTCTTGATAGAGGCTGAAATGCTGCGACATGTAGCCGATATTCCGGCGAATCTCTTCGGTCTGTTTCTGAATGTCGAAGCCCGCGACGCGGGCCGTCCCCGCCGTCGGCGCAATCAGCCCGCAGAGCATTCTTATGATGGTGGACTTGCCCGAGCCGTTCGGGCCGAGAAAGCCGAATATCTCGCCGCTCTCGACCGAAAAGCTGACATCATTGACGGCCGTGAAGTTGCCGAACTTTTTTGTCAGCCCGTTGATTTCGATCGCTGTGGCCATGCTATTTCATAATAACCACGTCGGCGGCCATGCCCGCGCGGAGCTTCTGCGCGCTGTTGTCGAGCCGCACGCGCACCGCGAAGACCTGGTGCGTGCGCTCCTCGCGCGTCTGCACGTTGCGCGGCGTAAACTCGCCGCGACTGGCTATGTGCTCGACCCGCCCCGTGAAACGCTCGTCCGGGAAAGTATCGACCGTAGACCGAAACCTCTTTCTCCAACTGGACGTGCCCCAGCTCGGGCTCCGGCACATAGACGCGCACCCAGAGGCGGTCTGTTTCGACCAGCGTCGCGACAGGCGAATTCGGGTTGATCAGATCGCCCGGCCTCAAACGGAATACTTCCACGAATGCATCGGCGGGTGACTTCACTTCCAACTCGCCCAACTGCGTGTCGATCTGCTGGAGCGCGGCGCGGGCGCGGTTCAACTGAGCTTGCGCCGCTTGAATATCTTCTTTACGCGCGCCGCGCTCGACCAGCTCGCGCCTGGCGGCGGCCTGCTGGTACTCGCGCTCGGCGCGCGCAACCTCTTCCCTTCTCGTCCCCGCAAGCAACAGGTCGAGCCTTTGGCGCGCCGTCTCGCGGCGGGCCGCCGCGCGGTCAAAAGTGGCCCTGGCGTTATCATAATCCTGGCGCGAAGCCACCCCGCTCGCGCTCAATCTCTCGATGCGCTCCAGGCTCAGACGCGCCACTTCGTAATCGGCGTTCGCGCCGTCAACTTCTGCGCGCGCCGCATCGATCTCCTGCTTGCGAGGCCCGTTGCGCGCCAGCTCAAGCGTCATCCTGGCGGCCTCGGCCTGCGCCCTCGCTTCGGCGATCTCTTCGGGCCTCGAAAAGGCGAGCGTCTTTTGCAAGTTCGCCTCCGCCGCGTCTACAGCCGCCACAGCGTCCGCGCGTTTCGCGTCCAGGTCAAAGCTCTCAAACCGGATGAGCGGCTGGCCCTGCTTCACCACCTGGCCTTCGCTGACCAGCACCTCGGCTATGCGGCCGCCGATCTTCGACCCCACGTGTATCTCGTCGGCTTCGATTGTGCCCGACAGCACGAGCCTGTCCGACGACCCGCGCCCCCTCATATAGCTCCAGGCTGCGGCCACGGCCACAAGCGCGAGGACCACTACGACTATGATGATCGGCTTTCGAAAGCTTTTTGCCATCGCATCACCTGCGCAGACGGCGGTTGAACCTTCTGGCGATGGCTCCAACGCCCGTCCTCAATTCCTTCACGCCGAGCGCACGCGCGCTAAAGTAAAAGACCACGGCTCCCACGGCAACCGAAGCGAATACGTTTATGGCCCTGGCAATCTGGCTGTCGCTCAGGGCGCGGCCCAGAAAGTGGCTCACGGCCCAGCAGGCGGCGCCCATAACGACGGACGCCGCGACGATCTTGCCGACCGCGACAGCGGTCTCGCGGCCTTCGATCCCGCCCACGCGGCGGCGCATTATGAAGTAGAGCAGGGCGAAGTTGAGCAGCGCCACCGTCGAAGTCGAAAGCGCCAGCCCGCGCTCTTGCAACACGCCGACCAGCACCCAGTTCATCAAGAAATTGATGACGATCATCAGCAGGCTGATCATCATCGGGGTGCGCGCGTCGCCGAGCGCGTAAAAAGCCGGCGCGAGTATCTTGATCGCCGAGTATCCGGCAAGCCCTATCGCGTAAAAGGCGAGCGCGCCGGCCGTGTGGTCCGTGTCAATGGCGGTGAAATCGCCGCGCTGGTAGATGAGCGCGATGATCGGGCGGCCGAGCACTATCAGCCCGACGGCGGACGGGATGGTTAACAAGAAAGCCAGCCGGATCGAGCTCGCGAGCGTCTCTCTGAACTCGCTCGATCTGTTTCAGCGCGGCGCTTTTGAGATGGCGGGCAGGGTGGCCGTGGCAATCGCGACGCCGAATACGCCTATCGGAAACTGCATCAAGCGAAACGCGTAATTGAGCCAGGCCACGGGGCCGTTGCCCGGGATGCTCGAAGCGAAATTGCTGTTGATCAGAACGTTCACCTGAACGGCGGCCGCGCCGATCACGGCAGGCCCCATCAGCTTGAATATTCTCCGCACGCCCGGGTCGCTGAAGCTGAGCGACGGGCGGTAGCGAAAGCCCGCGCGGCGAAGGCTCGGCCACTGCACGGCGTATTGCAGGAACCCTCCGATCAGCACTCCGTAGGCCATGCCGATGATCCCTTCTCTCGGGTTCTCGACTATGGCCGTGAGCGGATGAGAGAAAGTCGGGTCGGTCAGAAGGGCGGCGAAGAAAATCCCGCCGACTATCGAGCCGACGTTGAAGAAAGACGACGAGAGCGCGGGTATGCCGAACCGGCCGCGCGCGTTGAGTACTGCCCATCGCCTGCGCGGCCAGCGCGACCAGCAGGATGAAGGGCATCATTATGCGCGTGAGCTTTACCGTCAGCGCGAACTTCCCGGGTCGTCTTTGAAGCCGTGCGCGAAGACGCTGACTATCTGCGGCGCGAAGATGATTCCCAGCACCACGAGCGTGCCGAGTATCAGCACCAGGGTCGTAGCACCAGGTTGGAAAGGCGGAACGCCTGCTTTCTCATCCTTCTTGACCAGGTAATCGGAGAAGACCGGCACGAAGGCGCTCGACAGCGCGCCCTCGGCGAAGAGGTCGCGCAGCAGGTTCGGGATTCGGAAAGCCATCACAAAGGCGTCGTTCGCAAAGCTCTTTGAAGCGCCGAAGAAGTATGCGAAGACCATCTCGCGCGCGAGCCCGAGCACGCGGCTGGCCATCACGGCCAGGCTTACGATGCCTGCGGAGCGCGCTACCTGCGCGCCGCGCCCGCCGCGCCCGCGTCATCCGAGATTTGCGTTTGGAGAGTCCTTCTCCCGCGCCTGGCGATCTCTTCGTTGCTGGTTGGTCGGAGTTCTGTTCTCAGGGCGACGCCGTTTCATCGCCTGATTCTATCTGCTTTACGAATGGTTATCCAAGCAGAAGCTCAGATGCAGGCGTCGCTCGCGGCAATCCTAGATTGCCTTACTCAAGCTCAAGCTCTTTGATGCGGGTGAGCAGAGTCTTGTAGCTGACGTCGAGCCGCTCGGCGGTGCGAGACTTATTGTAGCCGCATTCTCTCAGCGTCGGATCGATCTTGCGCCGCTCGACCAGCCGTTGCGCGCGCGCGCTGACATCGGAAAGCGAGCCGCGCATGTCGAATCCGTCGAGCAGCGCCAACTGCTCGCGCAGGGAGTAGTCGGCGGGCGGGCTGATGTTGAGATCGGCCGGCGAAATCTCGGCGCCGCACGCCAGAATGCAGGCGCGCTCAATGCAGTTCTCAAGCTCGCGCACGTTGCCCGGCCAGTCGTACTCTTCGAGCGCTCGGACGCTTCCCGTCAACTTCAACGGCGTCCGTCTGCAGCTCGCGGCCATACTTTGCGGCGAAGAATTCCGCCAGTTGCCTTATGTCGGACCGGCGCTCGCGCAGCGCCGGGATGTGAACGGGGAAGACCGCGAGGCGGAAGTAGAGGTCTTCGCGAAACTGTTTGGCCGCGACCGCGGCTTTCAAATCGCGGTTGGTCGCGGCGACGACGCGAACATCGACGTCGATATCGGCGGAGCCTCCGAGCCGCGAGATCTTCCGCTCTTCGAGCACGCGCAGCAGCTTCGATTGAACGGCGGGCGCGACCTCGCTTATCTCGTCCAGAAAGATCGTGCCTCTCGCGGCAAGCTCGAACTTCCCGACGCGCCGCTGGTCCGCGCCCGTGTAAGCGCCTTTTTCGTGGCCGAACAGCTCATTTTCGATCAGCGTGTCGGGGATGGCCGCGCAGTTGATGGCGATAAAAGGCGCGTTGCGGCGCGGGCTCAGGTGATGTATCGCGCGCGCGAAGAGCTCCTTGCCGGTGCCGGATTCGCCGAGCAGCAGAACGGTCGTGGGGGTCGCGGCCACCTGCTGTATCTCGCGCCCGACTTTCTGCATCGCCGCCGAATCGCCTATGATGCGCGGGAACCCGTAGCGCCGCGCGTACTCTTCTCTGAGCAGAATGTTCTCGGCGCGCAGGCGCGCTTCTTCAAGAGCGCGCTCGACGAGCAGGAGCAGGTGGCGGCTGTCGACGGGCTTCTGCAGAAATTCGTAAGCGCCCTCTTTCATCGCCTGCACCGCTTCATCGATGGTGCCGTAGGCGGTCAGCAGTATGACGGAAGTATCAGCGTCCGCGGCCTTCGCGGCTCGGAGGACTTCAAGCCCGTCTGCGCGCGGCATCTTCAGATCGGTTATCACGAGACTGTACCGGGTCTCGTTGAGCTTGCGGCGCGCTTCCGCCCCGTCGCATGCCTCATCAACGGCGTAGCCTGCATTTTGAAGCGTCAGGCGCAGCATCTGCCTCAGGCTCTCTTTATCTTCTACCAGTAATATCTCTGCCATGGGCTTGTCTTAGAAATATTGAATGCCGAAATCTTTATTGCCGAATGAGAACGGTTAGAGCCGCTATCGGCGCTGAGAGGCTTATGTCGGGGCAGAGGGACAATCGAATTATCTGAAAAGGCCGGGCGGCACGCCGCGCGCCGCGCTTCTTCCATAAGCGCATCAATGTCCTTCTGCGCTTTCACGCGCGCGGCGCGCGCTTCATCCAGCTTCTGCTGCATCTCGTCGCGTTCCTGCTGGATCTGCGCGATATAAAAATTGTCTCCCGTGCCGCTGTTGTTCGAGATGCGCTGGTTCAGATCGCGCACGCGATTTTCATACAGCTGAGCGCGCCGCTCGGCGGTCTGTAGAGCTTCGTTCAAGCGCCGCGAAACGCGCGCGGTAATATTGCTCGTTAGGCTTTCCGTCTTCCGAGGACTGCCTTCGGGCCTTCGCTTCTTTGAAACCCTTCTCCCTGCCGTATTCGATCAGCTCGTTGAGATCGTCAGCGGCCTCGCGCGCCTGCGCGCGAAGGTCCGTGACCCTCTGCCCCGCTTGCTCGAGCTCGGCGGCGGATTGTTCCTGTGCTGCGGCGTTTGGCCCGAAACGCCCATCTGATTGCGAATCTCTGTCATGCGAAGCTCGGCTTCTTCGGCCGCGCGTTCAAGAGACTTCGCGTGCTCGCGCGCCGCCTGGACGCGCTCGCGCCATGAAGCTTCTTCGGGGTTGGTCAGCTAGGCGGTCTTTGGCGCTCCCGGTTTAGCGGCCTCTCCCGGTTTAGATGAGCGGCCTCTTTGGCCGGGGCGGCCTCGGTCAACGACTCGTCGGCCGGCTGATCCGTCTTCGGCTAACGACATCATCCGTAGTCAGCCGAGGAACCTTCTTTCTGCTCGCCGCCGGCTGCTGCGCGTCGATGGCGCATGGCAAAAGCAGTAAAGCCAAGCCGAAGCGCAAAGTACACGCCTTGATGGCAAGCGATGAAAGCTTCTCATAGCTGTCTCCGATTTTGATTGGGTTAACGGGCAGGGGCAAACTGGCGGAAGGATACCCCAGACGGCCCCTCGCGCAAGAGTTAAGAAAACCGTGCCACTTGACGAGCGATGACAAATCTGAGGTAGAGAATGCGCTCAATTGTCACCCAAAAAGGCGTGCTAGTTTGACGACGTGCTCAAGAAAAGAACCGGATTGCGCAACTTGCTTGAGTTTATACCTGCCTGGCTATTGCTAAAGCCGCTCGGATTATTGCCCCGGCGCGCGGCGATTTTTACGGGGAAGGCTGATCGCGCGCGCTGTATACTATCTCCATGGCAGGCTGCGGCACACGGCTGACAGGAACCTCGCGATGGCGATGCCGGAGATGCTCGCGGACGAGCGCGTGCGGTAATCGAAGGGGTATTTCGCAACCTGGGCAGGCTGCTCGGAGAGTTCTCTCAATTCCCGAAGCTCACTCCCGAAAATATAAGCGAGATGGTCGACTACGACGGCTTTGAAAATTATAAGCGAGCCGCCGACGCAGGGGCGAGGCGTACTGTTGCTGACCGGACACGTCGGCGCGTGGGAGCTTTGCGCGTTCGCGCACGGGGCGTATGGCCACCCGCTGAGCTTTCTGGTCCGCCCGCTCGACAATCCATTCCTGGACCGCTTGATCAACGCTACCGCGAGCTTTCAGGCAATCGCACCATAGATAAGAACAAGGCGGTCAGAGCCCGTGCTCGAAACGCTCAAGCGGGCGGGGAAGTCGGGCTGCTGATGGATGTCAACACGTTCTGGAGGATCAGGGCGTATTCTGTGATTTCTTCGGGATCCCCGCGTGCTCGACCACGGGGCTGGCTGTCTTCGCTCTTCGCTCGGGCGCCCCGGTCGTTCCGGGCTTCCTGATATGGGACGAGCAGCATGAAGAAGCACCGCCTTCGCTTCGATCCCGAGATACCCCTGGTCAGGACCGGCGACTTCAAAGAGGAGGTTCGCATAAACACGGCCCGATTTACTCGGTGATTGAAGAGTACATCCGCCGCCACCCGGATCAATGGCTCTGGATTCATAAGAGGTGGCAGACGCGGCCGGCAAGGCGAGCCTGACCTGTACGGCCCCGTACAACCCGCTCTGCTCAAGCCTCTTCGCATGCGAAGATAGAAGTGGAGGCGTAGCCGCTGAGGGCCCGCCCTATTCTACTCTACCGCGCTGATCTGGTGCGGTCCTGTTGTAGTCGTCTTCGAACCGCGTTATATCGTCTTCGCCCAGGTACGACCCGCACTGCACCTCGATAAAGACGAGCAGGCTGTCTCCCGGGATTGGCCACCCTATGCTTCGTCCTGACGGGAATCATTACGTCTTCGTTCGGCGCGGCGCATGATCTCTTCGTCTCCGACCGTGACCAGCGCCTCGCCTTCGACGATGACCCAGTCGCTCGCTGCGGCTCTCATGCATCTGCAGGCTCAGCCGGTGGCCGGGCTTCACCTCTATGCGCTTGACCTTGTATCCGTGGCCTTCGGCCAGCACTTCAAACGCTCCCCAGGGTCGCTCGTCTCGTTCCATCGCCATAGCGGGATCAGTTTACACTAATTCATATCCTGCGGTCATATGTGATAATTCTGGATTTTCAGGGAGGGTCAGAGCTGGCGGATGAGGGAGCGAAGATAAAAGGGCGGACGCAAGGCCGAATTCCCGAAGAAATAGGGATGTTCGCCCATCCCCGCGTTCTCACACAGAGAACCCCCGTTTTGCGTGGCGGCAATATGTTATCTCTTCTTGCGCCGCCTTTCTTCGCGCCGCCTTTCTTCGCGCCGCCCTTCTTAGCGCCGCCTTTCTTAGCGCCGCCTTTCTTTGCAGTTGCCATAGCGTGTGCTTCTCCTTTCCTATAGATTTGTACCCAGTACACAAGATACTGTAGCTTATTTACTCTTGTGTACTAGACAAAATGATACACAACATATTGTTGTATATATTTGCTTCGAGCATCCTTGTCAACTTTTTTTTTCGTGATGTTGAAATAAAATTCGCTATTTATGCTCTCCGCCTTGAAACAGGCTGCCAGAGCCTGTTTCAAAGGCGCGCCTTGTTTTATGGACCTGAGATGCTCGCCCGCGAGACTATACTTGCCTCTATAGGTGCCGGCAATAATTGAAAATACTCCGAACGTGAAAGTGGCTCCAGGAGCCAGTTACAGGGCAGCGGCCCTGAAAGTGGCTCCTGTAGCCAATTTCAGGGCGATCGCCGTGAAACGGGCTCCGGTCGCGAGTTTTGTGCTCGGCGCGTGAATTGACTTTGCCGAGTATCGACAGATAATATCGTCACGATGTCTGAAAATATAATCGATCTTCATACTCACACGTCTATACTCTGACGGCAGCGCCAGCCCGGAAGAGTTCGTTGCGATGGCCGGTTCGCGCGGCGCGCGGGCCATTGCCATCACCGACCACGACACGGTAGCGGTCTGTCGCGAGGCAGGGCACCGCCGCGCGCTTCGGCGTAGAATTCATCAACGGCATCGAGATCAGCGCCGAGCACCAGCCCGGCACGATGCACATACTCGGTTATTACATCGATGAGCGAATCATCGCTTCTGAAAGTAAGCTTGTCGAGTTGAAGCGCGCGCGCGAAAAGAGAAATCCCGAGATAGCGACGACGGTTGCAGTCGCTGGGTTTCGACATAGACTATGAAGAGGTAGTCAGAGACGGCGGGAAGCAAGTGGTCGGCCGCCCGCACTTCGCGCGGCTGATGGTAGACCAGGGGTACGCTCGGAGCATGCAGGATGCTTTCGACGGATTCCTGGCAAAGGGGCGGCCGCTTTCGTCGAAAAGAGGCGACTCATCTCCCGCGGATGCGATCGATCTTGATTCACAGGCGGGGGGCGCGGCGGTCCTCGCTCACCCTTATCAGTTGAAGCCCCCGTCGATTGAAGACGAGGACGGGCTGATCGGTGCGCTTGCCGGATGGGGTTGGACGGCATTGAAGCTATCTACAGCCGGCACAGCGAGCGCGAGCGCGAGCTTTACTCATGGATGGCGGCGCGGCACGGATTGCTCGTGACCGGCGGCAGCGATTATCACGGGACTTACAAACCGGACATAAACATTGTCAGCGGGTTGGGCGATCTTAGAGTGCCTTACTCTCTTCTAGCGGAGTTAAAGAATCGAGCGTTGCGCAGGCTCGAATCGATTGTCAGCATGTTCGATTCGCTCTCTCACCTGCTCCGCGGTGTCCGCGGGTTGCAGAGCCAACGCAAATCGGCCCGGAACGGTGTCGCGCAGCGCCTCGCCAAGCATGGCCGTCTCGAACAACGGCAGCGTGACGTTGTGCCGAGTCTGCCGCGCTGGCGGATGACGCAGGTTCGCGAGCCACGCGCCCACCAGGCTGTCGCCGGTCTGCAGATGGTGGTCCAGAAACGTGAGCGGCCGGTCGGCGGCAAGCGTCGTCAACCACAGCGAGAGACGGGCGAGTTGCACGGCCATCGGGTTCAGGTCGACGCCGTACAGGCAGCGCTCGGCGATGCTCCGGCGGATCGCGGCCTGTTCGGAGGGACCGAGATCGGTCGGGTGGCATCTTCCCGACTGAACGAGGGCACTTTCGTAGGCGGCGGCGAGATATTCACAGGCGGCAACGAGGAATGCGCCGCTGCCCATTGCCGGGTCGACCACCTTGAGATCGAGAATCCGCTCGGGCGGCGCATCGTGCACGAGAGGCGCCAGCGTTCGCCGGACCAGATAGTGTGCGAGCGGCTGCGGCGTGTAGAAGGTGCCGGTCGCCTTGCGAAGGCCTGATCCGCGGTGCAGTGTCAGCGGCGGCAGATGATCGCGCGGCCGCGCGCGGTCACGCCTGAGGACCGCAGGTTCACCTCGATCTGGCGACTCGGCCGAAGGGACATAGTCGAGCAGCGTCTCGTAGACGGCGCCCAGCTGCTCGACGCCGAGGTCGCGGTAAGCGATCGGTTCGCGGCCCGTTCCGTCGGCGGCGGGCCTGGTCGCCAGCGCCAGCACCGCACGTCCAATCGCCTCGTTGTCGAGATTGCGGCGTTCGGCGAGCGGCGTTCGGGCCGGAGCGAACAGCCGCCCGTTGAACGCCGTCACCCGGAGCTCTCCCGCCACGCAGCCGTTGTGGGCAATGCGGCTCATGGCGCGCAGCGCATCCCAGAGACCGGGTGCCGCCGAAAGCCGCTCCGCGGTCTCGCGCAGCGAGGCGACGCTGTAGTTGTTGCGGTAGAGCGGATGCCACATCGGCACGAGCGAGCGGGCTTCGGCGAAGAGCAGAAACAGCAGGCGGTAGACGATGGTCAGGGCCTGATCGAACGTGTCGACGCCGTTGCTACGTCGACCGCGCGTCAACGCAGCCAGCAACCCCTCGGACGCGTGGAGTACCCCGTCGCGCAGACCGCGGCAGACTGCGGCTCCGTGCCGCTCGGAATCGGCGACGATGGTTGCGATGGGCGTCGGGGCCTCGTTGGCGGCCGCAAACGCCTCCGGCGCCGAAGAGCGTCATGAGCGCGCCAGCCGCGTCCGGATGCTCGGCCGCGATGTCGAGGTCCAGCTCCACGAAGCGGCGGGAGTACACGCGTCGGACGTCGACGAGCCGCAGCGACCGGCCGTTGAAGAGCACGCACCACTCCGCGCCACGGTTCCGCGCCTCAACGACGCCGGCGCGCCACATGGGTTCGAGCGGGTCGCCCCACGGCGTCGCCAGCAGCGCGATCGGCTGCCCACTGACGAGAACGCCGGACGCCAGATGCTCGTCGTAGCGGAGGTCCACCAGGCCTGCGAAGCCGAGGATCCGAACGAACGGTTCGACGCCAACCTCGATCATCGCGCGCAGACTCGCAGCGGGACCGAGCGACGCACAGCGAGCCCTCCAGTCGATCAGACGGCGCAGCGTGTCCACATCGCAGGTCTGAGCGCGGACGCGTTCCGCGAGCACATCGCTCGAAATCAGGTGTCCGCTGACGCCGGCTACCATCGCTCGGACGGGATCAGCATCAGGATCGGCGCCGGCGTCGGTGGTGTCGGTCGTCGACGCGGAAAATGCGGCAATTCGGCTCGAGAAGTGGTGTTTCAGCTCCTCGATGCGCGACGCTCGATCGGCCGCCTCGCGCACGCCGCGCCGCTCGAACAGTCCCGCCTGCGCCGGCGCCACGGCGCACTCAAGGCTCGCCAGGATCGCCGAATCGCGCTCGATCCGTGCGGACACGAATATCTGGTGCACTCGCTGGATCTCCGTGCGCCAACTGGTGTCGGCGCTTCTGGCCGCGACGCCGTGGGCCGACTCCGCCACGACCCGCAGGCGACGACGGCGATCCGCGGGCGCGAGTTCGGAACGAACCGTGACGAGCCACGGGAATGAGGCGTGACGCGATCGAACGCCCGTGATCGCTCGAGACCCGGTCCTGCACCAAGACCAGAAGACGACCGCGAAGATAGGCGCGCGTTGAGGGCCGTCTGGTAGCGGTCGCGAACCAGCCATCGGTGATCAGAGGCCACACGGCGCGATCCCGTCTCGTGAAGCGCCGCGCGTGGATCAGCCGGCGCAGTTCACGAGCCGCTTCCGCTTCGAGTCGGGTGAGCTCAATGGGCAAAGGTGCGTCTACCGGGTCCTCACTCAACTGCGCATCCGTCGGATCCGTTGCAGCCGCCTCGAGTCCAGCCATCCGCCTTGCGATCACCACGTCGTCCCGTGTCTGGTGGGAAAAACCGAGCGGGTCGGCTGCATCGATATCTGCCCGGGCGCGGGCAATCTTCCCTTTCAGCGACTCGAGGATCTGTGCTTCAGCAGTCCCGCGGGCCACGAGGTGGAACACGTGCACCCGGCGGCCCTGGCCGATGCGGTCGACGCGCCCGATCCGCTGCTCCAACCGCATCGGATTCCACGGCAGCTCGAGGTTGATCACCACGCGACACGACATGTGGAGGTTCAGCCCTTCGCCGCCCGCGTCGGTGGCGAGAAGCACGGGGCGGTGGCCGTTGATGAAGCTCGCGAGCTCGGTCCTGCGCTCTTCGCGCGCCAGGCCGCCATGCAGAACGGCGCAGTCGAACGGCAGCGAGCGGCGGAGATGAAGCAGCGTGTCGCGGTACTCCGTGAAGACAATCGCCGGCTCGCGCAGGCGTCGGAGGCGCGTGAGCAGCCGCTGGAGACGCGCGAGCTTGCTTTCGGCGAGCGCGGCCTTGGCTGCGCGGTGAGCGAGCCGGGTCAACAGTCGGCGTTCGCTGGCCGCGTTGCGAAGGAGCGGCCCGAGGGCCCCTGGCGCCTCGTCGCCCGCGTCGAGGTCGCCGGTGGCATCCGCCAGCGGCAGACAGAGCTGCAGCCGTGTCCAGCTCGGTGGGGGACAGGGACTGCAGCCGCCTGGACACGGTCTCTTCGAGCGCGTGCCGTCGCATGGTCGCGCTCCGTGAAGTAGCGGCCTTCGACCAGCGGCACGCCAATCACCTTCAGATAGCCCGTGCTGACCTGCCGATGATCGGCGTCGTCCTTACGATCAGGTGTTGACGGCCCGCCTTCAATGACGAACCCTGTCGTCGCGCCCCTCCAGGCCAATGGGACCGACGTGGTGTAGCCCGCGCCGAGCACACCGGGTAAGCGGCTGACGCGCCCGAGCACATCGTCGTAGAACGCGACGCGACGCGCGTGAGTGCCGTATCGGTCGGACGGCAGGGCCGTCCGAAGCGTGATGACGCCGTCGGGACGGAAGCCGACGTCGGCATAGCGCAGCCGATACAGCGACTGCATCAGGAGGCCGGCGACGACGAGCAACACGAGTGTCATCGCGACCTGGGCAACGACCAGCGTGTTCCGACGTGTGCCGGAGCCGGAGACGCCCCTTCCACCCGCTCTGAGTGCCGAGTCCAGCCCGGGCGCCGTCGCGTGAATGGCCGGCGCCAGGCCAAACAGCGCACCTGCCGTCAGCGACACGACCGTCGTGAACGCCAACGTTCGGAGATCGAGCGTCGGCCGCGCAAAAAGCAGCATGCTCGGAGGCACGAGCTGTTCCAGAAACGCGATCGCCCCTCTCGCGAGCAGCACTCCGATGAGCAGGCCAAGCCCGCCGAGCACCACGCTCTCGGCCAGGAGCTGCCGCACGATGCGGCTCCGCGTGGCGCCAAGTGAGCTCCGGAGGGCGATCTCGTGCCGCCGGGCCGTCGCGCGTGCGAGCAGCAGGCTCGCGACATTCGCACAGGCGATGAGCATCACGACGCTGACCGCGGCCAGGAGCACGACCAATGGACGGCGCGCGTCGCCCGATACGTAGTCGCGAAGGGACGTGACGTGCATGCGAAACCCGTCCGAGGTCGCCGGCAGATTGGCGGACAGTCGAGCAGAGAGGCTCTCCAGATTCACCCGCGCCTGCTCGACGCTCACCGTCTGCTCGAGCCGCGCGACGATGGTCAGGTAGTTCGCGCCGCTCGTCAGCTGCTGGGAAGTGAGGGCCGCAGGTACCGCAGACCGACATCTCCGCCGAGGAACTGGAACCCGGCGGGCATGACGCCCACGACGCCGACCCGCTGATTGTCCAGGACGAGGTCGCGACCAACGATGGCCGGGTCACCACCGAAGTGATCGCGCCAGAAACCGTGGCTCAGTATGGCCACACGTGGTGCACCCGGCGTGTCATCATCGGCGCGAAATGTGCGCCCGAGTGCCGGGGCCACGCCGAGCACGGCGAAGAGGTTGTGCGTGATGCGGCGTCCTTGGATCTTCTCCGGACGATCGCCGTTCAACGTTGCGCTATGTCCGGTGGTGGCGGCGATCGACACGAAGGCCTCGTTGTGGGACGTCAGCAGCGCGTAGTTGACGGGCGCCACGTCGCCGCGCGCGTTCCGTTCTCCAATCACCACGAGCCGGTCCGGCGCGCGATAGGGGAGCGTCTTCAGCAGGACCGCGTTGATCACGCTGACCACCGCACCCGTTCCACCTATGGCGACGCCGATCGTCAGCACCACGGCCAACGTGAACCCGACTTCGCCGGCGAGCCTTCTGGCGGCATAGTGCAGGTCGCGCCACGTCTCGTCCACCCAGGCGAACGACCGCGCATGGCGATGGAGTTCCTTGGTCCGATCGACGCCGCCGAGTGCCATTCGCGCGGCGCGCCGGGCGTCGCTCGGCCGACAGACCGCGGCGTCGGTACTCGTCTTCGAGCAGCAGGAGGTGCGAGGCGAGCTCGCGATCGAGGCTCGCGTCGTCGCGACCCGACCGCACGGTGCTGACGAGCCGCCGCAGGAACCGCCGAAGGCCGCCCATCATTCCTCCTCGTTCGCGAGGAAGCCGATTGACGAGACCCGACGAGCGCTGCCACCAGGCCGCCTGCTCGGCGAGCGCACGTGCGCCCGACCGCGTGATCGCGTAGTACTTGGCCTCGCGGTTGTTCTCGGTGGTCTGCCAGGTCCCTTTGATCCAGCCCTTCTGCTCCAGGCGGACGAGCGCGGGATAGAGCGTGCCCTGATTCAGCCGGATGGCCTGCTCGGCGACCTGCTCGATCCGGGCGGCGATGCCGTAGGCGTGCTGCGGGCCCATGGCGGTGAGCGTTCGCAGCACGATGAGCTCGAGGGTGCCGGGGAGCAGGTCGGCGCGCCGGGGCTCTCCACTTGGTGACATAGTGGAGAGGCTGTCACGACTTCACTTGTTCGTCAAGTGGACCGCATCCAGTAGCGATCGGCTTCGTCCCAGCGTTCGTTCCTCGAATCTCCGAGGTGACGCAAATCACTTCCTCCAACCGAGCGGTGAGCGCGACCGTCTGATGGTTGGGGGTTACGATGTCCATACTGACGCCGATGGTGAATCCTGACCTGCGTCTGGCGGTGCGCACGCTTCGCCAGTCCCCGACGTTCACGTTCATCGCAGTCCTGTCGCTCGCCCTCGGCATCGGGGCCTCGACGTCCGTGTATGCCCTGACGTTCGCGCTGTTCTTCGCGCCGCCGGCTGGCGTCGATCAGCCGGAGAGCCTCGTCCGGATCTGCCGGCTCGTGAACGGCCGGCCCGAAGGGCACGAGATTTCGTACGCCGAGTACGTCTACTACCGCGATCACGCCACGGTCTTCACCGAGCTGGCCATCGACGCCAACGTGAGAATGCTGACCGATACCGAGAGCGGCGATCAGCTGCTGGCCGCCATCGTCTCACCGAGCTACTTCACCGTGCTCGGACTCCGGCCACGCGCGGGCCGCTTCTTTCTCCCTGGTGAAGACACGGCCGCCGGTCATCAGCAGGTCGTCGTCTTGAGCCACGACTTCTGGCAGCGGCGGTTCGCCGGAGACGCGCGCAGCATCGGCGGACGCCTCACGCTCGGCGGGACGTCGTACGCAATCGTGGGCGTCGCGCCTCCGAGCTTCGAGGGCTCGAGCGCCGGCTGGGCGCCCGACATCTTCGTGCCCACGCGTGCGATCTTCAGCGAGGCCGACCTCGCGACACGACACGGACGCACAACTGGACCTCATCGGCCGGCTCCAGCCCGGTCGCACGCTCGCCGAGGCGCAGGCGGAAATGACGGTCCTGGCCCGCCGGCTGGAGCAGGCGGAGCCGGACACGCATCGCGGCGCCAGGCTCGTCGTCTCGAAGTTGAGAGGCCTCGACCCGGAGGCCCGGTCAGCCAGGCGCGGCTGCCGACGCTCCTCGCCGCGGCCGCCGCGTGCCTGCTGATGATCGCGTGCGTGAACCTGGCCGGTCTGCTGCAGACGCGTCACGCGGCGCGCGGCAAGGAGATCGCGATCCGGCTGGCGCTCGGCGCCGGCCGACGGCCGCGTGGTTCGTCAGTTGCTGACGGAGAGCCTCCTCCTCTCCGCGCTCGGCGGCGCCGCCGGCCTCGTCGTCGCCTGGTGGGGCACGACGCTGCTCGAGCGCGCCTACGCGCGCGAGATGTTCGACGGCGCGCGTCACTTCTATCCCCTCACGCTGGACGCGCGCGCATTCCTGTTGACGCTGCTGACGGCGGCCGCAACGGGCGTGGTCTTCGGCCTCGTCCCCGCGTGGCAGGCGTCACGCCCCGTGCTCGTGCCCGCCCTGAAAGAAGATGTCTCCGCGCCGCGGCGTTCGCGCCTGCGCGCGGCCTTTCTCGTCGTGCAGGTTGCGCTGTCGCTCGTGCTCCTCATCGGCGCCGCCCTCGCGATGCAGAGCGCGCGCACCGGTCTTGCAGCATCCCGGCTTCGACGCCGAGCACGTCGCCTACTTCAACATCGCGCCCGCTCGCGCCGGCTATCGAGGCGCGCAGGCGACGCGCTACGCCGGCGACCTGCGGCGCCGGCTCGAGTCGCTCCCGTTCGTGGAGTCGATCTCGTCCTCATGGGTCCCGCCGCCGTTCTGGTTTTCAACGGCAACCATCTTCCTCCCGGGCAGAACCCGGTGCGGACCCGAGGACACGTTGAGAGTGCCGGTGAACTGGGTGTCCGCCCGTTTCTTCGAGACGCTGCGTATTCCGGTGATCCACGGGCGTGGAATCGAGCAGCGCGACATCGAGCAGGGTCGGCCTCTCGTGGTCGTCAACGAAGCGCTGGCCCGTCGCCTCTGGGCGGAGCCGAGATCCGGTCGGGCGGACGCTGATGGTGGACGGGAGGCCGTTCGAGGTCGTCGGCATCGTGCGCTACGAGGGGCTGCGTGCAGGGGGCGAGACCTCCCACCCGTATCTCTTCTGCTCCGACACGGGCAGGCGACAGCAGGGGAGCCTCTTCGTGCGAGTCAAGGGCGACGTCGCCGCCGCCCTTCCGACCCTTCGACGCGAGATCCGTGCGGTGGATGCGGGCGTGCCGATCAACCAGGCGATGTCGCTGACCAGCGTCATCGCCAACCAGCAGGCGGATGTGCCGATCGCGATGGGAGTCTTGAGCTTCGCTGGTGCCCTGGCATTGCTCCTCACCACGCTCGGGCTCTACGGCGTGGTCGCGCTGTGGGTCGGTCAGCGCACGCGTGAGATCGGTATCCGCGTGGCCCTCGGCGCCCGATCGGCTGGGATCGTGACGCTCGTCCTTCGCCAAGGCCTGCGGCTCGTCGTCATCGGCGTCCCGCTGGGTCTCGTCGCCGCGCTGGCGGCTGGGCGGCTCCTCTCGAGCTATCTGTACGGTGTGTCCGCGACCGACGCCGCGACGTTCAGCGCGATGACGGCCTTGCTGGCCGGCGTGGCCCTTTTCGCCTGTTATGTTCCCGCGCGGCGCGCGTTGCGCGTCGATCCTGTTGAGGCACTCCGGCACGACTAGCCCAACCGCGGAGAGACGGTCATGGATAAATTGCGTCAGCAGAGGGCGGCGCTCTCGTTCCGCTCACCCGGCGCTGGCTGGGTCGAGGCCGGCCGACACCTGCTCGCCGGACTCGAGCTGGCCGTTCGCGACGTCAATGACGCCGGCGGGATCGTCGGAAGACCACTCGAGCTGATGGTCCGAGACACCGCAGCTGATCCACAGCGGGCCGCGGCGGCCGTCGATGAACTGGCTCGCCTGGGCGTGGCGGCCTTGGCGGGGGAGTATCACAGCGTCGTCGCGCGCGCCGCTGCCGCCAGGGCCGACGCCCTCGGCCTGCCGTTCCTCTGCTCGTCGGCGGTCCTCGACGCGCTCACCGAACAGCCGACGGAATGGGTCGCGCGCCTCGCCCCGGCGCAGTCCCACGGCTGGCGGATCTACGCAGACTTCCTCCTCAGCGCGGGCCACCGTCGCATCGCCGTCGCAGCCGAGCCGAGTGTCTACTGGGCATCCGGGGTCCGCATTCTGCGGGACTGTCTCGCTCCACGCGGCGGCACCGTCATCGAACTCGACATGCGCGCGCTCGCCCCGCGGCCGTGTGCGACGCGCTCGTCGACAATCGCGCGACCGCGCTCCTGCTGCTGGTCGGCCACCCGGAGCCGGCCGTGTCGATCGTCAAGGCCGTCCGCCGCGACCAGCGCCTCGCCGAGATCATGATCGGTGCTCCGGCCGGGCAACCGGAGTTCGCCGAGTGGGCGACGTTGCTGGGCGACGACGGCGCCGCGATCCCGTTCTTGCGCTACCTGCCCGAGCGCCTCAGCCCACTCGGTGCGCGGGTCGAGACGGCCCTCCGCGAGCGGCTGGCCGAAGCGCCCTCGTTCGTCGCCTTCGAGGGCTACGACACGATCGCCGTCCTCGCCGATGTGCTGCGTTCTCACGGCGCGGACCGGGCGCGCACCGCCGAATCCTGGCCGCGCGTCGCCGTCGAAGGCACCCGCGGGCGGATCCGGTTCTCCCGCACGCCGGGCATCAGCGTGTGGCAATGGGCCTGGCCGCCGGTCCAGGTCGTCGATCGCGATCCGGCGGACCCCGATCGCTTTCGGATCCTTCACGCCAGCTGAGAGAGCACAGCGCGCCGCCCGCATCGATCCGATCGCGACCCTCAGAAAAGACTGAAGCGCGTCCCGGCACGAGCGCCAACTGACACCTATGGCGTCGCGACTGCGCGGGCGACGGCAGTGATCTCGGCCTTCGTCAGGTTGTTGCCGACGATGCGGGCGACGCCGTCGGTGCGCTGGACGACGGCGAGGACCTGAGATGGGTTTAAACGAACGCAGCCTTATCGCCGATGCCAGGTAGCATCTCGCGTTTGTGGCCGGAGGCGGCGACCTCTCCAGACAACACGATCTGCTCGAAAAACGCGGGAAGTGTCGGTGCGGCGGGGGAGGCCTTGATGACCTTCATGTCGTAGAACTGTACCGAGACCGTCTTGAATCCCTTCGAGCCGCCTCGAAGCATCCACCCGCATTCGCTCTCTCCGGAGTCCCGGACTCTGGGTCCCATATCCTGCATCTTCTCGCCGATGCTCTTGGTCAGTTCATCGGCTGTCAGAAGCGTGGCGCAGGCGGGCACCGCCGGGCCGGCTGCGCGCTCGCGATGTTGGAGAGCGGAATGACAGCGGCGGCCGCCACCATCATCGAGGAGAACGCGATCGATCGGCTCATGGGTCAACCTCACTATGCTGGAGCCCGCATTATATGCGCAGTGACTCCGCGGATGCTTGGAGCCTTGGGACCTGCGCTGGTCGTCATCGGTCCGCTCGGGTGGCGTTCCAGTCGTCAGCACTCGATCCCCGGCCCACATCGCGTCGCGACCTGATAGCGCGCGATCCCAAAGCTGCCTGTCTGGTTGAAGTCCGCGACGCCGGTGTACTGCGCGACGAGCATGTCGCCGAAGAACTGCTGCGTGATACGCGTCACGCCGATGCCGAAGCTGGTGTCGATATTCCCGTTCGAGTTGAACCGCGCCACAAGCACGTCGTCGGAGATGGCGGCGCCGAGGCTCGCGACGAAGGTGCCGGCCGCGACGAGTAGGCGACAACGGAAACGGTATCCCACGGCATGGCCGCGCGGCTTGAACTAACGATGAGGATTTGTTGAGAGTGCGTTGAAGTGTTGAGCGTGCGTTGAAGTCAGACGAGGGCGTCGTGACGGGCTTCGTCATCTCCTCCCCTACGAGATCGGAGCCGCGGTCAATGCGATACTGGCGTCATGCGGGAACGATTGCCAGCACAGAAACAAACCGAACTTGCAGCCGAGGCGAACCCTGTCTTCACCCGGCGTGAAATGCTGGGAATAACCGGTATGGCCGGTTTGGCGGCTTTGGCCGGAATCGCAGCCGGTGCTGTTTCGCAGACTGCGCAAAAACGGCCTCGTATCGCCTGTCTCGTCACCTATTGGGGTGCTACAGGATCACATGCGGACTGGATCATAACCAAGTTGTTGGACGGTTATTGGTGGCAGGGCGCCCACACTCCTTCGCGAGTGGACGTTGTGTCCGTTTACATCCATCAGCTTGAAGAAAGCGGATTGGGTCAGAAAATATGCAAATCGAAAGGCATTCCGATCTTTAACACAGTAGGTGAAGCCGTCACGCTTGGGGGGAAGGAACTTGCGGTGGATGGTGTGGTCATCGTCGGAGAACACGGGGAATATCCAACCAATCTCAAAGGGCAGTGGATCTTGCCGCGCTGGTGGATCTACCAGCAGGTTATCCGGGTTTTCGAGCAGAGCAAGCGCTCGGTGCCGGTCTTTAACGACAAGCACCTCTCCTACAGTTGGGACGAAGCCAAGTGGATGTTCGACAAATCTCGTGAGCTGAACTTTCCTTTGACCGGCGGTTCCTCCATACCGATCTACTTCCGCAAGCCCGAGATAGAACTCGATATCGATACGCCCATAAGGGCATCGGTGGTGGTTGGAGGCGCTGCTGATGAGGGAGGCCTTTTCCATTGTGTCGACGTGCTCCAGGCCTTTGTGGAACGCCGCAAGGGCGGTGAGACGGGCGTCAAGGCGGTGCAGTGCATTCGAGGGCCTGAAACATGGAAGTGGACCGAACGCAATCCCTGGGCCGGCAAGCTGCTTGAATCAGTGCGGACAAGTTTTGACCTGAAGCCGGGACACTTTCAGGAGATCGGCGCACCAAACGTCTGTATCGTGGAGTATCGTGACGGGACGAAAGCGGCGGTATATTCCGGCCGGGGTGTGGGGTGGACCTACGCCGGCGAAATCGAAGGGCATAAAGACCCGACGATCGTCTCGATGCTTGGCTGGCCCGGCCCCTTCTCGCAGTACCACGCCTCGAACTCCCGACCGCACTGGATTACCGAGATGATGGTGACCGGAAAGGAACCATTCAATGCGGAGCGGCTGCTTCTGTCCACAGGGATTGTGTCGTACAACATGGAATCAAACTGGGAGAACGGCCGTTACTCTGCCATCGGACGCCGCATCGAGACGCCGTTCATGAACATGACCTACCGGTCGACACGGGGACCGCAATTTAACAAGGGGGAGCGGCCGCCGGACATTCCCTACATTCGGGGATTTGACAAATAGGCTCTGCGCGAGAATGTGGCTGAAGACGCATTTGTGTGATTACCGGGGTCAGTGCGGTGAAGGCGAGTGCAGAGCGCCAACGACACGAGTCGGATGGTCGGCCGCTCTTCTGATCTCGCCGAGGTTCTGCCTGGATGCAGACACTGCCGAAGATGGAAGCCCACGTTCTCGACGCCGGCCACAAGCTCCTGAGAACGCACGCGACCGCGGCCATGTCGCTCATGCTCGACTTCGTCAGTCATACCCAACGCGAAAGCGCCGGCGCGGTCTAGCATGATTGCCTTGGACTATAGGTTCTGAAGCGAGCGCATGCCTTCGCTCAAGCGCAACGACGCCGCACGATTTGGGCGTGCTTCTACTTGAACGCGGCCACCCACTCCTCCACCTTCGAGAATCCCCACGACTCATCACTTGGAGGGCGCGGGGGCGGCAAAGTTACCCTGACTCATCATGCGTCGCCGAGCCGAATCGATCTTCGGCACGCGGACTTGCGATCAAACGCCACAGTGGCGATAGAATGGCGGGTCAGTCGCCACTTGGCGACGTTTGAGAGGTATCTTGCTCTGTCGAACGCCGATTGTGCGCTCTGCCAATTTCCCGCCGAAGCCGCCGCTCCTTGGTCGGTCGCAGGAGTATCGTGGGCCGTCAGCAGTAAAGCATCGAGCGATTTGTCATACAACTTACGCCGTGACAACATGGTCCGTGCCGAGGTAGACATGCCATGAGCGATTCCCTCAGGGAGCAAGTGTTGGTGCACTTACGTGGAATATCCGCGCAAGCCTTTGAGCATTTCGCGTTTGATCTAGTTCAAGCTATTGGGTTCACGAATGTCGTGTCGCGAGGGGTGTGGACGGATGCCGATCAAGGACGAGACATCGAAGCGGACTACTATCGGTACTTCCAGACGGCCGCTCCTCAATTCCAG
>CAVSLC010000022.1:0-96494 GCA_963728565.1 uncultured delta proteobacterium
GCCGCTCTTGTCCAGCTCGTGACGAAACTCGAATCGGTGAACTCCTCAGGTTTATGGTTCCAGACCTGTTGTCGTTGCGCGTCATCGCGACGTACTCATAGCTGATTTTCATCCCGGGATGATTGGGATACGGCGTGGGCAGAAACATTTTTGAAAAGATGTCGTAGGATTCATTGACCAACTCATCATCGGGCGTTTTCAGGTATTTTTTGATGACCTTGATGCCGAAATCGCGGTTGGTCTTGAACAGCGCGATGCCTTCTAGGTGCGCCTTCATATAGTTGCGTGATCAGTTCCCGATCGTTTTTGATTGCCGCCCGGCGCGTGGTGATTTCCATCCACGGGTAGTTGAGTTCCTTGGCGGAATCCCACAGCATGCTGTATCCCATTTTCCGCGCCAGGCCATAGCCGGGATGGGACACGGCTGTCGCCTCGACCGCGCCGGCCTTGAGCGCCATGACCCGCTCGGTATCGCTGCCGCCGGTCGTGACCAGAGTGATGTCGCGATCCGGATTGAGCCCTTTCTTTTTCGCGATCGAGCGCACCAAAAAATCCGTAACGATCCCAAGCTCGAGACGCCGATCTTTTTGCCTTTCAAATCCTCCGGCCTTTTGATATCGGGCCGCACCATCAAGGCGTGAACCACAGCGGGCATGGTGTGCGCCAGGATGGCCATGTCGGCGCCGGCGAGATTGGCCGCGATGACCGTCGGCGTGGCGATGGGAATGATGTCCAGGTTGCCGCTGATCAACGCTTTCGATCCGATCCCTGAGCCCATGACCGTAATGACCTCGGCGTCGAGCCCGTACTTCTCAAACAGCTTACCTTCTTTGGTGACGAAGATGATGATGTTGCCCATGCCGACTGAAGGTACGCCGACACGAATTTTTTTGAGCGGTTTGCTTTGCGCGTAGCCTGAACTGATGACGAACAGCGAAAGCACCAACGCAACCGCACAGCCAAATTTGACACGCACCATGGATCTCCTCGAATCAAACGATTGGAACCATTGGAACGACTGGAACGACCTAAATCAAACCATCTGCATATACACATCGACCAAGGCCGGTCGTTTCTCTTCTTTGATGACCTTAATCGCCCGTTCCACCGCCGGGCGAATCTGCTCCGGTTCGGTGATCGGTCCCTCGCCGTGAACACTGAAGGTGCGCGCCAGGTTGGCAAAGTCCACCGGCGGCTTGGCCATTTCCATACCCACGAGTTTGTTCTCCACCGGCCGGCCGCGGTGGATCGCAACCTTTTCCTGATGCTCCACGTCATTGTAATAGACCCGATTATTGGTCATCACGGTCAGCAGCGGAACGCCGGTATTGGCGGCGGTCCACAGGGCACTCGGGGTGTACAGCATCTCGCCATCGCGCTGCAGATTGACGCAGATCTTGCCGGTGCCGCGATAGGGTAGCGATGCGCCGACCGACGCGGCCGGTCCGTAACCCAAACCGCCGCCGCCGTAGCCGCCGAGAAATAGCCCCGGCTTGTCCCAGGTCCATAGACGGCTCGGCCAACCACGAAACGCGCCGGCGACCAGCAGCCAGTCTTCTTTCTTGAGCGCTTCCCAAATTTCCCAGGCAAGACGCGGCGGCGAGATCGGCTTTTCGTCCCAGCGCTTCTTGAGATCGGCTTGCCAGCGCGCATGAACTTCTTCGTGCTGCGCTGCCATCGCTTTGCGCCGGTCCTCGACCACGCTCTTGGAAAACTTTCCTTGCTTTCTGATTTCTTCGGCGAGCGCGGGGAGAAAGACTCTGGTATTGGCGACGATCGGCAGATCCACCGGCGCCAGTTCCTGAAAGTCGCTGGTCCAGCCGCGGACGACGATATCTTTGAGCGTGACGTTGATCACTTTACAGCCGGGTTTGGTCGCGGGAACGTTGGCGTGGGTGTTGGGATCCGAGCGCACCAGCGCGCCGTAGAGATCGGTCATGTCCAGTCCCATGATGACATCGGCGTTGGCGATCAATTCGCGGTTTCTGCCGGTGAGATTAAGCGAGTGAGTATTGGGAAAATTCAAGCGCGCGCCGAAATCGACCACCGGAATCGACAGCAGATCGGCGAGCGCAACCAGGCTCATCACCGCGTCGTTGTTGCGCCCGACGTAGTCGGCAAGGATCACCGGGTTTTGCGCCGTCGCTAGTAACTGCGCGGCTTCTTTGATCGCGTCGTAGTCCGCTTGCAGTGGCGCCGGCGGGCGAAATCGTTTCGGGTCAGGCAGCGGGATTTCCTTTTCGATCGCAGCCTCCTGGTCGGTCACGTCGAAGCAGAGATAGACCGGCCCGCCGGGATCGCTCATGGCGATGCGATAGCCGCGCATGATCGAGGACGGAAAAGCTTCGACCCCACCGGCTGGTCGTCCCACTTGACGAAGTCGCGCACCAGATTGCCCTGCACCTGCGCCGTGTGAATCCAGTCGATCCAAGGCCGCCGCTTGCTCGAATTCATCGGCCCGGTGCCGCCCATGACCATCACCGGTGTGTGGTCGCACCAGGCGTTGTAGATCGCCATCGAGGCGTGCTGCAGGCCGACCACGTTGTGCACGATGGCCGGCATGATTTTGCCGGTCGCCTTGGCGTAGCCATGCGCCACCGCCACGGCGATCTCTTCGTGGCAGCAGAGAATCATTTCCGGATTCGGCGTGCGGCCGCTCTCGTAGTTGACCAGAGAATCGTGAATGCCGCGAAAGCTCGAGCCCGGATTGAGCGCGACATATTCGATGCCGAGAACTTTGAGCAGATCGACGACCAGATCGGAACCATACCGTGCTGGCATAAAACCTCCTCATTATTCGATTGACAAATGCGAAATCGTCGAAACCGAAGATCCGAAAAATTCATATCGCGCAAAATTCCAATCTGTAAATTCGACCGAACGAAGAAATCTTGTTTGGATCCGCTCACATTCGTTCGGGATCGGATTTGCTGTCACTTCGGCGTGCTTTGCGTCGTTGTGCAGACTTCTTCTCAAGCCAAAAAAAGGCGCGCCCGCAGACTTTTAATCGTCCGCAAGCGCGCCAATCGGTTCACATCTGACAAATCGCCGCTCCTACTGCACCGGATGGGCAATATCGATGTCATAGAGATTTTTGACGTTGGAATAAACCAGCTTTTTACGGACGTCCGCCGGCAAGTGGCCGAGATCGCGGTCGATATATTTGCTGCGACTCCGGCCAAGTCGAGTTGCCATGCGGATAGTCGTTCGACCACATGCAGTTGTCCTGGCCCCACCATTCGAAACTGTGACCGGCCGCGGTGTCGCGGAAGAAAGTCCCAAAGATCTGAGTCTTGAAAAATTCGCTGGGATCTTTGGTGATCGGCAGAGGATTCACGCCGCGGAACCGCCTATAATAGTAGTCCCACTGCTGCAGCATGAAGGGCATCCAGCCGATTTCATTTTCTACGCTGACGAACTTGAAGCTTGGGATAACGCTCCAGCACGCCGTAGAAGATCAATTCAAAGAAGGCGTCGATGATCTCTTTGAGCTTTAAATTGACGCTGCCGCGGTAGGCCTCGACGCCGGTTCTTTTGTTGCCGAACACCGACTCCTTGTGGTAGCCGTGCCCGGTGAGAATGTGCAGGTGAACCGGCAAATCCAGATGCCTGAGACGCGTCCCAGAATTTATTGTAGTGCTCGGAATGAAACGGCAGGTCAGGATGCGGCGCTTGCCAGATGATCGAACCCTTCACGCCCGCTTTGGCGCAGCGTTCAAGCTCTTTCACCGCTTCGTCAATATCGTAAACCGAAATGGCCGCGATGCCGAGCAAACGCTTGGGCGATGCGCTGCAATATTCGATCAGCCAATCATTGTAGGCGCGAAAACAGGCGGCCTGCAGCTTGGCGTCGTCCATAGCAAAGTGCGGCAGAAGATACGTCGGGTACAAGATTTCAGCGCTGACGCCGTCGGTTTCCATTTCGGTGATTCGGTGCGTCGGATCCGAACCTCCGGGATGAGTTTGAAAACTCTCACCGAGTTTCAACTGGGGAAAACGCGGCGCCTGGTCTTTGAAACCATTCGGTACCCGCTCGACCAAGATCTCAGACGGCTCCATTACATGAGAGTCGGAAGAGATGATTACTTCGAATCCCGCATTATCACCATTACCAGCCATAACGTCCCTCCTTGTGTGTAACCTGATTGGTATTCAGTTCTGATGGTCTCTATTGAAGCTGTATCACCGCGCCCCTCAAAGCGTCAAGTTTCGGTCAAGGAGGGTCGGATTACTGGAGTATTGGAATATTGGTTTTAGCGCATCACTCCATGACTCCACCACTCCATTATTCCGTTTTAGAAGAGCCCCTCTTTTTCAAGTTTGCGGACGATCCGATCATCGACGATATTATCCACTTTTACTTTCCTCAGTTGCTCGCTGCTGTTACCCAGCAAGCGGATTACATTTCGCAGCCCCTCGGCATTGGGATAGATACGCCGGTCATAAAGGGTGCGCATCACTTCGTAGCCGGCCTGGGCATCCTCAGGTTTCGACAGGCGCAGTTCCTTGCTCAAGCTTTTTAGAACCAACGCTCTGTTCGCAGGATTGTTGATGAAGCCAATGGACTCCACCATTGCTCGCAAAGCTTTCTCGGCAACTTCCGGCGTACGATCGACGAGACTACGCTTGGCCATGACGCCAAGACCCTGATAGGGCACGCCGATTGTGGCCAGATCGGCCAATATCCGGTAGCCCTGGCGTTCCATCTGCGTGCCAAACGTATAGCCCAGATAAGCGCCGTCGACGATTCCTTGGGTTATCGCCTGGGCAATTACCGACTGATCGCCAAGCACTCTAAACTGAATGTTGTCACGCTCAGGGTTGAGCCCCCATTTTTCGAATGCCAGCATCGTAAACATCCAGACGCCACCGCCGATGCTCTGCACGCCGATTCTTTTGCCTTTGAGATCCTCCGGCGCGCGAATCTTCGGCGCGACGACGAAGGTGCCGTCAAGTTTGTTGATGAGACCGGCAATGAACGCCAAATCGACTCCGCCGGCCATGGCGCCGATCGAAGAGCCGGTAGCGGAACCCACATGAAACTGTGTTTCGCCCGAAGCCAGGGCCGACATGCCAACGGCGGCGTTGCGAACGTTCACCACGGTGGCATCGAGCCCATGTTTCTGAAATATGCCGGCGTCGCGGGCGACGAACAGCACACCGCTGCGCTCGTTGAGACCGCCGAAGGTAAAGATGGCTTTGTGCGGCGCGGACGCAGCAAAGAGTGGGACAGTAAATAGAAGAACCGTCATTACGATAGCGGGCGACAGAACGATCATAAGCCTTCGATTCATAGTTTCTCCCAATCTAAAATCCAAAATCGGAAAATCTAAAATTGCTCGTCCACTCCTTCATCACGTAAGTTCATCAAGCAGTGCCTTTGCATCTTTCAAATCTGCTGTGTCAAAGCCTTCCGTGAACCAGCCGTAAATTTCCGCAAGAAGTTTCCGCGCCTCGTCCCGCTTGCCTTGTCTCTGCCACAGGCGACTCAAGCTCATCGCCGCGCGCAATTCCCATGATTTAGCGCTCTGGCCGGCGCGCAACTGTCAATGCGTTTTGAAAGCTCGCTTCGGCCTGTACTGTGGCCGGCACGCTTTCCATCAGCAATAGTTCGCCTTTGACGGCGATGCAGCTCAGCTTCATAGTAACGGTAGTCGGTCCGGTCCACTCGCGCTAATGCATTGTTCAGAACCTCGAGTCCTTCGGCGGGCTGCCCTGATTTTCTATAGGTGTCAGCCAGCAAAGCAGCACAACGCGCCATCCACCGTCCGGAAGCTCTCCCTCGCTCGATCAAAAAGTTAGACATCTGCGCTATGCCCTGTTGCCATTGACCACCCTCGGCCACCAGCCATCCTTCAAGGAACCTGACGTTCGCCCGCCCAAGTGCGAACCCCTTTTCCGTCGCCAGCCGTATGCCCTCTTCCACTCGCTCTTGAACTGCCTGTCCCTCACCGCGGTCCTGGTGGAACCAGGCGGCAAACGCCAAAGCAAAAGACACCGTGGCCGGGTGAGCTAGCTCGCGAGCCAATTCCACCGAGTCATGGCTTTTTTGCAGTGCTTGGTCTGGATAACCAAGCAGCCAGAGCACTTCAGCCGAATGAAAGGTGCAGCATACTGCAGGATCATGACCCCCGTACAGAAAGGCATGGTGCCTGTGTTTTTGGCGATCGTAGAGCGCGAAGCCTTGCTCGATGTGCAACCGGGCAGAAACCAACTCACCTTGGATAGACAAGTTGGCCCAGAGTTCGTGGTGAGCTTCGAGTAACAACGCAGAATCGCCTGCTTCCTGTGCGAGATGCAGGAGTTGCTCTCCTAGGTTCTGTCCCCTCCTTAGCTCCCCGCGGCTATCGTGCATCCTGGCAAGTCCCCACAATATCGGGAAAAGGTTCGCTGTGTTCCCGATCCTGTCGCAGAGTTCGCGGGCCTTCTTGTAGTTTTCTTCGACTTCGATTGCCGCAAAGCTTAGAGTGACAATCAACAGTGGCCCTAGCTCGACTCGGATGTGAATAGCTCGTTCGATTGTCTGGCGATTGTCCGGTAGATGACCGACGGCGGTCAATGCCTGCTCGAAGTACGCGATTGCTTCGTGACTGGCAGAACGGCTTGCCGCTTTCTTGCCGGCCTGATGCAAATATTCTACGGCCTTCTCCCATAGCTCGCCGCGTGAAGCGTGGTGGGCAAGCAGCTCCACGTGCTCGCTCAGGCGATCAGGATAGAGCTGCTCGATAGATTCGACGATCTTCGCGTGAAGGGCGCGGCGCCGCTCCTGCAAGAGGCTTCCGTAAGCCACTTCGTGAGTGAGCGCATGTTTGAAAGTGTATTCCAGATCAGGAAATAGACTGGTCTCGTAGAGGAACTCCGCGGCTTGAAGCCGACTGAGGCTCCGGCGAAGTTCTTCTGCAGACTGATCCGCGATGGCTTGGAGCAGCACAAAGGGAATATCCTTTCCAACAACGGCGGCGGACTGGAGAAGCCGCTTCTCCTCCGGCGGAAGTCTATCGATCCGAGCAGCCAACACCGCTTGCACCGTCGCCGGCACCTGTGTGCCTTCCAGTGTTTTTTCCAGCAGATAACTCCCTCGCTCGCCCACTAAGAATTTTGTTTCGACAAGCGCCCTGACACTTTCTTCTAAGAAAAACGGATTCCCTTCGGTTCGGTTGAGCAATATCTGCTTTAGCGGCTGAAGCGCTGCATGGTCTCCCAACAGAGCTGCTAGGAATTCGTCGGCGTTTTGAGCCGGGAGCGGATCAACTCGAAGCTGCGTGTAATATGTTTTGTTTCCCCAAGCATGTTGGTATTCGAGCCGGTAATTAACAAGAAGGAGAAGTCGCACAGTAGGAAGAGTTTCGATCAGGCTGTCGAGAAAGGCTTGGGTCTCGGAGTCGATCCAGTGGAGATCTTCGAAAACAAGCAGCAGAGGCTGGACCTGGCTCTCGCGCAGAAGCAAACGCTTGATTGATTCCAGCGTACGCTGGCGACGCTGGGGAGGATCCGATGTCTCCCACTCTGCATCGTTGACGGGCACGATCTAAGAGCGAGAGAACGGCGGGCAGAGTAGACTCCAAAGTCTTATCCAAAGTGAGCAGTTTGCCGGTGACCTTTTCACGGATTTTCCGCGCATCGTCTCGATCCTGGATATCGAAGTAGCCCTTGAGCAGGTCGATCACGGGCAGATAAGCGGTGGCTTTGCCGTAGGAGACCGAGCCGCTTTCGAGGATCAGCCATCCTTGGGTTCGATGCGAATGGATGAACTCGAAGAACAGACGTGACTTACCAACACCAGCTTCTCCGACTACACCGACTACCTGACCATGGCCTGCTCGTGCTTGTTCAAGCGCTTTTCGAAGCTGCTCGGTTTCAGCATCACGTCCGACAAATCGAGTAAGTCCGCGACTCGTTGCCGCTTGCAGGCGAGAGCGCGCAACACCAGCGCTGGTAATTTCATAAATCTCAACGGCGTCAGTCATTCCCTTCATGGTGACCGGACCGAGCGGCTTCACCTGCACGTAGCCTTCGGCCAGTTGTAGGGTGTCAGCGCTCATCAAGATGGATCCTGGTATTGCGATCTGCTCCATGCGCGCCGCTAGATGGGTGGTCTGACCGACTGCGGTGTAGTCCATCTTGAGGTCACTGCCGATGGACCGCACTACAACCTCTCCAGAGTTCAGACCCACTCTTATCTGAATGGGAATACCCTCGGTCCGTCTTACTCCCTCAGCGTAATGCTTCACTGACTCCTGCATCTTGAGCGCCGCATAGCAGGCGCGCACCGCGTGATCTTCATGGGCGAGCGGCGCACCGAACAGAGCCATGATGCCGTCGCCCATGACTTGATTGACGGTGCCTTCATAACGATGGACGGCGTCGATCATATGCTCAAGGACGGGATCGAGAAGCTTCCGCGCTTCCTCGGGATCACGGTCGGCCAGCAGCTCCATAGAACCCTTGATGTCAGCAAAAAGAATCGTGACGTGTTTGCGCTCGCCTTCGAGCGCGCTTTTGGAAGTGAGAATCTTCTCCGCCAGATGCTTAGGCGTGTAAGTTTCAGGTGAAGCAAAGCGCGGTTGAATGACGGCGGCTTGAGCTTCCAATGCTTGCCCACATTCAAGACAGAACTTGGCACCCGCGGGAAGCTCGGTGCCGCAGTTAGTGCAGCTGAGGGCAAAACGAGTCCCACACTCCAAGCAGAACTTGGCCCCCGTCGGATTGTCGTGCTGACACTGCGCGCAACGCATCAACTCAATTCCTTGAGTTCCGCTTCCGCCCTTTCCAACCACAATCCCATTTCCATCTCGCGCATCATTGCGACCGCGTTGCTGAGATGAAGCTTAGCTTTTTCATTATCACCGGTTCCCCGATAAAGTTTTCCAAGACCGCCGTGACAGTGAGCGAGAAGCGGACGCATTCTAAGCCCTTCGGCTAGAGCGACCGCTCGTTGATAAGTTTCTTCCGCCTTCGCAAAATCGGTTGGAGTACCAACCCGCGCGATTTCACCGAGGACATAGAGTGCCCCTGCTTCACGCGCCGGTTCCGCGTGGTGTCGGAAAATATCAAGGGCGTGGCTGGCGATCGAAGCGGCCTCTTCTAACTTGCCAATTAAAAGATAACCCTGGGCTAACTCTACACGGGTCGAGGTTAGCCTAATCCGCTGGTTCGCCAAGTCCAAAAGTGGCAGAGCCTCGCCAACTCGACCTGCAACAGCGTATGCACAACCGAGAGTAACCGCCACCCGGGTAAGATTCTGCCGAATGTCCCATAATCGACAAATTTCTAGACTATGCTCGAGTGCACCTATCGCCTCACCGATAGCGCCTTTTGCCAGGTCCAAATAACCCACAGCGTAATATGCCGTGTAGAGGTTGTACGGATGATTCGCCAGTTCCGCAATGCGAATCACTTCGTTCCCATGAGTGGTTGCTTCGGTAAACTCGCCGCGGTCGGAAAGGAGCAAAACCAATTGATAACGCGCCCCAACCGAGGCAAGAAACACTAAGCCGAAACGCTCGTAAATCTGATCGCCTACCAGGGACTCGACATTACTTCTGAAATGATTCATCGCGCGATCATAGTCGCCTATCATGCGATGGGCCGCGCCAAGGAAGTGATTTGCTTGAATCTGGAGATCAAAATTTCCCGTTGCCCGGGCGATCGCGAGGGCTCGTTGTCCGTTTTCGATCGCCTGACTTGGCTCATCCCCCGCCTGAATAAAGTAACCGCTCAGATAGGCCGAGACTTGCCCGAGCCGATGTTGGTCATCAAAAGCCTCAGCGAGCACTTCCGCCTCACGCATGCGTTCTAAAATTTTAGCTTGTTCCCCAAGCGGTTGGAGCGAGCTACGCATGTCGAGACGAATATCGATGGCTTGTTCGATCGTCTGACGATTTTCAGGCAGATGCTTGAGGGCTTCCAGTGCTCGCTCGAAGTAACTGACCGCTTCGCGATGAGCTGAGCGATCCGCCGCTTTGGCGCCTGTTTGGCGTAGGTACGTCGACTGCCTTTTCCCACAGCTCGCCCTGGAAAGCATGGTGCGCGAGCAACTCAACCTGCTCGATCAACCGATCTTGATAGAGCTGTTCGATTGCTTCGACGATTCTGGCGTGCAGCGCGCGGCGACGTTCCTGTAAAATACTTCCGTAAGCGACCTCGTGTGTCAGCGCATGCTTGAATGTGTATTCGAGATCGGGAAACAAGCGCGTCTCGTAAACAAACTCCGCGGCTTGCAGATGACCGAGGTCGCGCCGAAGTTCTTCTTCCGACAGATCGGCAATCGCGTGCAGCAGGACAAACGGCACATCCTTGCCGATTACTGCCGCCGACTGAAGCAGATGTTTCTCTTCGAAGCCAAGCCGATCGATACGAGCAGCTAACATGGCGTGGACCGTCGCTGGCACCCGCGCAATCTCCAACGAACCGACAAAACGATATCTGCCTGATTCCCCGACCAGAACCCTTGTTTCGATCAGCGTCCTAACGCTCTCCTCAAGGAAAAACGGATTGCCCTCGGTGCGCTCGATCAAGACCTCCTTCAACGGCGGCAAGCTTGCGTCCTCTCCCAAAACAGCCTCGAGTAGTTGCTGTGCGCTATCGGCAGCTAAGGGATCAATCCGCAGCTGGTGATAGTAAGTTTTGCTACCCCAGCCGTGCTGGTATTCTGGCCGGTAGTTAACCAGCAGGAGAAGCGGCGCAGTGGGCAAGCTATCGATCAAGCTATCCAAGAACGATTGAGTCTCCGAATCGATCCAGTGGAGATCCTCGAAGACCAAAATCAAAGGTTGCACGTGGCTCTCGCGTAAAAACAAGCGTTTGACCGCATCCAAGGTACGCTGGCGGCGCTGCAGTGGGTCCAGGGTCTGCCATTGCTGATCTTCTGCGGCGACATCTAAGAGCGACAGCAACGCCGGCATAGCGGGCTCCAGAGTCTTGTCCAACGTCAGTAGCTTACCGGTGACTTTCTCGCGCGCATCGCGCTGAGTGTCGCGGTCGTGAATTTTGAAATACGCCTTCAGCAAGATCGATGACCGGCAGGTACGGAGTAGCTTTGCCATAAGAAACCGACCCGGATTCAATGATCAAGCATCCCTCAGTGCGGTGCGAATGCATGAACTCATAAAACAGCCGAGACTTTCCAACTCCAGGCTCGCCCATCACGGCGACAACTTGACCATGTCCCTTCCGCGCCTGCTCCAAGGCTTTGCGAAGCTGCTCGGTCTCGACATCCCGCCCAATAAACCGAGTAAGACCTCGACCAGTCGCGGCCTGGAGCCGCGTCCGCGCGCTCCCTGCGCCCGTGACCTCATAGACGTCGACGGATTCGCTCATTCCCTTCACGTTAACCGGGCCAAGAGGCTTTACCTGGACATAGCCTTCCGCTAGACGAAGAATATTGGCACTCATCAGGATCGATCCTGGCATGGCCATCTGCTCCATGCGTGCAGCCAGATGGGTCGTCTGCCCCACTGCCGTGTAATCCATCTTGAGATCGCTTCCGATCGAGCGCACGACTACCTCTCCAGAGTTCAAACCCACTCTTATCTGAATGGGTATTCCCTCGCTCCGTCTGACTCCTTCAGCGTAATGCTTTACCGACTCCTGCATCTTGAGCGCCGCATAGCACGCGCGCACCGCGTGATCTTCATGGGCAAGCGGCGCACCGAACAGAGCCATGATGCCGTCGCCCATGACTTGATTGACGGTGCCTTCATAACGATGGACGGCGTCGATCATATGCTCAAGGACGGGATCGAGAAGCTTCCGCGCTTCCTCAGGATCACGGTCGGCCAGCAGCTCCATAGAACCCTTGATGTCAGCAAAAAGAATCGTGACGTGTTTGCGCTCACCTTCGAGCGCGCTTTTGGAAGTGAGGATTTTTTCGGCGAGGTGCTTGGGCGTGTACGCCTGAAGCGAGGTGAAATTCGATGCGACGACTTGACCGAGCGTCGCTCCACACTGGCCGCAAAATTTGTTTGTCGGGGGATTTGAAGCTTTACAGGAAGAGCATAGCGCCTCAAGTCGGGCGCCACATTCGCCGCAGAACTTCACCCCGACGGGATTTTCTTGCCGGCAACGAAGGCAGTGCATTGCGATGGCTCGTTAACTGTTGATTAAGAGCGACTCACAGGTCTTAGTCAAGGCGCGGTTTTCTTGCTGGAGCTGAATCGGCAGTAGCAGCGGCATCGAAAGAAGCACAGCGACAACGCGGCCAAAAACAGCCGATGTTTGGTCACTCCGTAATTCTGATTACTTCTATCCTCGCAGCAGCACGATTTGCAAGGAAGATTAAGGAATATGGATGCGGATAGGTTAGATCGGGCCTCGCTGGAGCTGGCCGAAGTCAGAGGCTGATGGAGGAATGATCAAGTGCTTTTATACAGCCTGTGACAGCAGCAACGGTGGCTCTCGCCCTCCACTAAACGATGCTCATTGACATACGCGTAAGCATCGTGCTCGCGCCATCTGTGAGATGTGCTAATGGGCGACGCTTACGGGCGCCGGAATCAGGCTGGGACCATCAAAGCTGATCTTATGCGGCGTAGCATTTGCTTTGATGCCATTTCCAGGATTGTCGGAAGTTCGGGTTGTAGTTGCGTCGATATTGGCTGTCAGGGTCGGCGCAAGAATTTTCATCAACGTGACCGGTAATGCGCTGGTAAAGCGATAGTCGGCGGCCTCGCGTCCCTGCACGTAAGCGGTGATCACGCCGAAGTAGCGGTCGCCGATGTAAAAGACAAAAGCCGCGGTACGATTGGTTGCCCGCGAAGAAATCACGCCGCCGTAACGGTTGAAGGTTTCGTACTTGTTGTCGCCTGATCCGGTTTTACCGCCAACCGTGAGCAGCTGGCCGTCGGCCAGCCTGAAAACTCCATTGAGACGCCGTGCCGTGCCGTGCTCGACCACATCGGCCATCGCCTTTCTGACGCTACGAGCTACCTCCGGGGCCAGCACCTGTACGCCGATTCGCGGCTCTAGTTCCATCAGGGTTTCATAAGGGGTGCTGCGGGCAAAGTGAATCTTGTTCAGGCTGAGGCTGCGCTTGCGTTGCCCATCGTTCACCAGAATGCCGATCAGTTCCGCCAACGCCACCGGCCGATCCGAGGAGTTGCCTAAGGCCGTGGCATAGGAGGGCACCATCGTTTTGAATGGAAAGCCGAGCCGCTGCCAGTAAGGAGTCATGCGCGCGAACGCGTCGCGCTCAAAACGTATTCTCAGCCGGAGATCCTGCGCCTTGCGGTTGCGCGGCGTGAGCAGCCAAGCCGATCCGGTGCGCCGGGCCTCAGCGCTTTTATTGTAGAGCTCTTCCCAGGAAAGATTAGAGTTGCTGCGGAACTCGCTAGCGCACCAGAGATCCAGCGGATGCAACGATAACAGGTAAGCGTAATCGACCAACGTCAGCCGCGGATTGCGATAAGCCCGGAACAGCTTGCCGACGACTTCGCCGGTCGCCTGATGTTGGTTCTGCGCCAGCCATGACGCCAGCGCTTGCTCATCTGCGCCGATGCGCCAGGCAAAGAACAGGATCGCCAGACGCCGTTCGGCATTTCGTTTGTTCCCTAGCAATCGGGCGGTAATCTGTTCCGGAGTTTGAGCGCGAAAATTTTGATAGGCGCGGCGCAAAGCAGCGCGGGATTCTTCTTCGGCAATCCTCGCCAACATCGCCTGACGGTCCTTGTTATCCGGATCGCTGAGCACGGCATCGGCGTTGTAACCAAGGCGCGCCCGGTGATAGCTCACCACGTCCCGCATGAGGCGAATGAAGACGAGATTGGTGGAGTTCCTGAAGGCGTCGCGCAGCAGCAAAATCTTGCCGTTATCATCGCGGTCGAAGTTCTCGAAATGGTGCAAACCGCCGCCAGTGAAGAATGCTTCAAAGGGGCTGGCGGAATAGCGGCGCTCCATGGCGCGCTCAAGAAACGGCTGTAGGGCGATGCTGGGTTCAGTCTTTAACGTTTCAATGGCCCAACTGGTGAGTGGGTCACGAGCCTGGCGCATTCTTTGGGCTCGCTCTTTTTGATCCAGCGGAGAAAGCTCTTTGTGGAGTTCGGCCATCAGCTCGAGGTAATGTGTCAAAGTTCGCAGCTTGGCCGTGCTTCCCAATTCCAGTTTGACGCTTTTGTTGAAGTCGAAAGGCGCGGCCAGGTTATCGGCCTGCACCCTTACGAAGTTCCCTTGCCGCGTCGGTTCGATCAAAAGGAAAGAATAGATGACCCGTTTCGGGTCGGAATTCTCCAACAGCCGCTCACCGTTCAACCCGTAGGCCTTGATCGTCTCCGGAAGCGTAAGAGATTGCAGAAATTCAACAACTTTTTTCTGCAATGGAACATCGATGGTGCTCTCGACCTCGACATGCAAGCGGTTCAGATCGTATAGATTAGTAACGCCCAACAGCTCCGTCATCGTCATCCGTATCGCATTGGCCGCCTTGTTTCGGCCGGAAGAAGGCTGGGGCGGTACGGGACCATGGGACAAGAACTGTATCGGCGTCTCTTGAACGGCAGCGGCAAAGTCGTCGTCAATGATCCCCTCGCGCGCGAGCAACTGAGTAAACTGGTTCACTTTGTGCTCGAGCGATCCCCGTTCCTCGACCAGGAATACCGACGGCGCCCGTACCGAGATGAGCAACGTCAAAACATGCTTATAGACGCGCACCTTGGGAATAGTGATCCCGGGGGTCCGGAGCGCGCGGACAGCATCTGCGAGCTGCATGCCGAACCAGGCGTAAAGCCCTTCTCCCAAGCCATGGATCTCACCGTAACCGGGTGCCGCGGCGAGCGGAACGGTATTGAAATAATCAACAATAATTCGGTCTCTCCAGGCGCGGGTGTTGGGGCCGGCGCGGTAAGCCTTCAGGCTGGCGCCGACGATTTGCCGGAATTTATCCAGCGGCGAATCCGTGCGGCCGTGCGCCGAATGACGGAACTTCTCCAACTGCACCGCTAACGTGCTGCCACCTTGGACTGGAACATCCAGGTAGAGTTTCGAACCCAGATAGAGCAAAGCCGCTTTGAAGAAGCGGTCCCATTCGACCGCGGGGTTTTGACGCGAAAAATTAGGACTGTCGAGATCGCGATCCTCGAGAAAAAGCAGGGTTTTAACCAGTACCGGCGGAATGTTATCGATTTTCTCGAACAGGAATTCGGATTGCGCATGGCGAAAGAGCGGTACGCCGGCGGCGCCGCGTATGTCGATGCCGGTCTCCGGCGGCTCGGTATACGGCGGCGAAATGCCTTGGCTGATTAGATTGACCATGGTCTCTGATTGTCTTGCCTGTTGGCTGACCTGGAAACCTTGAGATAGAAGCCGGCTCTGAAAATCAGCCAACTTCGAATAACCACGACGATCGTCGAACGGCGCCGGGGCAGGAAACGCGATACTTGACGCCGCTCCTGGCGCCAGCTCAAAGGAGAGCCGTTCGTTGGTGCGGGTAAAAATCCACGCCTGAACGATCGAAGTCTTAAACTCGATGACTATGCCGGCAGCCAGCAACAGCAATGAAAGCGCGAGCCATAACCATACCTTGAGCCGTCTCTTGGTTAGCACAGTTGAGAACCAGGAAGTGGACGACGAAACCTCGGTTAAGTCGATGGGTTTGCTGTTCATTTGGGTGAGCGAAAGAATGATAGCATAATTGCTAAAAAATCCTAACTCGAAGTTCGCCTTAGATAGCATCCGGGCTATGGCACCCAGAGCTGTTCTCGGCGGGGGTTAAGGTCGTGTTAAATGGTGTTGTCGGAATCCCCGGAGGCAGATGTAATCCTACAAGCGTCATCGCTTATTCGCGAAATGCTTGCAGCTCAATTCCCATACGAAATATGTATCTAAACTTCGCTTGTAGACGTCGCTCACTACAAAATAAAAAGTCCGGCGGGAATCACCCCGCCGGACTTCTGTACAAGCGTAATCGGCTAATCGGCTCAGTCGGCCAGCACTCCCTCATCTCTGCCGCCGCCGTGCTGATAAATTATTCGCTTGCCGGTCTTGTCATCGATTTCGTTGCGTTGGCCGCCGGCCTTGGCAACATCCTCAGGCGTTGCTTTGTGACTGTTGCCCAGGAGAATCATCGGCTCATCGTGCGGGTTGGATCCTTCATAGTATTCGTGGGCGGGTATGCTGATGATCTGACCCGGAGAAAGCTCATGCGTTTCTTTGAGCCCCTTCATCACGCCGCGGCCGCTGAGGACGTAATAAGTTCGATCCGATGGATGATTGTGCATCCTCTGTACATCTCCTGGAGGGAAATATAGGATCCACGTTTCTAGATTGTCCCTGCGAAAAAGATCCAGGCGCCGCTGTCCCTTTTTTCTTTCCTTCGCTAACGCGAAAACGTCCCTCGTCTCCATGATGACCTCCTTTTTTTGGCAGGTAGTTTAACTGCACTTGCTTTTCCCGCGACTCTATTCCCGCGCCAAGCGCGCTGTCAATGTGGGACTTGTCCGCAATTTATTTGTCTGCCGCATCCATCCGTAATATAGAAAGGTGAAATCACCGGCACAGGAGAGCTCGCATGGAACTCGCAAAGCTCAATGTCATGTATGGACACCTTGAAGGAACCGAGGGCAAGTTTGCGCGCGACCCCTCCGGCTACCTGTCCATCGATGCCGGCATCTATGAAAAATATGGACTGGATGTTTCATGGCGTCATGTGCAAGGCACGGAGGCGCGCTATCAGCAACTCGAAAGCGGCGCCGCTCATATTTCAATGGTAGTGGGCCGCGCCTCGCTGCAGCATTTTCTCGATACTAAAAAGACCCGACTGTTGGGTTGTGTCATGAATAGCTGTAGCTATTACCTAATGACAACTCAGGGAATCAAGACGATTAGTGAACTGAAAAACAAAACGATCACCTGCCGGGAAGGTCCTGCCCGGGGCGTGCCGTTTGGACGATTGTTGGAAGAAAGAGCCGGCCTAACACTCGGTAAGGATCTGACTCTTCAGTTTACCGAAGGCGACCAGGATGCTTTCCGGCTTCTGTTAGGAGGCCAAGTTCAAGGCGCCTGGCTGCCGCGCCCGTACGCATTCATTGCAGAGGAGGAGGGATTCGTAAGGCTTAACGAAGGGTCCGATATCGTTGATGACCCGCTGCCGATAACGATGGAAACGACGGCTTCACTATCACGAGAGCGCGCCGACGACTTCTCTCGATTTGTCCAGGCACATCGCGAAGGCATCCGGTATTTGCGCACTCATAGAGACGATACCCTGAGCCTTTTACAAACCCGCTTCGGGCACTCGCCGGAATTGGCCGCGAAGACGTTCGACGAATATTTAATTTGCATGGATGATCGCCTTACCGTGGACTTCAAGCATTTGCAAAAACTGTTTGCGCAAATTGCGCCGAACATTCCAGGCGGCGCGCAGCAGATTGCTTCGGAGTGGATTATCCCGGGAGCGCTACGGATATGATAAATAGCCGTTCAACAGTTCAACCGGCGCACAGTACGCGCCTAATCAACGGTCAACGACAAAAAGTAGGCGCGCTGTCTGACGTTGAACCATTGAACGTTTGAATAGCGACGTAGGCGCGGTTGAACGGATTAACATTGGCCGTAGCGGTTGAACAAAAGTTTTTACCAGCTACATATTAGACAATTACAGAAGGAGGTCACTCATGCCAGGTATCATCGATGCCGATACTCATATCTCAGAGTCCGAAGCGATGTGGACCTTTCTCGACAAGGACATGTACCATCGACGGCCGGTGCTGCTCAAAGCTCCGGAAGATACATTATACGGGCCGCGTAATGCTTTCTGGCTGATCGACGGCAATATCTTTCCCAAGCCCAATGGCAAGGGTAGTTTCCGTTTGATTACCCCGTCGGCGTCGAAGTTGGAATCATCCCGTGGCGATATCCATTTGGCTTATCGGGAGATGACCGATATTCCGGGCCGGCTCAAGGACATGGACAAGCTCGGCGTCGACAAGCAGGTAGTATATCCGACATTGTTTCTGATCTACATCACTGACGATACAGCCTTGGACGTGGCGATGGCTCGCGCTTACAACCGGTTTCTCGCGCAGGCATGCGCCAAATCCGGCGGGCGCATGAGCTGGGTGGTGGTGCCGCCGCTCCACTCGGTAGAAGAGTCGGTGAAGGAAATCAAATGGGGCAAAGATAATGGCGCTGTGGGAGTTTTCTTCCGCGGTATCGAAGGGTACAGGACCCTCGACAATCCTTACTTCAACCCGATTTATCAGGCGGCGAGCGATACGGATCTGCCGGTATTGATCCATACCGGCGCGGGGTGCCCGCTGTTTTTGAACCTCTTCGATGTCGAACGCAATCATACCTTCGGCCATAGCCGTGTGCAGCCGCTATTCGCGTTTCGTGACCTGATTGCCAACAAGATTCCCGAGCAGTTTCCGCGCCTGAAATTTGGCTTCATCGAAGCATCCGCCGGGTGGGTGCCGTTCATGCTGCACATCATCAAAAGATTATTCCGCGAAAAATGGAAATTCTCCTCGGACCAGGACATGTTTCGCGAGTATCGGATCTTCGTTGCCTGCGAAGCGGATGAGGACGTCAGCTATATCGCTCAATATACCGGCGAGGATCATCTCCTGATTGGCTCGGACTACGGACATCAGGATCCTTCCGAGGAGCGCCAGCTGGTGGCGGCGATGCGCGCCCGGGAAGATATTCCACGCGCGCTCACCGACAAGATCTTCTTCGATAATCCAAAGCGGCTCTATCCGCTAAATTGAGTCGCGTCTCAGAATCGTAGGTCATCCTTTCTACCACCCGCTCTCTCATCGGCGAGAGCGGGTGGCAATCGGGAGTATTGAATGAAAAAGTCGGTGAATTTGACGAGGGTTTTGGCCCGGTGCCTCGTTGTCGCTGTAGTCTTGTTCGATAATGTCCTTCGACTCGGAGCCGGCCGCCGCTCAGTCGCTCCAGGTCGTCAATGTGGCAATACCCGCCAAGAGTTTTCAAATGGTGATCTATCCGATCGCCCAGCAGAAGGGCTACATGAGAGAGGAGGGCATCGACCTGCGGGTGATTTATATCGCCCCGACCACCAGCATCCAGGCCATGCTCAGCGAGGATGTTCAGTTTACCGGGGCGGGTTCGAGCGCTCTGGTGAGCATCGCTCGTGCCAATGCGCCTCTCAAGGTGGTGCTGGCTACCAACGATCGTGTTCTGCAATGGCTCCTGACCCGTCCCGATCTAACAAATCCGAAAGATCTCAAGGGCAAACGGATCGCCACAACCGGCGTGGCGGCGATCGCGACCTTCATGCTCAAGCAGATTCTCAACAAACACGGGCTTGATGGAAACAAGGATCCGCTCTATCTCGACGTCGGCCAGGGAAATCAATTGACTGCATTACTGGCGGGCACCATGGACGCGGCGGTGCTCAGCGTCGAGCAGCGCTATGTCGGTCTCGACAAGGGCATGCGGGAGATGTTCTTCTTCGGCAACGAAGTGAAGAATTCCTGGGGAACATTGGCCACCACCGACAAACTAATCAAGGAAAACCCCAAGATGATCAGCAGCTTTGTGCGCGCCGCTTTGAAGTCCTTGCGTTACATGCGCCAGGACAAGGAAGGAACTGTCGCAGCGATGATGAAGTTCGCCGGTGTTTCACAACAACAAGCCACCCGTGTTTATGAAGACTTGATCGGCACTTTTACTCGCAACGGCGCCGTCGATGACGAGGCGCAGAAAAATGACCTCGATATCATCCGGCAAGTGGTAAACGCCAGCCAACCCGTGCCCAACAATCGAGCCTACGATTTCACGTTCGCATTGCAGGCCGAGCAGCAGCTGGCCAAAACGGGTTGGAAGCCGTAGATCAGGATTTCGCGATAGAGAACCTACCGGCATCAGCTCTATGCAAGCTGATCCATCCGTAAAGCTATGCGGATAATTCAAGTCGATTGGAATGCTCAGCGGCATTATCATGCCGCTCTTCAATATTTCCCTGATACTGCGAATGATCCGGCGCCGGTCTTCCGGAGATATCAGCCTGGTTTGGGTGATCGGCGTCTGGAGCTGTGTCATCGCCATGCTGCCGTCAAGCTTGCAGTCTCCGGATCCAGTTCCAGTGGTATTCGGGATCATCAACTCGCTCTTTTTCTCGGCGGTCTTTTTCACGGTTCTCTACTTTCATCCGAGCGTCAAAAATCTACCAAAGCCGGTTTGTGAACGTGGATGAACCACTTCAGCATTTATAACACAGCTTGGTGATGGCCGCATGAATGCACCACGCTCAATCGCGCATCTTAAATCCCGGCGCTCCATAAAATCGTCGGAACTCCCTGATCATTTTCCACATCAATGCAGGTAATTTTGGTGGGAAGACCGGCAGTTAAAGCTTCCACCGGAGTTTAACTCCGCTTGCGCTCGATATAGTCTATTTTGGTGGGCTCCTTACAAAAAAGAGAGACGATGAAGGCTTTTCCGAACAGGTGCTTAAGCGCATTACTGATCGTAAGCCTATGGCTTGCCGGTTGTGCCGACTGGGGATATCGGCACATGAATGATCCTGCCCGAGATGCCTGGCAAAAACCTAAACAGGTGGTTGAAAGGCTTGATATCCAACCAGGAGCGCGAGTGGCGGATCTGGGCGCGGGCGGCGGTTACTTCACCTGGTATCTGGCGGCAGCGGTTGGACCGCAAGGAAAAGTTTATGCGGCTGAAATCGACGAGACCGCTTTGGCGATCATCGAGAAGGAAATGAAATCCCGAGGGGTAACGAATGTCGTGCCTATCCGCGCCGAACCCGATGACGCCAAACTCCCTGAGCCTGTGGATCTCGTGTTTAGCTGCGATACCTACCATCATATGGAAGATCGCGTAGCATACTTTCAGTCACTGGCACGCTACCTCAAATCTGACGGCAAAGTGGCGATCCTGGATTTTCACGCCGAAGGGTTTTTTTCCGGCTTGCTCGGCCATGGCACGACCAAACAAGAAGTCCGACGGGAAATGGAATCCGCAGGTTACCGGCTTGCTGCCGATTACGACTTTATCGATCGGCAACATTTCCAGATCTTTTCCCGCACTGATGTAGCGAGGGCGACCGCTTTGCTGCCGCAGGATGCGCAATCCTACTCTGTGAACGTGGCACGTTGATATTCACGTTTAGGTCGGAGATTACGTCTTGAGTTGGCAACGGCGTCCGGCAGAACTCGCGCATGTCTAATGTTTTAATTTGTCGCGACGGAATGTCCATTTGGCGACTCGTCGTTCGTCAAGTAGATAGAATCCGGGCTGATACCCTTGAACAGTTCCGGACCTGATAAACAAAGGAGGCACGAAAATGCGCTTTATGATTTTGGTAAAGGCGAGCAAGGAATCGGAAGCGGGGATGATGCCGAGCGAACAGATGCTTACCGAGATGGGCAAATTCAATCAGGAACTGGCGAAAGCCGGTGTGCTGCTCGCGGGCGAGGGGCTGCATCCGAGCTCCAAGGCTACGCGCATCAAGTTCTCAGGCGATAAAAGAATCTTAATCGACGGGCCGTTTGCCGAGAGTAAAGATCTCATAGCCGGCTTTTGGATCTGGCAGGTGAAATCGAAGGACGAAGCGATCGAATGGCTCAAGCGCGCCCCATTCGACGACACCGAAGTTGAGATTCGTCAGGTGTTCGAAGCGGAGGATTTTGGCGCCGAATTAACGCCCGGGCTTAGGGAGCAAGAGGAGCGCCTCCGCAAACAAGTTGCTGAAAAAATCTGATAGCTTTGCCGCTCCCGGCCTTTGTCAACATACTAAACTGTACGACTTCGCTCATGGACCGCCCGCGCTTGCGCCTGGGAATTGATGGCCGGGGCAGAGTTTCAAACAACAACAACAGGAATCAAACCATCGAAAAGTTTCGCAATGCGCAATGAGGAAAAAGAAAGGAGATGCCATGCAAGTCCAAGTCTACTTATTTTTCGCTGGCAGGTGCGAGGAAGCAATCGACTTCTACAAGAAGACTCTCGGCGCCGAGCTCCTGATGCTCATGCGTCTCAAAGACAGCCCTGAACCGCCACAGCCGGGCATGATTCCACCCGGTTCCGAGGATAAGGTCATGCACACTTGCCTGCGCATCGGCGATACCATGGTGATGGCCTCCGACGGCCGATGTGAAGGCGCACCCTCTTTTCAAGGGTTCTCTCTATCGCTTACGGTGGCGGATGAAGCTGAGGCGGATCGCATCTTCGCCGCTCTCGCTGAAGGTGGGCAGGTACAGATGCCGCTGACCAAGACCTTTTGGTCGCCCCGTTTCGGCATGCTCTCCGACCGCTTCGGCGTCGGCTGGATGGTCAGCGTCGCCGCTCAATCGTCTTAAGCTTCGCACATCCATCAAGCCGCTTGCGGGCGCTGAATCTTTCGAGCAGCGAAGGAGGCCCAACAACTAACGAGAAGCCCGATCCTCAATAAGAGATGATTGTCTTGACGCATGCGAGCGCCGGTGATACCCGATCGTTTGACGGATTACGGAGGAACCATGTTGAAAGTGAAAGGATTGCTGATCGGGTTTGCTTTCGTTGTCGCATTCGCGGCAGAGGCGCTCGGGCAAAGCCTGCCCAGAATCCGCGCTGCCTACACCTCAATCGGCATCCAATTCGATCCGGTTTACATCATGAAGGAACTCGAGCTGCCGCGGAAACACGGCGTCGACGCTGAAATTCTTTTTGTGCCGGTGAGCTCGCGCGCGGTTCAGGCGGCTCTCGCCGGTGAGATTCAGTTCATCACCAGCGCCGGCGTCGCCAACATCAACGCTAATGTCAGCGGCGGCGACTTCGTCGGTCTCACCGCGACTCTCAATACTTTCGTGTTCAAGATTCTCGGCAGTCCGGAAATCAAAAAGCCCGAGATGCTAAAGGGAAAAAAGGTCGGTATTTCCCGGCTAGGCGGCGCCAGCGATTTCTCAATCCGCTATGCGCTAACGCGTTGGGGCCTGGTTCCCGACAAAGACGTGGCGATTATTCAGGTGGGCGGCGAGCAGGAAGAGTTTCTGGCGCTGCAAAACAAAGCGGTGGACGCCGTCGTTTTGTCCGAGCCCTTCGCGACACTGGCGCAGCGGCAGGGCTCGACTATCGTCGCCGACCTGAGCCAGCTCGGCGTGGCTTATTCGATGCATGGTTTCGGCGCGCGAAAAAGCTTCATCCAGGCCAATCGCGACGTCACCGTCCGATTCATGAAGGCCTATCTCGAGGGAATCTATGTCTTCAAAACCAACAAAGATGTCGCTTTGAACGTGCTGAAAAAATATACCCGGCTCGACGATCTCTCCCTGGTGCAAGTGGCTTACGACGAGATGTCGCAGCGACTGATTCGCCGGGTCCCTTATCCGGACCGTGAAGGAATTCAGACCATCATCGATCAACTCGCCAAAACCCGGCCGCAGATGAAAAATCTCAACCCCGGAGACTTCATCGATCCGTCGATCTTGAAAGAAATCGAAGACAGCGGCTTCATCAGAAAACTCTATGGAAATTAGTTTTAGGTTCGACGACTACTTCATTAGAATCGATTCCACTCACGATTTACGGACAAGTTTACAACACCGCCTGTGATGACCGGATAGATGATTCTCTCGAGAAGTCTGCACTGCTCGCTAAGTAAGGTTCAGAAAAAATTTACGATTATCATGTCTCACCCCCCGCAGCGATCGCTTCCAAAAAATCAGCCGCACAATCCGGCTTGACTGATTGTCGCATGCAGCGTTATAGGTTCCGAGTTCATCGTGGTTGAGGGCCCCCAACACTTCAATGTTCGGAGGAACGATTTAGATGGAATGGAAAGAAGCGCTCCCCTTATTGCAAGAAAATCACACCGGCGTCGCGATCAGCGTCATGCCCAACGGCCGTGCGCAGTCGACCGTCGTCTCGACCGCCGTATTGGATGGTAAGGTCGGGTTTGCATCGCGCGGATGGACGGTAAAAATCAAGAACATTCAGAGAACGGGCCGGGCGACGATCACAGTGATCAAGCTCGACACGCGGCGCTATGTCACCGTCGAGGGCCCGACCTCCATCGAGCCGTGGCAAGACACGCCAGCGCATATCAAGCGGCTGAAGGAGCTCTACACGGCCATGGGCCGCGCCCCCAAAGGAACGGACGAGGAATTCGCCAGGCAGATGCGTGAGGAAGAGAGAAACCTGGTTCTCATTACCCCCGAGCGCCTTTATGGCAGTCTCCGATCAGGCGCCTAGTCGGGCTATTCACGCAGATTCGTCGAGAGAACAAGCCTCTTGGGTTGCAATGCGACAGTACATATGAAAAGCACTCGTTCCAACGGTTCCAATCGTTCCAGCCCCCACCTGTTTCCTCCGCCGTTGATACGGGGAAGATCAAGGAGGGGGATTGAACGACTTGAACCGTTTGACCGTCTGAAACGATTTGAACGGCCAATATCGCTAAGTCTCGGCAGGGCGCGACAATGCGTCAGTCGCGTAAGAGATACTCTCCCGAAAACTTTACCTGCTCAGCTTCCGGCAACGGATGATAGCGCGCGCCTTGAATATCGCGGAAAAGCCGCTCCAAACCGAAATCACGGTACAAACCCTCACCGCCGACGATTTCCATCGCCTTGGTGACAACGCCTATGGCGGCGTTGGCGACGTTGGTCTTTCGCGCGAGAATGTCATGGCCGTTTCGGTCGATGGCTTCAAACTCGTAATTGTTGGCGATGCGCAGCATGTCATTCAGCTGAATCTCAGCGGCCACCAGATCGTTGTTCATTGCACCGATCAAAGAGGGCACCTGCGGCTTCCTGGTTTTTTTCCGCCGGATATGGCTCACGGACAACTCCGCCGCCTTCTGCGCGATGCCCACATAGACCGACATGATCAGCGGCATCGCCACTGTTAGCACAACATTCCAAACCGGGTGATAGGCGCCGCGCGGCCGCCGCAGAGCGATGGCAGCCTCGGGTACGAAGACGTTTTCCAGTTTGACGGTATGAGATCCGGTGCCTCTCATGCCGAGCGCGCGCCAGTTGTTCAGGACTGTGACTCCCGGCGCGTTCATCGGCACCGGAAAATGCAGCACCTCGTCCATGAACGGCGCGCTCGTGACCAGCATGTCCCCGACCGCAGACTGGCTGGCGAAGTGTTTTTGGGCGCTGACGACATAGCCCCCGTCGGCTTTGCTCATCGAGCCGTTGGACTCTAACCAATCGCCGGCGCCCGTGCTGACGAGCACGAGCTGGCTTTCGGCGACCTTCTTAAGCAAGGGCTCGCCGCCCTGACCGTGCCGGTATTTCCAAACTGTGGCGGCGATGAGATGCTGGTGCATCGAGAGCGCCAGCGCGGTGGAGCCGCAGTATTGGGCAAGTACGCGAAGCATGTCTGAGATCTCACGGTGCGAGGCGCCGCCGCCACCCAATTCTTGCGGAACCGCCGCGGAGAACACCCCCCGCTCCTTCAGCTCCGCGTAGTTACCAATGACGAATGTGTCCTCCTCATCGTGGGCAGCAGCGCGGGCGGCGAATTCGCGGCCCAAACTGTGAGCAACCTCGGTCCATTGGGATTCGTTCGAATAGTTCATAATTGCCTCCTTAAAGGTTTATTCTGCTGCCGAAGATAAAGCGGGGCAGAGAAAGATGCTTTGTTTGAGAGGCCAGATGTTTGACTGAGCGGCTCTTTCCATGCAGGTTGCTGAAAAAGGCTCATCTGCTTCGTTGCGCTCCGATGGACTCCGACGTAGTGCATGAGTATGCCTATGCGCTCGCCCCATTCTCACGCGCCTTCTATCTGGGCTTTTGAGCAACCTGCGAGAGCCTGCTAAAAATCCATAGGCTTCCGTGCTCTCGGCCGACTGTGCGTCAACGTGCAAGAGCACGCCTCCGCTTATCGATCTTCGCGCGGCTCGCCTCTGGATCTTTTTGAGCAGCCTGCAAGAGGTCTGCTTCACTAAGCTGCGAGACGCCGCGACCAGTGAAGTTTCTTTACGGTAATGCGCCGGGGAGGTGCCGAATTTTTCTTTGAACGCCCGGCTGAAATGCGACAGGTCTTCGAAGCCGCAATCCAAGGCGACTTGCGAAACGTTGAGCGCGGGATTTTTTAACAGCACGGCTGAGTAGTCCAGTCGCTTTTGCAATAGCCACTTGCCCGGGGACTGGTTGTAGTACTTGCGGAAGTCGCGCTTGAACGTCGACAGGCTGCGATGGGATAATCTTGCGAAATCTTCCAGCGACAGGTTGTAAGGAAAATTCGCCTCCATGATTTGCGACAGCACAGGCGCATCGCTTTTGAGCAGCGATTGAAAGTAACCGGCGAGCTCGGGGTTCCTGCCCCCCAAAAGTATGCTCACGATCAATTCCTTGAGCTTGAGCGTCAACAAAGTTTCGGCCGGCTTTATCGTCCCAGTGAAATAGGTCAGCATGGATTGAAAATAGGCGGCCAAAGTCACATCGCCATTGATTAGAATCGCGGCTTTTTGAAGCGCGTTGGCATCGCGTTGGCCGCTCAATTGACCGGAAACTTCTCTGACAACATCGCGGATGAAATTATCCGAAACGAAAAAGACCAAAACGCAGAAATCGTCCTTGAAATCCTGGTAGACGATGGCGGCGCCTTTCTTGAAAAACAAAGTTTGGCCCTTTTCTGCTATCCAAGTTCCGTCAGTAGTGCGCCAGGTTTTTTTGCCGCTCAGCACATGAACAAAATAATCCATCGGCGTCCACACGCCGGCGGCTTCCTGTTCAATCGGGCACTTGTATTCGACGAAAAGCAGCTCCCCGACCACGAATTTATTGAAGTGCAAACTCGTGCGAATCGTGTCGTACGTATTCATCATCGGAATCATAAAGCCTCCGCCCAAACTTACCTGTTTCCTGCAAGACTCTCGGCGCATCCCATCTTGCTATTTTGCCGGGCGCTTTCCAAGCGCCTCGACGGCAATGGCGCACTATCCTTATTGCTTCGCAGCCATGCACAAGGATGATTTCTCCAGCGGCAACTCGAGCCAAGCTTGACGCCAAGCGGTGTAGAATTGTATCCAAGATAACGTAATGCGAGGTGCGGCTGTACACGTCCAAGTGCTAAACACTCGGAAACCGGGTTAAGAAATGCGGTAGAAGGGTAATTGAGAATACGGCGAGAGGAAATTCCGCTTGTTTACCTCTTCCTCGGCTTTTAACAATAGCTAGCAAAACTTGTTCTAGAACCTAAAATTCAAATCAGACCACGGAGGAACGATGCGCATCGCCATAGGCTTACCGAGTCGAGTATCCTCCGCTTCCGGCGCAGTGATGCTCGAATGGATTACCCGCGCGGAACGCGGGCCCTTTTCGAGTGTCGTGGTCACCGATCGGGTGGTTTCCCAGTCACTCGAGCCGCTTACGGTCCTGGCGATGGCCGCCGGAGCGACCCAACGTGTAGGTTTGATGACGAGCGTCGTGATTGGGCCGACGCGTGAAACCACGTTGCTTGCCCGTCAGGCCGCGACGATCGATGTGCTTTCAGGCGGCCGGCTCACTCTCGGCTTCGGCATTGGCGTGCGCGACAACGATTATCTTGCCACAGGGTTTGACTTTCATCGCCGCGGCCGCCGCGCCGAAGAGCAGTTGCCGACCCTCCGACGGCTGTGGTCCGGTGCGGCAATGTCAGATCAAATCGGAGCCATCGGGCCACGGCCATCTCGCGCCACCGGTCCCGAACTGCTGATCGGCGGTTATGTTCCCGCGATCGTGCAGCGCATTGCCAAGTGGGGCGACGGTTACATGGCGCCGGGCGGTGGCGAGCCGGAAAACCTGCTCAAGACATGGCACCAGATCGAGGACGCGTGGCAAGAAGCGGGCCGCACCGGAAAACCGCGTTGGGTGGGCGCGACTTATTATGCGCTCGGTCCCAACGCTCGGGATCATGCGAGCCGCTATATCAACGCGAACTACGGCTACAATCCCGACCTTGCGGCGCGGCGCCTGAGTACATTGCCGGCTTCGGATACCGCCGTGGAAGAGTCGATCAAGCGCCAGGCCGACATGGGGGTCGATGAATTCATTCTGCGGCCCTGCGCCGACGAGTTGGATCAAATGGACCGCCTCGCCGAAATCGCCGCCCGCACCATCTAAGCAGCCGGTGCCGCTTGAGATTGAATAAATAGTTGCAGCGTTTTGAAGTTTGGAACGACTGGAACATCTGGATTTAGCGAAGCGATGGAACGATGGGAGCCCGATGACTTTGAATGGCTTGAACGACGCATAGCGATCGTACGGCTTGAACGCACCCGCTTAGGGAACGCGTGAAACGTTTGGAACGTCCCGAACCAATTGTTAAAAGTTAACTATGCATCTTCCTGTGAATCCGCCAATCCTACCGATGCTCGCCAAGCGGGTCAATGAATTGCCCCCAGGCGCAAACTGGATCTTCGAGCCGAAATGGGATGGATTCCGCGCCCTGGTGTTTCGCGACCGAGACGAGATCCTGCTCCAGAGCCGAGACGAAAAATCGCTGAACCGCTACTTTCCGGAGTTGCTTGAGCCGATCCGTTCACAGTTGCCGGCTCGCTGTGTTGTTGACGGCGAAATCGTCATCGTGAAGGACGACGCGCTCGACTTCGATGCCTTGCAGCTGCGCATCCATCCCGCTGCATCGCGGGTAAAGCTTCTTTCACAGGAGATCCCGGCATCAATCGTGTTGTTCGACATTCTTGCCGAGGGAGACCGGGATGTGCGTGGCATGGCTTTCAGAGATCGTCGCCGAATTCTCGAATCACTGGTTTCATCCGCGGCGCCGCCGATACACGTCACCCCCGTAACCAGCGAATTAGGCGTGGCGCAGGACTGGTTTCGTCGCTTCGAGGGCGCTGGTCTCGATGGCGTCATTGCCAAACCGGCTTCGGGAACCTATGAGCCCAACAAGCGAGTGATGCTCAAGATCAAGCACGAGCGCGAGTGCGATTGTGTGGTTGCCGGCTTTCGTTGGCACAAAAAAGGTGAGCGCACCGCTGCCGGCTCGCTCCTGCTCGGACTCTTCGACGATTCCGGCACGCTGCAGCATGTCGGCGTTTGCGCCAGCTTCACCGACAAAAAACGGCGCGAGCTCGTGGAATTTCTCGCGCCATACCGCCAGAACGCGCTGGTGGCCCACCCCTGGAAAGGTTGGGCCGAGCAGGAAGCGACCGGCGGCGATGCCGAGCATCGCATGCCCGGCGGTCAGAGCCGCTGGAGCGGAGGGAAGGATTTGTCTTGGGAGCCACTCCGTCCCGAACTGGTTGTCGAAGTCGCTTACGATCACATGCAGGGCAACCGCTTCCGCCACACGGCGCAATTTCGCAGGTGGCGCACGGACAAGAAGCCGAGCGACTGCACGTATGACCAGCTCGAAGTCGTTGCACCAGAAGAGCTGGCGGTGATTTTTGCCGGCGGCCGCTGAATTTAGCGGCTTACTCGACTGTCATACTTCGAACATACCCGCGAACGCGGTTAGCTGGTTAATTTGCCGGATTAAGGTCGCGCTACTCTGCACTGTCATCCGGGTGCCTGGCAAGACAACTGTCGTCGTTGTCATTTCGACTGCATTTTGCTCAGTTCTGCTGCAAGCGCGGGAGGCACCGTCACCGATTTCTTATTAATGAATTGATTCGTGTACGCATCCTTGGGCGGACTGATATTCATTAGATCGGACATGAGCTTGATCTGAAAGGCCATCCGGTCCTCTTCCATGTAACCCAAGCCTTTTTCCTGCGAAGCTGTCGTCATCATGGCGTCGATAGCGAAAAGGAGCGAAAGGCGGGCGGATTCCCGGTCCAGTTCAGGGTTGGCCTTGAGCGTGATATCGAGCGCCTCGTCGGGGTGCGCAATGGCGTGAGCATAGCCTTCCATGGTAGCGCTGACAAAATTAGCGACCGTTTTCGGCTCCCGCTTGAGCAGGTCATTGTTCGCAACGAGACCGTTGCCGTAAACCTTCCAGCCAAAGTCTTCCCAACGAATGAAATGGAGCTTTTTCCCTTCTTTCCGGGCGCGAATTATCAACGGTTCATCAAAGCCAGGGCGAAATCCGGGAACCCAATCGACCTGGCCGCTGAAAAACACCGCAGGCTTGGCAGCGGCCTCCACCGGAATATGGGTCGTTTTGCTGATGTCTATTCCAGCCAGCTTGGCGAAGGCGGGCCAGGTCACCATGATAGCCGCTCCGGATGCCTCTGCGAAAGTCTTGCCCTCAACATCTTTGGGCTTGCGGATTCCTTTGTCTGCAAATGACAGGATGCTCTCCGGAGCCTTGCCGATAATGACACCGATAACGGTTAACGGCAGTTCTTTGCCACGCGAGATGATTGCCGTGGGCACATTCACTTCACCAAAGTGCGCGGTTCCGGTTGCCACTACCTTCGCGGTGTCGCCGCTGCCGAAGCCGCGGTTGATGATCACGTCCAGGCCTTTGGAGGAGTAGAAGCCTTTTTCTTTGGCGACGAAAAATCCCGCATGCAGCCCGCCAACGACCCAGGCCAATTGAACCACGACTTTCTTGCTCTGCGCTTCAGAGTGAGGCGGAAAACCGGCTGATACGGCGACTGTGCAAATCGTAGCCAGCAATGCGCATAAAGTTTTTTTCACGACGACCTCCGCTTTTTCGCTTTATGTTCTCGAGAACTGAGAAACCTTCGTTGGACGTAAGCTATCACCCTGATTTCATCCAAGTCAAAGAAAACGGTGCCTTACTACAACCCGCGCAGAGCATTCGCTTGACACATTCGCTAGGACCGCCTTATGATCCGCGGCGTTTCCGCTTTATAGAGACATGGGTGCTTACGCCTAATCAGGCAGTTCGGAGGGTGCCATGAAACGCTTCGTCTGCGCGCTGTTATTTCTGCTGGCGCCGATAGCTAACGTTCACGCTCAGGCGCCTTTCTATCAAGGAAAAACCATCCGCATCGTCGTCGGTAATCTCGCCGGCGATGCTTACGATCTATGGGCGAGAATCTTCGCCCAGCACATGGGCAAGTACATCCCGGGAAATCCCACGTTCATCGTGCAGAACATGACCGGAGCCGGCGGAATCATCGCCGCCAATTACGTTTACTCCGTGGCGAAGCCGGACGGGCTCACTCTGGGCACGTTCGGGCCATCGATGTACTTCGACCAACTGGCCAAGCGTCCCGAGGTGCAGTTCGATTGGGCGAGATTCTCGTGGATCGGCACGCCGGAGCAAACGGAATTCATCCTGATCATGAGGACCGACACGCCGTATCAATCGATTGAGGATGTGCGCAAGGCCGCGCAGCCGCCCAAATGCGGCGCGACGGGTACCAGCACCTCGGGTTATTACATGCCAAAATTTCTGGACGAAGGGTTGGGAATCAAGTTCAACATCGTCAGCGGTTATCCCGGCGGCGGGGAGATCGATCTCGGCATCGAGCGGGGCGAGCTCCAATGCCGTAATTTGACGATCAGCACCTACTTCGCGCGGGAGCCGTTTCTGACCTGGCACAAGAAGGGGTTTGTCCGGCCAATACTACAGACGGGCAAAAAAAGAGATCGTCTGGTTCCTGATGTTCCGTCGATCTATGAATTGATGGACCAACTGAAAACACCGGAGGAAACCCGGAGAGTGGCTACGGTGCTGCTCGCACCCGCGGTTTTCGGACGACCAATGGTGGCGACGCCGGGCGTACCGCCGGATCGTATAAAGATGTTGCGCGACGCATATGAACAGTCGCTCAAGGATCCCGCTCTGCTGGAAGAGTTGAAGAAACGGCGATGGTCGGTAGATGCGGTCAGCGGTGAGGAGTTGGCCAAGCTCGCCAAAGAAGTGGTATCCCAGCCGGCGGACGTCGTCGAGCGGATGATGAAGTTGCTGGGAAATTAGCTCTGATCACATTCCGGCTGAGGCTCCGCTCCGTTGCCCTCGCGAGTCCGGCAACTCGCCCCCTTCGAGGGATGAAAGCGTCGGCGGGCGTGCGATGCGCATTCGTCTTGCCAAAAAACGGACTCCGCCCCCCGCAATCAGAAGTCCCGCCAACCAACGAGCGAGGATGGTGATGCCGGCTTCGTCGAACTCTGGCCACTCGACTTGCCACAGCACATCACCTCTCTCGATCATCCAGTGCCAGGCAGTGTGAGCCACGATTGCCGAAAGGATAATCATGCCGGCGGGTCCGACGAGCACGCGCCGCAGAAGAAGTGCAAGCACGGGTAGCGTGATGATTAGGACGAAAATTTGGCCAATCTCGATCCCGACATTGAACGAGAAAAGCGAGACCACAAGATGTTTCCCGGCAAATTGTAAGTTCTCTTTCAAACCGTAGGAGAACCCGAATCCATGAACGAGGCCGAAGACTGCGGCAATCAGCCATCGCGCGCGAAGGTTGCGACTCAGAATATTCTCAATCGCCATATATAGAATCGATGCCGCGATGAGCGTCTCGACCAACGGTGGGAACCACGCGCCCGCGGGAGCCAAGTCATAGGCTGAGCCGACCAGCGTGATCGAGTGACCGATTGTGAACGCAGTGACGATGCGCAGGATCTCGCCAACGCCTCGCACGGGGATGAGCAAACATAGCAGGAAAAGCAGGTGATCAATGCCGCTTAGAATGTGCACAATCCCGAGCGTCGCAAATCCGGCGGCAGCCTGATACCACGTCGGGTTGAGCGCAACTCGACCCGAACGGCTCGTAATCATCATCGCGCGGCCCTCATTAGTGAGCGGCAGATACCGAATCGCAAACTTGAGATAGTTCTTGAGCTCAGGCGCGACCGCCGTTTGAATCATGAAATGGGAGTTCGGCGAGCTGATGGAATACGCGAAGTGGACATCGAGGTAACCCTGGTCGACGAAGATGCTCGTGCCGGATGTTATCGGCCGAGCAACGTGAGCGACGGCATCCGGGTAGCTCTCGAATGAGCGGTCCGATGGCAACGTCAGGCGACCCAAGGCACGGGATATCACCAGCGGCCGGCCAGCTTCCCAGATCGTGATCTCGCGGCCGAGCTGCGTCAGCGCCTGCTGGATTGCGGCGTCGGCAGCGGTGAGATCGATTTCGCGACCACTCACAGGGAACTTGACCGACTTGAGGATCTCGAGCGGCAGCCGTGAAGATTAGATGCGCCTCGTGCGAGTCAATCTTGACGAACGCATTGATCAGGCTCTCCATCGTGAACTCGTGCGCGCTCGCCAGCCGCGAAATCCCAACCGGCCATAGCGCCGTAGCAACATAAAGGCCCAGCGCAAGTGCGTTAAACAGAATCCCACGGCGAAATGTCATCACGATGTACCTCCAGGTGGAGGCCTGCCGCAAGCGCCTTCGCTTTCGGCAGGCGATGCGACGATTACTTCACCGGATCGTAGTGAGGCAACAGCTGGTCCGGATTGCCGGCTGGAGTGAAGACATGAAGGTCGTTTCCTTTGCCGCGCCGTGGCACGAACTTTTGGATCCTGCGGCCGCCGACCGTCTCGGCGATGTACAGATTGCCTTTCGAATCCGCCGCGACGGTATGCAGAAATGTGAACTCTCCCGCATTGTGACCGGGACGCCCGAAGCCGGCGAGGATTCCCTGACCGGGCGTCGCAAAGAGAGCGGTGCCTGCGAGAGCAGCCAAGCGGTTGAAGGTCCACACGACCTCGTTGCCGCCATCGGCGTTAAACATCAACTCCTGCCTTCTGTCGGGAGAAAATTCGACATCCCAAGCCGACCCGGCTGTTCCTATACCAGGGGTGCCGGTTCCAGGGATCACGGGAATGATCTTTACCAGCTTACCTGACTTGTCGAACACCTGGATGCGATCCTGGCCACGGTCGCAGGTATATACGAGTCCGTCGTTGCCAAGAACGATGCAATGCGGATGGCCACCGCCGCCAACCCTTCAGGCAAACCTGGGCCGATTTCGGAAATCGAAATAGCGGCATCTATACCCATGCCACCGAGCCTCAGCGAGAGGTTCATTGGATGGACCGAGGATGCATCCAGAATCATCAAGCCCCCCACAGCTTCTTGCTCGCCAGCGCGGCGCCTTCGGATAGCGCGCGCAGCTTCGCCCAGGCGATCTGGGGATGCACCCGGCCCCCGAGGCCGCAGTCGGTCCCGGCTATAACATTCTCGCGGCCAACGATGTCGGAGAAGGCGAGAATACGATCCGCCACCAACTCGGGATGCTCAACGACCGGGGTTGCGTGGCTCACCACGCCGGGAATGAGGATCTTCCCCGGCGGCAACTTGATGTCGCGCCATAGTTTGTACTCGTGCTCGTGGCGCACGTTGCCGGCTTCGGTCAAGTACGCCTGTGCCTTGACCTTGAGCAGCACATCGGCGATGTCGCGTAAGGGGATGTCCGTCGTATGCGGGCCATGCCAGCTACCCCAGCAAATATGATAGCGAACTCGATCCTCGGGAATGCCTTCCAATGCACGGTTGAGGGCTTCCACGCGCAGCATCGCATAGCGCCTGTACTCATTGACGCTCGGCCGCGGGTCCAACATATCCCAGGCGCCGGGCAAACCGGGGTCGTCAAGTTGCAAGATAAACCCGGCCTCTATGATCGCGCGATACTCTTCGCGCATAGCGGCGGCGATCGCTTCAATGAATGCTTCAGCTGTGGAGTAGTAGCTGTTCTGACCACGGCAGAACATCTCCAGGCTGCCGGGAGCGATCGACGCGACGAATGCCTCTTCGGCGCCTGCTTCGTCCAACGCCGCTCGTAAGTTCGTAAGATCCCGGCGCAGCGCTTCGTGTCCGGTATAGGCGATCGGCGCCGCGCACATCGGCCGGCTCGCAGCAGTGCTGGGCGCTCCCAGTCCGGTGTCGGCATAGAACTCGGCGAACTCCCGTTGCTCCCAGCGCACCCCGACGATGCGCATCGGCGCTCCCGGAGCCGATGTATCCGGCGCAACCGCTTCGGGCGGCGTCGCTACGAACCCAGAGACGCGGTTAAAGATGTAATTGCCCCAGGCGCCGCGATCCGATGCCGCACGCATCGGCTTGCCGAACTCGCCATCGTTGGGAATATCGATGCCCGCGCTCTTCTGAGCGAGCACAACCTCCGCGACCGCGGATCGCAAGCGCGCCTGCAGCGCGTCTTCCGCCGTAGCGCTGGTTTGCCTCGACCACATTTCGCGCAGATCGGCGGGTCGCGGTAGACTGCCAACGTGCGTGGTCAGAATTCGATCAGTGCTTCGTCGCATTTCTCGATACCTCCAAGCTGGATCGTAGCATTTAGGCTTTCGTCTTGAGTTATCGCTAAATACAACCTTACCGCAAGCACCGATTAATCTATCTCTGTCAATTCCGTTGCTTTGGGCGATGACACCGGACATAAAATCCCTGCGGTGGTAGGACAGTGTGGGTCGCCTTCATCGTCGCTTGTGCATTTCTTGCGGCCCATTATGTTCTCGGCAACAGCTGGGAGAGATTGATTGCCGATTACAATGTGTTTCGCGGCTGCATCTGGATGTTGGTGCTTTTGATGAACTTATTTACAACGATCTGGGCGTTTTCGCAGAAGCAGAAGAAGAGGAGAGCCGGAATCGAGAATTCGACCGTATGCGCCGACCGAATGCGGAGTGCGGTACGGCGGCGACCGCACTCCGAGTCAACTGATGTGCAACGTTCCCGTCGCTATAGCCGATTATTGGATCGCAGTTGGAACGGGAATGTTGTAGAGCCGCGCGACGTTTTCGCGCACCAGTTTGGCGCGCACTTCGGAGGGGAGATCGCCTAAATCCCTGGCTACGACCTTGCGTGAATGGGGCCAGGTAGTGTTGCCGTGCGGAAAATCATTGGACCACATGCAGTTGTCTTGACCCCACCACGAGAGAATATGACCGCCGACGGCGTCATTGAAGAAAGTCGTGTAGATTTGGTTGTGGAAGTATTCGCTGGGAAGTTTTTTGATGAGCAACCCCTCTCGCTTGGTGCCAAAGCGTTTGAAGTAGTAGTCCCATTGCTCCAGGACAAACGGAATCCAGCCCAGCTCGTTTTCGACGAGCACGACCTTCAGCTTCGGGAACCGTTCGAGCACACCGGAATAGATCAGGTCATAGAGGCTATCGACCGACTGGGCCAGTTTCGAGTTGACGCTATTGTGCTCGGCGGTCATTCCGGTTGCGGTATCGCCGAGGCCGAAGGAACGGCTGCGACTGTAACCGTGCCCACTGAGGATATGCAGGTTGACCGGCATCTCGAGATCCTGAGAGGCGGCCCAGAACTTGTCGTAATGCGATGACGAGAACGGCAGCTCTGGCGGCGGCACCTGCCAGATTACGGAGCCGCGCATGCCGGCTTTGCGGCAGCGCTCCAGTTCCTTAACGGCGCCGTCGGTGTCGTACATCGACAGCATGGCGATCCCGATCATTCGCTCGGGCGCCGCACTGCAGTAATCGATCAGCCAGTCGTTATAGACTCGGCAGCAGGCCGCCTCCAACTCGTGATCGTCGAGGCTCAAGCATTTCAAGCCATGGGTCGGATAGAGCACTTCGGCGCTGACACCGTCGGCGGCCATCTCGGAGACGCGCTTATTACCGTCCTGGGCCCCGCCGGGGACGTCGTTGGGCCTTTGCCCTCCCCAATCAGGAGCCCGATCCTGAAGGGCTTTTGGCAGGTGTTTCTGCCAAAGCCCGGCGGGCTCGATGACGTGGGAATCCGATGAAATCAATAATTCATTGATAGCGGCGTTAGTCTCTTTTCCGTAGGTTCGTTCAATAATAGCCATGTTCTTTGGCTCCTTTTGTATTTTAGGTTGCGACCTAGCTCTCGTTGGATTCTTCAGGTTCGCTGAACGGCATCACTATGGACATAGCCCAATCGAGGGTCATGGCGCAAGCGAAGGGCAATGAACCGCGTGAGATCGGAGGGAGCTCTGGCGTCGCGTATTTAACACTCCAATTTCATGACGCAATCATGAAACTATCGCTGGTGCTCGGGGAGAAAGCTCTTTCAGGATCGAAGACTTGCCAGAGACATTCACTAGTTCGAATCATCGAGCTCTTGCTGTTTTACGAAACGAAGTACAATCGCAAAGTGTCCAATACCGCCTGTTGGCTGATCACCCGGCCCGCATCTTGAGCAGAGTCGGAATATCCATCGTTTCCTCATACAGCCGCAATTTTTTTTCCTTGCGCTGCGCGGCGAGCATGGCCATGCGGTCGGCGAGTTCATTGCCTTCGGTGCCTACATGCCCGGCGACATGAGTGAGCGTGAGCTTGTCTTTTATCCGGCGGTAGATTGCATAACAGTCCTGGATGATTTTCAGGTTCTTGATCTCACCGCCAGGTTTCTTCCAGCCCCTCTTTTCCCAACCGGAGGCCCAGAGGCGAATACAGTTGATGGAGTACGCTGAGTCGCTGCACACCTCGACGCTGTTGCCGGCCTCGAGCTCTGCTTCGGCCATACGCAATGCATGATAGAGCGCGTTTAGTTCCGCGGTGTTGTTGGTTCCTATGGGGTTATACAGGCCGTACCACAATTCGGCGAGTTTGCCCGCTCGGTACACTACGATACCGGAGCCGGCGTTGCCTGGATTGGGATCACAGGCACCGTCACAATAAATGGTGACATCGAACCGATGAGCGATGTGCTCGGCACGTCGTTCGCTCGCCGATGCATTCGATATTTGCTTGCTAGATGGCTTGGACGGAGTGATTGCGGAGCCGCCACTGCGGAACGCTTGCTCCGCTTCCGCCCGGGTTGCGAAAGATTTGTAGCGCGCGCCGGCATACCCCATCACCGCGCGCCGGGTCGTCGCCCAATCGGTGAATACACCCGTCTGCCGTCCTGACCACACTACGTAATACTTTTCCGCCATGCTGAGTCGATTTGGCTCCTGCGTCAAAAAATCTTCTTACCTGTCTGATGTGAAGAAACTGTTATCATAGATCCAGAGCGCGGCAGAGCTGAAAGCAGTCGGAGTCGGAAATTCCTCCCGCCAAGGCGCAAAGTCGCTAAGTTTATTAGGAAAGATGAAAACTTTACGAATGATTCGCACTCTCAATCTCCGAACTTCTCGAGCCTTTGCTCTTTGCCCGAGAGACTCCGAGATTTCGTTGAGGTTTTCTCGAAAGTTTGTGCTGCGCGCCTTCAGCGCCCGTGCGGCGCAATCTCCGGTTCCCTGATTCTAACTGGCGAAATCGGTGAAAACTTTGCGTCCCCCGGACGCGTTACTCAGGTGCCTCAGAACGTTCGGTAATGACTTTGCCCTTCCGGTGGAGGTTCGGCATAGGCGGCAAACTCCGGCTGATCGTCGAAAGGCCGCGCTAGGATCTTCAGCAGCGTTTCGAACGGCGCGTAATCGCCTTCCTCCACCGCAGCACTCAAGGCTTCCTCAACTCGATGATTGCGGGGAATGAACGCGGGATTGGCGCGCCGCATCGCCGGCGCACGGTCGGACTCTGCCACTGCTTCGCGCGAGAGCCGCGCCCGCCAATGTCCACTCCATCGGTCGTAGGCCGACGGATCGGCAAAGAGGCTTCGGATTCGTTCATGTTCACCTAGAGCCGCATCGGCGAGGTAACGAAAAGCCAACGTGTAATCAACGCCGTTGCCCTCCATCGCCGCGAGAAACTCAGTCGCAAGGTTAAGATCGGCCTCTTCCTCAGTGAATAGTCCGAGCTTGGCGCGCATGCCTTTTACCCAGTAGCTTTCGTAACGTCCTGAAAAGGCGTTAACCACCTCCGTGGCGCGCGCGATGGCGCGGTTTGCATCCTCATCGATCAGGGGCAGAAGCGTTTCGGCCAGCCGCGCCAGGTTCCACTGCGCGATCCTTGGCTGATTGGCGTATGCGTAGCGGCCCTGAGTGTCGATGGAGCTGAAGACCGTGGCTGGATCGTAATGATCCATAAAAGCGCAGGGGCCATAGTCGATCGTCTCACCGGATATCGTCATATTGTCGGTGTTCATCACACCATGGATGAAGCCCACGTGCATCCAGCCGGCAACGAGCGCCGCTTGTTTGTCGCACACCCGCTCGAGCAAGCCCAGGTAGGGGTTGGCCTGGCCCTTCAGCTCCGGATAATGGCGATCGATCACATAATCCGCCAGTTGCCGCACCTTGGCCTGCTCACCGCGGACGGCGAAAAATTGGAAGGTGCCGACACGGACGTGGCTGGCAGCAACGCGCGTCAAGACTGCGCCGGGCAGGGCTCGCTCGCGATAAACAGGCTCGCCTGTGACCACTGCAGCAAGTGCTCGCGTCGTCGGGATGCCAAGCGCATGCATGGCTTCGCCGATCAGATATTCGCGCAATACGGGTCCGAGTGCTGCCCGACCGTCGCCTGCTCGCGAAAACGGAGTGGGACCTGAGCCTTTGAGCTGAATGTCACGGCGCCGCCCATAACGATCGACCACCTCGCCTATCAGCAGCGCTCGCCCATCGCCGAGTTGAGGCACAAACCCGCCGAACTGATGCCCGGCATAGGCTTGCGCCAAGGGCACGGCTCCCTCGGGTGTTTCGTTGCCAGCAAAGATCCTGGCGCCCGCGTCCGAATCGAGAGCATCGGCATCCAGTCCCAATTCTTCAGCCAGCTGATGGTTTAACTTTATGATCCGAGGCCGCGCCACTTGCGCCGCTTTCCATGGGACATAAAAACCCTCGAGTTCGCGGGCATAGGTGTTGTCGAAGGCGAATAGTTCGGCGCCGGAATCGTTAGTAATCTGGTTCATTGTCGGACTTCCTTGTTGCGGACGTTTAGCGGTCGTATCTATTATTGTTCTCGATATCGGTAGTAATATCCAGACCCGTCAGAAACGGGTGCTTCGTGCAAGAAGTTTCTCGTCGGGCCTCTAGTGTACTTAGGAGAAGCTGTCCAGTCACGAGCGGTTAGAGGCAGCTTTTCACCGTGAATATCGGACCAGGAGGATCATTATGCGAGCCGCTTTAATCGTCATTCTTATCCTGGCTTCGATTGCGTTTGGATCTCAAGCCGCACAATCCCAAACCGGGCTCCGCTTCCCCAACTCAGCACGTGACGCCTGAAGTGGCTCGGTACTGCCGGTTGGGAAATTCAGATTGCTCAGACCAAAATCCTGATCGATCCCTTCCTCACGCGCCAGCAGGCGGTCGCCTCGGAAGAATGGACGACCGACGAAGAAGCGGTCCTTAAAGTTATCAGCCGGCGCCGACTACATCTTCGCCGGCCACAGTCACGCTGATCATATCGGTGACATCCCATTCATCGCCAAGCGCTTCGGGGCCAAGATCCTCGGCTCCAGAACCACCGTGAATCTCTCGTTGAGCGCCGGTGTCGATAAAGCCCAATTGACGACCATTAGCGGCGGCGAGAAATTGGATTTCAAAGACTTCTCGGTGCAAGTGATTAAAAGCCAGCACGGCATACTCACCCGCGATGGTCAAAAACGGCAACCCAGGTCCGCGGAAATCACCCGCCCGCTGTCGGGTCCGATTCTCGGAAAACATTTCGTCGAGGGTGGAAGTTATCTTTACTACTTCACCTTCGGTAAACTCAGCCTGCTGCACCAAAGCACCGGCAACTTCATCGAAGAGAATCTCCAAGGCTTAGAGCCCGACATCGCCATTCTCGCCGAGAACAGCAACTATGATTGGACCGAGGCTCTCAAGATTCTCCGTCCGAAAACGGTCGTCGTCCATCACTACGACGACTGGCGGGTTCCATTGTCGAGCGGCATGACCGCAGCTGTTAGAAGAAGAGCGCAACGCTTGGAGAAGGACGTCAAGTCCGTGGATCGCAACATCAAGGTGATCATCCCGGAGTTTCTGCAGACGATCACGTTGGAATAATACCGCGCGCTGCTAGATGATCGTTTTGCGCGGCATGGACGCTCCGGGGAACAGCCCGTGCTTGGCAAGAAACTCAATCATAAAGCGATCGAACAGCCAAGGTTGCTCTATCTGGCAAGCGTGGCCGGCGCCCGGCAATGTTCTCAACTCACAGTTCGGTATGCGCGCTTGAAGTGCGAAAGCGCGTTGATGGCTGTTGTCTTCGCTGCCGGTCAGAATGATCGTCGGGCAGGCGATACGCTCATGATGCTCCTCGGGGTAGGGCTGCGCCAGTGCTTGGAATTGGTGGATGATCGTCTGCACGTCGGCGTGTTGATTGCGTTCGGTGAAAAGGTTCGCAAAGAAATGCGCCAGCGGAGTAGTGCGAAAGGCCGCGCTTAGATCTTCGAACGTGTAGGCCCAGCGATAATCAATCCCATTGGCCGTGTAGTTGGCGATCCTTCCCTTGGTGAATTCCTTGCTCGGATTGTAACCGGTGCCCGACAACACGAGTGCCGCCGTTTTGTCGGGACGAAGATGGTACATGTGGGGCGCGAGCGACGAGCCGACCGAGCAGCCGACCAGAACCGCTTTTTCACCGGGTAGCGCATCGTCGACGGCTTCCCAACAGGCCTCGGCCATGTCGTTCATCGTCAGGCCGGGCTGGGCTTTAGGCGAGCGCCCATAGCCCGGGATGTCGATGGCAATACACCGGTACCATGTCGAGAGATGCGCCATTTGGAAAATCCAGCAAGATTGGTCCATTGGATTGGGATGAATAAAAGCAATCACCGGCCCCGAGCGTCCCATCCGCTCGTAATAAAGAGGTCCATCAATGTGTTGCGCCATGTTACTCCTCCGGGATTAACTGCGGTATTTGTGATCCTTGGGCATCAGTTGGGGGACTCGCACCGTCCTCGCTGTTCCGGCTCGAGAGACTCTTCCGCTCCGCTTGACCCAATCATCCGAGAGCAGTGCCAAACCTCACGGCGGTTGCGAGACCTGCCTTCCTATCGGACCTTTTTCGGCCGATAAAACTCAATTGCGTTCTTGTAAAAAACATCTGCCGCCTTTTGTTCGCCTAATGTCTCCAGAACCAGAGTGTAGTCTTCATCCTGATACGGTCTGGGCGCGCGGGTGGACGGTAGGTCGGTGCCGAACATGAGGACCCGTGGATTGGCCGCATAAAGATCGCTGAGCGCGGAACGCACGTCGAAGTCTACCCGTCCGAAACCGGTGGCCTTTACCCGCACACCTTTTTCAGCAAGCTTTAGCAGCGTCGGAAAACCTGCTTTCGATAGACCGAGATGGTCGATGCTGACTGCCGGCAACGAAACCAGAGTCTCAAAAAGATCGGCAAGCTCGGTGGAATCGACATACAACTCGGTGTGCCAGCCGACCAGCTCATGAACGCGCCGCGCCATGGTTTCCAGATGATGAATTTCTTCCGAACCGCCGCGCTTGACATTGAAACGAACGGCGCGAACACCCGCGCCATCGAGTTCCTGTAATTCCTGATCGGACACGGTCTGCGGCACTTGGGTGACTCCGACAAAAGATGGGCCGAGCACTTTTAAAGCATGGAATAGATAGCTCTGATCGAAGGCCTGGAACGAGCCCGAGACGATCGCGCCGCCGCAAAGATCGACCGCTTTCGAACGCTCTAGATAATCCTCGCTGGTAAACGCGTCGGGCATGAATCCTTGATTGGGCACGACGGGAAAGTTTTTATCGATGATATGGAAATGGCAATCAAAATATTTTGCTTTGGAGTTCAATGATTATCTCCTCTCAATTGCTGCCAACGTTTCCCGATAAGGGAACGCTGACAGCAGATCACGCCGGGATAATTTCCCTACCGCCATCGGTATATTCGATCAGCGTGATAGTGGCAAGTTTGGAGCGGGCATAACTACCAGCAAAATCATTACGCTCTACATTATTAAGGCCAATTTTTGGGACGAGGAGAGATTTCAGATTGAGGGGCGCTGCTAGGTCTTTCCGTCTACGCGTCCCGAACCCGTCTAGCGAAACAATGATTTCGCGACGCCGCTCACAAGGGTTAGGTAGAATCCTAACAGCAGCAGTGTGATCAGGAAGTTTTGTTTCCAACGATTGCTCAGAGCGATTCCAAATGGGATTCCGGTGATGAAACCGATGATATGCGCGACGTAAGCGACTTGCGGGTCGTATCCGGGGATCCGACTCTTTTGATAGACCAGGACGACGTTGTAGATGAAGTAGATAATCGCGATCAGTCCCTGCGGCGCGAGAAAGAGCCAGGAGAATTTCAGCGGTCTTATGAGCATGACGCTCCCAGCCAACGCGAAAATTGCGGCCGAGGCGCCCAGCATTCCGGTGCCCCGCGGCAAAAAGGCCGGGCCAAGGATAAAGCTCAGAAAGCCGCCGGTGAAAAAAATGGCCAGGAGTTTGCTGTGGCCCGACCGTCTTTTCCAAGGTTCTTCCGAAGACAAATAGGAAATAGCATGTTGCCGAGAAGATGAAGGACGTTGGCGTGGACAAACAGGGCCACGACCAGTAGTCCAGAATCTGCCCTCTTCGAAGTTGCGCAGACTGAAGATAAGATTTTGTTCGGCAAACGCCGGCTCCTGCTGCCATGCCCAAATGCTGGCTGCGATGCAGGCGATTATCAACAGTGAGTTGGTCTTCAATGATCGACAGAGAGCCGGAAAGTAGAGGTTCGCAAAGTCGCTTAGGGGAGGGTGAGGTCCATGATGGCGATCGCTAAACGGCGTCTGCAAGGCGGTCTAATAACTCTTCCGTTTCCTCGAATCCCAGACATGCATCGGTGATGCTCTGACCGTAGGTTACAGGCGCATTCTGACGCCCGGCGACGAGATGGCTCTCAATCATCAGCGCTCGAATCGGTGAACCCCTCAGGTTCTCCATGACAGCGTTGGCCACATCGATCTGCCGCGCCGCATCCTTTTCGCTGTTACCGTGGCTGCAATCGATCATAACGGCCTCGGGAAGACCCGCCGCGCGCAGCATTCGGACAGCGCTTTCAATGGAAGCACCATTAAAGTTGGGTCCGGTCTCACTGCCCCCACGGAGCACGAGATGGGCGTAAGGATTGCCGGTGGTTTCCAAGATCGCAGGCGCGCCTTCTTTGGTGAGTGACGGAAACAAATGCCGGCTGCGCGCGGTTTGTATGGCGTCCACGGCAATCTGCACGTTACCGTCTGTGCGATTCTTGATCCCCACAGGCATCGACAAACCCGATGCCAGCTCTCGATGTATCTGGCTCTCCGCGGTGCGCGCTCCGATCGCACCCCAGCTGATGAGATCGGCATAGAACTGGCCAAACGTGGTATCGAGAAACTCGGTCCCGGCAGGGATTCCTACATTCAAAATATCGGCGAGCAACTGCCGGGCTAGGCGCAACCCCTTGTTGATATGATACGATTCGTCCAGATCCGGATCGTTGATGAGTCCCTTCCAGCCAACAACCGTGCGCGGCTTCTCGAAGTAGACCCGCATGACAAGGAGAAGCGCATGGGATAACGCGTCGGCAACCGGTTTGAGTTTGGTCGCATACTCGAGCGCGGCCTTGGTGTCGTGCACGGAGCAAGGACCGACCACAACCAGGAGCCGGTCATCCTTGCCGTCGAGAATCGCCTCGATGGCTCGGCGCGTCTCGTGTACTCGTGCTGCCGCGGTGTCGGTGAGAGGGATCTCCTCGGCGAGTATGGCTGGCGCGAGCAGTGGCCGGGTTTTGACGATGCGAAGATCGTCAGTCTTCATGGCTAAATTGCCGGCTAGAGAAAAGCCGAGATTTCTCGCCTAAGCTAGTCGCCGCGGCCGACCGAAGAAGCCGACCGAGATCGATTGAATAGCTGGAACACATTTTGGAAGAGTACTCGACTATCGGAAATTGTGTCAAACCGCGTGTGATGAATCGCTTTGCTTCACAGGTGGTCGAACGCTTTGGGAGGCCAAGATACCGGATCGCAGGGTCACTGCCTTGGGATGTCGCCGTTGAGATAGGCTTGACCGCGAGGCGTGAGCGTAACTTCGGGCTCGTCAACTGTCTCGACGCGGCTCACTTGAACCAAGCCGCCAATGATCGCGTCCTCCCAAATCGTATGTCTCGGACACGTGCTCTGCCATGCATTCATGGCGTCCGCATAAGTCCGAGGACGGCTAGAGATCCAGGTAAGAAACTCCAGCATCAAGGGGTCGGCGATTCTGCCATCGATAGACTCCATCACTTGCCTCCTGGTGAAGTGATGATTCATTATTCCGGAAGGTATTGATTTTATACCGTGCAGAGCTGAGTTCAAGCGTGAAAAATATCCGATGGGTTCAAGCTTGCGACTCTGCGCAGAGGATGAATAAAGGCTCTACGCCATGCCACCGTTAGCGGGACTCGCAGGGCTTGCGGTAAGGTGATCCCCAAAGCCACCTGCGGGAGAGCTGCATTACGGGGAAACCGACTTGGTTTGATGCACGGTTCTAAGCGGTCGAATCTAAAAACACCGAATGCAGCCTGAGGATCGATTTCACCAGACCCAGCCTTTTGCAGCTTCTGCCGCCTCTTCCGACTGAATTGCTACCGCGGCAAATTTGGATTGCTCGGGACGGGTGACACGTGCAGGGGCTGGACACCACCTCTTTGAGCAGCTCCGACCGTTTACCGTTAAATTCGGTCGAAGCATACGGAGTCCGGTGATGTTTGCTACGGGGCTTAGAACTGGAGACAAGGCATGCGGCCACGCGGTTCGGCCGGAATCCTTTGAAGTTCGTTCACTTTTAGACAGCAATCGTAACCGTTAAGCTCATAATCAAGTGCGAAAGTATTCAGGCGAACCAAAATGACGAATGTTCATTCAGACCGGCGTTACTCATAGCTCATCGATGGAGTTTACACCTATGCAAGCGGAGATTGTCCTCAAGTCCGAAGAAAAAGAACGCTTACTTCAAATAGCTTTGGAAAACTCACCCGCCCGGGCTGTTCTTACGAGCGCTCGATCCGACAGCAATCACCCGGAGTTAGTGATTATGAACTGCGACGAGCAAGCAGCCTATGCCCTGCTGGAAGTTGCAGCAGTCAACTGTGGCAGCGCCTGGAGAGTAATGAATTATCAGATGAGCAGACTTGGTCTTTTGAAGTCCAGAAGCACCGCTTGAAGATAAGAATCAGATCACCTCGTGTCGCAGCGGCGAGTTCGGTTCCTCGGCGTTGGCGGAACTCTATCACAAGGCATGATGCTGAAGGAGCCTTGTGTTTGCCTGCTGCATACTTCCTATACCCTTGGTTCTCGTAATCACCTGAACAGGCTGGCGATTTGGATTGTGAATGGCGTGTTCTTTATGAGCAGCGTATTCAATAGGATCGCCTCGTGCAGCAAGGATTCGACGATTCACATTCGCATACGATTCCTTGCTCGTTTCTGAATACTTAGTTTTCCTCCGCCAGCGCAGTATTCGCCAGCTCCTCGACAAGCTTTACCAGCGCCGAGTGATCCAGATCGCCGTAGCCCATCGCTTTCATGGCGCTCATCATTTGTGCGACTTGGCCGGTGACCATCAGCGGCACCCCATACTCGAATCCCGCTCCCAGGGCGATCTTCATGTCTTTCTCGTGCAGCCGGATGCGAAAGCCGGGCTTAAAACTATGGTCGAGCATTTTCTGACCGTGAGCCTCGAGTATTTTCGATTGGGCGAAGCCGCCTAAGAGCGCCTGCCGCACCTTCGCCGGATCCACGCCGGCCTTGGCGGCCAGTACCAAAGCTTCGCTGACGATTGCGATAGTCGTTCCGACAACCATTTGATTAGCCGCCTTGGTCACCTGGCCTGCGCCGGCCCGGCCGACATGAACGATGTTCTTTCCTAGCGATTCAAATATCGGCATCGCTCGCTCGACGGCGGCTGCCTCGCCGCCGATCATGATGGATAAGCTCGCGCTGATTGCGCCCGCTTCGCCGCCACTCACCGGCGCATCGAGCATATCGCAGCCTCGCCTTTGCGCCTCACCTGCAAGTTTGCGGGCGACGGCAGGTGAGATGGTCGACATATCGATGAGCAGGGTTCCCGGTTTCAATGCCGAGAAAATCCCGTTCTCGCCGGCATAAACGAGATCGACATCGGGTGAATCGGGTAGCATGGTGATGATAATTTCCGCGCGCCCGGCGACCTCGTTTGCATCTGTCGCGGCATGTGCGCCTTCCCTTGTCAATTCGTCCACTGCTGCGCGACTACGATTGTGCACGATCAGCGGGCAGCCTGCCCTAATCAAATTCCGAGCCATGGGCTTGCCCATGATCCCGAGGCCAATGAAACCGATAATCGGCTTACTCATGATCAGCTCCTCTTGCTCGGCATGCCAGCCAATCTGGCAAGCTTGTCGAAACGACGGGCCAGCAGCGCCCACGAAAATATCGCTCTTTAAAACTCCTGATTACGACGATTATTACTCGAGAGGCCCCATGGCAAGTCAATTTTGTTGTCGATGCCTTTACCCAAATTAGATCCGTTCAATTTGCTGCACAGCCGGCGAAAAAGAAGGTAAGATCGAATGTAAATCGCTCTTCGCAACTTATCTTACTCATGTTCTCTATGAGTCTGGGAATGTGGCTGCACCGCGATTTATTATCGACTTGCTGATGACGATCTGGAGTCTCAGGTTGATGTTGGCGCGTTGTTTATGCCGGGATCAAAAAAATAATCGCTCATACTTGTGGGGCCACGAATTTAACTGCAGCGCCAACAGCAATTCAGTTTAGCTTCGGTGACTCGGCGCGCCAGGTTTTTAACGTCCATAGAAAGCTGCCGAAATCCTGGATTGAAAAAACGAGTGCTAGAGGCGCTGGGATAATTTCGAGATGCCACAACATAAGCATGGCGAACGGCACAAGCGGCCGGTCCAGCAACGATGCGAAAACAAACCCCGCGGCATTCAACCGACCGCTGGCAATGTAAATCATGCCGAGCCCGCTGACCAATAGGCCGACCAGGCGGAAATAATTCGCCGCTTGTTCAACCAGCGGCGGCAAGTTTAGTATTCGTGCGACGAAATGCGGGAGCAGCACAACCAACGACCCTTCAAGAAGTATTAACCAGCCGAAGACTTCCACGCTCTTGGCTGACCGGCTCTGCCCTCGAGCAGTAATAAGGCGTTCTAGCGTTTCAGTGAAGTACGACAATTTATCCGCTCCTGATTGAAGTGCCCAGACAAGCAATACCTGACAATTCATGGTCATAGATCAACATTCGAGGTAGTAGCAAATTGTCGCTCCTGATCTGCGCCCTGATCATAGTCGAAACTCCCCTCCCTGTTCTCCCGGTCCAGGAGAACGGCACGGCTGGCGACATGCCGTCCAGAAAGCCTGAGAGCATAACTTCGATCGTAAGCAGACCAGAAACGACAAGATCGAAACGATGGCTATCGTTTCGATCTTGGTGCGGTTTTGGAGAGGTGTGTGCCTTATAGTCTGGGCACCAGCACTGTCGATCCGGCGCGAAGTAGGCTAGCTTTGCGCAGACCGTTGATCCTGAGGATGCGCTCGGCTGACGTACCGTAACGTTGAGCGATCTGCATGAGCGTCTCACCACGTTTAACGCGATGCCGCACCACGCTCGATTGTGCTTGTTGGCGCGCAGGTGTCTCGCGTGCCTGGCTCACCTCACGAGTCTCGACAATGGCTGCCATCTGTTTTTGGACGGGCAACTTCACGCGGTAGCCTGCGGGAATAATCTTTGGAGCATTTGCCAGGGCCGGGTTCCACTGCAAAAACTCATCTCGTTTAAGCCCGGTGGAGCGCATGACCGCTGCCAGCGATGTTTGCGACCTTAACTCCACTTCTTGAATGGCAACCGGCGGATCTAAATCGAGACCGGGAAAATATCGCTCGGGGTTTTTGCCGATTTCCACGGCGACGAGAAATTCGGCGTAGAAATTTTTCGGCGGATATCCAAAGTAAGGACTATTATATTTCTGGATCACGTCCACCAGGTTGTCCGAGCCGACTTCAGCCACTGCGCGAGCCATGCCGCCGGGCCCGAAGTTGTAAGCAGTGATGGCCAATGGCCAATTGCCCAGTGACTCATAGGCTTGCTTGAGAAATGATGCCGCGGCCCGGGTAGATTCGATGGGGTCTCTTCTTTCATCGATGGCACGGTTGACCCGCATATACTGTCTGCCGGTAGCGGGCATAAACTGCCACATGCCCAAAGCGCCTGCATGGGAACGTGCGTTGCTGTTGAATGACGATTCGATCAGAGGGAGATAAGTCAATTCCACCGGCAAGCCCCGGTCCCGGAAGATTTGCTGCATTTGCCCGATATAGCGGTTCGAACGTTTGAGTCCCGCGGCGGTTCGTTCTTTGACGCCCCGCTGTGCCTTCACTCGTTCTATGCTGACTTCATGCGCCGCCGCAATCCGCGCTCTTTCACCGTCGACATATTCGTTGGAGCGATTCTCTTCGCCGACCTCCAAGACTTCATATATCCTGGACATCTCCAATGGATCAAAAAACACCAGTTGGGATATGCTGTACTCGGTAAAAATTTTGGTCCAGAACTCGACGGGCTGCTCGAGTCCGGCAAGAAGTGGGAACGGATTATTATCGATTTTCACTGGGAACGGATTGAGCTCTCGCATGAACCGGCAAGAACACTATCCAAGACACGATCAGTGAGAGGAACCATCGTTGCGCTCGCTTCATTGCCGCCCTCCTTGTAGTGAGCCCCCAATTGAGCAACCCACGTGCCATCAGCGTGGTAGTCATAACCAGCGCATATTAAAGAAAATCCGCCCGAGAAACAATTGCTATCCGTGAATCCGGCAGACATTTTGACTCTCGATGGTCGATTCTCGGCATCTTCCTCAACCGAGAGCTCTCTGGGCTCAACCATGTGTCGAAAGCCACGTAGGTTTGACCGCTGCTTGACCGGTGCATATAGTGCGACCGAGTTTCACCATGACGCGGAGGAAAGCTTGGAACATTCAACCCTGGTCGGCATCGTTGAAGCGTTCTTGCGACTGATTTTGGGCTGGCGCTTTTTGATCAGCGGCTTGAGCAACGTGCGCCGTTGGCCAAACCCGGTAAATACCGCAAGCATTCTGTTTTCTAAGCATGCGAAACTTTTCGGGCTCATCGCCACCGTGCTCATGGTGGGCGGCGGTGTTGGTCTTGCAGCCGGCTTCCAGACGCCGATTTCATCGACGATGCTGGTTGTGTTTTTAGTTCCAACGTTCAGTGTGCACTACTATTGGCTCAAGGTGCTGCCGACCATGGCACCGACAGTTAAAAACTCGATTGCCGATGACAAGGCGCTGGGATATTTCCGAAGCTTTGAGCGGCAAGCGTTCCATGCTCACGAAGTGGGAATCCGCGATAATCTAGTTTTGTTAGCCGCGGCTGCATACTTTGCAGTCCGGGGCAGCGGGCCGTACGGTCTGGATAATTTGATTAGCAATTGGGTGGTGTGGATCTTCCGGTGATACTCTGCGGTCATAAACGACCGACAAAGCGGCCCGGATTCATCAATCTCTGAGGATCGAATTGCTGTTTAATCCTGCGCATAAGGAAAAACGCCTCTGGAGCCAGTCCCCAGATGTCCAAATCCCGCTTCAGATCAGCCGGAGCATCAAGCAGCACAACATGCCCCTTGTGTCGGGCCGCCTTGGATCGGAGCTGTGCAAAGCGCGCGGCGGCTGAGTTGATTTCGTTCGACCCAATCCAGATCGCGCCTGCTGCCATGTCCGCGACAATTGCCGGACTAAAATCCGTTGATTCCCAATCCTGAACGCAGCGTAGCAAATCAGCAATCGCTGATCGCGGCACCGTTACACGAAAGACCACCTGATGGCCGAGAAGCGGGAAATCGCAAATACCCGCCCATGATCTTTCATGAGCCGCAGTACTACAAACCGCTGTTCTCAGGCTCAACCGCTCAGCCATCAATTGGAGATCTCGAAGATGACGACTGACTTGCTCGGCAAAACCTTCGGCGCGAACCGCCATTTGCCAGCCCGACTGCGGCGCTTCGCTGCTCGAGCTTGTTTCACTTTTCCAAAGCACTGTTGCGCTCGGCAACAAAACTGAATCCAGGATCTCGCCGGCAAACTCCGAAAGTTGCAATAAATCTCCGGATGCGGCCAGCGTCGCTTCCGCTTGCGGGAGCGGTGTCAGTCTGAGTGTCACTTCCGTGATAATCCCCAGCGTTCCTAAAGATCCAACGAACAGTTTACACATGTCGTAACCGGCGACATTTTTAACGACCTTGCCGCCGGCCTTGATATGCTCTCCCGTAGGCAGGGCTACTTTCATGCCAATCACGAGATCTCGCACGCTGCCGTAACAGACGCGGCGCGCTCCGTTGAGATTGCCTGCGACAATGCCGCCAATGGTGGAACGTTGTGGGTTGGGCACATCGAACGGCACGAACTGCCGGGCTACGGCAGTGATCCTTTGGGATGCGGCCAACGTAATGCCGCTCTGCACGATAGCGGTCAAATTTGCATCATCGTGTTCGACCATGTGGTTAAGCTTGGATACGTCGATGATGATCTCGACACGCTCGGGTAAGTTGCCGATTTGAATGGCCGTGCCGCCGCCCCAGGGAGTTACGGCGGCATCCGTCTCGCTGCAAACCCGTAACGCCGCGCTGACTTGCTCGGCAGTTGGCCGGCGAACAGATTAGGCACGGATAAACTCCGTCGACGGCGCGGGCGGCAAGCAATTCCGGCTGCCTCCTTACCGCGGCGCGGCCAAGCTCGGCTTCTAACCGGCTCGCCAGCCGGTCCGGGTCAACCTTCATTGCCTGGGGAAGATCCGCCGCTCGCATAGGCGCGATCGAGGAGATCCATCAAATGGTAGACTTCGACATTCGGCCCATACTTCTGCGCGCCATAGCGGAGCTGCAGCATACAGCCTGGATTGGGCGCGACCACCGCTTCCGCACCGGTGGCGGCGATGGCCGGCATTTTCTCTTGAAGAAGCTGCTGTGACATTTCAGCATGAGTGATATTGTAAATTCCGGCACTGCCGCAACAGCGTTCAGAGCCATTCATCTCGACCAGTTTCAAACTCGGAATCGCCTGTAATAATTGACGGGGCTGACTGCGCACGCGCTGACCATGCGCCAGATGGCAGGGATCCTGATAGGTAACGGTCATCCGCAATTCGCCGAGTTTGCCGGCCAATCCAATCTGCGCGAGGAATTCAGCGGCATCCTTGACTAAAGAACTGAACCTTCGTGCCTTGTCCGCATAATCAGGATCATCTCCGAGCAAATGGCCATATTCCTTCATCGCGGCGCCGCAGCCGGCGGCATTGACGACGATGGCGTCGAGCCCGGCGGTTAAAAATGCGTCGATGTTGCTCCGGGCCATTTCTTTCGCGCTGCTCGTCTCGCCATTGTGAGTGTTGAGCGCGCCACAGCAGGTCTGTCCCTTTGGGAAAACAACCTCGCAGCCGTTGCGTTGCAGCACGCGCACGGTGGCGTCATTGATGTCGCCAAAGAGCAACGGCATGACGCAGCCGTTTAGAAACGCGACCCGGGCGCGCCGTGGGCCGATCGCAGAAAGAGCCTGAGCGTTTGCTCGAAAACGACGTTGCGGGATGGCCGGCAGCATTGCATCCATCTGCCGAACCTTGCGCGGCAATAACGGCCGCACCAGCCTCTGCAAGCCGGTTCGTTGATAGAGACGCAACACGCCGAAGAGGATTTTTAGACGTCCGGGAAAAGGAAGTAGCTGAGTGAAAGCCAGATTCAGGATGACCCGTCCGAGCTTCGATCCCGGCGGGCCGATTACCGCCCGGGCGGTTTCGGCTATATGGCCGTATTGAACTCCAGACGGACAGGCCGTTTCACAAGCACGGCACAACAAGCAGAGATATATATGCTCCTTGAACCGCTCGTTGAGCTCGATCCGGCCGTCCGCAGCCGCTTTTACCAGGTGAATCCTGCCGCGTGGCGATTCCGGCTCGAGACGCAGCGCGCGGTAGGTCGGACACTGGTTTAGACATAAGCCGCAGTGCACGCATTGATAGAGTTCCGGAATATCAAGCGTGGCGATCTTGGGTTGATCGCCATGTCGCAGATTGTGCAGACTGTCTTCCAAGGCAAACTCTAGATGTTTTTTCCTAAATCCACAGCCCCGCCGGAATTTGCGCCGGCTGGCGCCGCACTTCGCCGCAGCCAGCCGGCGTTGGAAATAGCTTTGCGGGATTAAAGCGGCCGTCCGGGTCCAGCGCCGCGCGGACTCGCGCCATCGCCTCGAGATCCGCATCACTAAATAGCAAGCCGATGTAGGCTTTCTTTTCAATGCCGACGCCATGCTCGCCGGTGATACTGCCGCCGAGCTCTACGCATGCGTTCAATATTGCCGCGCCCGCTTCGATGACTCGATCGAGCTCTCCCGGCGCACGCATGTCGAAGAGAATATTGGGATGCAGATTGCCGTCGCCGGCGTGAAATACATTAGCGATGCGTAGATTGTAGTGTTTGCTGATGGCAGCCACTCGCCTCATGATTTCCGGCAATTGACTGCGCGGGACAACGCCGTCGTTGACATAGTAATTGGGCGCTAACGAACCCATGGCGCCGAAAGCCCCTTTTCTGCCTTTCCAAAGCCGTTGCCGTTCGGTTTCGTCCCGCGCCAACCTGACCTCCCGCGCGCCGCTCTGCTCGCAAATCGCATACGCCAATTGCACGGAACGCTCGGTATGCTCGCGCAAGCCTTCGATTTCAACCAGCAGCACCGCTTCGGCATCGCGGGGAAAGCCTACCGGCGCCCCGGATTCGACGGCTTCAATGGTCGTGCGGTCCATCATCTCTAACGCGGCGGGAATGATTCCGGCTCCGGTGATTTCAACCACCGCTCGAGTGGCGTCATCCATGCGATCGTAGATGGCGAGAAGGGTGCGCACCGACTCGCGATTGCGCATGAGTTTGACAATTACTTTGGTCACCACACCCATGGTTCCTTCCGAGCCGACAAACACACCACGAAGATCATAGCCGGGCGTGTCCGGCACTTCGCCACCGAGCCAGACAACCTGACCATCGTCCAAAACGATTTCGAGACCAAGAACGTGATTGGTTGTCACCCCGTAGGCGAGGGTATGCGGCCCTCCGGAATTGTTGGCGACATTGCCGCCGATGGAGCATGCGGCTTGGCTGCTAGGATCTGGCGCATAAAAAAAGCCGTCATTGGCGACTGCTTTGGTGAGGTCGAGATTGATAACGCCGGGTTCGACGATAGCAAGGCCGTTCTCGAGATCGATTCTCAAGATACGATCCAAGCGCGCCAGAGATAGCACGATGCCGCCCTCAGCAGGCACGGCACCGCCGGCCAAACCCGTGCCCGAACCGCGGGGTACGACCGGCACAGCGGCTTGTTTAGCCGTTTTCACCACCGCAGCAACCTGTTCGACATCGGCAGGCAGGACAACGATCTCCGGCATGACCTGGAAGATTGAGCCGTCTTGTTCGTAGACGATGACGTCCTCCTTTTCGACCAGCACATAACGCTCGCCAACGATGGCGCATAGCTGGCGGACGAGGTTGTTCTTATCCATTTGGCTCTATCTGTTTCCCGGCGATCCCTTGGAAGCGTAGCGGAGACTGGAATACAGTGTCAATGAGCGAGACCAAAGAACTCGAGCCGATGCAATGAGCTGAGATCAGCAATTGATATTCTAAGCGACACGACTTCCGTGAGACAACCGTAAGGATTAACACTTTCCAATCGCCGTGAGTTGTGCAGGCTGGACACGCCATTGACGTAAGTCCGGAACCTGTAATATAAACCGTGAACGCCAAGTTGCCGTGTCGTGCTTATCTGAGAGGAGAAACCATGGCTAGTCAAGAGAAGCTACAAGATCAAGATGCCAAGAAGATCTCACGCCGGAACGTTCTCAAAGCGGCGGTTGTCGCGGGTGGCGCTGCGGCTCTCGGCTTCCCGATGATTGCCCGAGGCCAAACAGGGCCGGTCACAATGCGCTGGCAGAGCACGTGGCCGCAAAAAGACATTTTTCACGAGTTCGCCCTCGACTTCGCCAAGAAGGTCAACGACACGACCGGCGGCGATTTGAAGATCGAGGTCTTGCCTGCGGGCGCTGTAGTGCCGGCCTTCCAGCTTCTCGACGCGGTGTCGAAAGGCACACTCGACGGCGGCCATGGCGTGGTCGTGTACCATTATGGCAAGCAGACGGCCCTGGCGCTTTGGGGCTCGGGTCCGAGCTACGGGATGGATGCCAATATGATGCTTGCGTGGCACAAGTACGGTGGCGGCAAGGACTTGCTCGAAAAGCTCTACAAGTCCATCGGCGCCAACGTGGTCTCTTTCTTGTACGGCCCGATGCCGACTCAGCCGCTTGGCTGGTTCAAGAAGCCGATCACCAGGGCCGACGACATCAAGGGGCTCAAATTCCGCACCGTCGGCCTCTCGATTGACGTGTTCACGGGGTTGGGCGCGGCGGTGAACGCGCTCCCGGGCGGCGAGATCGTGCCGGCGATGGACCGGGGACTGCTCGATGCCGCCGAGTTCAACAATGCGTCCTCGGATCGCCTCCTTGGCTTCCCTGACGTTTCCAAAGTTTGCATGTTGCAGAGCTACCACCAGAACGCTGAGCAGTTTGAAATTTTGTTCAACAAGACGAAGTTCGATGCGCTGCCGGCGAAGATGAAGGCGCTGATCGAATCTACGGTGGAAGCCGCTTCGCAGGATATGTCGTGGAAGGCGATCGATCGCTACTCAAAAGATTATGTCGAGATGCAGGCCAAAGACAAAGTCAGATTTTACAGGACGCCGGACTCCGTGCTCCAGAGGCAACTCCAGGCATACGACGCCGCAGCCGACAAGAAGGCCGCCGAAAATCCAATGTTCAAGGAGATTACTGCGTCACAGCGGGTTTTTGCTGAGCGGGCGGTGAAGTGGGATTTGGACACTAACGTTGGTCGCCGCATGGCCTACAACCACTATTTTGCCAAAGCGGCCGGCAAAACCGCACCGGAAGGAAGTAAAAAGAGCTAATTCTTCCGTGGATCGTATCCAGCTTCTCCATCAGCCATAATCTCGGGCTGATCCCTGGTGTTTTGTACACCGTGAATGCCTACCGACTACTCCGAGCCATCGATCAACTCAGCTACTGGTCGGGCAAGGCTTTTGCCTGGCTGATCGTCGCGCTCACACTCGTTGTCTCGGTGGAGGTTTTCAAACGCTACATCCTGAATGCTCCCACGGCCTGGATCTTCGACTTCAACAACATGCTTTATGGTACGCTGTTCATGATGTGCGGCGCTTACACCTTGTCGCTCAGTGGGCACGTGCGCGCCGACTTCATATACGCCCGGCTGTCGCCGAAGATGCAGGCGGCGCTGGACTTAGCACTTTATATACTTTTCTTTGTCCCAGGCATTCTGGCACTTATCTATGCCGGCTACGGTTACGCCGCCGAGTCGTGGCAGATCGGAGAGCACTCGACTGTGACCGCGGAGGGACCACCGGTTTATCACTTCAAGTCCGTGATCCCGATCGCCGGCGCGCTGGTGATGCTCCAGGGTGTCGCAGAGATCGCGCGTTGCATCCTGTGCTTGCGCACCGGCACCTGGCCGGCGCGATTGGAAGATGTCGAAGAAATAGACGTCGTCGGCGGACAGCTTGCTCACAGCGAGTTTGTCGACGAAGAGTCGCGCCGCGCTGCGGCCGGATCGGCACACGCGCTGGACGAAGCCGCGCGCCAGCGCACCCTGGTGGATGAAAGAAAGGACGGCAAGGGTGAGTGACCCAGCGCTCGGATTGACCATGCTTGGGCTCATCGTGATCGCGATCATGATGGGCTTTCCAACCGCCTTCACCTTAATGGGGCTGGGGATGCTCTTTGGCTTTCTCGCTTTTTGGACTCCTTCACAGCACTGGTACGACAATCAGGTCTTCGATCTCATGGTGCAGCGCACGTATGGTGTGATGACCAATGATACTTTGCTGTCTGTGCCGCTCTTCGTTTTCATGGGCTACATTATGGAGCGCGCCGCTCTGGTCGACCGAATGTTTCATAGCGTCCAGCTTGCGTTTCGGCGAGTGCCCGCCTCGCTCGCCGTGACCACCTTGCTGGTGTGCGCCTTTTGGGGAATCGCTTCGGGCATCGTCGGCGCGGTGGTGGTTCTGATGGGAGTGATCGCCATGCGTCCGATGCTGAATGCCGGTTACGACGTACGGCTCGCGTCGGGTGCAATCACGGCGGGCGGCACGCTGGGTATTTTGATTCCGCCCTCGGTGATGCTCATTGTCTATGCGGCGGTGGCCGGAGAGTCGATCGTCAAGCTCTATGCGGCGGCAATGCTGCCCGGGTTTTTCCTAACGTTCCTCTATCTCGCCTTCATTCTCGGCTGGGCAATCATCAATCCGAAGATTGCGCCTAAGTTGCCGCTGGAACAGTATCGGATCGCGACGCCGCAATGGCTCCGACGGCTCGAACGTGGTTCGGCCCGACGGATCGTTGCCGGTCTCCTCGCCGCCATGTTTCGACCGAAATTGTTGCACGGCGCGACTTCACCCGACGGTCATCGGATAACCTATGGTCTGATCGTCAAAAACGTCCTGACGCTGATGGTTCCGGCAGTATTGACGATCGGAATGTTTGCTACCGCCTGGTGGTATGTCGTCATCTATAACGCTCCCAGTACCGCCGTCGCTCCGGAGAACGGGGCTGCGCAACCGCTGAACTTGCCGCCAGCTGCTTTGGAGAGGCCGCAGGAAACGCCGCAGGAAAAATTGCAAGAGCTCGGAGGGCCACCAACCGCGTCGGAGTTCTCCGAATCGCCTCTGCTCCCGGACGGGCCGCCTCAGGAAATGGGCTCACTGGCCGAGCCGCCAGGCGCATCGGCCACCCGCAAAACTCCGGAATATTTCTATCTCGTGTTCTGGGGAATGGCGGCTTTTTCGACGATTCTTCTTGCCATCTACTATTGGCGTATGGATGGCGAGCAGCTCGAGATATTGAAGGAACTGGTCGTCTCGGTAGTGCCGCTGGGAGTGCTGACGGTGGTGGTGCTCGCAGTGATTTTGTTCGGCATCACTACGGCCACCGAATCGGCTGCAGTGGGAGCGCTCGGAGCTCTCTATCTTGCGGTGATGGCCAAATACCCGCGCCACGTTTGGTCCTGGAGTCTGGTCGGAGCCAGTTATTGGGGTGATCCTCAGCTGGCCGCGCGGCGGCGTGGTGACTGTGCTCGTCTCGGGTTCTCTTGGAGGCGTATTCGCCGGAACGCTCGTTCCCTGGTTTTGGGGGCTGAGAAGGTCCAAGCAGCTCTGGCAAAATCTCAAAGAATCGGTTTTCCTGACTGCGAAGACCACGGCTATGGTCTGCTGGCTCTTCATTGGCTCGGCGCTTTTCTCCGGTGTCTTTGCGCTTCATGGCGGACAGGCGCTCATCGAACGCTGGGTTCTGGGGATGAACCTCTCTCCCGTCGGTTTTTTGATCATGGCGCAATTGATTATATTTCTACTTGGCTGGCCGCTCGAGTGGACTGAGATCATCGTTATCTTCTGTCCGATTTTCATACCGCTGCTCGGCCATTTTAACGTCGATCCGATTTTGTTCGGCACCATGGTAGCGGTTAATTTGCAAGCGGCCTTTTTGTCGCCCCCCGTGGCGATGTCAGCCTTTTATCTGAAGGGGGTTGCGCCGAAGCACGTCACTCTCAACCAGATTTTTGCCGGCATGATGCCGTACATGCTGATTGTCCTTCTGTGCCTGGTGTGCATGTACATCTGGCCGGGCATGACGCTCTGGCTGCCCGAATTCCTGTATGGTTAGTGCAGGTGCAACTGACTTCGCTATACCGCGTTCTCGGTCGTCGCCGATCCTCAGCGTACTAACAACGTACGCTTCCGGTGCGGCTTCTTCCTCGGGCCTTGTCTGGCTCGTCATTTGTATCTGCACGATCGCTGAGAAATATAGGATGGAACTAACCGATCTTCACTTGCTCTCGGCTTCGGAGGCTGCCCGTTTGATCCGTGACGGCATCATCAGCTCGGAGCAGCTGGTCGAGGCTTGTCTAGCGCGCATACGCGAAGTGGAGCCGCGAGTTCAGGCCTGGGCGTTTCTCGATGCGGACTATGCACTGACACAGGCGCGTTCCCGCGATGAGCTGCGTTTATCGGGCGGAGCAATCGGTCCGCTGCACGGCGTTCCGATTGGCCTTAAAGATATTTTCGACACGACAGACATGCCGACGGAATGCGGTTCGGTGCTATACGCCGGGCGAACTCCGTCGCGCGACGCGACCGTGACGGCCATGTTGCGCGCCGCAGGCGCGGTGATCATGGGGAAAACCGTGACCACCGAGTTTGCCTACTTCTCACCCGGTAAAACGCGCAACCCGCATAATCTTGAACATACTCCCGGGGGATCCTCCAGCGGTTCAGCAGCCGCGGTGGCGGCAAGCATGGTGCCGCTGGCGCTGGGAAGCCAAACCAACGGTTCAACCATTCGTCCCGCGGCGTATTGCGGTGTGATCGGGTTCAAGCCGACCCACGGTCTGATTTCTCGCCATGGCGCCTTGGCCCTCTCGCGCACCCTCGATCATGTCGGCCTGTTCGCTAATTCGCTTGACGACATCGCTCTCCTCGCCGAACAAATCGTCCGGTACGACGAGAACGATCCCGACACGAGGCCTCGGGCGCATCTCCCATTTGCCGGGATCACCGCGGAAGAGCCGCCGTTACCGCCGATGTTCGCATTCATCAAAACGCCTCATTGGCAATGCGCCGACGAAGAAACCCGAGAAGGATTCGCCGAGATCATTGAACATCTCGGTAGTCAGGTCGAAGAAGTCGAATTATTTGCTTCGGCGGGGGACGCTTGGCAGTGGCACCAGAGTATCATGAGCGCCGAAATGGCTTACAATCTCGAGCGCGAATGGAGGATCGGCGGGGCTCGTCTATCGGAACAACTGCGGGTGCAGATCGAGGGCGGACGCGAAGTGCGCGCGGCGGAGTATCTTGACGCGCTCAGGCGCATAAGGTTGCTCAATGACAGTTTCATCGAGCTTTTCGAACAGCGCTATGACGCAATTCTCACTCCTGCCGCACCGAGCGCGGCGCCGAAAGGTCTGGCCAGTACCGGCGATCCGTCGTTCTGCACGCTCTGGACCTTCTGCGGCATGCCCGCGCTGAGTTTGCCGTTGTTGCAGAGCAGTGCCGGCATGCCTCTCGGTGTTCAACTCGTCGGTCCCCGTTACGGTGATGCGCGATTGTTGCGAACGGCGCGCTGGCTGGCGGCGAAAGTTGCAACGTCTTGAGCATTATCATTTCGGATGGGGACCGGCTGGTCGCCGCTAACTAATCTAATCTAAAGATTCGTTTTTGTATGCGATTCGTCCGGTGTCGGACCTCGGAACGAACCTTAGTCTTTGGCAAAGCTCGATGGTAACGGCGGCACCAGATCGGTCAAAGCCAACGTCGACTAGAAGGGCAAGGGCAATTGAGTTCGATAATCCAAAATCGCACGCCTACCAGTTCACCAGTTCGACCAAGCCGAGGCTGATCCATGGAACATAGGTGACTAGCAGAGTAACCAAAACGAGAACGACCGTGAACGGCCAACCCGCTTTGAAGACCTCCCAGAAGGGCAAACGCGCGATGGTAGCGACGGTGAAGAGCACGGTGGCGACGGGCGGGGTCTGCTGGCCGACGCCGAGGTTGATCGTCACGATAATACCGAAGTGGATCGGGTCCACGCCGATCTGGCGAATCAGCGGCATGACGATGGGAACGATCAGAATAATCGCCGCTGCCGAGTGGAGAAACATCCCGGCAATGAAGAAAGAAAATGTTTAAAAAGAGCAGTATCAAGTATCTGTTCGATGTCGTCTCAAGGATCATGCGAGCAAACTTCTGCGGAATCTGCTCACTCGTCAGAAACCACCCGAGCACGGCAGATGACGCGACGATCAACATGACCACGGCGGTCTGTCCGCTTGAATCATTCACGACGCGGGTGATCTCGCGCACCGGCAGCTCGCGGTAGAGTAAGGCGCCAATGATTAATGCCGCGACTACAGACAGCGCGGCCACCTCGGTGGCGGTGGCGATGCCGAGAAAGATGCCGCCCCAGATCACAATCGGAATCAAAAGTGCCCAGAATGCTCGAACGGTAGCTTTTCCGACCTCGTTTAAAGAGAATTTCTGCTCTACCGGTAAATCTAATTTGCGCGCGTAATAGTAGCTGAGCCCCATCATGCTTGCGCAAGCGATAAAGCCGGGGAGAAAACCCGCAAAAAAGAGCTTGGCTACTGACACCTCGGCCATCCAGGCATAGATGATCATAGGAATGGAAGGGGGGATGAGAATGGCAGCCGAGGCAGCGTTGGAAACGATGGCCGCGCTTAGCGCCCTTGGATAACCCCGCTTCTCCATGGCAGGGATCACAACGTTTCCGATCGCAGCCGCGTCAGCGACCGATGATCCCGAGATCTCGCTCTGAATCATCGTCGCCACCACAGTCACCATCGCAAGTCCGCCGCGGATAAACCCGACAAAACTATTGGCTAGGTTCACGAGCCGCAGCGAGATGCCCGAAGTCTCCATCAGGCCGCCGGCCAAGATGAAGAGCGGAATCGCGAGTAACGGAAAACTCGACGCCCCGGAAAAAAGATTTAGCGGGACGACGCTGAGCGATGCGGTTCCCTTCCAGAGAAGAAACAGAATGGTGGTGATCGAAAGGCCGAACCCGATCGGGACGTTGAAGACCGTGAGGAGAATGATTACTCCGAGGATGAGCCACTCCACGCCGCTTCAGCTCCTTTCCCAGTCGCGTTGCCGAAGAGAAGATGATGCAGTCGCTCAAGGCTGATAAGGAGCATGAGCCCACCGGCAATAGGGAGCACGCTGTAGACCCACGCCATTTTGACCCAAGGAAGCGAAACCGCAGTCTCGTTGCCCATCTTCTGCGTGAGGGTCCATCCATAGTAGAAAAGCACAATTTGGAATCCCAAGACGAAGAGCTCGGCGATAACGTCGGCCATCCTTCTGGTGTTCGGCATGAACCGATTTACCACCAAGTCAAATCCGATATGTCGGCCACGGTAAGAGGCCGCCACCGCTCCGTAGAAGGTCAGCCAGACCAGCAGGTAGGAAGCGAACTCGTCATACCAGGCAAGAGATGCGCCGAGGACGTAGCGGAAGAAGACCCCCATGAAAACCACGACGACCATCAAGACCAGCAGGAACATCGACCACCAGTCGAGAACGCTGATCAATCGATCGAAGATTCGCCGCATGGATTGCTCCAGTTTAAATTTTTGATCTTGCGTATCGAGTTCTAAATGCCAGGTTCTAAGACCCACGGTGCGAATATTTTTGCTTCAGCGCAGCGACTGGACTACCTTGATGAGATCTGTCCCGCCGGCGACTTCTTTACCAAATTCTTCGTAGATCGCCGCCGAGCGCCTTAATGAAAGCTTCTTTGTCGGCTTCGTTTACCTTCATTGGCGGGGAAAGTTTGCCCATCAGTTCCTTATCCAGCCGTTCGCCCTCAGAGCGGGCAAAGTCCCCGAGGTCCCAGGCGATCTTGACGAGCGTGCTCTGGATATCTTTAGGCAGCTTTGACCACACATCTTCGCCAATCACCAGATAAGCAGGTGTATAGACATGGCCGGTCAACGAAAGAAATTTTTGCACTTCGTAAAATTTCGCGGAGGCGATTTGTGGGAACGGGTTTTCCTGCGCGTCCATGACGCCGGACTGCAGTGCCGAATAGACTTCCGCCAAGGGCATGGGCGACGGATTCGCCCCGTAGTCTTTAAACATCTTTACCCGCCAGACTCCGCCGGGCACTCTCAACTTGATCCCTTTCAAATCCTCTGGCTTTATGATCGGCCGTACATTGTTGGTGATATGGCGAAAGCCGTTCTCCCATACCCCCAGGACCCTGATTCCTTTTGTCGGCAGGCCGCCGAAGAGCTGGTCCTGCACCTGTTTGTTCTCAGCCACTTTCTTCATATGGGCTCGGCTGACAATGAGGTAGGGCATCTCGAAGACGCCGAATTTGGCATCCATGGTGCTCATGACCGTTGAGGGCGCCACCATCTCCGGGGCGCCAACCTTGATGCCTCGCATCATCTGCTCGTCGCTGCCGAGCTGGCTTGAATGAAAGACCTTGACCTCTAATTTACCTTTGAGCGCAGCGTTGACTCGCCTGGCATATTCATCAGTCGTCACGGCGAAGAGCGAGCCGGGAAAACCGACGTGACCCAGGCGCAACGTTGTTGTCTGCGCCAGGGACGCTTGAGCCCATATACTGAACAAGGTCATCACAAGAATAGTGATCAATGTCCGCTTCATCTCGTTTCTCCTTTTCGCCATGTCCAGCTTACGGCTAGAGTTATTGAAGCCTTATCGAAGCTTGGTCCGTGCCTCGATCAGGATGGTTTCAGCCCGCCTGATGTTGAACACCCCGCAGCTGCAAAATCGCGCCATCGTGCGCGCGACTTCCGCCGCGCCGCGCCGATTTTCCTTGACCCAATCGATCATCTTTTTGGCGAAAGTGGCGGATACCATGCATGACCGCACATGGTCGTGAGCTCAAGAACAGTGGCGTCCGGCAAACGGTCCACTCGCCCGCAAAACCCCAGAGAGTATTCTACGCTATGACGGGTAATCCCGGTGTCACGGCAACAACGGACCGCATCTTCAATGGGCGCGCTGATGTTCACCGAGATGCCTAAGTTTGCGCGCTGGACGTCGTCGACGAAGGCCTTCATATTCTGATAGCTGTCAAAGACCGCTGCCGCCGTCGTGTGGCCCTCAATACCCGCGATCACTTCTTCGGGGTTGGATCGATGATCGCGCCTCCAGTGGGCTTTCGGATTCAGATCTTGCTTTGGTCGAAGCATGCCGCCTTTGGCAGCGTCGCCGATGTTCACGGGATGATGCTTCAGTGCGAGGCGCAAAAAAGTGCGATACTTTTCAACCAGACCGTCGTCGTTAATGCCGCGGCTCGCCATCGCGAAGACGATGAAATCGTCGGCAACCGGCGCCGGGTTCGCCGGCTTCTCAGAGGCATAGTGCTCGCTGTAGCGATGCAGCGTGTTGGTCATTACGAATCATTCCAAAAGGACAAGCGCAGCTCGCAATTGATTTTGCATTTCTCAATTTTCATTCTGCGTTTTGACTTTGAGTCCTGACTCGCCCCAGCCCCAGATTGGTTTTTCCCCGATAGGTGGGATAGCCTTCACGTTCCAAAATCTCCCGCAACGTTTCTTCGCCACCGCCGTCGCAGCGCGTCGACACTCCGACGCTGATCACCGTATCTACTTCGCGGGACAGCTCTTTGATCTTTCTCAAGATCCAAGGCACTTCTGCCAATCTCGTTTTGATCTCCACGATTGCCGAAAGAACCTTCTCGTTGAGGATCTCCGGCCGGATGACACCACGCGACGAGTCGGTCATGAGCGTGATAACGGGATTATTGCTTTCGAATTCCACGCCCAACTCGGCTAGAGCGCGGGTAACTCGCTCGATGTCGCGAAAACGAGCGCCGACTCCCGGCCGGCCGAATTCAATGACAAATCCTGCGTCACCCGCCTTCACCCGATTGGTTACGTCGTTGGTTTTGACCTCAGCGGTGCCGCGCCCGTGGATGCCGGTGGACTCGTGTGGCACTTGAGGGTCGGAGAAGGCGCGCCGGACGACTCTTGGCCAGGTCAACTCCTCCGGGATGATCGCATCCGTCGGGCAAATGTCCGGCTCCGGGTCGAAGCGAAAGCGGAAAAATTGCGCCGTCTTGCGAATCGCTCGCACAAACATCGGGTTCAAGTGTTCTTTCGACATGCCTCGATAGCAAGTAAAGCATTCGACGCACTCGTCGGCGTTGATGCGTGCCCGGCTGGTCGACGGTTCAATGTAAATCGCGCCCATCGGACACACCGGTAAGCAATTGCCGCAGGCAACGCACTTGTCAGGATCGATCCTCATAACGGCGATCGTCTCATGGCGGTTTCCAGGAGATATGTCTCAGCTGCCGCAAGTCCGGCTCCTAGCGGAATCTTTACGCCGAAGCTCTTCAGCGCCATTTCAATTCCAGCCAAGACGCCCAAAAGTTCAAGCTCATTGAGGCTGCCCAGATGACCGATGCGAAAAAGTTTTCCTTTTACTTTGCCGAGCCCCTTGCCGAGGGGGAGATCGACGAGTTTAAGCGTGTGATCGATGAACGCATCGGAGTCGAGCCCCTCAGTCATCGCGACGGCGGTCAACGTATTGGAATATTCCGTGGCATTTCGCGCGAAGAGTTTAAGCCCTGTCGCTTCGACAGCTCTGCGGCAGGCTTCGGCGAGCCGTGCGTGGCGGAGGAAAACATTCTCAAGCCCTTCTTCGAAGAGCATTTTGAGACTTTCGTTTAGACCCAACAGCAAGGAGGTTGCCGGGGTATATGGAAAGTTGCCGTTGGCGTTGCTCTCCAGTACCGCTTGCCAGTCCCAAAACGAGCGCGCGCATTTGGCCGATCGGTTCGCCTGAAGCGCTTTCTCGCTCACGGCGAGAACCGCCATGCCGGGCGGCAGCATGAGCCCTTTCTGCGCCGCGGTGAGGGCGACGTCCAGCCGCCATTCGTCGAAGCGCAGCTCCGTGCATCCTAGCGAGCTAACCACGTCGGCCAGCAGCAGGGCGGGGTGGGCCGCAGCATCAATGGCATCGCGAACGGCTGTAAGGCTGCTCGTAACTCCGGTGGATGTTTCAGTTTGGACGACCAGGACCGCCTTGATTTGGCGCTCTTTGTCTAGACGCAGGCGCTCCTCAATCGCGCTAGCCGGGACGCCGGCGCCGTAGTCGACTTCCAACCTCTGAACATTCACTCCGTGGGATGTGGCAGTGCGACAATATAGATCGCTGAAGTGGCCGTTCACACAACCCAGCACTTGGTCACCGGGAGACAGCGTATTGACGATGCAGGATTCCCAACCTCCTGTGCCCGAGCCGGGGAAGAGGAGGATTTTACCTCGAGCGGTTTGAAACAGCTTTTTCAGGCCCTCGAGCACCTCGCCCAGAAGCACGGCAAACTGAGGGCCGCGGTGGTCAATCAGCGGCTGGGACATAGCCCGAATCACGCGCTCCGGCACGATGCTCGGACCAGGGATCTGAAGAAACGTGCGCCCGGACATAAGATCCGCGAACACTACCTAAACTCTGTCACTGATGTCAAGCGATTTTCGCCGGTGATGTGACTATGTTCGGGCGAATCGCAAATTGCCCCGCGCCTAACCGACATGACTCCATGCGTGGTACGAGCTGCGCACCAGCGGACCCGATTCAACATGACGAAAACCGAGTTTTTCGCCAGTGCTCTTGAATTCGACGAATTCCTCCGGCGTAACGTAGCGCTCTACTTTGAGCTGGCGGTTGGACGGCTGCAGATATTGCCCCAGCGTAACGATATCGACTTCGTTCCGACGCAAGTCCTGCAATGTCCCGATGACCTCTTCATAACTCTCGCCGACGCCGAGCATAAAACCCGACTTGGTCAGCACATCGGGGCGCATTTCCTTGGCGCTTTTTAGAACATTTAACGAGCATTCATAACTGTGCCCGGGTCGAACCTTGCCATAAAGGCGCGGCACGGTTTCGATGTTGTGGTTCAGGATTTCGATTCCGGAGTCGACCACCGTTTTCACCGCCGTGAGTTTGCCGTCGAAGTCAGGAATCAGCAGTTCGACACGAATCCCGGGGCTGAGCTGTTTGATCCAAAAAACGGTTTTTGCGAAATGGCTCGAGCCGCCATCCGGCAGATCATCGCGATTTACGGAGGTCACGACGATGTGCTCCAAGCCGAGATCTTTAACGACCAGCGCCACATTGCGCGGTTCCTCTGGATCGAGCGCCAGTGGTTTACCTTTATCGATGGCGCAGAATCGGCAACCTCGCGTGCAGGTGTCCCCCAGGATGAGAAACGTCGCGGTCTTATTGCCCCAGCACTCGCCGATATTGGGGCAGCGCGCTTCCTCACAAACTGTATGAAGATTCTTTTGGCGCAGAATACGTTTGAGACGCAGATAGTTGGGACTTCCCGGGGCTTTGACTTTGATCCAGTCAGGATGTCTTCGCGGCATAGTTCCTTAACAGCTGGTGATAAACGACCATCTACTTCGTTGCGTTCGCCCGATTTCCTCCGACGTACTAACACGTACGTCTGCGCTCATCGGACTTCGTGCGCCTGGTAGCTGGCGCGTTCTTGCCCAGCCTGAAAACAAGACGTTTCCAAAGCTTCTTCGACATCGGGAATAACCAAACAATTCAGCAAAGTGGTGGAGAAATCCAGCTTGTACTTGCGTCTGGCTTTGCTCTTTGCCAAGTTCCTTCGCCATCGATGTGACGTCGGCCCAGCTCAGTCCACAAGGAATGATCCGACTAAAATAGGAAAGATTGGTGTTCACGTTCAGCGCCAAACCGTGGAAAGTAATGCACCGGCGCACAGCGACGCCAATGGCGGCTATTTTTCGATTATCGCACCAGATGCCGGTATATCGCGGCCGTCGCGTGGCCTCGAGGCCGAAGTCTCTGAGTGTTTGGATCGTCGTCATCTCGAGATTTCTGACATAACGATGCACGTCTTTACGCAATTTCGAGCGCAGATCGATAATCGGATACACCACCAATTGACCAGGTCCGTGGTAAGTGACGTCGCCGCCGCGACTGGTGCGATGCAGCGGCACGTCTTGCGCGGCGAGGACATTGTTGGGGTCACCGCTGCGGCCGATCGTATAGACATGCGGATGTTCGACGAAGAGAAGAATGTCGGCAATATCTTTACGCCGCTTTAACTCTACCAGTCGCTCTTGCTGCGACAATGCTGCGAGGAAGTCCAACCCGCCCAGATTCTTGTAAAGCAATTCAGCCATCGTTTGTCTTAGTCTTATCCACCGCGGTCTGATCTTTCAAGTTGGACCCGACCGAGCACGGTAAACCGTTTGACAGTCAATGGTAGTGACCGCTAGATTCTGGCCAGTCCCATAAGCCATCCCAAGCACATGCCTCGACGTCCTTTCCACCCGCCATGGTTCGTTCGCAAAGATCTCGACGGCTTTTTCGGATTGATGATCGACAATCTGATTCAGCTAATCCTGATTGTCAGCCTGTGCCGCGAGCTGATCCATCTTCCCGACGAATATATACTCGGCAAAATTCTACCCGGCGCCGCCTTTTCCATATTGGTTGGCAACCTGTTTTACGCATGGCAGGCGCGGCGGCTGGCGCGCGAAATCGGTCGGGACGATATCACCGCGCTGCCTTACGGTATCAATACGGTCAGCCTGTTCGCCTTTATTTTCTTCATCATGATGCCGATCTATCAGGAGACGCAGGATCCCGTTTGGGCATGGAAAGTCGGGCTGGTCGCTTGTTTTCTCAATGGCGTCATCGAAATCGCGGGAGCCTTTGTCGCCGATCGCGTCCGTAGCGTAACACCCCGGGCGGCGTTACTTTCAGCTTTGGCGGGCATCGCGATCACTTTCATTTCGATGGATTTTACCTTCCGGATCTTCGCGCGGCCTTTGGTGGCGCTGATTCCATTGGCACTGATTTTTATCGCCTATTTCTCACAGCAAAAATTTCCGCTCGGGCTGCCCGGCGGAATGGTGGCTGTAGCCGTGGGAACACTTTTGGGATGGTGGCTGGGAGCTGTAAAAGGTCCGCCGCCCAGCATCGATTTCGCTTTAGCAGGGCCCGATTTCACCGGCGGTGCCTTAGTCGAGGCGCTGCGCCATCCGGCATTTTTGAATTATCTTTCAGTGATCATCCCGATGGGAATTTTCAACGTTATTGGATCACTGCAGAATATCGAAAGCGCGGAAGCCGCCGGAGATCGCTACCGAGCCTTTCCTTCGCTGCTGGCCAACGGCGTGGGCTCCGTGGTGGCGGCTTTGCTCGGCAGCGTTTTCCCGACCACAATCTATATCGGCCATCCAGGCTGGAAGCGGCTCGGCGCGCGCTCCGGGTACTCGGTTTTGAACGGTCTTTTCATCGCCTTGATTTGCCTCACCGGAACGATTCAAGCCGTGCTTGCGTTTATTCCGCTCGAGTCCGGCATCGGTATTCTTCTCTACATCGGCGTTATCATTGTTGCCCAATCTTTTCAGGAGACGCCCAAGGAACATGCACCGGCAGTGGCGCTGGGAATTGTGCCGGCATTGGCCGCATGGGGTCTGTTAATGGTCGAGACCGGTGTGCGCGTCGCGGGCAAATCGTTGCATTCAGTCGGAATTGCGCCTTTCGGCCAAAACCCCGCGATGCATGGCATGATCTCGCTTCAGCAAGGGTTTATTTTTACCTCGATGATTCTTGCGGCCATTGGTGTTGCCTTGATCGAAAGACAATTTAAAAAAGCGGCTGGCTGGTCCTTAGCTGCAGCGGCTTTCTCCGCGATCGGCCTTATCCATGCCTATGAATTGACGCCCGCCGGCGTAGCCGCGCGTTTCGGCTTGCTTGAAGCTCCTGAGTTTGCAGCCAGTTATCTACTCCTCGCCTTGCTATTCTTGGCCTTCTCGTTCGCCCCAGGTAAACAGAGGAACGCCAACGCGGATTCTTCCTAATAACAAAGGCTCGGCTATTGCAACCTTCTATGGCCGGGGCAAGCTGTAGGGCTTGCTATTAACATGAGTGACTTCCCATAGGCTATTTCGGTGCTGAGTGATCCGCGTTATGCCGCAGGGATCGAGATGAAATGACCGATAATTGTTTAGATCGGTTCCAGTCACCCGGCAAACGACGCCAAGAATAGGAAAGTTATGGCTTACCACGATTACGGTATCGTCCGCTTCGTGACGCTGCGCGATGCGTGTCAAGGCGTCCCAGGCTCTCTCGGCAACATCGGCGAGCCTTTCTCCCCCGGGTACCTGGAGTTCCGCGGGCGCGGTTCTCCAGCCCGTTAGGAATTCGGAATACTTCTCCTTGATCTCGTCAAAAGTCAGTCCCTCCAATTCGCCGTGGTCGAGCTCGCGTACGTCATCCTCGATCATGACCGGAAGATTGTGCGGCCGGCTCACCAGCTGCGCGGTTTGGCGCGCCCGCTCAAGACTGCTCGAATAAACAGCATGAATGGTTTCGTTGCTGAGCTGAGTTGAAATCTGCTCGGCTTGGCGCAGGCCCACTTCGGTGAGCCGGCGATCACTCGAACCTTGGCAGCGGCCTTGAAGATTCCAATCTGTCGCCCCATGGCGAAGCAAGACGATTTGCATCATTACAGAGGCGAATTAGATTTCTTCAAGAGGCCCGGAATTAATTTCGATCTTGGCCTTGGCTTTGAGCTCGTCTTTGAACTTTAACAGGATCCGCTGGCGGGCCTCGGCTAATGCCTGTTGCATGAGCTGGCTCTTATCCTTCTCAAATTGAGCCATGTCAGCCGGTTGAGCCTCTTTGAAGGAAAACACGAAGGCGGCGTCAGCTTGCGTGAAAATCCTATCGGGAACAGGTTTGCGCGCGGAGAGTGCCAGACTTCCGGCTGTGAGATTTTGCAGCTCGCCCACTTTGGGCAGCTGTTGTGTGTTGCGGGTGAACCATCCGGTTTCCTCCAGCTTCAGTTTCTTATCACGAGCCAATTTAGCAAGGTTCGGTTCTTTTTTGACTTGATCAAGCAAATCGTTAGCTTGCTGCACGGACATTTCATAAGCCTTCGATTCTTTCAGACCTTTCTCGATTTTACCGCGGACGGCGACAAGCGGCGGAACAACTGCTTCCGTACGTTCTTTTGCTTTGAGGATATAGTAGTCATTCGGTCCTTCGATGACTGAACTAACCTCGTTCGCTTTCAGTGCTAGCGCGGTCTTGTAGAAGTCTTGCGTTGGGCCAATCTCGGGCAATACTTCTCCCTCGCTGAACAGTCGGGTTGTCTTTAGCGGTAAGCCGCTCTCTTGCGCAATCTTGGCGAGCTCATTGCCGGAGGCCGCTTTTTCGCGGTCGCGATCCGCGATCTTTGCCGCCTCGTACTTTCCTTTTTCAAGTTTGAGCTCGCGCGTGATAACCGGTTTCGCCTCGGCCAAGCTCAGTGTTTTTTCTTCCTTGATATCTTCGACTTTGACGATGTGGAAACCCACCGGCGTTTCGATAGGCTCGCTGATTTCTCCTTTAGCCAACGCGAATATCTGCTTGTCCAGAGCTTCCGGCAATTGTCCTTGATTGAGCCAGCCGATCTCTCCACCTTTTTCCGCGCTGGGATCCTGCGATTCCTTTTTGGCTAATTCGGCGAAATTCTTTCCTCCACGCGCCTCGGTGACGATTCGATTCGCCCGAACTTGAGCGCTCTCTTTCTGTTTCGCGTCTGCACCGGCATCGACACGAACCATTACGTAACGCACCTTTGCCTGTTTGGGCGTGGTAAACTTCGTTGCGCGGTTGGCGTTGTAGTAATCCTCGACCTCCTTATCAGTAAGCTGCACCGGGCCGGAGAACTGTTCGAAAGAATAGGGGATGTATTCTACTTGGACTTTGAGCGGTTCCTTGAGGGATTCCTTGTTACGGTCATAAAATTTCTCGACATCTTCGTCGGTGACCTTTACCTCAGATAAGTTGTCGCTGACTGAAAACCGGATAAACTGCAAGTTGATCTTTTCCTGTTCGAAGCGATAGCGCTCGCGCACCTCGGCTTCAGTCACATGCGTGGCGTCGGCGAGAACTCCGAGTAAGCGCTGGATGGTGAGCTGTTTTCTCTGATCTTCTTCGAACTGCGCTGGAGTCAGCCGATTGGCACGCAGAAGCTGTATATAGCGCTCCTTGTTAAACCGGCCGTTGACATGGAACTCGGGGACTTGCGCGACGGCATTCATGAGTTCTTCATCGGTGGCGCTGAGACCTAGACGGCGCGCTTCCTGAAGCACTAAACGGGCCTCGATCATCTCTTCCAGCAGCGACTGCTTGATATTTAAGTTTTTCAGCAGTTCCGGCGTAAAAGAGCCTTTGAACATTTCGCGGTAGCGTTCCACGGCGCGCTGGTAATGCATTATGAATTCTCGCTGCGAGATGCTTTCACCGTTTACTTCCGCGACGTGAGAGGTGACGCCGGTGGGCTGCTGGGAGCCGCCGTAAAATGCGATAAAGACGACAATAATCAGGCCCAGTAGAATGGTGATGATCCAAGATCGTTTCTTTTTTCTTAGAAAATCGAGCATGCGCGATAAGCCTTTCAGCGTTAGGTCGGAAGAGCGTATTTGAGAGAAGATTAATGATAGGGAAAGGTCATTGGCAATGCAACCATCGCGTAATTCACCAGCTTCTACCCTATTGAAAAATTTCATTTTCTTGCTTGGTAGTGACAAATCTGCTATTTTCACGCTGCTTTAGTCTTCTCTTTTCGCGCTAACAAGGAGTGATGATGTTCGATGCCCTGTTTGGGGTGTTTTCCAACGATCTTGCCATCGATCTCGGAACCGCCAACACACTGATCTACGTCAAGAATCAAGGCATCGTTTGCAATGAGCCATCGGTCGTTGCCGTCCAGCAACGAAATGAGCGTGGAGGCAAAAAGGTTTTGGCGGTAGGCGCGGAAGCGAAACGCATGCTCGGCAGGACGCCTGGCAGCATCGTCGCGATCCGGCCGTTGAAAGACGGCGTCATCGCTGATTTCGAGATTACCGAGGCAATGTTGCGCTACTTCATTCAAAAAGTTCACAACCGGCGAACTTTGGTGCGGCCGCGGATCATTGTCGGGGTCCCTTTCGGTATCACTGAAGTTGAAAAGCGCGCGGTGCGGGAGTCGGCGGAATCGGCAGGCGCGCGTGAAGTCTACCTGATCGAGGAACCGATGGCTGCCGCTATCGGCTCGGGGCTGCCGATCACTGAACCGACAGGAAATATGATTGTCGATATCGGCGGCGGGACTACTGAGGTAGCTGTCATTTCTCTGTCAGGCATTGTTTTCTCGCGCTCGGTGCGAGTCGGTGGCGACAAAATGGATGAAGCCATCGCTCAATTTATCAAACGCAAATACAATCTGCTGGTCGGCGAACGAACCGCCGAACTGATCAAGATAACCATCGGGTCGGCGTATCCCGGCGATGAGATTCAAACGATGGAGATCAAAGGGCGGGATCTTGTGGCTGGCGTGCCGAAAACAGTTGTTATCACCGATGAAGAGATTAGAGACTCACTGTTGGAGCCCATCAATCAAATTGTCGAGGCAGTTCGACTTTCGCTCGAGAGAACGCCCCCGGAATTGGCGTCCGACATCGTCGATCGTGGTATTGTGCTGGCTGGCGGCGGGGCGTTGCTCAGGAATCTCGACATTCTGTTGCGGGAAGAGACTGGCCTGCCGGTGATGATGGCAGACGATCCTTTGACTGCGGTAGTGATGGGCGCAGGCAAAGCCTTGGATGAAATCTCACTACTTAGGGAGGTCGCCGTTCACTAGGTTTCGAGACCCGCAATGTCTCCTGCTCCTGCACGTTCGAGCCTTCAATGCTCGCTTTTTTTCGCAAGTACCAAATTCCTCTTAGCTGCTGTTTCTGCATTGTCTTATCTCTCTATATAATGACCGCGGCCGCTCGCGGCCAGCTAAAAAACGATCCGGTCGGACCGCATTCTGCTATGGCTAATCCGGCCATTGCAGATTGCGGCGCATTCAACCACGAGCTGGATCAAGGGATTGCAGGAAAGCCATCTCACGGCGGCCGGCTACAAGGCTGAAAACGAAAGGCTCAGAAAACGCATCTTAGAGCTTGAGATGGAGCGAAATCGATTTTTGGAAGCGGAAGCAACCAATCAGCAACTTCGACACTTATTGGATTTCCGCTCGCATTTGCCAGCTGCCGGCATCACAGCATCGATTATTGCAAACAGCGCCAGCAACTGGTTTCAGAGCTGCTCCATCGATAAAGGCACTGCCGACGGAGTGCGCAAGGGAATGTCTGTAGTTACGCCTTTGGGAGTTGTTGGACGAGTTGTGGACGTGGCGGCGCGAAGCGCCAAGGTTTTGTTGCTCACCGATCCCAACAGTGGAATCGATGTCATGGTGCAACGCACTCGCGCGCGCGGCATTGTGTCGGGCTCGTTGGAAAACGGCACGGTGCTGAAATACATCAAACGTACAGAGGATGTTCAGGTTGGCGATCGGCTTATCACGTCTGGTCTCGATGGGGTGTTTCTCAAAGGCTTGATGGTCGGCACGGTCACCAAGGTGCGCAAAGAGAGTTTGGGTTTGTTTCAAGCCATCGAGGTCATGCCGGCGGTCAGTCTTGCTCGCACTGAAATCGTGCTGGTAGTCAGCGCCGAAGGGAGATCAGCCGCGAAATAGCGGTTCTGTGGGTCGGACATGAAACTCTCGTTGCTCTTGTTCTCCATTGGGCTTCTGATGGTTTTGCTACAGACGACTTTCCTCCATTTTTTCCCCTTGGTTCCTGATTTGATACTTGTTCTTTGCGTTTACTGGGGGCTGCACCATCCGACCGTCGGCGCCGTTCTGGCATCGTTTGTATTGGGCTACTCGGTTGATGTTGTCTCAAGCCCGATTTTGGGTATCAACGCGTTCGCAATGTCATTGGTATTCCTGGCCGTCTACTTCAGCTCTCGTTCAATCTGGCTTCATAATCACCTGGTCAGCGCCGTGGTCGTTCTCTTGGCTTCATTGGTCAAGGGAGTCGCATTAGTGGTGGTCTCCGTAATTTTTCTCAGCACCGAAGGCTTCTGGATGGGGGCCTTACGGTATATACTACTCGAAGCTTTGGTTGCCGCACTACTGGCTCCGTTCGTCTTTGCGCTCTTGCGCCGCGGCCAAACCTATCTCGAAAAGGTCCAGATACCCGGGTTGTATTATTGATGGCTATTCTCGGCGATGTGGCTCGAAAAGATGGCGCCCCGGAACTCCGCGTCCGTACGCGGTTTGTTTATCTTGTTTTAATTATCGCTTTTCTCGGAATCATCTCACGCCTGGCGATTCTCCAGATCGCTCAGGGCGAACGCTATACTTTCCTTTCTGAGAACAACCGGGTGCGAATCAAAAGGGTTCCCGGCACCCGTGGCATGATCATGGATCGTCAAGGCGAGTTGATGGTTGACAGCCGACCATCATTCGACCTGTTGTTTGTGCCCGAAGATGCGGGAGACCCGCAAAGCACATTGCGTCAGCTGGCGAAGTACTTGGGGCGACCGGAGCATGAGCTCATTGCAGTTTTCGAGGAGAACAAGAGTCGCGCCGCATTCGATGAAATCATCTTGGGGCGGGATGTGGATTGGGCAACAGTCGTAGCAGTCGAAACACATCAGCTCGATCTTCCGGGCGTTAACTTGCGGGTACGACCCCGGCGCAACTATGCTGACGGTCCGATGGCGGCGCATGTGTTGGGCTATCTCGGTGAGATCGGCCCCAAACAGCTCAAGATTCTTAAAGAGCAGGGCTACGGCTCCGGTGATGAGATCGGCCAGTATGGCTTAGAAAAGAGATGGGAGGGATTTCTTAAAGGCCAGAACGGCGGGCAGCAGGTTGAAGTCGACGCCCTAGGAAGGCGGGTGCGGGTCCTGCACGAAGTGGTTGATGTTCCCGGTTATACGGTTCACCTCACGCTGGACCGGCAGCTGCAGCAAACCGCTTACGAAGCGCTCAAAGGCAAGGAAGGAACCATTGTAGCGCTGGACATTCACACCGGCGCGATTTTGACGATGGTGAGCACGCCGGCGTTCGACCCCAATCTCTTTGCCCGCGGAATCAAACCTGAAGAATGGCGCAGCCTGACAAAAGATAGGCTGCGACCGCTTAATAATCGCGCGATTCAAGGACAGTATCCTCCGGGATCGACGTTCAAAATCATCATGGCGATCGCCGGACTTGAGGAAGGCGTCATGGACCCGGATGCGCGGATTTCTGATCCCGGTTTTTTCCCGTTCGGGAATCGCAGCTTCCGTGATTGGAAGAAGGGCGGTCATGGCTCGGTCGATCTGCACAAGGCAATCGTCGAATCCTGCGACGTCTATTTCTATCAGCTCGGCCAGCGCCTGGGCATAGACAGGATCGCCAAGTATTCCCGCGCCTTCGGGTTGGGCGAAAAAACCGGTGCTTTTCTCGACGATGAAAAAGACGGACTGGTGCCGGACACGGCGTGGAAGAGAAAGCGTTACCGTCAACCCTGGTATCCGGGCGAAACACCTTCGGTGGCAATCGGCCAGGGGTATTTAACGACCACTCCATTGCAACTTGCCAATATGATGGCGGCGGTGGCCAACGGGGGGACTCTTTATCGCCCGCGCATCGTCAACAAAGTTGAGTCTATAGATGGCACAATGGTGCGCGAGTATGGGCCCGAAAAGATTCGCACCATCAGTTTGAAGCCAACCACCTTACAGCGGGTTCAGACGGCTCTAACTGATGTGGTGCGAGGCAGAGGCGGCACGGGTGGGGCGGCGCGTTCGAACATGATATCGGTCGCCGGCAAAACCGGCACAGCGCAGGTTGTCGAGATGAAGGCGGCTTATCTCAAGAGCGAGCAGCTCTCTTATTTTAACCGCGATCATGCCTGGTTCGTCGCCTATGCGCCGGTGGAGAATCCACAAGTCGCCATCGTCGTGTTGGTTGAGCACGGCGGGCACGGCGGTGAAGCCGCTGCTCCCATGGCAAAAAAAGTTTTCGAGAAATACATCGAAATAAAAAACCAGCCAAAGGATCAACAACACGCCCGGGCGCCAGGAGAGATCGGTGCAGATTGATCGGCGCCTCATTTCACATTTCGATTGGCCTCTGTTTCTTCTAACCCTTGCCTTCGTCGGCATGGGGATCGTGACCATCTATAGCGCCAATTACGACATCGCGGCGGAGCATGCCGGAGGCCTCCCTTCGCGTCAGCTCCTTTGGCTGGGGCTGGGACTCGCGGTTATGTTCACCACGATTGCGTTTGATTACCACTATGTCGATCGGCTGGCATATCCGTTTTACGGGTTAATCTTGCTTCTGCTGATATTGGTTTTCTTCGTCGGACATTCAGGAGGTGGCTCGCAGCGCTGGATTAATCTCGGGTTCTTCAGACTGCAGCCCTCGGAACCGGCAAAACTGGCCATTGTCTTGGTGATGGCGAAATACTTTCAAGATAGCGAGCCGTCGCGCGGCTATTGTCTACGTGATCTTTGGGCGCCCTTCGCATTGGTTGCGCCGCTAATATTACTGACGCTAGTTCAGCCTGATCTTGGCACTGCGATTATTCTCGGCTTGGTTTTTATGAGTATGATGCTGATCGGCGGGTTGCGGATAAAGTCATTTCTCGGTTTGGCCGCTGCCGGGCTGGCGTTTTTGCCAATTGGATGGAATCTCCTATGGCCTTACCAGCGACAGCGTGTGCTGACATTTTTTGATCCTGATCGTGATCCGCTGGGTGCGGGATACCACGTCATTCAATCACAGATTGCGATCGGATCGGGAAGGATGTTCGGCAAAGGCTACTTGCACGGTAGCCAAAACCGGCTGGATTTCTTGCCGGCTCAGCATACTGATTTTATCTTCGCAGTGTTTTCCGAGGAGTGGGGCTTTGTCGGCTGTTTCGTTTTGCTTGCCTGTTACTTTGCCATGATGGTCTATTGTCTTAAGCTCTTTGAACGAGCCAAGGATCGATTCGGCGCGCTGTTAGTATTCGGCATGGTGGCAATCCTGTTCTGGCATGTGGTGATCAATGTGTCGATGGTGGCGGGCTTGATGCCGGTAGTGGGCGTCCCGCTGCCGCTATTCAGCTATGGCGGGTCGGCACTGGCGTCAATGATGTTCGCAGTCGGCATGATGATAAACGTCAGTATGCGCCGCTACACTTTCTGAGAAGAGCGGGTCCGAGCAGTCCGTTTTGCCAAGTCTAGCGATTCGACCATGAAGACGATGAGCGCTCTGGACGGAGCGCCGGCGGTAAAGCTGATTCCCGCTCGAATCGAGTTATCCCTTCAACAAATCCCGTATCTTTCTATTGTAGGGCTTTGTCGATTGCGCTCACCAATTTTGCTTTGGGCACGGCGCCCACGATCTGTTCCTTTACCGCGCCGCCCTTGAGAATCAGCAGATTTGGGATACCGCGAATGCCGTATCGCGATGCTGTAGCGGGATGATCATCGACGTTGAGTTTAGTTACTTTCAGTTTGCCTTCGTACTCTCCGGCGATTTCTTCGACAATTGGCGCGATCGACCGGCATGGACCGCACCAAGGCGCCCAGAAATCGACCAGCACCGGCACGCTACTTTGGATCACTTCAACCTCGAAATTGTTGTCGCCAACTTCGGTGATTTTTCCCACGATGGTTGTCTCCTTTTCTAAACGGTCATAAGAAATCTCAGCAAGGTGCGCACGCCAAATCCGGTTCCGCCCTTGGGACAAGTGGCAATGTCGCGGTCGGTATATGCGGGCCCGGCGATGTCGAGATGGGCCCAGGGAATCTCTTCAACGAACTCTTGTAGTATCAGGGCCGCGGTTATCGCGCCGCCATGGCCGCCGCCAATATTCTTGATATCGGCAACGCTGCTCTTGATGTCCTCGCGATACTCTTTGACGAGCGGCAATTGCCAGAGCTTCTCTCCCGATTCCTGCGCGCAGCGCATGACTCTCTCCGCGAGAGCATGGTGGTTACTGAACATACCGGCCACCTGCGTGCCCAAGGCGACCATGCAAGCGCCGGTCAAGGTAGCCAAATTGATCATGTAATCCGGCTTTTGTTTAGCGGCTAGCGCCAAAGCATCGGCAAGAATCAAACGGCCTTCGGCGTCGGTGTTCAAGACCTCGATGGTTTTGCCATTAAGGTAACGAATGACATCGCCGGGCTTCTGAGCGTTGGGGCCGGGCAGATTATCCGTCGTCGGGATGTAGCCGATGACCTCAACTGCCGGACGCAGCACCGGCAGCCGACTCATGGCGGCAATGACCGCCGCGCCACCCGCCATATCCAGTTTCATAGTCTCCATAGACTTGGACGGCTTGAGCGATAGCCCACCTGAGTCGAAAGTGATTCCTTTACCGATTAGGGCGATTTTCTTCCTAGGTTTACCCGCCGGCTTGTAATGAATCGTTATGAAACGTGGCTCTTCTTGACTGCCGCGATTAACGGCCAAGAGCCCCGCCAACTTCATGGATTCGATTTTCTTTTTACCCCAGACGTCCACAGACAGGCCGCGGCCGCGACAGTGACGCTCCGCCTGTTCGCCTAAATATCGCGCCGTAGTGACCGAGGGAGGCTCGTTGATCAAATCGCGCGCTAAGAAAACCGCGCCGACAGTTTGTTCAGTAATGCGCACCGCCTGATCCATACCGCTGCTGCGACTCAGCCCCGGTTTATGGAGCGTGAGAGTCTTAACCCCTAAAGGGTTCTTGGCGTTGGAGCGGTATTTAGTGAACTGGTAAGAAGCCAGCAATGCTCCCTCGACGATTGCCGCGGCAGCGCCAGCGGGATCTCGTTCGGGAGAGAAAAAAAATCCGATATCCTCAACCCCAAGCGCGGTGGCCTCTCGTCTGGCCCGCGCTCCGGATCTACGCCAAATTTCAGCATCTACATCCGCCGCCTTACCGAGTCCAATCAGCAGCAGATTTGCTGCAGGGAGCACTCCGGCCGTCGAGTAGAGCAGGCTGGCGCCTTCAGTTCCGGCAAACTTACTTTTCTGGATGCGCTCCTGTAGCTTTCCCTTTAATCGCCGGTCCAGCGCGCGAATGCTTGTCTCTTCAAGCCTCTTCTCGGAAACAGGCACCACCAAAAGGTCGGTCTTCAAACTTTCCGGCCCGATGTCTTTGAATCTAACTGTCCATAGAGCTTCGGTTAACCTCGTTGCCGAATCAGCGTCATAAATTCATTTCGAGTTTCTTGCCGATTTTGAAAAGCGCCAAGCAACGTGCTGGTGATCACCATCGAATTTTGCTTTTCCACGCCACGCATTCTCATGCATAGATGTTCGGCTTCTATCACTACCGCGACTCCCAATGGATCAAGCTTTTCCATGATGATCGTCGCTATCTGATTGGTCAATCGTTCCTGAACTTGCAGGCGGCGCGCATAGATATCGACTAAACGCGCCAGTTTGGAGATGCCGACGATTTTGTGATGCGGGATGTACGCCACGTGTGCTTTGCCGAAAAAAGGCAACATGTGATGTTCGCAAAGAGAAAAGAAGTCGATATCTTTCTGAACGATCATCTCTTGGTAGTCCTCGGTGAAGAGGGCATCGTTGATGACCTTTGCCGGATCCATGTCGTAACCTCTGGTCAGGAAAGTTAGCGCTTGAGCAACGCGGTGCGGTGTTTTGACCAGCCCTTCCCGCTCCGGATCTTCGCCCAGGGACTTCAAGATGAATCGAATCTGCTCTTCCATGCTGTTGTCAGTCTCCATGTTTTCCGGCTTAAGGCGCTTGGCGAGGTTGACGATTGAAAAGCAATTTGATGATCGCAAAAAGCTAACATTTAGCCACAAGCAGGTCAAATATTGGTAAAGCTCTAAGGAGCAGCGGCTAAAGTCTTTTGAGCAACCAGTCAGGGGTGAAACGTAACGCATAAATGTTCAGCATCGTCATGTAGTCGGTTATCAAGAGCAGGCCGACAATCACCAGCAAGATTCCTCCCGCGATATGAAATGCTCGGATATAGCGACGAAATGATTGTGAGAATCGCATAAATGAATTGATGGCCACCGCGCTCATAAAAAAAGGCAGACCAAGGCCCGCGGCATAGGTGGAGAGCAGCAGAGTGCCGCGGCCGATTTCTCCCGAAGTTCCGGCTAAAGCGAGAATGGCGCCGAGAATCGGCCCGACGCAGGGCGTCCACGCCACCGCGAAGGTGATGCCGACCAAGACAGAACCTAAGTAACCGGCCGGCTTATCCCGTAAATTGAATTGCAGATACCGTTCGAGCGCCGGGATCTTGATAAGACCTATCAGATACAGTCCGACCAGTAGAATGAAGAGACCACCGACGATGCGAATACTATTGCGATAGCCGAAAAACAGGCTGCCAAGAAAACTGGCGGATACGCCGAGGGAAATAAACACCAAAGAGAAACCGGCGATGAAAGCGACGGAATTGAGCACGACGCGCGCGCGGACTCGTTTGAGTGTTTGATCATGGCGCATATCTTCGAGAGATACGCCGGATATGAACGACAGGTACGACGGAATCAGCGGTAGAACGCAAGGCGAGAGGAACGAAAAAATACCAGCGGCAAAGGCGACAAAAACGTTAACATCGCTCATCTTTTTCCATCGAGGAGATCTTTGATGAGGTTACGGGCTGCGGCGCTATACCATTCCGCCGGTCCCCATGCGCGCGCCAATCCTTCGCCTTTAGGCCCAATCAAATAGGTCGTCGGCAATCCCCAGGCGCCGTAGAGTAGTCCTACCTGAGCATCCGAATCGATGACGATAGGATAGGAGAGCTTTAGTTCCTTGGCAAAATTTATTGCGTCCTGCTTGCGATCTTTGACATTGACCGCCAGAACCACGAAGTTCTTTTCCTTAAATTCCTGGTAAAGCTTTTCCATGGCCGGCATCTCTTCGCGACATGGGACGCACCATGTCGCCCAGAAATTCAAAAAAACCAATTTGCCGCGAAAATCTTTCAACGAGATTTTCTTGCTAGCGAGATTCGGCAAAGTGAAATCCGGCGTCGGCGCTTGATCTTTCATCGCCTCCAAATTCGGAATGGCCTTGTAATTGATCTTGCCCTGAGCCCAAGCGTAGCTCGAAGCCGTCGACAGGAGCGCCGGTATGATTAGCAGCAACAAAAGCGATCGGCTAGGAAACGGATAATTCATAGCCATGACTGTAGCGAACTGGCTGAATCGACGCAATGTCCGGAATTGTGTTGAAGGTCTGAGTAACCTGGTTCTCCGCATGCGCCATCGGGCGTCCATCGTAGATCTAGAGTGTATGATCGCGATCAGCTATCGATGCGTGATGCACATAGGCTGGTTCTGAATGGAGAGATTCGGTTGAGATACAACAAAAACAAAGCCCCCCGGCAATCACCGGAGGGCCTGTTTTCGAGATAGCCAGAACGACTATCTAGCCGCCTGAGAGTCTAGGAGGGTTTATCCACCACAACCCCACATCAAAAAAACAGTTACTTCTTTTTCTTCTTGGCTTTTTTCTTTGCCGCTTTTTTCTTAGTTGCCATAGGCACCTCCTTTTAGGATTCGGCGGGCGGGCTGTATCGAGGGGAGTTAAAGCGTGACTCAGGCGAAGAGAAGTAGAACAGAAACCCTCCCATATTTTGTAGCTGACCGGATTATAAAGGCGCTATAAGTTGTATGTCAAGAAAAAAATACCATTTTAGAAAACATTTTTTGAATTTTTTCATTTCACGGCAAAACAAAATCGCTTCTGAATATCGGTTGAACACGTTAGATTATTTCTTTTGAGAAACGAACAGAATGTTTTATTCAGCTATCCACAGGTGACTTGCCGCTTTACAAGGCAGTAGGGTTGGCACACTTTCTCATTGAGCAGCAAACCCCGGGCGGCGATTTAGAAATTTAGATCCGTCCTAATTCAGGGAAATCACCATGGCCAGCCGGATCACTTGGATGATCTTCGCACACGAGCAGGAATGCTATACAGCCAAACCTTACACTGAGAGACGTTGAACGGTTCAGCCAATGAAACAAGCTCTAGCCGAGCTGTAAAGCTTTAATCAGCTTCAGTAGATGAGTTCTATGCAATCCGAGAGCCTTGGCGGCGGCTGCGCGATTGCCACCGGCCTCAGACAGCGCCTTCAGGATCAGGTCGCGCCGGTGATGATTGATTGTATCGTGATAGGATTTCGCTATCGGCAGTTGTATGGGTTGGCTTTAGACCGGCGATGCGCGCCGGCAGCAGGTCAATGGTCAGAACGGGACCGTCTCCGAGAACTACTGCGCGCTCGATTACATTGGCTAGCTCGCGCACATTTCCGGGCCAATCGTAGGCCATGAGGGTTGCTTCCGCGTCGTCGCTGATTCGCGAAAATAGCTTCTTGGTTTCAACAGAAAATCGCTGTAAGAAATGGGCCGCCAGCTCGGAGATGTCTTCACGGCGTTCCCGAAGGGGAGTGAGGATGATCGGAATGACGTTTAGCCGATGATAGAGATCCTCACGAAACGTGCCATCGCTCACCGCTTTGTCGATATTGCGGTTGGTTGCCGCAACGATTCTCACATCCACGCTGATCTGGTGTGTTCCGCCGACGCGCTCGAACTCGCGCTCTTGTAAAAACCTCAGAAGCTTGGCTTGAAGTTCCGGGGAGATATCGCCAACCTCGTCAAGAAAAATCGTTCCACCGTCGGCTAGCTCGACTCTTCCTTTCTTTAACTGGTGCGCGCCGGTAAATGCGCCTTTCTCATGACCGAACAGCTCGCTTTCCAAAAGATCTTTGGAAAGGCCTACGCAATTGATCGGTATAAACGGTGCTGATTTTCTTTGACTCCAATTGTGGATTGCTCTGGCAAAAATTTCCTTGCCGGTGCCGCTCTCGCCGAGCAGCAGAACCGTGGATTTGCTGACCGCAGCTTTTTGGGCCTCACTCACCGCCCGCGCCATCGATACGCTTTTGCCCTGAACCATCTTAAAGCGAGCGTCGAGCTGTTCGGAAAGAATCTCTACTTCTTCACGAAGCCGGGTCCGCTCCAGCGCTTTTTTCACTACGATGGCGAGGTGATCAGGATCGAACGGCTTGGTAAGAAAATCTTCGGCGCCCTCCTTCATCGTCTCTACCGCCCGCTCGATGGTACCATGGGCGGTGATGATGACCACCGGAGTGTCGAGGCCTTTTCGCCGGATTTCTTTTAGCACTTCCAGACCATTCATGCCGGGCATCATGTAGTCGAGCAGAATCAGATCGGGTTGAAATCCGGGTAACTTCTCCAGAGCCTCCTCGCCACTGGCGCAGGTTGCAATCGAATGGCCCTGATCCGCTAACTCTTGCTCCAGCAGGTCTAAGTTAAAGGGCTCGTCATCGACGAGTAAAATTCTATGTGCCATTGCTGATATCGGACGGCTGGATTGTAGGGTCGGGCTGGGAAGAACGTCAAGTTCTCGCTAGGGAAAGCGGGACGGACGGAGATTTTTAAAGTGAGTCTCCACGCTGACTGGATTGCTTTTGGTCGTTCACGATTTGAGTTTAACTATATTGAAAGCAGCGACGGCCCGGCTAAAGCCCTTGAGATGCAACTCCTCGCAAGCTTCGAATTCGACCAGGTCTTCGACTTTGCTCAAGGTTCTCTGATTGGTCAGAATCTGCCCGCCCTTGGCCTCGTCGCAAAGGCGCGCCGCAAGATTGGTGACGTTACCCACCGCGCCGTAATCCATGCGGCCCTCGAAGCCGATGTTTCCCAAGGTTGCATAGCTGGCGGCCAGGCCGATGCCCAAATCTAGATCGTAACCTTTCTTCATCCAGCCACTGCGAAGCTCTGTGCTTCGGCTACGCATCTCAACGGCCATACGAATCGCCCGCTCGGTATGATCCTCGCACGGTATCGGGTCATTGAAGAAGATCATGATGCCATCGCCGGCGAAGCGCTCTAGGGTGCCTTCGTATTTAAATACCAGCTTGCCCATTGCGGCGTGATAAGTTCGCAGCAATTCCATGACCTCTTCCGGTTCGGCGCTATCGGAGAACGCGGTAAAGCCGCGCAGGTCAAGGAACACCACCGTGATTTCGCGCCGGTGGGTTTTGAACAAGCTCTCATCATTGCTCTCGATCAAAGTATCGGCGATTTGCGGGGAAAGGTACCGCTTCAGGCGCTTCATGCGCTCAATCTCGCCAACCTGTTGTTCGACTTTTTGAGCCAGTGTCTTGTTCAGGTCCTCCAAAGAATCGTGCAGCTCTTTTATGCGCAGCATCGAACGGACTCTGGCCAACAGCTCGAATGCATCGAACGGCTTGATGACGTAATCGTCGGCGCCGGCGTCCAGACCGGTGATCTTATCTTCCTGCGCCGCCTTCGCCGTGAGAAGTATCACCGGAAGGCTGCGCCATTTCTCGTCGGCTCGAAGCCGCTTCAGAACCTCCAGCCCGTTCATCCTCGGCATCATATAATCGAGGAGCACGACATCCGGTACAAAGGCCGGCAGTTTTTCGAGCGCCTCAGCGCCGTCACTGGCTCTTTCGATCTCGTAGCCTTGCTCCTGCAACTCTTGCTCGAGCAGATCGAGATTGAATGGTTCGTCGTCGACGATCAGAATTTTGTTGGTCATGAGCGTATCGCTTATACAGTTTTCGATTTCAATCGGGAGTTGCTTCTGCTCGGCTCAACTCAGGCATCAATCGAGAAATTTCCTGATCTTTTTCAACAATTCGTCTTCATCGATAGGCTTCGGCAGGTAATCATCGCAGCCAGCCTTGCGCGCCTCAACTTCGTCGCCCGCCATCGCATGGGATGTTACGGCAATAATCGGAATATGCTTTAGCTCATCGTTAGCTTTTATTTTGCGCGTCGCTTCCCAGCCATCCATGACCGGCATGCCGAGATCCATCAAGATGAGGTCCGGCCTTTCGGATTGCGTTTGTTTGAGGCCTTGGGCGCCGTCCTCGGCGATAACTAATTCAAACTCGTCTTCAAGCAGTTGCACCACTAAATCGCGATTGAATTCGGTGTCATCGACAACAAGTATTTTTTTCTTTTTTCCCATAGGTTCCTCGCTGGCAGAGCTGAATTTAGACTGCGGTGAATTCTTCCATACCAGCTCGCGATGTTTGTTGTTCCCTGCGGCTCCCAAATCGAAAACTCGAAGCTGTTCAGTTGTTCTGGCTGAGCGGCAGGGTGATGGTAAACTTTGAACCCTTGCCTACTTCGCTCTCGACGCCGATTTCGCCGCCGAGCAAATCAATGAGTCGCTTGACGATAGCCAACCCGAGTCCGGTTCCGCCGTATTTTCTAGTCGTCGACATGTCCACTTGGCGGAACTCATCGAAGATATAATGCAAGGCGTCTTTGTTCATGCCGATTCCGGTGTCGGAAATAGCCAGCTTCAGCGAACCGTTCTCCGACCACGCGGCTACCTTGATTTCTCCTGCTTCGGTGAATTTAGCCGAGTTGCTCAAGAGATTGAGAATGACTTGTTTCAGTTTATCCCGGTCTGTTTTGATCGCCGGAAGCTCGGGAGAGATCTCAGTAACGAGTCGCACGTTGCCATTTCTGAGCATCGGCTCGACCGTCGCGGTTGCAACCCGGACTACGTCATCGATCTTGAATGTCTCGGCATACACTTCCATGCGGCCAGCTTCGATCTTGGCTAAATCCAAAAGACCGTTGATCAATTTGAGCAAGTGTTCCGCGCTGACCAGCACTTTCTGCAGATTTTCTTTCTGCAGCTTTTCGATCTGTCCCTCGATCTTTCGCAGCACGAGCCGGGTAAAGCCGATGATCGAGTTCAGCGGTGTGCGCAGCTCATGGCTTACGTTCGCCAGGAACTGCGACTTATGCCGGTTGGCGGCTTCGAGCTGTTCATTCTTTTCTTCGAGCTCTTTGAAGAGACGAACGTTCTCGATGGCAATGACGGCCTGATCGGCGAATGTTTTGAGCAGGGCAATTTGACTTTCCGTAAATGGTTGGGTTTCTCTGCGGTAAACAACAATCGCGCCGACCAGATTATTTTCCTTGAGCATGGGCACCGCGAGAACGCTCCGTATGCCCTCCTTGCGGTATTCTTCCGGCGGGTTCCAATTAGGATCCGCATTAACATCAGGGATGTGAACCATCTTCCTTTCGAGCCCAACGCGACCGACTGCGGTTGTCGGATCCGGCGGAAATGATCGATCCGCCAATACAGTCATATGCGGCGAAACATATTGAGCCGTAACCAGGCTGAAAACCTTTCCATCAAATCTAAAAATTGCGCCGTAGTCGGAGCTGCCCAAACGTGTGGCGTTGGCGAGCATGGTTTCGAACACCGGTTGCAGGTCTCTCGGCGAGCTGCTGATAACGCCCAAAACCTGGCTCGTTGCCGTCTGTTGCTCCAAAGATTCGGTGAGCTCCTTGGTACGCGCTTCGACTTTTTGCTCCAAATTGGCATAGGACTCCTGCAGCTGAGATGTCATCTTGTTGAACTCGTCGGCCAGTATCTCCATCTCATCGCCGGTTTTAAGATCGAGCCGGTAAGCCAGATCGCCGCTACCGATCCGTTCGACACCTTGGCGCAAGAATTCTGACCGGGCGAACAACCCGGCGCGCTAAGAACAGGCTGGCGATGAGAGCCATGCCGAGACCGATCATGAAAAGCGTCGAGGTTCGAATCATCGAAGCATAAAGCGCCTCGTAGGCTTCTTCGACCGGCCGCTCGAGCACCACCGCCCAGTCTAGAGTTGGGATCAAGGCGAACGAGCTGAGCACATCTTTGCCTTGCAGATCGGCGGCGACAATTGCGTTGGACGCCGCGACAACGGGCGTGTTTGGTCGAAACGCGGCTCTGGCCTGTTCCAGGTGGAGCACATTGCGGCGCTGCAGCACAAGGCTGATATCCGGATGGGCGATTAACTCGCCGGATCGACTGATCGTATAAGCGTGGCCTGCTTTGCCCACGCGGATATTGGAAACAACGTCGCCGATGTATTTCAAATTAACTTCGGCCTGAAGCACCCCGATGACGTCGCCGGCAAACCGCTCGATGGGCACCGCAATGGTCATATAGGGTTCTGATCCGCGAACGAAATAAACCTGGCCGAAGTAGGATTTACCTTGCCTTGCTTGACGGAAGGATGGCGAGGTGGAGAGGTCTTTCTTGGCGTCCGGTAAAACCGTGCGCAATCGCGATGCCTGCACTTGGATAGTACCGTTTTCGTCGACCGCAAGCGCCTCAGTCACCGCCGGCGCAATGATCAAGAGTTTCTCTAATTCAAACCGAAATTCCGGCGTCAAACCTTTCGGCGCGATATCGCGACTCTTGGTGGCTCCTTTCAAGATGTTATGAATCTCCTGAACGAACTGTTCGATCTTGAAGGCGGCGCCGGCGGCAATTTCCTTCTGAAGCAGAGCGAGCTGCTCTTGGCTCTCCTGATAGCGAAAATAGATCTCGACCAGGCCGCTGGTGATCAAGCCGCCGCCGATCAGCAGCACGGAAATCAAGAAATAATCGCGCAGCAGCCGTTCGCGCCGGCGACGCACGCCAAAGCTTTTCAACACGGGCAAATCACGCAGCTTCATTTCGTCTGATCACCTTGTGGGTATCGATATATCACTTTATGACCTTGTCCGCCCGCGCCAGCATAGCCGGGGGCAGGGTCAATCCCAATTGTCTGGCTGTTTTCAGATTAATGAGGAATTCGAATTTTGTCGGCCGCTCGACCGGCAGATCCGCCGGCTGTGCCCCCTTGAGGATCTTGTCAACATAGACTGCCGCCTGTCGCCCCATCTCGTGAATGCTGAGCCCATACTGGATCAGACCGCCGGCCTCAGCGAACCCCGGCACTTCTGAAATGCTCGGCAGTTGCTGCCTGGTCGCAAATTCCGCAATGCGATTCTGATAAGTTTGAAACATGGGATCGCTGACGACCAGCACGCCATCGACTCCGTTGCGACGCATTGCGGCGAACGCGTCTTCGAACTCGGCGGATTGCTTGACCTCAGCGCGCTCTAGACGCAACTTCAACGCTTGACCAGCGGGCTCGAGAACCTGCGGATAATTTTCCCAGGCCGAGTTTGCCGAATTCACTAAAACCGCCACGCGAGAGAGCTTGCGGGATGTTTCCTTCAAAAGCTCGAGCCTTTTACCCTCCAGCTCGGAGCTTAGCAAAGTCACGCCGGTGACGTTTCCACCTGGACGCGCCAGGCTGGCGACTATGCCGTCTGTTACCAGATCACCGGCCGCTCCAATAACGATTGGAATGGTTGAAGTGGCTTGCTTGGCCGCCCTCGCGCCGGTCACCGAATGCGTAAAGATGACGTCGGGCTTGAGCTTGACCAAGTCGTAAGCCAGTTCTGGCAGACGTTCCACTTTAAACTCGGCGTAACGATCTTCAAACATGACGTTTTGGTTTTCCGTATAGCCGAGCTCTCGTAACCTTTGTCGAAGTGCATCAATGACCGGCCGCGGCCGTGTGGCCGGTGACAGAATCGCGATTCGGTACATTCGTTTCCCCTGCTGCAGCGCCTCGGCGAGGCAAACAGCTGGCAGCAAAGCAGTGATCACTATGCAGATAGCAATGCTTCTAATCATCCCATCGCGCTCCGAGTCTTTTCTGCTAACCGCTTTCTTTCATCACCCGATGTCACTTGATCACACTATCCGCCCGGGCCAGCACGTTAGGCGGAACGGTCACGCCGATCTGCTTGGCAGCTTTTAGGTTGATGACGAATTCAAATCGGGTGGGCTGCTCGACCGGAAGATCGGCCGGCTTCGTACCTTTTAGGATTTTGTCAACGTACACTGCGGCGCGCCGATAGCCCCAGCTCGGATCAGACTCATCGGGCCCGTAGGCCATGAGCGCTCCAGCCTCGGCGAATCGTCTATTATAGTAGATCGCCGGCATCCGATGCTTTGTCGCAAGCGCCGCGAGCTGTCTCGTGTTGTTGGTGAAGAGCGGCGAGCCCAGTATGACAAGGCCTTCGGCCCGGGGCTTTACCATCGCTTCGAATGAAGTTGGGAAATCCTTCACACTTTGCACTTGCGCAAGCTGGAGCTGCACGCCTGCTGAGAGGGCAGCGTTTTGCAGTGTTTTAAGCTGGTTGGCGGTACCGGTCTTATCCGAGAGAACGGCTACGCGCGAAATCTTCGGGAGAGACTCCTTGAGCAGGTCCAGTAATTTGCCGCTCACTTCACCAGTCTGAAACGATAGACCCGTGATATTGCCGCCAGGCCGGGCAAGGGTTGTCACGAACCCTGCAACGTCGGCGTCGTCCATGCGCGCGATCACAACCGGGATAGTGCTGGTTGCTTCTTTCGCAGCGCGAACTCCAGCCGGCCCGTGAGTGACAATGACATCGACGCCAAGGCGAACGAGCTCAGTCATCATTATCGGAACTTGAACCAGGTTGTCTTCTGCCCATCTCGGCTCCAGTGTGATGTTCTGCCCTTCGATGTAGCCAAGTTGACGCAGCCCTTGGCGGAATTCTTCGAGACGTCCGAGTTTAGGTTCTTCAGCCTGCCGGGTTAAACGTAGAAATCCGACGCGCGGTACTTTGGTTGAAGTCTGCGCCTCCACCGGCAAAGTCGATGCCATGAGCAAAGCGGCAATAACAAATCCGATAGACTTCATCCTTTACTGTCCCTCTCGCCGAAAATTACTGTCAATGTGTTTCCTGCCCCTAGTCAGTCACGACAGCGCAAATCATTTGATCACTCTTTCCGTCCCAGCGAGCACATCAGATTGAAGTAACGGCAAACTATTTTGATCACCCGATCGGCCCGCGCCAGCACATCAGGCGGGATCGTCAGGCCGATCTGCTTGGCGGTTTTGAGATTTGTCACGAGCGCGAATTTCACCGGGGGCCGGGCAAATCGGCAGGTTTGGTTCCTTTAAGAATCTTGTCGACGTAAAATGCGGCAGGTCGGTATGACTCACGGAATTCGGATCATAGCTCATTAGCCCGCCAGCATCGACAAAGTCGTCCGAAAAAACATAGATCGTAAATGACCTGTTGCGAACAAATCTACGATACGGCTTCGGCGGCCTTCGATATGTCCCGATTCGCGGAGAGTTTGACGGCGGGCTTCGGGATTGGGGGCGGCCGCGGGAGAGAATGCCGGACTTATGAAACCGATCCGCGGATTTTTGTTGGCTGCTGCGCCTGGGCTGGAAGACCCACGCAAAGAGCCAGGCGCTAAGGGCGAAACTAATAATATCTTTGTCATGAACGTCCCCGCGCTCTTGCTGACCAGTGATGACCGACTTCCGACCTCCGTTGATCATCTCATCTGCTCGGGCCAGCACACTCGGCGGAATCTCACACCGATCTGCTGCGCGGCTTTCAGATCGATCACCAGCTCGGACTTTGTTGGCTATCCTACCGGCAGATCGCCGGGCTCGGCTCCATTGAAGTAACGGCGAACTACTTGATCACCTTATCCGCTCGCGCCAGCACATTAGGCGGAATCATCAGACCGATCTGCTTCGCCGCTTTGAGATTGATGGCGAACTCAAATTTCGTAGGCTGCTCGATTGGTAGTTCACCGGGCTTAGCGCCTTTCAGAATCCTATCGACATGGTGAAGGGCGCGCCCCAGAGTCTCCGACAGGGTTGAGCCATAGGACATGAGACCGCCATCATCGACATACGATGAATCTTCGTACATTATCGGCAGTCGGTTGTTTGTCGCCGATTCAAAAAGCTGCTTTCGGTTGCTTCTGATCAATGGATCGGTGATAACCAACAGCGCGTCCGGGCGTATACGCATCATCTCCAAAAAGGCGTTGGCAAAATCCTTGGGCTCGCGCACAGCCGAAGCTTGCACCGCCACCCGCAACGCCTGCGCCGCTCGCTCCACCTCGCGGAACTTTAGTGTCATGCCAAGATCGGCCCCATTCCAGAGAACGGCACTGCGGGCGAGCTTGGGAAAGACTTCCTTCAAAAGCTCAAGCCGTTTGCCGCTCAATTCCGCTTCCTGCGCACTCACGCCCGTTATGTTTCTGCCTGGCCTAGCAAAGCTCGCAACGAGTCCTGTAGCCACTGGGTCACCGGCCCCAAAGACGACGATGGGAATGGTCGTTGTTGCTTCCTTAGCAGCGAGAGCTGCCGGGAACGAGCCTGCAATAATAACGTCCACGGACAGGCGAGCGAGGTCGGCTGCAAGCTCGGGAAGGCGGCTCATCTGTCCACTGGCATATCGGCGCTCAATAGCGATGTTCTGACCTTCCACGTAGCCCAACTGGCGCAAGCCTTTGTCGAACGGTGTAGGGGACGCGGTTGGAGGGGGAGCACCGGGCATCAATAGGCCTATCCGACGGAGTTTGGTTGGCTGCTGCGCCTGCGATACATGGACAATCGCCAGCACCAAAGTTAACAGCAGAAGAACAGTCTTCATACACCGGTGCCCTCTCATTTGATTATGTTGTCCGCTCGCGCCAGCACGGTCGGCGGAATCGTCAGGCCGATCTGCTTTGCGGTTTTTAGATTCATGACCAGCTCGAACTTGGTTTGCTGCTCGATTGGCAGATCGCCAGGTTGGCACTTTTAACGATTCTGTCGATTGATGTGGCTAGGCGCCGGTAACTGGATGCGAGCTGGGCTAGGACATGAGCCCACCGGCATCTACAAGATGCCTCCTGATGTATCTCGACCACGACCGGTCTTTTAGTCAGCGGAGCGTAAGTCACTCTTGAAACTCTTGAGGCGCGACCTTGGCCAAGGCAACGAAAAACATTCTCCAGAACTCCGGAAACCTCATTCCGGCACGCCGATTAAACGGATCGAGCGCAACCGGCGGACCCCAACGACCACGGTAACCGGAAGTACTGTCATCGCTCGGCCACCAGACTTGCGCTTGCCGGTCAACGATAAAGTTGTAACGACGGCCTTCGATTGGCACGTCTTCAGCCGCGGCCCATTTATTTTTATTAAGTATTATTCAGATCATCAATAGAGACATTTGTCGGAACGACGACCTTGCTGTTGCTGCCCGGCTCGGGCCCAGTATCCGGCCGTGGCGCTTCTAAAGGCGCAAGAAGTTCATCCGCGGGGGTCTCCGATCCAGGAAAAAGAGGCAGCCCTTCCAACGCCGTCAACACTGCGCCGGCGATAAGGCCAGGCGGCCCGATGCCGAGGAGAAATCCCGCTCCGAGAATTTTGCCCCAAGCGGCAACCGGGCTTCCCTCCTCGGAAGAAGAAGGTTGGGATGCAAGATATTGGTTGAGCGCATCGGGTCCATCGAACTGCCCGCACCACTGGGGAAAGGACTCAGAAGGGTAGGGATCCACTTTATGCTCGCCCGGTTCGAGATAGAGGCTGTGCGTCCCCAAAGATACAAAAAGCGCAGCATGATCGTCGATTGTCGCCGGCAGCGGCTTGTTTAGTTTCCCTATGCGTTCTTTCCATTTTTCAACTCTCATCCCGACACGTCTCTCGTTATCGAGTCCCTGCGTTGAGTCTAGATTGCGCCGTCCGGTATAACCGATCCACTGCGGCTCATAAGCTTGATTGTCAATTTGTCGGTTCAGCAGAAGCGCCAAGCACGCCCACTCACCGGCAAAACTGGCAAACTGTTTGCCCGTTTCCGTCTCCTCACATGGTGCCGCTAGGGATTCGATATGACCCGGAAAGAAGAAATAATAACAGAGCAGAGCCGGGTTTGGATGTTTTTCTATGAGTTTGTTGAATACCTTCGCCAGCTCCAAACCGTCGGTGACCGGCATGTTCATAAGGTCTCGCAGGCGAACAGCGTCAAAAAACTCTGCGTGATACCAAAACCGGCTTTTAACAAGCTCCTTGTCGCCGTTGGCCTCATTGTAGAGGTTTGCCAGCTCCTCTAAATTGGAATATCGGCGCTCGATTGTTTTCCAGCCGGTGAGTTCAAAAAAACAGTCAGGCGCGAGAAAAAAGGTGGTGTCCGATAGCGTCTCACCAAGGAAGCGTTGATCGGCTAGCTTCTCAGTCTCGAAGGCCGCAATCTTTTTTTTCTCGATTATGGGGTCGGCAGGAACAAGCTTGCCGTCATTTGCAAGTGTCGATTTCCAGAGCGCGCTGTGCTCAATGTACCGTTTGGCATCGGATGGAAAGAAGCGTTCCTTCGGATGAAAGTAGAGAATCGGTTCGAAGCGCCGAACCAACTTGATCAAATCTGCATCAGGAGGCATCGCTTTTTCTTTCCGGCGCCATCCATTCCCCACAGTTTTCCACCATAAGCCGGACGAGCGCGTGAAATTGGGGATCGCAGTTGAGCGGCTCGCAGTCCGCAGCTATTTTTTTGAGGCAATCAGACTCAAGCAAAGACTTCAGTGCCGGATCGTCGCGCAAGGAGACTCCGGCCAACCGTAGCCAGGCACACCAGTCAGCGCAGAGCTTTGCCATCTCGGGGCTATCGAGTTTTCCCGCCCTCCAGAGCTGCAAATATTCGTAGCAAGTTCTAAAGTAACGCGCGCGAGTTTCTGGACCTTTTCCGCTGATTGTGCGTCGAATTCGGTCAACCGCCGTCCTGATCGCGACTTGGATCTGCCGTGCACAGTCGGGGTTCTGCTCTAAGACCCTTGCCAGGCTGCGGAAGAATCGCGCCCAGCACCTGGCAACGTCATCGGTCACCGGACGGGAAAAGAATTCTTCATCCATAACATGCGGATTAACCCGCCAGACTTTTACTTCGTCAATATCTCCGTCCCAGTGAGTATCATTCCCCTCCGGCTCGTTGCCGATGCAGACGCCCAACGGCCCCACTGACGGCACCGTTCCCAGCAGATTAGTGCGCCGCGCTATGAGCTGACCATCAGCATAAAGCTCCATCGTGTCGAACCCGTTATGGGTAAAGCTTAACGTGACCCATTTACCGTAGGGAACTAGATACTCCTGAAAGCCGGGCGAACCCATGGAGTTCAGTCCATCGCTGTTCTGTAACGGGTAAGTCGATGTGCCGCGAAACGAAGCGAACAAAGAATGGTTACTGATAAAAAAGCTAAACGAATTGTGACCGGCGATGAGAGTTTGATGATCATCCAGCAGGATAGGAGAGATACGGCGGCGCGCGGTCACTTCTACTTTAATCCCGCCAAGAGATCGCCAACTGTTGCTCGCTGGTACGTATATCCGGCTGCCGCTCTTCGAGAAACGAAGCGCGCCCGAATTGGGCGCGACGCCGTTTTTCAAGAACTGCGTATCAATTGCCTGTCCATGGTTGTCGTGATCGGATAAATCAACCGGCAGGCCGTCCCATCCTGCATAGACGTGATGGCAGATCAGTTCGAAAGTTGCATTCATCCCGGATTCCGCAGTTCAAAGTGACACAGGGATCAAGCGGCAAGCCCTCCGGAGCCAAGCCAATAGGTCTCTGGCTAATAGCGGACTGCAAGCTCCAGTGCTTTAGCCAACGCCTGAAAAGTTGTCATCCCAAAGCCAAGCACGATACCCGACATTGAAATTGTTCGCTTCTGCCTTCGCTCCTCCAGGCTCGCCGCTCGATCCGATACCGGTGTTCATCTCTACTGCGCAATCCGGGCTCATAGCAACGCACCGATCACGATGTTTTTTGTGGACTAAAAAAGCGTGTAGCCGGTCACAGGCAAGCTGCCAGCCGATGATGTTGGACGTGGGTCAAGAGCGCGCGTGAGCTTTTTGCCGATACGCATCCATTTAAGCTCATTGTCTAAGCCAGCTTTGTCCAGCTCGCCTGCGACGGATCACCGCCCCTCGTACAGAACCAGAGATTTGTGATCTCCGTGCCTCTGTCATCGGGCCAGACAGTGGACAACAATTCACCAGCGTTTGATTTCGCCAGCGCCGTGGGATCCTTGATGCGCAGCGGAATGAGCCAGAGCTGTGCCATCTTGCTCGATTCCAGTATTGCTGCCTGCTCCTCCTTGGAACGCGCGTGCACCCCTGCGCCGCGATCGCCGGTTGCGAAGACGCCCGTCTGGCCTTCGCCCAGCACGCCCGGGCCGCCGCTCGACTGTCCTTGAACACCAGGAAGCCCGCGGCCGAACACGCCTGGCCCGTTCGCGCCGTCGCCGCTGACGCCAGTTTCGCCGCGTCCGAGAACCCCGGCTTTCTGCGCCGCCTCGAAAGCGGCATCACGGGTCGTTGTCTGTTCAATTCCGACAACGCCGTTCTGGCCGGTGCCGAAGACGCCTGGCGAGGCCGCCGAGCCGACGCCGAGCATGCCTGCGCCGACGGAATTTTCAAGAGGTCTATTGCGCGAGGTGGCATGGACATACCCGGCAACGCCGTTGATCCCTTGCGCAATAATTCCATTGCCGGCCGGAATCGTCCCCATTGCCCCGCCGGTAGGTGAGGGAAGCGTACCCTTGGCGTGGATGGCATCGACGCCGCGCCCCGGGGTGGATGTGAGCACCGCGTCATTTTCGATCGAGACACTCAGGACAAAATCGTCCGCGTAGCCGTTCGGAGCGGCGCCGGTAGCGACCAGAATGGTGCGTTCTTCGCTCTTGTTCGTGCGACCGACAGTCATGTCTTCGCCAGCTTCATCAGCTCCAAGACTTCCCATAAGACCTCCTGCGGATCACTTTACTGATCCGTATTGCAGACCTGAAATGAAAATCTCTTCGTCAAACAGTCGGGCTACTAACGAGTCGGTTTCTATAATCGAAAGTATCGGGTTGTCAACTTTTTTCCGGGACACTGCATCGGCTAACATAGCCATTTAACCTGAGTAGATTTCATCGTGTTGTCGGATTCAGAACGCGTCGGCACACAGCCGCGCAGACTGGCAAGCGTTGCATTCAAAAAAGGGTTTACTTGATCACGCGATCCGCTCGCGCCAGCATGTTGGGTGGGATGGTGAGACCAATCTGCTTGGCTGTCTTCAGATTGATTACCAGTTCGAACTTCGTCGGCTGCTCCACAGGTAGATCAGCCGCCTTGGCACCTCTGAGAATTTTATCGACGTACAAGGCCACACGCCTGAAAGAATCCGAAAGATTTGGACCGTATGTCATCAATCCGCCGGCGTCGGCAAATTGACTCCACCCGCCAAGGCTGGCTAAGCGCTGCGTCGCGGCAAATTCCGCGATTTCCTTTCGATGAGCCAGCATCAGTGCATCCGGGAAGGTGATAAGACCGTTGGCGTGCTGTCTAATAAGAGCGCTAAAGGCGCCGGCGAAATCATCGGCAACCTGCGCGGTGTGACGTTGCACGCTAACACTCATGATGTTAGCCGCGGCTTGCGTCTCCGCGAACTCGACCGATTCTCCAGCATGATTTGGGTTGGCTAGTACGCCGATGCGGGTAGTCGTGGGCACCGCCTCTTTGAGCAACTCGACCCGTTTGCCGGCGAGGACAGATGCAAAAAATGTCATACCAGTCGCGTTTCCCCCGGGGCGCGCCAAGCTGGCGACTATTCCGGCTTCAACCGGATCACTGCTGGTGCCGAAAACAACC
>CAVSLC010000023.1:0-349426 GCA_963728565.1 uncultured delta proteobacterium
GATGGAATTCTCGATGACAGTCCAGCGCGATCCCGGACGCTGGTCTTGGTAAGCGTCCAAATGGACGCGATTATCCCGCCCAGTGAGCTTGATCCGGGCGTCCTGGTAAAGCACTAACAACAGCGACGCGGCGTAGCTGCGCTGAAGAACCGCGGCCAGTTTACGCCGTTTCTCCAGAACCCAATTTTTGGCCTCGATGTCGTTTATCGAGTAGAACAGGATAACCAGCTGCGGCTGGAGCTTTATTCCGACCGTCTTGAACTGGATAAGCTCCTGTTCGGTATTGTACGAGATTACGCTCATATTAAGCGTGCGAAACGATGGCCGGCCGTGGTAGTACCAGTTCAGCCGGTCCTCGAGCTGCCGCGGAATAGAGTGTTCCACTGGTTGCCCGATGCCGAATGGAAATGAATCGCCCAAAACAAGGATGCGGAACTCGTTTGGCGCCGGCTTCTCGGTGGTTTCGCGATCACGCATTCCGAAGCTGTTAATGGCGACGTCCACACCCCAGAATTTCCCCGAAAGATCCGGTCGGTTGCGGTAGCCGATGGGCTGCTCGCGAATCATCGTATCCAAATATGCGGCAGTTTCGGGATAATATGAAATGCCGAATGGATCGAAGAGCCGCGCGCCGATCTCGAGCATGACCAATGCGACGATCAGCTGGATGACGACGATTCCGACCCAGCCGACGAGCGACAAGCACAGGCGCTTGAGACCCGTAGTGGATTTTCCGACACTGCTGGTCATGAGAGACTCGGCGGATCAGGAGAGCTACGACTTCGTCCGTTGCATTAATCAGCGGGTTTCAGCTTTAACTTCTTTGAGCAAGCTGAATGGCGTGGAGCCGTAAAGCGGTTATGCAGATCGATTACAGCTCTGCCGGTTGTTTTCAACTTAACCGGCAGAAAGCGGCGATTTGGCTAGCGCCATCTGACGAAGTTTATTTTTCCTTATCTTGTTGAGCATGCCGATGCCCAACAAAGCTGCAAGCATGACAAACGCCACGATAGCGATGGCTGTCAAAATTCTGGCCATGGTCGTACTCAAACCCATGACTCCGAGCACGACCGAGACTCCGTACAGGATGAAGTTTGTCTGCCTGACAGTGAAACCTGCATCTAAAAGCCGGTGATGGATGTGCTTTCTGTCGGCACGGAAAAGCGGTTCTCGTTGCCACAATCGACGAGCAATCGTAGCCATCATGTCCATGATCGGAACTCCAAGCACAAGGAGCGTTACAAACGTCGCGTTGGTAAGCATCGACCTGTCGATCCCGTTGGTTTTGAATGAGGTTTCGATGGAGACGGCCGCGAGAATAAATCCCAGGAACATAGCGCCGCAATCCCCTAGAAATATCTTGGCAGGGGGCCAGTTGTGATACAAAAAACCGGTGGCGCTTCCAAAAACCGCTACCAAGACGATGGTCATCAACAGATTTCCCGACAAAATTGAAAGAATTGCCAATGCTATGGAAGCGAGCATGACCAGCCCTGACGCCAGTCCATCCATGCCGTCAATGAGATTCATTGCATTGGTCACCCCCAGGATCCAGGCGACGGTCAACACCAATCCAATGACAAAGTCGACATCGACGATGCCGATGAACGGCAGATGTAATCGATCGATCACGAAGCCAAACGGCACTATCGTAAGCGCGGCAATGAACTGGCCGACCAGTTTCTTCGATGCTCGTAAGCCCTTGAGGTCGATGTCGTCGACAATTCCAACCAGCAGCACCAAGGTGCCGCCGATGCAAAGGCCGGTCAGGGACGGCATCGAAACGCTCAGCTGGCCATGAAACAGCCGGTAACCTAATACGATCGAGATGAAAAAGGCTATCGCGACAGATATACCGCCGATTCGCGGGATTGCTTGCTGGTGGACTTTTCGCTCATTCGGTAGATCGACGACGCCGTTTTCCAGAGCGATCCTGTGAAGCAACGGAGTGATCAGAACCGAAACGATCGCCGCGCTCAAAAACAAAGTAAGGAACGGAAGATAATCCATCGTGATAACCTCCGTTGTCTTGTCGCCCGGCAGCTAATTATCCTTGTGACAGGGTCCGTATGCTGTCGTGGGGTTGAATCTCTCTCTCGCCGTGTTGCCGGGTGGCATGAATCTTCTGACGGACCAAACTGCGGTAAACCGCGTGTGTCTGAGAAACCATCGCGTCAATGGTCCACTGCCGTCCGACAATTTCGCGGCCCTTGGCTCCCATTTCATGTGCGATCTCGGGATTTCTCAACAGGTACAGAACTCGATCCGCCAGCCGATTCACGTCTTTGGCTCTGACGAGGTAGCCGTTATAGGCGTCCTTGACGATCTCGGGTACGCCATCGACGTTAAACGCGACCAACGGTTTCGCCGCGGCGGCGGCCTGCACCAGAACCCGCGGCAGACCTTCCCATAATGCCGTCAACACGAAGACGTGTAAGATCGACAGCAAGTCGGGCACATCGTCGCGGTATCCGGTGAATATGACATCTTTGGCGATACCCAATTTAGCGGCGCGTGCTTCCAGCTCCTGCCGCTGGTCGCCTTTGCCGACAATGACGAATTTACAATCGGGTATGTTTTCTTTCACCGCCTTTGCCATTGCGAGAAAGAAAAGAAGGCCCTTCCTCGGCTCCAGCTGGCAAACAGTTCCAACGACTTTTTCATCAAGACCGATGCCGAGAGATTGCAACAGCTTGGTTTTCGGTGAAGTTACATTCAAATATTTCCTCAATGGCATGCCGCTGTAGACGGTTACGTACTGATCCGGCCTACCCACGCCTTGAGCTACGTAGCTTTTGGCCAGTACCGAGCTGACGGAAATAATTCGATGACAAAAACGCGCTGTCAGCTTTTCCAGGTGGCGGTAGGCAAGCCGTGCCGGCCGGCTGACAAAGGGATGAAACGTCGAGCCATGAAGAGTATGGACAATCACCGGAACGCCGGCGATCTTACCGGCAATTCTTCCTAGGATACCTGCTTTCGCCGTATGAGTATGAAGAATGTCACATTGTGTTTTGCGGCAGAGTCGAATCAACGAACAAAGCGCCAACCAGTCATCGAGCGGAGTTATGTTTCTATAAAGATTGGGCAGGATGATAAAAGGCAGCTTCCCATGTAGCTTTCTCAGCATGGTTAAGTCGGATTGAATGCCGCCTGCCAGAAAACATTCCAACTGGCGATCTTTTGCGGCTAATCCTTGCAACGTATAAACGGTGTTCTCATCGGCGCCGCCGCCGATAAATCGTGTGATGATGTGGAGGACGACGACTTTGCCGTTTTTCATTGGCACACTATCCGAATCATGAATGATTGATGATTACGCTCGAACGTCAATTCAGGGCCTGGCTTTGAAAGCGCAGGGATAACGGCGGGCAATCAGCAGCGCTAATAAGGCACCGATCAAGTCGAGACCTAAATCGGTCACCGCAGGAGTTCGCGTCGGCACGAACAGTTGAATGATTTCAGAGCCGATTGACACAAAAACACATCCTATTAGCGATATCATTTCAATTTTGCGCGGGCTCTGAGCAGTACGAGCCGAGAATAACCAACGGCTGAAAAGAAAGTTCAGGATGAAGAATGCGCTGACATGATAAGGATACTGAATAAAACGCCGCGGCATTTCAAAAACGAGCTTCTTCTGAAAAAAGGAGCTCGAGGGGCGCGAAGCAATCCAGAAGATGATGCCGATCCAGAGGAGCAGGGGCAGAGCCGTGGTCCACCGCGGTTCACGATGATTCACCATTGCTGGTGCCCGCCTCCTGTCTCTCTTGACAATTCCCCCAGTCAAAAAACTGCCACTGCTGTGACTCGGCTGGAGAATCGTTAAAACTCAGAGAGCGCAGCAATTGCTCTCGATCCAAGATATTAGAAATGATTCCTATCAAGCTCTCGTGATCCACGCGCTCATCGGGCGGCGGTAATCGATGCCAATGCCGGGCTATCACTCGGAGCGAAAGCCGGTGTACATGGGGATAAAAGTTGAAATCGGTCTTTGTCGGGGTGGGCGGCACGACTAACAGGATTGCGCCCTCGGCAGAGAGCGATCCCAGAGCGCTGCTCCAGGTCGAGGGCTCGCCGCTGGTATCGACGATCAACGGCAGCGCCGCGGCCGATTGGATTGTCTCGATTTGGACATGATGAGATCTCAGTATTTCTTCGGCGAGAGCGGCCAAAAGCCCTTTGCCCAGGATGGCGGCGCGCTGCGCCGGCAAAACAGCATTTAGCGCCGCAGCCATCGCGATCGCCGGCAGCAGCAACGCGCCTATCTCAGCCGGTTCCCCGCTTAGTGGGAGCATGTCCGCTCTCAGCATCTGGACTCTTTCCGCCGGCAAACCCCAGCCTGCGTAGCGGTTCTCGGGCGATCGCGCGTCACAGCCGACCAAAAAAGCTGCATCCCGCACGGCGGGCGGCAACAGCACGCTCGAGACGATCAGGGACATGTCCCGGTCACTGGCTTGGGGCGCGGCAATCGACTCGATTTGCCAGCCGCCATCGCCCCACGCTAACTTTCGCACGACGTTCATATTTCGGGATACTCGACGGCAATCGCCCGACCTTCACGGGACGACCGATAAGCTGCCTCGATAATCGCTTGCACGCGCAGACCATCCTCGCCGGTGATTTCGAGCGGCTTGCCCTTGAGCACCGCCAGCGCGAAGCGGTCTAGATACTCGACCTGTTCGCGGCGCAATTTGGGCAGCGGCTTTAAGGATTGCCAGCGCTCGGGGCGCTTGCCGTCGATCAACCGGCTGGAATAAAACTGGAAGGGTTCGGACAAAGAGAGATATCCTTCGGTTCCCCAGAGCCGAAAATCAATGAGCTCGCGACGCAATCCCTGAACGCACGAGCTGACATTCACGGTGGCGAGAGCGCCGTTGTCGAAGGTAATCAAGATCACGATGGCATCTTCAACCTGGGCGGGACTGTCCAGTGTTCCATAGCGCGCCGAAACCTCCTTCACCTTCAGGCCGCTCAAATAGACAAGCCAATCGAGGTAGTGAATTGCACTCATGATGAGTACGCCGCCCCCGGCTGTTTCCCATTTGGAACGCCAATCGGTACCGCCGCCTTTGCCCCCCTGCTGCCAATAGTGCGCGGGCGTATAGCGGTGATAGGCAACGTGCGCGCCCAGGATTGTACCGACAGCGCCGCTATCCAAGAGTTGCTTCGCTTTGACGATCTGGGGGAGGTAGCGCGTTCCCAGCCATACCGAGAGTTGAACTCCGGCATCGTTAGCCGCCCGTACCGCTCGAAGCGCTTCTCCTAAGTTTTGCGCGAGCGGTTTTTCGACGATGATATGTTTCCCGGCCCGGGCTGCAGCGACAGCCTGCTCGGCGTGCAAATGGTGCGGTGTGCAGATAAATACCGCATCGACCGATTTGCTGGACAAAACCTCGTCGTAATCGCTAGTCCAGGGAACGGATGATTGCTGGCCTAATCGACGTGCCAGCTCGCTGCTTGCATCCATCACCATCGCCAGCCTGGTGTGCTCGGCTCGTCCGATGTGAGCGGCGCTGCTGCCTCCACGCTGGCCGCAGCCAATCACCGCAACTCGCAAGAATTCTGTTTGCCCTGGGAGATCAAGCTGCGGACGAACCTCTTCCTTTGCAAAGGATGCAGCTGTCTCGGTCTCGACGAACTGGTCCAGGCCGACCGTTTTTAAGCTCGATTTGCCGCGCATGCTTTCCGACTCAGGCGGTGTCCAGTAGGAAATATTCTTAATTCGATCAGCGTCACTCAGATCACTCCATCTCATGAGAGCTCCGACCCAATCCGGTTGCCCGTAGGCGAGCTGGCGATAGAACCAGCCGACCTCCCAAGGATTCACTTCAATGCTGATCAAGGACTCGACATCGAGCTTGTTTTCCGCCAACAGGCGAAGAAAGGTTTCTCCTGCCTGTCTATAATTGGGGCCGTGGGCGCCGTCGTCGCGCGATAACGTGTTCAAGTGCGCCCCGATGAGGCTGATCCTGCGATTTGCCAATGCGGAAAAGTCGAATTCTCGCGTGTCGGCTCGCGGGCTCCCCAGTAATACCACGCGGCCGCCCTCCTTGGTCGCGCGCACGGCCTCGCTGATGGCGCGGGCTTCGCCGCTGGCTTCGTAGGTGACATCCGCTTGCAAGCTGTCGAGAAGGCTCTCGCCTTCTTCCGTGCTTGCAATAAGACGCTGAGAAAAGCGTTTGAGCTGAGGCCTGGAGTGCCGCGTCGAGGGAGCGATAGAAATTACTTCGCCGGCGCCGAGTGCGTGCGCCAATTGAACGGTTAAGTGTCCGATCGGCCCGCGGCCGAAAATTGCGGCGCGTTCGCCCGGGTGCAAATCGCCGCGCCAGATCCCGTGAAGGGCGATGATGCCCAAGCTGATAAAAGCTCCGCTCTCCGGACAGACGCCTGCCGGAAGCGGGAACAACGACTTCGCCGGCACGACCGCAATACTTGCGTGGCAAGCGTGCATAGCTACCAGCTGGCCTTGCTGCAGGTGCCCGACATCTTTGCCGATCAGCCAAACTTCTCCAGCCGAGGAATAACCTGGATAACGGGGAAAGCGTTCCACAGTATTGGCTTGAAGGCTGAACATCGCGCGCTCGGTACCGACACTTACCGACGAAGCGATGGTGCGCACCAAGACTTGATCCGGAGCCGGGCCGCTAACGTCGAAAGGGACGGTCCATGCATGTCCAGGCACATCCCACTCGACACGCACCCCACGGAAAACCGGACGCAAGCCGGTGATTGCGCGGGCGCGAGCCTGTCCCCAGCGCAGCCATAAATAGATACCGTCACGGCGCGAGCCGATAAGTCCTTTCGCTGCCGTTTTGCTGCGCTTTAGCACCGACTTGGTCACGGAATCATTGCTGAAACCGGTAGCCGTTTGGTGACCTATCATAGGCGCTCGCCTTCTTTTGTTATCTGAAATGTCGCGCTCACCGCGCGCTCCCAAAATTCTTCGATACCGCTGCGATGAGTACTCAAAGACAACGCGATGAACAGGCGCTGCGGTGTGCAATTTAGACTTTTTAGACCCAATGCCATTAATCCTCTCGCCTCTTCCATTGACGTCATGCCGACGCGCCGTTGAGGTCCATCTATAATGGTTGTCGAGAGCAGCTCGCAGAGATTGAGGCAAGTATTGACAGCAAGCTAAAGCGCCGCTCGATCACGCTCAGCTTGGTGGAACATATTCAAGATAGCAGGGCCTATCTGGGAGATATGCCGTCCCTCTTTTTGCATCGGACCGGCACCCAGTAATGAAGTGGTCGCTTGATTGGCCAAGAAAATGCCCTTCCAGTCGTGGTTGGCTTCATCAGGGCCGGTGTCATTGTCAAAAGTATGAATACCGTCGAGACCCACCGAGCCCACAGATCTCCAGGCCAGATTGCCGAAGTAGATTGTCAAGTCGGGCGGGATTCCGCGGATCTGGCTTTTATAGATTTCTTCGGGCCGGTACGCGGTGGAGCCGATGTTTTTACCATCGGGATCTTCAATGGCAGCGATTTTATCGATCAGCTCCTGTCGGACATTCTCGTAATCGTCGGGCTCGATGATGCCCCGCGGCTCGCGCCCTTTGACATTGAGAAACAGTCTTCCATGATAACCACCCTCGCCCCACGCCAGCGTACGATCCCAATCTACTTCGACCTCCTCGAGCCTCTTGGGCTCGCGGGGATAGCGGTGCAACTTGAGATATCCTTGCTGAATCAGCCACTCGTTGATGCAAATGCCGCCGTCCATTTTTTTCGCGCCATGGTCGGAAACCACCAGAACCGCCGTATCCCGCGGCACCAGCGACAGCAGCTCTCCGATCTCTTTATCAAGATAGCGATAGTAGTCCTTGATACTGAGCTCAAAGGAGTTGCCCCTACGATATTTTCGATGCGCCGGATCGCAATAACTCCAAAAACCATGCTGGATTCGGTCCACTCCCATCTCCACCATCATGAAAAACTCCCAGGGTTTGGTACTGATCAGATGTTTGGCGACGCGAAAGTGTTTCTGCGTCTTGGCATAAATCCGCTGCAGCAGATCTTCTTTATCTTCGGTTCGGAAATTATCGACATCGAGCACGTAGCCGTCCGCTACCCGCTCGATCTCGTCCTTAAGGTCGGCCGGAAAGGTATACGGATGTTTTGTAGACGGCGTGAGAAAATCACTGACAATGCAGCCGTTGACGGGCGTAATCGGATACGTCTGAGGAACACCGATAAGAATGACTCTTTTCCCTTCCTGGGAGAGTTTGTCCCAAGCTCGGGGCGCCGTGACGACTCGTGCGTTGGCAAGCGCGTATCCATCATATGAGTAATCTTTTCGGTTGCGGAAACCGTAAAATCCCAGTTCCCCGGGATCGAGACCGCTCATCATAGAAGACCAGGCCGGAACTGTAATCGGCGGGTGTGTGCTGCGAAGTTCGCCCCCCATTCCACCGCATGCCAAAGAGCGAAGGTTTGGCAGCTCATCCCACCATTGGTTGAAGACCAAATCCGGTACCGCGCTGTCTAATCCGATAACCACTAGTTTCATTCATACCTCGCTGCTGCCGAGGCGGCGGGCGCCGCGCCGATAGGGTAGAGTGTTTGTGCGTGTTGACCGAAAGAAACCAGTCCCCCGGCTTCATTGGAGGCGGCGCGCCGCCGCCGAACAGGACGCCAGCCTGACCCCTGAGAGCGCGTGTCGATCGCTGGAATCGAGCGGACGGACTCCCGCATTGACGAATGCTTCCTGAGCCGCAGCACACGCGTCCTGCGTCGGGCTATGAGATGCCGGGAAGGGGTTGACCTCATTGCCGACGGCGTTGATGTCTCTTGACAGGTCGTCCGCGCTGAAGTTTCCCCGCAAGTAGACACGCGCAGGGTTTCGCGTGTCGCCGCCGGAACACTCCCTCGCGTGCTTAGGGTTCGCATCAGCTCCGCTGCAGATGATCAGTGCGTCTTCCTTGTCGCCGCCGTTAGAGGAATAGAAATTGTTGACAATATTCGCGCGCGCACGGTTGCGGATGAGCGTGCCGTAACCGGCTCCCCAGTCAAAAATCAGGTTGTTCCACATATCGAGAGTAATATCGGTATCAGCCGTGACAGCCTGATCGATGCTGACCTGCGGATTTCTGGTTTGCCCTTTTACAAAAATATTGTGGTGAAGAGTGATCCGCGACGGATTATTCTTGATTAACATGGATTTTCTGCTGAGCGGCGCTGCAAAGATGCTCCAGGATATGGTGACGTCGCGACTGCCGTCGGTGACGTCAAGGTTGCCGTCGCCGGAGCCATGAATCGCGACATGGTCAATCACTACGTTATAGGCTGCCGAAAAAATCTGAACGCCATCCGCCGGCGCATTGCGTATGCGAATGCTTCGCACGATCACATCATGAGCACCCTTGTTTCCGGAGATCCGAATGCCGCCATTTTTGATGGTGATGCCTGGCGGGGGAGCGGTTGAGCCGTCGATGGTGACGAAGGCGCCGAGAACTTCGATGTATTTACTCCCGACCGTAATTTCGCCGCCGACATCGAAGACAACGGTTCGGTTTCCTCTGGACACCGCGTCGCGCAGACTGCCGGGCCCCGCGTCATTGAGGTTGGTAACGCGCACCATGGCTCGACCGTTGCCGCCTCTGGTTTTGGCGCCGAAGCCTTGAATCACCGGGAAAGACGAACTTGCGCCTTTGCTTTCGATCGATAAAGCCAGCGCAAAGAAAAGAGACGCCGTGGCGCAGAGATTTTTACTGCGATTCATACGCGGTTGTCCTGATATCGGTCCCGCCATAGGTTTCCGGAAAGAGCTCGCGGTAGGTGTTGTAGTCTCGTGCGGCCACCGCCCTCCAGTCGTAACGACGCGCTACCGTGGGGCCGTTTTGTGAGCATTTTCCCCACAGCGCGCCGTCTTCGAGCAGCGTGACGATTGCGCCGGCTAAAGCTTGCGAATCTTCCGCCGGCACCATGAGACCGGTTTGCTCGATGATATCTTCAGCATTGCAGCCGTCTGTGATCACCGCCGGAGTGCCGCATGCAATGGCTTCCAGTAGCGCCTTGGGAAGTCCCTCATGCAATGACGCCATGACGAAGAGTCTGCTAGCGTTTAAAGTCTTAGCCACTTCCTCTTGAGGAACGATGCCCTTGAGAATGACATGATCGGTCAGGCCGAGGCGCTCGATCTGCTTGATAATCTTGCCGCGCTCCTCACCATCGCCGACAATGATCAAGCGGTAGTCCGGGTACTTGTTAAAAACCAGGCGGGCTGCTTCGAGCAGATGGATGTATCCCTTTTTCCATTTGAAGGCTCCTACCGTTACCAGCTGCTTTTTGCGAGACTCATTTCGATTGACGAATTCCTCTAGATCAACGCCCGTAGAGGAAACCCGAATGACTTCGCCGGCAACAAACGGCAGAAGCTGTCTGCCAATTTCCGCAGAAACAACGACGATCCGGTCCGGTATCTTTACCAGCCACCGCAGAAGCCACAGGTTACTCAAAGCCGCTGTCTCGGTCGTGTTGTGAAGCGATAGGATCAATTTGGCGCCAAGAAGATATTTCCCTACGATGCCATAATGAAGCCGTTTCAATGATCCACAGATAACGAGATCAGGTTGGAATCGCGCCATCCGCCGCAGTGCGAACAGAAAAAAATTCGAATCGCTCCAGACCATATGGGCCAACATCCGAGCTTGGGTCCAAAATCTCGCGAGACCAGACCGCTTCGCTGGTCCGAAAATCGCCGGCCGGAGCGTAGCCGGAGTCGTCGTGTCACGAAACTCCAGCGTTGCTACTTCGACATTCGGCGATATTGGCCGCGTGCCGTCGACCCGCCGTGTGATATACAGGGTCGGTTCCGGGATGTACTTCGCCAGATAGTAGGGGACGAGGCCGCCGCCAGGCTGCTCGTTGCTTGGCAGCACGTGAATAATTCTACAAATGCGCATTGGCACTGTTCTCCACTTTCGCTTGACTGCCGCGATAACCATACTTGCGGTTTAGCCATGAGCCGGTGAAGCTAAACATCAGCCGATGGCTCGCTCTGAGCCTGCCACCTCGCGGGCCGGCTGGTTGCAGTTTGATCTCCGATTGGAATCTAATCCGATTACCACCGACCAGGTGCCCGACCTGGAAATAATCGTTGCGAGCGACGCGGACAACTAGCTCTTCAGCATCGAAGCCACAGAATCGAGCGAGTTTCCGCAAAGATGCTGCAGGATCTGCGACAAAGTCTTCGTAGCGGAGCTGCATGTAATGCTCCGGCGGCAAAAACCTGCCCAGCAGTGAGGTCCAAAGATTAGTGAGAGCCCATCCGCACGCGGCTCGCAGGCCGGGCCATTTAGGCGGCCGGATGCGACCTTCCAGGGCCCAATTACTTCCTGTTAAGGTCAGCGATTCCATCGTCGCCAAACCGTTGCGCACTAAATGCACCACGTACACGTCCTGGCCAGCCAGACGATGGAGCGCCAGAAAGCGGCCGGCAAGCTTGCGAGCTGACTTAGATGAATCGACTATGATGGGCTTCCGAGTCTGGTTCTCGACGTGGCAGAACAAATTAACGTGATAGGTTCGGTACGCATCAGAATCTCGCTTGGTGACGACCTTCAGTAGCAGGCGAGGTATAAAAAACAGGTCCTGTACTTTTCGTAGTAGTGGCGCCGGTTCGGCAACGGGCCAGTTGCTAGGAGAAAAATCTTTCCAAAAACGGCATTGACCGTAGGGCGATCCGCACGCGCAGGTGCGAGCGGTGCCGGTATAATCGTCCGCAAGGCAGGTTACTTCTCCGAGACTGGTAATTTGTGAATGGTTGCCGAGGATAATATCCAGCACCGTCGATCCGCTGCGGCCATAGCCGGCAATGTAGATAACCTTCATACTCGCGGACTGCTGTAAGACTTGCTCAACCTATGCGGCACAACCGCCCCGGTTTTCATCACCGCCTGCATGGAACCGATTCTCTGTGCATGAGGAGTCAAGCCGATGAGCGCGAGGTCGGCCGGAACAGACCCGTACTGGAGTTACACGCGCGCCGAAGATATTCGTCGTCGAGAATTCGATGAGCTTATCCGGCTCCCGGCCCGGGAAGCGATCTTCAAAAGGCTCGTGATGTGCCGGTGAAAGAAAGCGTCGATCCGGTACCTGAGCGGGATGAACCTGACCGCGCGCCCTGCGTCATGTCTTTTCGCCGACAAGGATGTGATGGCGACATGCCATTGGTGGCAAAGCGCTTGGGCAGAGAAGAGAGAGATCAACTCGAGCGGTATACGGTCTTCTTTGAAATAGCCTTGTAAAAAGCGCTCGGCAAGTATGGGAGGGGGTACTGAGCCGAACAAAAACCATGGCGTCTTCCAGTAGAGCATCGTGAGACTATTGAGAAAGTATGCAAGGTCGCTGTAAATCGGTTTTCTGCGAGGCTTGGTTACTTCGATTAAAAAGGTGCGCCGGCCTTGAACGATGATATTACCGGCAACATAGTCTTTCACTGTCGTGACCATGGGCGTACTCTGCCTCAGCAAGTTGGCGCCATCTCCAAATCCGGCGCGGATGCGTTCCCTGTGTTGCTTGTCTACGCCGTCGTTCTCGAGATCTTTGAGGTACGCTGAGCATTGCGTTAAAAAAGAGTCCCCGAAATTGCTATCCCAGCTGATCTGACCCTTGCCTTCATGATAGAGACGGAGAAAACACCCGCAGCTCCTGATGATGTCGGCATAACGTGGATTGTTGGGGTAACTCCGCACCAAGCAATCCAGAGACTCTCCTTCGACTCGCTCGGTGAGAATAGCCCGAAGCTCGGGCAGGAAATCGAGCGGCCTGACAACATTAAGATCGTCCGGCAGTTGCAGCGAATAGTTATATAGGTCGCGCAGGGTATGGTAGGTAAGCTCGATAGCTTGATCACTGGCATACCTGGGAATTTTTACGAAGATCCCCCGGCTGGTCCGCTTAGGGAGATCGTGAACTGCAATTTCAAACAGGACCGAGTGCTTGCGTATTCGTGGACGACCTCCGTGCAAGACTTCGATGCTGATCTGATCAGAGACGTCTGGAAAATAGCCCTGTGCTCTCCTGGCGATCTCAGTTCGCAATGAAACCACCTCACTGCCAGTGATATCGGTCATGATACGATCCCTCATGATGCAGGGGCGGGATGGTCAGAGGCTAGGGCCGGGTTCTGTTGCACGCGGGATGGCCGGGTGCCAGTTTGCATCGTTGAACTTGCTGTTCAGCTCAGGATCGTTTTGTTTGAAGGACTGCAGATGAATAGTTGGTTTGCTCCCAGTGCTTGAATGAAGGGCGCTCCGCACAGGATACGTTCGATCGACAAAGCCCAAGATCCAGGAAGCAGGTTGAAAAGTTTGCCGCTGATGAAGCCATAACCAATTCTCTTTTCGATCTGCAGCCCGGCCTTGTGAATCGTCTTGCGAAGCCGGCCATTGGTCACATATTTTGGTTTGCCCTGTCCGTTTAAAATCACTTTCAGCCAGTGATACGGCAGCAGCACGATTTTGAAGCTAAACGGATTACCTCCATGGCAGTTCACTACGACCCGGCTATCTGCATCCCTCAAGCGGATTGCTAATTGTGTGAGTGCCGCCTGTCGCAGATCGGACTCGGCGTTTTTTAGAAAGCGGAAGCAAGTGATCAGATCATATCGACCTTCAACCGGCGTGCCGGGCGCGGTAATGTCGCCGCTCCAGAATTTTGCCGTCTTTACCTTTGACACAGCCCGGCTGAGCATGGATTGTGAGACATCGATGCCGATCGCGCTGTCGACTTTATTTTCGAGGAAAGAAATAATCCGGCCCGTGCCGCAAGCGAAATCGAGATAATCGATCCGTGTCTTTCGTTGCCGCATGTTTGCAACAACCTCTTCAAGAATAGCCGATTCGAGCTGCCATAAGGTATCCGAAACCGAATCTTTCGAGTAAATCACCAGATCGTATTTTGCCGCGATACCGGGATCGGAAAACCTTCGTCTGTAGTCCGTTCTCATTCGCTTATCTCCCCGGGCTAATTTCACTCCAATTTCGGCCGCAAACGAGCCCACCCTGCGTGCGCGTACAAAGAAACGCCAGTGCGAAAGCTAAATCGCGTGTCTTACGAGGGTCCGATGGAGTAACCAGATGCGGCGGCAGTGTCGAGGCTGCTTTCATCGAGTTAGAGATCATTTTCCGGCTCTGTAGCGCCCAGTGAAAACGCACCTCATCGGTCATCATCGGCGCGTCGCGGCAACTGTTTTCCCAGTCAAAAATCCATACCTCGTTCTGGACCCGGCAAATGTTGCGGTGGGTGAAGTCGCCGTGCGCCCAGCCGACCTCGATCTCCTGATCGGCCCACGAATCGATGGCTTCGGCCAAGGATCTCACTTCGCCTCTAAGCTCGCAGAAGGAATTCCACCAGGACAACTTTTTTACCGATTGGAATCGACGCGCTAGTCCCGCTAACTCGTCACGGCAGCGTCGTGGAATCGGTTCCCATTTCGCCGCAACCGGCTGCGCATCAACAGGCATCGTTTCGGTGACGAGATATCGATGGGAGTTGAAGTATCCTTCGACGAGTACTCGTGGTAAGCGAAATGAAAACTTCTCGTAGCGCGCTAAAGTGGCTAGCGTTTGAGCTTCAGTGGCCAGACAGCGGTCGTTCTTCGAATCCAGGGATATTTTGGCGAAGCCTACCGGGTCGCCTGCGACCGATAAAAGATTGACGTAGAAGCGAGCGCGCCCTGGTTGACCGGGAAAGCTGATGACCGCCTGCAGGTTTGAAATCCGTAAGTCCTGGCGCACTTGCTCCAGCCAGGCTTCGAAATTGAAAAACGGATGTTTCGGCACCGGCGTTGGTAGCTCGCGTCCCATCCATTTCTCAACTCCGGCTAACACTCCCAGGCGGATAGCCGCCTTGAACAGACGCCGCCGCGCCGACGAGTCTTTATAGAGCCGCAGCCCGATGCCCTTCAATTTTGCAGGACGCGCCGGTACGGATAAAAAGTCCCTTCCTCCATACGAGAAAACTATGTATGAACTCGCCGTCATATTTATCGGCCGGTGATACAACTCGTCGTCGGCAGGCCGTCCTCCTCTATGTCACGAGCGCAGGGCGCGAGTGAAGTGGCCGCGATTAGCAGATTGCTGAAAGATTGTGGTAGGCCAGCGCGCCTACTGGATGATCGCGTGTTGCCCTCATATAGACTGGAACCGGGAGATTGAAATTTTCCAGAATGGCGGGCGCGATTGCGAGCGCGGCGATCTTTTCCCTAACGATATTTTGATGCCTGCTTGCCGGATCATAAATGAAGAAAACTCCATCTTGGACATGCTGGGCGGTCGAGCCCGTGGCGTCTTCGATGGTTTGGCTATGGAGGCCTAATTGCTTGAAAGAGTATTTTCTCGTTCCGATCATTGCGACCGGCTGGAATTGGTGAATGTTCTTTACGCCCAACGTTAAAGACATAAAGCCGCCGTCGCTTTCCTCTATCCCGACAGCCTTGCCGGCAACGTTCAGTGTTTTCAGCGACTCGCGTAAAGCAGCAATTTTGCCGTGTCTAACCCGGATATTGTACTGAGGGATCATGGATTGGCATCGTTCCCAATCGTCTTGATCGAGCCCGAAGGCCTTTAAAAACTTACCGAGATCCTTGATGATCAATTGCGTCTCGACTCTCTTTGCCTTGGTCGCCGCCTGACCCATGCTGGCGCAGACCCAAATATCATAACCCGGATTGGAATCGACGAACTCGATCAATCTTTTCAGGAAGCCGTCGACTTTGGTCATGGCGAAGTCGATTTCATAGCGGTAAGTCTCGCGCCACACTCGGTCGAAATCGTATTCGGGATAATCGTCGGGAAATTTCGCCGCCCAGTAGCGGTGCATACTGGAAGCCACATGATTGGTGAAGAAAGTAGCGAAATCGGGTCTTGTCGCAGAAAGGAGCTGCATAAAAACATCGAAACCCAGCACCGCCTGATAAGTTCTTCTGCGGATCCTCTTCCACGGAGCGCATTTTTCTTGTACCGCCTGTGCCGCTATATGAACGAAAGTGGACGGTTGGATTCCCAAGCGGCGGCAGTTCAAGAGCATCTTAACGGCGCTGCTCCAATGGATCCGCTTGGCTACGGTCCTTCCTGAGTCTCGGGTCATGGCGAGATTGAATTCCTGAAAGATCGAGGCGGTTGCGGGATGGGTGCGGGCATCGTCAGCAAAAGTATCGGGCACGTAAAAGGCGTACGCCCCGAGGTTGTTTTTTGGCAGCGGAGAGCTGTGCAACGAGCCAAAAACTCCTGTTTTGATGCCGTGTGAAGCGAGGATCTGCCAAATCGGCGGAAATTCCTGGTTGATTGCCGTAAGGTCCTGGCCAAAGTTTCTGATCCTATGCCGCTGCACATCGACGCCGCGGTGCAGGCTGGGCCAAGTAGTCCATGGGTGGAGGACCTCGTCGTCGGACGAAACGGTGTATTGCCTGCAATGGCGAAGAGCCTTGGTCAAAAACGAAGCAGGGTAGTCCGTGCAGTACTGATCCAAGACCTTGTACGGAACCTCGTTGAGCTCGAATAGGACGATTTTCCTCATGTGAACCTTCGGCGCTTCACCTGCTAGACATACCCAAGCTCCTTCAGATTTTTCAGGATCAGAGCATCTTCTTCTTGGAAGGGCGATGATGACCGGCTCCGTTGATGCGCAGCGAGCCAGCCTTGGTACTTAGTTCGAAGGACTCTAGCTATCTCGATCCGTTCATCGATCAAATTATGAGACTCGGTTGGATCAGACGGAAGATGGTACAATTCTTCTCCTCCGTCGGTGCCGACAATCAGCTTGTATTCCGCGGTGCGGATGCATTTAAGGCCACGGTCCAGGCGCGAAAAATCGTTGCCGGGAAAACGCGCTGCCAGATTCCTGAGCATCCATGTTGGTCGAGCGAATTCGGAGAATACGTGTGCATGGTAGGCGTGTCCGTTCAAAGGCAGCAGGCTCTTGCCTTCGAGATCCTGGCGTATAACCGGGTCAAGATTCAAAAGATCCATAAGAGTAGGCAGTATGTCCGTCAGCGAGACGAGGTGCGGCAAACGTACCGGGCCGCGAAAGATCGCCGGCGCATGAAAGATCAGCGGAACGCGAATCAACGAATCATAGAGGCAAAAAAGGTGATAGGCCAGACCGTGTTCGCCAAAGTTTTCCCCGTGGTCCGCCGTAATCACGATCACCGTATCATCATACAAATTCTTGGCTTTGAGAAACCGGACAAGGTCACGAATTCTGTGATCAATGCAGGCGATTGCGCCATCGTACCGGGATCTCACGACCTCGAAATCCTCTTCCGACATTTCGAACTTGCCGGCCATATAGCTATAGCCGCCGGCTTGTGAAAAATAATCGAGTTTCTTCTTGTCTTGGGTCGCCGCCGGCTTGATCTCAAAACGCCGCCGGAAAGGCCACGGAGATTGGTAGCGGTTGTGAGCCGTTTTGTAATTGATAAAGGCGAAGAACGGAATGTCCCGGACGGCGTTATTCGTGAGCCATCTTTTCACTAGCTTGTTGATCAGGCTGCTTCGTTTATCGCGGCCGAGCAGGAGATTCCGCGCCGAGGTTTCAATGATGCCAAAATCGAGCTTGAAAAAGGGCAGGCGAAACATTTCGACGTAGTCGTGAAAACCTCGATGAAATCCGCGCGCGCTGCTGAGGTGTGCATCCGGCAGAATGGCAAATGTCCGATAACCAGCGGCGGCAAGTATTTGAGCCAAGGTCGTGTTTTCTTCGTCGAGATACAGATTTTCATTTACATCCACCCCATGCCTGGACGGGTACGTTCCCGTGAACAGCGATGCGTGCGATGGGGGAGTCCAGGGCGCGGACGCGAAAGCGGCCTCGAAAAGAACCCCGTTGCCTGCCAGCTCTTCGAGAAACGGAGTCGTCGGCTTGTTGTAACCGTAGCATGAAAGGTGGTCTGCTCGGACGGCGTCCATAACGATCAAGATAACATTTAGGTTTTTCCTCATAGGAAGTTTCCTTGGCCGGCGCGCGTGACGATTTTACCCGGGGCCGTGTGTTTTGTGGCAAGGAGGGCTGAGAACAAATTTGCATACTCCTGGCCCATGCGGTTCCAGTTGAATAACGCGCCGACACGCTGCCGGCCTAGCCGTCCCATTTCTTGACGTCGCACCGGATCCGCCAAGAGTTCGACGACGCGTTGCGCGATCGATGGAGCAGCGTACGGGATCACGAACCCGGTAACGGCATCGTCGACAATTTCAGGGCAGCCCGAAGTTGCCGTCGTGACAATCGGCAGACCTGCCGCATGAGCCTCGAGTAGAGCGCGGGGCAAGCTGTCGTTTGATTCAGCCGCGGTTGCATAGACGAAGACATCGCTGTTTGCCAGAAGATCCGGAATATTCTTCTGGTTGTACAGAATGGTGATCGCGTGATGCCACTCTGTGGCAGCCAAATAGGCCTCGATTTCCCGGGCATAACCGTCGTGCATTGTTTTGGCCGCGATAATGAGGCGGCTCTCCGGGACAGTTCTAAGAATAAGTCCCATGGAGTCGATCAACAATTTGGCGCCGTCGGCTTTACCTTTGTAGTTCCAGGTCATGACGGCAACAAGCATCGGCGGCCTTGCGCCAATACCGCCGCTGCTGGCCGGAGGTCCTGAAGAGAAACGCTCAAACTCGATGCCGTTATAAATCGTCGATATCTTACGAGCATTTTTTTTAGATTCAGACTCGAGTCTTTTCTGAAGATAACGGCTGTTACAAACGATTCGGTCGGCGCGCCCGATGATCCAGTTCATGAGGGACGGGTATAACCAACCTTCCACCGCGCGACGAAAGGGCCATTTTGTTGACCGGTCGTGATAGGTTGCCGACTTCAAGCCGGTGGCATTGAGAACACACGGCCTGCGCCGGAGCACGCGATTGAGGCACAGGCAGATCGATGGGATAAAACTTAGCGGCGTCCAATAAACTTGGTGTTTGCTCGTTAGAACTCGAATCAGAATCGGCACGAACGAGTTTCGCAGCGGTACGTAGGCGCCGGGGCGTCCCTGATTGCTGTAGAACGTCACCTGAAAGCCGCGGGACCGAAGTTGCTGCGCGAGAATGGCGCTGCGGTCGGGGCGGCCGAAGAAGATCGCGACATCGGCATAGCCGCTGCCCGGTCTAGCCTTGGAGAACCGATTCATAGAGGCGACGGTACTGCTTAGCGATGCTTGGCAAATTGAAGTTCAAGGCGCGCTTTTTTCCACTGGCGCCGAGACGGTTGCGCAGATCGGGAGTCGTCAGAAGTGTCGTAAGAACCCCTACGCATTCGGGGATATCATGCCAGTTTACGAGAACGCCGCTTTGATTCTCGAGCACGTCCTTGTTGCCGCCGGCATCGGACGCGATCACCGGCAGTCCTACCGCCATCGCCTCCAGGAGTGAGTTGGACATGCCCTCGGTCTTGGAAGGCAAGACGAAAAGATCCGCGATTGCGTAGAACTTCGCGACATCCGCTTGGTGTCCGGTAAATCGCACTGATCCGAGGATCGCTGATTTTTCGACCTGGGCTTCGAGAGCTGGTTTTAGGGGACCATCGCCGACAATCACCAGAACCGCGCCATGGCGGGCTGGCAGGGAAGCCCAGACCCTGAGGAGTTGATCGACGCCTTTTTCTTCGACGAGACGGCCAACGTAAAGAACCATGCGAGTTTCCGAGCTTCCGAGAAATTCAAGCTTGAACTTTGAGTAATCCGGCCGCGGGTCGCCATTTAGAAGCACGCCATTGGGAATGCGCGCAATTCTACCGGGTGAGATTCCGGCGTCGCATAGGTGCTGGGCCAATTCCTTGCTGACCGCGATGAAACCGGCCGAACCTTCTATGAGAATCCGCCTTCGAAGTTGATGCATCAAGCGACCGGGTTGCACGTCGGCGGCATGCTCGACCGAGGGTATCTTGATGATCACGGCTTTCCGCAGCATCCAGCCGACGACGGACGCAATGATTCCCAACCGAGGGCTGTGAGCATGAATGATTTGAAAGCGCTTTCTGTTGATGGCGGCCCAGACCAGGAAAGAAACCAAGAAGGACCAGGCCGGTTGCAAACGGAGAATTGGCAGATGAACGAAATACACGTGGTTCCGGCTTGCCGCCGGCGGCATGTCGGTGCCGTATCCGCCGCGGGCCGGTTTGAATATTTTTTGACGCCTGCTAACGATCCAGACTGAAACTTCTTGAGACTCTAATGCATTGGCAAGGCCCAAGAGCTGTTTTTGTGTCCCGCCCAAGGGAAACTGCATATTTGAGAGAACCATCACCACCCCGATTGGTTTGGGGCTCACGAATTTGTCAGGCAACCTCTGCTCGACCATAGAGTTCCGTCCACGCGCTCAACATTAGGAGGTTCCAAATGTAGCCGCTGAGATCGCGGTTTCCCCGCTGGTAAGAGTTGACCAATTTCTTGACCGCCGGCCGATTGATTTCCTGCGGCAGACTTGCGTCGTGGGACAGCAGTCGTTCGCGCACATACTGTGCAAGGTCGGTTTGAAACCAGCGGTTCATTGGGAAACCGAAGCCGGTTTTCCGGCGAGAAAGAAACTCCGCGCCGAAATCAGTTGAAAGGATCTGTTTGAGCAGAAACTTTTTCTGCTGACCGGCGAACTTGTAGCGGGTCGGCATGCGCGCGGCCAGTTCGACCACTTTGTGATCCAACAACGGACAGCGCGCTTCCAAAGAGTTCAGCATGCTGGCGCGGTCTACTTTCACCAGGATATCCTCGGGCAAATAGGTTTTAGTATCGACATACTGCAGGCGGCCGATTGAATCGGCGGGGGCCTTGGACCAGGCTTGAAGGAAGAAATCGTCGAACTCGGACTGATGAGAAACGGCCCGGCGCAGCTCCGGGGCGAGAAATCTCAAGGCCGCCGGTTTGCTCCGCTGGTGCAGGTATCGGCCGCAGGAGTCCTGGCCGAGCAGGCTTAACAATCCCTTGCCGGTTATATTTTCGGGCCAGAGACGAGCGGTGGTGCCAAACACGAGCCGCCGTAGTGCCAAAGGAAACCGATCGACCCGAGTGAGCTTGTTAAAAAGCCCGTATTGATTGTAACCGGCGAACAATTCATCGCCGCCGTCTCCGGTTAGCACGACCGTCACATGACGCCGCGCTATTTGCGAAACATAGTAGGTCGGCAATGCCGAATCATCGGCAAAGGGCTCGTCATGTTGCTCTGCGATTTTCGGCAGAACCTCGATCGCGTTCGGCCGTACCACCGCTTCGTGATGATCGGTGCCGTAGCGTTTCGCTACTAGCCGCGCCCACCTAAGTTCACTGTAACGTTCTTCTTCAAAGCCGATCGAGAATGTCTTCACCGGTCTGTTGGCGAAGCGACTCATTGCCCGGACTACGATCGTCGAATCGATCCCGCCGGATAAGAGCGCCCCCAACGGAACATCGCTGATCATGCGCAATTTCACCGCCTCGGTAAATTCTGCGTCGAATTCTTCGATCCAATCTGTGATGTCTTGTCTGCTCTCCGGCTCGAACCGGAGATTCCAGTAATCTGCCAGTTCGATCCTGTCGGGTCGATCAAGTTCGACCCAGGCGAAATGGCCGGCGGGCAATTTGCCGATACCCTGAAAAATTGTCCGCGGAGCAGCGATGTAATCGAAGGTCAGATACTGCGCCAGGGCGACGGGATTCATTTTTCGCGGCGTCTGGCGATCCGCCAGTAACACCTTCAGCTCCGAGGCAAATTGAAAGCCATTGGGTGTTGCGTTGAAATAGAGCGGCTTCTTGCCGATCCGATCCCGCGCCAGGAAAAGACGTCGGTTCCTAAGATCGAGGACGGCGAAGGCGAACATGCCGCGCAGATGATCGAGGCATTTCTCTCCCCATTGTTTGAAAGCATAAAGCAAGACCTCACTATCGGAGTGATCTGTTCTAAAGATGTGTCCCTGGCGTGCTAGTTCGCGGCGCAAGGCGGCAAAATTGTAAATCTCTCCATTGAAGGTGAGCCATAACTTTCCCTCGCCATCGCTCATCGGCTGCGCGGCTGCCTGTGAAAGATCGATGATGGATAGACGGCGGTGGCCCAGCCCGATGTCGTAATGCTGCGGGGTGGCGCGCGCAGGCTGGTTGTACGAAATCACTGTAGCGCCCGTGTCTTGGTTGGTTAAAAAGACGCCATATCCATCCGGGCCTCGATGAGTCAGCGTGTTCAGTTGGCGCAGGAAAGCCGTACTGTCGATGGGCCGTCCATCGGCGTTGATTCTTCCAAAGATTCCGCACATCTGCTTGTCCGGTCAGAATCAGCGCGCGTCGTTCAGCCTCTATTCTGAGGCCGATTGTCGAGCGCGCGATATTTACCGCTGGCGGTTTGAAGCCGTCGGCGCAACTCTAGTGAAGCCATTGCGAAGCAGACCATAAAATGACCTTAGCTCGGCAGAGTGGATCAGCAACGATACGATGAGATAACTCGCGATGCCAAACGTGACCGCCGTTCCGAGGGACATGGAAGCGGCTATCAGAGAAGTGCCGGCGGCGAATGTTTGGTGCAAGGTCGGCAGCATCAAGTAAATGATCGCTCCCATGGCCGCGGTGGTTACGGCAGTCATGCCAAAGGAACTCAGAATCTTGCGGTATTCAGCGTGTTGTTTAAGCTCTGCAGGAAGAAAGGCGAATAGTAAAACAGCTTTCACGATGAACGAGATCGACTCCGATAGGGCCAAGCCGGCATGGGTCATCGATTTGACCAGGATCGAAGAGAGAAGAATCTTAATCGCCAATCGGACCAGGCCTATGACAACCGGCGTTTTTGTTTTATGTAGGCTGTAAAACGCGAACGTAAGGACATTGCAGAGACTATAGGCCCAAAGTCCGATTGCATAGAACACGACAGCTTGGCCGGTCAGCTTGGCCGACTCCTCATTGAATGCGCCGCGTTGATAGACCAGACGCACCAGAGGCTCGTTGAGTAGTATCAAACCGATGGACAGAGGAAAGACGATCCAAAAAAGCATCCGCAGACACTTGGAAAGTTTTTTCGCGAAATCTTCATAATTCTCGAGCGCTGCCTTCTTGGAAAAAAACGGGAACAGCACCGTGGTTAGGGAGTCGACGAAAAGTTCGAAGCCGGCGTAAGTGATTCTATAGCCGTAAGCTAGGGCAGAGAGGCTTCCGGCCTGAAGGAGGGAGGCAAAGATGCGATCGGTAACTTTACCCAGCCTGGTGCCGCTGGCGCCGATGAAGAGCGGCACGCTTAGACGCGCCATTCGCCGCAGGGTCGGGCTTTTTAAATCAATCTGCGGTTTGTAATAGGCTCTGAACTTCCAAAGTATCGGCGCTTGAATGAGTGCTTGTACGAAAGCTCCTAAGACCGCGCTTACCGCCAGTACATAGATACCGAGAAATGGCGCGAGAATGACAATGCACAGAATGTTGACCAGGTTTTCCACTGTGCTGACCATTCCCGGCCAGCCAAAACGCTGGTAGGAATGTAAAACGCCCGACAGAAGTTTCGCCAGCCCGACAAAAACCAGGGTGAGCATCATAAGGCTGGTCAACTCGGCAGCGAGAGTGCTGGTTTCGGGTGCAAATCCCGGCGCGACAAGCGCTACCAGGTACGGGGCGAGTAGCCAGCCGACGGCAGCGATGATGACGAACAGGACCATCGAAGTGTTTATTAGGATACTGGCATTGTCCCATGCAGTGCGCTCGCCTTGGATCGTTAGGTCCTGAGTGAAGAGAGGGACGAAGACTACCCGGATGGGATTGTTGAGCCAGGCAAATAATAAACTGGCGATTGTCGCGGCGACGAGGAAAGCGTCGGTTTCGGGCGAAGTGCCGAATTCGGCAGCGACGATGATATCCAGGAGAAGTCCGCTGGCTTTGGACAATAGGGTGAGCGCCATTACCAAGGTAGCGGAGCGCAGGATCTTTTGAGCCGAAGATCGCATGTTGCAGAAGCCGTCAACGGCCGGCTAACTCCCCGTCTCCGAGAGCGTCAATGACCAGCACTCTTCCGTCAAACTCTACTCTATGGCGCGGGCATTGAGCTTGGAAACCGGTGGGATAGACGCACGGCCCGAGGACTTTGGTGCGGGCGTCGGTCTAAACAGTGCATGGCGATGGTCAAGCCAACGATGATGTAGAGAAAATCGCTGAGCCAAAAGTCTGCGAAGGCGGAAAATACAAGAAAGAGAATTAAGTTAGCTGCCAGTCCTTTGATCAACCACAAAAGCTCCGGCGGCCCGGTCTTCTCTAGTTGTTTGAGCATCCGATAGGTGTTGTGAAACAGTACGAGATAGAGCGCTAAGGCGCCGATCCCTCCGGCGGCGAGCGCCCATACATACGAGTTGTGAGTCTGTTTATCATGGCCGTAAAACGCCTGATTCATCCATAGGAAGTTGCCGATGCCGACGCCCAAAATCGGATCGGATCCAATTAGCTCCGCCGCGGCATAGAGATGGCTGATGCGCTCGCGTAGCGATATTCGGCCAGGAGCGTCCATATCGGGGTCATAGGTGACTACCCGGGTGAGTTGTGCCACCGGCACCGCGAGCAAGATCACCAGGCCGACAGACGCGACAAAGCACCAGCTGCCGATTCGTTTACCCGGCGACCATCCCTTCTGCTCTTTTAAAATCAGCAATATCAAAATCATTAACTGTAAAAAGCCGCTTCGCGAACCGGTCGTCAGCGCAATCAATGGAAAGCAAAAAAGCAGCGGCAGGGCTAAAGCTTTCAGCCAGTCGGCTTGCCCGTGCACTCGGTAGAACCAGAGAAGCGAGGTGGCAAACACACAGATGTAGGCAAACCGGTTGGGATTTTCAGCTAAGCTAAAAGCAGCCGCGGCGCGATCCGCCCGCGGTGCCTTAGGCATGGTAATGAAGGCAGTCGCGGCTGCTAGCGCAATCAAAGCGATGATCAGCCACGTGGTCTGCTCGATTTTTTGTCGGGTGGTGACAAAGTACGCAAAGAAAATCAGAAATACCATATGAGTAACAAAGCTTTGCAGGTCCCCGCGGGTTTGATCCAGTTGGGGTATCAGCGTGATCGGGTATTTCAGATCGTTACACAGGGTAGAGATTAGAAACAGCAGGCCAATGGCCAACAGCATGTTTAGCTGCGGCACGCGTAACACCCAGAGACTTCGATCCCGCATGATGGCCAAACCAAGAGGCAGCATCAATACGGCGCTAACCAGCTTGGCAACGATTGGGATCTCGACGAACCAGGCGGTTAGAATAATCAGCACTCCCAGATGTGGTTTGATAACCAGCAAGGTAGCGCCTGTTGCAACAGCGACAGCTCCCAGGAAGAGAACGCCTTTGCCGCTGGAAAACACCATGAATACAAACCCAGCCAAGGCTGCAAATCCGAGCACTTGAGTTGCCAGTAAGCGGCTTTGCCCCAGCGCGGGAAAAGGACGAGCATCAATCATAAACTAAAAAGCTCGCGTTAGGTGTTCAGTTGACGCTAAAAAAGTGTCTCAGAAAGGCGGGCGTATAGTCCTTCTGCCGGTTCAACACAACGCCAAGAATCCGCGCTCCGACCTGCTCAAGGTGGCGCTTGACCTTTTGCGCGTCTTCGATCGAGGTCTTCTCGGCTTCTATCACCATGATGACGCCATCGACCTTGGGAGCCAGCGCATAGGCATCGGGAAACTCAAGAAGAGGCGCGGCATCGAATATGATGAATTCAAAGTGTGGTTTCAGTTGGCAGAGAAATTTCTCCAACGAATCTTCTTCGAAAAGTTCTGCCGGGACGATAGGAGATTGGCCGCTCGAAAGGACGAAAAGGTTCTGGCGGTTGGTCGGTTGGGTGTGCGCTTCGAATGGTAACCCCTCGGATACGACCTGGCTGAAGCCGCCGTTGTCCTTTACCCGAAACACCGAGTTGAGAGATGGTGTGCGAAAGTTGCTGTCGATAATAAGCACGCGCGATTTTTTTGCCTCCGCCAGGGTTGCAGCCAGAAGCGCCGCAGTGGTAGTAGTTCCCGTGCCAGATTGACAACCCACGACCATCGCTGAATAAACCCGCTGATCGAGTCCCGCAGGATGCGTCATCCAAACGCGAATCTTCTCGTATTCCAGCCGATTGGGCACTCCGTTGTCCCAATGATTCCGGGCTGAGGCATATCCGTTGTAGCGGGCGAAGCCGTTGAGTCCGCTTTTATCAACATTGGCTCTTTTTAGAGCCGCGTACGTTTTGCTCATGAGTGTCTCTTTTGTTTTAGATCGCCAAATTGCCGTTGAAACTCGGATAAAACACGGAGTTCATTGCGCATTGAGCAATCCTGTCGGAATCGGCCGATCTCTTAAATCTGGGATCGCCGCCAAGACCGGCACTCCCAGGTAATGCTCGACGTCGGTTTGTGTCCGGAACGAGTTGTTAACAAACTCGAGTCCGAAGGCAATGGCAATTCCCAGCAAGATGCCGAGAACAGCGGCTGCGATAACCATCAGTATCCGTTTTAGCAGGTCGCTGCCGAGCGCGGCGTGCGGTCTTTCAATGACCGCGACATTGGCCAACTGTTCTTTACCCAGGCCGGAGGCAATGCGAGCCTCTTCTAGCTTTTTGCCGTAGAGCATGAAAGCGTCTTTCTGAAGCTCGACGCCGCGCGCGAGGCGGTCCCCCTCGACTTTTTTCTCGCGCAGAGGATTGAGAGCGGCTACGGCTTCGCGAGTTTGCTTGCGAAGAGCTTCCGCCTGCGACGCCTGAGCAGTAAAGAGTGCCACTGCACCGGCCAGTTCTTTTCGTAGAGCCTCACGCAAAGGATTCAGATCGGTGGTCTCGCGGCCGATCACGTCGCCCTCCTTCTGTGCGCCGGACAGCTCGGACTTGATGAGAGCGATTTGTTCTCGTTTCTCCTGAACGCGACGATCCTTGTTGGTAAGTCGCTGAAGGAGATCCTTGAGCGCAAGTTCCGCTGACACCAAATCGGCTTGCAGCTTTGCAATCAACGGATTTCTTACTTGCTCGCGGCTCGTTACCGAGCGTTCGGGTTGTCCGGCCAGCTGGGCGCGCAGCGAAACGATCTTCGCTCTGGTCGCTTCCATGTCGGCCACCGATCTCTGCAGGCTTCCCTCGCGGTCCGCGAGCAAGGTCAAATGGTTCTGAATCTGTTGATCCGTTGAAAGAATGTTGGTTGCCTCTTGCCATTTCTTGAACTGGTCTTCGGCAGCGCCGAGCTCTAATCCGATCCTTTTCTTCTCCTGTTCATAGAAACTTATGAGTTTAGCCGATCCGCTTTGAACCGCGGCTTGCTGTTCCAGATACTCGTCAAGCACCATGGCTAGAATATTCTCTGCGTCTTTGGCGCTGGGGGCGAAATAGGTAACTTGAATGACGTTGGTATCGGGGAGCGCAGCAGCGACGGTGTTTGTCGCCAGCGACAGCATGGTGCTGTCGATTTCTTCCGGCGTGAGATCCTTTTCGTTTTTTCCCGAATCGATCAACAGTTTTTTTGCCACCGGGAACAGCACATCCCGGCTCTTGATCATTTCTATTTCGGATTGCAGAACCTGCGGGGAGTACAGCATCCTACCGGTCAAGTTCGACAGGCCGGAGATTTGAAGCGGCATGCGGTCGGTCTTTAGCAGGACCTTGGCCGTCGCTGTCCGGATCGGCGGCTTGAGGAACATAGCGGCCGCGGCCGCGATTGTGAACGCAAGAAAGATTCCGGAAATGAGTCGCTGCCATTTGAAGACGGCGAAGAATAGCTGTTTGGTAGCATCCCAGGTATCGGTTTTTTCCGGCTGCAGGGTGTAAGCTGGATAGAACGAACCTGCAGGTGTGATTCCCTGGGCCATGGCTACCTCCCTTTCAGATGAGGATTATTCAAACCGCCTTCATCGGTGCTCAGGGCCGCTGCCTTCATCGATTATCGACATCCGTAACCACCGAGATCATGTTTCTGCTGGGACAGTATCTCGGTATCCAGGCTAAGTGTCTTTATCGTGGTGAACATCATTTCGAATGTTTCGAGCTGGCGGCGCATTACGGGCCGGTGCGATACGTCACCCCGGCGCTTCCCTTGAGAAATGGAATTAACTCAGTGATATGCTGCTTGACCCACAAGTTTGCTTCTGCAATGGAGCTCCTGGGAACGAAAATAACGTCGTGTGGCGCGAGAACAAGCGGCTCTTCAATGCCGCCAGTCGAGTCGGTCAGGTTCAGCTTGCGGCTGATGAACTGAGTCTCGGAACCGCCCGTGCGGACCAGGATGACGCTATCTGGGCGCGCCGTTTCACGAAAACCGCCGGCGCTGATGATCGCCTGTAACGGGCGCAAGCCTTTGCGGTACGGAATCGTCCCGGGTTTCTCCACCTCACCGCCGATGTAGACCGTCCGCTCGGCAAATTTGGAGACACTAACGACGACCTCTGGATCGCGAAGATTCTCTGAAGTTTTTTGCGCTAGTGATTGTTCGAGCTCTCTCGTGGTCATCCCGTAAACCGATATCTCTCCGACTAGTTGAGCGCTGATCTTACCATCCGGGAGGACAACTATTTCCTGGTTCATGTCGGGATGATAAGTATAGCGAATTTGCAGCGTGTCCCCGGGTTCCATGCGGTAAATATGGTCTGGAAAATTTCCCGCCTTGACAAACCGCGGAATGTCCTCGGCTGCCAGCTCGGGTGCAGCGACGTTACTGCTGCACCCGTTTACGAGCGGGACAAGGACAAGAATCACTGCTTTTAAAATTCCCAAAATTGTTTGGCCGCGCCCTATCTCGCGTTCAGATCGCATAGGTTATCCCTTCCATGGGCTGAGATTTTTTCTGAAGTACAGCTCCGCCCCTTCAGGCCGCTTGACCTTCCAAGTTAAAGAACGCTAGGTCGCAACTCCGATCAGAGTTGATTCAGAAGTTGCGATCCTTTTTGGTTCGCTAGCGACCAAACGGCTTCTATTGACGTTGCAGGAGCATCCGCTGATACCTGCCGCTCTAAGAGATTCAAGAGCAACTTCACTCGTCCTCTGGCGTCAGGTGGATGCTGAATGATCCCCAAGAGGCCCGCTAAAGGTCCGTCACAGAGCCGTACGACCTGGCCTATCTCGATATTCAAGCGAGCCGGGATGATGCCGTCCGAATCTGCTCGGTTCATAAAAAATTCGACCACATCATCCTTGAGCGGCACAAACTCACCGCCGAAGCCGACTAGATATTTGATTCCGGGGGACCAGATGACGCGGTGATAGTCTTTATTGAGAGCGATGCGAACAAACATATAATTGGGGAATAATGCGATGAGCCGCGCCGGCTTTGTGCGAGTACCCGGAAGAAGAAGACGGGGAAAAAAATATTCCACTTGCTTCAAGCGGAAATGAAATTGTGCCCGTTCCTCCATGTGTGGTTTACTGTAAACCACGTACCATTGTTTGAAGTTCATTTTAGATGTCCGATAGTGCTAAGGCTGTTCGAGCAAGTTGGATACCAAATTTCGGACTTTCGAGCCGGTCGTGTTTTACAAGCCATAAATGCGGGAGTTTTGTTTCCGGTGAATAATTTACGTGTCGGCTTGCTATCGCGAGGGAGCGGACAAAACAGGTCGACGAGTTGAGGCATAAGCCGTGATACCGCGCATGCTACGAGCAGTTACACCCCTGATGCTATCGCCCGTCAATGTTGGCCGACGTCGGCCAACATTGACCTGCGGATACAGCCCGGGAATGCTCCTATCCGTGCCGGCAGGCAACGATCAATCGAAAGAGTTTACTTCCGGTGAGCTATTCCCCGGTTAACTACACAGGAGGTTCGTTCCGTCCTCTTCTGCGAGAGCTCGAAGTGTTGCTTCGATTGATAAGCCCGCATGATCTGGAGAGATGAGCAATGCTGGAGGGTTAACGGGAAGGAGGATTGGTTTGGAAGAGAGCGTGTTTGTCGGTATCACCGTTGAATCGATTTGATCGCCTCGCTCCAGCTTCACTTCCTAAAATAGTGCATCGTATACCGATATCTTAGCTTCGCTATTCCCGCATTATCCAAGGATCTGGTCTGGGGTTCGTTTCCCGGCAGCCGCGGCGGCGACGGCGTTTTTAATTTCCTCGAGATCGTAAGGCTTGAAAATCACCGCGCTTAGATCGCCGTTGTCCAATGCCGATTCGACTTCAGCGGAAACGTAACCGGAAGCCAGGATTGGCTTTATAGTCGGATCGGCCATCTTCATTTGCTTCAGAACATCCCAGCCATTCAATTTAGGCAGTCCCAGATCCAGAATCACGACTGCGATTTCGTCCTTATACCGCTTGAAAGTCTCGACGGCCTCGACACCATCAAATGCCGTCAAGACGCGATAACCGGCCGATTCGAGATAACCGATCATCAGTTTGACCTGGTTCTTCTCATCGTCGACAAATAGGACCAGCTGGCCTTCCGTCGAAATATTTCCTGGCGCTTCAGAACGGTTCAGGCTCCTCGATTCGTGCTTCAACGGCGAGGTCCCGACGAGCGGCAGATAGATGCGAAAAGTGGCGCCTTGATCTGGCTGGCTGATGACCTCGATGAAACCCCGGTGATTGGCGATGATGCCATAAGCGACAGCCAGACCCAGGCCGCTGCCTTGGCCTTGCGGCTTGGTCGTAAAAAAAGGCTCGAATATTCGGTGCTTCACGGCTTCGTCGATTCCCGATCCGGTATCTTCAAGAGTGACGCAGGCGTAGGATTTCTCATTCGCTTCGGCGTAGGTCTTGCGAAGTTCGACGCCGTCAACGACGTCGGTTTCGAGACGAAGCTTTCCGCCCTGCGGCATGGCGTCTCGGGCATTGAGACAAATGTTTAAAAGCACCTGGTGCAGCTGGTTGGGATCGGCCATGACTTGCGGCAGAGTGGCTTTTAGATCTACCTTTATGTCAATAGTTTTGGGGAGAGTTCCGCTCAGGAGGGTTTTCAAATTCTCCAACAGCTCATTCAGATGGATAGGTTCGAATTGAAGGTTGCTCTCGCGGGCCAGCGCGAGCAGCTGCCGCACCGTGGCTGCTCCGCGCTCGACCGTCTCATCGATGACTTGCAAGGCCTCCGCTGACATTTGCTGGTCTTCTACGGATTGCGGCAGCAGGGAAGCATACCCCTTGATGATGTTCAGAATGTTATTAAAATCGTGGGCGATGCCGCTCGCGAGAGTTCCCATGCTTTCCATCTTCTGCGCTTGCCGCAACTGCTGTTCAAGTCTTTTTTCTTCCTCACGCTCTGCAAAGAGCGCGGCGTTGGCCATCTGTAGTTCGGCCGTGCGCAGTTGAATTCTTTTCTCGAGGCCTTCGTTGGCTCTTGCCAGATCGTCTTTGGCGCGCTGCAGGGCTGCATCCGCCTGTTTGCGATCGGTGATGTTCAAAAAGATGCCGATGCAGCCGCGGACATTGCCGTGCTCATCGCGCAGAGGAGTCGCGCGACAAAGCTCGTGGATGACCGTGCCGTCTTCTCGCTCGATCTCAAGCTCTTCATCCAATACGTCGGTGCCTTCGCGGGCGGCTCGCTGCATCGGTAACTCTTCCGCTACGAGTTCAACGCCGTTGCGGAAAATCTTGAACGGCAGTTGGTCTTGCTCTGCGCCGGTCTTCGACAGGTTCTGCGTGCCGCCGGTACCGACCATTCGCATGAATTCCGGATTGCCCCAAATGTGTTTGGACTCGGCGTCGGTAGCCACTGCGATGCCAATCGGCGCCGTATCGATTAGCTTCTGAAACTCCTCGGCGCGCCGCTGAACCGTTTGATAGAGATTAGCGTTGTCGAACGCGACCGACGCTTGTGCCGCGATGGCTGAAACGATGCTTTCCGCCTCGGCGGTAAAAACCTCCGGCTCGGGATGGCCGAAGAATAATCCGCCTATAACTTCTCCGGAACGCGAGGTGACCGGAACGGAGAGATAACTGCGCACCGGCAGGTGGCCTTTGGGCATCCCCTGATGCGGCGGGTTCTTTCCGTACCTCGAGTCGGTTAAGACGTCGCCAATGCGTATGACACCTTCGCCGCGAAAGGTCGGTCCAAACAGTTCAGTATTTCGCGGCATGGGAAACTTCTCGAATGCCTCATCCGGCGCGCCCGAAAGCGCGTAGAGCAGGAGCGATTCGCCTGTTTCGCCTTTGACATTGTAAAAAAATGCGCCGAATTGCGCTCCGGAAATTTCGCGGCCGGCATCGATAACGATTCGGACGATCTTTTTCAGATCCAGCTCCGCTGCCAGCGTGTTGCCGACACGGTTGATAATTTCCAGCGAGCGAGTCCGCTGCCGCAGCATTTCTTCCCGATGCCTGCTTTCGGTGATATCCATGCACACGCCCGCCAACTTCTCCGGGTGCCCGTCGGTGCCGTACGATAGACTGGCAAAGGCCTCGACCCAGCGAATCTGACCGTCCGGGTGTACGATGCGGTAGGCGACGTCGTAGTCGCTGCGAGTTTCCAATGTCGTCTGAAGTTGGCCCAGAACAGAGGCAAGGTCTTCGGGGTGAATGGTTTTCTTGAAATCCTCAAAGGTTCCGCCGAAGCCGCCCCGCTTCAGGCCGTGAATCACCTCTAAACTCGACGACCACGTGACCTTGCTCGCGCTTATGTTCCATTCCCAGGCGCCCATCTGTCCGGCAGACAACGCCAGCTGAAGTCGGGCTTCACTTTCGCGCAGCGCGGCTTCGGCGCGCTGGCGCTCGACGAATTGACCTAATTGTGTGCCCAGATTGGCGACCATCTCCTGAAACTCGTCGTCCCGTTCTCTAGTTTCGCGGCTGAAAAACTCCAGCACGCCAAGAACCTCGTTATCGAGTTTGATCGGAAAACCGACAGCTCCATGAAAGCCTACACTGACCGCTACCGGCGCTCGTGGAAAATTAAGGTCTTTCAATACATCGGTAATCCAAGCCGGTGTCGCACTTTTCCATACGCGTCCCGGCAAACCGATGCCGGGAGCGAACTTGATCTCACGGGTGACCGCTGCAAATCCCGATAAATCAATCGAAGGGAGGCACCACATATCGACGCAAGTGAGTACGTTCGAATTTCGACCGACGAGCCATAATGCGCCAAAATCCCAGGCGGCGGTTTCACAGATGGCTTTGATGATCTGCGGCGCCGCGTCGGTCATCGTCGCAGCTTCGGACAGTATGCGGCTCACCGCGTCTTTTATTCTCAGACGCTGTTCCAACCGCTGCTGTTGCGAGACCACCGAGGCGACAATGAGAGCTGTCATGCTGATCGTGGCGATAAACAGCTGTAGCAGAAATAGTGATTCGTGCGGCTCCGATTCCGCGAACGGGCCGAGATCCCGCAGCGTGCCCCAGAGCGCAATCCCGGATGTCACGAACGCCGCAGTGACCGCGCCCCTTCGGCCAAAGCGCAAGGCGGCCCAAAGTAGCGGGACGAGAGCAAAATATTCCAAGCCAGCGGGAACCGGATTTAAAAACAGCAGCGCCGACATCGAAATCACCGCCGTCAATAACCCTGCAGCCTCGAAGATATGCCCGGATCGGACAGGCAATACGGGTTGGGTCAGCCACATCAACAGCAGAGGAGTGATGATCAGATTTCCCACGGCATCGCCGAGCCACCATGTCAGCCAGACGGCCGAGAACTCGGGCCGCGCGATGAAGCCACCGAGATATAAAGTGATCGCGCCCATCGTCGCGCCGGCAGCAGTGCTGATGATGCCGGCGAGAAATATAAAGGTGAGAATATTTCTAGTGCGATTAAAGACATGGGCGCCCTGGGCAAAGCGAGCTACCAACGTCGCTGCCAGAAGCGCTTCGGCGGTATTGCCTAGGGCGATGCCGAGCGCCGTCCAGATCGATCCTTGTGTGACGAAGTTTACAAGAAAAGCTCCCAGAAGAATGCCCGGCCAAAGTCTAAGCCCCCAGACGAGAATCGCTGCTAGCGCGATACCGCTGGATGGCCAGACCGCAGAAGCATTGGGATTAGTAAAAGCCAGGGATAAGCCGAAGATTCCGGCGCAAAAATAGACGATAGCGAGCGCGAGGATCGCAGCTATCGCGCGTAACCTGCAGTTGAGATCGTTCTTAGGCATCAACGGATCTAATAGCTTCGGACCTGAGCCTGTGGGCGAACCTGCGCTTGCCTATGATAGCGGATCAGATAGCTTTAATGAACACCTCTTGTTGCAAATATTGTTAAGGCACCGGCCGGTGAATCATCATCGGCGCAAAGTCTGCCGGGAAATAAGTCATCGATGCGTATCGGGCAGCGTTGATACATCTGATGGCTCAAGTTACATCTGCCGAACAGCAACGGATCAGATCGTTCGCCGGATTACGCGTGCTCTCGCGCCGCTGAGAGCGGGTTGATTTCCTAAGATGATTTGGATGCGGCTTGGGTCAATTATCCAGGTCGCCGCAATGGAATTGTGCTGCGCGGCGATAGTTTACGATGAGCGCAGCTGTAGGTGCATCAGTTCCAGCGCGGCACGGCCGGCCAGTCCATAAGGATTGCCGAACGTCTCTTGCATCTCGAAATGATTGAAGCCCTCGCCGACGATCAACTGCACAGGCTTGCCTGCAGCTTTCACCGCCGCGGCAAACTCGCGCCCCTGACGCTGGAACTCCGGTGTCTCCTGGGAGCCGTAGCCAACCGTGATCGGACAGTTTAGATATTCGAGATGTCGTTGAGAGCTGAGCGCCTCTTCGGTGAGGTCGTCGAATTTCACATATTTGCTACGTGCTGACAGCCGCACCGGTTTTAAATCATACATGCCGCTGACACATAATCCCCCCTTGATAATGTCCGCCGGTAGATCGAAGTCCCGGCGCCAATCTGTCACCAGGATCACGCCGGTGAGATGCGCGCCCGAGGAGTGGCCAGCTACATAAAGACGGTTGCGATCGCCGCCGAAGGTTTCGGCGTTCCTGTAAACCCATGCCACAGCGCGTCGCACCTGATCCGCCATCACCATAAGATTGCCGCCGACTTCGTGTACCGCGGCAAAGTCAAGCACGACGTAATGGGCTCCGGCGTTGATGAACACCTCGGCGGGGAAAGCAAAATCTTTTGCCGATCCGTTGCGCCAAGCGCCGCCGTGGGTAAAGACCATAATTGGCGCGTTAGGGCGCGACGTCCTGTAGACGTCGAGTTTTTCGATTTCACTCGGACCGTAGGAGAGACGTAGGGCCGGCGCAAGACGCTTGATTGCAGCTTCGCTTGCCAATCGGCGCCGCTTGGCGACTTGCTCCTGATTAGGCGCATAGACGGATTGGTTGTACGCGTCATCGAGTTCTTTCTGGTCCATGTCGAGCCAGACCAGCGGGCCTTTGGTTTTTTGATTTGTTTGAGAGGCGGCAGAATCAACAGACATGCTCAATCCTCCAATCGAAAGCTGGTGCTGTCGACCATAGGACAAATCTATCCGCTGTTCAAATAGTTCAAGCAGTTCAAAACGTTCAAGCAGTCGGACGGGCGATTGCAAGCGTGCGGCAGCCAAACGCGGATTCCCATACCGTCCTGTAATCACTCGCGGAAGCGCATCGGACATGCTGTCACGTTTACTGCGTGAACTTGCTTGAACAATTGCGCCGGCGCGCGGGCACAGCGGTTGACCCGTTGAACAAGCGCGTTCAGATGAATCGTTGCGCGCCGTCCTGCGGTCTTCGCCAGATTTTTCCGATGGCGAGACCGCCGAGAAAAACGGCGCCAATCATCGCTGCGTCCAACCCCGAGAAGTCCCCTGTGAGACTTGCTCCTTTGGGTGTCAGCGGACAAACCACTTGAGCCAGTTCAGCCGGCGCGATCTGGGTCATTCGCGGAATGTCTTTGATGCCGTAGATGCACATCTCGCCTGTGGGTAGAGAACAGAATCGTTCTACAGGGCACTGTTTGAGAATTTTTTGCGGCGCCCCTTTGCCGCAAGTGGCCCCAGCTTCTCGCAACACCTGCAAGGTCACGTCAGGATACTTGGTGATTTGCTCCGGCATAAGAACCTCCGGGTTAAAAAAGGTTTCAGTCGCTCCAGTCGTTCAACACGCTCCAGTCGTTCAAGAAGTTCGCGCCGCTGAAATAGCTCAAATCCTTGAAGCGCACCATCCATGATCACAAGCCTGCCCTGATCATATCACTCAGAATTGGATGTTGAGCAACGGCGGATCGAAAGTTTGTAGGTTGAAGATTGTTCACCGGGGTGTGGATTGTTGTTGAACAGAAAAAACACTGCGGCCGTCGTAGTTGAAGGACAAGAAAACCTTCTCAAGCTGAGGATCGGCGCTTCGCGGACTAAGCGACACCGTACCGTCCCATCGTTTCTGACGGTTTGAACGTTTTGAACGGCTTCAACGGTTTGAACGGAGTCGCGCTTGCTCTTACGCGCCGAGCGCTTTTCTGAGTTGCAGAAACGATGCGATTTGATCTTGATAGATCGCGATCTGATTGTCCTGCGCTTGGTAGAGGCTGCGCTGAGTTTCCAGCAGGTTCAGATAGTCGATGGCGCCGGCATCGAAGCGCGCCTTAGCGATGTCGTAGGCCGCTTGTGACTCCTTCACGGATTCGCGTGAAATCACGGCTTGCTCGTTAGCGTTCTTGTAGGCGGCGAGGGCGTCTTCGACTTCTTGAAATGCCACCAGCACGGTTTTCTGATATTGAGCCGCCAATTCTTTTTGCCGCGCGGTGACGTCTTCGAGATTCCCCGTAATACGGCCACCCGTGAAGATCGGCGCAAGCGCGCTGCTGGCCAGCGATACTGCCGCGGCCGCAGGCCCGCCGAATCCCGCCGCCATGCTGGCATCCAAACCAAAGTTCAAAGAGGGAAAGAAAGCCGCGCGAGCCGCGCCGATGTCGGCATTAGCCGCGCGCAGAGTTGCTTCGGCTCTCTCGATGTCGGGCCGCGCAGTAAGGAGCATTGCCGGCGGCGTCAGGTTTACGTCGGGGACTTTGAGCGAAGCGAGCGTATCCCGAGGTGCTTGGAGATTTTGCGGCGCCTGGCCCAGCAGTATGGCCAAAGCGTTAAGGCTCGTGCTGCGCTGTTGATTCAGCGAAGCCAGCGAAGCGCGGAAACTGTTCACGGCGACGCGCTGCTGTGAGACCTCCAAGCCGGAGACGCTGCCGGCCTTATAGCGGGCTTCGATAATCCGCAGCACTTCTTCGGCATTTTTCAAATTGCTTTCAGCGATGCGGATGCGCTCGTTTAAGCTAAGCACTTGGCTGTAAAAGTCGGCCGTGTCCGAGGTGACCACAAGCTCGAGTGCGTCCCGGTCGAATGCCGTTGCCTCAGCCCGATAATTTGCGGCTGTTCTGTTGCTGCGATTTCTGCCCCACAGGTCGGCTTCATAGCTGATACTGCCGATTCCGCGTGCCGTGCTGACGTTTCTCGGGTCTTGAAAGCTGCGCGATGCGCCCCCGCTGGCTTCGATCTGAGGAAAGAGCGAGGAGCCGGCAATTTTGCTTTGCGCGCGCGCCTGATCGATACGATGCAGCGCGGCCTCGAGATCCAGATTCTGGGCCAGCGCCATTTTCATGATGTTGTTCAGTTCTTCGCTACCAAGCTCCTGCCAAAAAGCCACTGTCGCCGGCTGATCGGTGACGCCGACGCGGCCAACGTTGGTCCAGCTCGCCGGCATGGCGATCTGCGGACGTTGGTATTGCGGCGCCAAACTGCACGCCGAGAGAGCGAATGAAACCGCGAGTGCGCTTTTAAATCTAAGATTTTTCATTTTATTCACTCCGAAGCTAAAGCCACCACGGGGTCCAGCCGCGCCGCCTTGCGCGCCGGCAGGTAACCAAATACCAATCCGGTCGCCGAAGCGCAGGCGAAGGCCAGCAGCGCGGGCGTGATCGAGAAAATCACGCTCATGCCGCTGTAACGCAGAATCATGCCGGCAGCCACGCCGACGAGAATTCCCAATAAACCGCCGGCGGCGCAAACCACCGCCGCTTCGATGTTGAACTGCAGCAGAATGTCGCGCATGCGCGCGCCGGTAGCCATACGGATGCCGATTTCCCGGGTGCGCTCGACCACGCTGACCAGCATTATGTTCATAACTCCGATGCCGCCGACCAGCAGCGATATGGCCGCGACCGTTCCCAGGAGCAACGTGAAGGTATCCTGAGTCTCTATGGCCGCCTGAAGGTACGACGCCATGTTGCGCACGCTGAAGTCTTCGGTTCGATGGCGCTCGCGCAACAGGTTTTCAACCCGCTCCTGGGTCGCGGCAATGTCGGCCGCGTCAGAGACTTTAATGGTGATGCTGCTCAAATAACTCTTGCCGAATAATCGCACCAAACCGGTGCTGATCGGCGTGAAGATAACGTCATCCTGATCGCTGCCGTTGGGAGATGCGCCTTTTTCGCTCATGACGCCGATCACGAGGAAGGGAACATTCTTCAGCAGAACGTAATTTCCCACGGCCTCAGCGCCATCCGGAAAGAGCGTTTTCGCCACTGTGCGACCGAGCACGACCACCGGCGCATACTGCTTCATATCGTCGGCGTTGAAGAACTGCCCTTCGGCGACCTGCCAGTCGCGAGCTTGTGGGAAATCCTCGCCGGTACCTTGGACTGATGTTTGATAATCGCGGTTGCCGAAACGGACGGTCATGCGGCCGCTGCGCTCGGCCAAGGCGGTCTCGATATTCGGCAATGTTTTGATGGCGGCTGCGTCCTCTGGAATCAGGGTGACGATATCGCCGGCGTTACGGATACCCGCGGCGCCCGGACGAATCAGCATCAGATTGGTCCCGAATGAACTGATGCGGTCGAGCACCTTTTGCCGGCTGCCTTCGCCAACGGCGAGCATCGCCACGACGGCGGCGACGCCGATGATAATGCCGAGCAAGGTCAACACGGTGCGAAAGAGATTGACCCGCAGCGAGCGCCAGGCGGTCACCAGAGCCTCCTGCATGCTCGCCGCCAGAGTGACGGCGCTCTTGAGATTGAGATCGGCGCCGTCGACCGGCATCACCTCGGGTTTTCTGACAACTCCGCTGTCGTCGAGGATTCGACCATCTTGAATGCGCACGATGCGGCTGGCGTGCTGCGCCACGTTTTCAGCATGAGTGATGAGAATGATTGTACGGCCTTCGACGTTCAACTCTTTGAGCAGCGACAAAACTTCATCGCCGCTCCTGCTATCGAGAGCTCCGGTGGGTTCGTCGGCGAGGATCACCGGCGGGTCGTTTACCAATGCTCGGGCGATGGCAACCCGTTGCTGCTGACCGCCCGATAGCTCCGCCGGCCGATGATCGGTGCGATCGCCGAGTCCGAGCCGCTGCAGTAAGCCCTTAGCGCGCTGCGATCTCTTCTGTTTAGGCAATCCCGCGTAAACGGATGGAATCTCCACGTTCTCGGCGGCTGTGGCAGTCGCCAGCAAGTTATAACGTTGAAACACGAAGCCGAAGGTTTCACGCCGCAAAGCTGCCAGTTCGTCGGGCGACAGGTTGGCCGCCTCTTTACCGAGCACCCGATAGCTACCGGAACTCGGCCGGTCGAGACAACCGATAATGTTCATCAAAGTTGACTTACCCGAGCCGGACTGGCCCATGATGGCGACAAATTCGCCGCTATGGATTTTCAACGACACGCCGTCGAGGGCGCGAACGACGGTATCGCCGTTCTGATAATGTTTCTCGATGGCGGTTAAATCCAAAATGACATCATTCATAGCTGCGGCCCTGTTTGAAAATCGCGCATGTGACGCGAGCGCAAAAAGATTCCGGGAATCGCATCGTTCATAGCCTCGTTGAAGAATTGAGCGGGTGCCGCGATGGGCCAAAAAAAGCCAGAGTCGCGATGTTCATAGCTGCGGGCCCCGGTTCAGTCGAGGTGCACTGCTGCCAGCGCGCCCACGATTATTCTGGGCCGTTGCGCTGCCCTGCCCTTGGGGACGGCTCACCAGGATACGTTCGCCTGGCTCCAGACCGGCGATGACTTCCGCCTGCGTGCGTGTCTGCAGACCGACATGGATGATGCGTTGCTCGCGACCTTTCTCGGTAACGACGGTGACCCTGTACGCCTTGCCCGACTCATTGTCGTGCTCGGTGAGCCGGCGGGTCAGCACTTCGGCGGGAGCTATCGTGACATTCTCGGCTTTGCCAAAGATGAAAAACACCTGTGTCGTCATGCCGGTCATGAGCTGGCGGCCTTCGTTCTTGACGTCGATCAAAACATCATAAAGCACGACTTCATTGACAATCTGTGGCGCGGGAAGAATCTGCCGAACCGTTCCCTGCCAACGATGTTCGGTATTCCCAAGGGTTGTGAAATAAACAGGCATGCCTTCCTTTAGCTTTGTGACATCCGCTTCGGCGACCTGCGCCCGCACGGTCATGGTGTCGAGGTTGGCGATCTGCAGAATCGTCGGCGCGCTCTGGTTGGCATTTAAGGTCTGGCCTTCGCGCGCGGGTCGAGTCGTCACGGTTCCGGCCATGGGGGCGTAAATTTTGGTAAAGCTCAGATTGGTCTGATTGCCCTTGATGTTTGATTCGGTTTCCTGAATTTGTGCCTGAATCGAGGCGACCTGCGCTCGCGCGACGGCCGCTTCTGTTTCGGATTCCTGAAGGGCCTGCTGGCTGACGGCGTTGACGCCGAACAAATCGCGATTCCGGTTGAAGTTTTGCTCCGCCAAAGTCAGCTGAGCTTTCTGCTGATTGAGCTGAGCTCTCAGGCTGTTGAGCCGGGCTTGGTTGGCCTCGACTTGCGCCTGATACACCCGCGGATCGAGCTCGGCAAGCAGTTGACCTTGCTTCACCGTATCGCCGATATCGACATGAAGTTTCTTGATCTGGCCGGACACCTGCGTGCCGACGTCAACATATTGCTTCGCTTCAAGTTTGCCTTGCGCCGTGACCACTTCCTGAATCGTCCCACGGGTAACCGTGATCGGTTGCTGAGCGTTTTGTTCCGGCTGGCGTGCCGCGCTGGCATACCAGTACCAGCCACCGGCGATGGACCCGGCTAGGGCAACTAAACTGACCAGCTTCTTGGGCCGCTGTTTGATCGCTTTCTTCCAATTCATAGTGGCGTTGCCTTTCGTTGTCCTTATCGTGATACGAATCAGGAACCCTTTGTCTCCGCCGTTCCGGCAAAAAAAAGCGCCGGTGAGACCAGCGCTTTTGTGTCGATTCAAGTAAGGAACGGTCACCTGGGGGGCGGCGTTGGCCGTTTGAGCATCTCACCGACCGCGACGCGCTGCTCTGGCGGTAATCCTCTGACAAGCTCTTTGAGATCGTCAGAGGCACGTTGCGATATTTGCCCACGCAATTGGCTGATCTGGATTAGCTGCTTGTCGTATGCGGCTTCATCCAAAGGCTCAGCAACCAGAAGGTCGATCGCTTGATTGCGGGCCTGGCGCATCTGCTCGCGCAAAGGATCATGACCGGCGCGAAGCTGAGCCATTTTGTCGCGAAATCGGCTGCGTGCCGGTTCGGGCAGTTTTTCGATTTCGGCGGTGAGCCGCTCTCGCCGTGAACTCTCCCGGCCGAATCCGGGACTCAACGTACCGAAGAAAATGCCCAGCAACAAAACATTCAATATTATCGAAACGATAAAGGCGCTTTTTAGTTTCGTGTTCATAACAGTCCTTCGTCCGGATCGAGAAGACTAAGCGCCTGAACGGCGTCGACATTCTCGGGTGCGGTGTCCGACGGGACATTCAACCCGAGGACAAAACCCATCATCAACGTGCCCGCCAGGACATAGGCAGGATTCGGCAAATGCAGTTCGGCGAAGGTTTGCTTGATCCATTGCCCCAACGAAAATACCTGCGCCTGAGGCGTCATCTGCGCCTTTAAGATGATCCGCTGCGCAAGGTCCAAGCTTGCGGCCTGAACCCGGCGCGTTTTAAGCATCTCGTCGATTTTTTCGTCTGGGTGGGTAGCCATAGTAAACCTCACAAGTAATTTTTCAGGCGTTCTTTAAGCGTCGTCTTGGCGCGCATAACCAGCGATTGCAAAGCCTTCAACTGGAGCCCCATCACTTGGGCGGCTTCGTGGTTGCTCAGTCCTTCATCGAAGCAGAGATTCAGTGCAATCCGCTGCCGCTCCGGCAGAGCGGCGATTTCTTTCTCAAGTACTTTGTGTTTTTCCGCCTGTAACATAGCAATATCGGGAGTTTCTCTATCATCCACGAGCGAAAGCTCCCGGTCACCAAGCTCGATCGGTCTTTTTCTTTTCTGCCAGTCGAGACATAGATTAACCACGACCCGATAAAACCAAGTCGTGAATTTGTTGTTTCGCTCCGCTTGCCACTTGCCGGGATCTTCCCACAATTTCACGAAAGCATCCTGTACGACGTCTTCGGCAGCCTCCTTATTCTGCAGATAGCGGTAAGCGAGCCGGTAAAATCGTTCTGTGTGTCGCTGCACGAGAACAGTGAAAGCCTGTTGGCTGCCATCTTGGATAAGAGTAAGGAGCGCTTCATCGTCTTTCTCGGGCCATGCAACAGGCATAGAGTTATGATTTGAGTTGTCTCTCTAAGTTGGGTGAATTGATGGAGCTTCTCAATCATACATCGATCCAACCGAGAGCCAAAGCACCCGATTACTCTACACCTCAACCGATGATACGACCGAGGTGCCGAAAGTCTTCGCTGGAAAGTAACCGTTATTACAAGAGTGGTTTAGAAACGGAGAATTCGATTGACGCTCCTCGGAACTCCGCAGTGTTTCACTGTCCAGGTTCCGGGGGGGTTGCCGCGTTCGCATCGGAATTCACTTTCAACTTCTAAACAACTGTCACTGTTACGGGCTGAACCTTGACGAACTTGACAGGCGGCAAACGGATGTCTTAGAAGCGGGAGGTAGCAGCGATGATTTTTAATAAGGCTGTAATGTCATGCTTCTTAGAGCTTTCAAGTTTTGGATCGTTTGTTTTGCTGTTGCGATCAGCGTTTGCGATGCCACATCGTCATTGGCCGCGGAGAAAATAAGAGTCGCTTACGTCAGCCCCAGCGTCAGCCAGTCTCTGCCTTGGTTCGCAAGAGAATTGGGAATTCTTGCAAAGTATGATCTTACCGCCGAGGTTTTACTCATCACCGGCAGTCCCAGACTGGTTCAATCGCTGATCGCCGGTGACGTCGACTTCGTGTTCGCCGGGGTTGCGGCATTGATTAGAGCCAGGGCCAGAGGTGCGGAAGTCGCGATACTGGGCGCGTCTGCCAATGCTTCGAGTCAAAAGATCATGATCAGCAAGACGTCGAAGATTCGCCGCATCGAAGATTTAAAGGGCGCCGTCATAGGAGTATCGCAATACGGCTCGGAGGCGGACACCTTCGCGCGGGTCGCGCTCGCGCAAGCGGGGTTAAAACCGGACAAAGATACGACGATCATTCAGCTTGGAGGTCACCCGCAAGTTGCCGCGTCTCTGGCTGCGGGCAAGCTCGAGGTTGGGGTGCTGGGCGGATTGGCGACATTGACGGCAGAGCGGGCGGGCGCCCGTCTTCTCACCAGTGCTCAAGAGTTGAACGTGTTGTCGCCGTCCGGCACATTTGCCACGACGAGGGGCTACATTCAAAAAAACAGGAGCGTGGTGGATCGGCTCATGCGCTCTTTTATCGAAGCGCTGCATTACATCAAAACCAATCGAAACGGAACGATCACTCTGCTGCAGAAATATCTTGGCGGGCTTAACGCCGAAGAAGCCGGTTACCTCTATCAAGAACAGGTAAGTACCTTAGAAGCTCTCCCCGCGCCCAACGAAAAAGCAATTCAAGCCGTGCTCGACCGCGAAAGCGATCCTAAGATTAGAAGCACGTCGGTAGCAGATGTAATCGACCCGAGCTTCTTTAAGGACATTGAGAAGAGCGGACTCATCGAACAGTTATACAAAGGTAAAGATAAGCGGTAAGAGTAAATACCTGATCGCATGACCATGGTTGGGAAGAGCGGTTCGAGAAATTATGTCGGTATCATCTTAGGAAGACGGACCGACGGCTTACAACAATTCACAGGAAGCAGATCGGTTTCGAGAAAAATCTGGAAGAGACAAGGAGACAAATCATGGCACGCATCGCACACATCGCGCTTCTGACAAAAGATACGGAGAAATTGGCGGAATTCTACAAGACGTCCTTCGGCATGAAAGAAGTCGCACGCAGCGGCGAAGGCGGGGAGCATGGTAGAGCAATCTATGTATCCGACGGCCACATCAATCTGGCCATTCTGCCGGCGCGCAATCGGCGCGAGGGCATCTATCATTTCGGTATTGCAGTGGACGATGTGAAGGGCGCGGTCGAAACTGCTCTGGCGGCGGGGGCCACAGGCGGCACGGCTGAGCTACCAAAAGACGGGCGGTTCGCTGAGACCTTCGTGCTCGATCCGGTCGGCACCCGGGTCGATCTGTCGCCGGGCTGGAAAGTATAGACGAGATCAGGTGACATTCAGTACAGGTAGCCTAAGGGCATGGAAAGTCCATGTAGCTAAACTGCTCAATTGCTTCGTTTCAATCGGCGTTAGAAACAAACAGCTCTCAGAGTCAGCAGCATAGCCTCTGAATTTCACGTCCGCTGCGTGCCGTAGCCGCGGGTCAGCGCTGCGGTCGTGCATGAACGGTCTTAGCATCGGTTTCGCCGATGTTCTACGAAGGCTCTTTCAAGCTTCCGCCGGCCCCCCGGAGGAACTGGTAACCAATTATTTTATTAGTGCGAACCGGATAAAAGCTCTCTAGTCAAAGGATTAACTCAACTCGACGAGGGCTGACGAAGTGCCCGCCCACGCATGCGCTTCTGGCGCCAATTTGACAAAAAAGTACCCCTTCGTTACGTAAAGAAGGAATAACCGAACAATCTTATGAGCAGGAGGAATAATGAGCGACTTCTACAGCGCGTGGTTAGAACGGTCCAAGAGCAACCAAAAGAAGGTTGACGACGCACCGCGGGTAGCCAAATCCAAAGACCTCAAATGGGTGCGCACGCCGCAGGACTATAAGGCTGCCTTGATGATTGCTCCGGAGACCGGCTTCCCTACCGGCGGCAGCTGTCTCATGCGAGCCGAGATTCCGGTGGGCTGGCATACCGGCAAACACTTTCATGGCGAAGAGGCGATCTACGTCGAGAGCGGCGAAGGCTTTCTGATTCTGGATGAAAAACGTTACGACTTCTTCCCAGGAACGATCTTGCACATTCCCTACCGTTCACCGCATCAGCTCTTCAATAGCGGAAACGCGCCCGTCGGCTACCTTTCAGGGCTAGCTTGGCACCTGGAAGCTGACGTTTACATGGGGAAGTTGGAGCAACTCGAAGAATGCGGCGAAAATGATCCAAAGGTTTTAGCAAACATTCCTCAAGAAGAGTCCCAGTACTGGCCCGAAGACGGCCGGCGTATCTCAATGCACCAACAACAGCACGAGAAATCGGGCGAGTCGAAACACGGCGCGACTTATTTTTTGATGGGCCGAAGCGGTAAGCAGAACGGATTTCGGGCTACGGGTGTGGCAATCAGCTCGATCTTTGTCGATCTGCCGCACACCAAGAGTCACAGCCATGCGCATCCGGAAGCCTACCTGTATGCGCTGGAAGGTGACGGCTATTCGGAGATTGGCGGCAAACGTTACGATTGGAATCAGGGCGATGCCGTCCATGTGCCTCCGGGCATGTTGCATCATCAACATTTCAACCCCTTCGACAGGGATATGAAAGAGCTCCGCTTCGAGTTCGGTGTTCGCTATTGGTTCGTCGATCAGTGGAAGAAAGGCTACACCACGGTGGACAAACACTTGAAGGCGACCACTCACATGGATGATTGAGCGGTGATCAGATGACAAGGCTTGGCGGCGGGTTAACGGTATCGTTGCCCGCCGTTTTGCGTTGAGGAGTAGATCAGCACCTTTAGATGGGATGTGCGTTCAGAAGAGAGCATCAACAAAGAAACGCTCGCGGAAAGATAAAACTTTCTTGCAACGAATAACCAGATCTTTTATAGAGTAATCAATGACGTTACGGAATCCCAAAAACGGCGCGCCAAAGATGATGCTGGGCTTCATCGTGCGCCGTTGCGCGGCCGATATCGGACATACGCCGAGTCCCGATGAATTCGCCGCGTGGGCCAACGCGCGTCGCCAGGACGGACATGAGTATTGCCTGTTTGGCAAACCAATTTCACCCTCCATCGCCAAAGTCATGTTCCAGCAGCCGGGCCGGTTAGTTACCGTCAATGGGGATAGCTTTGAGAAACATTGGCGCGGCCCGCGCGGCTAGATCTCGGACCTGCTGCACTTTTTGCCAGTTTGGGCTGGCGCATTCACTGCACAACTCCCCAGATCTAAATCTCTAGGGCACTGGCGGCGTTGGCCGTGAGTTTGACCTGATCAGCGTAGACGCAATCGAAACGATTCGTGGTTCAAGGGTTCACCATGATCGCCGGCCCTTTGTGATCCGCATCATGGCGCAGCTAATCGCCGGATAGGCAAAGTTGATCGATCCGTAACTGCCCTGTTATCTTCGCCGGCTATGCAGTTGGCGCTTTTTAACTGGTGTGGAGGGATACGCAGTGACTATCAAACAGCTCTTTTTTGTTGCCACCGCCATTGTGACGGTCCTGTCTGCTTTCGCAGACGGCGCTCAAGGAAAACCTGAAAAGCTCCGGATCGGTTACGCCGCGCGCGCGGTGGCGCATTCGGTTCCTTTTGTCGCGAAAGAGGCGGGATTTTTCTCCGAAGAAGGCATCGATGCGGAGGTGATCAGAACAGCGGGATCGATCGCGCCGATGGCCCTGGTTGCCAACGAAGTCGATTTCGCGATTATGTCGGCATATTTGATGATTCCGGTGGCGGAACGGAACCGCGACGTCGTCATGCTCGGAGGATTTTCGCGCTATGCTTCGATGGTGCTGGTGGCGCGTCCGGAGATCAAGACTGCCCAGGATCTCAAGGGTAAAATCGTCGGCATCCAGCGTCCGGGCGACGCCTACGAAAAAAGCTTGCGCTTTGGTTTGCGCCATCTGGGTTTGGACGCTGACAAGGACGTGACGATGCTGGCTCTCGGCACCAACGATGTTATGTGGGGAGCTCTGCAGACCGGCAGAGTAGCGGCAACCATTCTCTCGCCGCCTGGAACTTTGTTTGCGCGCAAGGCCGGAATGAATTTTATGGTCGATCTCACCGATCTAAAACTGGAATACCAAGGTTCGACGATTGCGACGCGGCGCTCGCTGGTTCAAAAAAGTCCGGCGCTGGCAACTCGGGCCCTGCGAGCGATCGTCAAAGGCGTCCATCTGTTTAAGACCCGCAAGGAAGATACTGTGCGCATCCTCAGCAAGTTCCTCGGCACCAGCGATCGCGAGGCGCTGCAAGAATCCTGGGAATATGCCGCGAAGATGCCGGCCAAGCCCTATGCCGTGGAGAGCGCCGTCCAGGCAGTGCTCGACCATCTAGCCGAAGGCCAACCGAGGTTCGCGCAGTATCGACCTGCTGATTTCATCGAGGCGCGTGTGCTCAGCGAAATCGACCAAAGCGGCTATATCGACAAACTCTATAGCGCTCGGGAGAGCAAAGGCCGGTAGCAGCGCGCCGACGTAATTGCTAATTTGTATCGATGCTAGGCGACAGGCAACCAGGACAGTTCCGAATCATTTCGGGGTTCAGTGCGCAGGGGGATCAACCTGACGCCATCGAGAAGCTTTATTCGGGCATTGAGCAGGGGAAAAGGCACCAGGTTTTACTCGGAGTCACCGGATCGGGGAAAACTTTTACCGTCGCCAATGTCATCGAGAGGGCCAATAAGCCGACTCTGGTGTTAGCGCCGAACAAGACACTTGCCGCCCAGCTCTACAATGAATTCAAAGAATTATTCCCCGAAAACGCAGTGCGTTATTTCGTCAGCTATTACGACTACTACCAGCCGGAGGCTTATGTGCCTTCGACGGATACCTTCATCGAGAAGGACTCCGCCATCAACGACGAGATCGACAAGCTGCGGCACTCGGCGACCAAGGCTTTGCTCGAGCGCCGCGACACCCTGATTGTTGCCAGTGTTTCATGCATCTATGGTTTGGGTTCGCCGGAGGCCTATTTCGAGTTGATGGTTTACCTCGAAGAAGGCGCCAGAGTAGAGCGCGATCAAATGCTGCGCAAGCTCGTCGACATTCAATACCAGCGCAGCGATTTTGATTTTCATCGAGGGACTTTCCGGGTGCGCGGCGACTGTGTTGAAGTATTCCCCGCGTATGAGGACAAGTCGGCGCTACGCATCGAGTTCTTCGACGATACCGTGGAAGGCATCTATGAAATCGATCCGCTGCGCGGCAAAGTGCAGCGTCGGGTGGATAAGGCAATGGTGTATCCGGCGAGCCACTATGCGACCACGGAAAGCCGCATGAAACAGGCGACACGAGATATCCGTGTGGAGCTCAGAGAGCGTTTGAAGGAGTTACGCGATCAAAACAAGTTGCTCGAGGCTCAGCGACTGGAACAGCGCACGTTGTACGATCTCGAACTGCTGGAGGAAATGGGTTTCTGTCCCGGCATTGAAAATTACTCGCGTCATCTGACCGGACGCAGGCCGGGCGAGCCGCCGCCGACATTGCTCAGCTATTTCCCCGAAGATTTTTTGCTGGTGATTGACGAGAGTCACGTGACCGTGCCGCAGGTCGGTGGTATGTATCGCGGCGACCGCTCGCGCAAGGAGACTCTGGTCGAATACGGCTTTCGCCTGCCTTCGGCTTTGGATAACCGGCCGTTGAATTTCGGCGAGTTTGAAGCCTGTCTGAATCAGGTTATCTATGTCTCGGCTACGCCGTCGAACTTCGAGATGGAAAAGGCCGATGGCGTCGTTGTCGAACAGGTGATCCGCCCCACCGGATTGATCGATCCGGAGGTGACCGTCAGACCGGCCCGTAACCAGGTTGACGATCTCCTGGCGGAAGTCCGCAAACGAGTGGAGCGCAAGGAACGGGTTCTCGTCACGACCTTGACTAAGCGCATGGCTGAGGATTTGACCGACTACTATCAAGATCTCGGCGTTAAGGTGCGCTATCTCCATTCCGACATTGAAACGATCGAACGTGTGGAGATTATCCGGCAATTGCGAATGGGAGTTTTTGATGTGCTGGTCGGGATAAACCTTTTGCGCGAAGGACTCGATTTGCCGGAGGTCTCACTGGTCGCCATACTCGATGCCGACAAGGAAGGATTTCTGCGCTCCGAACGTTCGCTCATCCAGACCATCGGCAGGGCCGCCCGTAACGTCCATGGCAAAGTCATCCTTTACGCCGATTCTATGACCGATTCGATGAACCGGGCCATCGATGAGACCAACCGGCGGCGCAGTTTACAGACAACTTTTAATAGCGAAAACGGCATCACTCCGCAGACGATCATAAAGGCCCTCGGTGCGCCGCTGGTGAAAATTTATGAAGCCGATTATATCGAAATCCCGCTCGCCGCTGATGGCACCACGCGCTATGCTCCCGCCGATCTCACCCGGAAAATCAAACAACTCAAAAAGGAAATGAAGCAGGCATCCGGCAAGCTCGAGTTCGAAAGGGCGGCGGAGTTGCGTGACCAAATCCGCGAGCTTGAAGTCCGCGAGCTGCAGCTGCGCGAGGGCGGGCTCTCAGCCGCCCAGGAGTTTTAGCGGCGATCCCGGCGATTTCCAGGCGCGCCAACGATGCCGGGTGCCCGGTCTGCCGGTAACGCCGCGTCGTTCAATCATCCGCACCGGTTAGATTTTCCGGCGGCATCAACTTCTGCTGCAAAGCAACGCCGGCGATGAAGACGTTGACGGATCGAGCTAAATGACCGGCTTGGGGCGCAGTTGTCGCCCGGCAGCGGGACCAACTGATATACTGAGATCGATGCTTTCCGTGGATGAAAAAGTGACCAACCTTCCGTCTCGCCCGGGGGTCTATCTGATGCGCGACGCGGCAGGAAAGGTGATCTATGTCGGCAAAGCCAAGGACTTGCGCGCGCGGGTGAGATCGTACTTCAATCGCAGCGATGGACGTTCACAGATTGAATTCCTGCTAAGGCGGGTCGGAGATCTCGAAACTCTGGTCACCAGCAATGACAAGGAAGCTCTGATTCTTGAAAACAATCTGATCAAGCAATACAAACCCCGTTACAACATTCGTCTCAAGGACGACAAGAGCTATTTGAGCATCAAGGTTACCACCCGGGACGTATGGCCGCGTATTTTCACCACCCGCAAGATCGTCAAGGATGGCAGCCGCTACTTCGGTCCGTTCTCGTCCGCAGTCGCGGCGCGTGAAACTGTAGACATCATCGAGAAGCATTTTCTTTTGCGTAACTGCACGGATCACAACTTCAAGAATCGCAGCCGGCCCTGCTTACAGTATGAAATCAAGCGTTGCTTGGCGCCGTGCGTCCTGGCAGTGGATCCAGAGGAGTACCGCGAGCAGGTACGTCAGGCAAGCTTGTTTATCGAAGGGCGGCAACACGAATTGCTCGCGGAACTCCGGCAGCGCATGGCGGCCAAAGCCGAGGCAATGGAATTTGAATCGGCGGCTAAGATCCGCGATCAGATCCAGGCGGTCGAGAAAACTCTCGAAAAACAGCGAATGGTTTCTCATTGGGGCGCGGATCAGGATATTTTCGGCCTTTACCGCGAAGGCGGTTACATCGAGGCTCAGGTGCTGTTCGTGCGCCAAGGGAAACTGACCGGGACGCAAGCTTATGCACTGGAAGATTTGGATTTTTCCGATGAGGAAATCCTGGGCTCGCTGCTGACGCAGTTCTACCAAGGACAACGCTTCATGCCAGACGAAATCTTGCTGCCCGTGGAATTGGAAGATCGGGATACCCGGGCCGAGTATCTGAGCGAGCGCAAAGGCAAGAACGTGAGCCTTCATGTGCCGCAGAAGGGCGACAAGCGCAAGCTGGTCGAAATGGCGCAGCAGAATGCCCGGCAGAGCTTTACTGAACGTCACGATCAGGAGAAAGCCCGTGAGAAGATGCTTCAAGAATTGCAGGCGCAGCTGCGCTTGAAGCGCTACCCGCATCGGATCGAGTGCTTTGACATCTCGATGATTCACGGCGCAAATGCGGTCGGCTCTCAGGTTACGTTCATCGGCGGCGAACCCGACAAGGCGCACTACCGTCATTATCGAATTCGCACCATCGACGCTTCCGGCGGTGGCGATGATTTCGGGATGATGTTGGAAGTTCTGAAACGCCGCTTTACACGCGGCAAGCGAGAGGAAGAGATGCCCAACCTGGTGGTGGTCGACGGCGGCAAAGGTCAATTGGCAATGGCGTTGGCGGCCATGCGTGAAGTCGGAGTCGAAGGAGTCGACGTGGTCGGTCTGGCTAAAATGCGCGTGCAATCTGCGCCACGCAGCGCCGAGATCGAGCGATCGGAGGAGCGCGTGTTCCTGCCGGGACAGAGTAATCCGGTGACGTTGAGACGTAATTCCAATGCCTTGTTTCTCTTGCAGCGGGTGCGCGATGAGGCGCACCGTTTCGCAATTACGCACCACAAGAAACTCCGTTCCAAGCAAACTCTCTCCTCAGCCTTGGACGGTATTCCCGGGATCGGGGCGACGCGCCGGCGCGCCTTGCTGCGCGCGTTCGGCAGCGTCAAGGGGGTTGAACAGGCGAGCCTGGATGAGTTAATGCAGGTTCCAGGCATGAACCCAAAGCTCGCCCACCAACTCTGGCAACTATTTCACCCGGCTCCGCCTCTGCAGTAAAAGCGGGTTCATGGCGCCATCTTCTGAGCAAATCGCGCCAACGGTCCCAAGAGCTATTCGGCCATCAACTTGGCTGTTTGCGCTGACCGGCTCGCTTTTGCTGGGTCAATTGGCGGCGGCCTCGCCAGTCGTTCTCTCCGCTGATCTGGTGTGGTTATTGTTGGTTCCTTTGGTCCTCCTCATCGACCCGCTCGCTAAACTGAGATGGCTCGCGACGCTAATCGCCGGACGCGATGTAACTAGCCAACGTAGTACGATCACTAGAAACTACCAATCCCGGGCGCTGCTCGCGATGGTAGCGGGATCGATGTTTGCTTTGGGCTATTTCCGTCATCACCAGCTGTTGCTTCCGATTTTTCCGGCGAATCACCTTCGCTCGGTCATGAACCAGAACAGCGATTTCTTTTTAGAAGGGGTGCTGCTGCGCGAACCGGAAAGACTGCCGAACCGGAGCCGATGGTATTTGCGCGCTGAACGGATATGGCACCCGACGGGCGCCGAGGAGATCTCCGGTGATCTGCTGTTGAACGTCCGGCAGCTTCGCCGTGAGTGGCACTACGGCGATCGCATCCGCGCGCAGATTCGGCCAACTGTGCCCAAAGACAGTGGCAATCCGGGTGGGTTTAATTACGCCACGTATTTATCGCGACGTCAGATTTATGCCATCGGTTTTTTAGAGAGCGACGAAAAGATCGAGTTGGTGGAGCGCGCGCCGGATCGATTGCGTGGCGCGGTGGAAAGTCTGCGCCGAAAAATCCGTCGCTACATCGAAAGCTACTTTACTCCCGAATCCGGCGCCCTGATGAAGGCGCTGGTGATCGGAGACATGGGAGAAATTCCAAAGAAGACGCGCTCCGACTTTACGGCCGCGGGAGTGAATCATGTTTTATCGATATCCGGGCTGCATGTGGCGATGCTCGGTTTGGTGGTGTTTTGGCTCGTGCGCTGGCTCGGTTCGTTCAACCTTTATCTGCTGTTGCGCTGCAATTTGATCAAAATTGCGACCTTTTGCTCGTTTGTTGCGGTGATTTTCTACACCGCGCTGGCCGGTGCCATGGTGCCGACGGTGCGCTCGGCGATCATGATCGGAATTTATGAATTGGCTGTCTTGCTGGATCGAGAGGAAGAGGTTCTAACCAGTCTGACGTTTGCCGCGTTGCTAATAGCGTTGGTCTGGCCCGGCGTAATCGCCGATATCTCCTTTCAGCTTTCGTTTCTCGCGGTCTTTTCGATCGCCTGGGGAATGCGTCAAGTTTTTAGGACTGTCGCCGCGCCCGAGAAGGACCGCTTGCCTCAGGAGCGAAGCCGGATAAAACCAAAGCTGCGCTCGATTGGAATGCATTTGGCTGTGCCGCTCCTGGCGACCATCGGCACCGGACCATTGATCGCGCACTATTTCGGTCATCTCTCGTTGGCCGGTTTCGTGTCCAATCCGATAGTCGTGCCGTTGATTGGCTTTGTCATCGTACCGCTGGGGCTTGCGATCAGTTTCGTCTCTCTGGCATGGCCGGAGTCTGTCACCGCTTTAGTCTCGATCACAGAGTGGCTTCTGTGGTTATCCGGATGGTTGGTGGAATGGTTTGCTAGCCTTCCGTTTGCTCATATCTCAGTACCCGCGCCGGATCTGTGGGAGATTGGCGCCGTGTATTTTTTGATCGCTTCTCTACTCTGGCTCAGGAAAAGCCGCCGCGCCGTGATTGCCGTCGGTTTGAGTACGTCGATATTGATTGCGGATGTTGCCTACTGGGGCCGCGAACGCTGGGCACGCCCAGAACTCAGAGTGACTTATTTGAATGTCGGCCAGGGAGATGCGGTCGTTATCGAGTTTCCCGGCGCCAAAACTTTGCTGATCGACGCCGGAGGCACAGCCACCGGCGAGTTCGATACCGGCGAAGCGATTGTCGGTCCCTATCTCCGCTCTCGCAAGATACTGAAAGTCGATTATCTTTTAGTCAGCCACCCGCGCATCGATCACTATGGTGGAATGGCATCGATTGTCAGAGAGTTCACGCCCGAGCAATTCTGGTCGGGCGCTGCCAAGGGACGAACGCGTCGATTGGAGGAGTTGGATGAAATCCTCGACCGGTCCAAGGTCCAGCGGGTCAATTTGACCAACGAAGCACCGTGTCGTTCGATTGAAGGAGTGAGTCTGTGTTTCCTTTATCCGCCGGCCGATCGGACCGACGACGTTTCGGTGGTACTACAGCTGCACTATGGTAAAGCGCGCTTGCTTTTCACCGGAGACATCGACAAACGCGACGAGCAGTTTCTGTTGCAAAGCGCGGCCCGGATCAACAGCGCGGTTATGAAGGTGCCGCGTCACGGCAGCGCTTCGGCGAGCACACCGGAATTCATTTCGGCCGTGCAACCCAGGCTGGCGGTGATTTCAGGAACCACTAGAAACGCGCGCGCTCAGAAGCAAGAGCTTGCGGACCGTTATCGCGATGCCGGCGCAGAAATTCTCCGCACCGAAGAAGACGGGGCCATCATCATCACGACCGATGGCAATGACTTGCGTTACGAAAGCGTCAAGAGCGGTAAACGGGGCCAGATCAAACTCTGAGGACTCGGGTTTTACGGGAGCTGCGACGCCTTTTTTTAGCTCAACGCCTTGAGCTCCTCGATGTAGTCTTTGAACCCGCGTTCCAAATCATACTCTGGCTCCCACTCCAGGATTTGTTTGGCTCTGGTGATTACCATTGGCTGCTTGGCGGAACGAGGCTTCTGCCCCGGCATTATTTCCACCTGCAGATTGGGCAGGAGTTTCTCGGCCGTGGCGACCAAATCGTCAAACTTGATGACTACGCCTGTGCCGATATTAAGTGTCACCGGCATCGACAGAGGTGTGATCGCTGCCTTATCGAGAGCTCGGCCCAGATCTTTGTAGTAAACATATTCGAAGTCGCGCGCCACTTCTTGCGCAACCTTTACCACACCGCCGCGGATTCCGGTCTGGAGCATGTTCTGCACCATCTCACCGCCGCCGGAGCCGCCGGCAAAGTGGCCGACCCCATAGACATTGGCGAGCCGCAACGTGATCAGCTCGAAGCCATATAGCCGTTGATACGCTTCTACCATGAGTTCCTTAGCGACTTTGGAGTTGCCATACGCTTCGCCGGGCCCGCGGTGGAAACTTTCGTCAATTGGACCGGGCTCCCCGCCGCGCCGATCGTAAATGCCGAACGTGCTGATCTGTACCAGCCGCTTCACCCCGGTTAAACGTACCGCCTCGGCGACATTGATCGTGCCCATCACATTGATCTGCATGCCGGTATAGATCGGCTGCGCGACCTTGCCGCCGATCAGTCCCGCTGTGTGGATGACGGTATCAATTTTATATTTCAGGATCGTCTCGATCAGCGCCGGCAAGTCGCGGACATCGCGCTGAACAACCGTCACGTTAGCCATGCCCAGCTTATTCGCCAGGAAGTCTTTCCTTGGGGCAATATCGTAGAAAACGATGCTTTCGCCGCGTTTGAGAGCGAGTTGAGCGTAGGACGTGCCGACCAAGCCCAGCCCGGTTATTAGTGTCGCCATAGGACTCCTCTGTGACTCCGTAATTTACTCCCCTTACTCCGGCAAGCCGAAAATGTCCAGGCTGAATCCATTTCATCAGGCCTGCCGGGCCTATCAATTCGCGATTGGGTAAATTGTCGCCCAATCGCAGCAGCATGTGATATGGATTGTAAGGAATGAAAGTTCCGCAACGACCTGAGAGGCCAACAAGTTCTTGGTTCTCGGGCTTTGCGAAGTTAACCGCAAGGATCACCGGCAAGCCGTTGACATTCATGATCGCTGTTTCGGTTGTCGCGGCATGGGCGGTTACGAGTCCACTGTTCGGATTCAGCGATACCTGGCAACTGGTGATCAATACCGGAAGCACGCTCATCACTTTTTTATGGTTTTCCTCATACAAAGTACTCAAATCTTGATTCTGAGGCGAGGCAGGTGAAATTAGACGAACTCATGCGCGCGACGCACGGTGCGCATAAGGCATTGTTGGATCTGGAAGAGCTTGAAGAACAACTCGACCGGATCAAAGCAGGCGTTTTATCGTTTCGCTAAGATCGAGGCCGAAGCCGACACATGCCCAATCCAACACCACAGATTATTCCCATTGGCGGCGGTGGATTTTATCGGGACCCGGAGAATCTTGCGCTCGAGCGTTACATCCTAGCGCAAACCGGCGTTGCCCAACCGCGCGTGCTCTTCGTCCCGACCGCCAGCGGCGAGCCGGACCATTATGTTGCGAGTTTCTATGCGGCATTCCTGAAACTGCAATGCCGTCCTTCGGTGTTGTCGTTGTTCAAAAGGACGCCGGATCTGCGCTCGTTACTGCTCAGTCAAAATGTGATCTATGTCGGCGGCGGCAATACCAAGAGCATGATTGCCTTGTGGCGCGATTGGGGCGTGCCGGAATTGCTCCGAGAGGCATGGCAGTCGGGAATTATTCTCACGGGCGTGAGCGCGGGGGCGATCTGTTGGTTTGAGCAAGGGCTGACGGACTCGTTCTCAGATGGGCTGCGTCCGCTTGGCTGTCTCGGTTTCGTTCCCGGCAGTTGTTGTCCGCATTACGATGGCGAACCGCAGCGGCGGCCATCTTATCACCGGCTTCTGGCCAGCGGAGAGATTTCCGCCGGCGTGGCAATCGAAGACTGGGTCGGGATTCACTACAAAGGGGCGGAGATTCATCAAGTGATCGGAGCAAAGCCTGGCGCCCGGGCTTACAGTATGCGCAGCGTGTATGGCTCGGTGCAGGAAGTGCCGTTGCCGGTGGAATACCTGACGCAAGCCTCAGAGTGAGAATTTCACAACGCTCGATTTATCAGAGTTGGCCAAACAAAAGCACGGATTTTATAGTTCGCGCTCGATCATGAAGGCTGCGAGATCCCCAACGCGGCAGCTATAGCCCCATTCGTTATCGTACCACGCCAAAATTTTTGCCATTTTCTCTTCCAAGATGACAGTACATAAACCATCTACTATGGAGGAGGCCGGATTCCCGCGGAAGTCGCTGGAAACCAGCGGTTCATCGCAATAAGCCAGGATGCCGTCGAGATCACCACGGGCAGAGCTCTTCAGCGAATCGTTAATCGCTGCTGCCGAGGCCGGCCTTTTCAGGTCGACGACTAGGTCGACAATGGAAACACTCGATGTCGGCACTCTGAGCGAGAGACCGTGAAGTTTGCCTTTGAGCTCGGGCAGGACCAGTCCGATGGCCTTGGCCGCGCCGGTGGTGGTCGGGACGATGTTGGCAGCGCCGGCCCGGGCGCGGCGCATATCGCTGTGCATCAGATCGAGAATGCGCTGATCGTTGGTGTAGGAATGTGTGGTTGTCATCAGTCCGCGCTCGACGCCGAAATTCTCATGTAAGACTTTGGCCAGCGGAGCAAGACAGTTTGTTGTGCAGGACGCATTCGAGACGATTTGGTGTTTGTCAGGGTCGTAGGCCGACTCATTGACTCCCAAGACCACGGTGATGTCTTCATCTGTTGCGGGTGCGGTGATAATCACTTTCTTTGCCCCCGCTTCCAAATGAGCTCGCGCTTGACTGCCACTGGTAAAGAGGCCCGTGGATTCGATGACAATGTCCACCCCGAGCTTGCGCCAAGGCAGCCGCGATGGATCTTTCTCGCTTAGCACGGCGATATCCCATCCATCGATCTTGAGCTGGCCTTCGCCAATCTGGACAGTTCCCGGAAAGATTCCATAGGTCGAGTCATAACGAAACAGGTGAGCGTTCGTATGCAAGTCGGCCATGTCGTTTACGGCGACGACATTGAGCTCTTCTTTGTGACGCTCGAGCATCGCGCGCAGTCCGAGACGGCCGATCCGACCGAATCCATTGATCGCTACATTGGTCATTTATCCTCCTGCAGATTTCGGTGAAGTTGTTGTGGGTTGAATGCGAAAAACAAAGCAAAGTTTATTCCGCTGGATCGAATCTCGCGTCACCCGCACCTTTACCTATGAAAAACCCGCTCCAGCGGCTTTTCCGCTGACCAATATTTAGTCGATGGATGTGAGATTTTTGTGCACAATAAAGAAGAATTGTACATGTTTGACATATCATGGCACGATCTAAGTGGAGCCTCTGATCACGCAGCTTGATCGAGGCGAGGCGCCAAATGACTTCACGTCGGTGGAGATAAGTCAGGCAGATCATCTAGCGTCACGTTCAACAAAGCGGCTGAAGCCTCCAAAGCATTGCATTTTTATGTTCGATCGAGTTATTGAAATGGTTTTGACCAAGGAACTGCTTTGTAATTTCAAGGAGGAAGTGTGTAATGCCCTTTCGGTTTCATAATTCAAGGCTCGCAGCCACTTTGCTTCTGTCCCTGGTACTAGCCTTGGGTTCAACGGCAATGGCCGCCAACGCCGCCAAGAAAGTCAGTGTTATCTTCGCCGACTTCAGTGAACGCAGCGGACTCTTGTTTGTCGCCAAGGACCAAGGTTTCTTTGCTGAGCACGGATTGGACGCGGATATCGTGCAAGTGCGCAGCGGGCCGGTGGCGATTTCAGCTTTGGCAGCAAACGAGGCGCAGTTCTATATCGTTTCCGCTACTGGCTCATCGCTCGGCGCTGTGGCGGCGGGATTGGATCTGGCGTATGTCGCCGGGCTGATCAATAAACTAGATGGTTATTTTGTGACATCGGCAAAAATTCGCAGTCCGGAGGACCTCAAAGGTAAAGCGATTGGCGTGCAGAGCATCGGCGGCGGGATCTGGATGTTCACACAAATGGCGCTGGATCATTGGGGCCTGAGCACTGAGAGAGACAAAATTCAGCTGCGCGTTCTCGGTGACCAGTCGGTATTAGCTCAGGCGATGTCGACGGGATTGGTCGAGGGCGCGGTATTGGGTTACGCCTTCAGCCAGGTCGTGCAACGCAGCGGCGGCCGGGTACTGGCCGAATTACCTAAGCTGAATATCCCATATCAGGGGGTCGGCTTGCTTGCCCGGCGCAGCTTGATTAACAGCTCCCCGGAGACGGTGGAGAAGACTCTTAGAGCACTGATCAAAGCCAATCGCTTCATACAGGACAAGAACAACCAGCCGGCGGTGCTGGCTAGCTTGCGTAAATGGTTGCGGCTTTCGCCCAATGAAGGCGGCGAGGAGTTATATGAAAGAATGCGAATTCTGTATGACCGCCGGATTATACCGAGCCGGGAGGGGATTCAAAACGCATTGCGCGTCCTGAGTAAGGCCGACCCGAAGTTTGCGAGGCTCAAAGCTGATGATCTCATCGATGATCGGATTGCGCGCAAGCTCGAGCGCGAGTGATCGAGGCGCACTGCGCGCCACTGACCTCATTGTTCCTGAGCTGTCCCGGTGATGTGGGTCGATGCCCGCGTCGCCTTAAATTCGCCTTGAAAACTGAATCTTTATGAAAAAAATGTTCATATGCTTTCTCGCCCTAGGGTTGTTCTACACTTTATCGATCAACACTGCTTTCAGTGCCGCGCCGCCGACAAAGGTCGTGATCAGTTACGCGGTATTGAGCGAGCGTGAGGGCGCGCTCTTTGTTGCGCGTGATCAGGGCTTTTTTCGTAAACAAGGGTTGGATGTGGATTTGGTTTACGTATCCAGCGCGCCTGTGGCTTTGGCGTCGATCGCCGCACGGCGATTCGCAGATCAATACGGCTTCGGTTTCCGGCGCGATTCTCGGGGCGATGGCCGGCGGCTTGGATCTGGTTTTCATCGCCGGTCTGGTAAACCGGTTGACCGGAACGATCGTTTCCTCGCCTGAGATCAAAACTCCCGCCGAGCTGAAGGGCAAGACCATTGGGGTGACGAGCATCGGCGGTGGTAATTGGGTATTTACGATGCTCGCGCTCGAGCACTGGGGGCTCGACGTTAAGCGTGACAACATCACCATCCGGGTAATCGGTAACGACGCGGTACGCGCCCAGGCAATGACTACCGGAGTCATCCATGCGACCCAGCTGTCGGCGTATTCGTCCGCAGCGATGCTTAAGCGCCAGGGTTACCGCGTTTTGGCTGATCTACCGGAGTTGGGCATTCCGTACCAGGGTACGACCGTGTTTGCCAGGCGCAGCTATGTCAATCAACAGCCCGAAGTCGTAGAAAAAATTCTGACCGCCATCGTCGAAGCCATCGCTTTCATACAGGACCCCGCCAACAAAGCAGCAGTCATGCGCAGCCTCGCCAAAGGCCTTCGCCTGCCCAAGCCCGAGGACACCGCCGATGGCTACGAAATCATCAAGACGCTGTATGAGCGGAAGATCTATCCGACGGCGGACGGTATTCGAAATACCATCAGACTGTTAGGTGTGACCAACGAAAAAATTCGCGGCCTGCGCGCTGAAGATCTTATTGACGATAGAACCGTACGCAGGCTGGAGCAAAAAGGACTGTTTCAAGCGAGCCCGCGGTCACGCTAATCCAACATGCAAAAGCTGGGTACGAATCCTCGCCGCCTTCTCAGCCAAGGCAGCGCTGCGGCTCAAAAGCCAATATCCTTCTGCCACTGCTGAAGTAATCTGTCCAATCGTCGAACGTGGAAATCTTTTGCGCCATCACTCATCTTCCTCTGGTATGCTCCGAATAATTTATCAGCAGACTATAGAGTCTATTGCGCAAAAGAGATGCCACGGCATAGCGCCGGAAAAGGCGCGCTGTCGTGGAAACTTTCCGCTCCGGAGAAACTGTCGAAAAGTTTCTTAAGAACGCTGAATTTGAGGGGGAGAAGCGGCGGTTTGTTCTAGAGCCGCAGAACGATCGAACTCGTGCTGGAATTATTTTTAGGCTGAAGGAAGACTATGCAGTAATGCAGAGATGTCGATCAAAGATCGTAAACCGGTGTATGGATCGCCACGTGCTTACCCAGGGCGATGGCGCTGACGATATCAGCCCGGCTGACGATGCCGACGACATTTGGGCCGCGCATCACCGGCAGCCGTTTGATCCGATGCGTGGTCATCAATCTGGCGATGTCTTCGACGGCGGTTTCTTCGGTGACGCTGATGATGTTCTTGCTCATGAGCGTTTTTACATCTTTGCCTCTTTTCGCAACGATGTCTGCTTCAGAAACCACGCCGATGATCTTGCCGTTCCGGCCCGCCACCGGCGCGCCGCTAATTTGGTTCTTGATAAGTGTCATGGCCAAATCTCTCTTCGTAGCTGTCGGGCTTACGGTAATCACGTCTTTCGTCATGATATCTTTAGCAAGCATAATCGCCTCCTATAGGCCCTTTTGCGCCATTAATATCGCTAAATCAGCGACCCGGCAACTGTAGCCCCATTCGTTATCGTACCACGAAAGTACCTTAGCCATCTTATCCTCCAGTACGACCGTCGATAAGCCGTCAACGATCGAAGAAGCAGGATTGCCACGAAAGTCGCTGGAAACCAAGGGTTCGTCGGAATACGCGAGGTAGCCGGCCATCTTTGCAGAGGCGGCGTTCTTTAGGGCTTCATTAATGTTACCTGCAGACGCCGGTTTTTTTAAGTTCACGACCAAATCGACCACCGATACAGTAGGGGTCGGCACGCGCAGCGAGAGGCCGTGCAGCTTGCCTTTCAATTCCGGCATGACCAAGCCGATGGCTTTTGCCGCGCCGGTGCTGGTCGGCACGATGTTAGTTGCGGCGGCGCGCGCCCGGCGCAAATCCTTATGCATCAGGTCAAGAATGCGCTGGTCGTTGGTATAGGCATGGACCGTGGTCATCAAACCTCGTTCAACGCCGAAAGTATCGTGCAGGACCTTAGCCACCGGCGCCAGGCAATTGGTAGTGCACGAGGCGTTGGACACGATGTGATGCTGACGTGGATTATATTGTGAGTCGTTCACTCCCAGAACCACGGTGATGTCTTCGTGCGTCGCCGGTGCCGTGATGATCGCTTTCTTGGCGCCGGCATCCAGATGCGCTTTAACCTGTGCTCCGTCGGTAAACACACCCGTTGATTCGATAACGATGTCCACCCCTAATTGCTTCCAGGGAAGCCGCGCCGGATCTTTTTGGTTATGAACTGCGATATTGTCACCGTCGATTCGAATCATCCCTTCGCCGGCTTCAACGGTCCCGGGGTATATGCCATAGGTCGAGTCGTAGCGAAACAGGTGCGCGTTGGTATGGAGATCGGCCATGTCATTGACTGCAACAACCGCTAAATCTTTTTTGTAACGTTGCAGGATTGACCGTAAGACCAATCTGCCGATCCGGCCAAACCCGTTGATTGCGACCCTAGTTGCCATCGATCCCCCCTTTTAGTCTAAAGCTATGATCGGCTAGACGCTGCCGAGAAGATCCGTTGCTAGATATTGATATCGGCTCTTGAACTCCTCAGGCGAGCAAAGTTTGTCCTTCGACGAGGCTGCCTGCGCCAGCAGCCGTAGCTTTTCACTGTCGGCGAAGTCCTCGTGCTCGAGCCGAATCATGTATTCGCGCGCTACCTTGTAGGTGGGCTTGGTAATTCCGACCGAGCGAACGCGAGTTTTGCCGGTTTTGGAATCTTGCAAGCTGGTAAAGTCGAGATACTTCAATTCTCCATCCACTAAACACACGAGAGCGCCGGTGAGACTCGCAATTTTTGCGTCAGGATTGAGTAGAAACTCTACCGCGCCATAGCCAAGGGTGCGCACATAGTCACAGTCGAACGCAATCGGCGCCGCCGAACGGAGCTCGTAACCAATATTTTTGTGCACGATGCTCATTGAAGAGCCGCGGTTGGCGAAGCGATGCTCGACAAGAGTTTTCAATATATACGCCAAGTCAAGCTCGGCCAGGCGCAAGTGCCCATAACTGTCGTGAGCGATGCGCACCCCTTCGATGCTTTGCAGCTCCTCGGGCGGGACTCTCTCGAGCAAACCTTCGGCGATAACAGCGACACCGTCGGAACGATTCCACAACGTGGTGCGTTTCAAAATCGCGCCTTCGAGTATGTCGCAGACGCTTTCGAGATGCACCGTAGCGGGAAATTCCTCCGGAATAATCGTCAGGGTGGCGCCGGTGGACTTGCCGATTCCGAGAGCCAGATGCCCGGCTGTACGACCCATAACCACGGCGAAATACCAGCGGCCGGTAGTGCGGGAGTCTTCCATTAGGTTTTGCACGAGAGCGCTGCCAACTTGACGGGCGGTTTCGAAGCCAAAGGTCGGTATCTCGCCAGGAAGCGGCAAATCATTGTCGATGGTCTTGGGAACATGGCAGACCCGGATGCGTCCGGCGGCATACTTGGCAACCTGGCTTGCGGCGTACATGGTATCGTCGCCGCCGATGGTCACTAGGTAACCGATCCCTAAACGGTCCAAGGTGGCGACCACCCGTTCAACATCCTCCGCCTTTTTGGTGGGGTTAGCGCGCGACGTATTGAGGATCGAGCCGCCCTGGAAGTGAATGCGCGAGACCTCATCTTTCTGCAGTTCCTTGGTCCTCGTCGTGTCGCCGCGCATCAACCACTGAAACCCATCGTAGAGTCCGATCACTTTGCGAGCGCGATTGAGCGCTTCCAAGGTAACCGCTCCGATAACGCCATTGATGCCCGGCGCGGGTCCGCCACCTACCAGCACGCCAACGCTGGTGTTGGAACCTTTCGAAGGGACTGATTGCTTTTGCATGATTAAACCTGCCGCGCTGCAGTTTACACCTACTGAAAATGGTACATGAAGTTTATCGTTTTGGCACGCAAATCCAAGATGTCTGCGGCGAGTTTTCCTAGCGCCGGGAAGCTTGGACTGACGTCCGCAGATTTCCCCGAAATTTTCTCATACGAAACCGCATTATTGCTGGATTCCCTGGCACAGCCGTTGCGCAAGTTTTCTTGACGATGCTAGATGCGGCCGAAATGAAGGGAGATGTGGAGATTCAAGAAACGATCATCCTAAAGGAACCGGCAATTTCGCGGCTGCTGTTTGTAGGCTCAATGGGCTCGATCGCTGGGTACTGCCGGTTCTCGGCACACCCTGGAAACCGGGTCGCTTCTTTCGAGGAAATCGCGTCAGGAATGTGAGGTAATTGAATCGGGACTTCGAATTATCGGTGCTGATGATTGACGTCGAGTCGACGAGTTTGCGGCCATCAAAGCATTCGCGACAACTTCCTCGAGCACAACCGGGAACTGATCACACGGGGCCATACGACACTGGGTCCGCGACGGGCACGGCGATTTTCATTGCGAGCATGTCTGTGTTGCGTCGGAAGGAATTCAGATCTTGGACTGCATAGAATCCGATCCGCAACTGCGCTTGAATGCTCTCCCGAGGTCTGCCTCGATCTGTGTGCGCACAGATCAATTAAAAATCTCAGGCATTCGAGCGAATGGTTGCCAGGCCGATTGTCTACTACGGTTGGTAATACGGGCTGACCCTGCTTCAGTGTTCTTGCAGCGACTGACACGAAGGGCAATGCTCTGATTCAGGCGAAAGCTCTAGATGTTCCATCCCGATGGGCTTATGGCAAGCAACGCAAAGACCGTAGCGCTTATCCTTGACCCGGGTAAGGGCTTTATCAATCTGGGCCATCTCGCTACGGTACCACGCGGTGACACGATCAAGGAGACTTATTCGCCTTTTGTAGGCGGTGTAATTCAGCCACTCGGTGTTGCTTTCGACCTGATGCCTCTCGGTCGAAAGATGTCCGAGAGTCTTCTCGACCTCCAGACGCCGGCTTCTCAAGCGGGCTGCGTAAGTCGGCTCAATATTGCTCTGCATCGCAGCGGTCTCCTTCCGTTAGAAGAGAATTCCGTTAAGACATTAATCAGATATCATCTGTATGTTGGATTCAGGGGAAGCCTACGGCTGCCTGGGTCAGGAATAAGGCACACAACTGCGACGATTGGCGAAGTAAAAACCGCAAAAAAGATGCCATAAGTGGCCGACTTGTTGGCTCTTATGCTGCTTGGCTTTTGCAGATCCGGCAGTGCCGGGCTGTCCTGGATATGAGAATAATCTCTTAATATTTTCTCAAAGCTGATACATCGCTCCGATTTCACGGCAATGACTCCGCATGGAACTAGGGTCTACCACCAAGGGAGGAACTATGTTTAGCCGAATGCTGATTCCGTTGGACGGCTCAAAGACGGCCGAGGACGTGCTGCCCTACGCGCGGCGACTCGCGGCTGGTGCCCGCGTTACGGTCGAATTGCTCGGTGTAGTTGAAATGGCTGACATTGCCGAAGACATTGCCTCCAGCCAAGCTGCATATGCAGGAGCGCTGATTAGAGAAGCTGTACGGAACAGCACGGAGTACCTCGAAAAGTTAGCGCAATCGTTTCACAACGGGAAGGTACGTTGTCGCGTGGAACAAGGCCGGCCCGAGGATATTATCATTGCGGCCGCGTCCGCGGACAGGGGCACCTTGATTGCCATGGCCACTCATGGCCGTTCGGGTGTGACTCGCTGGCTGCTGGGCAGTGTCACTGAAAAAGTTTTGCGCGGCACGGTCAATCCGCTTCTGGTGGTGCGTGCGCCTGGAAATTCGAAGACCGAAGGCGAAGCAGCATTGCGTTCGGTTATCGTGCCCCTTGATGGTTCGGACGTAGCCGAAACCATTCTTTCGCCTGTTGCGGCTTTGGCCAAGGCTCTGGATCTGCAGGTCCTTCTGATGCGAGTTTACGGGCTGCCGCTGCCGACATACGGCGGAGATGATTACTTCGTGCCTGACTATCTTGAACTCAAGGATCAGATAAGAGACGAAGCTCAGGACTATTTGAACTCCAGAGCTAGTTTGTTACGGGCACAAGGAGTTGTGGAAGTTTCTACAGTAGTAGCCGAAGGGTCAGCCGCGGATGCGATTATCAACCTGGCGCGCAAGACACCGGACAATCTGGTCGCCATGTCTCCTTACGGCCGTTCAGGATTACAGCGCTGGGTGCTGGGCAGCGTCACTGAAAAGGTCGTGCGACATTGTCAAGATCCGGTGTTGATAGTGCGCGGATCATAGCTGAATTTAGACTTTGATCCCGGATGCTGGGCTTTCACGCCGCCGGATCGGACCTTACTATATTGATTTTTCGTATCCACCCTAGTTGCTTCAACGCTCCCCGGTTGTTACACGTACAAAGAGGAGGACTCAACTATGATACGGAATCTAAAATCAATTGCGGTTGTGATCGTGCTGCTCGGATTTCTCGGAGGGTGTCAGGCGATGACCGGCCGGACAGCCGGCGAGAATGTCGATGACGCGACCATCACCACAACGGTGAAGGCTCGCTTGGCGCAAGATAAGCTCGGTACGTTGACCCGTGTCGATGTCGATACCACCAGCGGTGTGGTTTCGCTAAATGGAGTCGTTAAGACGCCGCAGGACAGATCCCGCGCGGAAGAGGTAGCGCGCGGCGTTGGCGGCGTAAAAAAAGTAACCAACAATCTCCAGGTTCAGAAGAGTTAACAGCCGGAGGATGCCAGTGATTGCTATGCGGCCTCGCGTGAGTTAGTCGCGCGGGGCCGCATCTGCGGAGATGCCCTGTCCGCGCATTCCGCTACCAGCCGTATCGGTGCCGGGCTATCTGCTGCCCATCATTTGTACACCGAATCAATAAAGCCGTTCTTTTCGAGTTCGTCCACGATAGACATATCGACAAAGTTTTCCGGTTTGGGCAGCGGTGTCTTGCCTTTGAACTGAAACTCAATCAAAAACTGAACGGCCTTGGGGGAGGGGCGTGGGACTTTTTGAATCGTCGGCGCATAATCCTGCCAAGTGCCTTCCAAAAGATCATCTTCAGTAATCTTGCCGTACTTTCCTAGAACGCGTTTGCTAAATTCCTTGTCGCTACGATAGCGGTGTGCGCCGCGTATGTAAGCCCGGATAAAGCGGGTGGCAGTATCACGATGCTGCGCAATATAAGACCGGGTGGTGATGACCCCGCCGTTGACGTCTTCCACTCCAAGGTCACCGAAGTTAATCAATTCGCGCATTCCCAGTTGGGCTGCTTTCGCGTAAAGCGGATAGCTTAAGGCCGCCACTTGCACCGCGCCGCTTTGTAATGCGGCAAACGCCTCCGGCTGGGCGCCCAACGATAGAATCGCCACATCTTTATTTGGCTCTAAATTGAATTTCTGCAGCGCTATGCGAACCACCTGATCCGACGTTGATCCGAACGTGGTGATGCCGGCTCTTTTCCCTTTTAGGTCTGAAGGCTGCTTGATATCCGGTCGGGCCATCAAACGAAACGGCGATACGTTCCCCGTAGCGGCGATAATAACGACATCGCTTCCGGCGGCCGTGGCGGCGATTGCCGCAGCAGCACCGGCTTGAATGATCGGCGCGCTTCCTCCCAACATCGCTGCCACCATCCTGGTGCTGCCTCCGACCCGAATGAGTTCGACGTCAAGTCCCTCGGCGGAAAAATAGCCGGCCTCTTTGGCGATCCAGGGCGTCGCCCAGGTGCCACCAAAGCTAGGATATAGAACCCGCATCGACGTCGACGCGGCAAAAACTGGTCTGTCAGGCGTTAGCAGAAAAGCAGCCAGTAATCCGATTATAAAAACGACTTTCGTTAGCATAGTGATTTTATCTCCTGAAAAAGGTGGGTTGTTGGTTGTTCGAATTGTAAGCATAAAGTTTACTCGACGTGTTTGCTATTTTCGGTCGTCGACAGCGACGATTTAACAGCTCGGCGGGAACTAATGCAAACTCTCCGTGTGGTTCTTCTGATGTCGGATAATCGCTGGATGAGGCAAATACCAGTTTGCTGAAATCGCCCCTGGTGACATTCCAGTAAAGGGTCACTTGCCTGTCGGAATTTTGGCTGCTTTGAAGAGTCAGATGACCGCAAAATTCAGCAGCTTAAGCGGCAAACCGTTGCCTTAAGATGATGAAATTAATGAAACTCTCAGAGCGATTTTTCGCCGGAGAGGTTTCAAATTGTTTGCAACCGAATCTGGAGTTGCGCGAGATCTCCGGTATACTTGCAGTAGTGTCTACACGGCGGACTTCTGCTCGACGACACCGCCGTAAACCCCAGCACAACTTTTTCAACAAAGGGACCTACTGAATGTCAGAACCTGATACAGCGCGCATCCATCAACTTCTTAGTCTTCTGGCCCAGCAGTCGAAAGAGCACGCTTTTGTGCTTTTAGATGCGGATGCGCACGTTCTGTGGTGGAGCCCGGGAGCCGGGATATATCTTCGACCGCAGCTCAAACGAGATGGTAGGCCAGTCTCTTGGAATTCTGTTTACCCCGGAAGATAGGGAGAGGGGAATTCCCGATCAGGAAATCCGAACTAGCGGTCAATTTCGGCAAAGCGGAAGATGATCGATGGCAGATTGCGTCGAGACGGCTCTCGATTTTGGGCGACCGGTATACTGATAGCCCTGCGTGATCAGAACCAGAATCTCTTAGGCTTTGGCAAGATCCTTCGCAACCGCACGGATCTGCGCGAGCAACTCGAAGCATTGCGCAACCAAGTACAGGCACTGACTGCAGCGAATCAGCGAAAGGATAACTTTTTAGCCACTTTCTCGCATGAGCTTCGTAATCCGATGGCGTCGATATGCACGGCGGTGGAACTCATCAGTAGAACAGCCTCTCGCAACCCCGATCTAGAAGGTTCGCTCAAGCTCATCGAGGAGCAGTTGGGTTTCGTCCGCCGGATGCTTGATGACTTATTGGACGTGACGCGCATCAGCACAGGCAAGGTTCGCTTAAATATCGGACCTGTCGTGCTTCAGGAAGTTATCGAAAAGGCTGTGGAGTCGGCGCGGCCCAAGGTTGACGAACGCCGTCAGAGAATCCAGGTAATCGGGCCGTGGTCCGCGATCGTGCTGCGAGGCGATCGTGATCGATTGCAGCAGGTCTTCTTGAATCTATTGAGTAATGCGGTCAAGTACACTCCGGAGCACGGCGCTATCTCTATCAAGGTGACCACCGAGGCCGACGAGGCCGTGGTCCGGATCACGGACACCGGAGTGGGAATTCCTCACGATATGTTGCCGCGAATATTCGATCTATTCACGCAGGTGGAAACCCAGCTTTCGCATGGCGGACTCGGCATCGGCTTGGCCTTGGTCAAAGACTTTGTAGCGCTCCACGGTGGTTCGGTCCAGGTTCGCAGCGAGGGCGTTGGTAAAGGCAGCGAGTTTATGGTGCGACTCCCGCTCCAAGTTCAGCCCACAAACGCCGACCTGTGAAGATCCTGAATATTCTTGTGAGATAATCACCGCGAATCTGGGTTCAACTCTTCGCGCGGAGGGCATGATGAAATTGGGACTTCAGATACCGTCTTTTACTTGGCCGGCGGGGACATCGGGCTTTAGCATCGACTCTGGCTCGCGTCGGTCAAGCAGCGGAGGAAGCCGGATTTGCAAGTCTCTGGGTGATGGATCATTTTTTTCAGATCGAGATGATCGGTAAACCCGAAGAACCAATGTTGGAAGGCTACAGCGCGCTTAACTTTCTGGCCGCCGTGACCAAGCAAATCCGCCTTGGGACACTCGTTAGCGGGGTGATTTACCGTCACCCCGGCATTCTCGTCAAAACCGTAACATCTCTCGATGTTCTATCCGGAGGCCGGGCTTACTTCGGCATCGGGGCCGGCTGGTATGAACGCGAGGCTATCGGCCTTGGCGTTCCCTTTCCGCCGTCTGAAGGAGCGCTTCGAGCGTTTAGAGGAAACCCTCCAGATCGCTCTGCAGATGTGGTCAGGAAAAATTGGGCCCTATAGCGGCAAGCACTATCGACTGGCCGAGACGCTTAATTCACCTCAGCCGCTATCCGAACCGCATCCACCTATTCTGATTGGCGGCGCCGGCGAGAAGAAGACCCTGCCTCTGGTGGCGAAATACGGCGATGCTTGCAATCTCTATGCGTTCGACGGTCTGGAGGTCGTTCGCGCCAAGCTCGAGGTGCTGCGAAAAAGTTGCGACGCCATCGGCCGACCTTATGACGAGATCGAGCGCACCGCCATCGGCAGGCTCGATGTCGGTGGTTCAAACAGCGTGCGCGAGGCTATAGAATACTGCCGATCCGTCAATGACGCCGGCATCGAGCACTTGATTATCAGCGTACCTAACGATCACGAGATAACGCCCATCGAACTGATCGGCAAGCAAATCATTCCTGTGGTCGCTAACTTCGCAGCCGCGTGAGAGAGGATACTCCGGATCAAGCAGCTTGATTTTGATTCATTTCCGATTTGCTCCGCGCGCGATCCCGCCGGGGGACATCGCTTATGAGTTCGGCCTCTTCGCCGTCCATTTCCCAGGTTAACTGCGGAATATTGGCGATCGGCGGATAGATCAGATACTGCAGTAGAATCGATTTGCTAAAGTGCGGCATCGGTTCGGATAAAAGGGCGAGTATGCTGAGAACACCAGTCGGCCGGCTTCGATTGATTGGAATCGTCGAGGCCGTTTCATTCCTGCTGTTGCTGGGAATAGCGATGCCGCTAAAACATTTTGCCGAAATGCCGGAGGCGGTTCGTATTGTCGGATGGGTGCACGGAATCCTGTTTATCGGGTTTGTCGTTGCCTTGATGCTGGCACGGGATGCCATGCGCTGGAGCTTTCGGTGGACGGGTCTCGTGCTCCTGGCGGCGTTGCTTCCGTTTGGGCCGTTTGTGATTGACGGGCGCTTGCGCAAAGAGGAGGAAGGATCGATATCTCAGTCGCCAAGCCTCTGAGTTCTAAGTTGAATGTCAAGAAAAGAGGTTGAGCGCGCCGCGCGCCGAGAGGGCTTAGTGTGAGACTCGCGTCGCCAATCATAGGTACCCTTTTGCTCTCGATGCCGTTATTCTCATGCGCAAGCGAGCGACCCACCAGTCTTGGAGTTGAGGCGTCGCGTTTAACGTCTTGTCCTTCGTCACCCAATTGCGTTTCAAGCGATGCCGTTGATTCAACGCACTCGATTGCGGCATTGGCACTGGCAATTCCGCCGGGTGACGCATGGCTTGCTGTCCGTGGATCTGTTGAAAGTCTTCCGCGTACCAAAATCATTGCTGCGACTGCTGATTATATTCACGCCGAATGCACCAGCGCGGTCTTCGGCTTTGTCGACGATCTCGAACTTCACTTGCGGATCGCTGAGGGAGTTATTGCGGTGAGGTCGGCATCACGGCTCGGCTACAGCGATCTAGGCGTTAATCGCCGGCGGATTGAAGATTTAAGGGCACTACTGATAAGGCGGGGTATCGTAGGTCCGCTTGCCTGAGGGTGAGGGCTGCGAGCATCGGCCAGGGCAAGCTGGAATTTACCGGGTCATTGCCGGGCGCCGCCGTTTTCGCCTTCCGCCGACATGGGTCGTTGAGGAGCCGGCCTCAAGCTGCTTGAGCTTTTTCGCGATGAAAATCTGTTCCGACTTGATGGTGGTCAGTTCCAGGGATTTCCGGAAGTAGTCGCCGGCGGCTTTTTTATTGTTCAGATCCGCCTCAAACTCCGCCAGAACTGCATAGAGTAGATAATATGAATTCAACTCCTGCCGATTTTGAATCGACTGTAGCGCTTCGATGCCTGCCCTCGGACCGTGCAGGTTGGCGAGAGCTACGGCACGATTGAGGACGATCACGGGCGAATCATTCAGCTCAAGCAACCGGTCGTAAAGCGAAAGGATCTGCGCCCAATCGGTGGATTCGTAATCCTTGGCAGCGCAGTGGCAGGCGGCAATGCCGGCCTGCAGATGATACTCACTGACTTCGTCGCCGGCCATGGATTGCATCAGATGAAACAACCCGCGCGCGATCATCGCCTGGTCCCAGTTTGAGCGGGTCTGTTCCTGCAGTCGAAGAATGTTTCCATCCTGGTCCAGTCGCGCCTTCAACCGTGCCCCGTTCAGTAACATCAGCGCCAGCAAGCCGTGAGTTCGGGGACGATTGCCTGCGGGATGTTCAGCCAATAAACCACCTAGGCGGATGGCTTCATGACAGAGCGCTTCTCTGATCAGTTGGTCTCCTGTTGAAGCTTTGTAGCCTTCGTTGAAAAGCAAATAAAGCGTTTGCAGCACGCCGTCGAGCCGCTGCGCCAGCTCGTCGCCTGCCGGAATTTCAAACGGCACGCGCGCGTCGCGGATCTTGTGCTTGGCCCGGGTCAGCCGTTTGGCAATCGCCGCTTCAGATGTGAGAAATGCTCGGGCAATCTCGCCGGCGCTAAAGCCGCAAAGCGTCTTGAGCGCCAGCGCCACGTGGGCCTCTCGCGGAAGCACCGGATGGCAGCACACAAACATCATACGAAGACGGTCATCGGTAATTTCCTTTTCACCGATTCGAGCATTCTCGGCTGTGGCCGTCGGCGATTCCTGGTCTATCAAGCGCGCGATCTCGATTTGTTTATTGTGAAAAATCTTTTCGCGGCGGATGAGATCCAGAGCCAAGTTTTTCGCTACCTGCGTGATCCAAGCGGCGGGATTTTGCGGGATTCCGTAATAGGGCCATGTTTGCAATGCCCTGGCTAAGGTCTCCTGAACTACGTCTTCGGCCCGGTTAATATGCTCGATGCCAAAAATTCTGGTCAAGGTCGAGATTATCTTTCCGGACTCATGCCGAAAGCAATGCTCCACCACCTGAGTAACTTCTTCAGAGCACGGCACCGGACTCTTGGTATTGGATGTCGTCTTCATTAATGAGCCATTCTGCGACCGTCGCAGGCGCGATCGGCAACGCTAGGCTTCAGCTCGACCGCCGCATTCACGGCGATCCAACAGTGAGCTCAAGCGTTAGGCCGCTTGACCGCGTCCGGGCTGAAATTTTTTTGACTCCTCCCGCCGGCTCACCGCGAACCGAAAGGATTCGGACATCGAAATTCCGAAACTTCCGCTCGTGGCGAGCCTGTGGGATTTTGTGCAACAGGCGGTGACGCGCGTTGAAAATCTGAAAATCACGCGCCCGCGCGAGCCGGTTGTACCGCGCTCTGCTCCATTGGGCTTAGCGCCAATGGGCATTCAGGCGCCACTGGCCTAACTTCCACGGTGGCGCCGAAATTCAATCCTGGAAACTCCTTGGCGATCTCCGCCGCCTCTTCTAAACTGGCGACCTCGAGCAGAAAGAATCCGGCGATGGCTTCTTTGGATTCGGCAAACGGACCATCCGCGACTGACCGGCCTTTCTTTTGTGAGACGATTTTACCCTCGGGAAATAGGGGTTTGCCGGCTTTGGCCTTGCCCTCTGCGGTCAGGCGGTCAAGCCAGGCGTACATTTGTTTCACCACCTCCTGAATTTCCTCCGGTGACAGCCCTTTGTGCCAGTCCGTGCCGCGGAATAACAACATGCATTCGGTCGTCTGCGTGCTCATGATTTCCTCCTAGAAATGTGCTTTCATTGAGTCGACGAATGAGCAATGACATTCAGGACAGGCCCGCGATGTTTTCCGTTCGATAATGCCGGCAGCATGGCGCGCCTTTCATTCATCTACTTCTTGTAAGACAAACCCTGGACCTCGAACAATTCGAAAACCGGATATAGCTGACGATCGTTACAAACCATCGAGCCTTGGAACCGGCTTCGATTGCGAAATATCTCTGGACGGTCAAGTTGAAGCGGTCCGATACTCCTTCAGGATCTGCGATTTTCATCATCTGAAAAGATCCGCATCTGGAATCTTCGGCGTTACACATTAATTACGCGATCTGGCGCGAGGGTCAACCAAGCGGCTGAAGCTGAGTTCCGGTTAATTCGAACCTAATGTAAGGAGATTTTCTAATGACGTTCATGGCTAAGCATATCAGTGTGTCCATCGAGCGCCGCGCCGCGGAGGTTTATGAATTTGCATCGAACCCTGAGAACCTCCCTCAATGGGCCGGAGGACTCGGCGGTTCCATAAAAAAGGTCGATGATGAATGGATAGCCGAGGCGCCGATGGGGACCGTGAAAGTTAAATTCGCCGAGCAAAACAAATTTGGGATTCTAGATCATAACGTGACTTTATCGTCCGGGGCCAAATTCTATAACCCCATGCGTGTCTTCCCGAATAACGACGGCAGCGAAGTGATTTTTACGCTGTACCGCCAGGCCGGCATGTCGGATCAAAAGTTTGCCGATGACGCGGGATCTGTCGAGAGGGATCTAAACAAACTGAAGACCTTACTCGAAAAATAAACTTCATCCAGGCTTGAATCGACCAATGGGCAAGATGAACGCACTAATGTAAGCGGGACCAACACTCAACGGCACAGATAACCTGATCCAACCGGGCCCCTTGGGCGGGGCCTGCAGTATCGTGGCGCCGCCCGATGCGATCATCGATATCTGGATGATCTGTCTGGCTTGTTCACGGCCGCCGCCGAAAGACGTGATGATGAAGACCACAAAGATCCAACCACCGAAATCACAAATACATGCTGTAGACCGAGCAGAACGGCGCTCCCAACCGGCGGCTTATCCGTGACGCGATATACTAGGTTGGGTGGTTTCTTGACCATGACGCTTTAGCAGAGCCTTCGGTCTGACGAATTCGTTCCCAGTTCTGGCGCAGTAAAAATAGCAAGGCTGCTCTGATTCACCCGGTCATCTCCGATGCCAACATCAGTCGACAGCGAAATGGAACGCGCCAGTACTGACCGGCCAAAAGTCTCGATTCAGTGACCGCATGCGATAAGGCTGAGCTCAGCCCTGGGGAATAGGCCGGCTCAGAGAAACAGCCGGGGCCGTGCGTGGCGTAGCCGCCATTTACGTCTGTTGAAGCCGATGAGGCACGAGGGAAGAAGAAGCGGTGTTGTTGCCAGGCGGTGAGTGACCGAACTCGGCAATCACTTCGCCTGGCCGACTGTTCCAGCCGTTTGTGTTCACATTCCTGATCGTTTTATTACTTTGTCCCTTGACAGTTGCACCGCCGGGCTAATATGAAACTGACAGATCGGCCGAGTGACGAGCTGACCTGTGAAGTGCTGTAGAGATCGAAACTGACCGCATAAGCTCAAGTAAATTATCATCAGCAAGTAAATTATCGGGGGAACTGATGGAATACTTTGAACCGAAATCCATAGAGGAGGCTTTGTCCTTGCTCACCACGCACGGCGCCGAAGCCAAGGTGATTGCCGGCGGCACCGACGTGATGGTGGACATCAAGTATAAGGAAGAGCCGGGCTGCCTCATCAATATCAAAAAGATCCCGGGGCTAACCGGTATTCACGAAAACGGCGGTAGTCTGCGCGTCGGGCCATTGGCGACCATCCGCGAGCTGGAGACCAACGCTATTCTGCGCGACAAGCTGCCGGTGCTTTGGGAAGCGTCGCATCAATTCGCGTCCTTACAGGTGCGCAACACCGCCACCATCGGCGGCAACATCTGCCGCGCTTCACCGTCGGGCGAAACCTTGGCGCCGCTGCTGGTGCTCGAAGCGAGCGCCAAGTGCGCTTTTTCGGAAGGCGAGAGAAACCAGCCGTTCTTGATCATTTTTTCAGGGACCGGGTAAATCCGTTCTCGGCGCGAAAGGTCTGCTGACTGAAATCGATGTGCCCTATCCGCCAGCCGGCAGCAAAGGCGTCTACTTGAAGCATGCGGTGCGCGGCGCAATGGATATCGCCATGGTCGGTGTGGCGGTCTTGATGACGCCGGATGCCGGGAAGAGCAATATACAAGATGTTCGCATCGGCTTGGGCGCGGTAGCACCGACCCCGGTTCGCGCGCCGAAGACCGAAGCGCTGCTGCGCGGCAAGCCGCTGACCGCGGCACTTTTAAACGAAGCCGGCGCGCTGGCCGCGACCGAAGCGAGTCCGATCGACGATCAGCGCAGCAGCGCCGAGAACCGGCGCTGGATCGTCGAAGCCCTGACCCGGCGAGGTCTAGAACAAACCTGGAAGGCCGCGACCGGCAAGGAGGTAGGTAAATGAGTGTCACCATCAACACGAAAATAAACGGTCAGTCGATCAGCGCCAGCACGGATGCCTCCACCTCGCTGTTGGAGTTTCTCCGCGACACGTTGGAAATGAAGGGCAGCAAGCTCTGCTGCAACACCGGCGAGTGCGGCGCTTGCACCGTGATTTACAACGGCAAGCCGATCAACTCGTGCGTGACCATGGCTGCCGACGCCAACGGTGCTGAGATCATCACTATCGAGGGATTAGCGGACGGCGATAAATTACATCCTGTGCAGCAGGCGTTCATCGACACCGGCGCGGTACAGTGCGGCTACTGCACGCCGGGCTATATTATGTCGGTGAAAGCGCTGCTCGATCGGACCACGAAACCCACGGCGGCGGACATCGAAGAGGCGGTCTCCGGCAACATCTGCCGATGCACCGGCTACAACAAGATCGTTGATGCGATCCATCTCGCCGCGCAAAAGCTCCAGGTGAGATGAACCGACAAAAAAAGATTCTTTGCGCAGAGCGCAAAGACGCGGAATGTGCGCATGCGATTTTACCTTTGCGCCTTCCGGCTTGCGGGACAATTTCCTAATCCGATAAGGAGACCATGGTATGGCAAAAGCTGAATTCAGAGTTGTCGGCACAAGTCCAGCCAGAATGGGCGGCGTCGAGCGTGTCATCGGCAAGGGCGTTTACGGCATCGATTTGATGCTGAAGGATCAATTGCACGGCGCCATCCTCCGCAGTCAACACGCCCATGCCAAAATCGTCAGCATTGACACCAGCGAAGCGAAGAAGGTCGCCGGCGTTCATGCCGTGGTCACTGCCGCCGATGCGCCCAACGTGCGTTACGGGCGCAGCTACATGGATCGGCATATTCTGGCGCGGGATAAAGTGCGTTTTATGGGCGACCCTGTCGCCGCGGTCGCCGCCGAATCTCCGGCGATCGCCAAACAAGCCCTTAAGAAAATAAAAGTCGTTTACGAGCCTCTGCCGGTGGCGCTCGATCCCGAAGAGGCCACCAAACCAAATGCGCCGACCCTGCACGAAGACATGCCGCTGCCGAAAACCATTGCCGCAGACGCCGGGCCTTAAAAATATTTGCGGCCACACCGTTGTTCATGTTGGCGATGCGGAAAAAGCGATGGCCGAAGCGGATATCGTGGTCGACGAAGTCTACGAGACCAAGATGATCCATCCGCAGTATCTGGAGCCGCGCATCGCCGCGGCGCAGATGGAACCGAACGGCCGCCTCACGGTCTGGGCCAATGCCCAGGCGCCGTTCCCGGTGCGCCAGGAGGTGGCGAAAATGTTGGGGCTGTCGCTCAACAATGTGCGCGTGATCTCCGCCGGGCTCGGCGGCGGTTTCGGCGGCAAGGGCAGCGGCATAACCTCGGGCGCCGCCGTCGAACCGATCTGCGGGCTGTTGGCGATGAAAGCCAAGCGGCCGGTGATGATCGTCCTCGACAAAGCCGAAGAAACCATTTCGACGACGATCCGTTCCGGCGCCCGCATGTACATCAAAACCGGCGTCAAAAAGGACGGCACCATCGTCGCCCGCACTGGCAAAGTTTTTTACGACGCGGGTGGCTACTCGGGCTTCGGCGTGCAAGCCGGCGGCCGCTGCACCAACATGCTCGGCGGCTGGTACTTGATGCCTAATTGCCACATCGAGGGCTACAGCATTTACACCAACAAGCAGGTCTGCGGCCCGGTGCGCGGTCCCGGCGGCCCGCAGGCTGCGTTCGCCGTGGAATCGCATATGGATTCCATCGCCGCCAAGCTCGGCATGGATCCGGTTGAATTCCGTCTTAAGAACGTTCCTAAAGCCGGGGACAGGATCGTCGGCGTGCCCAAGCTGCGCGATGTTTCGTTGGGTGAAACTATCCGCATCGCCAAGGAAAAAATCGGCTGGGGCAAAGTTAAACTGGAAAAAAACCAGGGCATGGGCCTCGCGACCGGGTCATGGATCGAGAGCGCCGGTCCCGGCGGCGGCGCCATCGTGAAAGTCAACGAAGATGGCTCCGTGACGGTGCATATCGGCAAAATCGACATGGGCACCATTCCCGGGTTTGGTATTCCCATGATCGTCGCCGAAGAGCTGGGCATTCCAGTAAGCGATGTCACCGTAGTCAATGTCGACACCGACGCCAGTCCGTGGGATGCCGGCACGGTCGGCAGCCGCGGCATTCTGGTTTCCGGCACCGCATCTCGACTCGCTGCCATCGACGCGCGCAACCAGCTTTTCAAAATGGCCGCCCGCCAGCTCGAGGCGAGTCCGGACGATCTCGAGATCGTCGACAAGCAGATCCGGGTCAAAGGCACGCCAGCCAAGGCAGTAGCGCTGGCGACCGTTGCGACCAATGCGCACAACGTCATCGGCGAAGTGATCGGCCGCGGCTACTGCGACAATCTCGAATTGATGGCTGAGGAAAAAGCCCACGGCAGCTCGCAGCCGTTCACCGCGCATGCCTGCATCGTCGAGGTGAGTCCGGACACCGGCAACGTGAAGATTGTGAAATACGTGGCTGTCCACGACATCGGCCAACCGATCCATCAAGCCGCCGTCGAAGGTCAAATCGAAGGCGCCACCGCCATGAGCATCGGCCAGGCCCTCTGCGAACAAGTCGTGTTCGACAACAACGGGAGAACGTTGAATCCTTCGTTCGTGGATTACTTGATGCCGACGATCAACATGATGCCGCGCATCGAAACGACTCTGGTGCCCGGCTATCCAGGGGCCGGTCCCTACGGCGCGAAAGGCGCCGGCGAAATCGCCTGTGTCCCGCCGATGGCCTGCATCGCCAACGCGATCTTCAACGCCACCGGCGTGCGCATCTACAAGTTGCCGCTGAGTCCTGAGAACGTTTTGCGGGGATTGAAAGCCGCCGGCAAAACATAAGCTGCGGCAACGATGTGACAAACGGATAGATCACAACAGTTCACATCACAGTGATCTCAGTCCATAGACGACGTGCTGCGGTTGATGTTACTGAGAGCCCGCTGCGTGGCGCGATAGGAACATCAACCACCGGCAGCCGATGATCCGTAGGCTGCCCTGAAATTGGACAGCCGATTTGGGTAGATTAGATTCGCAGTACTTAATCTCTGATCTGCAAGATGACTTCGGTTTCGACCGGCGCTTCGTTGGCGAGAGAGGCAACTCCCACCGCGGCGCGGGCGTGCTGTCCTCGTTCCCCCCAAATTTCGATGAACAGATCGGACGCGCCATTGACCACTTGAGGCATCTTGGTAAAACCTGGAGCAACATTTACAAAGCCGAGCAGTTTGACAAAGCGCTCCACCCGATCGAGATCGCCCAACGCCGACTTGATGATTGCCAGATGATTTAGGGCGCAATGACGCGCCATCTGATAGGCTTGTTCCAGAGTTACCTGATCGCCTACTTTGCCGGCGTATAGGTGCGGCTGGCCATTGAGCCTGCCGGTGTTGCCGCCGACAAACAAGAGATTACCGACTTGAACGCAGGGAATGTAATGAGCCGCCGGTACCGGCGGCGCTGGCACTTCGATCCCAAGTTCTGCTAACTTCCTCTCAATCTCCATAATCGTCTCCTCCTGCAAGTTTGGCAGCGATTCTATGCGAGAAACCAGCTGAACAACAAGCATTAAGTCGAACTTGTATAGCAGGAGAGCCGATGTCGAATGCTTGAATGGAGGTTTAGCAAGAGTGCATAAGATTAATATGTTCTTCTATCTTTTCTTCTATCTCATCCCAGCCATCGCTTGTTAAGAGATCTAGCAGCGCGGTCGATCAAGAATCAGCCGGCAGACCACGCCCGGACCGCATATGATAGCCTTAACGCGGTGATCCCAGTTTCACGCCTTGCGCATACAAGAACGTTTCCTGCTTAGGATCTATTGATCCGCCGCCGGTTTGGCCAAGCTCGATTCGACGTAGCCAGGCTGCTTGCCTCGTTTTGACTCTACCTTTATCCAGCCTTTGTCTTCTTCGACGACGTTGATAATCGTCCCTTTTGAAACCTCCGCAACCACCGGGTAATGAAGCCCGGGTCCGCTATGGAGCCGGGTATTTGCCAGTATTTCATACTTTCCGCCGACTGTCGGATCGCCGGTTGCGATCTCTTCGCCTTCACCCGGTTTGACCGAAGCCATTTCGATGAAACCTGGAATGTTGCCTTTCTTTGACACGATCAGCACCCAGTCTCCATCTCTGCCGACCACGTGAACCTTCGCTCGAGGCGGCACTTCGCCAGTAGCTCTGAACTGCGGTCCCGGCCCGGTGCGGACTTTTGTGCTTGCAACGGTGATGTAAGGGCGGAGCTGTTTATTGATATCCGGGAGGTCGTCAGGATTAGCGAGCTCCTCGCCGTTTCTGCAGCCGAAGACAGTTAGACAGACCATTGCGAACGACCATAAGATAATGTTGCTTCTTATCAGGCTCATCGTGCTCCTCCGGTTTTTGGGTGAATGATTATAGCACGTTTTCGATCGAGTGACCGATTAGCTGGTGCAGAAGACTCTAGATAGCGGTGCTAATGTATTTCTTTCCAAACCTTGGCAAGGCTTTCACCATAGACTGATAAATCCCATTCGCAGAAATAGCCGAATGGGGTGATTCGAACGTGATAGCCGCTTTGGTTGAGCCGGTCTCCGATACTCTGGATAAGCGGCTCGGCGAAGCGCGGATCTGCAGTGTCGCCGCCGAGGTGAGTAAATGAATGGAGAACAATGGTTTCTCAGATCCCGTTTGTTTGCCAGCCATTTGATATGCTTGACCGCTTTGCGCCTGATCGAGTCCAGATGTTGCTCCGGCGTATCGGCCGCTTCGGCTTGGACGAAAATAACTACCCCATCGGTAATTTCTTCCTCGGCTTCGAGATCCGGAATTTCGGGGAGGGTTTTAGAGTGAGTTTTCCAACGGAACCGTTTCGCTTGGAAACATAGAAGTCTCATGACGGACCCGTTTATCAATAGTAGTCTAAAAAGTTTTGTAGGACTTTCTTGCCTTCCTCGGCAAGTATCGATTCGGGATGAAACTGGACGCCTTCGACCGGCATTTTTTTGTGCCGCACCGCCATGATAACGCCGTCCGCAGTCTGCGCGCTTACGGTTAAATCGTCCGGCAGGTTCTGTCGATCAATTACCAATGAGTGATAACGCATTGCGGCAAACGGGTTTTTAATGCCGCGGAAAATGGTTTGCGAATCGTGAGCTACTTCCGAGAGCTTGCCATGCATGATCGCCGGCGCTCGGACGATCTCACCGCCAAAAGCCGCTCCGATCGCCTGATGGCCAAGGCAGACGCCTAATGTTGGGATTCGCGCGCCGAAGTGGCGGATTACGGCACAGGAAATCCCTGCTTCTTTAGGCGTGCAGGGGCCGGGAGAAATAACGATCTTCTCTGGCCCTAGCTCGGCTATTTGGTCCAAACTGATTTTATCGTTCAGATAAACTTTTACATCCGCCCCGAGCTCGCCCAGGTAGTGGTAAAGGTTGTAAGTAAATGAATCGTAATTGTCGATAAGCAGGATCATGCCTTGCTCCATTGTTCGGCGAGCTCCACGGCGCGAAACATCGCCCGCGCCTTATTCAGGGTCTCCTGATACTCCATCTCCGGGTCGGAGTCGGCGACAATTCCAGCTCCCGCATTGATGAATACTTTGCTGCCTTTCATCACAATCGTCCGAATGACGATGCAGGTATCCAGGTTGCCGTTATAGCCGAAGTATCCGATTGCGCCTGCATATAGCCCGCGTCTTTCCGGCTCCAGCTCGCTAATGATCTGCATCGCGCGAATCTTGGGCGCTCCAGAAACCGTTCCCGCAGGGAAGGCCGAGACAAATAGATCAAATGGGCTCTTATCGAGCCTCGAGCTTGCCGCGCACGTTGGAAACGATGTGAATGACATGAGAGTAGCGTTCGATGCCCATGAGCTCGTTGACTTCGACACTGCCGATCTCCGCGACGCGCCCGACGTCGTTTCGTCCCAGATCGACCAACATGATGTGCTCAGCGCGTTCTTTAGGGTCGCCAAGCAGGTCGGCTTCAAGCGTCTGTTCTTCTTCCGGTGTGGCGCCCCGCGGCCGGGTTCCGGCAATCGGCCGGAGCTCAATCGTGTCGCCGGTTAGTCGCACCATCGTTTCAGGCGACGAGCCGATGATCCGTAAATCCTCGAGCTCGAGATAGAACATGTACGGCGAAGGATTGATAAAGCGCAGAGCCCGATAAATTTCAAAGGCATCCGCAACCGTTTGGGTCTCGAGCCTCTGACATAGGACTGTTTGAATGATATCGCCCGCCTGGATGTATTCCTTGGCCTTGATAACCGCTTTCTGAAAACCGTCGCGGTTCAGATTGGAGTGAAACTGCTTCTGCGCTTTGCCATCGCTCAACTCACGAGGCTCGATTCCGCGTGGTTTCTTCTGTAGCGAGGAGATAATTTTGCGGATTCTCTCGCTCGCTTCCTCGTAGGCGGTTCGAAGATCAGTTCCTGTTTCTAAATGGACATTGTCGATGATCTTGATGGTATGTTTCAGGTTATCGAAAGCGATGAGAGTTTGAACGAACAGAAAGAAAATCTCCGGCGCATCAAGCGGAGGGTGTTTGTTGTTGGCAATCCCGTGAAATTGCTCGACGGCATCGTAGGCGACATAACCCAGGGCGCCACCGAAAAAGGGCGGGACACCCGGTACTGTAACCGGTCGATAGTTACCCACGAGCTGTTTCAGAGTATCGAGGGGCATTTCGGAGTCTAGCTTTCTTATCTTACCGTCTTCGATGATTTCGATCTGCTTGCCTTGGCTTTTAAAAACAAGCCGGGGCCGGCTTCCCAAAAAAGAGTAACGCGCCCAACGTTCGCTACCTTCAACACTTTCCAGTAGAAAAGCGTAGCGATCCCGTTCGAGGCGCTTAAAGAATGAGAGCGGCGTTTCCAAGTCCATGAGCAGTTCCTGATAAACCGGAATCAGGTTGCCTTGCTCCGCCAGCCGGCAGAATTCTTCAAATGTCGGGTGAATCATAGGCTCACAAACAAAAAGGGCCATAAGCTAACCGCCTACGGCCCTCCTCAATGTTAGTAAACTGACTGGAATTAGCCACAGGCCGATCGGAGCGACTGCTGCCTGCGCCACCAGCTTTCAACCAAGACAACAAATCCCGACCGCTCAGTCATGGCACGAGTGTGCCTTATTGTCTTATATCGGTCAAGACGAACTGAGAGGGAGGTCGACTATCTGGATGCAGCCAGGATAAGCTTTCGGTAATGGCGGCTATCAGCGTCTGTTTTTGGCTTTCGTTGACAAGGTGCGGTTGGCGATATAGGTTAAAACGCTTTTTTGGAACGGCCAGTAGCAGTGTATTTGGGGTTATCCGTACACAGACTGAGGCAGGAGGAGATATGGTTCGCCGCGAGAAATCTAATTACGTAATTCAATCCGTATCGCACGCCCTGGATGTTCTCGAGCAGTTCAACGGAAATGTTGATGAGATAGGCGTAACTGAGTTGAGCAAACGATTGAAGCTCCACAAGAACAACGTTTTTCGTCTGCTGGCCACGCTTGAGGCGCGCGGTTACATCGAACAAAACAAAGTCTCGGAAAATTATCGCCTCGGCCTCAAGTGTCTGCAGCTTGGGCAAACGTTCATACACCAGATGGGTTTGTTGTTGCAGGCCCGCGCAACTCTAGAAGAGCTGGCGAAGTCAGCTAAAGAGAGTGCGTTCGTGGCGATTCGAAAAGGCGCGGGGATTGTGCCGCTGGACTTTGTCGAGCCGGCGCGACCGGTGCGAGTTGTCTCGTTTCTAGGCTCGGTGCTGCCGCCGCATTGCACCGCGGTAGGTAAGGTATACCTTGCTTTTGAGTCGGATGGGGGTGTGTCGCTCGGCGACCTTGACCCTTTGAAGCGTTACAACGATAAGACGATTACCGATACCAGAGGGCTGGCTCAGCAGGTCAAAGAAACCGGAGAGATCGGCTATGCCATCGAGGACGGAGAGTTTATCAATGAGATCAGTTCGATCGCTGTCCCGGTCAGAGACTACACCAGGAGTCTGGTCGGCGCACTGGCTATAGTGGGACCGAGTGATCGATTGACTCTGGAGAAGCTCCGAAACGATGTCTCGCCTTTGATTCTTGATTCCGGACGCGATCTTTCAAGACGGTTGGGGTACGCCGGATGATTCGCTGATTGATAGGACTGCTGCACAGCTCTCGGAGGTCCGCCCGTTGATTCATAAATACTGCTTCCTGTAGAGTCAACTTATTTACCCGACTCAGTTTGCGGCACTGGTTCGCCACATTTCGTGATGATTTACCAGCGCCGGGTTCAGTCAGGTCATCAGCTTCATTCAAATTCGATAAAGTAGACAGAGCCGGAGGTTAATAAGCGCTAATGCTTACGTCGCTCGAAAAAATACTTTTCTTTCTGTTGTTGGCGGCATCGTTCTACTACGGCGGGCGGAGATTTTACGACGTTTATCGAAGCATCGCTCGAGGCAAGCCGGATGGCCGCTTCGATCAGCTACCTAGGCGGGTCATCAATGCTGTGGTGAATGTTGTTCTTCAGCGATCGGTCTTTCGGACGCGGCCGCTGGTTTCTTTCTTTCACGCTCTGGTTTTCTACGGATTCGTTTTTTATTTTTTAGTCAATTTAGTCGATGTGCTCGAGGGTTATGTAGCCTTGCACTCCCGGGGCGGTCTGTGGAACGCATTTAATCTGACCGCCGATATCCTAACCGCAGCTGTATTGATCGGCATTATTAGTTTGGTGATCCGGCGTTTCTTTGTCCGCCCTAAGGATTTCGACTTTCCCGCGAACGTGCCGGTCCGAGAGGGAGTACGCAAAGGCATTCGCCGCGATTCGGCGATTGTTTCGGCTTTTATACTTTTTCATGTGGGCAGCCGGCTGATGTACAAGGCCTCCCAGCTTGCCCTCGAAGGCGTGGACCCCTGGCAACCCGTGAGCACGGCATTTGCGGCGCTATTTTCCGGGATGACTCCAGGCGCGCTCGAGATTTTCCATCATTTCTTTTGGTGGGGCGCTTTAGGGTCGATCCTGGTTTTCATTCCGTACTTCCCGCGCACCAAACACATCCATTTATTCATGGCGCCGATCAATTTAGCGCTACAGAAAAAGAATCCGGGTGTGCTGCAGCCCATGGATTTTGAGAATGAGGAAGTGTTCGGCGCATCCAAATTGGAGGAGTTCGCGTGGCCGCGCCTGATGGATGCGTACAGCTGCATCATGTGTAACCGCTGTCAGGATGTCTGTCCCGCGACCAACACCGGCAAGGCACTTAGCCCGGCAGCGATATTGATCAACGAACGATTCGAGCTAAACGATCTTTTCCCGAAGTTTGCTGCGGGGGCGGAGAGCCCGCGCCCTTTACTCGATTTCGCTCTCAATGAAGAGGCTGCCTGGGCTTGCACCACCTGCAACGCTTGTATCGAGGTTTGTCCGGTGGGCAATGAGCAGATGCTGCACATTATCGATGTGAGGCGTGAACGCGTGTTGAGCGCCGCCGAATTTCCCAACGGCCTTAAAAACACATTCAATCAGATGGAAAAGGCAGGAAACCCATGGGGGATCGCCGCGGAGGAGCGGCTGGTCTGGGCGAAGGACTTGCCCTTCCCGGTGCCGACGGTTGACCAGAATCCCGATCCTGAGGTGCTTTATTGGGTTGGCTGCGCGGTCTCGTTCGATCCTCGCGCACAGAAGATCGCGCGCAATATGGCGGAAATTCTCCATTCGGCCGGTTTAAATTGGGCAGTACTAGGCAAGACTGAAAAGTGCACGGGCGATACCGCTCGCCGTACGGGCAACGAATATCTGTTTGCCCAGATGGCCGACGAGAACGTCGCGGCGTTAAATGCTATCAAAGCGCAAAGTCATCGTCACGACTTGTCCACACTGCTTTCACACAATTGGCAATGAATACCCGCAGTTTGGCGGCAACTACGTAGTAAGACATCACACTGAATTCATTAGCGAGTTGATCCGTGATGGCAAGCTCAAGATTGAGCCAAATTCTGCTGCCGCGGTAACTTATCACGACCCTTGCTATCTTGGGCGTCACAATGGAATCTTCGAGCAGCCTCGTTCGCTGATCGAGATGACAGGCGCCAATCTCATTGAGCCTGAACGGACTCGTAACAATAGTTTTTGTTGCGGCGCCGGTGGTGGACAGTTCTGGAAGGATGAGGAGAGAGGCAAAGAGCGGGTGAGTACCAATCGGTTTCGTGAGCTCAAGCAAACCGGCGCGCAAACTGTCGCGACCGGTTGTCCATTTTGTCTGCGAATGCTTACCGAGGAGACAGCTAAAGAAGACGGTAGCGGGCCGGAGGTGTTCGATATTGCAGAACTGGTCACAAAAAGAATTCGTAAATAGAGGACGGTCCTGGATTAAGTATGCTGGAGCTTTGGTATTGAGCTCGGTATTTTCAATAATTCCAATCGCTTGCAAGGGACAACCCAGAGTGACCATTGAAACCACCAAAGGTGAGGTTAGCTTTCAGGTTGAGATCGCCGCCACGCCTGAAAAGCGCGAGGTTGGCCTGATGTATCGGCGCGAGCTACCGCCCAATCACGGAATGTTGTTTATTTTTCCAAGCGAGAAAATCAATTCGTTCTGGATGAAGAACACGCCGATTCCTCTCGACATGATTTTCATTAGCCACGATCGCAAAATCGTCGGCATCGTCCATGAAACCGTGCCGTTTTCCTTAGATGGCCGTTCGGTATCGGTTCCGAGTCAGTATGTACTCGAAATTAACGGCGGACTTTCACGCCGATACGGTTTCAAAGCCGGGGACGCGGTCAGGTTTGATGATGTCGCCGCGGAGAGCGGTGAGGGAATAGAACGGCGCCGAGCCGCGCCGTTCTATGAAAGGTTAGATCTCGTTGAAGAAGTAATCTCGAACCGGGCTCAGCTTCTCCTCGTAAGAGTCTGGATACAAAAACCACATGGTTGCCGCCAAGCTACTGAATAGCGAATTGCCGTCCTGCGGGGTAAAGCAAGTGCCGATGATTTCGCGGTCTCCTCTCATCGCCAGGCTTTGTGTGACGATCACGGTTTGATTCAAAATACGGCCGAAGAGCCCGTGATCCCTGCCGAAGGAGAAGACCGAAGCGGATGATTTTTTGTTGGTCATCGCGACCCTGCCGTTGGACTGCAGTCGCCGCATCAATTGATCTTTGTCAATGCCGCGCCGTAACTTAAGGTCGAAATGAATTGTGTGCATATACTGGGTGTTTAGCTTGAGAGCCGAGGAGTAGATATTCAGGTCCATGCCCAGTGTCTTGAACAGATAATGCGCGTCTCGGCCTTGATGAGTCCCGAACTCGGTATCATCGTGCTTGCCTGCTTCTGGCGCCGGGATGAAATCCCCTTCCTGACTGATGTCGTTAGCGCGGCGCATGCAGACAAACCGGCTTTCTTCCAAATTGTCTTCCTTTTCCGGGCCCAAGGCGATGGTGTCGATGAGCACGGCCAAATTGTGAGTATTGCAGCTCACGACCTGGATGAACTGGTCTTCACCCTTGATCAAAGCCTTGTCGTTGATGCCCCGCGCATACATCTTGCCGAATCCGTACTCACTGCCTTGAGCGATGAACCCGCGGCCGTTATTAGCGTACTTGTTGTAGAGCTTCTCTTTGTTATCGTTACCGACCGGTGTGCAGTCGATAATTACGCTTGCGCGCTCGATGGCTTCCTCAGCTTCATAGGTCGGGGTCATACCCATTTCGGTGAATTTTTGCCGCCGCTCTTTATCGACGCAAAGTTGCGCGCCGCGTTTGCATAGGACCATGACCTTTGAACGGTCGGTGAGAAGCGGTGTCCGTTTATGAAAAGTCACCTCATCGATGCCGAACTGTTCCTTGAAGGTGCAGAGAATCCCGATGAGGGGCTCGCCAATAGTTCCGGTGCCGACCACATGAATGATTTTTCTTTGTGCCATTGTCCTCACCTAGGTTTTGATGCAGCGGATTCTAACCCATACGATTCGAACGATCAACCGAGTGTTTTAGGCCATGTTTCGGTAGAGCAGGTCAATCCAATGCCGTAAGCGAACGTCTTTAAAGCAAGGGTTTGAGGTGGTACAAATCGTCAAGGGAGAATTGATATGGCAAATGAAATGGTTCCCGCGAAATCTTTTTTCGGCCAAAATTTTGGCATCGATTCTAAAGATCTGGACAAGGTTCTGGCGACTGCGCTGGCAAAAAAAGCCGACTATGCCGATCTTTATTTTGAATACCGCAAGAACGAAGGGATCAGCCTGGAGGAGGGATTGGTTAAAAATTGTTCTCAATCGTCTTCCAATGGGGTCGGCGTTAGGGTGCTGGCTGAGGCTAAGACAGGTTATGCCTTTACCGATGATATTACGATTGAAAAACTTGAAGTAGCGGCGCGCACGGCGCAGTACATCGCGCAAAACCCATCATCTCAGGTTCCGGCCCCGATCAACCAGCCTCAGGTCCAGGCTCATGATCTTTACCCCATCAAGACCTCTGTGACTGCTATTCCTCTCGACACAAAAATTTCCTTGCTGTACGAGATCGACAAGTTCGCCCGTAGCTTGGATTCGCGCGTGAAGAACGTCTTTGTGTCGTTGGGAAGCGAGGACAAAGTCATGCTGGTGGCTTCATCGCAAGGAGCGGTGATAGGAGACGTTCAGCCACTCACGCGGCTAAACGTGACGGTTATTGTCGAAGAAAATGGCAATCGACAAGTGGGCAGCTTCGGTGGCGGCGGCCGTGTCGAATATGATTTCTTTGTCGGCAACCGTGAGTACGAGCGCTATGCGCGGGAAGCGGTTCGGCAAGCAGTCCTCAATCTTGGCGCGCGAAGTGCGCCGGCGGGTACGATGGACGTGGTATTGGGGCCGGGGTGGCCGGGCATCTTGTTACACGAAGCGATTGGCCACGGCTTGGAGGGAGACTTCAATCGCAAGAAGACCTCGGCCTTCAGTGATCGAATCGGTCAAAGAGTAGCCTCCGAGTTATGCACCGTGGTTGACGATGGCACGATACCGTCGCGCCGCGGATCGATCAATGTCGATGATGAGGGCACGCCCACCAGTCGAACTGTTTTGATTGAGAACGGTATTCTCAAAGGCTATCTGCAGGATAGACTCAACGCCGGACTGATGAAAATGCCTTTGACCGGCAATGGACGCCGCGAGAGCTATGCCCATATTCCCATGCCGCGCATGACCAATACCTTTATGCTGGCTGGGAAAGATGCTCCCGAGGACATCATCCGGTCAGTGAAGAAAGGGCTGTATGCGGTTTCGTTCGGCGGCGGCCAAGTCGATATCACCAATGGCAAATTTGTTTTCTCCACCAGCGAGGCTTATTTGATCGAAGACGGCAAAGTGACCGAGCCGGTGAAAGGCGCGACTCTGATCGGTAATGGCCCCGATGTGCTAACCCGAGTATCAATGGTCGGGACCGACCTGAAGTTGGATGAAGGCGTCGGCACTTGCGGCAAGGACGGACAATCGGTGCCGGTGGGTGTGGGGCTGCCGACCATCAAGATCGATGGTTTAACCGTCGGTGGTACCGCGACCCAGTGATCGGCCCGGAATAGTTCAGGCAGTCAGCGGGAAGGAATCATGGAACGACTCGATCTCAGTCAGGAATTGGCGCGCGCGGTTCTCGACACGGCCAAAGCTAAAGGAGCGACTCAGGGCGACATCGTCATGGTGGAGGGAGACTCTTTCTTTGTCACCGTTCGTCTTGGCGAAGTCGAGAAAATTAGCCAGGCTCAAGAAAAGCGGTTGGGTTTGCGGTTGTTTTACGGCAGTAGCTCCGCCTCCGCCTCAACTTCGGATATCTCGAGACAAGCCATCGACAAACTTGTTGAGGATACCATCAATATGGCCCGGTTTACCGCTCAAGATCCCTTCAGCGGCTTGCCCGACGCTTCATTGTTGGCTCGAGATATTCCCGACATGGATCTCTTCGATGATGCGGCGGGTTCAGTTTCTGTCGATGACAAAATCGCCATCGCGCTGGCGGCCGAGAAGGTGGCGATGGAATTCGATCCTCGCATTACCAACTCTGAAGGGGCGGAATTCTCCAATCAATCCGGTCGGGTTATCTACGCCAGCAGTCACGGATTCTGCGGTGAGTATCAAGGATCGAATTTTGGTCATTCGGTCGCTCCGGTGGCATCGCAAAATGGTTCGATGCAGAGAGACTATTGGTATTCGTCCAATCGAAAATTTGCCCGATTAGATTCGGCGGAGAGCGTCGGCAAAAAAGCCGCCCAACGGGTATTGCGCCGTCTCGGCGCTCGCAAGATTAAAACTTGCGAGGTGCCGATTGTTTTCGATCCCGATATGGCGGCGTCGCTGTTGCGAAATCTGTCCTCGGCGTTGTCGGGATACTCTCTGTATAAAGGCGCATCCTTTCTAAACGGCCAGCTCGGGAACAAGATCGCGTCGGATCTAACCACGGTTTGGGATGATGGAACCATTCCCGGAGCGCTCGGCTCGAAACCATTTGACTCCGAAGGCTTGCCGATTACGAGAAAGGCTGTAGTTGAGAATGGGTTCTTACGCAGCTATCTGCTCGACACTTACAGCGGCAAAAAGTTGAACATGGCTTCGACCGGAAATGCTTCCCGCTCGATAGGTGAACCGCCGGGTGTAGCACCCACCAACTTTTATCTTGCTTCCGGCAAGCACGCGCCTGACGAGATTATCGGCTCTGTCAAACAGGGCCTCTATTTGACCGAAACCATCGGCTTCGGTGTTAATCTCGTAACCGGCGATTACTCGCGCGGCGCTGCCGGCATCTGGATCGAAAACGGCGAGCTGGCGTATCCCGTCGAAGAGGTGACCATCGCGGGGAATCTCAAAGAGATGTTTCAAAATATCGAGATGATCGGCAACGATCTCGAGATGAGAGGCCGCATCGCCGCGCCTACGATTAAAATTTCTAAGATGACTGTGGCCGGAGAGTAAGTACCGTTCAACGGTTCAACATTCAAACGTTCAATCCGTACGCTGTCGCTCCGGAATGATTTAAAGTAAACAGGCTCGGGACGGACACTGCGGGTCCCGAGCCTCGCAGCTTAGCCTAGAACGCGAAACGGTTGAACGGCTGTTAGCTTACTTTAAATCCCGCCTTCAAGACTGCGCGCAGAAAATCGTCAAGGTGAGACTGTTTGGGATCGAAGTCAATCACCGCGACCTTGCGCTCCAGGCTGAAATCTAAACTCTGAACTCCAGGCAATGTGCCGAGTGCTTGGCGCAGCGCCGGCAAATTATCCGAATTTAAATCGTCGATAGAGATGATCGCTGTCTTTGTTTCCATGTGCCCCACTTTAGGGTGTAGCTTGACAAAAGTTACTTCGTTACACAATTCAAGTCGCGCTATGCGTGCACACTCTAATTCTCATCTACGATTTTCTACAGCCGTAGGAAATTTTCTTGACGTCGGGCGCGGTGGTATGAGATTAGTCGTCGTTAGCCGTTTCAGCGAGTGACATCTTCCTAGAATCTGTATCTAATGGGAGGAGGAAAAAACTACCATGGCTTACGATGTCGAGAAGCTTTTGAGCATGTCGCAAGCGGACCTCGACGACCTTTTCGGCAAATGCGCCGTGGGCGAGATTCCAAACGGCGAAGCGGATGGAACCGCGATCGTTGCGCCCGGCACAAAGTTCAGTTCGAACATTGCCAAGTTCATCAGTAACTTTGCCTGGCAAGGTAAAGTTTTCGATGCCGGCAAGGGAGTTCTGAAAAACCGAATTCTTCCTTTTGGTCTCAATGCCATTATCGCCAAAGTTTACAAAGGACCTAGTTGGCTCGACGGCAAAGACTGTATTGTTTTGGATTACTCCGAAACCTCCATTATCGCTCAGTGGATACGTGATGAGATCCGCCAAATTGAACCCGGCCTCTACTTGGGGAAGGTCTATTGGGAGAAAAAGCGATTGATTGATTTTGCCCTGAAGTTTAACTCCTAGTCAGATAAAGCGATGCTGTGAACCTGACACCGCGGTTTGGGGCGATCCTGCCGCGGGGGCCACCACGATCGAAGCCATAATCTCCACGAACAACTCCAGCTATTTCGATCTCGAGCCAATCTTCAATCGATTCACGTCAAACGACGGCAATAACTTTTTGATGATCGTGACAACGCCAGTGCAGCGAGTAACCATTGCGGGGGGAGAACGTCTATGGCGCAGCCTGAACTAGCGTCGCCGGGCGAACGTATTCTGAAGCGCATCGGTTGGATCACTGTTGTGGTGCTGCTGCTGGGTATGGTGGGGGGGGCGTTGTTGCTGGGACGTTTCGGCGCCGACACTCCGGTGGTTTACAAAGACGATCTCGAGCATTTCAAGTATGGCTCCCTCGGCAGCGAGCACGAGTTTGGCGTGCCGTATTGGATTTGGCGCGCGTTACCTGAGCTGTTCGAAGACAAGTTGCCGCAGCCCGGCCGTGGCTGGCAGTCGGTCGGCTTTGTTTTCGAGAAGGGGAAAAGTCTTCCGGTCGGCATGTCCCAGCGCCGCTATCTCGGCTTTGACGTAGTGTGGCTCAACTGTGCCTTTTGCCATGCCGGAACCGTGCGCGAAAGCGCCGAAAGCGAGCCCAAGGTTTATTCGGCAATGCCGGCCAATACTTTTGATTTTCGCGCCTTCATGAGATTTCTGTTTGCGACCGGAGAGGACAGGAGATTTACGCCAAGGGACATCCTGCGGCAGATTAAGGTCATCCGAGAACGCGAAGGTCTGAACGATTTACCCTTGATCGATCGACTGGCACTGCGTTTCTACGGCATTTATTTCATGCGCGAACGGATCCTGACCTTGCGCGATCGGCTGGATTTCATCAAAGAGCAACCCGAGTGGGGTCCGGGGCGAGTCGACACCTTCAACCCGTTGAAGGCTTATTTTAATTTTCCGCCCGATCGACTGTCGCAGGAGGAACGAATTGGCACGACGGATTTTCCGTCCATCTGGAATCAGGGCCAACGCGAAAGTCTCAAAATGAACTTGCATTGGGACGGTAACAACGTGTCGCTGGAGGAGCGTAACCGCAGCGCCGCGATGGGCACCGGCATCACGCCGCCCACCGGCGACCGGGCCAGCTTGAAACGGGTCGCCGACTGGGTCCGCGATCTCGCCGCGCCAGCCTATCCGTTCGCGATCAACAATAATCTCGCCGCCCAAGGCGCGCCGATCTACAAAGAGTACTGTGCGAAGTGCCATGGCGCCGATGGCAAGGATTTCCGCGGCGAAGATGTCGGCAAGGTGGTGCCGATCAAGGATATCGGCACCGACCGCGCACGTCTCGACTCCTACACCTATGAGGTTGCCGTCAATCAAAATCTGATTTTCGCCGGATACGCCGAAGAACGCTTCAGGCACTTCCGCAAGACTTTCGGTTACGCCAATAGCCCGCTCGACGGGCTCTGGCTGCGGGCGCCGTATTTGCACAACGGCTCGGTGCCGACATTGCGCGACTTGCTTGAGCCCAGTGACAAGCGACCAAAAACTTTTTACCGCGGCTACGATGTCTACGACCAGAAGAAGGTTGGCTTTGTTGGCGATGTCAGCGAAGAGAGAGGCCGGAAATATTTTCTTTACGATACGGCTGAGCCCGGCAATTCCAATCAAGGTCACGAAGGAAAGCGCTACGGCACCGAGCTGCCGGCCGCAGACAAAGACGCTTTGATCGAGTACCTCAAGACTTTTTAAATCGCGGGTGCGCTCCTTTACAGCCCTGGAGGTGCGATGGTTGCAGGACAAAAAAAATCCTGGTGGAAAACTTGTTTGGTGCTTGTGCTCGTGTTCGTTGCTGTCGGAGGCACGATCGGCTGGTATAAATTCCTCCGTGAGGAGCCGCAACCTAGCTGGGTGACCGCGACACCCGACATGCGCTTTAAATACGGCTCCATCGGCGCGGAGCACGACGCCGGCATACCGTACTGGATCTTCTTCGTACTCCCGCGCATGTTTCCGGAAAAGCTGCCGGGGCCTGGCGGTTACGCTTCCTTGGGAGTCGCGTGGGAGCAGGGTCAGGAGCTGCCGATCGGTTTCACTAAAAAAGTGATCGGCTTTCCACGCGTGGCTAATAACTGCGCCTCATGCCACACCGCCAGCTATCGTAAGAGCGCCGATGAAAATCCCGTGTTTGTGCCGGCGGGGCCCAATCACACGCTCAATCTGCAGGCTTTTTTCCGCTTCGTCGTGGACTGCGCCAGGGATCCGCGCTTCAACGCCGATGAGATCATGAGCGAAATCGCGCTGGTTTATGAGTTGCCGCTGTTGGATCGGCTGATTTATCGCTACGTGCTGATTCCGATCACCAAAAAGCGTTTGCTCGAACGCGAAGCGCAATTCAAGTGGGTGTATCACGAGGAGTTCCCGTTGTGGGGCCGGGGGCGCGATGATGCCATGAATCTCACCAAATATTTCCTACTCAACTGGCCGATGGACGATACGATTGGTCCTACCGACATGCCGTCGGTCTGGAACTTAAAAAAGTACCAGCCGGAGAAAGGCATGCTAATGAACCTTGCCGGTGACAGCCATGATGCGCGTTCGGTGATCATCGATTCGGCCTTGGGGCTGCTCAATGCCGAGCCGCACGATCGCGACGATTTCATGGAGCAGATTGACTGGCTGGTGAAATACTTGAGCGAACTGCAGGCGCCAAAGTATCCATTCCCGATCAAGGCGGAACAGGTCAAAGTGGGCAAGACTATTTTTGATGCTAATTGCGCCAGTTGTCACGCGAGCGAGCGCACCGGCACCCGCGTGCCGGTTGAAGAGGTCGGCACGGATCGCGAGCGGCTAAAAACCTGGAGTAAGCAGGCAGCCATTGAGTCCAACAAAGTCGTGCGCAATTTCGGCATCGAGCGGCGCGGTCTGGTCGAAAATGAACCAAGTGGATACATCGCGCAATTCTTGGACGGCATCTGGCTGCGCGCGCCTTATCTGCACAACGGTTCGGTGCCGACTCTGCGCGATTTGCTCAAAGCGGTCGCCGAGCGGCCAAAGGTATTCTATCGCGGTTATGACGTTTACGATCCGGAGAATGTCGGGTTCGTTAGTCAAGGTCCGGAGGCTCAACGAATCGGCACCAAATATGATGTCAGTGAACGCGCCAGCGGCAACCAGGGTCACGAATTCGGCGTCAACTTGTCGGCCCCGGAAAAAGACGCGTTGATCGAATATCTGAAGAGCCTTTGAGATTCGGTAAATCAAAACAGATCTATTGCCGAAAAGCTGGCCGATTCTTTGGAAGGGCAGCGTTGTGGTTGAGGAGAAACAAACAATGGAAATCCGTCGTCTGAACCTTTCTGCGCTAGCAATACTCATCATCCTCGGCGCTGCCGGATGCGGAAAAGGATCGTCCGAACCCGGCTCGGTTAAGGACGAGGCGTTAACGGTTGGGCGCACTGCGGAAAGCTTGCCGGCTGCCGATGAGGATTATTTCAAAGAAATGGATGGCGCGGTGGAACTCACGGCCAATGAGGTGAAGGGACGCAACAATTGGATTGTCTGGAGCGGTGGCAACGACCGCTTCTGGGATCACCTTGTTAGCGAGAGCTTTGGCGCGGTAGATCTACTAAAGATTCTTTCATCTCATCCCAACATCAAGCACCTGAGCCGGGACACCCGTTGGCGACAACTTGGCCTGGTTAACGAGCCCTGCTTTGATAAGCCACAGACCGCGAACAAAGATCGGTTCGGCCTGTGGCTGGATACGCGCCGCAAAGAGTGCCCGCCGGACCCGTTCGAAAACGAACAGAAGTACCCCGGCGTACAAATTGGCGCGCGCGGTAAGAACATTCCCGTGGGATCGTTGTACGGCTATGCGTCGGGAATCGTCGGCCTGCGCCTGTTTCCGAATCCGGACTTCGACGAAGCGGCGCAAAAGAAATGGGATGCGGAAAAATTTTATACCGACCCCGACTACTATAACGATAAGAAGCTGATTCGTCCGTACCGGGTCGGCATGTCTTGCGGTTTTTGCCATGTCGGACCGAGTCCGGTTAAACCGCCGGCGGATCCGGAAAATCCCAAATGGGAAAACCTCAACTCGAATCCCGGCACCCAATATTTCTGGGTGGACCGGATTCTTTTCTGGGAAAAGGACGACGCGAATTTCATCCAGCAACTGCTCCATACGTCGTTGCCGGGTACTTTGGACACATCGTTTATTTCCACCGACTACATCAATAACCCGCGCACGATGAACGCCGTCTACAGCGTGGCGGCGCGTTTGAAGGCCGCCGAACGCTGGGGCGAGGAAAAACTCGCCGGAGGAGGAGTCAAGAACAAGCAGTTCCAGGACTTCAAGCAAACCGCGCCTTTGGCGCAGTACCATACACCGCCCGACACCGTCCGGACCCCGCGTATTTTGAAAGACGGCGCCGATTCCGTCGGCGTGCTCGGTGCGCTGAATCGTGTGTTCATCAACATTGGGCTGTTCAGCGAGGAGTGGCTGCTGCACTTCAATGCTCTAGTAGGCGGCAAAAAAATCACGCCCATCAGGATTGAGGATGCCGAAAAAAATTCGAGCTACTGGAACGCGACCGTGGCCCAGACTCCGGATGTTGCGTTATTTTTCCTCAAGACGGCGCAGCCGGATCTGCTCAAGAATGCTCCGGGCGGCGAGCAATATCTGACCAAGGATCAAGCTCAGCTGGCCCGCGGCAAGACGGTGTTCGCGGAGACTTGCGCGCGCTGTCATTCGAGCAAGATTCCCGCAGCGCCGAGCGATATCGAGGAACGGGACTGGGAGCAATACTGGAAATGGACCAAGACCGACGACTTCAAGAAAAAAATGACCGAGATCGTGATGGCGGATGATTTTCTCGTCGATAACTATTTGTCTACGGACCGCCGCATTCCTGTTACCTTGCTCCAGACCAACGCGTGCAGTCCGCTGGCGACCAATGCTCTCGGCGGCAACATCTGGGACAATTACTCATCGCAAACCTATAAAGACTTGCCATCGGTGGGCAAGATTACCGTGCACCACCCGATCGACGGCAGCCCGCGGGAATACGAGATGCCCGGCAACGGGCGCGGCTATACGCGAGTGCCGTCGCTGATCAGCCTGTGGTCGACGGCGCCTTTTCTGCTCAACAACTCGGTCGGCAAGTTCAATCCATCGCCATCCGTGGAGGCGCGCATGGAGTCGTTCAATGATTCGATAGAAAAAATGCTGTGGCCGGAAAAGCGTGACAAAGATCCGATTCTCGGTGACAAGGTGCCGGGCTTCATCTATCGCACCACAGCGACGAGCTATATCAAACTCGCCCCCGGATTCTTACCCGCTTCTCTGAACCATTTGCTCAGCTGGAATGATTTGGGAGCGCGCTGGTTGCCTTGGCTGTTTAATGAAAAGGGGGTGCAAATCGGCCCCATTCCGAAGGGCACTCCGGTGAATCTGCTTACGAATATCGACTTAGAGAGCAGCAAAATCGATTTGGCTAAGCTGTTATTGAAGATGAAAGCCGATCTCAAGGCGGTAGAAGGCAAGAGCGAACAGGAAGCGGCCGAGGTGTTTAAAAACCTCGTGCCAGATCTTTTGCAGGTCAGCAAGTGTCCGGATTTCGTGGTCAACCGGGGCCATTACTTCGGCACGAGTTTGCTGAAGGAAGAGGCTTCGTTGAGCGACGAAGATAAACGAGCGTTGATCGAATTCTTGAAGACGTTTTAGCGATGTTCTCCGGCGAACTCCACTAAGAATGTCTGCGGATGCGCCATCCAACGGATATGATTATGTCGTTGTCGGATCGGGCGCCGGCGGCGGCACAGTCGCCGCGCGATTGGCCGAAGCCGGACGCACGGTCTTGCTTCTGGAAGCGGGCGGCGATCCCCTCAGTCTAGTCGGCACACGTTTGCCGGAAGACTACCAGGTCCCTGCCTTTCATCCTTTCGCGTCCGAGAATCCCGCCTTGAGGTGGGATTTCTTCGTGCGCCACTACGATAACGACGAGCGCCAGAAGAAAGACTCTAAATTCACGGCCGTGAGAGACGGCGTCCTTTATCCTCGCGCCGGCGCGTTAGGCGGTTGCACAAGCCATAACGCAATGATTCTGGTCTATCCGCACAATCAAGATTGGGACGATATCGCCGACCTGACCGGCGATCCTTCCTGGCGAGCTGAGAACATGCGCCGGTACTTCGAGCGTCTGGAAGACTGCCGGCACCGACCTCCCTATCGCTGGCTAAAGAAAATCTTGGGTTTAAATCCAACGCGCCATGGTTTCAGCGGTTGGCTGACTACGGAGCGGAGAGATCCCAGATTGGCGCTGGGTGATCGAGACATGATGAACATGATCAAGGGCTCGGCGCTGAGGGCATTCAAAGAAATGGGAGATCCGCTGACGCAAGTTAGGTGGTCGATCAAATCGCAGCACGATCCCAATGACTGGCGCTTGGTGCAGTCCAATTCGTTCGGCGTTCGCTACACACCCCTGACCACGTCCAATCAGGCGCGCATCGGCACTCGCGAGCGCGTCTTGGACGTGGCCAAGAGATACCCCGGTAAGCTGCATATCGAGCCTCACGCTCTGGTTACGCGAGTGCTTTTCGACCAGGATAATCGCGCATTAGGCGTCGAGTACCTCAAAGGAGAGCGTCTGTACCGTGCGCATAGCGATCCCAGCAGCGACCCAGGAGAAACACGCCAAGCATTTGCTGCGCGAGAGACGATCTTGTGCGGCGGCGCTTTTAATACCCCCCAATTGCTCATGCTGTCCGGCATCGGTCCGCGAGAAGACTTGCAATCTCACGGCATCAAAGTGCGGATCGACCTTCCCGGCGTCGGCAGGAATCTTCAGGACCGTTATGAGGTGAGCGTCGTCAATCGCATGACGCAGGACTGGAATGTATTGGCAGCGGCAAAGTTCGATCACAGCGATCCGCAATATCGAGAATGGGCCGCAGATCGGAAGGGTGTGTATGCCACTGCCGGCGCGGCGCTGGTGGTGGTTAAAAAATCCCAGCCGAGTCGTACCGTCCCGGATCTGTTCTGCCTCGGCTTTATTGGCAAATTCAAAGGCTATTTCCCGGGATACTCACAACTCATATCAGCGCACCACAACTATTTGAGTTGGGTGGTGTTGAAAGCGCATACCCGCAACAACGCAGGAGCGGTGACCTTGCGCTCGTCAGATCCCAGAGATACCCCCGCTGTTAGTTTTCGCTATTTCGACGAGGGTAGCGACACCAGTGGAGAGGACCTCGACAGCGTTGTCGAAGGCATCAAGTTCGTGCGCAAAATGACGGCGGCGCTCAGAGCAGAGAAGGTCATTTCAGAGGAGGAATTGCCCGGTAGTCACGTTCAATCGGATGCCGAACTACGCGACTACGTTAGCAACAACGCCTGGGGTCACCACGCTTCCTGCACGTGCCCGATCGGTCCTAAAGACAGAGGCGGGGTGCTAACCAGCGATTTCCAGGTGCATGGCACCGAGCGGCTGCGGGTTGTCGATGCTTCGGTGTTTCCGCGTATTCCAGGCTTCTTTATCGTCAGCGCCGTGTACATGATCGGTGAAAAGGCTGCGGACGTTATCCTGGCTGATAATCGTCAGCTACACTAGCATATCAAAATAGTGGTTCGACTCCACCGGAGTAGCGCGCCCGGAACCGCTTCATCGTCTCACGAGTTTTGCCTAATTGCTTTTGAAGGACAGGTCCGCTTCTGCGTCGCGTCGCGGCTTCCAAGCGAGCGAGTAATATTCGCCGCGATCCCGGGCCCAGGGATCGAAAACATTTACAACCTGTTCGAGTTCTTCGCGCAATTCTGGAACGGTTCTTTGAAGCACGCGCTTCAATGGCGAGACTTCGACCGTATGTCCGTTGGCTTTCTTCGGTTCGAAGATTTTGGCGCCAGGACCGTTGTTGTTTACCCAGTTATAGCCCAGGTGGGTGTAAAACGCCGGTCGAAAACTCGAGGTTAAAAAGCGATCGCTGAAAAGCCGGCGGGATGCGTTCAGGATGAAAACCTGGAATTGTGTTTCCGAGATGGCAAAACCGTGCGGCCGCGCGAATTCAGCGAGCCATCCTACCATAGCGTCGACGTCCTCGATGTTATCCACGAGGCTGCCGTTGGGATGGCCTAGGCAGTCATTGATTTGGCTGCGGTCGTCATTGTTCTGCGCGGTCGTGATGATCTTCGAGAAATCACAGCGATGTTGTCCATAGACTTCCCGAAGCAGCTCCACGAGCTTCTGCTGCTCTGTCCATTCAACCGAGTCCTTTGAGACCCGCGGGTCGATGAAATCATCGAACTTGGTCAGCTGTTTGAGACCGTATTGGCGTCGATATTCATTATAACGCGGTATGCCGCGTTCCCGGTCGCGGATCAGATCCAAAGCGGCGACATCTATTTTACCGCTGCCGCTTTTTAGGCGAGGCATGGATAGGCTTTGCAAAAATTTCGGATGGTTGCGCAATGTCAGCTTGCCGAGTCGCTGCCGGCCCAATGAGAGCCCCCAGTTAGCCGGCCCGTGCTGATGCATCGCTTGAGTCGCCTTGCCGCGCAGAGTTTCGGAAACCGCAATCTTCGACTTGATGACGTTGCGGTCGCCTTTCAGCTCGCGGAGTTCGATGAAGTCGGGGAGCATCGGGTGCAAGCGGTACGCGTTGATGAACTCCTCAGGAAAATTGAACGGCGAACCGAAGTGGTTAACCCCGGCATTAACGTCGGCTTGCGTATTGCCGAGACCGACAATACCCGGTCCGGCGGCGAAAGCGGCATACCATGCGGCGGATTTCCTGCCATTGTGGGATCGAGTAAACCGCTGGATTACCCGCTCGAGAGCGGCATTGACCAGAGGATGCTCGTTAAACAGACCCGACCAATTGGCATTCATAGCGAGATAGACCGGCTCGTTGTAGAGCAGCTGGGTGGTCCACTCGATGGTGTGGATCTTGGCAATCTCGGCTGCAACCACTAGACGCGCGACTTCGAAGAGCTCGTCGTCTGTGACCTCCTTGTTACTGATCACGTGGTCGAGCTGCGGCGGCCGTCGTAATCCGGAATCGCCATCCGGGTTTTTTCTCATTTCCAGGCGAAAGGCGTCGACGAACAGATTGTGCTCGCGCGCGAATACGTTGTGGAAAAAACTTAGACCGATGTTCCAGTTGTCGGGGAAGGCGACAGCCTCCTGGCCGATCCAGTGTGGATTCGTGCTATCGGCAGAGTTCAACCTCGGCAAATAAACCGGCGCCTCTTCCCTGGGCACTATCCCCGGTTCGAGCAATAGTTTGGCCGGATCGCGCTGATCGCGCTTTACCCGCCGGCGCGAAGTCTCGTCATATCCATAAATTTGCGAAGCATCCCACCATGCGGTGACTTTGTTGGCGGTGGTTCTATGCGCGCGCGTCATGTAGGAGTTTTTGCCGAGCTTGAAGGTCGGCGCCGGCATGTCCTGAGCGATCAAGCTTTTATCGATGCGATCTGCCGGGCGGCAGCCGGCCGGTCGGGCTCGGTCGGGCGCCAATCTACTTCGATCGTTTGCTGCTTGGTGATCATCGCAGCCCATCGCCATCATTACCGATTGGTTTTGTCCTTCGTCTAGATGAGAAAACCAATCGTGGGTCACGAACTGGATCCAGAATCCAGCGAGCAAATTTAAGTGCGACGCTTTTTGATAGTCGCAACTCGCTTCGGCCGAATTTCTTAGCTCGTGACCATCGCATGTGCCGACCAATGGGCGGCTGAATAATTTTTGGCTAATGAGCTGCGGGTCGGGCTTTAACAAACCGATTCGATCGCCGTGGCGATTTGCCGCAATCGGGTCCATGGCCAGCTCCGGAAACGTGTTCTCGAAGTCAACGTTGCGCGCAAACGGCTGGCCGGTAGAGCCCATCAGCGGATTGGTGATGTCGTTGCAAATCCCGCTGATCGTGCGAAAGCGTATCAATTCACCGGAACATAGTTGAGGACCATCGCCGCCGACCTCACTGTAGAGCGGATGATCCTTGGGCAGGCGCAATTCGGGCCAGGTCTTTGTGACATGACCCGATGGGCTGTGCCAATCGCGCATATAAGTCGCAAAAGTGCCGCTGTTGTCGAACAGATTAAACTTGAGCAACTCGAGACGCTGGTACTCGAGATCGAGCAGCGCGCCGTTAAGGCCGCGGTTATCCGGGCTGAAAAAACCGAGCTTGCCGGCCCAACCGCGAGTCCGGCTTTCAGGGCCCGCCGCGCTCGAGTAGCGTTGCCAGTCGATCCACGGTGTGTTGCGCCAAGCCACCGCTGACTCGCCGCCGCGGCAGCGTGCGCTGTCCTCATGAACTTTTCCGAGAAAGCGCGCCGAGCGTTGCTGCGCGATTTCGCGCAAGCCGCCAAGCGCATAGGCGAGGCAGCTACCGAGCTGAGTCTGTCTGATCGAGGCATAGGCGCCAAGTAAGACCAGACCGAGCAGTAAAGAAAGCAGGAAAGTTCTTTTCACGGGACGGCCGTTAAAGTTCTCAACTCGTTCGATGTTCTCTAATCTAATTTTTTCCTGTTTACAGGAAGGACAATCAAAGAGTCAATTTCTTGGAGCGCTGAGCGTCTAGATGCTAACCCCTTTGATGGCACGATTATTTGCCCTCTGATGTTAAAGACTGTATAGCTCAGGTGCACGTCGAAAGCAGCAGATCACGAACGTCTACAATCTCGGTAAATTTTCCCCCAGTAATAATTCACCCAACATGGCTGCCATCCCCGCTGAATTCTACGCCCTGGCCAATGCTTTTCTATTCGCATTCCATAACATGCTCACCAAAAAGGCGATGCGCTACTCCAATCCTGCCACCGGCGTGATCAGTAGCTTGTCAATTAACATTGTATTTCTCTGGAGCGTGTCGATCTTGTTCGTGCCGCTGTCGTCTTTGACTAGCGCGTCAATTTTGATTTTTGTCGCCGTCGGATTTTTCCAACCGGGATTGACCCGTCTGTTAACCTATAAGGGCATCGATGCGCTGGGGGTAGCGATTACCGATCCAATACGCGCCACTACGCCATTATTCAGCGCCATGATGGCGATTGTCTTTCTCGGCGAGCAAATCACTTTGCCGATCGTTATCGCCACCTTGATGATTATCGCCGGCATCACCTTATTGTCCTGGCGCAGCGGTTCCGTGAAACTTGCGGGCTCCGCCATCTTTTTATGGTACCCCATCGGCGCCTCCGCGTTGGCGGGGGCATCTCAGGTCGTGCGCAAATTCGGTTTGGCAGCGGTTCCCCATCCGTTTCTAGCGGCGGCGGTCACCGCTACTTCCTCTTTCGCGGTGTCGCTGTTGACGCTCTGGTATGTGGAGAAGAGCCAAGAAACCTGGAAAATGAACCGGCATTGCTTCTGGTGGTTTCTTGCGGCTGGCATTACCATCAGCCTTGGTATGGTCTGCATCTACTATGCCCTGGATCTGGGTAAAGTTTCTGTGGTGATTCCGATAAGCAGCACCGGCCCGTTCTTTTCGCTGATCTTTAGCGCGCTTTTTTTACGCGATGTCGAGCGTGTCACTCTTCGAATCGTCATCAGCGCCGCCATGATCGTCGGCGGCGTGTTGCTGCTGACGGTGTGGAAATGATCCGTGTGTTTAGCGTTTTCCTAATGCTGCAGAAGAGACTCCGGTTCACGACTTCTTTGTAATCTCAATGCACCCCTTCCTGGCGCGCCTCAAAGATTACGCTTTTGCAGCATGCCTAGGCGCAGGAACGGCGATCGGGGGTACTTGTAGTAGCAACGTTTCCTTGCATAGATGAAAGAATGACCGTTTTGTGCCATGGCAGAGCCGGGGTGCTCGAGAGTCACACAGACTGCTAACGCTGCCGACATCAGGAGGTTCCTAAATGATCAACGACTCGTACCATTCAAACCGCATCATCGACCCACGGCTAGAGACTGATTCAGGCTTCCTTCGGCAGGTCATCGTTTTGATTGCTGCACTGATTGCTCTCTCGGGATTCGCGCTCAAGAATAGCGAGGCTGTCGCCGCAGATGCCGCAGACCAGCCGGGCACGTACGAGTCGGCGTTTGGATTCGGCAGGCAATCGTTGGGGATCAGTGGCGGCCATGGATTTGCACTCCCGGTTGGCGGTACTGACGGCCCGGAGTTGGAAGATATTCAATTCGTCTATGCCACCCCGCGTTGGGGCATCGGCATTTCGGATCCGTTGGGAGGGCGCAGTTGGTACCGGGGAAACTTCGAGTTTTTGCTCGAGGGGACTTTTCTCTACATGTTCGAGCCCAAAAGCGGAATCGCCGGAGGTATCGCTCCAGGGCTGCGCTATAACTTCTTGACCAACACTCGGTTTATTCCGTTCTTTTTTGCCGGCGTCGGATTCATCGCCTTGGACGCAGATCTGGCGCGGCAATCCGATGGTTTGAATTTCATCCTGCAATCAGGGTTGGGCCTTCACTATTTCATAAGCCAACAGACAGCGTTGACCGGAGAGTGGCGCTTTCATCATATTTCCAACGCGAGTATTCACGACAAAAATGCCGGCATCAACAGCAGTCTGTTTATGCTTGGCGTTACTTTCTTTCTCAGGTAGAAGTTCACTGCTACCGTCTTTCTTTCGATTCCAGGCATGTCTTCGAATCGCTCCAAGGCAGGCGTGAGTCGAAAAACGACAAGCGCAGCATCGGCTGCCTGATCATACCTGGGAATTTTCAATACCCGCGAGAGCCAATACTTCCGGGAGAGTGGCGATAGCCAGGCCGCGCCATTCTCTCGCCTCCCTATGCAACTCACTCAGGGGCTCTTCTGAGGATGATCGAATCAGTACCGGCTGTAAACCTATCTTAGCCGCCGCTGCCAATTCATACTCCTCTCCATCGGCAATATAGAGGCAGGATTCAGGTTTGCTGCCGAGTTGTTCGCATGCCAGATGATAGATCCTCTCATCCGGTTTTTTCAAACGAGCGAGGCACGAGAAAATCGGCGTATCGATTGCGCCGGCAAAATCGGTTTCCGGCCAGAGCAGCGGAATCTCCACTGAGCAATTGCTGAGCAGTCCGGTTTTGTAGCGATGGCGCTTAAGTTGGTTAAGCGTGCTTATGGCGTCGGCCTTAGGTCGCAGCGCCTTCTTGATGTATCGCCATCCGGATTGCAACGGCCTGTTCAATTTGTTCGGCTTGGGCATCTACATTCATTTCATTCAACACATGTTCAATGCTGGCCTCGACAGTTGCAAAAGCGCCGACGACTCGCATTTCCGTGGTCTGATTCCAGAGCGGGTTGAATTGTTCGTAAGGCACCGTCAGGACGTCGGCCATTTCCTTGTGCATTTGGCCGACCGATGCCATGAAATGGGTTACCAAGGTGCCAAACAAGTCGAAAATGACGGTATCGAATTTCATGTTTATAAATTTCGAAGAGGCGCTCTGGATTTGACCCGTGTCCTCTTAGACCGAAGAAGCACCAGTTTAGCGATACTCCAACCAGGCTTTCATCCCGTCAAACTTGGTTCTTCCGACTGATCACTCGTACAGCACTCTTTTGATCTTCCTCTGCATATCTTCAGGCAGATTGAAGAACGCGTTCACCCGCCGCGTCAGTTCATCGCCGGATATCGGCGCCACCCCAAGTCTGGCTTTCTTTGCTTCGGCGAGAAACTCCGGATCTCGCAGTGTCTTGTCGAACGCCGATTTGATGGTGACGATTCGATCCTTCGGCACTCCCGGCGGAAGCATGAATGAGCGCTCGACAATATTGCCGCCATGGATCACCACGTCGATCAACTGTTTGCCTTCCTCGTTCTTGCCGAAATTGATCGCCAGCGGAACTTTGGGCAAGTCGGGATGAGCTTTCGGCGCCGCTTGAAGCACGACGATGCCATCGCCCGTTTCCATGGCTCTACTCCAGGTCGACTTGATCGAATCCCATCCCCAGCAAGACCCATCGAGCTCGCCGGCTTCCATCGCGAGCCGTACCGGCGCCGTCCCCTTGTATCCGGAGACCAGCTGAATCGGAAAGTTGGTCGCAGTGCTGAGAACTCGCAAGGTATTATCGGTCAGGTTTCCAGGTCCGACCGCCCCCATCTTCACCGGCCTTGGTGAGGCGAGCCATTTATCCGTGCTGACAATGCCGCTTGTCTTGGTAAAAGCGCAGGAGAAATGGTCCGCGGTGGGCGCGCCGAGGTAGGTAAATTTGCGCATATCGAATTCGACGCCGGGCTGCCCGAGTATTTGGCTAATGCTCTGGCTGCCGGTGAAATGGCCGATGGTGAGGCCGTCCGGCTTGGCTGCTTTGTAGATGTGATTGGCTGCGATCATCATGCCGGCGCCGGGCATATTATCGACGATGATGGTCGGGTCACCGGGAATGTGCTTGGACATTTGTCGGGCTATCATGCGCGCATAGGTATCGAAACCCCCGCCCGGAGGGCCGCCGACGATGATGCGCATGGTCTTGCCTTTGAAAAAAGTGTCTTGCGAATAAACGCTTGATACGATCAAGAGCGGCACCAGAAGCATCGTCAGAAAACTTGCGCAGCGGATTTGTCGTTTCATTTAACTTTACCTCGTGAGATTTTTGCTCGTAGATTTATTTCAAGCTCGCCCCCTGGGTGGCGAAGGTGCGTTCGATGAAGCCGCTTTCGTCGAGTCTCCGGGCGATGCGGCCGTCGATAACATCCTCCACTTTGAGATCGCCCACCTTGGGGGTGCGTGTTTTCAGAAGTCGCTGCACGTTGCGCAGCCCTTCCACAGAAGGGATCGGCTTGCGATCGACGCCGCGGGTTAGATCGAGATATCCATCTTCCGCGCCCGCGGCGTCGGTCCTCAGGTGACGCATCAATGATTTCGTAACCGCCGGTTTGTTCTTCGGCGCGAGGGAATAGGCCAACGCTTCGATTTCAGCTTTCAAGTAATTCTCCGCGAGATCGCTTTTTTGCTTGAGCAGAGCGCCAGGGACGACCATCGATTGGCCGGCGAGAAGCTTGGTCATCTCGGTGTATTCGTGCAGGATCGTCATGCCTTTTTGCTGGAGTTTGCGGCTGAAGGCGCCATCGAGAACCGCCGCGTCGCAGAGACCATTCTCGACCGCTTGCGCCTGGATGCCCTGATCTCCGACCACCTGCATTTGAATCTGATCGCGCTGTTGATCCAGGCCGAGGTGTTCAAGCCACAGGAGAATGCCCATCCATGTGGTGCCGCCGATGCTGGTCACCGCGAAACGTTTGCCGCGCAAGTCTTCAGCTCTTTTGATGTTGGGCCGAACGACCAGATCATAGGTGTTGCGGCTGGAGAAGCTGGCGACGAATTTAAAATCGTGTCCCGCCGCGACCGCGGCCAGCATGGCGCTGCCGCCGGTGCGGCCGATGTGTATGTCGCCCGAGGCCAGGCCGGCTACCAGGGTCGGCGCGCCGCGGATCAGAATCGGTTGCGCATCGATGCCGTACTTGGCAAAGATTCCCTGCTCGTGAGCAATCCAGAGCGGCATCAGGCGCGCCGTGACGGTCGCGTAGCCGATGACGGTTTTCACCGGCGCGCCCGCGCTGTGCGCCGGAAGATGCCACGACAGTGGCGCGGCGAGAAAACAAAGTACAATCACAGAGAGTCTGATGGATCGACAATTCATTTCTGTTGTTCCTTTCAAAAGATCGCGAAACTTTAACCCCTTGGAAACTTTATCCTTGATGTTACTCAAATGGTAACGGGCCCTATGCGGTGATTCGATGATTTGCGGCGTTGGCGGCTATAAAAATGATTCACTCGCGCCACGAGCTTGCAGATTCCATTTGTATTATCTCTCGTGTTGGCAATGAATCACAGGAAGAGAGGCTGTAGGCAACTTCGATTACCGTTCAAATGCCGTGCTAGCCGTATCAAGTTTTGAACTGTTCTAGCCAGCGCGTGATAATTTCGATCACCTCAGGTTCGTGTTCGTCGTAGAAGTGATTCGATCCTGGAACGATTTTGTAAGTACCGGTTGAGCCGCTCGCCTCGGCAAGCTCTTTGGCGTATTCCGGGAAAAACGGATGTTCCGCACCACCCGCGATAGCGAGATGAGGACAGCCTAAACGGCCGGCATGAGGCCGAACGTCGTTGTTTTCGTGTTTGCCGTACTTGTTGACGTAAGTGCGCGCGCAAAACATTCCCATCGCTCCGCTCGCCGGTGCCCAAAGAATTTCTTCTCCTTTGCCTTGGGCCACCATTGCTTCCGCTTGGGCCATCAACTGCTTGAATTCGGGCTGCTCCATTGCTCGCGCTGAATAAAATTGTTTAGGGCAAGAGCAAGAGATGATGCCCACAACATCACGCCGGCGGCGGCTGCCCTGATACATGAGCGATTTGATACAACCCAAGCTGTGGCCAATTAGGATGAAGCGCTTGTAGCCCTGCCGAGTTAGGCACTCCAACGCGCCATCGAGATCGAGCGCGCTGTCTTCGAAAGTTTCATAGGCGGCACCGCCGAAGGCGGTCAAATTTCCGGCGCGGTTTATCCAATCGTGTCCGCGGGTGTTGATGACAAAGCCGTGATAGCCGCGTTCGGCGATAGCTTGCCCGAAAACAGCAAGAGGCGGCAGATAGAAATTCATCGCTACCCCATGCACGAAGAGCAATGCGAGATTGGACAACTTATCCGCCGGTGTGAAGAGGAGACCGTGCAGAGTTTCGTCGTCCGTGGTTGTAAAACTCAATAGCTGGGTGTGGATTGTCGTCATTGCGGTGTTTCCCTGCCACTCACATCCGAAAGTAAGACTTTTTTGAGTTTGGCGACTATCGGAGCATCGAGATCATAGAAACCGGCGAGCGTCTTGGCGGTTGCAGCACCGTCGATGGGAGCAATGTCGAGTTTCGCTTTCTTCGCATCTGCAAGAAACTCCGGGTCCTTCAAGGTGTCGAGAAATGCTTTTTGTAGAACCCCTAGCCGGTCTTTCGGTGTCCCGGGCGGCACGGAGTAGCTGCGAAAGCTGGTGCCGTAAGCATGATCGAGGACTTCCAGCAGCTGCCGCGCTTCCTTGGTCTTTGCATAATCGATGGCGACAGGAACATCCTTCAGTTCGGGATGAGCCTTGAGGGCTGTTTGCAGGACTACTTTTACCTGGCCGGTCTCAAAGCCCTGAGCCCAAGTCGGTTTCATAGACTCCCAAGCCCAGCACCCGCCGGAGACTTCGCCGGATTCGGCTGCAAGCCGGATCGGGCCCGTGCATTTGTAACCGTCGATTACCCGAAGTGGTAAGCCAAGAGCGTCGCGCAAAATGCGGGCTGTATCGGAAGTCACCCCGCCTGGTCCATGCCCGCCCATCTTCACCGGTTCCTTGGCCGTTAGCCAGCCATCGAGAGTCGATATGCCGCTGGCTTTGGTTAGAGCGCAAACGCCGTGATCGGCGATAGGTACGCCTAGCCAACCGAATTTGCGTCCGTCGAATTTTGCCGCTTCATTGCCTAGCACATGCTGTAAGATCAACGTGCCGACAAAATGACCGATGGTTAGCCCATCGGGCTTGGCTTGATTGTAAATATAATTTGCTGCGATCATGCCGACCGCGCCAGTCATATTCTCCACGATAGTGTTGGGATTTCCTGGGACATGTTTGCCAAAGTGGCGCGCAATTGTGCGGGTATAGACGTCGAAGCCGCCGCCGGGCTCGTATGCGACAATAAAGCGAAGAGTTTTCCCTCTGTAGAACGATTCTTGCGCGTGGAGTGGCGAGCGAACCAGGAACAGGGCCAACAGAACCAAGTTGGATAGCCATGCAATTAATTTGATATGCCTCATAAGCGGCCTCCTCCAGTTGAAAAGATAAAAAGCGAAATTCGATACGTCCTTCCTTATCTCACTCGTGATCGGCATAGAGTTTTTCGAAGAAGCCGCTGCCGTCCACCTTCTGCACGATACTTGAAACGACGCAGATCCTCCGTCTTGGCGTCGCCGACTCTCCGGTTTGCGCTTTCACCGGCCATTGCAGTTGTTTTAACTCACCCTGGTACCTTGAGATATACCAGATATACAATGGTCTGCGGTATTCCTCTATACATGCCGGGTCAGAGCGTTTAAGCTCTTCGGCAGCGGCTGGAGCGGTGACTTTGCAATGCTTGATGGTAGTATCTGAAGGTCAATGCTTGACGCTCGTCAGAAACCATGCGCCTTGCGCCTTAGCTGATCGTACTTTCGGCATATGCACTCCCTCGCCAGCAGTGGTTTTGGCGGCGCGAGTTCGCCCAATTTATACCCTGTAATTCCCTGCTTCGAGCAAACGAAAACTCTGCTTTGATAGCTGGTTCAAAGTCCTCAAAAATATTTCCAACGATGTTTGGGGCGAGCGAATTGCGGTTCAGCAGTACGGCTTTACGAATTCGAGTTGACTTCAGCCAAGAACCACGCGGTGCTAGGGTGTCGAGAATTTCGATTGATCGACGGAAGTTATCTGACGATTTCGCGCCGCTTGCCAAGCCATCGAGAAGATAACGCAGGGTTATGCCGAGGTTGTGCTTTTTACCAACGGCGCTCAGGTTGATCATCTGTTTCGAGTGGCGGCGGAAAGCAACAATGCCGATTCACTACGTGAGGGCTTGCGGCGGGCCGTCGTGGGTTCCGTTGGGCCAATCTGCACGGAAGTGCTCGACCGGTTCGGCATTGATCCTGACATAGAGCCGGCTCATCCGAAGATGGGGTCGCTCTTAGCCGAAGTTGCCGCATCAGCGCAACCGCTGTTACAGGCCAAACGTCGGGCCTGGTTTAATTTACTCTTACCTGCCTGCTCTCGATTGCTCCGAGCAGCTCCCGCTTGATAAAAAGCACCGAAAGACTTCTTCCCCGAATAATATAGCTGACAAGACCAGATTAAGAACTTGGCTCCGAGGTCATTTGTAAATGGGTCGGTAATTTTCACCAGGTAAGTCACGCGCCCGGAGGAGTCCTGCGATTCGCTCAAGACGCGTATGGCTTGTGGCAAGATTCGGCGCGGCGGGATAGGGTAATAATCAGAATCGGTAGGGCTTGCCTCTTTTAAGAGAACACGGATGAAAAATGAAATGACCGAGGCAGTTGCGGATAATGCATGGACACGTTCCAACTTCCGGAGGTTGCGCTTTGATCTTTTTGTTCAGCGTCTCGTTCTCGTTGCATCGTTGGTCGGCATCTGGTGGCTGTTTTCCTTATCGGTGCCGCATTACATTTTGCCCGGACCGGCGCGAGTATGGCAGGCGCTCACACTTATCGCCGCCAACGGCGATCTGTGGAGCAATCTCGGTATTACGCTCTGGCGGGTCACCGTGGGATTTGTCATTGCGGCGCTTGTAAGTTTGCCCCTTGGGATCTTCCTGGGAGCGAACAAACGGGCGGGCGAATTCTTTGAGCCGGTAATCCCGGTGATGAACACGGTGTCGTCTGCGATCTGGGCCATCTTCGCCATCATCTGGTTCGGCATCTCCAACGCCACGACTATTTTCGTAGTGTTCATGACTGCGATGCCATTGATCATTACCAACGTTTGGCAGGGTACGCGCACGGTCAACGCGGAGTTCATCGAGTTGGCCCAGGTGCTGCGCATGCCGAAATGGAAAGTGATGACCAAAATCTATCTGCCGACCATACTTCCTTACTTTTTCTCCGGCGCGCGCCTAGCGTTTGGCTTCGGCTGGCGCGTCTCTCTGGTCGCCGAGACCATAGGCGCTTCGAGCGGAGTCGGCTATCGTCTGCGCCAGGCGGCGGATTTGATCCAGACCGACCAGGTATTTGCCTGGACTTTAACTCTGGTTGTTATGATGGCCACCTTGGAAATGGGACTGCTAAAGCCGCTGGAGAATCACCTGTTTCGCTGGAAGAAAGAAGCGGAAGGGCAATGAAAAACGGAAATTGTCTTTTCAGGAGACGCATTCTACTCTCGCAACCGTGACGATCAGCGCTTATTGAAACCAATGGATAGTCCGAGTTTAGCGCAGCAAGCGTGCATTGAACCGGGGCAGCCCGCAGCCGCCATCCGCCTGAGCGGCATCAGCAAAAGTTTTGCTGCCGGCGATAGCCGGCTTGAAGTGCTGAAGGATGTCAATCTTGCAGTGGCCGATCAGGCCATCGTCGGATTGCTCGGCGCATCGGGCTCAGGCAAGAGCACGTTGCTCAACATCATCTCCGGCATTGTTAAACCGGACCATGGCCAGGTATGCATCTGCGGCGCGCCCAGCGCGGAATTCAACGACTGGCGCACGATCAGTTATATGTTTCAAGACGATCGATTGTTGCCATGGCGCAATGCGCTGCGCAATGTTGAATTCGCTTTGGAAGCGGGAGCGATGCCGAAAAGTGAAAGGATTCGGCGCGCCAGCCAAGCCTTGGAACTGGTCGATTTGAATGGTTTTGAAGCATCGTTTCCTTATCAGCTCTCCGGCGGCATGCGCAGTCGTGTCGCTCTGGCGCGTAGCCTGGTCACCGAGCCACGCATTCTTTTGATGGATGAACCGTTTTCTCGGCTCGACGCGCAAACCCGAGGGCTGATGCATGAGGAACTGCTGCGCATACATGAGATCAAACGCATGACGGTGGTATTCGTAACGCACGACGTCGAGGAATCGGTAATTCTCGCCGATGAAGTAGCCGTGATGTCGCCGCGGCCCGGCACGATCCGAGAGATCGTACCGATAACCTTAGCGCGTCCGCGCGACACGACCCAGCCGGAAGTCGCAAACTATATTCAGAAACTGAGAGGACTTATCTAAAAACGATCGTCGCGAGGTGTTTCTCTGTGCAAGGAAATTGTTCAACCGTTCAACCGGCCGCACCGCCTATTCAAACGTTCAACGTCAGAGTTCCGCAAACGTTGAATAGCGAGCAGCGCGAGGCTGGAACTGTTGAATAGCGACCGGAAGGGAACGGTTGGAACGCGCTCCCCAGAAAAACGGAGGTAAACGTGAGAGTCGGGAAAATAATTAGGCGCGCATTGCTGCTCTGGACTTGTCCTCGCGGCCGTGGCTTTCATGCCATGCCAACTGTTCGCTCAAAAAATTAAAGTTGGTTATTGGACCAGCGGATTCAGCCTGGGATTCGGCGCAGTTTTGGAGCAAATGAAATTGGCCGAGAAAGAGGGCCTCGATGTTGAATGGGTGAAGTTTGCCGAAGTTAACGGACCCACTCGCGCGATCGTTTCCAATGCCATCGACCTTGCCTTTGCCGCGCCGTCGACCAATTCCATCGGCATCGCCGCTGACGGCGTGCCGGTGAAGATCGTATTGGCGACGCAGATCGCCGAGGCGCAGGTGGTTGTGCTTGAAGGCGCGCCGATTGAAACGGCTGCCGATCTTAAGGGAAAGAAAATCGGTATGTCGCCGCCCGGCAGCGCAACCCACGCCATCAGCACCGCGATTCTCGATCAGAACTACGGCATCAAACCGAAGGAATACAGCGTCGCGCCGGGGAACGAAGCGCGGCTGGCGCAGTTCTTGACGCAGAAGGAAATCGATGCGGCAATCATCCGCTCGGTGACGATTGCACAGATGGAGGAAACCAAGTTGCGCCGCCTCGCGAGTATCGTCGATGAATGGAAAAAGCTCACCAAGAGCAGCGCCGCGCCAATTCTTGGCGTCACGATCGTGTACAGCGATTACCTGGCGAAGAATCCCGAGGCGGTAGCGAAGTTTATCGTGGCGATGAGGAAAACCGTCGAATATGGATCCAAAAACAAGTCCCGCGTTGCCGAGATACTTCAGAAAGCCGCCAACATGGATAGCAAAGACGCCACTGCCTATGCCAGCCAGTGGGACGGCGCGTACATGGCCTCTTTCGAGCCGCAAGATATCACATCGCTGAAACGCATGCATGAGATTGTCAAGGCGCATGGCGGCGCGCAAAAAGATCCGCCTGAGAGCGCCTTTGATGCAAAGCCATACATGCGGTCTAAGCAACTTAAGTAAGTAGATAGCATTGGCGAGTAAGTAGAAGCATTGGCGCAAGGGCGGATCGCCCACCCGCTGATGGACCGGCGGCAGCGAGTTCCATCCGATTGTGAGACACAGATGCTCTAGACGGTTCGAGAAGATTTCGATAAGAGGAGTTATTGGCTAGGGGAAATCTATGCATCTGCATGGTAGAGAAGTTGCCTGTTCCAAACACTTACTCTCTCGAGAAGACTGCTGCTGCAGCCGCGGTAGCGGTTCTGGAGTTCACCGCGAAGGAGATCGTATGCGACTCGATCAAGAAGGCCAAAGCACAAACGTTGAAGATCGCCGCGGCATGAGAGTGTCCCGGGGGTTGGCCGGAGGCGGGATCGGCACCATCGCTATCGTCCTGATCGGCCTATTCTTCGGCATTGATCCCAGCGTGTTATTGCAAGGAAACATCGATAGCGCACCGCCGTCCCAACATGCTCCGCAACAAGGCGCTAGAGATGAAATGGGTCAGTTTGTTTCCAGTGTGCTTGCCAGCACCGAACGCACCTGGGGAGAAATCTTCCGCCGGCATGGCCAAGAATATCAGGAGCCCAAGTTGGTGCTTTTTTCCGGCGCCGTCGAGTCTGCTTGCGGGTTTGCTCAATCAGCTTCCGGACCATTTTATTGCCCGCAGGACAGGAGGGTTTACATCGATCTGGAATTCTTTCGTGAGCTGCGCGACCGTTTCAAAGCGCCCGGAGATTTCGCGCAGGCCTATGTCATCGCTCACGAGATCGGTCATCATGTGCAAAATCAACTCGGTGTCATGAGAAAGACAGGCGAGTTGCAGAGCCGCTCGAGCCGTGCCCAAGCGAACGCCATTTCAGTGCGGGTGGAACTTCAAGCCGACTGCCTTGCCGGGATCTGGGCGGGCACGGCCAATCGGGATCGGAAGATTCTCGAGGAGGGAGACATCGAGGAGGGTCTGAATGCAGCCGCGCAGATCGGTGATGACCGAATTCAAAAACGCAGTCAAGGTTACGTAGTGCCGGAGGGCTTTACCCACGGCAGCGCGGAGCAACGTGTTCGATGGTTTCGTCGCGGCCTCGAGAGTCGAGATCTCGACCAATGCGATACATTCTCAGCCGGAGCCGTATAGTGATGCGACGCGAACAATAGTGGAACGGATCAGCGATTGATGTCGATAAAATTTTTTGAGATTCCGGACATCCATTCTGTTAGCCCTAAAAGATTCGCGCTGATCCATCGTTGTTGCTGCACATCCGATCCGAGGGAGATAACCGTCTAAGCTAGGTCGCTGATCGAACCGTTTCGTGACATTGGCAGCGACTTTATTCAATCGCCACAAATAGCTCTTCCGGCGTTAAATGGCGCTTGGTTAGTCCCTGCTCATAGCTATACAGGGCGAACCTCTCGATATTTTTTCGATTTGCTTCAAGCCCATTGCGCCAGGGATCGAAGTTGCAAAGCGTCTCTTGCCGCTCCAGCTCGCGCCTGCCCCACATCACCATTGACCAATTAGGATCGGCCCACCGCTTTAGCGCCTGGCGTCGGGCCTGCTCAAAAATGTCGTAAAGAGCTTTAGGCAGTTCCGGCTCTCGTTGCGCCAGTTGTTTTCGGAATGCCAGCACGTGCATGATCGGAAAATAACCCTCCGCCTCCAAGTAGCGCTCCTCCTCCGCCTGCGGGTCACTGAACAAGCGAGCGACATTTGGGTTTCCTTCGCGAAAAACTTTCGGCAGACGGGAGACAAACATTGCATGGATTTTGCCTTGGACGAACTCGGCTTCGATCTGATCCATGCTGTTCCGGGTTTCGAGTTTAACATCGCCCGGCAACTCCAGGTCCAGCACCTCTTTGCCTGGAGTTATCCAGGTTACGGTTGTGCGCGGCACGCCATAAAAATGGCTCAGGTCGCCTTTTGCCCGCACGCCGAGGGTATTTTGATATCCGCTCAGAGCAATCCTTTTGTCGGCCAGATCCATGGGCGAATCGATGCCGCAGTGAACGTTCTTATACATTTGCGACTGGCTGAACAAGCGCCTTGGAAAAATCGGCACGGCATGGACCGGCATTCCTCGGTCGACGGCGATCAGATAGGAAGACAGCGACAGTTCAGCAGCATCGAATTCAAAATCTCGCAGGAAGCGCTCGTGGCGCCCCTGCTGCGGGTCGAGCTCGACATATTGCACATCGAATTGCGGGTGCTGAATACAACCTTCCAGCAGGGGCGCGTGGCGGTCGTAAGAACCCAATGCCAAAGTGATTTTGGTTTTTGCCATGATCTAAGCGTTACTAGAATTTGAGCCTGGCTGTCAAAGGCGTCTCGGCAAACGAACTTATGCGCAGATCCATAGATCATCTGGTTATCGCACTGGTTGACCTGACATCGCCTTACAAATAAGATCCGCCCTGTGATTCAAAATTCCTAATGAGGTAAAAATGTATATCGATGGCGATACTCATTATTGGCCGGTGCGCTTTATCGAACGAGTCGATCATCCCGGCCGAGGGCACGTTGAGCTCAAAAAAGGCGCCGGCGAAATGATCCGCTATGGCGAGAAATTTCCCGGCGATGCCGCGACCTACTACCGCGACGGCAAGAAGATTCATTCTTTCAGCGAAACTCGCTGGAACCTGGAGATCCGCCACGACGTTATGGACCGCGAAGGCTTCGATTACCAGGTGGTAATTCCTGACAACCGGCCGCTCATCTACGAAGTGGAGCCGTCTCTGGGCAATGCCATGGCGCGCGCCTACAACGATACGGTTGCCGAGGATATTGGCGGCAGCGACCGATTCATCCCGATCTCCTGGGTGTATTTGCCTGACGTCGCTGAGGCTGTGCGTGAACTGAGGCGCTCTGTGACGGAACTTGGCTTCAAAGGCGTAAAATTGATGGGTGGTCATCAAAACTGCGATCTCGACGCCGAGGTGCTCTGGCCTTTCTACGAAGAGGTCTGCAAGCTGGATGTGCCGGTTTTGGTTCATCCCGGAACGCGCATCTTCGAAGCCCAGGATTGTCACCCCTGGCTGGTCGGCAGCGAACGCTACGATGGTTTTAAAATGCTCGCCACCGCGCTCGGTTTTCCGCTGACTTATATGGTGAGCGCGGCGCGACTTATCATGAGCGGTACGCTGGATCGATTTCCAAACTTGCGGTTTGCCTTCTTCGAGGGGGGCATTGGTTGGGTGCCGTGGCTAATGAAGACGTTGAATCATCACACGTTATCCGAGTCGCCGGGGACGACATCGGTGAACGATTTCTTCAAAGGCAGAGATCGCTTGAAGAAAGAACCGAGCGCTTACTTCGAGCAGCTGTATGTCGCGGCCATTGCCTGGGAAGATTATCTGCCGAAAATCGTGGAAATTTGGCCCGACCACAACATCATCATCGGCAGCGATTTCGATCATGGCGACGCGATCTCGACCTGGCCTAACACGGTTGCGCCGATCAGAGCCATGCGCGGCTTGAGCGATAGAGACAAAGATAAGATTCTCGGCGGCAACGCCATGAAGCTGTTCGGCATGAAGGTGACGCACTAGCAGCTTGTCGAAAAAACTCGCACGCTCGTAGGGATCACTTGGCTTTGCAAATAAGTAATCAGCAGTACGCCGCTCTGATCAATTGCGGACCTTGCGTCTGAGCCTTTGAACAGCCTGGATTCAGAACTTTTCAGAATGTTTCGACGGCGGAGAACCGCGATCGTGGAATGTCGCGGCGCGGATCATTGGACCATTTCTATTGATTAGGCGCATAGCGTCTGGCACCGGTCAACTTCGCGATTGCACGGTGGACTTCAAGAGAAGCGATAGTGCGCTGAGACGCGGCGCAAATTTTTATGTTTAATCCGATCTGTTCGTATGAAATGGAGGTTTGAGATGGGCAAATTTCATGTGGTTTATTTTGGCAGCAATGATGTGCCGGTGGAGCTGATCAAGCCGATCTTGGCGGAAATCGATGCCGATATGACGATCAGGCGGCCGACCAACGATGCCGAGGTAGTCGAAATGGGCAAAGATGCCGATGGCATCATCATGCATGGCTCGGTGCCGTTAACAAGAGAGATCATTTCACAACTCAAGCGTTGTAAAGTTGTCTGCCGCACCGGTGTCGGAGTCGATCGGATGGATCTTAAAGCAGCTTCCGATCACGGGATGATTATCTGCAATGCGGCTGGCTGCAATTCCATCGAAGTATCGGAACAGACGATCGGACTACTGATCGCTATCTCGAGAAAGCTCGTGCGCATGAATCAGTACGTGCGCGACGGTAAATGGCGGCGGCATACTGCCGAACTGCATGCCTATCGCGGCCGGGTTTATCGCATTCAGGGGCGCACGTTGGGGATCGTCGGGCTCGGCCATGTCGGTCGACAAGTGGCGCCGCGAGCCCACGGAATGAGGCTGAATGTACAAGCCGTCGATCCGTATCTGGATTCCAAAGTTGCCCAGTCCCTCGGCGTAAAGCTGGTGTCGTTTGATGAGCTGGTTGCAACATCGGACTTCATCAGCCTTCATGCGCCTCTCACGAGACAAACCCGCAAAATGTTTAGTACGCCCCAGTTCAAAGCCATGAAAAAAACCGCCTACTTGATCAATTGCGCGCGCGGCGGTCTGGTCGACACTGAGGGTTTGTATGAAGCGCTGATGGCTGGAGAATTGGCCGGAGCGGCCCTAGACGTTACCGAACCGGAACCGTTGCCGCCGGACCACAAGATTCTTACCCTTCCAAATGTAATCGTAACATGTCACACCGCCGCGAACTCCGATGAGTCCTACATCGATTGCCAGACACATGCGGCGCGTGAAGTTGTCAATGTTCTTAGCGGCAGAGGCCCAAGCACTGAAGTCAAAGATCCCTGGTTGTTGGCTGAAGCGCAGGATGAAGGATTCGGCGGCGTGTAACGTCCACCTGGTTAATCCGGCTTACTTATACTATGAGCTGATGCTCTCCGCGCGCCGAGTATTCGCGATGTTTTCACCGCTGCAAAATTTGATTTCAGGCGTGGCCATTCTTTGTTTGTAGCGTTCCCCCTTCAAACTTTCACTAGACGCGATGCTACACTGATCCGCATCCGGGAAATATTACAAATAAAGGATTTATGTTGAAGCTATCTTGAGTTGAGGCGCCAGATTACATACTCTTCAGCCAGGAGGTATCGTGTTATGTCAGTAAATCTCGAAGCCGCGGTTATGGAAAATATAAATGAACTCAAAGTGGCAATCTCTGAAAAGGCTCTCGAAGTAGCCGACTTGGAGAAAGAGTTGAAGCGCTATGAGTCCGTCCTGGCTCTGCTGCGTGATGATCACAATAGGAATGCGAGAAGAAAAGGTCGACCACGCGGAAAAACAGATCTCGCCGAGGTGCTAGGCGGGCTGCCCGAAACATTTACCAGCAAGGAATTTATCAAGGCGGCGACGCGCACCAAAAAACCGTCGGTTTACCTTCGACTGGCGCTTTCCAGATGGGCAAAGGAAGGAAGAGTCAAGCGATTAGAAAGAGGTAAATACCAGAAGGTTAGAAACGGTAGCTCGCATCGGCTTGCGGCCTGATCGCATCAAATCGTTGTTCAGTTTTTCCGTAATGTAGTAAAGGCTCCGGTCGATGACCGGAGCCTCACCACCTCCGAACTGCAACAATCAAAATAGTAGCGGGAAGGGATTCCCGTTCATCTAGGGGTGTGAGGTGCAGCTTGTGCAATGGCTGCCGTTTGGCGGCGAACCCAGGCAGCTGTGATGGATAACTCGCAACCCAGCTGGTTATGACCACGTCACGTCAGTCTATTGTTCTTTTACCTCCCGGCCCGAGTGGCGGTCCATTTGCCGCCGGATTTGAGCGATCCGTTCATCGAGTTGCCGTTAACCCGCCCGTTGTATTGTCCCTCGCCGGCAGTGAAGGTAATCTCCTCGCCGTTTAGTTTGCCGTTGACCGGTGTGACGACGTTGCCGGATTTCAGAGTGCCGCTGATCATCTGAAAGGTTTGTTTAAGCGTCATCTCGCCATTAGGCAGCTTCCAGGTTCCGTTTATTTTCGCCGGCACGATCCACAGGTAGGCTGTGCACCAGTTGCTGCATCCTTCCGCGTTGGCGGTTTCGTCAGGCTTCCATTCTTCCATATCAAAAGAATTCGATACAATGCGCGTGCCGGGTTTTAAGTCGAGGATCTTGGGACGAAGTTTGAGGTTGATACTGGGCAGGAGGAACATGGTGATCACCTGAGCTTGCGAGAAATCGCTTTCGAACAAGTCCGCCTTAGCAAAGGTGGCTCGGTCGCTGACGCCTTCTTTGGCGGCATTGCGCTTGGCGAGCTCGACCATGTCCGGATTGTATTCGATGCCGTGAGCCTTGGCGCCGCGTTTAGCTGCCGTAATTACAGTGCGGCCATCGCCCGAACCCAGATCGATGACATAATCTTTGGCGGTGACTTTTGCCATATCGAGCATCTTGTCGACCAGAGCCTGAGGCGTCGGCACCCAGACCACGTCCTTGCCTTCTTGGCCGACCTGCGGTTCGTATTGCTTTGCCGGCTGGGCAAATCCGATTGCGGTAATCAGAGAAAGGCCAAGCGCCAATGATAAACTGCTGGATAAACGCGATACAATCATCTAATCCTCCCAGATCGGTGATACTGGCAGTATCGACCGGAGAATAGAGCAGACAAAACGATCGATTCATACCTTAGCGATGCGCAATTGTCTAGAAAGGAAGAGCAGGATAACTTGGCGCTCCTAGGCGGCGCGAAGAAGTTGGATGGGTTGTTTGTGTCATTCGTCCAAGCAGCGAGAGAAACTAAGGCCCAAGTCAAAAGACTTGGGCCGCGTTTTTGTGAGCTGTTGAGATGCCGGCGCGCGGGTACCAACCTGGAGCGATAAGCAGAATGCCGCGCTTGAAGTCGGCGGCAGCAAATTGATCTACTCCAGGGTTCTGGTCACGCTTTACCGCTTCGTGGCGCTCCATTTGCCGCCGGATTTGAGCGATCCGTTCATCGAGTTGCCGTTAACCCGCCCGTTGTATTGTCCCTCGCCGGCAGTGAAGGTAATCTCCTCGCCGTTTAGTTTGCCGTTGACCGGTGTGATGACGTTGCCGGATTTTAGAGTGCCGCTGATCATCTGAAAGGTTTGTTTAAGCGTCAGCTCGCCATTAGGCAGCTTCCACGTCCCGTCTACCTTCGCCGGCACGATCCACAGGTAGGCTGTGCAATAACCATTGCAATTATCGGCCCTGCCCGTTTCATCCGCCTTCCATTCTCCCATATCGAAAGTATTCGAAACGATGCGCGTTCCCGGTTTGAGATCGAGAATCTTAGGGCGGAGCTTCATATTGATGCTCGACAGGAGAAACATCGTGATTACCTGAGCCTGTGAGAAATCGCTTTCGAACAAGTCCGCCTTAGCAAAGGTGGCTCGGTCGCTGACGCCTTCTTTGGCGGCATTGCGCTTGGCGAGCTCGACCATGTCCGGATTGTATTCGATGCCGTGAGCCTTGGCGCCGCGTTTAGCTGCCGTAATTACAGTGCGGCCATCGCCCGAACCCAGATCGATGACATAATCTTTGGCGGTGACTTTTGCCATATCGAGCATCTTGTCGACCAGAGCCTGAGGCGTCGGCACCCAGACCACATCCTTTCCTTCTTGGCCGACCTCGGGCTCATAGCTTTTCGCCGGCTGCGCTTGTGCCGCCCCGGAAGCGCCGACCAGGGCGACGCACATAGACAAGATTAATACTCGCGCGAAATACGCTGCGTTCATAAGTCCTCCATTTACATTATTGCCTGAGCATAGCAGGTTCGAACATGGGAGTGGAGTGCCGATAACAGTCCAATTTGTATTCTGCTAACTATGTCAATGTCTTGACGCCGCAACAATTCCGATCGCATGATGTCGTTATTCCGCACAATCCACGACCGATCCAGGAGCCTTGAGCCGCCGCACAATAGCTATTTTGATTCTCTGATGGTTCGAAGGTTGCGACCCCGAGGGCATGAATACCAACGCGAAAGAAAAATTCACAACACACGTTCGAAGCTGTCGGCTGTCGTTTGAACCGACTACCTTTGCGCGGCAGCCCGGGGCCGGCGAGGACCTGGGACCGCCAGATGCAAAAAACCGATGATATTATGGAACAGAAGAAAAGTATCGAGATTGGAGCCAAGTATATCTAGAAGAGGGCGGGTGATCCTTGCGGCGCCGTGCGCGATGTGCGGCTGGTAAATCGTTATTGAGATAGGTTTTGAAAGATTTCCCGCCGCGGCAGCCGGCACTGGGTATAGCTCGGGTTTTCTCCGCACCCCTCCATTGCAACCTTCCTGTTGCTTTATCCTGTCGGGCTAGCTACAAAATAGGACGACTCACCGAGGTTCCGTTAGAGATACAAGGAGCAGTCAATGGCACAGAAGTATGTGGACAGCTTCGGCACGCGCAAGGTGCTGAGAGTGGGCGATCGAGGCTATGATATTTTCCGGCTCGATCTGCTAGAGAACGCGGGCTTTCAGAACATTTCTCGATTGCCTGTTTCTCTCAAGGTTTTATTGGAAAACCTGTTAAGGCAGGAAGACAACCATCACGTTACCAAGGGCGACATTGAAGCGCTTGCAAATTGGAACCCGAAGGTTAAGTCGGAAAAAGAGATTGCGTTTATGCCGGCGCGGGTGCTGATGCAGGATCTAACTGGAGTTCCCGCCGTGGTCGATCTCGCGGCGATGCGCGAGGCGATGAAGCGTTTAGGCGGCGATCCGACGAAAATCAATCCGCTAGCTCCTGTCGATCTGGTGATTGATCATTCCGTCCAAGTCGATTTTTTCGGCAGCGCGGATGCGTTGCACAAGAATTCGGAAATAGAGTTCAAGCGAAATGTCGAACGTTATGCATTCTTAAGATGGGGCCAAACGGCTTTTGACAATTTCCGCCTGATCCCGCCCGATACCGGAATTTGCCATCAGGTGAACCTCGAATATCTGGCGCCGGTGGTTTTCCGCGCGCAAAAAGACGGCGCGCACTTCGCGTATCCTGATACCGTTGTCGGCACCGACTCACACACCACCATGATCAATGGTTTGGGTGTCGTCGGCTGGGGAGTAGGTGGCATCGAAGCGGAAGCGGCGCTGCTTGGCCAGCCGATCATCATGCTCATCCCCGAAGTGATCGGTTTTAAGCTGCACGGCAAACTTCCGGAGGGAGCAACCGCAACGGATCTGGTTTTGACGGTTGTGCAGATGCTCAGGAAAAAGGGAGTGGTTGAGAAGTTCGTCGAGTTTTACGGCGCAGGTTTGTCTAGTCTGAGCTTGGCCGATCGCGCGACCATCGGCAACATGGGGCCTGAATACGGCGCGACCATTGGGTACTTCCCAATTGACGACGAGACCTTGCGCTACTTGGAACTAACCGGCCGGGACCGACACCTCATCAACCTGGTTGAAAGCTATGCCAAAGAGCAAGGCATGTTCCGCACCGATTCTTCGGCCGATCCTATGTTCACCGATTCACTCGAGCTTGATCTGGCAACGGTGGTGCCGAGCTTGTCGGGTCCGCGCCGGCCGCAAGATCGGATACCGCTGACCGAAAGCAAGAAATCATTCAAAGAAGTGTTGCCCTCTCTGATGAAGGGTGGGGATGTCAACAAGACGGTCACCGTGCAGAATAATGGCGACAAGTTCGCGCTCACGCATGGCTCGGTTGTCATCTCGGCGATCACGAGTTGCACGAACACATCAAATCCGTCGGTCATGATCGGCGCCGGATTGCTGGCCAAAAAGGCCGCAGAGAAGGGCCTGGCGAGTAAACCCTGGGTGAAAACCAGTCTGGCACCTGGGTCGAAGGTGGTGACCGAGTATCTAAAGGATAGCGGCCTTCTGCCGTACTTGGAAGCTATCGGATTTCATCTGGTTGGCTATGGCTGCACCACCTGCATCGGCAATAGCGGACCACTGCCTGAACCAGTGGTTAACGCGATTCAGGACGGGGACTTGGTTGCCGCTGCGGTGTTATCCGGCAACCGAAACTTCGAAGGCCGTATTCATCCTAATGTCCGCGCCAATTATCTCGCCTCACCGCCTCTGGTAGTTGCCTATGCGTTGGCCGGTAGTATGGATACCGATCTCTATAGCGAACCGCTGGGAAATGATTTGGAGGGTAAGCCGGTTTATTTGCGAGACATTTGGCCGACGCCCCAAGAAGTTCAAGAGACTATGCGTAAATCGGTGCGGTCGGAGATGTTTAAAAAGGAATATAGTCAGGCCACCGAAGGCGATGAGCAGTGGAAGAACATGCCGGTGCCGCAGGGCGAGCTCTTCCAATGGGATCCCCAGTCGACATACGTGCGTGAAGCGCCCTACTTCGCCGGGATGTCGAGAACCCCGGCCGAGCTCAAGGAGATCAAAGGAGCGCGTGTCTTAGCGCTGCTCGGTGATTCGGTTACCACCGATCATATTTCGCCGGCGGGTTCCATCGAGAGAAACGGCCCGGCGGCGCGCTACCTCACCAACAATGATGTTTTGCCCAAAGACTTTAACCAGTATGGCGCTCGTCGCGGTAATCATGAAGTCATGATGCGCGGAACATTTGCAAATATCCGTTTGAAAAATATGCTGGCGCCGGACACTGAAGGCGGCGTGACGGTTCATTTGCCGGACAAGAAGCCAATGTCAATCTACGACGCCGCGATGCAGTATCAAAAGGAAGGTATCCCGCTCATAGTTGTCGCTGGAAAGGAGTACGGCTCCGGTTCCTCGCGTGACTGGGCCGCCAAAGGCCCGCGCTTGTTAGGTGTGAAAGCAGTTATCGCCGAGAGTTATGAACGTATTCACCGTAGTAACTTGATTGGCATGGGAATCGTGCCGCTGCAGTTCAAGTCTGGTGAAAACCTGAAGTATCATAATCTTACCGGCTTTGAGACTTTCGAAATCGTCGGCATCTCGGCCGGCCTCAAGTTGAGACAAACTCTTACCGTGAGAGCGACGAGGGATGACGGCGAGGTTCAAGAGTTCACGGTTATTTGCCGCATCGATACCCCGGCCGAGCTTGAATACTACCGTCACGGCGGAATCTTGGAGTTCGTGCTCAGGCAACTCCTACAGAGCTGACCGCTGAAAGAAGATTCGAACACTCCAGGAAGATTGAGCTTGGGCCAGCCCCTGGCATTCCCGACCAATGCCGATGAATCGGAGACAAGCGCTTGGGTTAATCGGACCGGGTCTGGCGCTTCTCTTCGGCTCTGCGCGACTACTCCGTGGAAATACTTACGCCGTTGAAAGGCCGATAATGAATCAACCAGCTCACATCGCAAATTTTACCGCGGCTAATCCAGGCATGATGACGTTGCAGGGGACCAACCAATATATCGTCGGCAAGGACAGCGCGGTTGTCATCGATGTGGCGCTGAGCTCAGACGGAAACATGGATGGCATCATCGAACAGGCCGAAGCCATGGGTGTCAAAAAAATCGAAAAGATCCTTCTGACGCATATCCATATCGATCACTGTGGTGGGGCATTGGCTCTTAAGAAGCGCACCGCCGCAAAGCTCGGCATTCACCGTTCGCGCGCAGGCTATCTGGGCGGGGAGGACTTTCGGTACGATGACCAAGATCGGATTCCGTTTGGTGGCGGCGAGCTCCAAGTGCTGCACACTCCAGGTCATGAATCGGGCCACTGCTGTTTCTATGAATCAGGCGAGAAGGTGCTGTTTAGCGGTGACAACATTTTGGGATACGGAACGGCCGTGATTCATCCGCCTGATGGTAACATGACCGATTACTTGCAATCGTTGGAGCGGCTGTTGGAGTTCAATATCGATTTGATTCTGCCCGGACACGGGCCTTTGGTTGGCAAACCGGAGGCAAAGATCAGGGAATACTTGCGGCATCGGATGATGCGCGAGAAGCAGGTGGTCGATGCCTTGCGCAAGGGACTTAATACCATCGGGGATATCACCCAATCCATCTATGTGGATGTGTCCGCCGGCCTGCAAAGGGTGGCGGAGTTTTCAGTTCAGGCGCATCTGGAGAAGCTAATCCGCGACGAACGGGTAAAAAGACAAGATGGCCGCTATTATCTGCTCGGCCATTGATCCATTCTGCCGAATCAATGGCATCGATTCGGGACCGCGATTTGTCAACAACCCGATCTGCCCGTCCTCGGGACGTCTAACGTAAAACCTGACAGTGAAACTTTGGCCTGAGCAGAAAATCGCTTGCTGCCGACTGCGTCGCCGCCTCTGAAGAACCGGCAACAATTAACAAAGAGCCTGAAAACCGTGCGTGGGTATAAGGCGTTGCGACCGCACTGATCTACCACTTCTCTAAAATAACAACCGGATAGCCCTCCTGTGTCACCCGTCGCGCTTGTTCTTCGGCTCTGGACCGAGTAGAAAATTGTCCGAGTTGGACACGATAAAACGTGCTCGCGCCGGTGTTCAACGGGACAATGGCGACCTCGGAAAACTTCGAGGCGACCCGGTCGCGCAGCTGGCGAGCATTCTCGAGTACTGAAAACGAGCCTAGCTGAAGCGTGTAGTCGAGTGAATCTTTAATCAAGGATATTTTGTCAGCGCGGTCACCGACAACTTCGATCCGCACCGGAATGGTTCCGGGACCAATCACGCCGAGTGCTTCCGCCGCCGCATAGGATAAATCTATAATTCTTCCCTTCGCGAAGGGGCCACGATCGTTGATCAGAACTTCTATGGCTCTGCCATTATCTAAGTTGGTTACCAGCACTCGAGTGCCGAGCGGCAATGTTTGATGCGCCGCCGTGAGATCGTGTTGATTATAGATGACGCCGCTGGCAGTAGTCTTGCCGTGAAAACCGGGCCCATACCATGAAGCGATGCCGGTTTGACTGACGCGCGGCGCGGTTACAGGAGGAGGGACTCTCGAGGCCGGCAAGGAACATGCTGCCAGGTAGATGACCGTTATCGAGAGGAAAACGAGCTGCAAATTGGAAATCGGCTTCAAGATCCCCTCCAGGCAAAATCGTCAGGATCGATGTTTATCGAATCCCTGGCGCCACCAAAGCACATCGAAACGGAGTCCCGTTCGACATGCCCAAATCATCGACTACCTAGCAAGGCTTCCATCCTGTGGGCCCCCTGCTGCCGATCCGGAGTAGGAACTCTTTCTTGTGCGCTTATCAGACTACCGAATACGGCATCCGCCAACGGCAAAACAACATTGAGATTGCTTAGGTGTCGTTTGTGATGCATATGATGATGCGCGTCGAGCCAGCGAAACCACCGAGTCTGCTCGAGGCGCCGCCCCGTGGGAATGTGCATGCAGTAGTGCAGATACTCGTAAAGCGCATAATAAACCGCCATGGCCGCGCACGCGCCGGCGAGTATAGGGGCGCCAACAAGGCTTTGTATAAGAAGTATCGCAGGAAAGTGAAGAGCGATGATCAGCGGTGCGTTCCACCAGGCGAAGCGAACCTTCTTGAGATATTTCTTATCCGAAAGAAAGTAATCGCCACCTGTGCGGAAGAGACCATGGTGCACCAATGCGTGGGCACGAAATGGATATTTCCAGCGCGGCTGATGCATAAGATATTTATGTAAAGTCCATTCGAAAAAACTGCCATACACGAAAAAGGCGGCGAACGCGGCGAGTTCGCTGATGTAAAATGACATGATTTGTTTCACTCCCTGTATTACGATTGAGTAAACGGCTCTGCGAAGATTTTCGGTCTATTGGAAGGCTTATGACGCCAGTTGGCAAGGCGGAATGCAGATCTTGGCTATGTGAGTTCCTATTGAGCTCATGAAAACGTGCTTCACACTACGTGGTTTTGCTCGATTGGTCAATTAGAATGCTTTCAAAAGGCGCATTTTCAACAACTAAGCGCCGTTTACGCAGCGCAGAGATTGTGCTACTTTACCGACAACTTACAAGGGAGTGTCTTAGTTTATGTCAGGCCATTCAAAATGGAGCACGATCAAGCACAAGAAAGCTGCAAAAGACGCGAAGAAAGGCAAGCTCTTCACCAAGCTGATCAAGGAGATTACGGTTGCGGCGCGAATGGGCGGTGGCGATATTAATGCGAATCCGCGCCTGCGCACTGCGGTACTCACGGCTCGGTCTGCAAGTATGCCCACCGAGAACATCGATCGGGCGATCAAAAAGGGAACCGGCGAGCTTGAAGGTGTCACCTACGACGAGATTCAATACGAAGGATATGGGCCGGGTGGTGCAGCCATATTGGCGCATGTGCTGACGGATAACAAAAATCGCACCGTTTCGGAGATTCGTCGCCTGTTTACAAAACACGGCGGCAATATGGGCGAGGCCGGCTGCGTCGCCTGGATGTTCGACAAAAAGGGCCTGATCACGATTGAGAAAACTCAAGTTGATGAGGATCGGTTGATGTCAATTGTTCTTGATGCCGGGGCCGAGGATGTTAGGGATGAAGATGAAATTTTCGAAGTGATTACAACCGTCGAAGAGTTCGACAAGGTCAAGGAACGGCTCGAGCTCGAGAAAGTCGCGATTGCCAGCGCGCAAATTACCATGGTGCCGAAGAACACTGTTGATGTCGACGAGAAGAACGTCGAACAGATTTTGAAGCTTACCGAGGAACTTGAAGATCATGACGATGTCCAGAGCGTTTCGGCTAACTTCAACATCCCGAGTGAGTTAATGGAGAAGGCTAGTTGAGCTGGGCTTCGCCTGTCCGGCGCAGAGCTGATGCACAGCCGCTGGCGCGCAGGGTTCTCGGTATCGATCCCGGTTCGGCAATCACCGGGTGGGGGGTCGTTGAGGCGGACAGGCACTTCATTGATCCATCTGGCGCATGGCACGGTGATTACGGCGGGCACTCAGGGGCAGGCGGCTCGGCTGGAGCGCATTTACCGCGGCCTTGAGGAAGTGATCGATTCCTATAATCCGGATGGTGTTTGCGTCGAGCGGATTTTTTTCGCCCGAAACGCGCAGAGCGCGCTTAAGCTCGGTCAGGCGCGCGGCGTAGCCATTCTTGCCGCCGCGCGACGGAGCTTGGCAGTTCATGAGTATGCCGCCGTTGAGATCAAGGCCGCGGTGGTAGGCTACGGCCATGCCACTAAACAGCAGGTACAAATGATGATTGCGTCTTTGCTGCGGCTTCGCGGCAAGTTGCCGGCCGACGCCGCGGACGCGCTTGCCGCGGCTATTTGCCATCTTCATATGCAGGTGTTGCGCGCGCGTCTCATCGAAGCCCTGCCAAGAACCATTGCGCCGTTGCGGCCGCGCAAGTCGATCCTTCCTTGAGATGCCGAACGGCGTTGAAATTAACCGAAAGATTAAGCAGTCGTGATCGCTCAAATCAGCGGCACTCTGGCGCACAAGGTTGCAGGAGAAATCGTCGTCGATGTCGGCGGAGTCGGTTATCAGGTCTTCATCCCGCTCAATGTCTTTTATCATCTGCCGGAGATCGGCGCGCCGGTCCGGCTGCATATTCACACTCACTTGCGCGAGGATGCCCTACAGCTTTTCGGCTTCCAGGAACCGGCGGAAAAACAAGTTTTCTTGCAACTCAACGGCGTTGCCGGCATCGGGCCTAAACTTGCGCTAAACATTTTGTCGGGAATCCCCGCCGATGAACTCACCCGTGCAATCAAGGGAGGCGATCAGTTGCGCTTGGTATCGATCCCTGGCGTGGGCAAGAAACTTGCGGAGCGCATGATCGTCGAGCTTCGTGATCGCTTTGCGCTTCTCGAAGCTCAGGGCACAGAAACTCCGGCGCAAGGGCGCGACCCGCAGCTGCTCCAAGACGCTGTTTCGGCTCTTGTTAACCTGGGCTATCGTAAAGTGGAAGTTGAAAAGAACGTGCGTGACTGCGTTCAAGCGGGCAATCACAGTCTCGAGCAGGTGATTAAAGAAGTACTTCGGCGCATGAGTCGCTGACACTGATTATGGCCCACTCACCCATCATCGATTCGGACAAATCCTCGGAATCGCGGGAGATCTCGCCGGCGCGAAGCGATGAGGATCTAAACTACGAGGTAAATCTGCGGCCCCGTGGATTCGAGGAATACGTCGGCCAAGATCGCGTCAAAGAAAACCTTAAAGTAGCCATCGAGGCAGCCCGCGGTCGTGGCGAGGTTTTGGACCACCTTTTGTTTCATGGCCCGCCAGGATTAGGAAAAACATCCCTGGCCTACATCATCGCCCGTGAGATGGGCGTCAATATCAAAGGGACTTCAGGGCCGGTTATCGAACGTGCCGGTGATCTGGCGGCGATTCTCACTAATTTGGAGGAAGGCGATATCTTGTTCATCGATGAAATTCATCGCCTCAACCATATTGTCGAAGAGGTTCTATATCCCGCCATGGAAGACTTTCAAATCGATATCATGATTGGACAAGGTCCGGCGGCCCGATCCATCAAGCTCGAGTTGAAGCCATTTACTTTGATTGGTGCAACGACAAGATCAGGTCTGCTGACCTCGCCGCTGCGGGATCGCTTCGGCCTGAGCTTCCGGTTGGATTTTTATTCACCGGAAACCCTTGCTGATCTTCTCCAGCGCTCAGCTGTTATTCTCGGCGTGGCTGGCGAACAGGACGGAATCGCCGAGATCGCGCGGCGGTCGCGCGGCACCCCACGAATCGCCAACCGCCTGCTACGCCGTGTGCGCGACTATGCGCAGGTCAAAGCAGCCGGACGAATTACGCTCGCGGTGACGGTCGAAGCGTTACAGATGTTGGAGGTTGACTCCATTGGCCTCGATAAAATGGATACCATGTTGGTATTGACCCTGATCGAAAAGTTCTCCGGAGGACCGGTTGGAATCGAGACTCTGGCAGCGGCCATTGGCGAAGAAAAAGACACCATTGAAGATGTCTATGAGCCATTTTTGATTCAGGCGGGTTTCATCCAACGAACGCCTAGAGGGCGTATGGCGACGCCCTTGGCTTACCATCACTTCGGCCAAAAACCTAAGGGACAGAAGGGCAGTGCTCCGAAGAACCAACCTAGTTTGTTTTGAAGTAGCAACGACCTGAAATCCTTCCCAACCAGCGGATCGAACCCTATGCCTGAGTTCGGTAGAACTTTGATCATTCTGGGGGTCGCAATCATTGCCGTCGGAGTACTGTTTACATTTGGTGGAAAAATCCCTTGGCTGGGGCATTTGCCGGGTGATATCTACATCCAGCGAGGTCGCTTCAGTTTTTACTTTCCCATCACCACGTGCATTGTTATCAGCATTCTCATCAGCCTTGTTCTCTATCTCTTTAGGAGATAAAATTCCTCTTGCATTTTAATCTCTTAGCAAGGCCATGGGCAAAACCTTCAAAACCGAACAGCAGATCAGCGACACGCCCACGTTGGATGAAACTAAACGGCGAAAGCGTGAAGGACTGGCGATTCTCATCACTTCACTGGTGGTGCTGGCGTTCGCATTCTTCGAGGTGCAGCTTCCCGATGTTTCCTCGGAATATTCTCTCAGCAATAACATAGTTTTCTTTCTCTTAATCAACATCAACATCATTCTTCTGATTCTCCTGGTTTTTCTGGTCGTCAGAAACCTGGTGAAGCTGGTATTCGAACGCAAACGGCGGATCCTCGGCTCGCGACTTAGGGTTCGCCTGGTGATTGCATTTGTCGGCCTATCGCTGATTCCGACACTGTTGCTGTTCGTCATTGCCGGGGGATTCGTCACCCGCTCCTTTGAAAGGTGGTTCGATATACAGGTCGAGACCGCGCTTCAGGGATCTTTGGAAATCGGCCAGACCTATTATCAAAACTCGGCAAACAACGCGCTTTTCTATGCACGGCAGCTGAGCCGGCGCGTCACTGAACAAGAGCTGTTCGAGATCGGCCGGCGGAGCGATCTTAAAGAATTTATCCAGATCAAGCAGCGTGAGTACAATCTCGGGACTGTGGAATTATTTTCACCAGATCACCTGCCGGTAGTAGTGGCTTTCAATGACCAGGTACCCACTGGAGTTAGCATCAAGGCTGAAGCCGATTTCCTTAACCGCGCGCTGCGCGGCCTGGAAGTCACTCGAACTCAGGCTTTTGGCGAGGGCGACGTTATTCGCGGCGGTGTTCCGATCTATGACAGCGGCAAGCGGATTCAGGGAGTCGTCGTAGTCGATTATTACGTGCCGAAGAGCATCACCAAACGCGCGCTTGAAATCTCCCGGTCCTATGAGCAGTACAAACACCTTGGTTTTCTGAAGAATCCGGTGAAAAACAGTTACATTCTGACGCTGCTATTAATTACCCTGGTGATTATCTTCGCCGCGACTTGGTTCGGCCTTTATCTTGCCAAAGGAATCACGATCCCGATTCAGCAGGTGGCAGCGGGGACTCACGAAGTCGCTCATGGCAACTGGGATTATCAAATTGAGGCGGCCGGCGACGACGAGTTAGGAACCTTGGTTGAGTCTTTCAACCAGATGACCCGAGACTTAAAGAAGAGCAACCTGGAATTGTTGCGCCGCGGCAAGTTCGTTGAAACACTTCTCGCTAATATTACCGCAGGAGTCATTGCTGTCGATCCGAATGGCAAGATCACTTCTTGGAACAAGGCGGCCGAACAAATGTTAGGTGTGGATGGTTCTGATGCTCTCGGAAAATCCTACAGGGAAGCGTTTGAAACCGAGCCGCTAATGGTCATGCGCGACTTGATCAACAACCTCAAAGATCGCGAAAGCAGCGAGACTGAATTGCAGATACAGCTACCGGACCATCTCCTTACCGTATTCGCGACCGCCGCTACCCTCAGAGATGATGCTAATGACAGCTTAGGTATCATGATTTTTCTCGAAGACATTACCCAGATTCAAAAAGTACAGAGGATGGAAGCGTGGCGCGAAGTGGCGCGGCGAATCGCGCACGAAATCAAGAATCCGCTCACGCCGATACAGCTCTCGGCCGAGAGACTGCGCAAACGCTATGCTAAGCTGTTGCAAGGGGATGGCGCGGTACTGGACAAATGCACGACGACGATCATCCAGCAGGTGGTCGAGCTCAAGAATCTGGTGAATGAGTTTTCGCAATTCGCAAGACTACCTACGGCTCAGCCGGTGCCCAACGACCTAAACGTGATTGTTCAGGACGCGCTATTCCTGTTTAAGGAAGGACATAACCATATCGATTTTGAATTCCGGCAGGGAGAGTTGCCGGCGCTGGAGCTCGATCAGGAGCAAATCAAACGGGTAATGATCAACTTATTAGACAACGCCGTGGCCGCCGTTGGCGGCCACGGCCATGTGCAGATATCGACTGCTTATGATTGCACTCGGAACACGGTCTACCTTGAAGTTGCCGACGATGGTTGCGGCATGGCGGCGGAAGCTCGAGTTAGAATATTCGAGCCTGGATTTTCCACAAAAAAACAGGGTACCGGTCTGGGGCTCACCATCGTCAATCAAATTGTCGAAGATCATCGAGGTTATATTCGGGTGCGGAACAACGAACCACGCGGCACAAGGTTCGTGATAGAGTTTCCGGTGCGGGAGCAGGGCGCGCTACGCGAGTTTAAAAGGAAGGCTGCGCAGCTATGAAAAATGGAGGGGCGGTGAAGGAGTTATCATCTCAGAAAACCATCCTTGTTGTCGATGACGAGGACAAGGTTCGGGAATCGGTTAAAGAAGTGCTGACGGACGAGGGATATCGGGTACTCGATACCGCTGATGCCACTTGCGTCCTGGAAATGATCGAAGCGGAGCAACCTGGGCTTGTGCTGCTCGACATCTGGATGCCGAAAATCGATGGTATTGGCTTGCTCAAAGAAATCAAGAGCAAGAACCTTCAACCAATGTAGTGATGATCTCCGGGCACGGAAATATCCACACGGCGGTGACCGCAACTAAATTTGGCGCTTTCGATTTTATCGAAAAGCCGGTCTCGCTCGACGGTCTGCTTCATACCGTGCAACGCGCCCTGGGCGAGCTCCCTGTACCTCAGAGCCTCTCCGAAATCGGCCAGCGCCATGGCGCCGAGGACGCAGACTCAGTGAGTACAGCTCCGCGGATAGTCACATCCGCCGAACCGATCCGACAAAAGACCTTGAGAAAAAGCGTGGTGAGTTCAGGTCAAGGATTGCATTCAGGTATTAAAACAGGATTGATTCTGCATCCGCTCCCGCCAAATAGCGGCATCTTATTCGAGGGTATCTCAGGTGATGTCAGCGTACCTGCGCATTTAGATTATGTCGGATCAACGGGATTCGCGACATCATTGAGCCATCGCGGTTTTACGGTTGCGACCGTAGAGCATTTTTTGGCGGTCCTCCATAGTTACGGAATTACGAACTTGCTGGTGAAAGTTCAAGGCGAGGTTCCGATCTTGGATGGATCGGCGGCGGAGTTTTGCGAACTCATCGAGGAAGCTGGGCTGCACGAGCAAGACGAAAGCTGGTCAAGAATCGTCATCGATCGTCCTTATCGCATCGGTGACGACGGAGGAGAATGGATTAGTATTGAACCAGCGGAGACGTTTTCGGTCCACTACGTTCTGAAGTATCCGAAACCGGTCGGCGTGCAGGAATACATATTCACACATCAAAGTCCGACTTCGTTCAAAGAAGAAATTGCGCCGGCAAGGACTTTCGGTTTTCTGCGCGATATGGAGAAAATGCAAAAGCTCGGCTTGATCAACGGAGGCAAGCTTAGTAATTGTATCTTGATCGATGATGAGAAGATCGTAAACACCGACTTGCGCTTTCCGGAGGAATTGGCGCGTCATAAAATACTTGACATTATCGGGGATTTTTATCTGCTGGGAAGACCCATCCGCGGCAGAATCACCGCTCACATGACCGGCCATTCCGATAACATTGCATTACTTAAAGCTGTTCGCACCGGACTGGGGTTATAGGTTCTCTCGTTAAAGTCCCGACGACCCAAGTGGATCGGTATGGATTCATCTTCGCCTTATTCCAGATTGTTCACGATCAACGAAGCGAACGCCCTTTTGCCTATAGTGCGTCCGACCATCGAACGCATTCTGGAGATCATACGGCGCCTCCGGGCCAAGAGCGAAATAGTGATTCGCGCGGAGCAGATCGACCCGGAAACGCCCAACCTGATGCGCCGTTTACAGCGCAACGATGAGATCGCCGCCTTGATCAAGCAGATCAACGACGCTGTCAATGAGATTCAACAACATGGCTGCGTGTGCAAAGGCGTAGAACAAGGATTGCTCGATTTTCCCTGTTTATTGGGAGAAGAGATTGTCTTTCTTTGTTGGCAATACGGTGAACATGAGATTGCCTACTGGCACAGAATTGAGGACGGTTTTGCCGGCAGGCGCCCATTGTTGGACTCGACTGTCAGCGGATCGAGCGGCGGCGGGCCGCTTCACTAAGCTTCGCCAAATTGGGTTTTCTCCAGTTGTAGTTCCGCGTCAATCTTATTCCGGAGTTTTCTGGCCTTGTGATTTCCACCGCTGAGCTCGAATTTGGCCGAGCTGTCACAGCGCATCAAGAATGAAGCGCAAAGGCTCGGCTTTGAACTCGTTGGCATCTCGCCAGTGCGGCTGCCGCCGCACGAGGAGTCGTTCGCTGATTGGCTGCGGAAAAAACTTCACGGTCATCTCGATTATATGGAGCGAACCGAGCTTTTGCGGCGCGATCCAAGGCTGCTTGTCCCCTGGGCAGTGTCAATCATTTCAGTGGGAATGAACTACTACACGCCGTTTAAACGGCCAACCCCGTCAGAACGCGGGCGCGGCTGGATCTCGCGCTATGCTTGGGGTGATGATTATCATGAGATTATCCGGGATAAATTGAAAACCCTGCTCGTATTTCTTCGTGAGATTGGCGGCGAGACGGTGGAAGGCAGAAGCTTCGTCGATTCCGCCCCGATTCTGGAGCGGGACTTTGCGGGTACTGCCGGCATAGGATGGATCGGGAAAAATACCCAGCTGATTTCGCCGAAAAAAGGGTCCTGGTTTTTCCTTGGTGAGTTGTTTACCAGTCTGCCCCTTGCTTATGATCAGGCCATTCGCGACCGCTGCGGTCAATGTGACCTGTGCCTAAAAGCCTGCCCTACCGGCGCCTTCATCGGACCCTATCTGTTGGATGCGCGTCGCTGCATCTCCTACCTTACGATCGAGCTCAAGGGTTTTATTCCACGTCATCTGAGACCCCTTATCGGTAATCACATTTTCGGCTGCGACATCTGCCAGGAAGTCTGTCCTTATAATGTTAAAGCGAATTCCACCGATGAACCGACTTACTTGCCGCGCCAAGGTCTTTATGCTCCCGATTTGGTTGCGCTGCTGTCGATCGACCAAGAGGAATTTCGCCGGCGGTTTCGCGGCAGTCCCATTGTCCGGGCAAAACGACGTGGATTCTTGCGCAATGTAGCCGTGGCGCTTGGCAATAATCGGCGGGCCTGAAGCCGTGCCGGCGCTGACCAAGGCACTGAATGACGAAGAGCCACTAGTTCGCGGTCATGTCGCATGGGCGCTGGGCCGGATCGGCACATCTGAGGCGCTCGCGACATTGCGGCAGAAATTGGCTTCAGAAGGTAACTCGGAGGTTAAAAGCGAGATTGAGGAGGCTCTTCGCGAGGCCAGTGAACCTGTCCCTGATCACTTGTAGCATGCGTCATCGATAAAAGGCTGGCATCGATAAGCAGCATCATTTTCAAGCAGTTTCTTCGGGTGGGCAAAGCATGATCTCGAGCGCCTTCATCAGCTCCTCCTCAATTCTCATGATCCTGCCCTGACCATCGACACAGGCGTGCTTGGTCGAGCCGGAGGCCAGCAGCGCAGCTTCAGCCTCGCGCATGATTCGGTAGGTGAATGTCAATGATGCGCGGGTGACCGAAGCTATTCGTGTCTCGATGACGATCAGATCATCGTAACGCGCTGGTCTGAAGTATCGGCATGACAGCTCCGCAACTGGAAAATGCATGCCCCGTCGCTCGATGGTTGCGTACGGAATTCCGCTGGCACGCAGAAACTCACCGCGGCCGCTCTCGAACCAGCGTAGGTAGTTGGCGTAGTAGACCACACCCATTTGATCGGTATCACCATAGATGACTCGATAGGTTGTCACATTTAGATTGTTTAAATTGTTCGGTTTGCTCGAACTCATGCGCTCTCACTCGTATGTTGTTTTGGAGCTTTTCTCAACGCCAGAGTTCCCGACGCGCCTTGACAATTTGAAATGAAGTATGCTTTAAGTTCTACAAATTTTCCGGCGATCATAGTCGTGAATTGCGGGTAAAAAGGTTCGGAGGAATGAAATGAAGCGAACAACTGATCTCTTGACGTTATCAACCGGCTCGCTCCTGCTCGCTGCGGGCTTAATGGCGTGTTCATCTGGTCAGGAACAAATCGCCGCACCCGCGCAAAAACCGCCACCGAGCCAGGCCCAACCTGTCGCCGAAGCAAAGCCGCCCGCAGAGGCAAAAGCCACAAAGAGCGAAACAAAACAAACCAAATCCAAAGCTGTCGAAGTTGAGGGTGTCATCAGCAGCGTCGGCCAGCGAACGATTACCTTCCAAGTGGAGCGCAAGGGAAAGGTTCGCGAGGAGGTGGTTGGAGTCGATGACAAAACAAATATCGAAAAAGCCGGCAGCAGAGTCAAATTAAAAGATTTGCAGCAGAGCGATAAAGCCTTGATCAACTATGAACCCGAAGCCTATACTCCGGCAACCGCCATCAAGGTGACTGGACAAGGTCAATTACAGAAGGTCGGTGGCGACGACTAGCTGCCATAGCGATTGCGGCGGTCGGCGCCGATTAAGTTTAGCTCGATACTGGTTTCGTTTCTTAAGACACGCAGACAGATGCGTTCTCCCGGTCGCTTCTTCCAAAGCTCCTGATAGAGTTGCCGCCGCGAGCGGATTTGCGTTTTCTCAACATCCAGAATGATGTCGCCCTCTTTAAGTCCCTGACGATCAGCCGGGCTCCCTTGCGTCACTCCGGCGACAACCACATGTCCGGCAAGCAAGTGGGGATAAAAACCTAACCAAGGCTTTTGACTGATCAGGGAACGTTGTTTGAACGCCTGCTCCTGATCAAGGTAATAGCGGATCGGAATGGCCAATGAGAATTTTCCAACATCCGCAAGATTCAGGGAAACCACGCCCAACAGCTCCGCTTTGAAATTTGCCAATGTGCCGCCGCCGAAGCCCGGATTGACGGCTGTCACTCTCACCGTTTGATCGAGCATGTATTCCCAATGGCCGTCGTACGGTTCCAGTGAAGTAACATAGCCTCCACTCACTTTTCTTTCGTTGTTTCCGCTGCTGGCGACGATCAGGCTAGCCTGGCCAAGTGCGGCCGGTTCAGTCGCCGGTTTGAGAAAAGGCAGCCCGCGCACAGGGATTTTTAAAAGCGCGAGTCCGCTATCGAGATCCTGTGTGACGATTTCACCCGGATACTCTTCTCCTTCTGCCACGGTGACGGTAATGGACGAAGCTCCGGTCACCACGTAATTAACCGTTAGAATGTAGCCTTCCGGATCGACTATGGTTCCGGATCCGGTGCGCTCCGACCCTAGGTTCCTGGTGGACGGATGATCTTCTGGGATCGATGCTCGGATCTCTACTGTTGCCGGAATGATGGCATGGATCAAGCCGAGATGGCCGTTCAAAGTCCTGCTCCTTATGCGAGTTTACTCGCTGCTGTTACCGCGAGCACGTCGCTAGTACTATTCTGCGCGGCTTCAGCCGGTTTAAAGGTCTCCCGTGGATTCTATTGATGATTGCGAGCTTGTCAACGGTCAATGGGCGATTGCTAATTTGCTCGTTAGGCATGCGTGGATCGCGTTCAAATCTTTCATCAGCGCGATTCGCGCCTCTCTTAAGAAGGGTCAAGAGGAGCATATAAAATCGTAAATCACGGCGGCGGGTTCGAACAATCGATGGCGCAAGCGGAGCGCGGCATCAATACCGTTTGGCGCCGAACAATCCCACTAACGGCAAATAGCAGGGCGCTGCCTTTAGCACCGCGGGTTTATTTACTGATGAAGAGGCCCAGCGTCGGAAGTTACGGATAAATCACAGACTTTTGCATGTTTGTAATACCGGCCAACTTGACAACAGAGCAGAATCCAATATATTCAAATGGTCCGGCCAACCAGTTCTTTCGCTATGAAAATTCCCGTCGACCAGATAACTCAGTCTCCCAAAGAAATTATGTTTTCAGAGAAGATTGAGGATTTAAATTCGTTTTTCGCGAATGAAAAGTATCGTGATTTTCACTTTCCACCGGTGCTGGATGGAAGTCTGGTTTACTACAGATCGGGGCAGGAGCTTTTTTTCCAGGGATCTTTTGGCGGCAGATTCGAAGGCTGCTGCGGCCGATGTTTAGCTAATTATTCGTTTGACGTCGAAAAGTCGTTTGACATAGTGTTAGTTCCGGACCCGGCGCGCCCCGAGCGCAAAGTTGAGGAGTTGAGGCGAGAGGAGCTAGGTTTGAGTTACTACTCAAGCGATATTATCGAGCTAGCGCCTTTAATCGAAGAGCAGGTTCTACTGGCCTTGCCGACCCGCCCGCTGTGTCGTGAAGATTGTCGAGGATTGTGTGGTGGTTGTGGAGTTAATCTCAATATTGAAGAGTGCGCCTGCGATCCCGCTGCGCCGTCCGACTCGCGTCTTGCGATTTTTCGGACGCTCAAAATCAATCGTTAGTTTACTGCCAGTTTTCTGAACATTGGTTCTGCCGTTTGCCGGCAGGAAGGATAGGGTTAAAATGCCTGTACCAAAGAGACGAACTTCGAAACGAGTAAAAAACCAGCGGCGATCGCATGATGGCCTTACTCCGCCGCAATGGAGCACGTGTTCGCAGTGCGGCGAAACCGTCCTGCCTCATCGCGCTTGCCGTGCCTGCGGATTCTACCGCGGCCGGGCCGTTCTTAAAGTTGACGAGAGTTAGTACTTCATTCCTCTATGCCGAAAATCGCAGTCGACGCGATGGGGGGAGATCATGCCCCGGCGGTTATTGTTGAAGGCGCGCTGCTTGCGGCCCAAGACGTCGATGCGGAATTGATTCTTGTCGGGGACAAACTCGCCGTTGAACAAGAATGTTTGCGCATCGGCGGCAAGCTCCCCCGTTTTTCGATTATTAACGCCACACAAACCGTATCTATGGACGAGTCCCCCAGCGTCGCGCTGAGGAAGAGAGATTCGTCGATGAAGGTCGCGTTCGAGATGATCAAGCGCGGCGAGGCGCAAGCCGTGGTCAGCGCCGGAAACTCGGGGGCCATGATGGCCATCGGGATGCTGGTCATCGGCACGTTACCTCAAGTCACTCGACCCGCGATTCTAGCCATTGTCCCCGGAACATCTAAGGGAACCATCATCATCGATGCCGGAGCCAATGTCGACTGCAAGCCGCGCCAGTTACTACAGTTTGGGATCATCGGCTCGGTGTACGCAGAGCGCGGGTTGGGTATCGTCAATCCCCGAGTCGGGGTGCTAAGCAACGGCGAAGAAGACAGCAAAGGGAACGAGTTGACCCGAGCGGCCAGCGAGCTTCTTGAGAGCGCGCCGGTAAACTATGTCGGATACGTCGAAGGCCGAGACTTTTTCAACGGTAAGGTCGATGTCATCGTATGCGATGGCTTTACAGGAAACGTGGCACTGAAGACCATGGAAGGGGTAGCGAGCTTTGCCGGCGAAATTTTAAAAAGCGGCTTTGAGAAAAGCTGGTTGAGTCGTTTGGGCTATTTGCTGACCCGACAGTCGCTGCGGCATGCCTATCGAAAGCTTGATTACGCCGAATACGGCGGAGCACGATTGCTGGGATTGGATGGAGTCGCCATTGTCGCCCATGGAGGGTCAACTGCGCTGGCAATAAAAAACGCCATTCGCGTTGCCAGTGAATCAGTTTCACAGAACGTAAACGGCCACATTAGCGCGGCTTTGGAATCGGCTCAGGCCGCAACTGAAAACAAAACTTTGTTGACTAAGATGCGGCCTTGATCGAATCATGCATCGGGCCAAGGCCAGAGCGAAAGGGAACTGAAGTGGCGATTGCGGACAATGTGGCATTTCTTTTTCCCGGCCAAGGTTCCCAGTACGTCGGTATGGGCAAAGATTTGTGCGAGCACTATCCAGTTGCCGCGCAAGCTTTTGAAGAGGCCGAACAGACCCTCGGATTCTCACTCAGCCAGCTATGTTTTCACGGCCCGGAAGCCGATCTTCAACTCACTGAGAATCACACAGCCGGCCGTTCTATCTGTCTCGGTAGCCGCGCTCCGCGTTTTGCAATCCGAAACCGCGGTTAAACCGGCTTATGTGGCGGGTCATAGCCTCGGCGAATACAGTGCACTGGTGTGCGTCGGCGCGCTCTCGTTCAGCGACGCCCTAAGAGTCGTGCGCGAGCGTGGTCGTTTGATGCAGGCGGCTGTGCCCCTGGGAACGGGCGCCATGGCGGTCATCATAGGTCTCGATGCGGCAGCGGTCAGCTCTATCTGCAAACAGGCAGAGGACGGGGAAGTGGTCGCGCCTGCAAATTATAACGGCGGCGGTCAAATCGTGATCGCCGGTTCCAAGGCTGCCGTAGCCCGCGCAATGCTTCTTGCGAAGTCCGACGGCGCAAAGCGTGTTCTCGAGCTGCCGGTCAGCGCGCCATTTCACTGTCCATTGATGAAGCCGGCGGCAGAAGGATTGAAACGTATTCTGAACGATGTGGCGATTCATCCATTCACGGTCGGGGTTATCAGCAACGTAAACGCCGAGGTGAATCTCGATGCTGCCCGGATCAAGTTATTGCTAACAGAGCAAGCGATGAGACCGGTACGTTGGGAAGAGTCCGTCAAGAGATTGGAGAGTCTCGGCATCTCTAGAATGCTTGAAGTCGGTCCTGGAAGAGTTCTAAAAGGATTGGTGAAGCGGATCAGCCCGAACATACGGGTCGATACGTTCGAAGCACCGAAAGACCTTGCCCGCTTAAGGGATGACATCAAATGAAATTGAGCGGGCAAGTAGCTCTGGTGACAGGCGCAAGTCGCGGCATCGGTCGGGCTATCGCCGTGGCTCTCGGTCAAGCGGGAGCATACGTGATAATTAATTACCGTGGCAATCAAGAGGCTGCTGAGTCGGCGCTCGAAGAGCTTCACGGCGCCGGTGGCCAAGGGGAACTTTGCCGATTCGATGTCGCAGTGGAAACTGATGTTGAGGCGGCTGTCAAGAAAATCGTTGACGGACAAGGGAAAGTTGATATTCTGGTCAATAATGCCGGGGTGACCTCTGATACTCTTCTAATTCGCTCAAAGGCCCAAGATTGGGATCAGGTCATAGGGACTAATCTCAGGGGAACGGTTCTCTGTACCAAATCGGTTTGCCGTGCCATGATCCGCCAGCGTTATGGTAGGATCGTTAATCTTTCTTCGGTGGTTGGACAGACCGGCAACGTCGGACAATCAATCTACGCGGCAACAAAGGCGGGCATCCTCGGGTTTACCAAATCAATCGCGCGGGAACTCGCGTCGCGCGGGATCACTGTGAACGCCGTGGCTCCGGGTTTTATTGAAACCGAAATGACCGCGAATTTATCGCCGCAACTTCAGGAGGAGTTTCTTCGCTCGATTCCCTTGGGCAGGTTTGGCAGGAGCGAGGAAGTGGCGCAAATGGTGGTGTTTCTCACGGGACCGGGAGCAGCCTATATTACCGGTCAAGTGATGAATGTTAATGGCGGACTTTACATGTAGCAAGAATGGCGAATAAGCAGGAGGAAAACAAAATGGCGGCATCTGTGCAGGCTAGGGTAAAAGAGATCGTGTGTGAACAGTTGGGGGTAAGCGAGGATGAGGTGGTTCCTGAAGCATCTTTCATCGAGGATCTAGGGGCGGATTCGTTGGATATTGTCGAATTAGTGATGGCTCTGGAAGAAGAGTACGAGATGGAGATTTCCGACGAGGATGCCGAGAAAATTAAGACTGTGCAGGACGTCATCTCGTATATCGATAATCATCGTTAACTGTTGGTCCATTCAGAATTTCGGCGGCGAGATAATGCATCCCGAGCTGGAGCTTTGACCCATTAGGACTCGGGCTCGCACGAGGGGTACAACGATTCCTGCAACCTCGCTTTCGCCGGGAGAAGATTCCATCTCGATAATTTCATGATTGCTATGGGTAGTGACCACGGCGGAGTAGAACTCAAAGATTTCTTAGCCGGCGTGCTCCGTTCAAAAAATATCGAGGTGCAGGACCTCGGCACACATAGCAGTGAATCGGTCGACTATCCCGACTTTGGCCGGCTGGTGTCGCAGCAAGTCTCAGAAGGAGAGGCGGATCGAGGAATATTAATCTGTACCACCGGGATTGGGATGTCCATCCTAGCCAACAAGTATCCCAATGTTCGGGCCGCTTTGGTGCAGGATCGTGAAACAGCGCGCACCAGTCGCGAGCACAACGACGCAAATGTTTTAGTTCTCGCCGGAGCTACCACCGAACCTGCCGTAGCCCGCGAGATTTTGGAGATCTGGATTAACACGCCTTTTGCCGGCGGGCGCCATCAACGACGTCTCGATAAGATAACTGAAATTGAGCGAGATTTAGTAACACTGAGAAAACACCGGCGGTAGCAAGCGCGAAGGATCTTGATTGATGTCTTTTCTGCAGCAAACCGACAGCGAAGTTTTTGCCTCGATCCAAAAGGAAACGAACAGGCTCGAACAGAATTTGGAGCTGATCGCGTCTGAGAACGTCGTCAGCGAAGCGGTGTTGGAAGCTCAGGGCTGCGTGATGACTAACAAGTATGCAGAAGGCTATCCAGGCAAGCGCTATTACGGCGGCTGTGAATTTGTCGATGAGGTCGAATCTCTGGCCATAGCCAGGGCCCGAGAGCTCTTCGGCGCCGATCATGCAAACGTGCAGCCTCATTCCGGCAGCCAAGCTAACATGACCGTCTATCTGTCCGTGCTTAAGCCGGGCGATTGTTATCTCGGGATGAATCTTGCGCATGGTGGCCATTTATCGATGGGCAGCCCAGTCAATTTTTCCGGCATCCTGTACCGCGTCATCCCCTACGGGGTCTCAGAAAAAACTGAAACCATCGACTATGATGAAGTGGCCAAACTCGCGCGCGAACACCGGCCGAAACTGATCATTGCCGGTGCCAGCGCCTATCCGCGAATCATAGACTTTGCTGAATTTCGTCAAATTGCAGATGAGGCGGGAGCGCTTTTGATGGTAGACATGGCGCATATTGCCGGTTTGGTTGCAGCGGGTGCCCATCCTAGCCCAGTCCCTTATGCCGATTTTGTTACCACCACGACCCACAAAACTCTAAGAGGCCCTCGCGGAGGAATGGTCTTGTGCCGCGCCGCTCATGCTAAAACAATCGACAGCAAAGTCTTCCCCGGCATGCAAGGCGGTCCGTTGATGCACGTAATCGCTGCCAAGGCCGTGGCCCTGAAAGAGGCGCTCGATCCAGGGTTCAGGATCTATCAACAGCAAATTGTAAAGAACGCTCAAGCCCTGGCGAAATCTCTCAGCTCGAACGGCTACCGCCTTACCTCAGGGGGTACCGACAATCATTTGATGCTGGTGGATCTGCGGAAATCTGAACTGACAGGCAAAGCGGCACAGGAGACTCTCGATCGGGCGCACATTACGGTTAACCGCAACGCGGTGCCATTCGATACGCGGTCCCCGTTTATCACCAGCGGAATTCGCATCGGTACGCCCGCCGTTACGAGCCGTGGCATGAAGGAGGAGGAAATGGGCCTGATCGGCGATTTGATCGCCAGGGCGCTCGGCCATGTGGATGATGAAAACATTTTAAGCGAGGTTGCTAAGCAGGTGGCCGCGCTGTGCAGAAAATTTCCAGTTTATCCGCACCGGCTTCCGTCAAATTGACCTGATCGGTATAGTCAACCTACATTAATCCCGCCAACCCCACAGGATTTACTCTGCGGTCCTGCGATAATCTATTGCCTGGTTTACATAAGAACTAGCTGGCTGTGCTCGAAGGAACAATCGGATGAAATGCCCCTTTTGTCATGAGACCGAGAACCGCGTCATCGATTCACGCTTGAGCAAGGATAGCAATATGATCCGGCGCCGGCGCGAGTGCTCCAAGTGCTCGCGCCGATTCACCACCTATGAACGGGTCGAAGAGATGATGCCATTGGTGGTCAAAAAAGATGGACGTCGGGAAGCTTACGAGAGGATCAAGATAATCAATGGGCTTAAACGGGCCTGTGAGAAGCGACCCGTCAGCATCAATACCATCGAAGCCATTGCCGACCGGATCGAGCGCAATCTTCAGGAACGCGGGGAAAAAGAAATATTGAGCTCAGTTATCGGCGAGGCGACGATGCGAGAACTTCACGATACCGATGAGGTGGCTTACGTTCGGTTCGCTTCAGTGTACCGCTCATTCAAAGATATCAACGAGTTCATGGTGGAGTTGGAGGAGCTTCTCAAGGAACGAAAAGAAATATCCGCGGCTCGAGTAAGCGCTTCGCGACAGAAAAGGAGTTAGCCGGTGCGGCTGCGACGCCAACAGCAACTTGATCGCCTCTATATGCGGATGGCCTGCCGCCTTGCTGCGAAAGCCGCCGGAAGGACCAGCCCCAACCCTATGGTCGGCGCGGTGCTGCTGCGCGATGGGAAAATGATCGCATCCGGTTTTCACCAATTTGCCGGCGGCGACCATGCCGAGATCGTTGCGCTTAAAAAGGCCGGCAATAAGGCTAAGGGAGCCACACTCTATATCAATCTTGAACCATGCAATCATTACGGTAGAACACCGCCATGCACCCGCGCTTTGATCGCTGCAGGTGTCAAGGAAATAGTTGTCGGCATGAAAGACCCTAATCCGTTGGTATCCGGCAAAGGACTGCGGGCGCTCATCCGGGTGGGCATCAAAGTTCGCACCGGTGTTCTCGAAGAAGAATGTCGAGCACTGAACGAGGCATTTACCAAGTTCATCACTCGCGGAGTGCCGTTTGTTGCGCTCAAGCTGGCGGCGTCACTCGACGGAAAGATTGCGACGGCAAGCGGAGATGCCCGTTGGATTAGCTGCGAAGAATCTCGCGCCACCGTGCATCGCTTGCGCAATAGCTATGATGCGGTGCTGGTGGGAGCGGGCACGGTGATTACCGACAATCCGCAATTGACTTGCCGTATGCCGGGAGGACGAGATCCGTGGAGGATCATCCTTGATGCGCGTTTACGAATTCCTCTTGACGCCAAGTTTTTGCGCCAGCGCAGCAGCGATAAAAACATCATTGTGACAAGCGATACCGCTCCCGCGGGTAAGATTCGCGCGCTGGAAAATTTAGGCGCAACGGTTTGGCGGATGCCTGCGCGCGAAGGCGCGGTGCGGTGGCTTCCGCTGCTGAGAAAACTGGCCAAAACCGGCATTGCCAGCGTGCTTATTGAAGGTGGGGCAACCACCGCTGCCGGCGCTTTGAAGGAGAAGATGGTAGACAAAATGCTGCTTTTCTACGCCCCAAAACTTCTGGGTGGCGACGGGCATTATATGATCGACAGCTTGGGAGTCGAACATATCAAGCAATCTGTCATGCTTCAAAATCTGACAATTCAGAAATCAGGCGCCGACTTGCTGGTTTCAGGATATCTTGAGACGAGCGGCGCTGATCCGATTGCGCTAAGCTATAGGTTCGCCTGCATCATGTTTACCGGTCTAATCGAAGATGTCGGACGCGTCGCGAGCTTAGTGCTGAGTAAGCAGTCAGCGGTTTTGACTGTGGAATCAAGTTTGGCGCTTCGGGGGATCCCATTGGGCGCCAGTATCGCCGTCAACGGCGCATGCTTAACGGTCGTTCAAAAAGACAAAAGGACAGTGGCATTTGACGTTTCGCCGGAGACATTGGAGCGTACCAGTTTAGGTACCGTCCAACCTGGCACACTGCTCAATCTCGAACGTTCGATGCGGCTCGAGGATCGGCTGGGCGGGCATTTGGTTACCGGCCACATAGACGGCGTCGGGATTGTGCATTCGGTCGAAAAAAAAGGAGACTTCACGTTTTTTTCCTTCCGGCTTGGGCAACGTTTGGGATCACTGCTGGTTTCCAAGGGGTCGGTTGCCGTTGATGGCATCAGCTTGACTGTGAACCAATGCAGCGCCCGGAGGTTCAGCGTCGCGATCATCCCATTTACTTTGCAAAACACTAATTTGCGCGCCCGTAGGGTTGGTGATAAAGTCAATGTCGAAACTGATCTAATCGGCAAGTACGTTCGTCACTTCGTTAACCAACGAACTAAGAATCAGCTTTAACGCTCGACGCCATTTAGGTACCACCATGCCCATCTCCAGTATCGATGAAGCCCTCGAAGATCTTCGCCAGGGGCGGATGATTATTCTCGTCAATGAGGAGGCTGCCGACAGCGACGGGTTTTTTTGCATTCCGGCGGAGAAAGTCAACGCCGAGATCATCAATCAGATGCTGCACCACGGCAGAGGGGTCATTTATCTGGCACTCACCGAAGAACGAATTCGCCAACTGGGCATTCTGCTGATTCCGCATGAAAGCAGCAACTTCTCCGGGCATCTATTCGGAGCGGCTTTTTCCGCGCGTCTTGAAGGTGTGCCTGCGGTCTCCGCCAAGGGGCGCGCGCATACGATTCAAGTCGCCGTTGCGGATCAAGCAAAACATGCGGACTTAATCGTTCCGGGACATATCCAGCCGATCCAAGCGCGCTCCGGGGGAGTACTGGCACGCTCGGGGCGAGCGGAAGCTTCGATCGATTTAGCGCGCTTGTGCGGATTTACCCCTGCAGGGGTGATCTGCCACATACTCAACGATGACGGTGCTGTGGCATTGTTGCCGGATCTGGAACAGCTCGCGGAGCGAATGGGAATAAAAGTCGTGGCCGTGACCCGGCTGATCGCTTATCGCTTGCGCAATGAAAGCTTGGTAAAACGAGCCGCCGAGGAGATCTTTCCGACAATCCATGGCGGCATGTACAAGGCTATCGTTTATCGAAACGAAGTGGATGCTTCCGAGCATATGGCGCTGGTTAAGGGGGATATCAGCAATCCTGATAGCGTCCTGGTGCGTTTGCATTCGGAATGCTTGACCGGAGATGTTTTCGGCTCAGAGCGCTGCGACTGTGGCGACCAGATCCGCCAATCGCTCAGGCTCATTGATCAGGCTGGCAAAGGCGTACTCGTTTATATGCATCAAGAGGGTCGTGGCATAGGTCTCACCAACAAGATTAAAGCATATGCGTTGCAGGATCGGGGCTTTGATACCGTGGAGGCCAATCTGGAACTAGGGTTCAAAGAAGATCTCCGGGACTATGGGATCGCCGCTCAGATGCTGCGGGATCTGGGGGTGAAAAGCGTTCGCCTGTTGACCAACAACCCGCGAAAAATTTCTGGTATCGAAGAGTACGGGGTGAGGGTCAAAGAAAGAGTTCCTCTCGAAGTATCGCCTCGTGACACCAATATTCATTACCTGCGCACTAAGCAAAAAAAACTCGGCCACTTGCTAACCAATCTGGAAGCGAAACCGGCTAAATCTTGACCTTCCGTTTATGGCCAAAGTCATCGAAGGCACTGTTAGTGCGCGCGGCATGAAAATCGGCGTCATTGTCAGCCGATTCAATAATTTTATTACCGTCAAGCTTCTCGAAGGCGCATTGGAAGGTCTGAAGACTCATGGCGGCGCGGATGACGATCTGACGCTGGTTCATGTGCCGGGAGCGTTTGAAATTCCCATCGTCGCGGCAAGGATGTCAGCCAGCGGAAAATTTGATGCGCTCGTGTGTCTGGGTGCCGTGATTCGAGGAGATACGCCGCATTTCGAGTATGTCTGCGATGCTGTAACTCATGGAATTAGCAAGGCCGTTTGGGAATACCACATCCCGATCGGTTTCGGCGTCCTGACAACCGACAACGTGCAACAGGCAATGGAACGCTCCGGAGTGAAGGATGCGAACAAAGGATATGAAGCCGCTTTAACTGCCATCGAGATGGTAAACGTGCTGCGCCAGCTTGCTCGATAACCGTATGGATTTGTCGTGGATCGAGGGGACTGGCGTCCGATCGTTCAGAATATCCACAAGATTCTTTTAGTCATGGGAACTAGGCGCAAAGGCAGGGAGTTGGCCCTCCAGGCTCTCTATCAGATTGAAATTACCGGGGATGCTTCAGCGGCAGCGGTTGATCTCTTCCTCAGTCATTTCGAAGGCAGTGCGCCGGCCAAAGAATTCGCGCGCCGTTTAGTATCCGGCGTCGTCAGCCAGCGTCCCGATATCGATCGATTGATCGAGCAGTGCACGGAAAACTGGAGGCTCGTGCGCATGGCCAAAGTGGATCTGCTAATTCTCCGGATGGCCGCATACGAATTGATATTCTGTCCGGACATTCCCCTCAATGTCAGTCTGGATGAAGCTATCGAGATGGGCAAAAGGTTCGGCACCGGCGATTCGGGCTCGTTTATCAACGGCGTGTTGGATCAGCTGGCGCATGCAGAGATTGCCAAAGCTCACTGACAGCATGGAATCGCGTTACCAACCCAGAGAAATCGAAGAGAAGTGGCAGAAATTCTGGGAGGAAAATAAATCCTTTCAAGCTGCCGAAGAGCAGGGAAAACCTAAGTATTACGTGCTTGAGATGTTTCCTTATCCTTCGGGCCGTATTCACATGGGCCATGTGCGCAATTATTCCATCGGTGATGTGGTTGCTCGTTACAAGCGCATGCGCGGATACAACGTGCTTCATCCCATGGGGTGGGATGCCTTCGGCCTTCCCGCGGAGAATGCTGCCATCGAACGGGGAATTCATCCCGAAAAGTGGACTCAAGAGAACATCTTGTACATGAAAGCGCAGCTCAAGCGTATGGGCCTGTCCTACGATTGGTCGCGTGAGATTGCCACTTGCCATCCCGAATATTACCGCTGGAACCAATGGATATTTCTACAGTTCTATAAACGCGGGCTGGCATACAAGAAGAGTTCTTTAGTTAATTGGTGTCCTTCCTGCGAAACGGTCCTCGCTAATGAACAGGTGATTGAAGGCGTTTGTTGGCGCTGTGAATCGACAGTGACTCAGAAAGAATTGGATCAATGGTTTTTTCGCATTACCGAGTACGCCGAGGAGCTGTTACAAGATCTCGAACGACTACCTGGTTGGCCCGAGAAAGTTCTGCTCATGCAGCGCAATTGGATCGGCAAATCCGTCGGCGCAGAAATCATCTTTCCGCTCGTCGGGCGTGCAGAAACGCTGAAAGTTTTCACCACTCGTCCTGACACCGTATTTGGCGCCACGTTTATCTCGCTTGCGGTTGAGCATCCTTTGGCTTTGAAGCTTTCTCAAGGGCTACCACAAGAAGATGCTGTTCGAGAATTTACCGACAGAATAAAACAGCAGAAGTCGACGGGGCGCGGCAGTGAAGAAGGTGAAAAGGAAGGAATCTTCACCGGAGCGTACTGCACGAATCCCTTCACCGGTGAAAATATTCCGATTTATCTTGCGAACTTTGTGTTGATGGAGTACGGCACAGGCGCCGTCATGGCGGTGCCTGCCCACGATCAAAGGGATTTCGAATTCGCCCGCAAATATGGATTGCCGATCCGCGTTGTGATTCAACCCGCGGGCAGCGTTCTGCGCGCCGAAGATTTGACCGAAGCGTATGTTGATGAAGGCATGATGGTCAATAGCGGGCCGTTTAGCGGTTTAAGCAACATCGACGGAAAAGAAAAAATTGCCGAACATCTCGAGAAAGAGGGATGGGGTAAAAAGGCCATTCGCTACCGCCTGCGCGATTGGGGTGTGTCGCGGCAACGTTATTGGGGAACGCCGATTCCGATTATCTACTGTGAGCGTTGTGGCGTCATGCCCGTGCCTGAAGATCAGCTGCCTGTTACCCTTCCCATCGATGTGCCGTTTACCGGCAAGGGCCGCTCTCCGCTTGCTGCCAGTAAAAATTTTACTGATGTTCAGTGCCCCCAATGCGGTGTCGCCGCTCGTCGCGAAACCGACACCATGGATACTTTTGTTGATTCGTCCTGGTATTACTTGCGTTACGCTTCTCCGAGAACGATTACTGCTCCCTTTGATGCTAAACAGGCCGAGTACTGGATGGCGGTGGATCAATATATCGGCGGTGTCGAGCATGCCGTGCTGCACCTGCTCTATGCTCGGTTCTTTACCAAAGCTCTGAGGGATGTTGGGCTTGCCAAAATGGACGAGCCTTTTACCAATCTTCTTACCCAAGGAATGGTTTGTAAAGAAACCTATCGCTGCCTGGAGCATAATTGGCTCCTGCCCACCGAACTTGCCGGTTCGGAAAAGGATGGATGGCGCTGCCCTCATTGCACACGGCCGGTCGAAAAGGGCCGCGTTGAAAAAATGTCCAAGTCGAAGAAAAACATCGTCGATCCGGAAGAACTTGTCGCAGCCTACGGCGCCGACACGGCTCGGCTATTCACCTTGTTTGCGGCTCCTCCCGAAAAGGATCTTGAATGGAGCGATCAAGGAGTAGAGGGGGCGTCTCGGTTTCTAAGTCGGCTGTGGCGCTTTGTTTCACAGCATCGAGAAATGCTGCTTGTTGACGATGCCGATTTGGGACAGGTCAACGGAGCCGCTGAGCTCCGTGACCTCCGTCGCATGATCCACCGGACGATCAAGAAGGTCACGGATGATATCGATGGAAGATTTCACTTCAATACCGCGATTGCGGCTATCATGGAGCTCTTTAACGCGCTCAGTATTGCCGCGAGCCCGGACGGAGGACGCTTGGCTGCGCCGGTGATCCGGACCGGCATGGAAACGATCATCCTGCTTCTCTATCCATTCGTACCGCACTTGATGAGCGAACTCTGGCAAAACATCAACAAAAGCCAGCCACTGGATCACAAACCCTGGCCGGAGTATTCACCGGAGGCGCTCGAAGAAGAGCAACTTCTTATCGTCTTGCAAGTCAACGGCAAAGTGCGCGGTAAAATGACCGTTCCTGCCGATATCCAAAGAGATCAAGTTGAGAGTGACGCTCTGGCAGAGCCAAGGGTTAAAGCTTTTATCGGCGGGAAAAAGGTCCAGCGGATCGTTTACGTACCGCGGAGGCTGGTCAACATTGTCTTGGAGGGATGAGGCTTGAGAAATACTCTGCGGCAAACTATGAAACGGGCAAGTGCGTTAACCACCCTCGGTTACCTTTGTGCCGTTCTGTTAATGGCTGGCTGCGGCTATTCATTTGCCGGACGAAGCGAGGCGTTTCCGAACGACATCCGGACGGTTTACATTGAACCGTTCATCAATCAAACGCGCAATGTCGGTCTGGAGAAAGAACTAACCTCGGCACTGCGTAGCGAATTTTACCGGCGCGGGCAACTCCGTGTGGTTGATACGCTTGATCAAGCCGACGGGATTGTTGCGGGAGTCGTGCGCTCGTTTGACAGCCATGTTGCTTCAGTTAACCGCTATGACGAGGTGCTGCAGTATGAAACGGCCATGGTTGTCGATGCATCGCTGCGTCGTCGAGAGCCAAATGAAATTATCTGGCGAACTCAGGGCACGCGCCTGACGGATATCTCTGGCGGCTCCCGGGCCGCGGTAGTGACCAGCTCCTCGGAATTCAAAACCAGGACGTTGAACGCGTCGGACGTTCGTCGGCTGACTGATATCCAATTGACCGAGACAGAAAACCGCGCGGTGCGGGGACAGCTAGTCGAGCGTTTTGCGCGAGAGCTGCATCAAAGATTGATGGAGATGTTCTGACGCCGACAGTCCCGTGGCCGCATTCGACGGCTAGCCAGGGTACGCTGGCTATGCAGACGGGGAAGTACGAGCGGCCGCCCGTGCCAACCGGGAAAGCCAGCGTGATGCGGTATTTCGATTGATGATTCCCTTGCTCACCGCCTTACCGAGTGCCTTATTGACGGCTTTAATATCAGCACCTTGGGAATCAGGTGTTTGAGTTGAGACTGCTTGGCGCGCTTTTTTGATCAAGGTTCTCACCTTGGATCTCGTCTCCTGGTTTCTTGCCTTTCGTTTCAGACTTTGCCTGTGTCTTTTAATTACCGACGGATGAACTGCCAAAGCTAGCCTCCTAAATAATGTTTCCATTTACCTATCATCTTGGGTTATCGGAGTCAATTTGAACGAGGAAGCCGGGAAATTAACGCGGGCCGCCGGAGTGGTAGGCTTTTTCACCTTGCTCAGCCGAATCTCGGGTTTGTTGCGCGATGTTGTTATCGGCTTTCTCTTCGGCGCGCAGGGTGCCGCGGATGCCTACTTCGTCGCCTTCAGAATTCCCAATCTTTTGCGGCGGCTTACAGCGGAAGGCGCTTTGACCGTAGCCTTTATACCGGTCTTTACCAACTACCTGGCCAAAGAAGGAAAGACCGAGGCGATTAAAGTTACGCAAATTGTATTTACTTTTTTAGCTATATTTCTTGCTTTGATTACATTGTTGGGGGTCGTTTTTGCCCGCCCTCTCACTCAATTCTTCGCGCCCGGTTTTGTCCAGGAGCCTGAGAAATTTGAAATGGCGGTATCGCTGACCCGTTGGATGTTTCCCTATATCTTTTTCGTCAGTCTGGTTGCTTTGGCCATGGGAGTACTCAACGCGCTGCGCCATTTCATGGCGCCAGCGATGTCGCCCGTTCTATTCAACCTCTGCAATATCGTCTGCGCAATTCTGTTTTACCCGTTGCTGGATGAACCGATCCTTGGACTGGCGTTCGGAGTTCTGATCGGTGGAGCGGCGCAGCTTTTATTTCAGATACCTTATTTGCTGAAACAAGGTATTCATTTGCGGTTTAATTTCAATTTAAAACACCCGGGATTGGGTCGCCTGTTGTATCTGATGGGACCCGCGGCGTTCGGCGCGGCGGTGTATCAAATCAACGTTCTGGTTAGCACTATGCTGGCTTCCTTTTTGCCAAGCGGAAGCGTTTCGTATCTGTATTATGCAGACCGATTTTTAGAGTTTCCGGTGGGAATTTTTGCTATAGCCCTGGGCACGGCAGCCCTCCCCAGCTTTTCCACATTGGTGGTTACGGGTAACGTCAAAGAGCTTCGCGCGACGCTGGCGTACGCGCTCAGAATCGTTAATTTCATTTGTTTACCCGCGACAGCCGGGTTAGCTGTCCTGGCGGTTCCGCTATTCGCGATCTTTTTTCAACGAGGCGCGTTCGATTCGACCGCCACGCTGAACTCGGCTCAAGCCCTTGTTTTTTTTTCATTCGGCCTCTGGAGTATCTCAGGAACGAAGTTAGTCGCGCCAATGTTCTATGCAATGGAGGACACTAAAACCCCGGTATTTGTTGGAATCATAGCGTTTGTCATAAACCTCGTTGCCAGTCTTGCGCTGATGGGTGAGATCAATGTCGACGGCAATTCCGCCGGCGTGATAACCCAAATGATCGCTTCGGCATCAGTTTACATCGGTTTAGTTTCGTTGGGTCACGGCGGCCTTGCGTTAGCGACGACAATTTCCTCCTTATGCAACTTCTTTATCTTGCTGCTTATCCTGCATAGGCGGCTAGAAGGAATTCCTCTACGAGAGGTCGCCCACTCCTTTCTGCGGAATCTCGTCAGTACCTTGCTTATGGCGACACCGCTTTTTTGGCTTGCTGGTAAAGTTGACTGGACAGGCAGCGGAATCGCCGTTTATTCGAAAGCGTTGATTCTGGCTTGCCTGATTGGTCTCGGAATATCATTGTATCTCGGGCTCAGCTATCTGCTTAGGAGTACTGAATGGCAGATTTTGGATCAATTCCGGCGCGCGGCGCAGTCGCGCCTGCGCGAGGCTGACTCGTAAACATGGACCGAACTAGGGGAAAGACTGCTGTCAAACCGGGCATTCTGCTAGGATCCCCAATCTTTCGCCGGTACACGCTGGTTCTCGATCGGTTATCAACAGCTTATGCACACGAACTGTGATCAACATCATTCCTGGGATCCAAATTCGCGGGCCATTGGCTGGCTCGTATGGGGACTCGCTACTGCCTACACAAAGATAGCTTTTGGTTTGACTGATCTCCGGCACAATATCTCTGCTGCTTTGAACGGAGAGCTGGCCAACGTATGAAGAGCGAGTGAAATGTTGTGCGCAGCAATTCTTGATGCAAGTCGCTCTCTTCTGTAATCGTTTACCATAGCGGCGCGCCCTCTCGAAGAGTTCAAAAGCCTTGCATCCACGACTGAGTTATGTAATAAAATTTACTTAGTTAAACGTTTTTTGTAGATGTGTGACGGGAAAGGAGGTGAACTAATGATCGGTAAGAAAATTGTTCTAATGTCAGGGATATCCCTCTTTACTTTGACTCTCGCAATTGCAGGGTGCGGCAAGAAAGAAGAGCCGGCTCCACCGCCGCCTCCGCCTCCACCAGCTGCAGAGCCAGCACCGGCGCCAGCTCCGGCGGAACCGGCACCAGCGACGCCGACACCGGGTGGCGATGCAGGGGCTCCAGCCACTAGTGAAAAAGCTCCTGTAACGAAGGACGAGGCGAAAACCAAGTAAGGTTCTAACCCTCAGGTTATTTGCCAACCAAAAAGGGGAAGGGTAATTATCCTTCCCCTTTTTGCAATTTGCGCCGTGGAAGGCCCGTGGTATCGGATAGTTATTTAACTTTTACGGAGCATCTTGAAGAGCTTCGTTGGTGCTTGCTAAGGGCGTTGGCTGCGGTTGTTGTCGCTTCACTGGCCTGCTATTTTTTCGCCGATGCGATCTTTGCGGTTATGGTGGATCCGCTCAAGCAAATTCTGCCTCCCGGCCAAAATCTAATTGGTACTACCGTCACCGAAGCCTTTTTCACTGAAATAAAAGTCTCGTTTTTAGCGGGCGTGCTTTTTTCCTCTCCTTTCGTTTTTTACGAAGTCTGGCGTTTCATCAGACCGGGCCTAATCGGCAACGAGAGCAGATTAGTCATCCCGTTTGTTCTGTGTGCGACTTTATTCTTTCTCGGCGGCGCGTATTTCTGTTACCGAATTGTCCTTCCAGTGGCGTTTTCGTATTTTATCGAACAGTACGGCACTTTGGGAGTTACGCCGGCAATCCGCCTAGGCGAGTACTTCACTTTTTTTTTTCGTATGGTGCTGGCCTTCGGAATCACCTTCGAGTTGCCAATTATCACATTTGTTCTCGTCCGGTTGGGAGTCTGGGATCACCGCTTCATGCGACGGTCCTTTCGTTATGCGGTTATTGTGATATTCATACTGGCTGCGTTTTTAACACCGACGCCGGATATCATTAATCAATTGTTGTTAGCCGTACCAATGCTGCTGCTATACATTCTCAGTATAGGTGTCGCGTATATCTGGCGTAAATCTGAGTGAGCTTGTTTATCAGTCAAAAGGACGAGGAGGATTGATGGTTGCATTTGTTATCGCCGTAAGCTTTTTGTCGCTGGTATTCGCTATCTATCTGGCGCGTTGGGTGCTGGCGCGCGACACCGGTACCCCGAAGATGCGGGAGATATCCGATGCCATCAAGGAAGGCGCTGAAGCTTTTCTCTCGCGGCAGAATCGGACGATTATATTGATGTCCGCTGTTTTGGCCGCGGTGATCTTTTTTCTGTACGCATATGTTCGCGCGCCCAGTCCGGCAGATCCGGTCGCGCCCGTACAAATGGCCTTTTGGACGACTTTTTCTTTCGTTCTCGGGGCTCTTTGTTCGGTGATTGCCGGTTACATCGGCATGTGGGTGTCAATTCGCGCGAATATCCGAACCGCTTCGGCTGTCCGCACTAGTCTCAACGAAGGCCTGCGCATCGCAATGCGCGGCGGCGCTGTGTCAGGCTTATTTGTCGTTGCTATGAGTCTGCTCGGTGTCGGCGGCCTCTACGCGCTGCTCGAGTTCCTTGGGCACGACCCGCAGAAGATTCCATTCACGATTGTCGGATACGGCTTTGGCGCATCGTTTGTCGCGCTTTTTGCTCAACTCGGCGGCGGCATTTACACCAAGGCAGCGGATGTCGGCGCGGATTTGGTCGGCAAAGTAGAAGCCGGCATCCCTGAGGACGATCCGCGTAACCCAGCCGTTATCGCAGACCTGGTTGGCGACAATGTCGGGGACTGCGCCGGCCGTGGTGCTGATTTGTTCGAATCCACCGCGGCGGAGAATATCGGCGCGATGATTCTCGGCGTGGGGCTCTATCCCTACTTCGGCATCAAAGGAATCGTTTTTCCGTTGGTGGCGCGCGCCCTTGGTCTCCTCGCCTCGATCGTCGGTATCATGATCGTTAAAACAGATGAGAACGGCGACCCGATGCACGCTTTGAACCGGGGATATTACGTAACCAGCGGGTTAGCGATGGTTGGCTTTTTCGTTTGCGCTCAATGGCTTCTAGCTGTCGATCCAGCGAAGTATCCAGAAGCCCAGTCCGCGTGGTTTTACTTTTTTCTCTGCGGCGTCATCGGCATTCTGATGGCGCAAGCTTTCGTCTATATAACGCAGTACTATACTGAATATAAATATCGTCCGGTGAGAGAAATCGCCGAGGCCTCTCAAACCGGACCGGCAACAAACATTATCGCGGGAATCGCGGTTGGCTTTGAGTGTGTAGCGGCGCCGGTAGTCGTCATTTCGGTAGCGATTATTGCTTCCTATTATTTGGGGCTGAATAGCGGAGTTAAAAATGCGGGCCTTTTCGGCACCGCGGTTGCCACTATGGGAATGCTTGGAACGGCGGCATATATTCTTGCAATGGACACCTTCGGTCCGATCACCGACAACGCCGGCGGTATCGTGGAAATGAGCGGCCAGGCCGAGGATGTTCGCCGTAAAACCGACAGGCTCGACGCGGTGGGAAATACCACTAAGGCGTTGACTAAGGGTTATGCTATAGGATCAGCGGCTCTTGCGGCGTTCCTGCTATTTTCCGCTTATCTCGACGAAGTGGCTCACTATGGTCATCCGCTCGAAGCGGTCAACATAGCCAAGCCGGAAGTATTTGTCGGCGCACTGCTCGGGGCAATGCTGGTTTTTCTTTTTTCCGCGTACGCGATCCGGGCAGTCGGCAAAGCCGCGTATTACGTTATCAACGAGGTTCGGCGCCAGTTCAAAGAAAATCCAGGCATACTTCAGGGCACGGTAAAACCTGATTATCGTCGCTGTGTCGATATCGTTACGGTGGGTGCGCTGAAACAGATGATCCTTCCCGGCGTGGTCGCGGTGACGATGCCAATTGGCGTCGGCTTACTGTTCCGCTCTTTCGGCGTCGGTGCCGAGGCGGTCGCGGCATTTCTAATGGTAGGCACCATCGCCGGTATTCTCGTCGCTACCTTTCTCAACAATAGTGGCGGAGCCTGGGACAATGCCAAGAAATATATCGAAACCGGTGCCTACGGCGGCAAGGGATCGGAACCACATAAAGCCGCGGTGGTTGGAGACACGTTAGGTGATCCTTTTAAAGATACTGCGGGTCCCAGTTTGCACGTGCTGATCAAATTATTGGCGACAATTACGCTCGTGTTGGCGCCGCTTTTCGTGTAAGCGGCTGGTTTGAAACTTTCTCGTTAGACGTTGTTGATCGAGATGGCAGAATATTTTGAGCGATGGTTTTTTTACCGCCCGGATGGTGGAATTTGGTAGACACACGGGACTTAAAATCCCGAGGACCGAAAGGTCCGTGCCGGTTCGAGTCCGGCTCCGGGCACCACGCGAGCCTGGCTAGAGCATCCGCGGTTCAGCCCAGTCGAGGTTTTGTGTGGTGAAACCTGTGGCCGGTGCATCTAGCACCGGGCTACCAGCCACCGGGAACTAGAAGTAAGTTAGTGCTGATGATGCGTGCTTTGAACTTGTAGAGTGGTGAAAAGGAGGTAGTTTCATCATGCCTCAGTATGAAATCCACGTACTGTGCAGTGAATGTGGTGCCGAACATCCAATGCGTGTTCGCCTGCACCTCGATGACGGTCCAGCCGATAAGCGCAGTATCAGTGAAACTTACAAGGGAAGAAACCAGCCTCCTCAGCTTCTCGCCGTTGGCGGCCATAAAACTTTGTGCCTAAAGACGGGTAGGATGTTTGTACAGGAAAATGAGGACCAAATCTTCCTCATACCTCGATAAGTTGCAGTCTCTAACAAAAGGCTGTACGATTTTCCCGCTCATGGGACAAATAGCGCCCTCCCGTTGCAGTCTGTATACAATAAACTTAGGACTTGCTCTATTTCCCACGCTTTTTAAGCCGCGGGCGTGGCATATGATTTGCCCCTCGATTCTTGGATTCTGACATGTAAAGATCGTCGCGATCAAATCACTAGGAGGTTTTCTATGAACGAAGATGTTTTCTCAGGAAAATGGCGAGAAATGCGCGGCACGTTACGATCTTGGTGGGGCCGGCTCAGCGACGATGATCTAGAGAGAATCGGCGGAGAAAAAGATAAGCTGATAGGCTTGGTACAAGAAAAGTACGGCCAAACTCGTGAGCAGGCGGAAAGAGAAGTCGATCGTCGCCTTTCCGAGTACGGAACCGGCGCCGGTGGTATAGGTTCCAATGTGAGAGCTCGAGTTGACGAATTGGGAGCCGCCGTGTCCAACAAAGCCGGTGAGGCGGCGGGGGCGATGGCTAGCCGAGTGCAATCTGCTCGGTCTTATTTGCAGGAGCGAGATTTTGATGAATTGACCGGTGAGATAGCCGCATGGGTTCGTCGCTATCCAATTCAATCCTGTTTGATCGGCATCGGTTTGGGCTACTTGATAGCGCGTAGTATTGGCGGCGGTGGTCGATCCTATGACGAATAAAGTTGATTGTGCATTCGAGATTAGGGCGGACTGATCATCCGCTCCGGAACGTTGTCATCCACTGTAAAATGCCCCGATCGCCCCTGCGCCGGGGCATTTTTGTGAGTTGTATGGCTTTGGGCGGATCAATAAATCGAAAACCAACCCGTCGCGAACAAAAACTTGGAACCGACGCGCTAAAATCCTTCGATAATACGAAAATCGTAAGCTGTCATAAAAGAACTGGTTGAGCCAAGTTCAATCTACAATGGCTCGAACGATCGACCTCTAAGTAATCCCCTACAATCTTTCAAAATTACAGGCGATGTGTCATTAGACAGGAACAACATGATGCATCGCATAGTGCCAAAGCAAGAAGTGCCGAGTAGAGGAGCCGGGTCCCATGTGAACGGTTTAGCCTTCCCATACCAAAGTACGTAGAAAAATAAACCGAAGAATGAGCGCTAGACTCAAAGATTTGCACATGACGGGAGGTATCTGTGGCTTTCGCGAAGATTGGAATCATGAGCATTGGCGAGATGGGGTATCACTGGGCAAAGCTCTTGAAGGCTCGGGGTGCCGAGGTGCTGACTTATGATCGAGATCGTAGCCCGGTGACACAAAGGCGCGGTGAAAACGCAGGAGTCAAGTCCACTGCTTCCCTGACAGAATTGTGCTCGAGCGCGGATCTGATTGTCTCGATCGTGGTGCCATCGGCGGCACTCAAGGTCGCAGCAGAAATCGCCAAGGCCGCGGGCGAGGCTAATCGCAAGAACTTGATCTATTTCGACGCCAACGCGATTTCGCCCATGACCGCGGAGTCGATTAGCAGAGTGGTCAATGAAAGCGGTGTGAACTTTGTTGATGGCTGCATAATCGGTTCAGCTTCTAAAATGGATAAAGGAGCGGTGATATACGCCTCCGGTCCCGACGCATCCCGCATTCTCGAGCTTGGCGGTTATGGTCTAAGCGTGCAAGTTCTTGGAGGTGGAACATCGCAGGCATCCGCTTTCAAAGTAGTCTATGCCGGGTTGACGAAAGGATTGCAGGGACTGTTCGTTGAACTGCTGATCGCCGCCAAGCGTTTCGGTCTGCTCGATGAGATCATCAAACGATATGATGAGAGCTTCCCCGGTTTGCTCGAAAAAGTCAGTTCTAGCATCGTCGGCCTGCGCATCCATGCGGGACGTCGCGCTGAGGAAATGGATGAGCTCCAGCGCACGTATGCGCATTACGGTATGCAAGCTTTGATGGCCCCGGCGATCCAAAAAATTCTGGGCAGCATTGCCGATTTGGAAATCCGCGAAAGCTCGGCCAAAGGCGCGCGTGAGGGAGATCTCATGGAGACGCTGGAGTTGTTTTATCAACAGGGACTTTTGAGCAATACGCGTCTTGCGTCAAATGCGAGCAAGTGATAGGCGCATGTTGATTGAATTGACCTAGGCTGTTCCTAAACACGAGGAGACACACAGTGGCGAAATCGCAAAGCAGGGTAGAAAAGAAGCAACCACAATACGGGTCGGATGTCGTTGTCGATCTAATGAAAGCCCATGACATCGAATATGCGGCGTTCAATCCGGGAGCGACCTTTCGTGGCATTCATGACTCCATCGTAAACTACGGTGGGAACTACAAGCCGGAAGTGATTTTTTGTTGCCATGAGGAATTTTCCGTGGCGATCGCTCATGGCTACGCCAAGGCGAAAGGTAAGCCGATGATCGCCATTGTTCACAACATGGTTGGCTTGCAACACGCGAGTATGGCAATCTTCAACGCCTGGATAGACCGGGTGCCAATCATTGTCTTGGGCGGCACCGGCCCGATGAACACCAAGCGACGCCGGCCTCGCATCGATTGGATTCACACCGCCCTAGTGCAGGGAAACCAGGTTCGGGACTATGTGAAATGGGACGATCAACCCTATACGCTTGCGGATGTTCCAGATTCATTCATTCGCGGGTACCGGATCGCCACGACCGAACCGATGGCGCCGGTTTATATTAATTACGACGCCGACATCCAGGAAGAGTCTGTTTCCACCCCTGTCGAGTTGCCGGATATCAGCCGTTATGCGCCGCCAGCTCCGGTACAGGCCAACCCTGTGGAGCTGAAGCGGGCCGCCGAGCTATTAGTCAATGCTCAAATGCCTTTGATCATTGCAGATAGCTTGGGACGCAACCCACAAACAGTGCCGGCATTGGTTGATCTCGCCGAGCTGTTGGCGATTCCAGTGATCGATAAAGGGGCGCGTTTCAATTTCCCAACCACCCACCCATTGGATGTTACCGATGGGGCAAAAGAGATCTTGCCCAAAGCCGATGTGATTTTGGCTCTGGACGTCGCCGATTTGTATGGATCTCTAACGACCGTTAGCAAGCAAACCCGCGACTGCGTCTATGTGACCTCACCGTCAGTGAAGATTATCACTATTTCGATGCACGACATGCTGGTGCGCTCGTGGGCCGGAGATTACCAGGCCTTACAGCCCACCGATATTCCACTCACGGCCGATACTTCGGTGGCGGTGCCGGAACTGACTCGCCTTTGCCGCGAACTTTTAGGCAAGGATTCGAAGAGGAAATCGGCAATGGAGGCAAGACAGAAAGAACTGGCCGACAAAAGTAAGAGTCGGCGGGCTAAGTGGTTGGCCGATGCGCAAGCCAAGGCTTCGCTGCAAAACATCTCGACCGCTTTTCTCGCGTATGATCTAGGTGAGGTAATCAAAAGAGAGGATTGGGTGCTGGTGAACGGAACGTCAAACGGCTGGGCTCGCCGTTTATGGGACTTTACCAAACCGAACCAATATCTTGGCGCTAGCGGGGGCGCCGGAGTTGGTTACGGCGCCAGCGCAGCCATCGGCGCAGCCTTGGCTTTGAAAGGGAGCGGCAAAGTCGCAATCGATATCCAGTCGGATGGCGACTTGCTTATGACCTCGAGTTGTCTCTGGACCGCGGCCAAACACAGGATTCCTCTACTGATGGTGCTGCACAATAACCAGTCTTTTTACAACTCAGAAGAGCATGGGATCGAAGTGGCTAAGTTTCGCAACCGACCGGTGGAGAACGCGGGTATAGGAACTCACGTGGACGATCCGGAGGTCGATTATGCGAAGATGGCGCAGTCTTTTGGCGTGCATGCCGAAGGAACGATCCGCCGAACCTCGGAATTGCGTCCAGCGATCGAGCGGGCGTTGAAATACGTAAAGGAGAAGCAATTGCCGGCTCTGGTGGACGTGGTTTCAGAGCCGCGATAGGAGCTTTCGTTGTGAGCAACGATCTCTACGTTGCATTTCGCCAGGCCATCGATGGTCCGGAAGATCAGATCGATATCGGCCGCGCGGCTCTAGCAATTGCCACGCAGGAGTATCCGGATCTTAAAATTGACGACTGCCTGTCCCAGCTCGATGCGCTGGGACAGGCAGTCGAGCTTAGAATCGGTGACGAGAAAAATCCCTACCGCATTATCGCCGCCCTCAACACGGTCCTCTTCAAAGAGCTAGGTTTCCAAGGGAACCGTTCTGAATACTACGATCCTAAGAATAGTTTCCTAAACGATGTCATCAGTCGCAAGAAAGGAATTCCTATTAGTCTTTCGGTGGTTTACATGGAAGTGGCTCGGCGAGTGGGATTATCGCTTGAGGGAATAGGTTTCCCAGGTCATTTTCTGGTCAAGTATGACGATGGCAAATTGGAAATTTTCATCGATGTTTTCAACGGGGGAGAGATCCGTTCACGGGAAGATCTGGATCGAATGCTGCAGCAGCTTTATCGAGGTCAGCTGTCGTATCAACCCGGTTTTGTCGTCCCTTTAGGCAAACGAGACATTTTGCGGCGGATGCTCAATAACCTGAAATGGATTTACCTGGAGAGAGGCGAACCGCTGAAAACCTTGTCGGTGCTCGATCAGTTGGCGATACTGGATCCGAGCGCGGCCAGTGAAATTCGCGACCGCGGGCTCTTGTATATCACCCTTGAATGTTATGCGCAGGCACTCGATGATCTGGAAAGCTACTTATCACTAGCTCCTGGCGCCGAAGATGCGGCGATGATAAAAGCGCAGATCGAATCGATAAGACACCGATACCTCCAGATTCACTGACACGCAATTCTATGGCACCGGTTCTTATCGTCTGGCGAATTCCTTAAAGTTTGCGGCGAAGGAAGTGGTTAACGAGAAATCCTGGATCATCGCCCGCGTAAGGCGCCATGGCCGGATGTGCCATAATTTCATCTGGCGCGCGTTGTGAATCGTATGGCTCCAAATCCGCTGCAGTTCCTGTCTGGAATAGACCACCCGATTGTTAATCGCGTCGAACTTAATCAGCCGTAAGCTAGCACGCGATGGCAATGAACCCCGTAACTTTGTGTAAGCTTCCTGCCACTCGTTCACGCGGTCGCTGAGACGTACGTTCGCCTGTAGGCTGTGCATCTCATCAAGGCAACTTCGTGCCGCTTCGGTTTCCACCCAACGGATCTCTTGTATCCTATTTCTCAGGTGTTCCCATTGCTTTAGAAAGCGGTTCAGATCGCTGCGGTTGTAAAGAATTCTCGACGAGAGCTCTTCCAGAGGATCTAGCAGGGCTCTGGCCCGTCCCGAAAGCGTTTCCCTAGCGCTACTGTAAACTTTTTGTAACTCAGCAATTCGTAAAGCTTGCCAAATATCGGTTTGAATTTTCTGGATCTGCTCGACCCAGCGCTCCTCGGTGTCGCTTTTTTTTCTGGTTTGCAGCCAAACTTCTTCAATCTCCTTCAGAAACTTTGCCCAGTTGACAAGTAGGTGCGTGATTTCTTTACTGCGTTTCCAGGCATGAACCGGTACCGAGTCGATAGCATAGCCTGGCCGGCGGGTTTTACGATCCTTGAGCCGGAAAAAACCGGCGACCATCGGGTGCTGTTTCTCAATTAAAGCCGCGTTCTTGTACCACAAGAAAATCGACATAAGGTTCCAGTAATTTCTCGGATTATCGGTCCACCTGGAAAGGACCCTGATCATATTTTCTTTGCTGTAAAATGTTCTCCATGCGTTTTCATAACAATCGGTCCACTCTTGTTCGCTCATCAGCGGGTGCTTGATGGTGGCATGAAACGAGTCGCGCTTATTGAAATCCGGGTCCATCCAATCGCCCCGTTTTTTCATCTCTCGATGATCGTGCGACCCCGGCAGGGGAGTTAGCATAAAAAATGAAGCCTGATCGGGGCCAACCTCGTCGATGAGAAAGCGGATGTCGTTCGGAACCTGCTCTTTTGAATCCCAGGGTAGGCCGATGATATAGCCGGTATGAACCACTACTCCGACTTGATGCCATTCTTGGATGATCTCGCGATACTCTTCAACTTTGTTTTGCTTTTTGCCTTCAGACTCCAAGTTCTGCGGATTGACGCTTTCCATGCCGATAAAGACTTGCGTGCAGCCCGCTTTCGCCGCCAGCGAAACGAAGTCTTTCGGCTTCCTTGCGAGGTCAACCTGCATCATGAAGGTCACATCGAGACCTTCTTCTCGAAGTTTGATAATCTCTTCAAAGGTTTCGCGCCAGAGCTTTTTGCGAGCAAAGTTGTCGTCGGTGAAAAAATAAAACGACACGCCATGATCGCGATAGTTCCGGCGCATCATCGCCGCGATGCTTTGCGGGCTTCGTTCACGCATCTTACGCCCTTGAACATTGATGATCGTGCAGAAGCTGCAGGCAAATGGGCACCCGCGTGATGTGTCTGCCGTGCCAAAGCTCGGGTAGGCAAAATGCTCCATGGTTTTGGAGCTGGTTTTCGGCAATGGCGAATCTTCGATGTCGACCAAACTTTGTAAGTCTTGCGCGAAGCTATAAAGAGGTTTGAGTTTCCCTTCGAGAAAGTCCGCTAGAATCATGTCCCACTTGCCTTCGACTTCGCCGGATACCGCGCAGATGCCTTCCCGAAAAAGTTCTTGCATGTCGGGTTCCTGCTCACCCAACATGTTGACCGTTCCGCTCGTGTGAAAGCCGCCGATGATCACCGTGATCCCCTCGGCGCGCAGGGTCCTTGCCATATCAACAGCGCGGGGAAATTGATTGGTTTGCACGCCAACCATACAGACCAGCAGCTGCGTATTCGGTTCGCTGTTCCAGCGAATGATTTTGTGCAGAGGAACTTTTTCTGCGGTTTCGTCAAATGTGGTAATCTCTATCGGAAGATCTCCAAACACACGGCGTTGTATAACATCTTCAGTCAAGCCATGGAGAACGTTCAAGGTGTTACTCGGTAGGACGCCTTTCCAAAAGCGAATGACGTAACCGTCATCGTCATACTTGGAGGGCTTGATCAAAACTATCCGCAGTTTTTCAATTAACTTTTGCTGATACGTCACGCCGCCCTCCGTCAGCTTGTAAGTGTAGCCGACATCTTTTATAGATAAATTAATAAATTCAAGCCTTTGGCGAACTGTAACAACCGCCCTATACCAAGTCAAGCTTTTTGCACAGTTGGCAGACTTGTAACTGTTTGCCGGCGTTACCCTCGATGATCCAACTGCTTCACGTCAGCAAAACTTATCCGCCCAGTTCCCCGGCTCTGATCGACATTACGCTGAGTATCGAGGATGGGCATTTCGTTTTCCTGACCGGCCCTAGCGGCGCGGGAAAAACCACATTACTTAAGCTGCTGTTCCGGGAGGAGGAACCGAGTGAAGGACAGATTCTAATTGATCATCAGAATGTCACGCGCTTGCGCAGCCGCGGAGTCGCCCGCCTACGGAGGCGCATTGGGCTGGTCTTTCAAGAATTCAGATTGCTGCCGCGGCTCACTGTAATGGAAAATGTCGCGCTAGCGGCTCAAGTGGTGGGCGTTTCGCGACGAGAAGCTCAGATCAAAGCTGTTCGCATACTGAGGGAACTCGGGCTGGAAAAACCACAAGCCAAACCGCTGATGCTCTCGGCCGGGGAGCAGCAACGCGTCGCCATTGCACGAGCTTTGATCAATGAACCCAGATTGATCTTGGCTGACGAGCCGACTGGAAATCTCGATCCGGGCCTTGCCGAAGAAATTATGCGAATATTTCTTAAATTGCGCGAAGCTGGAACGACTCTCATCGTCGCCAGTCACAATCTGGATCTGATCAAGCGGTATGGCAGTCGAATTCTGTCACTGCGTCAAGGTCGCCTCGTTGATGATCTCGAAAGAGTGACGGAGGCGCACGCGTCTGTGAGCTGGTCGCATGTCGCGTTTGTCGCTCGTCGTGTGCGCCAAAGCTTATGGGAGTTGCTGTGGAGTCACGTCCTTACTTCGGGAACTATGGCGACCTCGCTATTCGTTTTCGGTGTTTTCATCCTCCTTCAGGAGAATCTTCAGCACATGCTAAACGGCTGGGGAGATCAGATTCAGATAAACACCTATCTCGCTAACGATGTCGGCACTGATCAAGTGGAAGCGATGATGGATCGCATTCGTGCAATGCCGGAAGTTGAGGGTTTGCGGCATATTTCCAAGGAGCAAGCCTGGAACGATTTCCAAACCGCTTTAGGCGCTCAGTCCGCTGTTTTAGAAGGCTTGCCCAGCGATGTTTTGCCGGCGTCGTTTGAAATCACCGTTAAGCCTGTCTTTCGGGACCCGGCGCGAGTTCAGGATCTCGCGGGTCGCCTCGGTAAGATCAACGGAATCGCGGCTGTGGAGTATCCGCAACAATGGGTTGACCGGCTCAACCTGTTCGTGTTAGCGGTCCGGTGGGCCAAGTGGGCGCTAGGCGGTATTCTTTTCATCGCGACCTTTTTCATTGTCGGCAGTACCGTTCGGTTGGCTTTGTTGGCGCGTAAAGACGAGATCGAAATCATGCAGTTCGTCGGTGCTTCGGAAGAACTGATTCGCGCGCCCTTTGTGGTTGAAGGCATGCTTCAAGGCACAATCGGCGCGGGCGTTTCTTTATTCTGTTTATGGCTATGTTATGTGTTGTTGCAGCAATACCTGGTCGGCCATTTGGCTCTGTTCGGGCCCAAGATGCAATTGCGTTTTCTTGATCCCGCCAGCATCACGATGATCGTCGCGATCGGCTTGCTGCTCGGCGGCCTTGGCAGTCTCTTTTCTCTTAGGAGGTTCCTTAGAAAGTGGCGCGGCTAGCGGTTGTGGCTGTCTGCCTCCTTGCAGGTTTGCTAGGGGCGCTAGCTCATTCGGCGAGTGTCAATCGAGATCTGGAAGGCATCAAGAAAAAGATCGAATCGGAAAAACGTGTCCTTTCTCAGGTGAACAAAAAGGAAGGTTCGGTGATTCAATCCCTGAGTCAGGTGGAGAGCGAACTTGAACGAAAAAACAAACTACTCAAACAGTCGACCGCCAGACTAGAAGTAGTCGTCTCGGAAATGCAGAAGAAAGAAGCGGAGGCGCTGCGAATGCGTGAGTCGCTGGAGCAGCGCAAAAGCTATTTGGCGCGACGCGCTGAAGCGCTTTATCGTTGGCAGCGCAGCGGCAGTCCACTGATGATTTTCAATGGCGACCTATCCTTAAACTCTTTAATCAAGCGAAAATATTACTTGCAACGCACCGTGGCCTTTGACCGAGCGATGGTGCAATCGTTGAACGAGCAGGCGGCGCATCAGGAAATGCTTGCGCAAGAACTGGCCCGTAAAAGGCAAGACGTTGACGATCAGAGACGCGACTTGGCCCAGGTCAAGGAAGCAGTTCAAAAAGAGGCGCAAAAAAAACGTGAGTTGCTCGCCAGCATCAGAGAGGAAAAAGAATCGCGCCAGCGCGCGTTGAAAGATTTAGAGCAGGCTGCCGTACGCTTGCAGAGAATGATCGAGGAACTTTCCAGGCGCTCATGCGGCCAAATCGAAGGAAGCTTCGGCCGATGGCGGTTTAGAAAGCATGCGTGGGAAGCTCGATTGGCCGGTTAAAGGCCAAGTGATCGGCGGCTTTGGTAAAACCAAACACCATGAGTTTTCCACCGAGGTCTTCCGTAAGGGTTTGGAGATCGAAGCTCCCGTCGGGGAGGAGATTCGGGCTGTTGAGAAGGGGAAAGTTGTCTTCGCCGACCGATTCTCCGGGTATGGTAAAATGTTGATTATCGATCACGGCGACCGTTATTATACGGTTTATGCTCATTTGTCGGATTTTCTAAGGAAAAATGGAGATTTCGTACGACGCGGAGAAGCCGTTGCCCTGGTCGGTGATAGCGATTCACTGGCGGGCTCAAAGCTTTATTTCGAGATGCGCAAGGACGGCAAATCGATCGATCCGGCGCCCTGGTTTCGAAGATAATAGCTATTTCCAAACCGTTGATATAGTATTGTTTTACTACAAACGTGGCCAGAACTGGCGAGGTGAGATCCTATGCGTTCGATGACTAAGCATGGTGTGAGTCTTTCAATTCTACTTGTTGGAATTGCCCTGGGATTCGTTTTAGCCGGACAGTGGGTTCCCAATGTGTCGGCGGTGCCCCGGCAGGACTATGAAACTTTAGAAACCTTTACCAACATACTTTCCATCGTCAAGAAGAATTATGTCGAGGATGTAGAAACCAAGAATCTCGTCAACGGGGCGATTAATGGCATGCTAACTTCACTCGATCCTCATAGCGCTTACCTGACCCCCGACCTCTATAAAGAACTGCAAATGGACACCCAGGGGAGATTCGGCGGCCTTGGAATTGAGATCACCGTTAAAAACGGTGTGCTGACGGTGGTTTCACCGATTGAAGATACGCCGGCGTTTAAAGCCGGGGTGAAGCCGGGCGATATGATTTTCAAAATTGAAGATGATTTTACCAAGGACATGACACTGGTTGATGCCGTCAAAAGAATGCGTGGCCCGAAAGGCAGCAAAATCAACCTTTCGATCAAACGAGAAGGGAATCCGGAACTGATCAATCTAAGCTTGACCCGCGATACCATCAGGGTTCAAAGCGTTCGCAATCGAACCTTGGAGCCGGGGTATGGGTATATCCGTCTGGCACAGTTCCAGGAGCGCAGTGACCGTGATTTACAGAGGGCGCTGGAGAAAATGGCGGCGGAAAAAGGCGGTTTGAAAGGGCTCGTTCTTGACCTGCGGAACAATCCGGGCGGTTTACTGACGCAAGCGGTCAGGATTTCCGACATCTTTTTGGATTCGGGCTTGATCGTTTATACCGACGGGCGCATCGAATCTCAAAAGCAGAAGTTTTTTGCCCAGAAAGATGCCTCCTCGATGGAGTTCCCGCTGGTGGTGCTCGTGAATGGCGGCAGCGCCAGCGCCTCCGAAATCGTTGCCGGCGCTTTGCAGGATCACAAGCGCGCCGTGGTCCTGGGCACCAAAACCTTCGGCAAGGGTTCAGTGCAGACCATTCTGCCTCTGGACGACAACTCTGCGCTGCGACTTACCACCGCGCGTTACTTCACCCCCAAGGGGCGATCTATTCAAGCCACTGGAATCGTTCCCGATATCACCGTTGAGAGCACGCCGCAGCAGGACGGCAAGCTCGACGATCGCAAGAGGCAGAGCCTGCGCGAGGAAAATTTGCCCGGCCACCTGCAAAATCAGCAGCAGAATCCGTCGTCACAAGAGCAACTGGATAGGGAGCGGGAAAAGCAGATTCCATCTTCGGCTCCGACTGGAGACGAAACGATTGACAATGACGCTCAATTAAAGCGTGCTTTGGATCTATTAAAGAGCTGGGATGTGTTCAAGCAAGTCGTGCAGAAGAAGGCCGCGTAATCTTGTTGGTTGCTATCACTGTGAATTAGCCCTCCCACGGAGGGCTAATTTTTTTGTGAAACTAGATCGTGATTAGGAAAGAAGCGGGTTTACCGCTATTCACCCAAACTCCTAAGTATCTCACCGTTAGTCAGCTCAATCAGCTCGTTCGGGTGACCTTGGAAACACGCTTGGATGCGGTTTGGGTGCTTGGGGAGATTTCTAACTTTCGAATCCCTCCCTCGGGCCATTGTTACTTCACCCTCAAGGACGAAAAGAGCCAGATTTCAGCGGTGCTGTTTCGACGACAGGGTCAGTACGTTGGCATTCGTGCCGGAGAACGGCATGCAGGTTTTATGCTTTGCCCGGGTCAGTCTTTACACGGCGCGCGGGGATTTGCAGATCTATGTCGAATCGCTGGAGCCCCGAGGTCAAGGCGCGCTCTACCTGGCGTTCGAGCAACTCAAAAAAAGGCTGGCTCAGGAAGGCTTGTTTGCTGCCGAACGAAAACGGCCCTTGCCTTTCTTACCGAAGACGATCGGAATCGTGACCTCCGACAGCGGCGCGGCGTTACACGACATGCTGAGAATTATCCGGGATCGTTACCCTGATCGGCGTGTGGTCGTGCGTCCCGTTAAAGTTCAAGGCCTCGGATCTGCAAATGAGATCGCCGCCGCCATTGCGGATCTATGTACGACCGGCGTGGACGTCATGATCGTCGGGCGGGGTGGCGGCTCATTGGAAGACCTCTGGGCTTTCAACGAAGAAGTCGTCGCGCGGGCGATTTTTGCCTGTTCGGTGCCGGTGATTTCCGCCGTCGGTCATGAAGTTGATTTTACCATCGCGGATTTTGTCGCCGACCAGCGCGCGCCGACGCCGACCGCCGCCGCGGAAATGGTTGTGCCGTGCAAAAAGGATTTGCTGGCGGAATTGCAACTGATCGAGAACCAGTTGCTTCGCTGTATGCAAAGTAAAATAGACGACGCCCAGGAAATTTGCCGCGGGCTGGTCAAAAGATTATCCGACCCCGGGCGCAAGTTGCGCGAAAAGCAACAACATCTGGATGACCTTTCGGTGGATCTACAGCGCCGTTTTTCAGATCGGCTGAACCACTTTAAAGAACGTTTGGGCCACGAGAGTAGCCGCTTGAGCGCCTTGAGCCCACTGGCTGTTCTCGATCGTGGCTACAGTATCACCCACAAAGTCCCGGATGGCGCAATCGTCAAGGCCGCCGAGGGCCTAATCGTCGGTGATCTCGTGCGGATTACCCTGGCTCAGGGCAAAGCGACTTGTCGGGTCGAAGGCAAAGAGTGACATGATCACTGTGGGCGCAGTTGTTCTCCTACTCTGTTTCTCAGGTTCGGCTGTCCATGCGACAGAGTCTTTTCCTCTGAGCTGGCCGGCGCGCCTCAAAATTCCGCGAGGTGAAATCGCCGAGTTAAAAATTTACGGCGAAGGCCTATCTTCGGTTGAAGCACGATGGGCCGAACAGAATCTGCCGTTCTATGCGCTTGCGCCAGGATTGTTTGCAGCAATCATAGGTGTCGATTTGGAAGCTAAACCGGGAGTATCTAAAATCACGATCACCGCCACGAACGATGCCGGTAGGCAGCGACGCGCGGAAACGATCGTACAGACGCTGTCGAAAGCCTTTCGTCAGGAGTCGTTTACTGTGGCTTCATCATTCGATCAGTTAAGTCCGGAGGCGCTCGAGCTAATTCGTAGCGAACGGGCAGATTTTGCGCTAGCGTTCTCGACGCCGGCGGCCGAACGTTTCTGGGAAGCTCCTTTCATCCGGCCAGTGCCGCAGGAATCCTCCTCTTCCTTTGGCTATCGTCGCATCATCAACGGAAAGCCGCGAGCGCCTCATAGCGGCGCGGATCTGCGCGCTCCCATCGGTACCGAAGTGCTGGCGGCCAATCACGGCCGAGTCGTATTGACCGGAGACTATTTTTTCGCCGGTAAAAGCGTCGTTCTCGATCATGGCCGCGGACTGTACACGATGTATTTCCATCTGTCCGAGCTCAAAGTTGATGCCGGCGCTATGGTGCGTCGTGGCGATGTGCTTGCTTTGTCGGGGATGAGCGGACGCGTGACCGGGCCGCACTTACATTGGGCTGCGCGCTTGGGGAATGCTCGGGTTGACCCCATGGAATTGATTCAGAAAATTTCAGTCGGCCAATCTCAACAAACCGAAAGCGCTATCGGCAACTAATCAGACGGAGCAGGTATGGCAAAGAAGGATCCGCAAGATTTGAAATTCGAAGATGCCATCGCAGACTTAGAGCAGGTGGTCGAGCAGTTAGAGTCGGGAGATCTTTCGCTGGAGGATTCACTGGCGGCTTTCGAAAAAGGTGTGGGATTGGTGCGCTACTGCAATCAAAAGTTGAGCGAAGTCGAAAAAAAAGTGGAATTGCTGGTAAAGGATAAGCAGGGCCACTTGCAGTTACAAGCATTTGGCAACGGCCCGGCGGACCCCGAGTCGGGCCAGTGAGTTGGAACACGGCTGCAGACCCCAATTTCGAGTTACGCTAGAATTTGGCAAATCTAAAACGACAACCGCCTTACTTTCTCCTCACAGTAGCGGATCAAGTCATTCTCGGACGCATAGCTGTCACGATTGATCGGCTCGCCAAAGCGCACATGTGCGTGCCAAGTTTTCCCCGAGCTGTACTGTAGACCTGTCGGGATAATCGGCAGTGATGCGCCCAGGCGGCGCTCAGCGGCACGGGCGATTGCGACGAATCCTCGCTTGAACGGTAAGAAGCCGTGGTTGTCGATCTTTGGCGTATAAGCCGGATCTATGTTCGGGTAGCCTTCAGGAAAAACTACGAGCAAGCGATTTTCTACGAGCAACTGCACCGAGTTCTTGAACGCCCTGCGCCGGTATCGCTCCACATCCGCGAGTGAGAATCCATTGTGAGAATGTCCGCCCCCGTCATTTTTGTGTAATAAGGCATCGGCTCGCAGGACCACAGGCCATCGCGCCAGGCGCGTTAGCTGTGTCATCAGCGATTGCATGGCCGCATTTCGAACCCAGTCCAGCGTAACAAGAATATGAAATTGGCGCGGCATGGCAGCAAACAGCGCCAGACCATCGTACAGATGATGATAATGCCGGACGACAATAAGCGCAGGTCCATTCGCAGGGATGTGCCCGACGCCTGAAGAGATCGTCTGCAAGCGGCCGAACGCGACAGCACGGGCGATCAGTCGCATCGACTTTGCTGTTGCGGATTGAGCTACGGATCGCTGTGACACCATGCTTTGTTGTCTTGGAGTAGGCACTGTTTAGCAAGTTTCTTTTGGCTCAAACATCCCAGCGCTTCTGCGAACATAGGAACGGCCGCGCCAGCTGTGTTTCCGTGATCGAGCGCTCTGGATGAGCCGAACAGCCGCGGCGAAATCACAGAGCGGCGACAACCAGTAAGTCCAGGGCCGCTGATCATAGGCTCTGGCGGTGCCGAACAAAACTCCCACGCGTAGGGCTAAAAGAAGCGCATTGAGGGCGAAAATCAATCTCGGAGCGCCTATATTCCAAGCGAAAATCAGCATCGGCACGGGCACACCTTGGACAAAAAACACTTCGAGCAGGCCCAGTGCCTGCCGCCAAGCGAAGTACTGATCGCGCATTGGCAGCGACCTTGGCCAGTTGCTCCAGGTTTCACGCCAATTGAGATACATGGATACTTCCGCCAGACCGTCGGTTTCATAAAAGCCGACCGCTTCGCCCCGTTCGACCAATCGACGCGCGATCGTGATATCCTCGCAGAGAGATGAGCGAGCGGCGGCAAAAGCTTGTGCGCCGAGTAGAGTCTCCCTAGGGCTAAAGAAACACTGTCCATTGGCTTGTACTTGATGAACCTTTTGATAAGCGCGGCCGGGTTGCCCGAAACGGTAAACCAAAGTCGTTAATAGAGGAGGGTGGATCAATGCTTCCAATGTCCCCGATAGATGCTGACGGGTGGCTACCGAAAATGTCGATACTCCAGAGCGCGCCGCATGGCTTATCAAGGAGCGAGCTAGTTTCGGGGAGACTCGCACATCGGCATCGATACAAAGAATCCACTGGTTCGCCGGATTGGAGCGAGCGAGACCGAAGTTGAGATTCCAGGCCTTGCCTATCCAGCCCGCCTCGGCGGGGCTGGCATCAATCCATTGCACGCGACCATCGTGCAGGTGATAAAATTCAGTGATGGCTCGGGTCGCATCAGTGGATCCGCCATCAATTACCAAAATCTCGGCCACTTCATCGGGTTGAGCGATGAGGGATTCCAGGCAATTTGCGATGCGCGTTGCTTCGTTGAGGACTGGTAGGAGTATAGTGATGCGCGCCGATGAGGGCTGATGGGATGTTTCAACAAGCCTGCATTGCGAAGTTTTCGACATGCGAAAAAATACTCGCGCTGCAAGTATCGTCTGCAATAAGCCCAGCAACAAAAACAATTTGAGCTCCTACTAATCTTTCTGCGTCGACTTGCGCGGCGAGCCCCGCAAGGTTTCGCAAATACTGTCCTGTGGGATAGCGATGATCGTGAACCGGCTTGCGCCGGGATCGGGGACGATTTCCGGAGAGCGATTCAAGAACCCCGGCCAAGCGCCAAGGACCCGGTGTTCGAAGCTGCGCACCTCGATGCTGCCCTCGACTCTTCCTGGTCCAGTGATACGGCCGTTGAGAATCGAGTGACCTCGCTGGACTACATACAATTCTCCGTCTGGCAGTAGCGGCACGGAAATTTTCAGGGTCGCGGCCGGATGCCCGTCACCATCCCAATCATAAACTGAAGGGTCATTTAACTTCGTCGGCAAATTCGGTTCGCTCGAACTCGGCTTGTAGCCGATTCGTTCAACTCCTAGATCCGCTCGATAGCGCCATCCTTGACCGTCTTTCTCAACTTGGATGGGATAGGAGTGTTTGGCCAATGCGGCAACGAACTTGTCGGGGAATATCATCTTGATCATCGCCGAGTCTTGGAGCACATGAAAGTCGCATACTTCGTGGCGCTGCAGTAACCCGGTTTGATCGCTTTTAACCTCGATTAATGAAACCGACCTGGAAGCGGATTTGGACACGCCAAAAATCGGCACGCGTGCCACCGATGCCAAAATCATTTCGAGACGATACACGCCGGGCGGCAGGGGATTGTCGTCTTGTGCCGCGGAAACGCCGCTCAAAAACATCAAGCTGCTTAGTAATACCAAGCATCGGCCAATGCACCGTCGGGCGGTTTCCATCCTGCCTTTTGGCTCCGTGTTCGTAACGCTGTCCTGCCCCAGGGGAATCATTTCGACTTGTACCCGATCGAAATTCGATGCGCTAAGCTGTCGATTCGTTCAGGTGGACGTTCTTCATAGACAGATGAGTCAGATTGAAGCTCCCGACCGAACGACAGCCCAATTGCACGCACATGGCTTCTTGAGGAGCATTGCCCGCTTAAAATTAGAAAATTACAAACCGTTGCCGAGTCTTTTTTCATCCCGCGGATTAAAGATGGTTTTTAAAGCCGTATGACGGTACTTAAAGATTCGATCCAGATCCGGTGCGACGAAAAATCTATTCACCAGAGCACCGCCGAAAACCGAGTAACGGACGTGATCGTTAACTAAAGTGCCGCCCTGCTGCTCAAAGAAGGTATGTTCATGCTCCCAAAACTGATAGGGGCCTTTAGTCTGCCGGTCGACAAATCGGTGCGGCGGATTCCAAACGCTAATCTCACTTTGCCATTTAATCGGTACGCCGTGAATGCGCAAGCGGTAGTTCAGCCGTGCTCCTGCTCGCATTATTGGCGGGGCTTCGCTGATGATCTCGAACCGGAGCCAGCCGGGCGTGAGCCGTTCAAGATTTCTCGGGTCGGCGAAGAACTGAAAAATCTCAGAGCGCGATTGAGGCAGCCATAGCTCGGTTCTTAGGTGATGGATTTTCATGCCCTTCGCCAGGCAGGTCGATCAAAGTTGCCGGAGCATCAGCCTTTGAATCTCACTTACCAAATCATGCCGCGACCTTTCCTTTTCCTCCCGGTTTAGGTCTAATTATCTCCGAATGTTTCTTAATGCTGAATTTCTATGTTGACTATTCAATACATTCATCGATCTAAAGTCAACTATACTTGACTTTACAAGAGGAAATGATGAGAGTAGTTCAGATGAAAATTGTGATAACTGGCGCCAGCGGCTTCATCGGATCTCTTCTCGCCGATCATCTCTGGAGGCAGCGTCATCATCTCATTTTAATAAGCCGTAAACCTCCTCGAGAATCCAATGTCACTCAACAGGAGTGGGTTTTTTGGGTGCCCGGCGAATCCGGTGAATGGGAAGAGGCCATTGATGGTGCGGATGGCATAGTTAATCTCGCAGGCGAGCCAATCGCGGCCAAGAGATGGAGCGATGTGCAGAAGGAGAAAATTAGGGTTAGCCGGGTTGAGACCACTAGGGCTTTGGTCAACGCCATTGCTAGGACCAAACAGAAACCAAGATTTTTCATCAGCTCCTCTGCGGTAGGTTATTACGGCGGTCGCGGTGATGAAATCGTTACCGAAGAAACTGCCCCGGGGAGTGATTACTTGGCGCGAGTCTGTGTTGATTGGGAAAGAGAGGCGAGAAAGGCCGAATCGTATGGTATACGCGTCGCCCTAGTAAGAACAGGGATCGTGCTCGATAAAGGACAGGGCGCGCTAGCAAAAATGGTCGTGCCGTTTAAGTTGTTTGTCGGCGGTCCTTTGGGGTCGGGGAATCAGTGGATGCCTTGGATTCATATTGAAGACCAAATCCGCTTACTGTTGTTTCTAATCGAAAACCAAAATGCTCGGGGTCCTTTCAATGCCACGGCTCCGAATCCGGTAACCATGACCGAATTTTGCAAAACGATGGGCGCGGTTCTTAACCGGCCCTTCGTGGGCGACTGTCCCGGGCGGTGTATTGACTCTGCTGCTCGGCGAGATGGCCGAGATGCTGCTAAACGGTCAACGTGCTGTGCCGCAGGCCGCCACGAACCTCGGTTATGAATTTAAGTATAACAATCTGCTGCCGGCTCTGGAGTCCTTGCATCTTTGAAACGCTGATGAGCGCAGTAAACGAATATCAGACTGGTCAACGACAGCAGCTTTATGTTCGAGCCCTGTTGAACGGTGACGATGAGGCTGCGTTTCAGATCATCAATCAGTTGCTGCTGGCGCGGCGGCCGCCCGTCGATGTTTACTTAAATCTGATCACCCCCGCATTGATCGAGATAGGTCAGCTTTGGTGTGACGGAGAGATCGGTGTGGGCCTGGAAAAACTTGCCTCTCATCTTGTGCTGAAGCATATGGACCGACTGCGAGGACATGCACAGCAGCGAGAGGCCACGGTTGCCGCAACGTATCCTGGTTGCATGTGTGGAAGGGGAACTGCATTGCATCGGCGCCCGGATGGTGGCTGACTTGTTGGATATTGAAGGATGGTCGGTGGACTTTCTCGGAGCCGACGTTCCCACGCCGTCATTGATCGAGACAATCAAAATTCGACGACCGCACTTAGTGGCACTCTCTGTCAGGACGTCGAGCGGTCTCGCTCACGCACGCCGTGTGGTAGGAGAATTCAGGACGATGGCGGATGCGCCAAAGATTCTTTTGGGTGGGCAGGCAATGATACGAAATGAGTGGCCGTCAGACGCAACATGCGCAGTTGCTCGTAACGCCCTCGAAGGAGTGCAGCTTGCCGGCAAGCTGCTGAAAGCCGGGCGGCCTAAAGCTGTATTGAAGGAATACCTGATCGGATTGGGTCGCGGAGTGCGCGACTTGCGCAACAAAAAGGGTTGGACCCAAGAGCAATTAGCCGAATCGGCGCGCCTTACGCGTGTTTCCATCGTCGCCATCGAAGGCGGAAAACAGAACATTTCAATGGATGTGGTACTGCGTCTGGCGAATTCATTGGGGACTTCGCCGGAAGATCTACTATCGAGCCACAACATCTTCCGGTCTTAAGGGAGGATTCTTGAAAAACTTAAGCCTCAATTTGTCGAACGAGGTGTCGGCTGAGCGGATTTTCTCGGACCAGGCGAAAAATCAGGAGCAGCGGAATATAGGTCGAGAAGGACTGCGCAGCATGTTGCCCAAGACTGAACGCATGGCGGAACTGCTCGGTTTGGATGACCCCTCGATTGTCCAGGATATTCTTCGTGGCGCTTTAATTGACCCACTCGCCGAAGCGACTTCGACCCGTGGTAAACGCATACGCGGACAGTTGGTGACGTTGGGCTACCGTCTCGTTAGCGACACTCCAGCCTGCGTTCTTGCCACCAAACAGTGCGGCTGGTGCGCCGCTATAGTCGAATTGATTCATACAGGATCCCTGGTTATCGACGATATCGAGGATGGCAGCAGTGTGCGCCGGGGCCGTCCGGCACTGCATCTTCAATTTGGTGTCCCGATCGCGGTGAACGCAGGCAACTGGCTCTACTTTTGGCCATTCGAATTGCTTCGTGAAACCGAACTGCCGGTCGATAAAATTTTTTACCTCTATGAGCATTGTCATCGAACTCTGCTGCGCGCCCACTTTGGGCAGGCGGTTGATTTGGGCGCCCCGGTTAGATCCCTGCCCCAGCACCGGGTTGCACCAGTTTGCCTGGCATCGATGAAACTCAAGACCGGCGCATTGATGGGCTTTGCCACCATTCTGGGCGGCGCCATTGCACGAGCATCGGAAGGTGCCTTGTCGATTCTGGATCAGTTCGGGCAGGACCTCGGCGTCTCGCTGCAGATGTTCGACGATTTGGGTAATCTCATCGGTAAATGCGAACCGGCCAAGCGGTATGAAGATCTTAGATTGTCTCGACCCTCATGGGTCTGGGCATGCGCCGCAGACAGCAGCACTCGAGAGCATACGCAGAGTTCTGTACCGCAGTCGGTAGTTTACCGGATGCGCATAAACTGGAGTCATGGTCTGAGGCGCATAACCTTACAGAACGGGTCCGTCTCTATGCCCGAGGTTATTTGGACAGCCGCGTTTCGACAGTTAAAAGAGCGCCTTGACAGCGCCAACGTACATTGGTCGAAACGTGCTTTTGAAGATCTACGAGAACTCGGCGAGGAGATCGCAGTTGCCTATGGATAGAGTCTCTGCCGCTGTCATCGGCAGCGGTTTCGGCGGGCTCGCCCTAGCCATCCGTTTGCAAGCAGCCGGTTGTCGCACGGTAATCTTTGAAAAACGCGATCAGCCAGGAGGCCGGGCGTATGTTTATCGCGACCAGGGGTTTACGTTCGATGCCGGACCAACGGTGATTACAGCTCCCGATTGTTTAACAGAGCTTTTTACCTTGGCAGCAAGATCAATGGCTGATTATGTCACGCTGCTGCCGGTTAAACCTTTTTATCGTCTATTCTGGCAGGACGGTTTTAGCTTCGATTATTCGGCCGATCTGGCCGATGTCGAGCGACAGATCGCCAGCAAAGCACCGGGGGATCTGCACGGTTACAGGAGCTTTCTGAGATATTCCGAGAGAGTTTTCGAAGAAGGATATGTGAAGCTGGCGCATGTGCCATTTCTGGATTGGTCGAGTATGGCGAAGGTAGCGCCGCAACTGCTCCGGCTCAAAGCTTATCGATCGGTGCATAGTATTGTCGCCAAGTTTATTCAAGATCCGCATCTTCGACAGCTTTTTAGCTTTCACCCTCTGCTCGTCGGCGGCAATCCGTTTACCACCACGTCGATCTATACGTTAATTCATTGTTTGGAACGGAAATGGGGCGTGTTTTTCCCCAGAGGCGGCACCGGCGCACTCGTGCAGGGAATGCTGAAGCTGTTTCAGGAATTGGGCGGGAGAATTCGATTGGAGTCGGAGGTATCCGAGATTCTAACCCGCGGCAATCGTGTTGTCGGGATCGCGACCAAAACCGGCGAGAAACACGAGTGTGATTTAGTGGCCAGTAACGCCGATGTGGTTCATACCTACGATCGCCTTCTGCGTCGCGAGCCGAAAATCCAGCGCACGCGCAAAAGATTGGCCGCCATGTCTTACAGCATGTCGTTGTTTTTGATCTACTTCGGTACGCGTCGCCAGTATTCAAACCTGCAACACCACAACATCATCTTTGGACCGCGTTACCGGGAGCTTCTGAAGGACATATTCCGCCGCGGTCGGTTGGCAGATGACTTCTCGCTTTACCTGCATGCGCCGACACGATCCGATCCGTCGCTGGCGCCGCCGGGTTGCGAAGCCTTCTATGTGCTATCTCCCGTGCCTCATTTGGGCAAGCTGTCGGTGGACTGGAGCGTGGAAGGGCCGCGTTATGCCGAGCGAATCCTAGAGTATCTTGAGCGGCATTACATTCCAAACCTGCGCAATGAGATTGTCACGCAACGGATTTTTACTCCGCAGGATTTTCACTCAGAGCTGAATGCCCATTTTGGATCGGCGTTTTCACTGGAACCTCGTTTGATGCAGAGTGCGTATTTTCGGGTTCAGAATCGTGACGCAAATCTCATCGGCTTGTATCTTGTCGGCGCCGGGACCCATCCCGGGGCAGGAATTCCCGGCGTCGTAAACTCTGCCAAGGCCACCGCCGGGCTTATTCTGGATGACATCAGAAAAGCTGTGTTAGTGCGCAGTTCCAACCAGGTGCAGAGATTATCCTATGCCTGAAGCAATGTCGCCGAGAGTCAAAGCGGCGTTGGACGAATGCCGCTGGATGATCACCAAAGGTTCGAAAAGTTTTTCGCTCGCAGCTCGGCTTTTTGATTCGGGCACCAGGGATGCGGCGTTTTTTCTTTATGGCTGGTGCCGTTACTGTGATGATCAGGTGGATCGGGCGGGAATGGAGGAGAGCCGCGAACAACTTGAACAGCGCCTAGCCAAGCTCTCTGAGGCCACTCGGTCGGTCTTTTCTGGCGCCGCTCAGGATCAAGCGGTATTTATCGCGATGCAGTACATCGTCCAACGCTATTCGATTCCAGCTCATTATGCGTTGGAACTAATCGAAGGAATGGCGATGGATGCTCGTGGTACCCGGTACCAGACATTTAATGATCTTGCACTTTATTGTTACCGCGTGGCCGGAACCGTCGGATTAATGATGTCTCACGTGATGGGGCTGCGCGATGAGCAGGCGCTTAAGCACGCAGCAGACCTTGGAATTGCAATGCAGCTTACCAACATTGCCCGGGATATTACCGAAGACGCATCAATGAGGAGAATATATCTGCCTTTGAAATGGTTAGAAGAAGCAGGTGTAGAGCCGGAAGAGATCGCCGCGGTAAAAAATCGCCCAAAACTGGCGCTAATAACGAAGCGGCTCCTTCAGGAAGCGGAACGGTATTATCTTTCAGGAGATGCCGGCTTGTGGCACTTGTCGTTTCGTTCCGCTTGCGCCGTTGCGGCGGCGCGGCATGTTTATGCCGAAATCGGTTCACTTCTTCTGCATAAAGGGCCGTCGGCTTGGGACCAGCGGAGCTATGTTACGGGCGCGCGTAAACTTTGGGTCATACTCTTCGGGGTGCTTCACGTAATCACTTCTATCCCGGCTCGATTGATGCGGCCATGGTCTGCCGCGCCAATTCATCGGGTCTGGCGGCATTCAGAACTCAGGTGATCTGGGAGAAATATTAATCGTAGCAGGGAGATTGCCCGATGCACTATATCCCATGGCTGTGTTTAATCGTCCAGGGCGCCATCGTCGCTGCTAGTTTGCTGGGCTACGGTATCTTCACTTCTCGTCCCGAGCTTCTGATGCAACTCGACCCAGGCGCGCGTTTTTTTACTTGGGCTTTTTATGGATTTGCCGTCGGCAATATGCTGTTCGGCGGTTTTGCTGTCATGGCAGAAGCGTTTTTGCGTGATCGGACGAGCGGTCTATGGGCCTTTGCCTTGATCTATTCGGTCAGTCTTGTCAGCGAACTACTTGGCACTACGTACGGAATCCCATTTGGCGCGTATTCCTATACCGCGCTGCTCGGTTTTAAATGGTTCGATCGCGTGCCGCTCTTGATTCCATTGAGCTGGTTCACGATGAGTTGGGCCTGCTGGGTAATTGCGCGGCAGCGCAGGGACGGGCGTTCGGCCGTAATTCTCGCCACGGCTCTCTTGGTCGCGTGGGATCTTTTGCTCGACCCGGCGATGAGCAAAGTCACCAGTTACTGGATCTGGGGGCAAAGCGGCACCTACTACGGGATGCCCTGGATGAACTTGCTCGGCTGGGGCGTTACCGGGTTAGTGCTATTCGTCATACTCTCCAAAATTGCGCCAGCGCCGCATAGCGAGCTGAGATTTGCAATTTCGGTATACATCATCAATTTCGCTTTGCCGCTCGGATTCTGTGTGTTGAATCAGTATTGGTTGGCGGTTTGGGCGGGTTTGGGCGCTATCGCAATTGCTTTTCTCGTGTTCGGCAGGAACGGAAGCACATTAGCGGCGCGCGAGCTGCGAGACCTGGGTCCGTCTGGCAGAGCGAGGGCATTGTCTTCACAAGGAGAATGACGGCAAATTGCAATTGAAGAACCAACGTTGTCAGGGTAAATTGCAGGATAATTTGGTTTTTATACATTCACGCAGTTTAACGAGCCTGCTCACCGCCATTACGTCGCATGAGGATCCAACCCGGTGACTCAGTCTGAACTGGCCGACTATCTTCAAAAGCAGCGGACGGCCATCGATCGCGCTCTCGAGCAGTTTCTGAAGAGTCTATGGCGGACAGACGCAAGCAATTCTTAAGGCCATGCGATATGGGCTGTTTCCCGGCGGCAAACGAATTCGCCCGATCCTCACATTAACGGCGGGTGAAATGTTCGGCGCTAAACAGAAAGAGCTTATGCCGTTTGCATGCGCCGTGGAGTTGATCCACGCTTATTCGATTATTCACGACGATCTGCCGGCGATGGATAATGATGATTTGCGCCGCGGCGAACCCACCGCACATAAAGTGTTTGGCGAAGGAATGGCTTTGCTGGCGGGAGATGGTCTGCTCACCGAGGCTTTTCATTTGATCTCCGGTCCAGAAGTCAGGCGGCTGCCTGCCGAGTTGGTGCTCCGTCTAATTCACGAATTATCCCATGCAGCCGGTGTGGCGGGCTTGGTTGGCGGCCAGGCAGTCGATTTAGAATCGGAAAACAAAGACGTCGATCTTGCTACGGTCGAGTATATCCATGTCCGAAAGACCGGCGCTCTGATTCTTGCCGCGCTTCGCATCGGCGCCGAGATTGCGGGTGCAAAGACTGGTGAGTTGCGAAGGCTTTCCAAATTCGGCGAGTATTTAGGATTGGCCTTTCAAATCGCTGACGACGTTCTCGATAATATCGGAGAAACCAATGCTGGCGAGGGCGCCGAGTCGGGTCGCAATGAGCTCAAGAAGGCGACCTATCCATCAGTGGTCGGAATCGTTCAAGCGAACCGAACGCTTGCAGGAATTGTTGAAATTGTGCGATCGGGAGCTGTTATCCTTCGGCGAGAGCGCGGCACCGCTCCGGGCGATCGCAAAAAATGTCATTGCACGGGCCGTCCAGGATAGAGGCAGAGCGGCAGAGGAGAGTATTTCATAAATGGCTAACTTGCTTGACGGCGTCGAGTACCCCAAAGACATTCGCGGTTTGACGCTTGATGAACTCAATCAACTCGCAGCCGAAATACGTCAGGAAGTGATCTCGGTTGTTTCAGAAGTGGGCGGACACTTCGCTTCCACCCTCGGCGCCGTGGAGCTTACTCTTGCGCTTCACTATGTGTTCAACACGCCCGAAGATCGGATCGTTTGGGATACGGGACACCAGGCCTATGCGCACAAGCTCATCTGCGGGCGCCGCAGCCGACTTGCGACCATCCGCCAATTTGGCGGTCTCAGTGGTTTTTTGAGTCGGGATGAGAGCGAGTACGACGTTTTTGGCGCGGGCCATGCGGGCACTTCCATCTCAGCCGCGCTCGGTATGGTCGAGGCGAAAACGCTCGAGTCATCTTCCCGCAAGGTGGTTGCGGTGATCAGCGATGGCGGCTTGAGCGCGGGATTGACTTACGAAGGTTTAAACCAGGCCGGGCATTTGGAGAAGGATCTGATTGTGGTTCTCAATGACAACGCCATCTTCATCGATCCGCGGGTCGGTGCGGTGTCGTCTTTTTTGAGCAAGCAATTTACTACCGATGCTGGCCTGCGATTGCAAAAAAATCTCTCCACGCTTTTACGAACTCTGCCCAAGGGCGAAAACCTGTTTCATCTGGCGCGAAAAGTCAAGGAATCTTTTCTCGGCTTGGTGACGCCTGGATTTCTCTTTGAAAGCCTTGGTTTCCAGTATGTCGGTCCCATCGACGGTCATAATATCGAAGAAATGATCACGACTCTGGAGAACGTTAAGAAAATAGAGAAGCCAACTCTAGTCCATGTCCTGACGACCAAGGGAAAAGGTTATCCGCCTGCTGAAAAAGAGCCGGTAAAATTTCATGGCGTGACTCCTTTTCACGTTCTTACGGGGAAACCGAAAAAAGGCAAAGGTGCGATCCCAACGTACACGGATATTTTCGGCGAATCGTTGGTTCGGCTGGCGAAGGAAAATCCCAAAGTCATCGGTATTACCGCAGCGATGGGAAGCGGGACAGGAATCGATAAATTTTCGCGCGAGATTCCGAACAGATCTTACGATGTCGGCATTGCCGAACAGCATGCGGTTACCTTTGCGGCGGGCATGGCGACCGAGGGATTCGTACCGGTCGTGGCGATCTACTCGACTTTTCTGCAAAGAGGATATGACGAGATCTTGCACGACGTCTGCTTACAAAATTTGCATGTTGTCTTTGCTCTCGATCGCGGCGGTCTGGTGGGCGCGGATGGCCCGACGCATCACGGCGTTTTCGATTTCGCCTATATGCGTTCGATTCCAAATATCGTCATCATGGCGCCAAAGGATGAGAATGAGCTGCAACATATGTTGAAAACTGCGGTTGAGTATTCGGGGCCTATTTCAATTCGTTATCCAAGAGGCGAGGGCTGCGGTGTCGAAATGGATGCGCAGATGAAAAATTTAGAAATAGGCAGGGCTGAACTGCTCAGGGACGGACGCGATGTGGTGATCGCGGCCGTGGGCCAGACCGTCATGCCGGCGTTGAGAGCAGCCCAGGACCTGGTTTCTTTGGGAATCGATGCGGCCGTGGTGAACGCTCGGTTCGTCAAGCCGCTGGACCGAGTTCTGTTCCGAGATTTGTTGCTGCGCGTGCCTCGTTTGATCACGGTGGAAGATCACACGGTGGTCGGCGGCTTCGGCAGCGCGCTGTTGGAATTGATGGCTGAAGAAGGGATCACCGGAGTAGAGGTTAGGCGTCTGGGCGTGCCCGACCGCTTCGTTACGCATGGGACTCAGGACGAATTGAGAAAACTATGCGGCTTCGACAAGGAGGGCATTGCTCAATCGGCATTACAGATCGTGCGGCGCGCAAAAAGGAAAAGTAGAGAGGGATGGGAAAGAGGGAGCGCCTAGATCTTTTGCTGGTACAGCGCGAATTAGTCTCCAGCCGTGAAGAGGGACGGCGCAGGATCCTCGCAGCTGAAGTGCTGGTAAACGAGCAACCGTTGACAAAAGCAGGCGCGTTGGTCGATCAAGCCGCCGAAGTCCGGCTTAAAGCAGGTTCGCCTTATGTGAGTCGTGGCGGCTTGAAACTGGAAAAGGCGCTTCGCCAATTTCAGATTGACGTAAAAGATAAAGTGGCTTTGGATGTTGGCGCCTCAACCGGCGGGTTTACGCATTGCCTGTTATCTCATGGCGCGCGTCGGGTATACGCGGTCGACTGTGGCTATGGTCAGCTCGATTGGACGCTCAGAAACGATCCACGTGTGGTAGTTCTGGAACGGAGAAACATTCGTTACCTTGAAGCTTTTGATTTGCCGAGCCTAGCGGCCTTCGCGACGATCGATGTCTCGTTCATTTCATTACGCTTGGTTCTTCCTAAAGTTAAGACTCTACTATCGCGCGGAGGCGAGATAATCGCGCTGATCAAACCTCAGTTTGAGGTTGGCAAAGGCAAGGTCGGCAAGGGTGGCGTGGTCCGATCTAGCGCAGAACACCTGCGTGTGATCGAAGAAATCAAGCAGTCGGCAACAAGCTTGGGCTTCACGGCTCAAGATGTAACCGAATCACCACTGCTCGGCCCCAAAGGCAATAAGGAGTTCCTAATTCATTTGACTGATCCGGATTCCCGAACCTAACTACAGCCATCGCGCGGTTTCAATTCACGCATCGTCTGCTAACCTGTCCTATGTATGGCAAAGTTTCTGCGCATCGCCCATCGCGGCGCGTCTGGGAGCTTCCCGGAAAACACCTGCCTAGCTGTTGAAAAAGCCATTGAAGCCCGTGCCGATATGATCGAGTTGGACTGCCAATTGTCCAGCGACGGTCATGTGGTCATTTTTCACGATGAGCGGCTTGTTCGCATCACCGGCGCGGGAGGTGTCGTTAACCGCACGCCTTTAGAGCAGCTCAAGAGATTGGATGCCGGGGGGTGGCGAAAAGCCGCATTCAAAGGGGAACGGATCCCGACTTTGGAGGAGGTTGTCGCGCTGGTCGGCGGCGAGGCTGAGCTCTGCCTCGATATCAAACAATACCCGGGTTCTCCGCCCGGCATTGAACTAAAGCTGCTTTTCATTCTTAGCCACTACGATTATCTCGATCGAACAATCATTTCCTCCTTCGACTATGATTGCCTTCGCAGGGTGCGTGAACTGGGTCCAGAAGCGCGGTTGGGCGTGATTTACGGTACCGGAATCGAAGAGAACCCATTTGTGATAGCTGCAGAAATCGAAGCTGCGTCTTTGCACGTGCAGAAAGAACTTGCGAGCCGCGAGTTCTTACAAACGGGTTGGGAGTTGGGGCTGGATGCTTTCGTGTGGACAGTGAACGAGCTGCGAGAGATGGAAGATTTCGCCTCATTGGGTGTTCAGGGAATCATGACCGATTTCCCGGAGCGGTTTTGGCGCCTGGAGAAGCGATGAAAGCTCATCGCTCTTAGCGCGTAATTCGGCGCTACGAGACTGTCTGTCGATAGTACTTGTTTTATGCTCGAAAAATAGCGGAGTTAGGTCGGTGAATTGCTTGACTTGAGGCGTATTTAGGATAAAATTGCAGTCCCATACGTGGTCAGAGATCGGGGGTGATTCAATCCATGACCGGTGTTCGAGTTAGAGAAAATGAATCCATCGAAAGTGCCATCAGGCGTTTCAAAAAGCTTTGTGAGAAAGCGGGCATTTTGGCGGAGTTGCGAAAGCGGGAACATTACGAAAAACCCAGTGTTAAAAGAAAGAAGAAAGCCATAGCGGCTAAGAAACGTGCGTTACGGCGAGTGCGTCATTCTTTTTAATCGTCTGGAGCTTTCGTGTCTACTTACCCTATAAAAAGAAATTCGTCATGCAGTTAAAGGCCGAAATTCAGGACTCTATAAGGTCGGCCATGAAAAGCGGTGATAAGATCACGCTGGAAAGTTTAAGGCTCGTACTGGCGGCTATAAAGAACGAGGAGATCAAATCTCGGAGAGAGCTCACAACCGATGAGATCCAACGGACGATTTCGACGCTCTGCAAACAGCGTTCGGAGTCCATTGAGATGTTTCAAAAAGGCGGTCGCAGCGATCTCGTGGAAAAAGAGCAAGCCGAGTTGAAAGTTCTTCACCGTTTCCTACCTGAGCCTCTGAGCGAGGACGAGATAATCTCGGCGATTCGGATCACAATCCGGGAGTCGGGCGCGCAAGGTTTGCAAGATCTTGGCAAAGTCATGAAAGAAGTGATGCCAAAGGTGAGCGGCCGAAGCGATGGCAAAAGAGTCAATGAGCTGGCCCGAGAAATACTTCGTGGCGCCTGAATGCTTATAGGGCACGTTCTCTTTACCTTCACATCGAACAATCAATGGCCGCTCCTTTGCTGCTCAGCGGCGTTGAGCAGCTTTTTGCCAGAAGAATGTCACCCCTGCTCTTAATGCCTCGAAGGAACCGATGCTTCGAATGGTGGCGTTTACGATTAGCGAGAGTTAACAAGACGGATGGCTGTCACCGGTGAACATCGTCGATATTATCCTGCTGTCCCTTCTTTTTCTTTTTGGGTTGCGAGGTTTTGTCAAAGGTTTTTTCCGAGAGATATTTTCGCTCGCGGGGCTGATAGTTGGCTTCATGGCAGCTGCGCGGTATAACCACACTGTAGCAACGCTCAGCCAAGAGTATTGGAAAATTTCTCCATTTATCCTCAAGGGAGCTTCTTTTGTCGGGATCTTTTTTGCCGTCTATCTCTGTTTTAACTTTTTGGGCTGGTTTTTTCATAATTCTGAGAAGTTTCTCTTTCTGCAGACATTGAATCGAGCGGGCGGTATTGTTATTGGAATCGTTAAGGGTGCGGCAGTCATGGCGTTAATCGTTTTTTTTATGAGCTCCGCGTCTTGGATTCCACCTTCTGTTAGTGAAAAAATCAAGGCTTCTGTTTTGGTCCCATCCTTATCCCGATTAGCCGAACTTATTATTCGTGTCGGAAAAGAAAGGATCTTGACGACAGAGGACAATCGGGTGCGACTGTTAAGTCAAACCCGGGTCTTATAAGTTGCCGCATGATCACTCAGGAGAAGATCGCTGAGATTCGTGCTCGGGCCTCCGTCGTTGAGGTCGTTTCCGATTACGTGACGCTAAAAAAGATCGGCCGTAATCATGTCGGGCTGTGTCCCTTTCACGGGGAAAAAACTCCCTCTTTCACGGTGAACGATGAGAAGGGGATTTTTCACTGCTTCAGCTGCAAGGCCGGCGGCAGCGTCTTCAACTTCTTGATGCAGTATGATCATCTTTCTTTTCCTGAAGCGGTTGAGTGTGTGGGTAAGCGCTACGGCATTATCGTGGAACGCTCAGGAAAGAACCGAGACTCGGGGGGAGACGATGACCGCGATGCTCTCTTTCGTCTCAATGAATGTGCCGCGGCGAATTATCATCGCGTTTTGTTCAATGACGTCTTGGGAAGAAGAGCTCTCGAGTATATCAAGAAACGTGGTATCGAGGAGTCGGTTGCGCGGCGTTTCATGCTAGGGTTCGCGCCACGCCATGGTTCAGGGCTTCTGGAGGTTGCCAAAAAGGAAAAGCTTTCGCTGAAAGATGCCCTTCGGTTGGGGCTGATTGGCCAAAGGGAAGGCAACCGGTTCCACGAAAAATTTTTTGACCGGCTAATTTTTCCCATCGTCAACGCCGGGGGCAAAGTCATCGGCTTCGGCGGGCGGGTGCTAGAACAAGGAATCCCGAAATACCTCAACTCAAGTGATACCCCGCTTTTTCGGAAAGGGTCTACCCTGTATGGTCTGTTCCAAGCCAAAGAAGCGATTCGCAAAAGGGACCGAGCCGTCGTCGTAGAAGGTTACCTCGATGTTATAGCTTTGCACCAATATGGTGTTGATTATGCCGTCGCCACCCTCGGGACAGCGCTCACGGTGGAGCATGTACGCGCTTTGTCGCGTTACACAAAGAACGTTGTGGCGTTTTTCGATGGAGATGATGCCGGTAGCCGAGCCGCAGAGCGAAGCTTCCCAATCTTTGTTGAAGCCGGACTGCTTGGGCGAGCCGCTTTTTTGCCCAACGGTGAAGATCCGGATACTTTTATCCGCGCGCGGGGCAAAGCGGCCGTGGAAGAACTGCTTGATAGATCAGTGCCGTTGGCGGACTACTACTTCTCATCTCTAGAGCATCGTTACGGCAAAACTTTGGAAGGCAAAAGCGAAATCGCCGGGGAGATCTCACGCGTGCTGCAAAAGGTGCGTAACCCTTTCGAAGTCGATCTTCTGATTGCTCGGGCGGTAGATTCGCTAGGTATCCGGGAGGAGTTCTTTCGCAAGCCTCTGCAGAGTTCGGTCCCTCCCAAGCCGCCGTTGTTGGCAAACCGACGACTCTCTCCCAGTGATCTCGGCAATCGCGCAAATGCCGCGGAAAGATCCCTCATATCTCTGATTTTACGTTATCCCCGAATCGCCGGATATGTATTCGAGGAAGCAGACGTGCGACAATGGGTCGGATCGGCTTGGCGCGAGATTATTGATCTGATCAGGACCGAGTGGCAAGAGCATGAAAACGTCGATGTCGGGAGGATCGTGCAGGCCTTCGATTCAGAGGTGGCTGCTCAGATAGCCGCTTTGGCAATCGAAGGAGAAAACGTTCCTGAAACTGAGTCCCAAAAGATGGCTGATGACTGCATAGCCCATCTGCGACGAAAGTATTTGCGAGAGCAAGAAAGAAATTTGCGAATCGCGATCCGAACTGCCGAAGAACAAAAGGACGAGAACGCAACCAGGGAGAGGATACTAGAATGGCAAGAAATCGTACGAAAAGAACGCCAGCTAGAACGCCGAAAGCTCGCGCCGAAGATAACCGCTCGATAGCCAACGATAAAGCTTCCTCGCGTCATGCCGCCGGGCAACCGGCGGAGAAAAAGAACATGAAGGAGGTGAAGAAGCTCATCGATCTCGGCAAAGAGAAGGGTTACCTGACGTATGATGATGTCAACGATATGCTTCCTGCGGAAGTCGTTTCTCCGGATCAGATCGATGACGTGATGTCCATTTTTGGCGAAATGGATATCGAGGTTGTTGATTCCAATCAACGAGTCACTCTTGGAGGAGCGGGTGAGGATCTTGCCGACGACGAAGAGGATGAGAAGGAAATCGAAGGCGAAACCGATGGGGATACGGTTGGCAAGACCGGCGATCCAGTGCGTATGTACTTACGGGAGATGGGAACTGTTTCACTGCTGAGCCGGGAAGGCGAAGTAGAGATCGCAAAGAAAATTGAGGTAGGCGAAAAGAAAGTCATTGAGGAAGTATTATCCAGCCCGCTCGCATTGCGTTACGTTTTGGAACTCGGTGAAAAATTGGCGCAACATGAGATCCGAGTGCGTGAAATAATTAAAGATGGTGATGAGGATGCCGAATACCTCGAAGATGAAGAGGTGCACGAACGACGCTTGCTCGATCAAATCGCTAAAATCCGCAGGGCCGCTAATGAGCGAGACAAGATTAAAAACGAACTCGAGGGCAAGCGCCTGTCGGCGCAACGTCGTCAGGCGCTGCAACAAACTTTAGAAAAGTATCACGACCGAATCGTCGGCGGCCTGAAAAATCTTCAGCTGAATCGAAAGCAAACCGAAGCGATTGTTGATGGTCTCAAGAGAGCCATGGATCGAATGCAAACGCTTGAGCGCCGGGTGAAGGAATTCGAGCAAAGGACCGGGAAGAGCGCTTCCGAACTCCTGAAGCTTGTTGCAAACCTGAACGGACGTAAGAAGGATTGGCAACGCCTCACCAGTTCGCTGCGCATGGGGCATGATGCGGTTCTGCATATGTCAGACGAGATCAGGAGCGCGCGGCGCGATATACGGCATATCGAAAAAGACCTTGACATCCCGGCGGAAGAGATCAAGCGGCGCGTTTGGTCGATTGTTGATGGTGAGACCAAAGCTAATCTGGCGAAGAAAGAACTGATCGAAGCGAATCTGCGGCTGGTTGTGAGTATTGCCAAGAAGTACACCAACCGTGGATTGCAGTTTCTCGATCTCATCCAGGAGGGAAATATCGGCTTAATGAAAGCCGTCGATAAGTTTGAATATCAGCGAGGATACAAGTTTTCGACCTATGCCACCTGGTGGATCCGTCAAGCAATCACTAGAGCGATCGCCGATCAGGCTCGGACAATCCGCATACCGGTTCACATGATTGAGACCATCAATAAACTTATCCGGACCTCTCGGTATCTAGTGCAAGAAATTGGCCGCGAGCCAACGCCCGAGGAAATTGCCACGAAAATGGAAATTCCCTTGGATAAAGTAAGGAAGGTCCTTAAAATCGCCAAGGAGCCCATATCCCTGGAGACTCCGGTGGGTGAGGAAGAAGACAGTCATCTTGGGGACTTTATCGAGGACAAAAGGATTATCACTCCTTCCGATGCGGTGGTGAATATCAATCTGCAAGAACAAACAAAGAAGGTACTCGCCACTTTAACTCCACGTGAAGAGCAGGTTCTGCGCATGCGGTTCGGAATCGGTGAGAAATCCGATCACACTCTTGAAGAAGTCGGTCAAAAGTTTACCGTCACACGCGAGCGCATTCGGCAAATCGAAGCCAAGGCGCTCCGGAAGCTCAGACATCCCAGTCGCAGCAAAAGGCTGAAGAGCTTCATGGAGACCTAAGCATCAGCTTTCTATCATCTCACGCGCATTTCCTTGTTACGGGCCCATAGCTCAGTTGGTTAGAGCCACCGGCTCATAACCGGTTGGTCCCTGGTTCGAGTCCAGGTGGGCCCACCAATTCTTTTCCCTGTAACTTTAACCCCTTGACCTACGACAACACGCTGGATGTTGTCGGGGGTCACGGTTGGGGTCACGGTTCCAGCCAGTCTTTCAAGCTGTTCGGCTGCATCGCTCTTGATGTATTTCCCGTAATGCCGCTCGATCGTGGTAACCGAAGTACCGCAGTATTCCGCAAGCCATTTGATGTTGACTCCATTGCTCAAGCCCACGCTGATAAACGTGTGGCGCGTGCAGTAGGGACGCCGCGGCCTGATCTCCACGCCTCTTAGGATTCGATACCAAACACCGGCGCGCCAGGTGTGGAAGTTAAGCGGGTTAGATTCCTGGTTGAGAAACACATAATCGGTCTCGGTGGTTCGAAGAGGCTTTAACCGCTTCAGTATCTAGGTCACTGATCCAATGAGTTTGATCGACCGATCACTGCCGGCCGTTTTGGGTGCGCCTTCCTCGTCGATGTATTGGCTTTTGCTGATCGTGATGAATCCTGTTCTCAAATCAACGTCGCCCCAGTTCAACGCGAGTAATTCAGAAGGCCGGGCGCCGGTCCAGAAGAGGGTATGGACAAAGGGAACATAGAAGGGGCTTTTCCTGGCGAAGGCCGCAATGATGCTATCTCGTTCGAGTTCGGTGAATGGATCCGGCTTTGGTGTTTGCCGCCGCGGCCATATCAAGGCCTCAAACGGGTCACGGTCCAGCAAGTAATCAATCTTGCGTGCATCGCGCAGACAAGCGCGGAAGCTGGCGTCAATGATGTTCCGGCATGACTTGAGGCTTAAAGCGCGCTCGTTTAGCAAATAGGCGCGAAATCGTCTAAGCGCCTCGGCGTTACATCGATCAAAGCAATGGTTTTGAATTTGCCGAGAATGTAGCGGTTGAAGGCAAAATAGAAGCTTTTTTCATTTGACATCTTTGTTCTTCTTTTACTAAGTACCGGGGATGGACGATTTCCAGATTTTGACGTGGATTATCGGAGCCGCGATTCCGGCCATAGTGGAAATCTTTTTTCATCGCGGCGAGTGACTCATCCTCTCAACATGCAATTCATAATCACGTCGCCGGCTTTGGCGTCTCCGTCCATCTCTGCCAAAAACTCTCTGGCGCTCCTGGTGACCGGCGATAGTCTGCCGCCGTTGTCGATCAGCTCGCCGGTCGGTAACTGAATGTCTTCGCTTTCCAGTATCGCCGCGGCCTTGGCGTTTAGTTCGTCAAAATAGCTGGCCTCTTCGGCTTCAGCCCAGCGCTGAAACTCTCGTTCAATCTCCAAGTCCATCTTGCGCTCGAAGAAATCGCCGTGCGTGCTGTGGATCTTGTCGCCAGATAAGTCTCGCTCTAGTGCTTCTTTGAGTAATGCCGGATCTGCTTCGTCGATGAAGCCTGATTCATGGGCCAGCTGGGCAAGCTCGTCCGCCGGAGCACTGGCAGGAACCATCAAGGCGGGTGTCCGCGGTTATGCACGGCTTACCAGGCCACGGCTTGAAGGCGTTGACGACATCCTCGAGGCCTTGGAGAAGCACGTCCTGGAACCCAACACGACGCAAAGAGACGCAGCGCACGTACTCGGCAACTATGCCGACGTGATGAGAGAGAATCCCTTCAGCTTAGATCATCCCTTAGCCGATCAGATTCATTTAGAAGCCACCGCTGATGATGTCGCGCACGTCTACCGGCCGGCCTGCGTCAAGGTCGGCGATCGCTTTAGCGCCGACACCTGCAGCGCCGACCCGTATCAGTGCATCGCTTACGTCGTACGGGCTGTTGAGGGTTTTCTTGTAGCGGTAAACGAAGGGTTGAATCATCGCCTCTGATAATGCGCCAAAGCCTGCTTCAATCAGCGCTGTTTTGAGAATCCCCGCCGATGTCGAAGCGCCGAAGGGTATCGTTCCAATAACTAACGGATCGGTAAGAGTGGCGGCCATGGCGCCGGTGAAGCTGCCGACCTTGCCGGCAAACGTGCTGTTGCTAATGACGCTCTCTGACGTCTGGCGCAGCCGCTTTGAATCCTCGATGATCTTTCAACAAGTCTTCGTCGTTCTTGATCTCGGGGTGCTGATTGGAAAGCTCTCTGATCTGCCGCTCTGCCGATAACCGCGCCTTCTCCACTGTGGTTAAACCTGGATCCGTAGGGTTTGCCGTTGCGGTAAACGGCTTGCCGGTAATCTCGAGAATTTTCTCGTTTCTCTGCTTTACTTTGTCGAGATAGTTCTGCCGCTCGCTGATGCTCAAGTCTTCTTGCCGGGTGGTGTCATAGCTGGCGCTAAAGCCTTCCATGAATCCCCCGGGCGGTCTGTCCACCGGTTGGCGTGCCGCGTCGATGATCGCTTGCTGATAGCCGTCGTCAGAAATGCCCATTAGATACCCTTTAAAGGAGATTCAGAGATAGCTTGGACTGACATCATAATTGTGTTATATCTTACGAACTGTGCGTAAGTTGCAGGGTTTCTGGTCCAATTACGGTAAGTCAATTTTAGTGGTTCTTGCTGTGACGATCATGTTTTTAGGACCCCGCGTTCTTACTCGGTACCTTCAATCTCAAGGTTTTTATTTGGGTAAATCCGCTTACGACTGCTTCGAAGATGCCGAACCATATGTTTTCACTCGAGGTTGTTAGAACTTATGACCGATGCTCTAAAGGATTGTTTGCTCGTTTTTCTTGCCGCCGCCTTTGCGTTCCTCACAAACTACTACGTGATCAATTCCCGAAGTGACCGGGCACCCGTTGCACAGGCGCAGCCGGGGATAGTTCGTTCTGAACTATTCCACCAGACCAGCGATACCGCCCGTCCGTGATCCTGTCATCGCTCTATTCACGGTTGCGCAAGGTCCAAGACAAATGGCCCGCTGTCTGACTGCACGTAGCCCGGACCAACCTTAACCAGATACTTACCGTCTCCGATTGACTCAAAAAGTCCGTGCTTCTTGATGTCCTCGGCCTTGAACCCTTTGGCCTTTGAGTAATCAGCAACATTCAGTAGATCTTTGAACTCGCCTTCGGTCATGCCGGAGCGTGGCGGCTGGATCTTGTAACCGCGGCTGAAGTAGCCGCCGCCGATACTGAGAAGCCCGCCGGTTACTTCCTGCACCGCTTCATCCATGCGCGAACTGTTAAACGTGCCGCTTAGGTCCTTGGCTTGCCATGATTTGGCGGCATAGGCTGCCAAAGCTGCGTCTGTGATGGTGTCGTGGTGCTCGACGTTGCCCTGATAGGCTGAGCGAGATTGCTGTTGATTCTGTCGCGTGCTGCGGTGAGCTCGGCGCCGGTCAGTCCTACCTTGGGCTCTTGCTTCAAGACCCCCTGGCCGCGGAGAATCGTGCTGGCGGCTCTCGGTGCTTCCATCGATAGCCCCATGGTCAAGGCGGTAATCGATTCCTTCTTGCCGGCCAGTTGCGCGGCAATCGCTCTGACTCGCTCATCGCTAAAGCCGTTGCGCAGTTGGCGGAACATATTCACCTTGCCGTCTGCGGGTACCGCGTCGAGCTTTTTCTTTAGTGCGTCTGATTCCTCGTCCGATAATGGGCTGATAGTGCCGAGCCCGTAGCGCTGCTCGACAATGCCGGCGGAGATATCCAGCGCTCGCATTGAAGTCGGGTTGTTTAGATCAAGCGGTGCCGGCGGCGGGATAACCCGGCGCAAGACTCCCGCGGTCATAGGATCGGTCTTCAGTTGCGCCTTGGTGGTCTCGTGCGCTGCTTTCAAGTCGCCAAGAACTTCGCTTCCTCGCCGCTCTTGGGTGCCTGGGCTTTCTTCCGTAAATATTCCTCTTACTGTAATGGAGACATGGCATTGAAGACAAACAGCTCGCTCGCATTGCGCTGCACCTGGATGAAATCGGCTTCGTGCTCGGTGTTTCTGACCCTGGCGCCCAGCTGTGCAAGGTTGCCACTCCATGGTGATCCGGACATCACCGCGGCTTTGTAGTCGCTCACCTGTTTACCTATCTGCCGCTCGTTCTCTTTGCGCTCGCTTCCTGCTTGCGTGCCATGGCCTCAAGGCGCTGCTGTGCTTCACCACGCAGTGCCACAATATGGCGCTGACTTAAGTTGCCGTCATATTTGCCGGTGTTTAACTCGGCTAGGCTGCCAATCTCTGCAGCGTGATCAGCCGGCAGGCCGATCAACTATCGCCCATAGCAAATTGACTAATGGCTGAAAGCCTCAACCACCGGCGGAAAAGTAAGAACCCAACCTAATGCAATTTGGATGAGTGACACGAAAAATGCACCGAAGTTCACATGTTTGCCCCGCGGTGGAATGGAATACCGGCCTAACAATCAGCCAGACGATTTACGCCGACACCGGTTTAACCAATCAAGGTCCAACTGCTCCGGAGCAAGTCGATGCCGCCCTCAATAACTGGCTAATCTCCGCTGGCATTTGCCCTTTCATGGGCATGTCCTTTCCTCCTGCGCGAGCACGGGAGGAAGATCAAGCGCCGCCGACACCCGCTGCGGTGATAACCTCTTGCAGTACTAGACTTACTTAGGTTTTCAGCTCTTCGGCTCACATCACCGGAGCCCCGGACATTTGGCCGGAGTTGTCCGTCGGCCGGAACCCTGCGACTTTTCGCGACGGCACTGACACTCGGCACAAAAGGTCGTTTCAGGCGCCGTTTGGAGGCGGTGCAGTTCGATGGGCCGCCGGCAACCGATGCAAGTGCCGTAGGCGGCTTCGCGCATCCGGATCAGCGCGTGATCGATTCGTGTGGTCTCACTGGCATACCACTCAGCTAATCTTTCGAGCAGATGACGTCTGCTTTCGTAGGCCGCTTTGTCGATTGAGTGTTTATTTTCGACCAGCGTCCGTTGTTCTTGATTTAGATAGTCTAGCGTCCGCAAGATTTCGACTCGGCGCTGGTATAGTCTTTCAAAATACTGCTCGGTTTTTTTTACGATCATCTGATCTCCTTTGCGATCCGTGCCAAAATCAGCCATAACCCGTCGCGCAGTGTCTTGACGAGTTCCTGCATCATTTCTTTGAGGCGTTTACCGTCTCCGGCGTTCAGGTAAATCGCCGCCGGCGCGTCGGGTTGCTTGAAATTATGAACGTAGACCCAATCGCCGGGTGTGGCGCTGGAAGACACGCGCTCAGCGATCCACCGGCGCAGCGTCTCTAATTTACCGGCGCCGGTCAAACCCGACACAAAAATGTTGTAGCCGCTGCTCCCCACTCCGAGCCCCAATTCCAAGGCAGCGAGCGCGCGTTCCTGGCCGACGAATTCTCTCGCGCCGCTCAGCTCGCGAGTCGAGGAAAATTTGCCGGCGATCTTGGTCTCAAAGTGCAGATCTTTCGCGCTCAGCTCACGCGGGCGAGTAGAGGATTCGGTCGCGGGCTCGAGAGTTGCCAATTCACTGTCGCCATTCATGCTGCTTCTCCTGCAGGTTTTTTGGCTTTCGGTATGGTCACGCGCAACACGCCTTCATAGAACTCCGCTTTGATCTGGCTGGCATCGACCGACTCCGGCAGTTTCAGGCGCCGTATGAAGTGGCCCGATGAGCGCTCCATCGTATGAAAGTGGCCGTGACGATGGGTTTCTTCCAACGCACGGGAGCCCTGTAAGAGCAAATCGCTGTTTGCAATCTCCACCTTTACATCATCGAGCTTGACCCCAGGAAGATCAGCTTCCAACATGAAAGCATCGTCCATTTCATAGAGATCCACGGATGGATTCCAGCCGCGCATCTCACGGCAAAAGCCCCAAGGCCGATGAATCATCTCGTCGAAAAGGCGCTCCACTTCGCGCGAGACATGAATTGGAAACGAAATTAGGTCGTTCGGGGTTTTCGCCATCGCCGCAATTCCTCCTCATTCGTGGGCTGCATACTTTACCGTGTCCCACATCAGTAAACGCAACGGCCGTGCCACGTACATGCTTGATTTTCTTGCCGGTTTGCAGCGAGACAGGCGGTGTTTCTCAAACGTGGGAAGGGGCGGCATGGTGTCTTGCAAATCTTGCGAAGGGGCCTCGCGCCGCCACTCAAACATTACTGGCACATCGGTTGCGTTTTCATCCTTCTGAAAACGAGCTCAGCATAGGAAGGACGCTACGTCGATGGCAGAGAGCCTCCAGTGTATGATGGGCAGTGACACTTCGGTTACGGAACCATTCTTCGCTACTCTGCGCCGAAGTGAACATCTCGAGCCGGAAAAGAATTTATTGATCGCGATTCTGCGGGATGCGATTCATGATTATCGCAAGTACTGCCGGGCTCGAGATCCGGAGGGGAGGGGACACTTCCGAGAAGCGCAGCAGTGGATCATGGCAGGCGGTAACAACTGGATTTTTTCTTTCAATAATATATGCGAATTTTTAGGTCTCGATCCGGATTACATTCGTCGTGGGCTTAACGAGCCGGATGCAGATCGTAACACCAAAAGATAAGTCTCGAACTACTGCAAGCAGTGGCGCAGCAAATCAAGTTCCCTGCGGCCAATAGAGCAACAGAGGCACCCCTGCGTGCCGCACGCAAGATGCGGCGATGCTACCCAGTACGACTCGCTTCGCCGCGGCATGGGCATGAGTCGTCATTGCCAGCAATGTTTCGGGGAGGTCTTTTAGGTACCGACTGAGTGCGTCGCCCGGTTCTCCATGCAGCACTTCCCATTGCGCTTCGATTCTATGAACGGCTTCGATTTCGGCGGCCAGTCGATGCAGGTAGGACGTTTCGAGAAAATCCGACTCTTGCTCGTGTAACAGCGCCTCGGGACGGTGCACCGGCAACGCCTGGACCAAGAACAGGGGCGCTGACAATGACCGAGCGGCTCTGACGGCGTACGGCAGTATTTTCTCGGAAAAGGCACTACCGTCCACGGCGGCTGTAACATTGGTAATTTTACTCGGCGCCTCGCGGTCTTTGTGATGCGCCCCAAGCAAGAGCACGGGTCTCATAGCTTCACGCAGAACCCGGAAAGCAACGCTGCCGATGATCGCTTCGGTCCATGCTGTGCGCCCGTGAGTAGTCAGCGCCGCAATCGCGCGCGGCTCTCTTTCGAGCTCTGTTCTTATCGCGGCGGCTGGATCTGGTGATACGACAAAGCGCAGCTCGGCGCCGTATCGGCGAGCGCATTCCTGCAAATAATCTTCTTCGATCGACTTTTCCGCCGGATCCTGAACGACGCGCAAAAATATCAGCTTGCCCGCTGTCGCCCGTGTCACGCCGCGCGCCAGCGGAATAATCTGCTCCGCGAGCGAGGAACCGTCCAGGCAAACTATCACTTGCTCAAACACAGTGGCCTCGTCCTTCGGTCGGCTATCGCTTCATTCATCATAGTGCGGGCGGCTCTGCCAATTGATGGCTGATGGCATTTTTTTGTTAAAGCAACTTCCACTCCACCACGTGCGCTGCCCCATGCACTCGCCTCCTTGTCGACCGGATGCTAGTGGCCGCATGTTACTTAAGCGAGCGCCATAGTTCTTTCCTTTCGGTGCTCGCTGACTTAAAAAAAGGCGGCAAGAGCCATGCAATTATAGGTTAATAATTAGATCGCTTTCTTCGCAATGCTGGGAAGAACGTTCATGCAGGATTCGCACGGATGCAGAACCGCAGGAGCTATTTAAAATCAACTGGCTGAGTAATAGGGGCATGCTTCTTGCGCTGTGAGCAATAGGAATCAAGCAGAAGGAGAAAACCCATGCCAATTATCAAAAAACTTAAAGACCTCTTCGACGAGACAAAGGTTAGTTACGAAGTCTACAACCATCCGCTGGCGTATACCGCGCAGGAGATCGCTCAGAGACAACACTTCTCTGGTAATGAGATGGCCAAGGTTGTGATGCTCAAGGTGGACGGCAAAATGGTGATGGCGGTGGTTACCGGGAATCAAAAAGTGCACCTGCCTACCGCACGCGCAAGCCTCGCCGCCTATGAGGTGAGTTTGGCGACGGAAGACGAGTTTTATTCTAAATTCCCGGGCTGCGAAATCGGCGCGATGCCGCCGTTTGGGAATTTGTATGGTCTACCTGTTTACGTTGACCCGGCGGTAACCAAGGATGAATGGATTTACTTCAATGCCGGAAACCACGTTCAGACGGTTCGGATCCGCTATAAGGACTTCGAAAAACTCGTAAACCCACAGGTGGTCCGATTGACTGAGGAGAAGAAACAGCATGCAGCCTAAGACTCCAGGCAACCATCGGCGTGAGCTGGCGCGTTTATCAGACGTATTTCTAGGAAATATCCGGTCGTCGTAGCCGGGATGCCGAAAAACAGCCTGAGGGTTTAACTCGGCAGATTGCCGCCTTCGACTCCGGACCGCAGCCTCATGGCCGCGCTTGGTTGCAGAACCATCCCTGGAAACTCACAGAGTCTTCCCCCAAGCACATCATCAGAACAATCGATTATTCGAGGCAACCTGATAGTGTGCCCAGTCAAGGGAACGGTTGTGCAGTCTCCAGACCCACGTAGTCTCTAGCGACACTTTCACTGAAGCACTTGGCGAGGCCGGGGTGACCCGTCGGCTGGCAAAACTAAACGTGCGAATGGCGATCGTGGCGACGCTGCGATCGCGTCAGCAGCACGTTCAGAATCACCATCAATAAGGATAGGAGCACGAAATAGAAGAACAGGCTTTCGGTTACCATACTCCACCTCCGCTTCAAGAGTTTCTAGTTGAAGTGAGCGCAAAGCCAATGCCAACCCGCTGCCACCATAGGCCCGCCGCGCCCTTACAAATCCTATGGGATTGCTATGCGTTTGCTTGACACCACCGATCGACGGAAATAAAGCTATTCCCAGCTTCAAGAAAGGTAACGCAAGTTTCGAGAATCGCGATATCTCGAATCAATTGCTGCGGACGACCCGAAAACACGGGCCGGCAACACATGCCTGTATTGACTGAAGTCCAACAGAATGTTGAGGCTCCCGTAACCAGGCAGCAACGCGCGCTCGAGGAGTCCGATTTACTGTTACGTCTTTACCGAGCGCTCATCGAGAATCCCGACCTATCTTCCGGCCTCCGCGCCGCTCTTGAAATCGTGTGTCAATTTACCGGTTGGGTTGTTGGAACCGCGTGGCTTCCTTCAGACGACGAAACAGAAATAAGGCTCTGCTCCTCGTGGCATGCAGACGATCCAAAGCTCGCCGAGTTTATTGGCCTTTGCCGGCAGCTGTCGTTTCCCCGCGACGTTGGCATCCCCGGCCGGGTTTGGCACCGCGGAAAAGATGAGTGGACGCGCGATCTGGCCGCTGAGCCTGCCGAACCGTTCCCTATGGCACCTGCGGCGAAACTTGCGGATCTCAAAGCCGCCTTCGCGGTTCCGATCACTCACGATGAGGACGTTGATGGCGTGTTGGTGTTCCATGCGCGCGAGGCGAAGGAGGAAGACGGACGTCTAACGCAAGTCGTTTCCACCATCGCAACCCAGCTAGGATTCGCGCTCCAGCACAAACGGCTCGAAGAAGAACTCTTGAAGCAGCAGGCTTTGGTCCGTCGAAGCCATGAAAACTTGGAAGAACAGGTTGAGCAGCGAGTGCGGCAGCAGGAGGCCGTAGTCGATCTTGGCCGCCAAGCCCTAGGCGGAGCGGACTTGTCAACGCTCATGCGCTCGGTTACCGAGTTAGTCGCCAAAACTTTGAGCATCGAGTTTTGCAAAGTGCTGGAGCTGCTGCCCGGGAATGACGCTTTTCTTTTACGCGCGGGGGTCGGGTGGAGGGAAGGGCTTGTCGGCCAGACAACCGTGAGCGCCGGCACGAACTCACAAGCCGGCTATACGTTGCTCTGCAAAGAGCCGGTGATCGTTGAAGATCTCCGGAAAGAAGCGAGATTTATCAGGCCGCCGCTGTTGCGTGATCACGCGGTCGTAAGCGGCATCAGCGTCATTATCGGACACAGCGATCATCCTTACGGAATTCTTGGAGCGCACAGCGCAAAGGCGCGGGCGTTTTCACAAGACGACATTCATTTCTTGCAGGCGATAGCTAACGTGCTTTTCCAAGTTATCGAACACAATCGCGACTTGGCAGAGATTCGGCGCAACGCCACCTGGCTGCAGCGTCTCATCGATACTACCCAAGACGCGGTTGTTTCCATCGACCGGCGCGGCTGTATCGTCTTGTTCAATGCCGCCGCGGAACGAGTGTTCGGCTACAGCGCGGACGAGATTGTCGGACGCAAGGTCAATGAACTGATGGCCGAGCCCTACGCCACCGAGCACGACGGTTATATTGCCCGCTACGAACGGACCGGCGAGCCACGCGCCATTGGCCGCATCCGCACAGTGGAGGGACGGCGTAAGAGCGGCGAGACCTTTCCCCTCGAGCTTTCAGTGACGCAAGTCGCGACCGCTGAAAACGAAGAAGTTCACTACGCCGCTTTTATCCGGGATATTTCCGAAGTGAGACGGGGCCAGGCCTGGTTGCAGAGCCTGATCGAAACAACGCAAGATGCCGTCCTGTCCATCGATCGTCAAGGGCGGGTTGTTCTATTCAATCCGGCGGCTGAACGGATATTCGGTTATCCGCGCAACGAAGTTATCGGAGAAAAGGTCAATATGCTCATGGCGGAGCCGTATGCTACAGAGCACGATGAATATATCGCGCGCTACGAAAGAACCGGTGAAGCCCGCGCCATTGGCCGGATTCGAACAGTCAGCGCGCGGCGAAGTAATGGCGAGCCCTTTCCCATCGAGCTCTCCGTCACTGAAATATCAGTAGATCAAGAAGTGCATTATGCCGCCTTCATTCGCGACATCTCGGAGAAAACCAAGTTACAGAACCAGCTGATGGAAACCGAACGGCTGGCTGCCATCGGCAGCACGGCGGCTAAGATCGGCCATGAGCTCGCCAATCCGCTTAACGGAATGTCCCTGACGATTCAGCTGCTGGAGCAGCGTCTCAGCAGGCTCAGCGATAGCGCCGGGACTCAATTGACCCCGACTGTGAAAAGACTCAAGGACGAAATCTCCCGACTGCAGAAATTGGTCGGAGAGTTCGCAACAATCTCGAGAAAAGAAAAATATGTCCTTCGACCGATCAACCTGAAGCAACTAGTCGAAGATATTGTTGACCTACAAGCGCCCCATCTTGCGCAGAGCGGGATAGAGCTAAAGACTTCCGTACCTTTTGATCTGCCGGTCATCAGGCTCGATAGGGATAAGATGAAGCAGGCTCTGCTCAATCTGGTTAAAAACGCCGGCGAGGCGATGCCTCAGGGCGGCAGGATCACCATTGATGCCTTTACGGCGGACGACGCAATCATACTTGAGATTACCGATACCGGAGAAGGTATTCCTCTGGACATCGATGCGTTTGAGCCTTTTGTGACCACGAAGGAACAAGGTACCGGGATCGGATTGGTCATAGTTCGGCAAATCCTCGCCGCCCATGATGGAAAAATATCCTATCGAAGTAAACCGGGAGAAGGAACTACCTTCCGGCTGGAGCTGCCGCAAGGATTGGGTTAGGATTTTTGGCTGGCTTGGGTATTGCTCTACTTACATCCATTGAGGAACTAATCTAAGAATCAGCCTAGCGCATTTGCACAACTAAGATTTTTTTTAAATAGTTTCTCAGAACTGAGAAAGTGGAAAGCTACGTTGACCGGGACAATACTAGTCGTTGAAGATCAAGAATCGGCGCGTGAAAGTTTAGTCGAGTTATTGAGAGGGGAGGGGTTTGAAGTTCATGCCGCCGCTGACGGCAAAGCCGGCATTGAGTTCGTCGATCAATACGATCTCGATGTGGTGCTTACCGATTTAGCCATGCCCCACGCCGACGGTATCGCCGTGCTGCGGCACATTCGTGAGATCTCGCCGCAGACATTGGTAATATTGATGACCGCACATGCTACGGTCGAGACCGCCGTCGAAGCCATCCGTCTCGGCGCCCAAGACTATCTGCTCAAGCCGCTTATTTTTGAAGATGTGCTGCGCAAAGTGCAGCATTTGATGAACCATCGGAAGCTTGCCTGGGAGAACCAGCTGCTGCGCCGCGAGATCAATACCCGCTTCAGTTCCGATCGGCCGCTCGGGCGCAGCCAGGCAATGCAGGAAATCGCCCGCTTAATAAAAAAAGTCGCGCCGGCTCCCACCACGGTTCTAATCACCGGCGAGAGCGGCGTCGGCAAAGAAGTGGTTGCGCGCACGATTCACGCGCACAGCCGGTTCAGCGATAATGTGTTTCTGCCGGTAAACTGCAGCGCCATTCCGGAAAATCTTCTCGAGAGTCAGCTGTTTGGACACGTTAAAGGCTCCTTTACGGGAGCCGTGAGTTCTCAAGAAGGCCTGTTTCAAAGGGCGCGCGGGGGCACGATCTTCCTCGATGAGATCGGCGAAATGCCGCTGACCCTTCAGCCAAAGCTGCTGCGCGTGCTCGAAGAAAAAGTAATTCTTCCGGTGGGCTCGACAAATCCCGTCAAGGTCAATGTGCGCATACTGGCGGCAACCAATCGCGATCTCAATGCCGAAGTGGAAGCCGGGCGCTTTCGCGACGATTTATTTTATCGTCTGAATGTATTCGAAATCAATATTCCGCCGCTGCGCAAGCGGCTTGACGATCTGCCGGGGTTGGTGGAGCATCTTATCCAGCGCCACAACCAGGAGATGAACACGACCTATAAAGGCGTCGATAGCGCGACCATGCGGATTCTCATGTCGTTTCCGTGGAAGGGAAACATCCGTGAGCTCGACAACGTTCTGGAGCGCTCGATGATTCTGGGCGACGGCGAATGGATCAAGCCGTCGGAACTCCCTGGGCAACAAACCGACGGCGGAGAATTCAATTACGAGGATAGTCTCAGCGCGGCGCTTGATCTCTACGAAAAAAGCCATATCGAACGCACTTTGAATAAAGCCGGCGGCGACAAGATACGGGCGGCCGAGCTCATGGGATTGAGTCTCTCGACGCTTTACCGAAAGCTCGAAAAACTGGGTATCGAGAGCTAAACAGAGATCTCATTTCCCCGAACATCTTCAAGATCCAAAGGCGAGGCGATTGAGCGACAACGAAGCATATGGATATTTTTCAGCAGCCCTGCTAGCCGCAAACTCCGGTTGTAGCAATAACCCAAGCGAAATGCCCGAACGGTAATCATGCTTGCGGACATTAAAACGAGCGCACTGCTGACCGATCTCTACCAGCTGACGATGCTGCAAGGTTACTTCGATCAGGGGATGAAGGAGACCGCGGTCTTTGAATTTTTCATTAGAAAGTTGCCGGCAAAGCGCAATTTTCTCATTGCAGCGGGACTCGAGCAGGCATTGGCGTTTCTCGAACAGGTACAGTTTTCCCCGGAGGAACTTGAGTGGATCGCAGGCTACGGCGCTTTTCGCCCCGCCTTTGTACGGCATCTGGAAACCTTTCGCTTTACCGGCGACGTCTATGCGATGCCGGAAGGAACCCTGTTTTTCCCCGACGAGCCCATCTTACGTGTGATCGCGCCCATCGCCGAAGCACAGTTGGTCGAAAGCCGATTGATCAATCTAATTCATTTTCAGACTCTGATCGCTTCAAAAGCGGCGCGCTCGGTGTTGACGGCGCCGGACAAGCTGCTGGTGGATTTTGGCTTGCGGCGCGCCCACGGGGCAGAAGCCGGATTATTGGCGGCGCGCGCGAGCTACCTCGCTGGTTTTGCCGGCACCGCGACAGTCATGGCGGCGCCGCTTTTCGGAATCCCGGTGTACGGCACGATGGCGCATTCCTTTGTCCAGGCCCACGATGATGAGGCCGCCGCCTTCGATCACTTCGCGCATTCATTGCCGGAGAACGTCATTCTGCTGATCGATACTTACGATACCGAAGCCGCTGCGGAAAAGGTCGTTCGTCTCGCGCCCAAGCTGATGCGCGACGGCATCAAGATCAAAGGGGTGCGGCTGGATAGCGGCGATTTGGCCGATCATGCATTCAAGGTGCGGCGTATTCTCGACCACGGTGGGCTGCAAGATACCACCATCTTTGCCAGCGGCAGCGTCGATGAATACATCGTTGAGCGCCTGATGCAGCAAAACGCGCCCATCGACGGATTCGGCATCGGCACGCACATGGATACTTCCGCTGATGCTCCTTATTTAGATTGCGTCTACAAATTGGTTGAATACGCCGGCAGAGCGCGGCGCAAGCGCTCGGAAGGGAAGGCCGTGTGGCCGGGCCGCAAGCAGGTGTTTCGCCGCTACGGCGCAGATGGCGGCCTGCACGGCGACATCCTTTCGGTCGACGGCGAGCGGTTAGAAGGCGAGCCCTTAATCACAGCGGTGATGAAAGGAGGACGGCGCCTCTCACCGGCGGAGTCTTTGCAGCAATCCCGGCAGCGGGCGCTGGGGGAGCTGAAGCGTTTACCCGAGTCGCTCAAGAGTTTAGAAGCTGCGCCGGCCTATACGGTCACCGTTTCCGCAGCGCTGAAAAACCTCGCCGCCGAAGTTGACGCGCTCCAAGCCCATGCCTACGGTCGAGATTGAGAGTCGCACCGGAGAAGAGCCCTCATCCGAACTTTGCCTGGGGGTTGCCGCCAAGCTTCGCGGTCTGGGTTGAATCGCCGTGGCGCAATCGTAAGCAGCCGCCAGTAGGCAAGCCGAACGTTGACGAATAGCAGAGTCGAGCGGAACGAGGCGAATTCAGAGTACCACGCTGGACCCCGGTAGTGTGTGGATCGGAACTCACCGCGCCGTTTGCGGCGATTTCGCGACGAGCTTTCCAATCTGGGAGATTTCGTCTCCAAGCAGTGCGATGAGATCATCCATCGTGACGATTCCAAGAACGGTCTCCAGGCCGCCCATGATCGGTATCCGCCGAACGTGGTGCGTGTGCATCAGCGACAACACATCCCCCACGTCTCGATCAACGGAAATGCGCACCGGATCTCGGGTCATCACTTCCTCTACCATGGTGCTTAGCGGGTCTCTTTCTTCTCCTGTTACTTTCATGGCGATGTCACGATCGGTTAAAATGCCGCACATCCTATCGTGGCTCTCAACAACAAGGCAGCCGAGTTTTTTGTCCTTCATCAGCCAGCAAGCCTCTGCGATGCTCCTTTCCGGCGAAATAGTACTCACGCGCTTTTGGCAAAACGCTCGTAGAGACATCGAGCACCTCCCTATTTCCTTCATTGTTCCTCGGGTGTTGGTTTGTCCGGGGCGATAAAATCTTTCTCTTCTTCGGTGCTCTCGGCTATGTCTTCGGTTCCAGGCGACTCTTGCCCGGCAGGGAGCAGCTCAGGCGCGGTTTCTTTGGAGCGGGCTTCACGCTCCCATAGCAGCTCTTCCACCTGAATTCGATCTACGATTTCAGTGATACCAAGAACATCTGTCACAATCTTCAGCAGGATCTGGTGCTCGGCTTCGCTGGGAAGCGCTCCGGTCAGATAAACAACCCTCTTGCGGCAGACGATCCGCAGCTCTTCGGTATCGATTCGGCCGTCTTCCTTCAGATGGTCACGAATAACCTGGACCCACTCAGCGTCCTCGAGCGGGCTCAAATCTGGCGGGACCGGCGCGGTTGACGCAATCTCCGGTTCTTCGGCTGGAGCAGCGCTTGGTTGCTCGTCTCTCGCTGCGCAGTCCGTACAGCGCCGGGTTGCCGGGAGAGCGCGAAGCCGATCCACCGGTATGTAGTGGCCGCATGCTTCGCAGAGGCCGTAAACACCCGTGAGGATGCGTTGCAGCGCCGCATCGACTTCGCGCACCGCCCGCAAAGTTCTATCATCCAGGTGGTTCAGCACCCGTGCGGATTGTTCTTCTTGAGCATGCTCCTCCAATTCGCTTTCCCGTTCTGCGGCGATTGATTCCAGGCCCTCTTCGGCTTTTCTAAATGCTTCCAAGTAATGCTTGCGCTGCTTGCGCAACTCCTCGGCGAAGGTCTCGATAAGATTGTGTTCCATACATCACCTCTCGCTCATCAAGAGGGCAAACTATATGCCAGTAGGCTGATCAACTGCGGGCCGTTATTTCCTCACTCGTATCCCGATCACTGAGTTTGAATTGGCTGCGCCCGCAAGGCGCTCGTTTCTCAGCTACTGGCAATAACTGTGGGGCGACAGCAACTGGAAACTTTCGTCAGTGGTGAGAAGATTGGCGGCGCAGCATCGCAAAAATGAGAATCAGGTTTCCGTGTGCGAGACCAAAGCTGGACTGTCGGTGATTTCAAGTCAAAAGGGGCTTAACCAAACATCCGGCGTAAAATAGCCCACTCGAGCAGCGACCAGCTTAGAAAAAAGCGAAAAGAATCCAGTGAGCCGTCTACCGGCGGTTCGGCGCGATTTCCGCTTTTCGAATCAGAAGTGTCAACCCTGGCTGAGGCAAGTTGCTGTGCAGCCCATCCTCTTAGGCGGATTCCCGGATTCAGCAACCAACGCTCTTCACCGAGTGTTTTTCGAGCGTAAGAAAAGAACGTCTAAAGTTGGCGCAGTCCATGAGATGGTTCTCGCGCCTCGAAAATACGCCCGAGGCTATCCAGAACCTGCTGCGCGCCCTGCTCCGGATCGTTTTCGGTGCTCAAGATCATTCGCTTTGAATCTGGAACCTCGCTTAATGGCGCGAACTCGTTGCGCTGGCGCAAATAAATGGCGGCCGTAGCGTCAGACACCGCGCCAGGCCGCCGCCGCCGGTTTTTCAGCCGTTCGAGAGTTTTTTCCTCGCTTGCTCGGCACTCCACAAACAGCACGGGTAGACACCTGCGGGATGACAACTCCAAAAATTGCTGCCGGTGTTGCTGGTCTTTGAACGTTGCGTCAACGATCACGCCTATTCCTGATTGTAAACACGCTTCGGCCTGTTTCAGGAGGGAATCGTAAGTGCGAGCATTGAACGATTCAGTGTACAAGCCTTTGCCATACTCCTCCGGCGAATGGAAGTTTAGTGGAATGCCCGCCAGCTGCTTGCGGACGACGTCGGAGTCAAGGAGTTGATAGCCCGTGCGAGCGCCGACAATCCCAGCTATTGTTGATTTTCCGGATCCGGCCAGACCGCAGACAATGACGATGGCGACAGGATAGTGATCGCTTGTATAGCGATACGCAAGATGGAAGTAGCGACGCGCCCGCCGCTTAGCTTCCTCACGCTCGTCCTGGGGCACTTCGGGTTCGTTGGCTTTCAGCATTTCCACTTTGCCTCGGACACACGCTCTGTAAGTTTTATACAACGGCAGAACGCGTAGGAGATCCGGATCTTTTGTGAAGTTCTGAAAGGACCTAACGAAATGGTCCGAGAGCACGGGGGCTCCGAGGTAATCCAAATCCATGGAGAGAAACGCAATCTCCGAGGCCGTATCGCAGTAGCGAAACTCCTCGCTAAACTCAATGCAGTCGTAGATTACAGGCTCCTGCTCAAGGCAGATGTGCTCGGCGCGGAGATCCCCATGTCCTTCTTTCACGCGACCATCTCGAAGTCTTGTCTCGAGAAGATCGCCATTGCAGGTCAGAAAATTTGCAGTGTAACCTCGGATGTCCCTAAATTCTTGCAAACTGAGGGTCTCGCCTATAAACGGCTCGAGCTCTTTCCCGTTTTGTTCTAGATTTCGACGAATCAGCTCCGGAGATCCGTATAGAGAAGCTTGATCGGTTGCCGCGGTCTCATAAAAATCGGCCAGCTTCTTTGCGATTCGCTCTAAGTCCTCCCGTCGAGCCCTGGCTTCCTCAATCATCCGGTCGAGGAAATATTCCTCGGGAAGGCGGCGCATTTTGACGGCATATTCGACGATTTTCTCTCGAGTTGCTGGAGATTCCCGCAGATTGAATCGTTCTCCGTCGTGTATGATGGCAACCACATTCAGATAAACCGTTGGTGCAAGTTTTCGGTTCAGACGGACTTCCTTGTGGCAAAAGCAGCGGCGCTTCTCCAGTGTCGAATAATCGAGAAACGCGAAACGGACCGGTTTCTTAACCTTGTAGACGTAATCGCCTGCCAGAAGCACGTATGAGATATGGGTTTGCCTAAGCTCTACTGAGTCGGGGTGATGCGGGTAGAAGCCAGCATCCAGCATGGCTCGAATAAAAGGCGGCAGGGACGGAGATTCGCTGGCCATGGTTTTGTCTCCGATGAAAGCTGAAGTGCTTACTACGACGGACCAGACCAATGGACAAGGGAACCAAACGTACCCCAATCCAGATGCCGGAATCTCGCCGCCTAATTTGTCAATGCAATCCTCTGCCGCACCAACCGGAGAGTTGCGCGAGTTTATTCTGTCTGAAGACAGCGTCTAAAGGGCTGGTCGTCCGCAGCTCTCCTATCACTGGAGGCCTGTGGCAACGCAAAACAAAAACTTATGCGACGCTTTTCTCTTTTGACTGTTCTGCCGCGCTCACCGATTCCAAAACTGCAATAACTTGTTCATCCGTTACCTGGGAGAAATCGTCAAAGTATTGCCCCACGGCCATAAAATCTTCAGGTGTATCCAAATAAACTATCTCATCCGCATATCTCCTGATCTCCCTTAACGTCGAGACAGGAAGTACGGCAACCGCCCCCACCAGCTTAGCTGGACTTTGCTCCCGTATGGAGCGGAGTGCTGCGATCATGGTGGCACCGGTGGCGATGCCGTTGTCGACAACAATGACGACGCGGCCCGTGGGATCGATAGGAGAACGGAGCGGCGTGTACCGAGAGCGGCGCCGACGCAGCGTTTGGAGCTGCTCTTCTTTTTCGCGGGCCACATACTGCGGGCTTATCTCCAACTCGGCTGCGGCATTCGTTAAGTACACCCGTCCTTTTTCGTCAACGGCGCCAATAGCGAACTCCGGCTGTCCGGGCGCACCCAATTTGTGCACCAGCACGACGTCCAATTCGCCCTGGAGACCCTCGGCGATGATTTTCGCCATAGGCACCGCCCCTCGGGGGATCCCTAACACCAGCGGCTTCTCCGCTTTGTACTTGGCCAGTTTTCGGACTAAGAGTCTTGCCGCGTGCTCGCGATTTCTAAATTTCATAGCTATCTCCGTATGTGAATGCCTTGTCAGCCGGTACCGCATAGCCTTTAGCGCTGTACAAAAGCGCCTCATCAAAGGTTGCGGACCTGCAGGGAAACGCACGATCTCATCTATCCCCGGATCTGGTCATCACCTAGCCACGTGAGAAAGCCTTGTACGACCTTCAGCAGTCAATCTGTCGCTTTGATGACCACTGCTGAAGTCAAATTCGCACGGCGCGTGCCAAATTCCAAGATCCATGAGGATAACTTAACGCGCCGAAAATTTTCAATTTTGCAGTTTTAGGAACGAATTTTTCGCAGTTCTTAAAATGAAATTGACGAAGACCCCAATCGATGGTTGGAGTCTTAGCCGCTCCGCTTGGCATTCGATATGCTCCTTTGAAGAATCACATCGTGATGGTCCACTGTAAAACGGGAGGTGCAACCATTAACATTCCAATACAAATTACATTCAAAAACATGCTGGCTTCCGAGCCCATTGAAGCCAACATTCGTGACAGAGCAGAAAAGCTGGAGTCCTTCTGCGATAAGATTATGGGCTGTCGGGTACTCGTCGAAGCGCCACACCACCACCATCGCGCAGGGCAGCGTTACCACGTCCGTATCGATCTCACCGTTCCAGGCCGGGAAATCGCCATCAAGCGTGCACCAAGGCTGGTTACCGCAAAGCCGTTGCGTTCTCAGAAAGACGCCAATGGTCTGGAGCTGGAAGAGAGCCGGGAACCGAGCAAATACGCCGTCCATGACGATATCTTATTAGCGATTCGCGATGCGTTCGACGCTGCGCGCCGTAAGCTTCAGGACTATGCCCGCCGTGAACGTGGAGTAGTGAAGGTGCACGAGGGCTCCCCCCATGGCCGAGTTATCAAAGTTTTTCCGGAAGAAGGTTTTGGTTTCCTCGAAACGCACGACGGACGGGAAATCTATTTTCACGAACACAGCGTACTGGACTCCGGTTTCGCTGGGCTGAAGGTCGGGACCGAGGTGCGCTTCGTCGAGGAAGCCGGTGAAAAAGGTCCCCAAGCCAGTACGGTGATGCCGGTCAAGCACCATATGACGAGATGAATCTTGCTAAACGAGATTTGCTAACTTCGGCTCCAACGCAACGCTACCGTGGAAGAAAGTGCCCGCGGCACTTGAGGTACACTGATCGGACCGCAAGAGAGGTTTCCCCGGCGTGTGTTATTTCACGAGTCCACGGGAAAATATTCCCGCGAAGATAACTTGTTCGTCGGTATTGATCTCGTCGAGGAATCTGAGAAGTATCGGCACGCCGTCCGACCCGAAGACGCGCATTTGGTAAACGATTACTCCGTCCGATTCAACCGGTGCCAGCGCGCGGGACTAGATGATCGATTCCGACGAATGCTAAAAAAAACCAGTCTTTCTTCATTGCTGCGATGATCGCACGATGAACTCTTTGATTGCGTGTGATGATTTGGGCATGGCAATTGCGCATTACGTGAGAGAGGAGAAATTAAAGTGGACGTACTCTTTTTGACACTTGCGAGACTGGCAAATGGAAGCTTCCATGTTGCTAGGCCGCTGACCCGGCCTAATCGCCACCAAAAAATCATCAAACGCGCGGCATGCGAGGAGACCGCCAGGAACAAAGGTGCCAACAGCTCTTCAGCGAAGCCGAATAATAAGAGTTCGGCAAAGAAACATTGAGCGGCGGCATCGGAGTAAGAAGTGCCGCCTGAAAGGAGGCCGTGTGCTTTACTTAAGTGCCGGCCGAGAAGTCACTCGAGACGATCCTCGGGCATTTCTCTTCGGACTGGAAGGCGATAAATATGCTCGAGCGCGCGAGAAGGTCAGCTCAATGAGGCAGAGAAGAATTCGCCCTGAAAAAGGTTGATGTATACCAAGTTGTTGATCCCATTGGACGGATCGCGGCTAGCGGAAGGGGTTCTGCCTTACGCGCGTTTACTTGCACATGGGCTTGATGTGCCGGTCGAGCTCTTGCGCATCAACGATCCCGCCGAGAGTGGTTCCTATCTGGCACCCATTGACCGCGATGAATACTATGAAAAAATCGCAGCGTCTTTTTCAATGCCGACGAACGTTACGCATAGAGTTGAGGCGGGAAACGCGGCTACTGCCATCGTCAGGCTCGGCGCTGCCCAACCAGGCGCTCTGATTGCGATGGTCAAGCACAGACAGCGCGGGCTTCAGCGCCGGCTATTGGGAAGCATTGCAGAGAACGTTCTACATAAAGCGACAAACGACTTGTTGTTAGTGCAGCCCTCAGACGACAGCCGTGGCGAGGCACGGTTAAACAGTGCTTTCGTACCATTGGACGGTTCCGACTTGGCCGAACGAGTATTATTCACCGTCACTGATCTAGCCACTCGATTGCAGTTGGAAATATGTTTGATGCATGTTGTGATCCGTGTTTATTTCGGGCCGCCGGAGGGTTTTCTTCCCGTTTTCAGCGGAAATATCCCAAACCAGAAACAGCTCTGGGCGGAGGCCGCCGCCCAGGCAACCGAATATCTGGCTCGCAAAGTCGAGCAGTTACGTGCGCAAGGGGTGTCACGCGTTTCCTCAGTGTTGATCGAGGGCAGCGCCGAAGGAGCAGCGGCGGAGATCATAGACCGGGGCAGCAAAAGTTCCAACACTTTGGTCATCATGAGCACGCCCGGTCGATCGGGTATCGGGCGCTGGCTGATCGGAAGCGTGACGGAAAGGGTGGTTCGTCACTCACTCAACCCGGTGCTGGTCACTCGCTCACACCCTAATGGGTTAGGTCGGTTCCGCTGAAACCGGACCCAAGGCACAAGCCGACGCAGCCGCTGACGCAAAATCAGTGACCTGAATTCCATCTGAATACCGAGGTGGAATTGACATCCGTGCGGCATTCAAGCTTGCGCACGTGGGTCGAACTTTATCGACGAGGTAAGTTTTGGACCTCTTAGATATTGGTCATGCTCAAAGAAAAAATGACGAGAGCGCCAGCTGAAGCCGCCGAACGTGACTACCGGCGTGTCGTGAACGCATGGGCGATGTATGATTGGGCGAACTCCGCGTTTGCCGTCATCATGCTAACCGCGGTTTTCCCGGTGTACTATCGCTCTTTGGCTACGACCGCCGGGTACGCTGCCGAAGATGCAACCGCGTACTGGGCCTATACTACATCACTGTCTCTGCTGGTTGTTGCTCTGGTTGGCCCGGTGCTCGGGGCGATCGTCGATATACTTGGCGCCAAGAAGCAGTTCTTGGGCGTCGCTCTGGCATTGGGCGCATTGGGTTCGCTGAGCCTGGCGTTTTTGGGCAAGGAAACGCTCTTGCTGGGTGCTCTTGTGTTCGCGATTGCCAACCTGGGTTTTGCCGGCGGAAATATTTTTTACGAGGCCTTGCTTCCGGACGTGGCGCGGGTCGATGACATCGACCGTGTTTCGGCGCGCGGTTATGCGCTGGGATATCTTGGCGGAGGGCTTCTTTTGATCATCAATATCCTTTGGCTCCTCCGGCCGGGTTGGTTTTGGATGCCTGACCGGGAGTTTGCGTTGCGCGCGAGCTTTGCCAGCGTGGCGGTATGGTGGGTTGTTTTTGCTTTGCCGTTGTTTTACTCGGTGTCTGAGCCCGGAAGCCGCCGCCGGACGCCTATTTCGTTGAGCGTGATCACCAAAGGCTTGCAGCAACTACATCGCACGGTCAGCCGCATTGGGCACTACAAAGAGCTGGCGCTTTTTCTTCTCGCCTTCTGGATCTACAACGACGGCATCGGTACCATCATCAAAATCGCCACGGCTTACGGTGATGAAATCGGCATCGATCACAATCAGATGCTGATCGCTCTTGTCTTAACTCAACTCATTGGCTTTCCGTGCACGCTTGGATTCGGCCTGCTCGCTCGTCTCCTCAGCGCGAAACGCGCCGTTTTGCTCGGGCTTGCCGCTTATATGATTATTTCGATTGCCGGCTTTTTCATGACAAATGCTTGGCACTTCTACGTGCTGGCGGCTGCCGTGGGCATCGTTCAAGGCGGGACGCAAGCGCTAAGCCGATCGTTGTTCGCGACCATGGTTCCCAAGACGCGTACCACGGAGTTTTTTGGCTTCTACAGTACCGGAGAGAAAGTAGCAGGTATCGTTGGACCAAGCATATTCGGGCTGGTGGGACAACTCACGGGTAGCAGTCGGTGGGGAATCGTATCCGTGATTGTGCTGTTTATCGCCGGCGCTGCGTTACTCTGGCGTGTAGACGAACGCGAGGGCCGGCGCGTGGCCGAAGCAGTGGAAGATTTTGCCTAAGCTTATCCAGATGTGCGCAGCGAAGAAGAGCGGGAGGGCGGCAGAAGAATCCGTTAGCGGTACCTACAAATGCCGCCTTACCGTCGATCGACGAAGCGCTCGTCGAGCGTTTTAAGCTTCTCTACGATTCCTGTGTATTCCAACTCTGACATCGGCAGCATTGCGGCACCGAAGAAGCCTTGACGGCGCATACCGATGGCTTTTTTTGCAACGACGTCACGTACCGTATCCCAGAACGGGTGGGCGAAGGCGTCCACGGGCTCGGTCATCTTGCCGCGATGCATGGCAAAAGCAGCACAGCTAACCACGGGCGGCCCGTCGAAGTAGCTGATGCCTGAATTGAGCACGACGGGCATTAGCGGCATCTGGTGCGAGCCGCGCATCGCTCCGGCAACATAGGGGCCGATGGCATATGGGGAAAGAATCTCCCCTGTGGCTGGAAAATCCTTCTGCACACGGGCGAGCATCACGGGATCGTCTTTGCCGGTGTATTTGCCGGCAATGTTGTGTAACCGCGATGTCGAGACAGCTACCGCCTGTTCGGCTGTGCTACGCGACCAAACGGATTCCACCACATAACGCTCAGTGTCTCTCAGCAGGGTGGCGATGGCGTAGAGCTCCTCGGGCGCGTTTAACTCGATGATGCGGTCGTGTTCCGTGCAATTCACATCCATGATGACAAACCTGAACCCGTCGCTCATGGCGGGATTAGGAGAGGATCCACCGTCGCAATAAAAACCACGCTACGGGGAATAACGTCTTGATCTATTCACCTCTTTTGAGACACTATTCCGGCTGAATCCGGCGCGCTGTAAGACCAGAGATTCCTTCCGATAGGAATCGACGACTCCTCCTAGGGGAGGAGATATCTCCAGCCCAGCCATGATTGCCCCAGATCGATAGGGATACGCATAATGCGACGCACAAAAATTATATGCACCGTTGGTCCTGCTATCGAATCAGCTGAGATACTTCGCAAGTTGGTGGAGGCCGGCACCGATGTCTTTCGTCTCAACTTCGCTCACGGAACGGTAAGCGGACACCAACTCATCATGGGCCGCATTAGCGACGTCGCGGAGGAGACCGGAAAGGCCGTTGCCATCTTTCAGGACTTAGCCGGTCCGTAGACCGGCTTGGCGTTTTCAAAGATGGATCGGTACGAGCTTCATGCCGGAGATCGATTCCGCCTCACGAGCGAGGACCTTCTCGGGAATCATGAACACGCTTCGGTTAGCTATTCCGAACTTCCTGACGAAGTGAGGCCAGGCCAAAGCATTATACTTGCCGATGGGACTGTGGAGCTCGAGGTCGAATCAACCGGCTCCACGCGACGATCGTTTGCCGAGTCGTTCTCGGTGGAGTTATTACCAGTGACAAAGGCGTCAACGTGGTAGGAGGAACCTCAAGCTTGCCCGCCTTCACCGAGCGTGACCAGGAACTTCTTCTGTCCGGCCTTGAAGCATGTGTGGATCTGGTTGCACTCTCCTTTGTCCGCTCCGCGGTTGATGTTCAGTCTGCCCGAAGTTTCCTCGCGACCCGCCGAGGCAAAGCTTCCTCTAATGGCGAAAATCGAGAAGCTCGAGTCGTTAGACATTATAGACGAAATCATTGCTGTCGCTGATTCCATCATGGTAGCGCGCGGCGATCTTGGTCTTGAAGTTCGATTGCGAAGTGCCGCATATCCAGAAGGAACTGATCGCCAAAGCGATCCAGGATGTCAAACCTGTGATGACACTACATAGATGCTTCCTTCATGGTTGAAAAACCTCGACCACCGTGCGGAGGTAGTCTGACATTCTAACGCGGTACTCGACGGTTCCGATGCTTTGATGCTTTCAGAGGAAAGCACAGTGGGCGCCTATCCTGTGGAGGGAGTCAAGGATCTGGCAGAGATGCCGAGGTAGGAAGCCCGGCTTTTTGCCCGGCGTCACTTAATTGCCTGTCTCCGATCAAGCATTCCGCCGCTGAAGCATGCGAATGTCGCAAGGTTGAGGCGCTCCAGGTCAAAGCGACAGCGATTATATGCTGCACCCGGACAGGCCAGACAGCTCGGCTTGTGGCCAAATACCGACCGGTCCAACCCATTATAGCTATCATCCCTGAGCCCCAAACCGTGCGGCCGCTCATGCTTGTCTGGGGTGTCCAGCCATTTCTGCTAGATGAATGCAGATCGATTGACGCAATGATAAAGGCGGCAATTGACCTTACTTCCAAAAAAAGGATTGTGAAGCCCGGAAAAGTAGTGATCGTGGCGGCCGCCCCATATTCTCCCCGAGGAGAAACGGATTTCCTCCGTGTTGCTAATTGAACTACGGACGGGGCGAGACGGTTGAGAAAAGAACGAGGTTACGGAACGACGCTGTCGCGCGTGCAGACGCCGATAGTTGCGTAAATCCCAAGGCATCGTTTTGCGGTGATCTAATGTCGCCTTAATGCTCGTGGCTGCGCGTGGAAGATCAATCACCGGAGGGCTTTATGAGACAGGAAATGGAACTCGTTGCGCTTATTATCCTGATATTTGTAACTTTGATTGTTCACCTGATCATCTCGTTTATGAGTTCTCGGCGAAACGGCACGACGCGTCGGTGAAAACGGAATGCAACCGGACGCACGAGCAAAACGACTTGGGCTTTGATCTGGGATTGCTCACGAAGCGGCTTGGTAAATTCGAATTTTTCGCCAGTGACAATTAGGCGTTCGGACAAAGCGATATTTGTTTCAGGGACGCGGGCTTCCCTGCCACAGATGGCGCGCTTGGCTAAAGGATGCACTGCTTACCATGCGGAAGGTAAGGCCTAGCGGGACCAAGCTAGGCAATAGTCAGAAAGCTGCTCGGAATCTGGCGTAAAGAGTAAGCAGCCTATATACCAACAAGGCATCTCTTCTAGTTTGACATTTATTAAGTCAAACTTCCCAGCTGAGCGGCGGCCGATATTTTTCTAACAAAAGAAGGCGCGAGCGGTGTTAACCATGATGCAAAGGTTGCATGTCAAGATATAATTGCGGCTCTGAGACAGTTCCTAGCGTGACCAAGCATGTATAGTTATAAAGCTGCTCGGAATCTGGCGTAACGAGTTTGTTTGTTCGCAAACCGAGGAGGGAGTAGTGGTTTGCTTAATGCAAGATGTTGCACGTCTGAAGACCTAATTGCCGCGTCTCATGTAGGGTCGTCGCCGGTCTCAAAGCGACATGTCTAATCAGCCGTGTCTTGCTCTGCTTCACCGGCCAATATTTTCTCGACCAATCTCCCCGCCGCAACATAATTGACCTTACCGTTTCCCAGCAGTGGTATGGAGCGGGTGATAAAAATCTTTTTCGGCAGGCCGATCGCACTGACTCGTTCATTCCGCGCGCGCTCCACAAGCGTCTGAAGTCTTGCGTCGCTGTAGTCCGTAAGAAGGATGAGCTCTTCGCCCTTACGCGCATCGGCGAAATTGAAGACTGCGTGATGCTTTCTTGGCCAGGTCCGCTGCGCTAATTCTTCAATGGCCGCCAACGAGACCATCTCTCCGCCGATCTTGGCGAAGCGCTTGGCGCGGCCAATAATCCACATAAAGCCATCGTCATCCACCCGCACGATATCTCCGGTGTCATACCAGCCAGTGCCGCGCTCAGTTGCCGGCAGCGTGACGTCACCGTGTCGTAGATAGCCGAGCATCACATTGGGCCCGCGAACGCACAGGCGCCCGCCGTCCTCGATGCCCGGCACGGGTTCGAGGTAGTACTCAACGGCGGGCAGCAGCCGGCCTACACTGCCCGGCCGGTATTGCATCGGCGTATTCACGGCCAGCACCGGACCGGTTTCCGTCGCGCCATAACCTTCCAAGAGCCGCACGCCGAACTTCTCGACCCAAGCGCGGCGTGTTTCTTCCTGCAGCTTCTCGGCGCCGGCAAACACATAACGGATGCTGTAGAAATCGTAAGGATGGGCAAAACGAGCATAGCCGGCAAGAAATGTATTAGTGCCGAACAGCAGTGTGACATTGTTCTCATAAGCGGTCTCTGGAATCCTACGGTAGTGCAACGGCGAAGGGTAGAGGAAGATTTTAACCGAGCAAAATAATGGCAACAGGGTTCCAGCCGTCAGGCCGAAAGAGTGAAACATCGGCAAGCTGGTCAACACCGTATCGCGCGCGTTTAAATCGATACGCGCGGCGATCTGGCTACAATTGGCAAGCAAACTATGATGTGACAGCGCTACCGCTTTTGGCAGCCCCTCGGAACCGGAAGTGAAAAGTACCACGGCAGGATCTTCGGGCCCGGTGTTGTCGGGTAATCGTCGATAAAGGCGCTCGGCAAAGTATCCGTTGAACCATCCCATGAGCTTGTCCAGAATAGTGATCTTGGCGCGCAAATCTTCCAGGCAGATGACACGGATATACCTTTCCATTGCCGCTACGGTGTCGACCAGTCTAGCTGACTCGATAAAGCGGCGTGAGGAATAGACAGTGCGTATGCCCGCGGTCTCGCACGCCGTCATAATTCCTTGAGCGCCTGCCGTAAAGTTCAGCATTGCCGGTACCCGCCCCCGGAGTTGCAGCGCAAAGAAGGCTATCAAGGTAGCGACGGTGTTGGGCAGTAATAATCCGACATATTCTCTCGGCGCGGTATTCTGCGCGAATAGTTTAGCAAGAATAAAAGCGCGGCTGATGAGCTGATTATAGGTGATAGGGGTGTGCTCATTATCTTCGACGATGACGTGTCGTCCGCTATGAACGCGGCGAGCATCGAGAAGAGCTTGAAACAAAGGCCGGTAATGATCGCCCGTGGCAAACATCATTTCGCTCATGATGTCGCTCAGCACTGTGGCGGCCCGGTTGCGCCGGGCGCGCCCCCGCAAGTGCTCGGGCAGGGAAATCCGGCGCGGCGGCTGTATCGATAGCGCAATACGCGGAAACCACCGCTGTTTGATACGACTGCCCAGATGCGTAAAAGGTGTATGTTGCGTGCCGTCGATGCGGATCGGCAGCACCAGAGCTTGCGATCTGTCAGCCAGCAGGCCAGGACCTTGGTAAACTTTCATCAAGCCGCCCGTAACGGTCAGACGGCCCTCCGGAAAGATCATGAGCTTCCGGTTCTCGGATAAGAATTTGATCAGCGACCGGGTCGATAGCGGGTTCGTCGTATCGATCGCGAAGAAATCCACCAAAGCAAGTGCGGGACGCACCCACCAGGCTTTGGCTATGCGACTGTCTACTGTAAACGTTACCCGGTCCGGCAGAAAAATTGCCAGGAGCACGCCGTCGAGGTAAGAGGCGTGGTTGGCGACAATAAGAACCCGATCTCCCGCTTTCTCGTAATTATCGAGACCGCTGATAGTGACGCGATAGAGCATGCGGAAGAGCCGCTGCAAAAAAGCTTTGATGAATTCCATGGCTAAAATCTGCAGAAATTTTGGGTTCGCACGCTCGAAACAATAGTCGTATTCAAAAGCAACTAACATACCGCCGCCACCAGCCGAACTGTCAGGTCTTGGGGGGGGCCGTACTGCTGACCGCAGAGTTGCGAATTAGCTGGAGGGAAAGAACTCGTTCGTGAGCTGAAAGAGACTTGGCTCTGCAGCGAGGGCGGGCGGCTGCCAAGGCCTCTATGGCCACAGCTCTTGAAGCGTCTTTGGGAGCAGGTGTTTGACTTTCTCGGTCTCTCCGGCATTGATGTGCCGCGCAAGGACCTTGAGAACCGAACGCATGACCTTCTCAGGGTCCACCGTGTCGTCGTCCCGAAACACAACCGCGATGTGATCCAGGAATTCGCTCTTGTGGCGCTCCCTCACCGGCTTTCCGGTGAGTTTCCATCCCTCATAGTAAATACCCCTTATGAGGATCGGCAATTGTGCTCCGAGATGAACGGCTTCCTCGTTGGTCAACCGGTCGCGCAGGGCATGCAACGCCGTGCGTAGAGCCAGGCACGCCTTCTGCGGCTTTTCTTCCCATCCGAGCTCGCGCATGAGATCATTTAACCATACCTGGGTTTTTTGCAGCGACGCATCGAAAACCTCTAAGACAGCGCTACTCATCGACGACTCCTCACTCCATTTTCAGTGGACTACGGCGCGCGGAAACCACCCATTTCGGCTTGTTCTTCTCCTGGTGCAATTATGGCGCCGCCGATTTTAGCAATTCTAAGGAAGTATAAAGCCATGCCGTGGCCCCTGTGAAAACAGTCGAGCTGCAAGTCCGAAAGTTTATTTTCTCAGCAATGATAATTGGCAGCTTTCCTCATGTCATCCATGCGAACGACACCGCATCATTGAGGAATATCTCCTGGCATATCGGTTGCGTTTCAAATTCTCTCTCGTATACGCGGATTTATTGGTCGTAGAACCGCAGTGCGCGCTATTTGCCGCAGCGGTAGAAAACCGATCTGCTTCAATAAGCCCAACAAGTCTGAGGAGGAGTGCAAGTGTATTGTCGTGCGATCGCTTGTGATTTTGACGGTACTGGAGCGACTAACGGCCGTCCGGCGCCGGAACTTTATGCCGCGTTGGCGGCAGCACGCGGAGACGGAATCGTTACGCTTCTGGTAACCGGCCGGGTTTTGGAAGACGTACAACGCGCCTGCGAAGAGTTGTCGCCGTTCGATGCAGTAGTGGCTGAAAACGGTGCGATCATTCATCTCTGCGGTATCGACCGGACGATTCAGCTCGGTCAGCCGCCGCCGGAACATTTTCTCGGTGAACTGCGAGCTCAGGGGGTGCCGTTTCACAGTGGCGCCGTTATCATTGGTACTTGGGAACAACACGCTAACAAACTGTTAGAACTGGTTCGCCGTCTGGGTATCGACGGGCAGTTGGTTTTCAACCGCGCCGCACTGATGCTATTACCCAGCGGGATTAACAAGGCGATCGGTATCCGCCGCGCGTTGGATGAGTTGGGGCGTTCGGAACGTAGTTTAATCGCTTTCGGCGATGCCGAGAACGACATACCGATGTTGATGAGTGCGGAGATGGGCGTGGCAGCTTGGGGATCAGTTCCAACGGTGGTAGCCCTCGCCGACGATTTCGTTGCGCAACCTGGCGGCGCCGGTGTTTCTCTCTATATCGGCAAGATCATAGAAAAACGCGGTATCGTTGCGACACCAAAGCGACGGGCGGTGGTACTTGGAACCTCATCGGACGGCTCTGAGGTGAGATTGCCCAGCTCAGGTACCAACGTTGTCATCAGCGGGGACCCGCGATCCGGCAAATCCTGGATCGCGGGAGTTCTATCGGAACAGCTTATTGAGGAAGGCTACCAGGTTTACATCATCGATCCTGAGGGCGACTATGCACAGATGGGGCAGCGTCCAAAGGTTGTGACCTTTGGGCCTGATTTAGCTTTGCCTTCTTCAGGGGCCGCGGCGCGGCTGCTCAGCAGCGAGCCACTCAGCACAGTATTCATACTCTCATCGTTAGCGCCTGACGAGCAGTGGAAATACGTCGACGAACTGCTCACGGCCACTCAACGAGTGCGAGATAATACGGGACTACCACACTGGGTGGTAGTCGACGAAGCTCATTACTTTTTTCAGGCAGGGAGCCCTTTGCTGAGGCATCTTAGCAGCACGACCGGGAGCTTGTGTCTGGTGACATACCGTCCGAGCTTACTCGCCGACGAAGTGTATGGATCGATCGGTGCGCATATAGTCACCAGCACGAAAGTCGAAGACGAGCGTTACTTCGTGACTAAGATTCTTCAGGCGCATGATGGTCTCGATGTTCAAGCGCACGTAGCGCTCGACTCGCTGGAGGTGCCGCGCGCAGGATTGCTGTTAACGGCTGCGCCTGAAACGCGTTGGCAAGTTTTTACTCCGAGCAAACGCATTTCGCGCCATGCGCACCACGCTCGCAAATACGCTGATACGCGTCTATCCCAGGACAAGGCATTCCGCTTCATCAATGCGGGCGAGCCGCTTATTGCCTACAATATGATTGAATTCCATCGGGCCATCCAGTCAGCGCCTCTCGCTTCCTTACGTCATCATCTGAGTAAAGGCGACTTCTCACGCTGGGTGGGCGAGATCATTGGCGACGAGCAACTTGCCAGTGGCTTGCGTAAACTGGAGCGTAGCACCCTGCCTGGCTCAACTCTCGACCGTTCGGAGATCCTCGCCCATATCGACGACCATTATTTGATTGAACGGAGCGGAACGCAGTAATCTCGACGGCCAGGGTCGCGGCGGCGTTGTCGGCGAATCTGGCGGCGCAGTTTGTTCGCCGAATGCATGGCACGCCGCCATTAGGATGCCGTGGCCGCCCGCGGTGCCGGCTGGGCAGCTTCGATTTCCAGGATTCTAATCGTCGTTTTGAGAACCGCATCGGGATTGAGCGAGATGCTGTCGATGCCCAATGCGACGAGAAAAGCGGCAAACTCGGGATAATCACTGGGCGCCTGGCCGCAGATGCCGATCTTTTTGCCTTTGCTCCTGGCGGCTTGAATGACACTGCCAATCATTTTTGTCACGGCCGGATTGCGCTCATCGAAAACATGCGCGACGATCTCCGAGTCGCGGTCCACGCCCAGAACGAGCTGGGTCAGATCGTTGGAGCCGATGGAGAAGCCGTCGAAGATATCGGCGAATTCGTTTGCCAGGATGACGTTACTGGGAATTTCGCACATGACGTAGACCTGCAGTTCGTTGATGCCGCGTTTCAATCCGTGTTTTTCCATCTCTTCGAGCACGCGCCGCCCTTCCCCCACCGTGCGGCAGAATGGAACCATAAGCTTCACGTTGGTGAGGCCCATTTCGTCGCGCACCTTTTTCATGGCGCGGCATTCCAATGCGAAGCCGGCTTGATAACGCGGATCGTAGTAGCGTGAAGCGCCGCGGAAGCCGATCATGGGATTCTCTTCAATAGGTTCGTACGCCTTGCCGCCGATCAGGTTCGCATACTCGTTGGTCTTGAAGTCGCTCAGGCGGACGATCACGTCCTTGGGATAAAAAGCGGCGCCAATCATGGCCACGCCTTGAGCCAGCTTGTCGATGAAGAACTGGGACTTGTCATTGTAACCGGCGGTAAGCCGCTCGATCTCGACGCGCGCGGCGTGGTCTTCGAGGCGGTTGAAGTCGAGCAAGGCCAGCGGGTGAATCTTGATATAGGTCGTGATGATAAACTCTTCTCGCGCGAGACCGACTCCATCGTTGGGCATAAACGACAGGTGAAAAGCCTCCTCCGGATTCCCGACATTCATCATGACCTTGGTGTGCGGTCTCGGCAGCTCTTGAAGGTTGATGCGTTCGATATCGAATTGCAGGGAGCCCTCGTAAACAAAGCCGATTTCACCCTCGGCGCAGGAAACCGTGACCGCTTGCCCGTCTTTCAAGTTTTCGGTCCCATTGGCAGTTCCGACCACCGCTGGTAGACCCAATTCGCGACTGACAATCGCCGCATGGCAAGTTCTGCCGCCGCGATCGGTGACGATCGCCGCCGCTTTTTTCATGGTCGGCTCCCAATCGGGATCGGTTTTTTCCGTGACGAGGACGTCGCCGTCCCGGACCTCGTCAAGATTCTGAGCGCTTCTGACGACGCGCACGGGCCCGCGGGCGATTTTTTCGCCGACGGCGCGACCTTGTGCCAGCGGCCGGGATTTTTCCTTAAGGCGATAGATTTCGAGAGTGTCAAAGCGTTTCTGTGATTGCACCGTTTCCGGCCGCGCCTGGACGATAAAAAGCTCTCCGTTGCGTCCGTCCTTCGCCCATTCAATGTCCATGGGCGTATAGCAATTGCGCTTGCGGCTGTAATGATCCTCGATCAAGCAAGCCCAGCGGGCGAGGGTCAATATCTCCTCATCCGTAATGGCGAAGCGCAAGCGATCGTCCGGCCCAACGGGCACGTTCTTGACCATCTTGCCGCCGCCGACATCGTAAATAAGCTTGAACTCTTTAGTGCCGGCAATCTTTTGCAGAATCGGGCGAAAGCCGTGCTTGAGAGTCGGCTTGAACACGTAATACTCGTCGGGGTTGACCGATCCCTGGACGACGTTTTCGCCGAGCCCGTATGCCGCATTGATCAACACCACGTCTGGAAATCCGCTTTCTGTATCTATGGAAAACATGACTCCCGAAGCGGCGAGATCCGAGCGCACCATGCGCTGAATTCCTATGGACAACCCCACCTTTAGGTCATCGAATCCCTTGTCTTTGCGATAAGAGATGGCACGGTCGGTGAAAAGCGAAGCGAAGCAGCGCTTGCAGCTTTCCAAGAGAGCCGCATCACCCTGGACGTTAAGATAGGTTTCCTGCTGGCCGGCAAAGCTGGCCTCCGGCAGGTCTTCCGCCGTGGCGCTACTGCGAACCGCAACATCCACGGGTTCAGTAGCTCCTTCACAGAGCTTGTGGTAGGCCGCTAAGATCTGTCTTTGCAGGTCATCGGGTAATGAGGCCTCCGTCAGTTCGCGCCGAATCGCATTGCCCCTTTGCCGAAGATTGGCAGAATCCTGAGTGTCGAGCCCGGCAAGGATTTCCTTAATTCGCTGATCTAATTTCGTGCGCCGTAGCAAATCCCAGTAAGCCCCGGCCGTAATCGCGAATCCACTCGGCACCTTTATTCCTCCGGGGGTTAGCTCTCGGTAGAGCTCGCCGAGGGAAGCGTTCTTGCCGCCGACGAGCGCAACATCGTCGATGCCGATTTCCTCAAACCAGCGGATATAATGTTTGGCACTGGACATCATACGTCTCTCCTCTCTGACCGACTCCTGCTAGGCGGCCCGCCTCAGCTGATCCGCCTTTGGCGAAATGGGCCTGCGCTCATTGGATCCGTTGCACTACATCCAAACGTTTTGAACGGATTGAACGGCTAGAGCTTTTTGAACTCAGTTCTCCCTGTAGCGGTGCAATCCGAATGTCGCTCGCAGGGGCGATTAAAGAAAGCCATGGTATGCGAAAGCTATGGCATGAGGCCGGGATGGTGCCACCAAAAACTTGCTTTGCGAATTGCAGCAGCACGGATTCTTGCACCAATGATCACACTGTTATCGCGGCCGCACGGCGCAGCCCTTGCGCCAGGCGTAGGGATCACACGGTCAATAAAGAAGCGGTGCGTGCCGCCCGGAATCTTAGCCTGCGGCGGGTGCTTGGACGCGACTCCCGAGATACCGACTGAACCATTCCGCTGCTAGACGCGCCGCTTCTTGGAGCGTGCCCGGCTCTTCAAATAAATGCGTTGCACCTGGAACGATGGCCAGATGTTTTTCAGCTTTGAGTTTGGCATAAGCTTGCCGATTGAGATCAATGACAACCTCATCGAGGCCGCCAACGATCAGCAGCGTCGGCGATTGGACCCGGTCCAGCGCCGGCATCGCTAAATCCGGCCGGCCACCACGTGACACCACTGCGCCAATCGATGAACCGAACGTCGCTGCGGCCTGCAGCGCCGCAGCCGCGCCGGTGCTTGCCCCAAAGTATCCAATGTCTAGGGAAGTGCTCCGCGGCTGCTCCATGATCCACTGGGTGGCGCGCTCCAAACGCCAGGTCAGGAGGTCGATGTCGAATCTATTCTCGTAGATGGAATCTTCCTCTGTGGTCAGCAGATCCATGAGCAACGTGCCCATCCCCGCTCTGTGGAGGACTTGAGCCACAAAGTTGTTTCTCGGACTGTGAAGGCTGCTGCCGCTGCCGTGAGCGAACAGCACGACGCCGTTGGCGTTTGCAGGGATCACCAGCGCGCCTTCTAGCTCGATCCCGTTCGCCGGAATCTGGACGATTCGGTCGAACTGATTGTGTCCGATACGTGTTTTATTCATCGTGACACCACCAACTCACTTCAGGCAACCAGGCAGCCGATGTTCTTGTCTTCCATAATCCAGCAAGCCTCTGCGATACTCGTCTCCGAAGAAATGGTCACCACGCGCTTTTGACAAAATGCTCGTGAAACAAGATAGCCTCCCATTAGGCGTTTATTTCTGGAAACTCTTCGGAGATGGCTTTGCCGATCTCCGAAATATCGCTGCCCAATTGCGCGATCAGATCTTCCAGTGTAACAAGGCCCAGAGTCGTATCGAAGCCGTTGACAATCGGTACGCGCCGGACGTGGTAGGCATGCATCAGCACGGTCAAGTGATGCAGATCCTTATCCACGGAAACACGAATCGGGTCCGGCGTCATGATGTCTTGGACCTTGGTCTTATCCGGATCGCGCTTTGTGCCGGTGACCCGGAGCGCGATGTCTCGGTCAGTGACGATGCCGCAAAGTTTTCCCTCGTGCTCGGCAATCAAGCAGCCGATGTTGTTTTGCTCCATCAGTTGGCAGGCCTCGGTAATGCTCGTTTCCGGTGATATTCTGACTACCGGTTTTCGACAATAACTTTTCAACGACATGGATTCCTCCCGTAAAAGAGCCCATCTGCATTGCGTTCGTCATAGTTCTTTCGTTCCTATCCGGTGTATTCCCAACATCTTGAAGCCGCTGGCGCGGAGCGCCTTGGCGATTTTCTCTGGTGCCCCTGAAAGCAGACGCAAGTAGCAAATCGGATTTTCGCCCGGCTTTTCCCTGTACGTGCCGACGCCTAAAACTTCGCCGCCCTCGCGCGCGACAATGCGCGTGGCTTCGACCAAGCCGTGCTCTTCGCCTTCTAAAACCAAGTCCATCCTGGTGCTGCCGCCGTGCGACGCTCCCATGACGTCAAGGAATGCGTTGAGAATATCACTGGCGGTAATGATGCCGATCAAGCGTCCGTCTGCCACTACAGGTAGGCCACCGACCTGCCGCTCCAGCAGAATTTGCGTCGCTTCTTCCAATGTCGTCGCCGGGGTTACGGTTAACGGATTTTCCGTCATCGCGCCGTTGATCTTGGTGTGCTCGAGATGACCATGATGCTCGCGCACGTCTCGTTCAGTGACGATGCCGACAAGCTTGCCTTCGCTCACCACTGGCACCCGGCGAAATCCGCCCGCCTGCATTTTATGCGAGGCGCGGATCAGCAAATCATCCGGCCCAACCGTAATCGGTTCTTTAGTCATGCGGTTTCCAACGATCATATTGACCTCACGGTTCTCTTTGTCGCTTGGCTGGGAGCAAGTCCCGTCGGGCAACGAGTCCGGCAAGCGGTACTGTCGATCACGTCGTGGCTTATTGCCATCAACTCTTCTTAGACGTCTTCACCTGCACCAGCGAAATCGTCTTAACCACTTTTGTGCTGCCGCACGAGGGACATTTATTGTTTTCTTTAATCCGCTTGTCGTACTCGGAGAGCGACCAGATTCTTTCGAAAGCCTTGTCGCACTTCTCGCAGCGAAATTCATAAGTCGGCATGTGGCGTCCTCCTGCTCCTCAGCGTTCGGCCTGTATCCGGTTGATGACTTCACTGACCCCAAGCACGTACCAGGCATCGCGTTCGGCCATCTGCTTCATGGTCTCATTCGGAACCAACCCATCCATAGTGACGACCCACTCTTTGGTTGTGACCCGGATCTTGGTCGCATCGACAAATGGATCTTTTTCCAAGGCGAGGTGGACCCCGTCGGTCAGCTCATCGTCGTTATCTTCTTGCGCGGGCACTTCTTCCAAGCCGTTAACAACGTCGCGAGTCCCGGGTACCCACCAGGCAAGGACGCCGGCTAAGCGCTTGTGCGATAGGCTGGGCACTTTCCCATTGAGCGTCACTGTGCCGTCGCTGACGGCGACAACAATCGATCCCGCAAGTTCGCCCGCGGCCTTTTCAGTTGCGACCTGATTACCGACGAAGCCCTCGATAATGCAGTGTTCCAGCGCCGGTTCTTCAAACAGGACCTTGCATACGTGATCGCGAATTTCGGCGTCTCCCATTTTTTCAGCGGGAGTGACCCTCAGCCGATCGACGATTCGTCCAACACCATGAGTATGCGACGCCGCTACAAGAGCCAACTTTTTGGCGGCGATACCCTCGACCTCTCCCGTCAGGATCAGATCGTCGTTTTGAGCGGCAATGGCAATCGGATAGCGATGAAGGTTAATTCGGGGATCTTTTTCGAGGACGGCACGGACCTGCTTTATGGTTGCTTGTTTATTCATCGTCCTTGCACTTTCGGGTTCCCCGTAATGGCGAGATTCCTGCCTCGCCGCATCGCACCTAGAGTGAGGAAAATATTGATGCGATAGCGTGCGAATGACGAGGCGCCAATCAGTTTCGGTTCCATAAATGATTCGGTGCTATTCCTATGCTCGAATTCCTGCGCAAAGCATGTGCCATTACAATCGCCTTCTTGTTCATGGCCCTTGATAATATCGTGTCGAGATTACGAGGAATCCCAACGCCTTTGAACATGACTTGCGGTCGTTTTTTTAATCTTGATATTTTCCACCCATCAATTTCTTAGCGGCGGGAATTAAGATCACCGGCGAACTAATTCAAACAGTAGCTTTATCTGGCACGCTGCATGCGGGCTGTGATGTCTGTAAGCGAAGTTCGCCTGGAGGTGTCGTATGGAAGATGTGGACATTGAGCAAAGATTCCATTTCATGCAAAAGCAGATCGAAGCGACGGTTTCGTTAACGCGGGAATGCAGACTCGATCTGATGGCGGCCATTGATTCACTTAGGATCGAGCTCGAAGTCTTGAAGAGCTACATGGAACGCTATCATCCTGGTTTTGCGGAGTCTTATCCAAAGTTCAGGGAAGAGGCGATTCAGGCAATCGATCCAGAATGGATTGGCTCGGTAGCCCGGAAAAACGCTTGAAGGCCGCTAATGCAGTCGGCCTGCATGGCGCATTGCCAGTGTGCAAAAATCGTCGTCGGCCCTTGGCCATTGATGAGACGGCAAAACATGCCTCGCGGACTGGGACCGCTGCATGGATTTCGCACCAATGAGAGAAACAGACCGCGCGATTCGCAAAGGTGATTAAGGTACAGGATATCGCGACGAAAAGTCGCACCGATCAATCTCAAATCGAATTCGTCGCCCAATTGAACAGATGATTCCAATCTAGTACGGAAGGGACAGTCCGAGGCTTGCCTTCTGCGCGGGGGTCAAACGGTCCGCTCTGATATAGCCAAGCTCTTCCAGTCGTTTGATACAGGCATCGCCGTCTTCGCCCACCGGACAGTAACGGAGTTCGTTTGTCTTCACGTTAAGCAACAGGATTGATGTCGGTCCACAGCTAAGTACCGCATTGCAGATGATAATCGACATGGAAATGCCAAGGGCGTGTTTCATTCGATGGAATTGCGGCGGCTCTCGTCGTCTCTTGAGCGCGTCCTTATATATGTCCTGCCGATCGAAGAAGCGGAAACCGCGTTCACTTCAAGGTGTGACCGTAAGCCGCTGTGCGCGTCATTCCAGAAAACAAGCTCGGGTTCTCAGGCAGGTTGTGCACCTGGAACTTCACCTTAATGCCAACGGAGGTTGAAAATATTCTCATCGCTCTGCTGCACCGCAGTATTAAATCGCTTCCCTTCTCGATTGAGCAGATCCGCCAGCCACTGTGAGTCGGTCGCGGAAGCGCGATTCAATCGAAAGCGGCGGATTTGGGTTGGTATCAGCCGCAACGCGATAAGTTTGCCGGTGCCGGAATTGATATCCGCAAAGTACATCAGACCGAGATCGCCGCGAAATTGCTCGTGGCCGCTGATGCCCTCATAATCATTGAAAAAATCGCCGCAGCCGTAAAGAATCAGGCGCTCTCTGTAGACTTCGATTGCTTTGACATGGTGCGACGAATGGCCGTGAACAATATCAGCTCCAGCTTCCTCGACCAGCCGATGAGCGAGTCTATTCTCGCTACGGGGAATTCTATAGCCCCAGTTGCTCCCCCAGTGCATCGAGACGATAACGATGTCACCTGTTCGTCTAATCGCGCTGATTTCATTCGCTAGGAAGCGCACAAGATCATCCGGGTAGGATTCTATCAGATGCAGGCCAGGCAGGTTTTCTCGGGCCGACCATTCGGCCAGGATGCCGCTTGATGTCGAGCCCAGGCCGAAGACGATGACCCTTGTGCGTTCTCCAGTTTTCACGATTGCCGGCGCCCGGGCTTCCTGGAGGTTAAGGCCGGCGCCGGCGTGTTTGATCTTTACTTTGTCGAGCACGTCGAGAGTTTCGACCAGTCCGGGAATTCCCCAGTCGAGGATATGATTGTTCGCAACGACGCAGCAATCGACTCCGGCTGCCGTAAGCGACGGAATATTGTCCGGGCTCATCTTGTAGTGGACGTTTTTGCTCTGCCAGTGGGTATCGCTACGAGTGACCGCCGTTTCCAAATTAATTATCTTCGCTCGTGGTTTTTCGCGCTGAAACACCTCCACCGTGTCGCCCCAGATGTAGCTGAAATCGACCGGGCGCATCAGCGGACCGTTTGCCTGCTCGGCAAGCCTTACATATTCGGACGCATTCTCGACGCATGGCTCGTAGAGCCGTGGATCTCCTGGATAGGGTAGGGCTTGATCGATCCCGCGCGCGGTCATCACGTCACCGCATAAAAACAAAGTCACTGTTTCGTTCATGCGGCTAGCGTCTTTTCAGCACGGACTGCGCACCAAAGCGATTCAACGAAGAGCCTGGCCGTCACGATTTCGACTGCTTGCTCGGGCGGCCGACTGTGCGAAGACAGGCCGCTGTGTCGATGGACGCCTTTCCAAGATTGACATAGTCGGCAACCGAGATGCCCTCGAGCCGGGTCGGTTCCTGCCAGTACAAGCTGATGTCGAGTTGAGCGCGCTCGTAGAGCCGGAGCGCATTGATGGACCTGCCTTCGGATAGGATCTCGCCGCGGTTGGGGTGTATCCTTCACAACCTAAGATCACGTAAGCCCAGTGAGCTCGTGCCTGATCCGTTGGTTCCTACCAGGGCGTGAATTTCTCGAGGGTTGATACTAATATCAAGCCTATCGAAAATACTTTGCCCTCCGATCTGGAAGGAAAGATTCTTGACCTGTAATAGTTGCATAGCGACTTGTCACTGCTTAATCGTCGAGTTTCATGCGTGCGCTAAGACATTGCCGAGTGATTCCCGGCGATACAGTCGCTGGATCGTTTCCGCCAAGAGCGGTGCCAACGACGAGACCTGGAGGGGCAGAGGAGATCGCTCAGGTCTGGGCACACTGTCGGAGACATAAATCTTCTCGATCGGCAGTTGTGCCAGCCGATCGACGGCGTTACCTACGAACAAACCGTGGCTCGCCACGACCTTAATGCCGGAGGATGAGCAGCCGGCGTCGAGCAGCGCTTTAATCGCCTTCTCTATGGTTCCGCCGGTTGTGATCATATCATCAACGACAACTATCTCTCTGTCGCGGACATCGCCGATGATGCGTTGGACGGTGACTTCGGCGCCGCTGATGCGAGTTTTATGGATAATCGCCACCGATAAACCGAGCAGCCTGGCGTAGTGCTCGGCCATCTTGACCGCGCCAAGATCCGGCGAGACAACAACGCCATCTTTGTGGACCGAAGGTCGGACGGCATTAGCTAAAATTGAGATGGCGCTTACATGCTCTACCGGAACCGCAAAGGCGCTTTCGACTGCGCGGCTGTGAAAATCCACGACCACGACTCGCTGGACTGCGCAGGCAGCGATCAGATCGGCAAGCAGCCGCAAGCTCACGGGCTCGCGCCCGTGGGCGCGGCGGTCCTGCCGGGCGTAGCCGAAATAAGGGATGACGGCTGTCAGGTGAGTCGCTCCCGCGCGGCGGCATGCATCGGCCAGAAAAAACAATTCAAAGAAGTGCTCGTCCACGGGGGGACGGGTCGGCTCAATCAGATAAACGTCACACCCGCGCACGCTCTGTTTGATTTCAATGTTTAGCTCACCGTCGGGAAAACGCTCCAAAATCCGCGGCACAAGCTCGACCCCAAGATTTTTTGCAACCTCTTCAGCAAGTGGATAGTTTGACGAACCTGTGACGATCTCAAGGCTCATGGTCTCTCCTAAAGCCACTAGCCTTTGATGCAGATTACCGGTTCGAGCCGCGCGACGGTGCGCGCCAAGCCAGCATGATCCGCCGCTTCAACCACTTCTGTCACGTCTTTATACGCGCCCGGCGCTTCTTCGGCGACGCCGCGCATCGAACGGCTACGAATCAAGACGCCGCGGCTCGCGAGATTTTGAACGACCTCAGAGCCGCGCCACTGTCGACATGCTTGATGCCGACTCATGCTGCGGCCGGCGCCGTGACAGGCGGAGCCGAAGGCGAGGTCCATGCCTGCCGTCGTCCCTGACAATATATAAGATGCCGTCCCCATGGTTCCGCCAATCAGCACGGGCTGTCCAACCGCTCGCAACGGCTGGGCAATTGCGTGATGTCCCGGGCCAAAGGCGCGTGTCGCGCCCTTGCGATGGACGAAGAGATGCATCTCTCTTCCATCAACAATATGATCTTCTACCTTACAGGTGTTGTGCGACACGTCATAGAGCAACGGCAGCTCCGCTTGCGGAAAAATTTCCGTGAACGCCTCGCGCACGAGATGCGTGATGATCTGGCGGTTGGCGAGCGCGCAGTTGATGGCGCCTCGCATAGCGCCCAGATAAGCTCGGCCGACCGTTGAGTAGATCGGCGCGCAAGCGAGCTCGCGGTCCGGTAAATCGATGCCATACTCGGATGCGGCGGCGGCCATGCGTGTCAGAAATTCCGTGCCGATTTGATGGCCGAGACCGCGCGAGCCGCAGTGAATAGTGAGGACGACGTCGCCTTCGAATACTTTAAAAGCTGAAGCAATTCCGCGGTCAATGATCTTGGTGACATGCTGGACTTCGAGATAATGATTCCCCGACCCGAGAGTTCCCATTTCATCGCGCTGGCGCTTCTTGGCGCGATCGGAAACTTCGGTTGGGCGCGCATCTGCAATGCAGCCGCTTTCCTCGATCCTTTGTAGATCTTCAACCGTTCCGTAACCCTGCTTTACCGCCCATTGCGCGCCGCCCAAGAGCATCGAGTCCATTTCCTTGTCGTTCAAACTAAGCTTGCCTCGACTGCCGACGCCTGCGGGAATTCTGTGGAAGAGCGCATCGGCTAACCTTTCCTTCACCGATTGAATCTCTTCGAGGGTCACCCCGGTCAAGAGGGTGCGCACGCCGCAGGAAATATCAAAGCCGACGCCGCCGGCGGAAATGACGCCGCCATCGTCCGGGTCAAAAGCCGCTACTCCGCCGATTGGAAAGCCATATCCCCAATGGGCATCGGGCATGGCATACGAGGCTCTGACGATCCCCGGCAGAGTCGCGACGTTGGTTACCTGTTCGTAAACCTTTTCATCCATGTCGCAAATCAACGACTCGGTAGCGAAGATCACTGCCGGCACTCGCATTTTGCCGTGAGCAGCGATTCGCCATTGATGTTCCGTTTGTCTCTGCAACCGCGTGGTATCCACGAAACTCTCCTAGACGTCAACAACGCACTGCGCCAGCCAGGCGCCTCCTGCGTCTTGCGCCACCTTTAACTCCGTGCACGTGGCGCCTTTGACCTCAACGGCCAACTCATGTCGATTGGCATCGATAGATTCACCCCAGGCTTTGCCCACCAAATTGTGTCCGTCGATGTGAACCTCGAATCGCGCGAACAGCATGGTTCGCGTCGCCATCTCGTAAACCAAAGCATTAAGCCATTCGACGAGTAACAACTCATCGTCAGGTGCTTCGCATGTCACCTGGACAAGCTCTTTGGCCGCGACGGAGTTGGGGTCGGTGATGACCGCCGTCAAGGCGACAGCCGCCTGCTCGAAACACTCCTCCTTCGAGCTTCCTACGCCTCTTACGCCGATGTCGGCACCGTGAGGGGTGAGCTCATAACTGGCTTTAGCCATTTACCTTCCATCGAACGCTGCGGCTCATTCTCAAGGCAACCAGTAAGGTCACTTTGTAAGCCGCTTGAGCCCTCGATGCTTGGCTGCTTAGTGCTTGGGTCCGCAAACTGCCCGGCGTCAAGGTTGGTGGTCATGATCGGCTTCCTGCCCATCACATGGACAACTCTTCTCCCGCCGTTTAGCGGTCATTCTCTCCAAGTGAACGGCCGATCAGGGTTATTGCTCGCGCAATTCAAGACTCGCCGGCTCTGATAACGTTTGGGGCGGTCACTTGGTAAAGCTCTCGCTTCGATGATTCCTCCAACAGACCGGAAATCCTTTTCGCCCACGGCTGAAAGTCGAGTCCTTCTGTGACTGTCTTAATTTGCCGCTCCAGAGTTCCGGGATCGTCTACTTCCTGCTCAAAAACCAAATCCGGAGCGCCCAAGGAACCGAAGTGTGTGCGCATAACTCGGGCGTTCCGCCCGCCCGCATTTTCTACCCATTTGAGAAGCGTCAGCAGTCCCTCTTCAACTTCGTGGGTCTTTCCAGGCAACGTATGAAATGTCAGCCGCGATACATACATACTTTCGCACCTCCTATTTTTCGCTATCCATGCCGAAATCATTGCGCAAGGAAAATGCCAAGGCGCCGAAGCAGACGACTCGCTGCAATCTTTAGCTGAATCCTCATTTTCTTCTCATATTCGCGAAGCAGAGCGTAATTCTTTCGCATATCGATACACGAGTGCTGGCGCGTGTAATCGATCATTTAGCGATTAACTGGACTGGAGTTTTCCGGTTCGTCACGGTTTATTTTTCAGAAATGAAATAATCTATCGCTATCGTCGAGGCGCCAGATCCGGATACCGCCACTAAGGTGGCATTGCTGATTCGGTCATTTGGTCACGGAACAACCGAGACATGGTTCGCCACGCCGTGGGACCGCTTCGCCGAACTGGCGACTGCGCTCAAGAGTTAACGCCAGCATAGCGTGCTTGAAATTGATGGCTCGCAGTATTCCGGCAGCGGACCTCGCCGTGACCGCCCGCCAAAAAGATCGCCGAAGATGCCGCCGAGATCGGCGAAGCGACCGCCGAAAAAATCGCCGAAATCAAAACCGCGTAAGATATCCTCGGTGGACCAGCGTTCGCTCACCCCGGCGTGACCCGCGACATCGTACTGCTCGCGTTTGGCCGGATCGCACAACACAGCGTAAGCCTCAGCGATCTCTCGAAATCGATCCGTGGCATCCGGCGCTGGATTGCGGTCCGGATGTGAGGTCATCGCTAACTCGCGATAGCCTGTTTGATTTGATCTTGGGTCGCTGTGCGGTCTACACCAAGAACCTCGTAGTAGTCGCGTTTATCTGCCGTTGCGACCATGGCCATCTTTTCCCTACGCTATGAAACCGCAGCAATCCCGGCTTAAAGGTGTACCCAGCGGAGAACAACCGCAATCAAAGTTTCATCACGAAACCTGTCAAGGACACGAAGGTTTGAATGACCGTATTGGTAAACTTCGTGATTTCCGCAATAGTGTGTGACCGTTGTCGCTGCTCGCGCAAATGTTCCAGTGACTAGCCTGACGGGCCTCGCTTTAGAAGAGAATTCACCGCGGAGACGTGGAGTACGCCAAGAAAAAAGTTTCATGATACACAGCTTGGTACTGCATCAGCGCGGCCGGGCACCCGGGGACGGCGTAACGCGTTTCGAGGGCCACAAATCATTCAACGCTTTGGGTAAGCTATGTTTGACGTCCTCGATCTCGCCCGCGCTGGTGTGTCGCGCAAGAGTTTTGAAAACCGCGCGCGCGATGCTCTCGGCTCGAGAGCTGAAATCGTCTTTAAAGGCTTCCTTGATAGGCGCGAGAAAATCTTCCTTGTGCCGCGCCTTGCCCGGTTTCCCTTTGAGCGTCCAACCTTCGTAGTAGAAGCCACGCACCAGCATTGGCAGCTGCGCGCCAAGTTGGACGGCTTCTTCGATGGTCAAGCGGTCGCGTAGCGCGTGAAGCACGATGCGCAGGGCGAGGTACGCTTTATATGGATGTTCCTGCCAATCGAGCTCGTTCATAATGTCGTTCAACCAGACGTTCGTCTTTTGCAGGGTGCCGTCAAACACATCATGGCTGTTCTTGCGCCGTGTCTTCATTCCTACCAGCTGATAGCGGTATCCCGGACCGGTTTTCATAACAATTCTCCCCAACAATTTTCGAAGAAGCGATCTCAAGTAAGTGAATTGAGCAATTCCAGTGCCGCGAGGAATGGTTGAAAAGCAAAAATATTCCGTTGAACCCGAATCCAAGCGGTAATTCAGCCCGGATTCCGCAGTCAAAACTGAGCGAGGGGCAAGCCTGGAGAAGCGAAGACACCGGAGTGTTCAGTTTCAAAGTCTTTCTTGTGCTTGGCTCGCCGCGTCTATTTGCGCGACGTCGTCACGCACGGCACCGACAGTTATCGCCTCTCAGAGGTAGAAACACATTGTCTGCGCTGCGGAAGGTTTGCTCCTCGCTCATGACTTATCCTTCAACTGCGGAATCCGGGTTCAGGCCAACTCAATTTTCACTTCTGAAAAAAACCGGCGCATCTCTTCGCAGGACTGGAAAAAACTGCTTCGCGAAGTGCGTCCTGACCGTGCAAAGTTCCGGATTTATCATGGCTTGTTTCTTGCGGTTTAGACTGTTTTTGCAGCGCTGACTTGACCAGATTCGGCAGAGACGCGCGTCGGCCGAACAGATCGTCGTAGCATATGTCTCGACCCGAAAGGACGCCGTGGCATTAACAATAAAAAAATATCCCGATCGTTTTCACGTTGCGCCCAACTTGATCGACTACGAGAGCACCTGCGCAACGTTTTCCTGGGAGGCGACGGAAAGAGAGCTGGAAAAATCGCCGGAGCATCGCGGCCTCAATATCGCTTACCACTGCGTCGATCGTCATGCGAATTCGCCGCGACGAGATCATTTGGCGTTGCGTTGGTTGAGCAAATCGGGCGAAGTCCATGAAGTGACCTATGACGGCTTGCGCCGCCTCACGAACCGCTTTGCCAACGTGCTGCGTGAACTCGGTGTCGGCAAAGGGGCGCGGGTTTTCGCATTGGCCGGTCGCATTCCCGAGCTTTACACGGCAGCGTTGGGTACTCTCAAGAATGGCAGCGTGTTCTGCCCGCTATTTTCCGCGTTCGGGCCCGAACCGATTCATCAGCGGTTGTCGATCGGCGAAGGGAATGTGCTCCTCACCACCGAGGCGCTCTATTCCAGGCGTAAAATCGCCGAACTGCGAGCCTCGCTGCCGCACCTGAAGCATGTGTTGGTCATCGGCGATTCGCGAGATACGCCGCTGAGCGGAACTCGCAGCTTGCACGAGCTGATGAAAAGCGCCTCGGAGGATTTCGATATCGCTCCCACCGACCCGGAGGACATGGCGCTGATTCACTTCACTTCCGGCACGACCGGTAAGCCGAAAGGCGCGGTCCATGTCCATAAAGCGCTCGTTGCACACTACATGACCGGAAAGTACGCTCTCGACCTGCACCTTGATGACGTCTTCTGGTGTACCGCCGATCCCGGCTGGGTGACGGGCACCTCCTACGGCATCATTTCGCCTCTTTCACATGGCGTCGCCAGTATCGTCGACGAAGCCGAGTTCGATGCCGAGCATTGGTACCGCATCATTCAAGAACAAAAAGTAACGGTCTGGTACACCGCGCCGACCGCCGTGCGAATGATGATGAAGGCGGGTACCGACATCATTCGCAAATACGATCTCAGTAGCCTGCGCTTTATCTCGAGCGTCGGCGAGCCGCTCAACCCCGAAGCCGTGGTTTGGGGACAGGAGGCATTTGGCATGCCGATCCACGACAATTGGTGGCAGACCGAGACCGGCGGCATCATGATCGCTAATTACCAATCCATGGAAATCCGTCCCGGTTCGATGGGGCGGCCTCTGCCAGGCATCGAAGCGGCGACCGTCCAGCGGCAAAAAGACGGCAGCATCGAGCAACTTAAAGCCGAACAGATCGGCGAGTTAGCACTGCGGCCGGGCTGGCCTTCGATGTTTCGCGCTTATCTGCACGAAGAAGAGCGCTATGGTAAATGTTTTGCCGGCGGTTGGTATTTGACCGGCGATCTCGCCAAGCAGGATGCCGATGGTTACTTCTGGTTCATCGGCCGTGCCGACGATGTGATTAAATCCGCCGGTCATCTCATCGGACCGTTCGAAGTCGAGAGCGCGTTGATGGAACATCGCGCCGTTGCCGAGGCCGGCGTTATCGGTATTCCCGATCCGATCATTGGCGAAGTGGTCAAAGCCTTCGTCTCGTTGAAAAAGGCTTTCGAACCCAGCGAAGCGCTGCGCAGAGAGCTGCTCGGCCACGCGCGGTCGCGTCTGGGTCCCGCCGTGGCCCCGAGAGAAATTGAGTTTCGCGACAATTTGCCGAAGACCCGCAGCAGCAAGATCATGCGCCGTCTGCTCAAGGCGAGGGAGCTGGGCTTGCCCGAGGGAGATCTGTCGACTTTGGAGAACGACTGATGGCAAAGCGCGGCTGGCCTCAGTTCTGAGAAGAAAGGATACTTTGACGACGATGGCACGAAGGACGCAGAGGGTTTAGGAAAACAACTGCGAGCTTTGTGCTCATCGTGGTGAAACTGGATTCTTTCATAGAGGATACCAAACCCGGACAGGGCGTGACTTACCACTAAGGACACTAACGACACGAAGCACACGAAGATTCGGCAGGAGTTTTATCATTCTCCTCTCCCGTTCATGCTCTTCGGTGCTTCGCGGCGACAGGGAGACTTTCTCGATGCCCCGACATGCAAAACAAAAAGCGCAGGCGATCGATCGCGAGCATGCGCTGCATCTGCTCAAAGAGATGCTGCGCATTCGCCGCCTCGAGGAAAAATGTGTGGAGCTCTACACCGCCGCTAAAATTCGCGGGTTTGTCCATCTCTATATCGGCGAGGAGGCCGTTGCCGTGGGCGCGATGGGCGCGCTCGAGTCTGAAGATAATATCGTCGCAACCTACCGAGAGCACGGCCATGCACTGGCGCGCGGCATGTCGGCCAACGCGATCATGGCGGAAATGGTCGGCAAAGTGGAAGGCTGCAGCCGCGGCCGCGGCGGGTCCATGCACCTGTTCGATGCCGCCACGCGATTTTACGGCGGCAACGCGATTGTCGGCGGCGGGCTTCCGCTCGCTGTCGGTCTCGCGCTGGCGCAAAAGCTCGCCGGGCGACAACAAATTACCGCCTGTTTCTTCGGCGAGGGAGCCGTTGCCGAAGGCGAGTTTCATGAATCGCTGAATCTTGCCGCGCTGTGGAAACTGCCGGTGCTGTTTTGCTGTGAGAATAATCTCTACGCCATGGGCACGGCGCTATCTCGTTCCGAATCGGAGATCGACATCTGTCTCAAAGCCGCTGCGTTCGAGATGCCGGCGTGGCCGGTGGACGGCATGGATGTCATCGCCGTCGAAGACGCCACCCGGCGCGCCGCCATCGCCATCCGCGCCGGCGGCGGGCCGCATTTTCTCGAGTACCGTACATACCGCTTCCGCGCCCATTCGATGTACGACCCGGAGCTTTACCGCGACAAACATGAAGTGGACGAGTGGAAGAAGCGCGATCCGATTCCGAGCTTGATCGAGTGGTTGAAACAACAGAACCTCTGGCAGGAGGAAGAGTGGAGCCGCATGGAGGAGGAGGTCGCACACGAAATCCAGCAGTCTGTCGAGTTCGCCGAAGCGGGCCATTGGGAACCGGTGGAAGAGTTGACGCGCTTTGTTTACTCGGAGGTGCAGTAAATGCATCGTTCAAAAATTCAATGTTCAACGTTCAACGTCGCCGCCCCAACCTTGAACTTGGAACCTTTGAACCGAGACGAGATATGAACGGGGAAAAAGTAAAAACCACGTATAGAGAAGCGATGCGCGCGGCGATCCGCGATGCGCTGCTGCGCGACCAGCGGGTCTTTCTAATGGGCGAGGATGTCGGCCGCTATGGCGGTTGCTTTGCCGTCAGCAAAGGTTTGCTCGATGAGTTCGGTCCCGAGCGCATTCGCGACACGCCGCTTTCCGAATCGGCATTTGTCGGCGCGGGAATCGGCGCAGCGATGGGCGGTGTCAGGCCGATTGTGGAGATCATGACCGTGAATTTCAGCCTGTTAGCATTGGACCAGATCGTCAACAACGCCGCGACGATTCTGCATATGTCGGGCGGGCAGTTCAACATTCCACTGGTCATCCGCATGACCACCGGCGCCGGCCGTCAACTGGCCGCGCAACATTCGCACAGCCTCGAAGGTTGGTACGCGCATATCCCAGGGATCAAGGTGCTCACGCCTGCAACGCTGGAAGACGCCCGCGGCATGCTCTGGACGGCGCTACAGGATCCCGACCCGGTGCTGATTTTCGAAAATGGTCTGCTCTACAACATGGAAGGCGAACTGGCCGCGGATGCTGGGCCGGTCGACATCTCCAAGGCGGTGATTCGCCGTCCTGGACAACATATCAGCTTAATCACTTATGGCGGCACTTTGTTCAAGACGCTGGCGGCAGCGGAAGAGCTGGCGGGCAACGGCATAGATGCCGAGGTCGTTGATCTGCGGACGCTACGGCCGTTGGATACGGCGACTGTTATCGGCTCCGTAAGCCGCACACACCGCGCCGTTATCATCGACGAGGGCTGGCGGAGTGGAAGCATTTCCGCCGAGATCATGGCGCGCATCATGGAGAACGCTTTTTACGAGCTCGATGCGCCGGTTGCGCGGGTTTGCAGCGTCGAAGTGCCAATGCCTTATCCCAAGCATCTCGAAGACGCGGCGATCCCTCAGGTTCCAGGAATCGTCGCGGCGGCGCGGCGAGTAGTGACCGGCCATGAGTGAATTTCGCATGCCCTCGCTGGGAGCCGACATGCAATTCGGCACCATCGTCGATTGGCGCGTGAAACCAGGCGACGCCGTCAAAAGGGGCGACGTGGTGGCATTGGTGGAAACTGAAAAAGGCGTGATCGAGGTCGAGATCTTCGAAAGCGGTGTCATTGAATCTCTCCTCGTTCAGCCAGGGCGGAAAGTCCCAGTGGGAACGACCCTGGCGACATTGAGCGGCGATGGCAAGAAGGTGGAGGCACAACCGGCAGCAAAGGCGGCGGTTGCTCCGCCGACCACGGCGGCGCCGCCCAAAGCCGAGATCGTGCCCGCGCAAGTCGCGGCAGCGGCTGTAGCGGAGGAATCTCTTCGTCTGCGGGTTTCGCCGCTGGCGCGTAAACGAGCGCAGGAACTCGGCGTCGATCTATCCACTCTGACCGGCACGGGTGGGAAGGGTTCGATTACCATTGCGGACGTTGAACGGGCAGCAGAAAGCGCCAAGACAATTACGCCGGCAACTGCGCCTGTAGCGAGCAAGGGGTTGGATCTTACAGCGATGCGCCGGGTGATTGCCACCGCAATGGCGCGGTCGAAGCGCGAAATCCCGCATTATTACCTTGCGACGACCATTGATATGGGCAAAGCCTTAGATTGGCTCGACGCAGAAAATGCCAAGCGAGCTGTGACGAAAAGATTGCTCTACTCCGTGCTGCTCATTCGCGCCATGGCTTTGGCATTGCGCACATTCCCCGAACTCAATGGCTTCTGGATCAACGAGGCATTCAAGCCGGGTGACGGCATTCACATCGGCATAGCGATTTCTTTGCGCCAAGGGGGCCTGGTCAATCCGGCGATCCACGACGCGGATAAGAAAAGTTTGGAGGAACTGATGGAGAGCTTGCTTGACCTGGTAAACCGCGCGCGCAACGGTCACCTGCGCAGCTCGGAACTTTCCGATGGTACGATTACGGTCACCAATCTCGGCGAACAAGGAGTCGAAACTGTTTTCGGCGTGATCTATCCGCCCCAGGTAGCGCTGGTCGGTTTCGGCAGGATTTCGGATCGGCCTTTTGCAGCCAACGGAATGTTCGGCGTGCGGCCAATGCTCGATGCCACGCTCGCTGCCGACCACCGGGTCAGCGACGGTCATCGCGGCGGCCGCTTTCTTTTGGCCATCGACCGTTGGCTGCAGGAACCGGAAAAGCTGTGGGAAAGACCGGCGTTCCAACAATCCTGATTAGGATTGAAAGAGATCGGTAGAGAGGGGCACTAGAATGACGGAGGCCGAGATCAAAAATATCGTCCGGCAAGCATTGGGCAACATCGCGCCGGAGGTCGATTTCGATTGCATCGATCCGGCCAAAGATCTGCGCGATCAGAGCGACTTAGATTCGGTCGACTTCTTAAATTTTGTGATCGGCCTGCATAATGTTTTAGGGGTGGATATTCCCGACATCGATCTTCCCAAGCTCGCAACCGTGAATGGCTGCATTGCCTATCTTGCTTCTAAAGTCGGGTAAATCGGTAAATCTTGAAAGATTTTTGGCATGCAGGCGAACTGTACGCAGGAGGCGGCGCAGGTCTTGCCGGCGTACTCACGAACTTCGACACGGTTGTGGCCAATATCACGGTAAGCAGCCGGGCTTATTTGGCAACGATTACCCACTCGATCCCGGGTACCAGCGTTCAATGCTTGGTGGAGAAAGGAAAGGCGGAGGAAGTTTTAATCGAGCACGCGTCCGCCGACACAGATGCGCTGATCGTCATGGCCACAGACGGCAGCTCGGATCCAACGCTGGCTCTTGAGATAAGCGAACCGGCAGGCGTGGGCAGATGCTGGCTCGCAGAACTGCGAGAACGCACGGAGCATTTTTTCAATTCTGCGAAGTGGCGCCTAAAAGTTAATTGATTAGGGGGCTATCTTGGTGGCACAGGCGTTGCGGTAGCAAGTATCGATAGCAGCCAAAACAAAAAAGAAGGAGGGTATGACGATGGCAGAGAAAAATAAAGAAAAAGAAACGAAGGCGGTAACTCCATGGCGACCGTTCATGGGTCTTACCACTTGGGAGCGGGACATGGACCGGATGATGGAGGACTTTTTCGGTAGACGCGCGCGACCGTGGTGGCCGGAGCGATGGTCTAGAACCGAGGAAATGGAAGTGAAACCTCCGATTGTCGATGTTTTCGAAGAGAAGGATGACATCGTCGTAAAAGCCGAGCTTCCCGGCATCGAAAAAGACAATATCGAGGTGAATCTGATGGATCACACGCTGACCATCAAAGGCGAAAAGAAAAAAGAAGAAGAAGTTAAAGAGGAAAACTATTATCGCGCCGAGCGTTCGTACGGAAGCTTTTTACGGACTTTGGAGCTGCCGAGAGACGTTCGCGCAGACCAAATCAAAGCCTCTTTCAAAAACGGCATCTTGGAAGTGAGGATGCCCAAGACGGAAGAAGCCAAGGCCAAAGAAATCAAGGTGAAAGTCGAGTAAAGAACGCCGCTGGGAGCATAGCGTAGGGATGCGGATTTTCTCGTAGAGGCGGCGGAGGAAAACATGTACAGCAAAATACTAGTCCCTTTGGACGGATCGAAGACGGCAGAGAGAGTCCTTCCCTACGCTCGCTACCTGGGGGGCAAATTCAAGGTCCCCGTTGAGTTGTTGGCTGTTGTCGATGTCGTCGAGATCGCCTCGCACATGACAAGTGAAAAGGTGCATGCTCTCGATACCATCATCGATGATGCCGTCCAACACAGCACCATCTACCTGAGGGGCGTTGCCACAACGATTGCCGGGAGTGATGTGAGATGCTCGGTGGAAAAGGGCAGAGCCGAAGACACGATCATCGAAAAAGCGGCCACCGATAAAACCATGCTGATTGCCATGGCGACTCACGGACGGTCGGGTTTGAATCGCTTTTTGCTGGGCAGCATTGCCGAAAAGGTCCTGCGCGGCACGGCGAATCCATTATTGTTGATCCGCGCCGCGGGGGAGGCCAAATCAGAGGGCGAAGCAATGCTCAAGTCGATCATTGTGCCGCTGGACGGGTCCGAGCTTGCCGAGGCCGTGCTGCCAATCGTGGCCGACATGGCGAAAAAGCTCGATCTTGAGATCGAATTGTTCCGCACCTATCACGTTCCATACAACGTCTACTCCGGCGACGAGGGTTTTTACGCCGTCAACTACGAGGAACTGCTTGCCGGGGTGCGCGATGAAGCGGTCGAATATCTCGACAAGAAGGCAGGCGATCTGAAAAGACTTGGCGTCGCGAAGTTCCAATGTGTAACCAGGGAGGGTTTGGCTGCCGATGAGATTATCTCGCTAGGGCGGAAAACGCCGGATAATTTGATTGCGATGTCCTCGCACGGGCGGTCTGGTGTAAGACGCTGGATGCTAGGCAGCGTGACCGAGATGGTGGTGCGCCACTCGGGCAATCCTGTGCTCGTGATTCGCTCGTGTGAGCGGTCATCTAAAGCTACAGAACCATGTACTCGAAAGTTCTCGTTCCATTGGACAGATCGAAAACCGCAGAAAACGTACTGCCGCTGGCTCGTTGCTTCGCCCGCAGTCTGCAAATTCCCGTGGAGTTGCTAGGCGTTATCGATATAGTTGACATGGCCTATCATCTCGCCACGGACCAAGTGTCAATCATTCACACCATGATTGACGATGCGAGCCGAAGATTCGCCGAGTATTTGGAAGGAATTGCCCAAAATTTTCCTGGCGGCACAGTGCGTTGCACGATCCAGACGGGAAGTGCCGCCGAGGCTATTATTAATTCTGCTGCCACGGATAAACAAACGTTGATCGCGCTGGCAACCCATGGTCGCTCCGGTCTGGACCGCTGGTTGCTCGGCAGCGTCGCGGAAAAGGTTTTACGAGGCGGCTCAAATCCGACTCTGGTGGTCCGAGCTCGAGACGACAAGAATCCCAGCTGGGCAATGGCCACATTGAAGCGCGTCATTGTTCCACTCGATGGGTCCGAGTTATCGGAGAGTATCTTGCCCTATATCAGAGAATTGGCAAAACAGCTCGATTTGGAAGTGACGCTGATCCATCTTTACCGTGCTTTGTCGGCCGTGGGCGATGGCTTTTATACTCCCCATCAGTTAGATGCGTCGACTGCCAGGCAACGGGAAGAAGCGGTGACATATCTCGAAAGTAGGACAGAGGAGATGAAACGGCAGGGGCTTAAAAAGATCTCCTTCGTAGCTAAGGAGGGTTTGGAAGCAGACGAAATACTAGCGATAGCGCGGCAGAGCCCGGATACGATAATCGCTATGTGCACGCATGGCCGTTCCGGCGTGCAGCGCTGGGCGCTAGGCAGCATCACCGAGAGAGTTGTGCGCCATTCCGATAACCCGGTTTTGGTGGTGCGCGCGGGTGTTGATCAATGGTCCGCGGGAAAGTGACGAGCGATGTACAGCAAAATTCTCGTGCCTTTGGATGGGTCGAATGTTTCGGAGCAAATTGTGCCTTATGCCCGTTTCTTTGCTGATGCGTATGGCATCCCCGTGGAGTTGTTGCGCATCACCGATCCGGACGCGCGCCCGCCCTTTTGGCCTCCAGAAACAAGTGGTCAGTATTTAAGGAAAATTGCCGCTGAATATTTCTCCGGCACTACTTGCACCGCCGCTGAAGTCGGTGCGCCGGCGACGGTGATTGTCGATCACGCCAAAAGCGATCCTTCCTGCTTGATCGCCATGGCGACACACGGCATCTCCGGAGCGCGACGTTGGCTCCTCGGTAGCGTGACGAGCAAAGTCGTTCAGGCGGCGACCAATCCTCTGCTGCTCATTCGCCCGACCCATACTCCCGATGCCTTGAGGCCGGTCAAGATGAATCAGATCTTTGTCCCGCTCGATGGATCCGGTTTGGCGGAAAAAACCCTGCCCCATGCATGTGCACTCACCAAGCGACTGAACCTTGAGATGCAATTGCTGCGTGTTTACTCGTTACCCATGGACGCCTATGTCGTTGCCGACGGCGTGATCGCTCAGGGTCCGGCGCAGTTCCGCGAGGAATTGGCCAGACATGCGCAGGATTACCTCGACGGCAAAGTGGCCGGCCTGAGAGCCGAGGGGTTCAAGCGAGTCGTTGCGATTGCGCTTGAAGGGGACGCCGCGAGCGAAATCATCGATTTGGGTCGCAAAGCACCAAATAGTTTAATAGCAATGTCGACGCACGGGCGGTCCGGGATTGGCCGGTGGGTTCTGGGGAGTGTCGCGGAGAAGATCATTCAGCATGCGCACAATCCGGTACTGCTCATTCGCGCAAATTGAAAGCCGGTGAGCGACCTGCGCTGCAAGACAATCCGATGCAATTCTCAACGGTTAAAATAGAAAAACCCGACAACATCAATTTCATTGTCGGTCAGAGCCATTTCATCAAGACAGTTGAAGACATTCACGAGGCTCTGGTGCAAACCGTGCCTGGAATCAAGTTCGGCTTAGCATTCTGTGAAGCATCCGGTGCGATGCAGGTTCGTTGGAGCGGCACAGACGAGCCCATGCTCGAACTCGCTAAACGCAACGCTTTGGCGCTTTCCGCCGGACACAGCTTCATCCTATTTCTGGGCCCAGGTTTTTTTCCGCTAAACGTGCTCAACGCCATCAAGAATGTCCCAGAAGTTTGTGGGATTTTCTGTGCCACGGCCAATTCTGTCGAAGTCGTCATTGCGGAGACGGAGCATGGGCGCGGCATTATGGGTGTCATCGACGGCGGCAAAAGCCAGGGGGTTGAAAATGAAGAGGGTATTGCCTGGCGCAAACAGCTGCTGCGCACAATCGGTTATAAGTTGTGATTGATAAGTTTCTCGCTTAGGGGACTTGGAAGATACATCTGATCGACTGTTATCCGCCGCGACAAGGAGCTCCTATGGCAATCTTTAAAACGATACTGGCACCAACGGACTTTTCCGACCTCTCAGCCAACGGGGTCGGTTACGCGTGCCAGTTGGCCAGGGAGACGGGAGCGGAGCTCATCGCCTTCAATGTGGTGGTATTGGACGAGAGCAACCGCATCGACAAGCGCGAAATCGAACAACACAAACAGCGGCTCGCCGATTTTGTCGCCGAGAAAGTCCCGAATGCGGGAGCTGGGTTGAAGATGCGCCAGCTCGTCGATGCCGGCCAACCCTTCGGCGCCATCGTCGACTGCGCCGAGAAGGAAGGCGTCGATCTGATCGTCATGTCCTCGCACGGACGCGGCGGCTTAGCGCGCATGCTGATCGGCAGCGTCACGGACAAGATTCTACGCGGATCGCCCTGTCCGGTCCTGGTCGTGCCGTTACAAAAAGAAAATTAGCAACCTCGACGCGGCACTCTGCTGTTCCATTAGAATAGTCAATGGGGATTCGAACCTGCGCTGGAGCGTTGCGCTAGCATTGCTCCAGTTCCACATTGGTATGCCAGCAATGCCGCGTGAAGTTCGACAGCGCGCGAATAGAATCGATGCCGAACGTCTTCTTACTTTTAATGCCCTTCACCAATATCGTACGCGCCCGATATCTAGGTGGACGAAGTCAGACTTGGGATAATACCCGACGCCGCCGCTCTTGAGAGCTATCGCTGCCTTTTGCAAGATGCGCGTTTCTCGGCCGGGTAATCGGATATCGATCGCTTGACCGACCAGATGCAAGCTGTTTTCTCGCCACTGCCGTGCTGTGCGCGCGCAGGAACTCGTTCGTACGTGCGGAGCGATATCCGGAGATGACGTGAAAGGGCTGATTCGCTTCGATTTCTTGGCGAACGGCGAACAGGAAATCCAGTAGCCGGATATCGATCTCGTGTACTTCATTGCTGCGCGGGTCACGCAGGACGTAATTGATCTCGCGCAGAGATCCTTCCACATAACCGCCTTGCGCCCAGTAAATGGCCTTGAGTCTCTCGCCCGTATGCGTGTTGTAAAACGCCAAAGCTCTTTCTTCGACAGACAAGTGTTTACTCGAGCCGAGGACCGCGGACGGTAATAATCCCGTGATCGCGGCCATGCTACCGAGCTTGACGAACGTTCGCCGCGTCATTCGCATCGGCTGAGTGTCGGAGGTCTGATAGCCGCGTGTCAGCGAATGGTGAAATTTTGTCATTGCGAATCCGTAGCTCCAACTCCGCGTGTAATCGGTCTAGCGATGCCGTCTTCTTTGCGGATTATACTTTGTGCCAGGTGACGGTCAACGACAGATTCAAGATTGAAGGTTTGCAGCAATGCTTCGAAAAGTCGCGGGGCATCTGCCTCTTTTTTGTAAACATCTCGATGAGCCTCTAAGTAAACTTGCTGCCCGATTTTGGCGATCAGGAGTCGCTCATAGATGAGTAGAGCGGGAGTGCCGCGCGAGACCTCGCCAAATAGCTGGGCGATATCGTCCGCGTGGGCGCGTATGCAGCCATGGGTTTGAAATCGATAGATACTTGTCGGCGCAATCGTGCCATGAATGCCATAGCCCGGGATGCTAAGCCCCAACCAGTGACTTCCCAAAGGATTGTCCGGACCCGGCGGAACACAAGTCTTTACCGTCTTGCCCTCGCGTTGCATCTCATCTTGAATCGACTTAGGCACATCCCATGTCGGATTTTCCTCTCTGGCAACGATGGTGAATTGGCCGGTGGGCGTCGGCCAGTCCCGTCTCCCCAGCCCCACCGGAAAGAAGCGAAGCAATCGGCCCTCCTTGAAATGAAAGAGCAGACGTTGGGGAATATTGATGAGGATACCCTCTTCGATCCGTTTGGGTATGATGTGGCGATTGTTGATGCGCAGCACTTGTCCGAGTTTTAAAGGAGAGCTCGCAGAAAGATCATTATCCGCAGCGATTACCGCCGCGTCTACAGCGAATCTTGCGCCAATGCCGATCAGCGAATCTCCCCGCTTGGCTGCATAGGAAAACTCGCCGCCGACGAGTTGCTGCGATAACGCCCGGGGCTGTTGGCCGGCAGCCGGGCGATACCCGAGAAGCAACGACAACAGCACCAGCAAAAAACCGACGGCGGTGTGACGGTGAATGCGCATTTCAATGTTTCCGTGTTCTGAAGTGGCCATGCAGCCTCGGCTGATGGTTCGATCAATTTTTGGGATCCGGATTTCGGCGCACCAGCTCTTTCATGAAATCCATCTGGATTTGCTGGATCTCCAGGAGCTTCTGCCACTGGTGCTTGAGCAGGACGTCAAGCTTTTCGTGCAGATGGCGGATCTCAAGCTCGGCCTTGAGATTAACTTGGTAGTCGTTTTCCGAGCGAAGACGATCTCGGACTTCCATGCGATTTTGGCTCATCATGATCACCGGCGCTTGTATCGCCGCCAAGCACGACAAGATCAGGTTCAGCAGGATAAAGGATACGAATCAAAGGGGCGGGAAAGCAGCGCGAAGCTGTTGATGCCGATCCATACCGCCAGCACCAGCGAAAAAAAGCCGATGAATGTCCAGCTGCCGCCGAAGGAGGCGACGCGATCGGCGACACGCTGACCGAAGGTAACGCTTTTTTCGAATGCCCGGTTTAGATTCTCGGCCAGAGTTTCCTGCTCCTTCATGACTCTCCACAACTTCCTTTTCGAGCTGCGTCAGCTCGCCGACTTCTTCTTTCAGAGCGTCTTCGACGTACTCCGAACGAAAAACATCAAGGCAGTCCAGGCAGATCATATCCATGCTGGTGCCCAGGCGGGAGTCGCGTTTCTTGATCGTCTCAATGATAGCCGGCCTAAGCATCTCGCCAGGAATCATGGATTCATAAGGGTGATTTTTCTGACAGTGAAAACAGCGTTGTGCGACGGGTTCCGGCATAGTTCCTCCTTTAGCGTTTAGCCGAGAAATTCTAACCTATATCCCTTTCGCCGGTAGTATTTCTTGGCTTCTTCAAAGACCAATACCAGCACCGTGCCGTGGAACGCGAACAAGTAAACATGCCAGGGGAGGGGGGCGAAGTAGTAGATCTCGGAAAGCGGCGTGTAGAAAAAAACATAGCAAAGCGCCAGCTCCAACAAGATGCCGAGATCGATGAGCGGGTTGGAGATGAAATTGAAGATGATGTAGTGCCGCTCGAAAAAAGCCGCAACCCATCGGGTGAACGGCGCGATGACGGGACGCTCGAGGCGCACGAGAGATTGAGATAGCAGCATCCAGATGAATCTGAAGGGCAGAAGCACTAGCCCGACCGATCAGGGCGAAGAGAGCGCGGACGGCGGTGAATTCAGCGGCGCGTTGAACGTGATACTCGATGTGCACTCGCGCGGTGTACCGAGGCGGCCGCCAGTTGGCTATGGCTGCGAGGGCCTCACTGCGACGAAGCGGGTGGAGGAAATTCCAAGAGAAGAGTGAGCTTTGCCATGACCGTTTGCATAAGACATTGGCAATCTGCGCGGTTACGGTGGGGAAAAAATATGCGGTCAATGTTTGCAGATAAGCCGACGACGCTTCCCCGAAGTTGAGGCCGGCAGGTGACGGCGGCATCGAGGCAACACTCTGGCCCGGTTTCCAGGCGCCAAGCACCCAACCCATATAAAAGTAAGTAGCGTAGCAGCTAAGCGCGAGCAGAGTTCCCTGGACAAAATAAGAGCGGAGTATGAACTTGAGCGAAAGCAGCTTTTCGTCGCGGCGCCGTGGCGTTCGCTCCATGATGCCGTTTTCCGGAGGCTCGATGCCCAAGCCCATCGCCGGAATGAGGTCCGTGCCTACATCGACCGCCAAAACGCCCATGATTGTCATTGCCAGCGGAGTGCCGGGAAAGAGTACCCAAAAAATGTACGGGTACATTTCCTGCGGGTTACTGTTGAGCACGTAGGCGGCGAATCGTTTGATGTTGTCGAATATCGCGCGGCCCTCTTCGATGGCAGCGACAATGGAGCTGAAGTTATCATCGGTCAGAATCATGCGCGCGGCCTCTTTGGCGACATCGTTACCGCGCACTCCCATAGCAATGCCGATATCGGCCTTCTTCAAGGCCGGGGCGTCATTAACGCCATCACCGGTGACGGCGACGATCTCCCCCATCTGTTTCAGCAAGGAAACGATGCGTAGTTTATGTTCTGGCGCGACCCGGGCGAAGATGGTTTCCTGTTGGGACAGAATTTCGCGCAACGCGTCATCGTCCAACTCGGAAACTTCGGCGCCTGTGAAACATTTCAGGGATCCGTTCTGTCCAAGACCGATTTGCCGGCCGATGCTGGCGGCGGTGAGCGGGTAATCGCCAGTGACCATGAGGACGCGGATCCCGGCGGTATGGCAGTCGCGGATTGCCCCGGGAACCTCGGCCCGCGCCGGATCCGATAGTGCTACCAAGCCAAGGAAGACTAAGTGCGTCTCGATGCATGCTGTCGTGTAAGCAGCGCCGTTTAATTCCGCTCCTTCTCGGTATGCAAATGCGAGCACCCGCAGGCCGCGCTGTGCCATTGCGTCATTTTCCTCGACAATCCGCCGGCGCTCTGCGTCCGTTAGCGGGCGGATCTCGCCATTCCAACAGAGCCGGTCGCACTGTTGGAGCGTTTCCAGTGGAGCGCCTTTGACATAAATCGTTGGCTCGCTCTGCTGATGGGCCTTAATCACGACGCTCATCCGTTTGCGGATCGATTCGAAAGGATTTAAATGCAGGCGTTGATGAACGCCGCGAAGCCCGGCTTTTTCGGCCAGGCACACTAAAGCTCCCTCCGTGGGGTCGCCGATCACACGGTAATCCGCGCCTTGTTTGCTCAGCCGTGCGTTGTTGCACGTAAAAGCGCAATCCAGCAAGCGGCGCAAGGTCGGCCAATGAGAGATTGCATCCAAAGAAAGCCTTTGTCCCGAGGTTTTAAATTCTCCTTGCGGTCGATAACCGGACGCCGGAGACTTGGACGATCTTGCCGTCAACGGCAATTTCGCTGGCCATCATGAGATTTTGCGTAAGCGTGCCGGTCTTATCGCAGCAAATCACCGTAGTGCACCCCAGAGTCTCGACCGAAGGCAAGCTTTTCACCAGCGCATGGCGCTTGGCCATGCGTTGCACGCCCATCGCCAATGATAATGTCACAGTGGGAAGTAAGCCTTCGGGCACATTGGCGACAAAAAGACCGATGAAGAAAACGAACGCCGCGAGAAAACTCAGGCCCGCGAAGAGCCAGCCCATAATGAGAAAGGTTAAGCCCAAGCCACCGGCGAGGGCGGCGATGGAGTAAACTGTGGCGCGGAGTTGTTTCTGTAACGGGCTTTGTTCGGCTCGAATGTCCCGAGTCAGATTGGCGATTTTACCGATTTCTGTATTCATCCCGGTGCCGAAGATCACAGCCCGAGCCCGGCCGCGCAGCAAAGATGTGCCGGCGAAGATGACATTGGGTAGCTCGAGCCAAAGAAACTTGCCCGGAATGAGAATCGGCTGATCCGACTTGTAGCGACGTGCCGGCGTGGATTCGCCGGTCAGCGAGGAATTGTCTAGCTCAACTTCGAAGGCCTCCAGCAATCGTGCATCGGCCGGTACGAGATCACCTTCTTCAACCACGATCAGATCGCCGGGAACAAGCTGGCTTGCATCACACTCCTGGAGGTTGCCGTCGCGCATCACCTGACAACGCTGGGTGATGAGTTGCTGTAAAATCTCCAAGGAACGGTCGGATTTGTATTCTTGCAGAAATGCAAAAAGGCCGTTCACCAGAATCACAACCAAAATGGCAATTCCGAGTTGCGGCAGATCGACTCCGGGAATGAAACAGAGCAGGGCCGCGATCCAAAGCAAGATGGCAAAGAAGCTAAACAGGTTGCGCAAGAGCTTAAGCTGCCAGGGATCAACGCGCCACCGTTGCAGCAGGTTAGGTCCGTAATGGCGTAAACGCTGTTGCGCCTCGGTTGACGTCAGCCCATGCGTGAGATTGGTTTGGAGCTCGAAGCCGATCTGCTCCTGAGTGAGATTCAAATAGGTCGGCAAAGCCGATTGCTGCTCGGCACGCGCGATGATTCTAAGCACCCGGACCGGATCGCGCTGCGCCAAGAGTTCATCACGGATCGCCGGGAGCAGCGAGCAGATGCGCTGTAAAATCTGCAGATGTTGCGGCGGCTGCTCGGCTGGCGTTGCAAGAAGCAGGACAATGTTGATTCGTTGATTGTTAAAGGAGAGGCCCTCCGGGGAAATCCCGAGGATCAATTCCGGCGCGGCAAGATGATCGATGCGCACATGGGGTACGGCAATTCCGTGACCGATACAACTATAGCGCTCATTCTCGTCCGCTTTTTGTGCTCGGAAATGATTGGCGAGGTCAGCCACAGACGATCGGCCACAAAGCTCGTCAATGGCTTTGACGAGGGTTCCCTTAAGCCCGAAACCGATCTTTGTTGAGTCCAGGCGGTCGGCAATCATGGTCCAAGGCTGGGAAGCCGCTCGCTATTCGATAGACGACATTGGAGACCACGGCCGATCGCATGTAGCAACGCGGCACTCAGTACCATCAGAAAGATCCCAAGCTGGCTGACGGTCAATCTGCCGATCGGTTGGCCGATGATCATCAAGCACGCGATCAGGGCCAGGTGTTTGGCAAGCTTTATGAAAAAGGCGCCGATCACGCACGCGGGCGCGAGAAACGACTTCGTGCTAGCAGGCTCGCTTTGCTGCCGATGGAGCATGTGGGATCCTCGCCAAGTGAGCGTGCCACCGGCTGATTAGGCGATCGATCCCACATAATGCAGGACGTTGGTCGTGGTGACCAAACCCACCAGGGCTCCATCACTGAGGACGGGCACACAACCGATTTTCTTGTTTGCCATGAGCATCGCGGCATCTTTGATCGGCGTGTCGGGCGTCACCGTTATGACCCGTTTTTGCATAATGTCCTTGATCAACTCGTTTTTGAGCAAAGCCGATCTGCTTTTCTGCTTAAGACCAAAGATACGGTTCGCCGCGGCGCCGATAAGGTCTCGTCCGGAGATCAACCCCACCAACTTGCCATTATCCAAGATCGGAATGTGGCGAATGCGACCAAGAGAAATTACGTCACTAGCCAGATCTAGAGTATCGTTGGGGGCCAAAGTCACGGGCGAGCCCATCATAATCTCCTTTACGGTCCCGTTCTTTTGATTTTTATTTTTCATATGAGCGCTCCTCTCAGACGTGTTGGAGGCGACGCCGGAACAATATTTCGGCGCCTCCCCTTAGCGAAGAATTGTGCACTGTCCGTGCCAATCGCAGCCGGTGCTTCTTCTCGGAATTCCCGTTGGCGCCAGCGCCCGCGAGAAGTCTAAACGGCAAGAATATTCACGCTAGTTCCGCATGAATAAGAAGAGCGCGGCAGAAAAAGTTTGCATCGCCTTTGGTCGACCGCGGACCTATCTTTTGCGGTTCATCGCAGATCGCTCGAAACACCGCCCTTATGCGGCATGCCTAAGGGGCAGCGCTAACTCACTGAGCTGCAATCGTTGAGTTTGCCGGCTCCGTAAATGGGTAAGGACTAGCGGACGTGCTTATTGATCCGCGAAGGTTTGTCGCCCTCCCACTGGTGCTCACAACGCAGCGCAAAGCAGAATCGCGGTATTGAGCCGTTGACTGGCACGTAATGCCGGGACCTTGAGGCACTCCACAGGAACTGGTCTCAGTAACATTGTCGCCTCTCCAATCGAAAATTTCCGCAACAATGATACGATTTACGCTATCGGTATTAGTGGCGAAACAAGCTGCAGTAAAGCCAGCGGGTTCATGAATGGCTGCAGTTGAGAGATGTTCAAATCTCTGGAGATGACCGGCTGTCGTTTGAAACCCGGAGCCGTCTGGCCCAACAGTCGAGGGACTTTCGGCCCGAACGCCTGCGACAAAAATAAGCATGAGAATAGTCTTGGCGATGATGGCGTAGAACAACATCATAAATCCTCCTTTGTGCCCATCGACCGTCATTATCTTTTTTTGATTCCTGCACTCACGCAGGCAATTAGAAATCCCATTACAGATCATAGATGGGCGTCCGAATCGCCACGTGCTCGCCCATGGCGATAGCGCTGACTATGTCGGCACGGCTGACGATTCCGATAATTTTGCCGCCGTCCGTAACCGGCACCCGCTTGATAGCGTGGGTGATCATGAGCTGGGCAATCTCTTCAACAGCGGTATCCTCCCGGACACTGACAACTTTTCTGCTCATGATCGATTTGGCATCCTTGCCTTTTTTTGCCACGATATCCGCTTCCGAAACGATGCCCAGGATTTTACCCTGTTCATCTACGACTGGGGCACCGCTGATCTGATTTTTGATCAAGATCATGGCTAAGTTCCTGACCTTAGTGGTCGGGCTTATGGTAATGATGTCGCGGGTCATAACATCTTTGGCGAACATTGTTTGCTCCTCCTAGAATCCTCTTTTGGCCATCAACATCGCGAGGTCTGCTACGCGGCAACTGTAACCCCATTCGTTATCGTACCAACTCAACACCTTGGCCATCTTGCCATCGAGCACTACCGTCGATAGACCGTCCACAATTGCCGAAGCGGGGTTGCCGCGAAAGTCGCTGGACACCAGCGGCTCACCGCAAAAGGCCAGAATTTCCGTCATAGCCCCTTGCGCTGCCTGTCTGAAAGCCTCATTGATAGTGTCCACTGTCGCAGACTTTTTAAGATCGACGACAAGGTCAACAACAGAGACGGTTGATGTCGGCACTCTCAAGGAGATGCCATGGAGCTTGCCTTTTAGCTCCGGCATGACAAGGCCAATCGCCTTTGCCGCCCCGGTGCTGGTCGGGACGATATTCATTGCCGCTGCCCGAGCCCGGCGCAGATCCTTGTGCATCAGGTCAAGAATTCTTTGGTCGTTGGTGTAGGCATGGGTGGTCGTCATGAGACCGCGCTCGATGCCGAAATTCTCGTGAAGCACTTTGGCAACTGGCGCTAGACAGTTCGTAGTGCATGACGCGTTTGAGACAATATGGTGCTCGCGCGGATTGTAGCTGGTATCGTTTACCCCGAGAACTAGAGTAATGTCTTCGTGGCTGGCAGGCGCGGTAACGATTGCTTTTCTGGCGCCGGCGCTTAGGTGCGCGCGTACCTGGGCGGCGTCGGTAAACACTCCGGTCGCTTCAATGACGATATCCACGCCCAACTGTTTCCACGGCAAACGCGACGGATCCCTCTGGTTGAGAACGCTGATTTCTCGCCCGTCAACAGTCATGGTGCCGTCGCTCGATTCAACTGTTCCCGGATAGATTCCGTAGGTAGAGTCGTAGCGGAACAAATGGGCGTTGGTTTTTAAGTCCGCCATGTCGTTGATGGCGATCACGGCGAGATCTTTCTTGTAGCGTGCCTGTAGAGTGCGTAATACGAGACGGCCGATTCGGCCAAATCCGTTAATTGCGAGACTAGTCGTCATGGGAGATCCTCTCAGCTGCCGAGGGTTAGATCGGTTGTCAAATATCCAAAGCGATCGCCAGAGGTCGACCGACCGCCCTCGCTTGCGCCTGGCGTAGCTTGTCTCGGCATAAATCCTCTCTTGCCTGAACCCCCAAACGCTATCGGACCATTCAGGATTTACTGACGCGGATTTGCATGAGCGATTTTCGTGCCGCTCAGTGAGCTCTGGTTTTCATCTCCAACGAAAGCGGTGCCTGGTGTAATTCCTTTCGCATGCCTGCGAAGCTGGCAGATTTATATTCGCAAAACTAGGAAGACCAGGTTTCATCTTTCTTATAGCGGTAAGTTTTTGAGTTTTTCCCGGCTGGCATCTGCTTTGCGCAAGTGTCAGTTCGGTAAAAGTGAAATTGACAAAGAGGGGAGAAAGTTATGAGCACCAGAGTTAGTATTGAGGAGCCGCCGATAGCGCGGATGCTGTTCAGCGATACGCGGTTCGGCTGGTTGTGGTTACCGCTGCGCTTGTACCTCGGCTACATGTGGTTTGAAGCAGGCTGGCATAAATTCGTCGATCCGAAATGGATGGGTAGCGGCGAAGCGTTGCTTGAGTATTGGAAGCGCGGTCTCAAGATGGCGCCCAAGCCGACAATTTCTTACGATTGGTATCGCGGCTTCATAGAATACCTGGTCAATGCTGAAGCGCACACCTGGTTTTCGAAGATCATCATTTTTGGAGAGCTGGCAGTAGCCGCGGCATTGATTCTGGGCGCATTCGTCGGGATAGCGGCATTTTTCGGCGGTCTCATGAATTGGAGCTTCATCATGGCCGGATCCGCATCTACCAATGGCATGCTGTTCGCCATTGCCACTTGGTTGGTGCTCGCATGGCGTAACGCGGGCTGGATCGGCCTCGATCGGTGGCTCTTGCCGGCGGTTGGGACGCCTTGGAAACCCGGCCGTCTGCTCGGCAGGCATCGACCAGTGAAGGTGACGTGAGGATCAATAATTCCTGCGGGTGGGGAGCGTTTTCCCCGCCTCAACCGAGAGGATAAAAGGAGAAGAGCCATGGAAGATTTCGCGGATGTAGACGCTATGTTCGGACTCACGGCCAGGCACGACGAGATTTCGCCGATCGAAAGATTGCTCAACCAGTTTGAAGCGCACGAAGCCAAGGAAGATCGGGCCCTGGAGTTCTACAAAAAAACTATTGCACATATGCCGAGCCCGCTTACTCGATTCGTGATGCAACTAATCATCTCCGACGAAGAGAAACACCGGGCGCTGATTCACGCCATGGTTGCGACCCTAACAGGCAGTCTCAACTGGACCAAGCCGCCCGACGGTCTCGAAGGCATCGGCGAGTTTTCGAGCTTGAACGGCAAGGTGCGCGAGGTTACCGATGAGCTTATCCGGCTGGAGAGAGAGGGAATTCGCGAAAATCATAACCTCATCAAAGAAAGCAGCGGCTATTACCACGGCTTATTCAAAGTCTTGCTCGACAGCATGATCCGCGACTCGGAAAAGCACGTGGAGTTGCTGGAATTTCTCCGAGAGAATCTCAAAGAAGCATGAGTCGCTAGGCGAGTAACCGCCGAGGAGATCACAATGCTGATGCGCATGGACTGACTGCCTTTCGCGGCCTTCATGATCGGATCGCCGGCCAGCCACACGCCCAAAGATATCCAGAAAAGGTATTCACAATCGTCTTCCCGTTTACGGCCGGCGGTCCAAAGTGAGAGGGTGGCTCGGCTCATCGCTCAACCCTGACTGAAGTGCTCACATTCCACCATAAGCGTAAATTTATCGTTCATCTGCCGTCGCGGACTGCGAGCTGGCCTTTTCGTGAAGCGTCAATCGACTCTCCGAGAATTCTCGCGGCCTCCTGGGGCGCGTGAAAGCCACTGGAGTTTTCCGCCTCGACGAAGTCGAGATAGAACTGCGCCTTCCGCTGAAAGTTGCGCGCGGTATCGAGCTCGGCCTCGGCCTTACCGGCGGCTTTGGTTTTTTTCAAGTCATCGATCAAGGCGATGAGGGCGTCCATTGCGAGATTGCGTAGGCGCAACGTCCTTTCTTGAATCGTCTCCACCCGCGCTTTCAATTCCTGCTCGGCAATTTTATGGCAGGTCTGGCAAGCGCGGTTGATGTTCAACAGCGGGCTACGCACATGATGGTCGCTGATCTTGAGCGCGCCTTCGCGCTTATAGGGCATGTGGCAGTCAGCGCAGGCTACACCGGAGCGCGCGTGAATCCCCTGGCTCCAAAGCTCGAATTCCGGGTGCTGCGCCTTGAGCACCGGCGCGCCGGTTTCGGCGTGCCTCCAATCCTGGAATTTCTCCTCGTCATAGTAGGCCAGGATCTCGTCGACTTTAATGCCTTTGGCCCAAGGATAGACGAGTCGCTTCTCGGCTCCCCTGAAGTAGTATTCGACATGGCATTGCGCGCAAACGTAGGAGCGCATCTCCTGGCGCGTCGCCTGCACGTTGACATCGTAATTCTTGACTCCCTGGCTCGTTTTGAAGCTGGCGATGCCTTCGATAAAACCCGGCCGGGTGATTCTGAGCTGCATGGTGTCCGGAGCGTGGCAGTCGATGCAGGCGACGGGATGGTTGACGAGTTTGCGCGCATCTGAAAACGGCATCTGGTTCAGTTTTTCGAAGCCTTTGATCAAGTCGCCGCTGCCGGCTCTTTTATAGGGGAGATAGACCGACGCATGGCAGTGCAGGCATGTGCCGGGCTGCTTTACCGCGATCTGCCGCTCGGTATAGGTTTGATCGTCGAGCATGTATGCGTGGCCGCGCTCTTCTCTAAAATCTCGGGCAAACGCGTATCCGGCCCACATAATTCTCAGCCGCGGGTCTTCTTCGAGCTTGGATTGCGCGACTACCGAGCGCGGATCGGTTTGGCTAGGGGTCTTCGGCAGCGCTTCACTGCCGCCAAACCGTGTGCGCACCTGGTCCACAGTGCGACGATAGTCGTCATACTGAAGCGGAAAGTTTTTCCCCCACATCGCCGGATCTTCAGTCTCGTCGTTGAGCTCGACCACGCGGTAAAATGGGTTGCGCGCCTCCTGCTTGCGTTCCATGATGTTCACCAGCAGCGCAACCGCAAGTACCGCGATCGCCGCCGCGGCAACGGCCGTACCGGCCACCAGCTTCGCACGACTCGGTTGACGGTTTTTCTCTTCGATTGAAGCCATGCCTGCTCCTATTGCGGATGCCCTACCGAACCGTGACAGCGGATGCAGCTCATGCCGGCGCTTTCAGCATGGCCGCCGAGAATCGCCTCGCTGAGTTCCTGGTGACAACCACGGCATCGAGTCTCCGTGATTTGCCGGTTTCCCGGGGTAATGCCGATGGGCTCATGAAACCATCCGGTGGTGAACGCCCAAGAGTGGCGCGCGCCGTTCGCTGACTTGTTTAGATACTTGGCAATCGATCCGACCGGCGTATGACAGTCGTTACATACCGCAACGGATCGATGGCTGGAGCGGATCCAGCCGTCGAACTGTTCCTGCATCACATGACAATTTGCACAGGCTTGGGGATTGTCGGTCAGGTAGGATGCGCCTTTGGCGTACACGAAGGTAAAACCGCCGATGCCAACCGCGAGCCCGACCGCGACACTTAGAAGCATCAGCAAAAGATTCTCTGATCGCATCACGAACTGCGGCGCCCGCGAAACTAGCCGAGACTATTGGAGATCGGCGATTTTTTTGATTCCATCGCCCCAATCTTCAACTTTAAAGTCCGAGAACGAAAGCACGATCGGCTCTTTTTCCTCGATCACGATCATCCGGTTATTATACTTCATTAGAAATGAAATCTTGAGCAATAACGAGTCGTCGCGAAATTCGAGAAGCGTGACCTTTTGCTCGAAATAGGAGTATTGCTTCTCACGCAATATCTCTTCTACTCGCTTACGTGTAAGTGTCTCTTTAGGAGCTAAAAAGCCGTCCATTTTCCCTCCCCATTCCTCGTCGCCGGCGTTCTTGAGTTGCGATCTCGACATCCTTCCTCCAGCGAATTCATGCCTGCTCATCTTCTAACCGGTCGAGTAAAAATCGCAGGACGTCAACATAGGTGACGATGCCCACGAGGCCTTCGCTTTCATCAACGACAGGAATGCCGCCGATCTTTTCTTCGATCAACAGTTCAACCGCTTCGCGGAGATCGTCCTCAGGCGACATTGTCAGCGGCTTGGCGGTCATTATGTCGGTGACATTGGCTTTGAGGGCTCTGGCCCGTTCCGCCGGCTTAAGCAGCGACGATTGAGCAAGGAAAGAGCGAATATCGCGATCCGTGACGATGCCAATGAGCTGTTTACTTTCGACGACGGGAAGCTGTCGATAGTGGTTCTCGTACATTAGCTCTTCCGCCTGGCCTACCGTATCCGAAGGACTCACTGTCAACGGATCCTTGGACATCACATCGAATATTTTCATCGAGTTAGCTTTCATGATGATTCACCTCATCACGATCCGTAGAGAGCACAGGTTGTGCCAAGTACGTGGAAAAATGCTCCGTAAAGTCGTCCGAGGGGCGGCACCGAGGCGCCAAACTTTCGCTCCTTTGAGAAAATACTTGCGACAAATTCTATTCGATGCGAAAGCAAAAAACTCCAGATAAGGAATAGATACATTTTCCGATCTCACCGGCGGCATAGTTATTGCCCCATTTTCTTCATAGCTCCCGAGTCGAGTTTCAGGAGGGCATATGGAATCACTAAAGAAAATTCTAGCGCCGACGGACCTGTCGGACCTTTCGTGCGCGGGCCTGCGTTATGCGCTGGAAATGGGGCGGTCATGCACGGCAGAGGTGATCGTCTATCACGTCATCGACTTAGGCGATCACTGGATCAAGCGCGAAGATTCCGGGCCAGTCCGGGAAATGCTTGAGCGCCATAGACGCATGCTGAACAAGTTTTTATGGGAGAAGTTCCGGGAAGAGATGATTCTAACCGAAGTCCGGCAGGTGGTTGAGTTCGGGGGCGCGTCCGACAATATCGTCGAAAAGGCCGAAAGCGAGCAGGTTGACAGGATCGTTATGTCAACCCACGGCCGAACCGGCATTGATCGCTTGCTGATGGGTAGCGTTGCCGAGAAAGTTATCGCCCGGGCCCCATGTCCGGTCCTGATCGTGCCGGTGCACAAGCGTAACATCGCAAGGGCTGCCTAATTCGTCGCAACTCATCGCGCGTGATGGCGGTAAACAAAAAAATAGACCAACGCTACCATCACGCCGCCGCCGAAAATATTCCCCAATGTGACGGGCACCAAGTTAGAGACTAAGGCGCCCCATGTTAGCAGGTCCGCATTTGCCACGTCAGATCGGTCCCGTAACAAAATCCCGAGCGGGATGAAATACATGTTGGCTACGCTATGCTCGAAGCCTGCGGCGACAAAGGCAGAAATCGGGAAAACGATAGCGAATATCTTATCGACAACACTCCGGCCGGCGAGCGCCAGCCAAACGGCAAGACACACCAGGATGTTGCACAGTATTCCCTTGAAGAACGCCTCAGCAAAAGGAAGTGCCGCCTTGGCATAAGCTATCTTTACTGCGTTTTCCCCTACCGATCCTGCGCCGGCTTCCGGGTGATTCGACAGGTAGACGAGAACCGCCAGCCCCAACGCGCCGATGAAATTCGCGCAGTAGATAATCAGCCAGTTGCGCATCAACTCCCATGAGCTTATGCGCCGACTGGCCCAGGCCATGACCATAAAGTTATTGCCGGTGAAAAGTTCCGCGCCGGCGACCACGACCAGAATCAAACCGAGTGAAAAGGCTATACCGCCGAGGATTCGGCTAAGCGCAAACCCAAGGCTAGCGTCGGCGGTGATGAAGGTAAAGTAAAGCGCCCCGAATCCGATAAACCCGCCGGCGAGCACGCCAAGCGTTGCCTGTGAAAGCAGCGGCAGGCGCGCTTTGGTGACGCCGATGGTTTCGACCCGCTCGGCGATTTCCTTGGGCGCATAAGCGTCGAAACCGAAGATTTCACTCATGTCGAAATTCTTCCTCTGAGAGTCGCTGTAAACCGCACCGCGGGTATTTCATACCCGGCGTCAGTGTGGACTTGTCGCAATAGCTGTCGGCGACGTTGTTCGTCATACCTCCGGGATATCAAAGGTCGTGAAGATCCTCCGGGTCTGGCAATTGTATCGCGGCGCGCGGAATGTGTTCCCGAAAGGTCGTCATCTCGGTCCGGTCTGTTTTCGATTCAAAGCGTTCGACTAGTGGAAGGTAACCCAATCTGCCCAACGGCAAAAGAGATGCCCGTGCGAGCTTTGCGAGCTGCGAGCGCCATCCAGGGCACAACGGATTTCTCAATGGCGCGAAACGAATGAGCCATGTTTAGCGATTCTGATAATCTTGGCCACCCCGCAGTACCGCTCTTCTGATAACCCAAATTCCGACGTCGAATTAAAAATGCCGGAAGCGAGGTGGAATCCTGGAGCAGCGAAGGCGTCCGACTGTGAAGTTTAAGAGTTATTTTGCGCTCTCGAACGTCGTTGCGATGAGGCTTAAACATCCCTCAAATCACCGCTGAGCGATCTCTGCTCAGAGGCAGAAACCCATTCGCCTTCGCTGCGGAAGGATTCTGCCTCGCGCTTCCTGTCAATCGCAATGCGGCATCCGGGTCTTCTTCTTACAAACCGGCAAAAGTATCTGGTTTCGCAGGCCTGCTGGCATCAAAGCTGCGTTATTTGCCGGTGAAGGCTTTGGAGGTGAGAGAAATGGCAGACGAAAAGGATCGATTTGGCGATACCATGCGGCTTGTCGAACGGGCGAAAGAAGATATTTACTTCGCCGAGCAGGATCGACAGGTGCTGGAAAAACTTCGCAGTCAACTCCGTAAGGCCGACACTTCTGACGCGCCCCGGCGCTGTCCCAAGTGCCCCGGCAAGCTAGAGGCTTACACGTTCGAGGGTTATGCGCTCGATCGCTGTCAGGAATGCGGTGGAGTATGGTTGGATCGGGGCGAGCTCGAGGCGATCGTCAAGAAGATTAGCCGCGGTCCGCTGGGCGCGTGGTTGGATACGCTAACGGAGAAAATCAAATAGCGAGGAGCTTGGAAATGAGATCAGCGCCGAAAAAATACAACACCTTATACAAGAAGGGTCACATCGAAAGGGATATGTATCTGGCGCGGCTGGATCCGAAGGGTGTTATACAATGCAGCGGTTGTGGCGCTTTCCACCATCGACGTTATTGGACTCTGACGCCGCCCACGGGTCTTAGCAGCCAGATGCACAGTCATTCCGTCTTTTGTCCCGCGTGTCGGAAGATTCAGGATAATTTTCCCGGCGGTGAACTCACTTTGCGCGGCGTTGAAGCGGAAAATCGTCAAGAGATTGCGCGGATCTTGCGCAACGAAGAGTCGCGGGCGCGGGAGAAAAATCCGCTTGAGCGGATCATGCGCATGGATGCAGCAAATGGCGGCTGGCGCATCGAGACGACGACCGAGAAGCTGGCGCAGCGGCTGGGACGCTCGATTAGGAAGGCAAGGGGTGGAAAGCTCGCTTACAAGTGGGGGCACAACAATAAGTTTGTCCGTGTGGTGTGGGAAAAGAGCGGGATGGGTGGGGTTAAATAGGGCCGAGCATCCGTGGAGAAAAAAGCACAAGATTTGTCGATCGCGTACATCATCGCGGTAATGGCGCTGATGTTTATCGCGCAGTATTTCTTGATTGCCAAGTCGGTGGAAACTCTTTCCTACAGCCAATTCAAAACTCTGCTCAAGAATAATCAGGTCAGCGATATCGTCATTCGCGAAAAGTACATTAACGGCTCGATCCAGCCCGAGGCGGTCAAAGACATTCTCGCGCCCCAACGAATCAACGAATTGGGCGAGCGCGCCAAAAAGCCGGTGCCGTTTGAGGTCGTCCGGGTCGAGGACCCTCGTTTGATGTTGGAGCTCGAAGAGGCGGGGACTCCTTTCAAAGGGGAGACCACAAGCGATTGGCTTTCAGTTGCCCTCTCCTGGCTCATGCCGATTGTCATCTTCTTTGTCTTGTGGAGCCTCCTATCCAACCGCATGGGCAGGGCCGGCGGCGGCTTGATGCAGATCGGCAAGAGCAAGGCGAAGGTATACATCGAAAAAACCACCGGTGTCACATTCGCCGACGTTGAAGGCATCGACGAAGCGGAAGAGGAGTTGATCGAAATCGTCGAATTCTTGAAGCACCCGGAGAAGTATCAGCGGCTCGGCGGTCACCTGCCGAAAGGAGTGCTGCTGGTGGGGCCGCCAGGCACGGGTAAGACGCTGCTAGCCCGGGCCGTGGCCGGCGAGGCCGGTGTGCCGTTCTTCAGCATCTCCGGCTCCGACTTTGTTGAAATGTTCGTCGGGGTCGGCGCCGCGCGTGTGCGAGATCTGTTCGCTCAAGCCGCAGCGAATGCGCCGAGCATCATTTTCATCGATGAGCTCGATGCGCTTGGAAAGGCGCGCGGCATCAGTATGCTGAGCAGCCACGACGAACGCGAGCAGACGCTCAACCAGCTGCTCGCGGAGATGGATGGCTTCGATCCCAACAGAAATGTGATCATGATGGCTGCAACCAATCGACCGGAAATTCTCGATCCTGCGCTGTTGCGCCCCGGGCGATTTGATCGACAGGTGCTGGTAGATCGGCCGGATGTGAAGGGCCGTGAGAAAATTCTGCTGCTTCACGCTAAGAAGATCAAACTGGCGCCCTCAGTGGACCTCGCGTTGATCGCGGCAAAGACCCCAGGGTTCGTTGGCGCCGATTTGGCGAATATCGTTAACGAAGCGGCGTTGTTGGCTGCGCGGCAGAGCAAGGATGCCGTGGAAGACAACCGATTTCGACGAAGCCATCGAGCGGGTGGTTGCCGGCCTGCAGAAAAAAAGCCGGGTCATGAGCCCGAAGGAAAAGAAAACCATAGCCTATCATGAGTCCGGTCATGCCTTGATCGCGGAGCTGGTTCCTGGGGCCGATCCGGTCTCCAAAATATCCATCATCCCACGCGGCATCGCCGCGTTGGGTTATACGCAGCAAACACCGACCGAAGACCGCTATTTGATGACTCGGTCGGAACTCCTGGCGCGCATTCATGTGCTGCTCGGCGGGCGCGTTGCCGAAGAAATGGTTTTCAACGATGTCTCGACCGGAGCCCAGAACGATTTGCAGCGGGCAACGGAAATCGCCCGGACGATGGTTACGCAGTTCGGCATGAGCGATAAATTGGGGTTAGTCTCGCTCGAGGGACCGCGGACGCCGCTATTTCTCCCTGTGCCGGTTCAGAGCGCAAAAGACTACAGCGATGACACGGCGAGGGTGATCGATGCCGAAGTCAAGGAGATCCTTACGGACACCCACCACAAAGTGCAAGAGATTTTGGCGGCGCACCGCGCGGCTCTCGAAGAGCTTGCCCAATTGCTGTTGAAAAAAGAGGTAGTCGAAAGGCCGGCGCTGCAGGCGATTCTGAAGGTCATCAGCATCGATCAGGCGAGGGAAAGAAAGAAATCGGGTGATTTGACTAAGGATGAAAATTCCAAATTAAATACCAAATAGCGCACCATTTAGTTCTGCGCGGTGTTGCGCGCTCATGTTTTATTTGCGCGGCCGACACAATCCCAGAAGTACAGAATGATATGCCGTTACTCTGAGAAGACCCCAAAGGAGCAAAGATCATGAAGATTAGAGCTGTTGCCAGGCAGATGATCTTCTCGCTGATATCGACGGTATTCGTAGCCCTCTTACCGGATTCACTATTTGCCCATTGCGACGGGCTCGATGGTCCCGTTGTGAACGCTGCCCAGAAGGCGTTGGAAACGGGAAAGGTCGATCCTGTGCTTATCTGGGTACCGAAAGAGGCTGAGGAAGAAATAAAGAACGGCTTTAAGAAGACGTTGGCGGTGCGCAAACTAAACCCGCAGGCTAAGGAGCTTGCAGATATGTATTTTTTTGAGACCTTGGTTCGTATTCACCGGGCTGGTGAGGGAGAACCCTATACGGGTCTCAAACCAGCCGGACGCGATCTCGGGCCGGCCATTCCGGCAGCAGATGAAGCTTTGAAAAACAGTGAGCTAGAGCCGCTGCTGAAGCTGTTGACCCAAGAGGTACAGACTGGGATTCGACACAAGTTTGAAAATGTTCTGGCCAAGAAAGACTATGAAGCAGACAACGTGCAGGCGGGCCGAGAGTATGTCGAGGCTTACGTTCTCTTTCTCGAACATGTCGAGCGGATCTTTGCCGCTGCGAAAAGCCCTGCGCGCGGTCACTTAGAAGAATTCGGCAAACCTGGATCGCATAAAGAAGAAAAGCGATGAACAGGAAGGCCACGTGGCAACGCAAGCTGGCGGGCGGGTAGCGAAGCCGCCCAGGCGGTAGCCAAAGTTCTGCACGAGCATTTCCTCAAGGAGGAAGAATTCGCGCTGCCACCGCTTGGACTGTTATGCGCCTTGGCCCGCGGCCAGGTCGATGAGGATATTAAAACGTCCTTCCTGTGATTGATCGACTGAAAGCAGAGCTACCGCAAATGCTCGAAGAGCATCAAGCTGCGGTTGCGGCGCTGAAAACGTTGATCACCGCAGCGGAGGCGGACAACAAACCAGAGCATGCGGTTTGCCGGAGAGTGATGTTACATGCGCAGACTGAAGAGGAAGTGCTTTATCCCGCGGCGATATTAATTGGAGAATATGTAAACTCAGGCTTGAAGAGGCTTCTCCACGCGGTTGACCCTACTCTCCGCGCTTACCGGCTTCTAGGAACCCATCTGCTCTCCTGGCCGACCAGGAGGGTACTATTGACCGGTCACTGAGTTAGGAAGCAACCGTGCGCGGAAGCCACACACGAAAGGTCGTTCCGACGCCCACCTGGCTTTCGACCGATATTTGACCGCCGTGCGCCTCCGCTATCATTTTACAGATGAGCAAACCGAGTCCTGTGCCTTTTTCAGTTGATGATTCGGAACTAGCCGTTTGACCATATAATGAGAACAGCGTGCTGCATTCCGTCGCGGCGATTCCGATCCCGCTATCTGTAACCCACAAATCGATCCCGCCGTCTGCTTGTCGTGCTCCAATCCCAATTTCACCGTGCGGATTGGTGAATTTCAAGGCATTGCTGAGTAGATTATCCAAAAGCTGGTGCAGCTTTTTACGATCGGCGATGATCGAGCCAATCCCCGGTTCCACGTCAACATGAAAAGCTATCTTCTTCTGCTGAGTTCGCCAAGTGTATTGACTCTCCACCTGCTTTAAGAGGTCGTATAACTCAAATGGTTCCTTCTCTAGTTCCAAGTACCCTGCTCCATATTTGGAGAAATCCAAGAACTCGTTGAGCATTTGCGTCAATTCATCACAGCCGTGTCGGATCATGTCGGTGAAGACTTGTTCATTCTGTTTCGGCTGTCCCGGCTTAGCCAGCAATGATGCCCCGCAGTAGATTGTGTGGAGAGCGTTGCGGAAATCGTGCGCGATCATCGCCGCAAAGTCCGCTTGCCGGCCGCTTGCTTTGTGAAGCGCCCCGCGCATTTCGTTGATCACCTGATCGAACTGGCCGGCTGTTTTCGCAAGCTCAGCTGCCGACCGCGGAGCTTGGTTATATTCACCATCGCCAAGTGCGCGAGCGGCAACAATCAATTTCTCTAATCTACGACGTATCAAAAGATGAGCGCCTAACCAGGTGCCTGCGGCAGCCAGAAGCGAAGCGACCATAAAAACCACTAAACTGTTGTAGAAGATTCGCTTTGAATTGGCGAAAGCAACTTCAGTAGGTATTCCAACGCTCACAAATAGAGCGCCAGTGTTCGACAGGCGATGAAGCGTCGTAAATCCGAATAAACGCCGCACTCCGTCCGGACCCTCGGCCTCAGTGAATCCTTCTTTTCGTTCCAAAATTGTTTCCACCAGGGAAGGATTGACGGTTGACGTAGAGGGCCATTGCTTTTGTTCCGGATAGCGAGCAAAGACAACCCCTTTCTGATCGAGCGCCAGAAGAGTGGCGTGGTCCGGCAGTTGCGCGGTGGCGACGATGTTGTTCAGCCAGGTTAAATCCAACCCGACGAAAACCACCGAGTGAACAGGACCATCAGGATCAAAAGACGGGTAGGCCAAGGTTATGTTCGGCTTGCCGGACATCCTTCCTACCAGCACGTGGCTGATCCCAAGGCGCCGCTCGTTAAGCGCCTCCTGAAAATAGCCGCGGTCGGCGACGTTTGCATTACTAGGGTTCGGTAGACCGCTGCAGAAGATATCGCCTTTTGGACTCACTGCGGCAATATTTGTGTAATAGGGAAATTTCTTCATTATCCCGGAGAAAAGCTGGGCGCACTTGGCCGGTTTCCGTTCCCGCACTTCTGGAAGCTGCGCCAAGGTTATCAGCAGGTGATGGGCGCCACTGATCAGTATTTCTTGTTCCCTTGCCGAAAGTCGCGCGATCCGAAGCGCAGCCTCTTGAGCTTGGAGGCGCGCCTGGCGCTGCTGCTCTGAGACCGCATACAAGATGACCCCGATCATGCTTGGAAAAATGACTAAGAGGACCAGAAGCATCAGGGAGTTCCGGACTTTCTTGAAGTGGATGTGCATCGCAATGGACCTTTCTCGCCCACGTGTTTGATGATTTTATTCGGCAAAGACGAGCGTCCGCGTTTATGGCGCTGAATGTAGCCGAACATACAGGGACCTCCGAGCACCGCCCAAGAACGCAAAGCAAAAGATGCTTGTGATTAGAGCACGACCAGAAGCCAATCTTTATTGCAAAAGTCTCTCCTAACTGTGCCAAGACGCGGATCGGGGAAAATAGGTTTTGAGGATGAGCAACTTCGAACTATTGCGGTTAAGCTATTGCGGCTTCTTCTCATTGCTGCGAATCAATCCGGTCAAATTTCGCGCGCCCGCAAAGAAAGCGGTTCTATCGTGCGCGAGCTAGTGGCACGGGCTGTGCGACAATGAACCGATTATGGCTACATCACATGCAGTCAATTATCGAACGTATGCGCGTGCTGTGATTGCCATAGCCATGATGATCGTCTGGAGTCTGGTTGCCGTCTCCGGAGTTTTGCTCTGGCTAGCTCCACATGGACCGCGTTCCGGCTATCGATTGTTGCTCTTGGATTTAACCAAACGGGAATGGGGTGAGTTGCACACGTGGTTCAGCTTCATTGCCATTGCGATCACAGCCGCGCACCTGATCATCGATTGGCGTGGCCTGTGTGGCTGTATGAAATATCTCGCCAGTGGGCATCGGCGCGGCGCCGCTGCGAGTCACGAGGCACCAAGCGCCGGTGCAGGGGTTGAGGTCTGACCTGGTGGCAAACGTTAGAGAGCGCGCAATTGCCTATTTTTCCATGGAGATCGGTCTCGTGACGGGGATGCCCACCTACAGCGGTGGGCTAGGCGTGCTCGCCGGCGACACCATTCGCGCAGCCGCCGACCTTAAGGTTCCGATGATTGCCGTTACCTTGCTTCACCGCAAGGGCTATTTTCACCAGCGGCTGGACAGTCTCGGCCATCAGATCGAGGATCCGGTGAATTGGGCCGTGGATGATTTTCTTACGGAGTTGCCGCAGCGCGTTTCTGTGACGATCGAGAGCCGTGCGGTATATGTCCGGGCGTGGAAGTACAACTGCGCAGGTCCGGGGGGTTTCTCGGTGCCTGTCTATTTTCTTGACAGCGATTTGCCGGAGAATTCCGAGTGGGATCGGACGCTGACCGATTATCTATACGGCGGCGATCTGCATTACCGGCTCTGTCAGGAAGTTATCCTCGGTATCGGTGGGGTGCGCATGCTGCGGGCCTTGGGAGAACTTGAGATGGCACGCTACCATATGAACGAGGGCCATTCGAGTTTGCTTGCGCTTGAACTTTTGGATGAAGAAGCGCGGCGCGCTGGCAGGCCGTCGCCGAACCATGACGACGTGCAAACCGTCCGCGAAAAATGCGTCTTCACCACGCATACGCCCGTGGCTGCAGGACACGATCAGTTTCCGATCGCGTTAGTGCATCGGATCCTCGGCAGAAAAGAGGTCGAGGATATGAAAGACGTCTTCTGCTGCGGCGACGTTTTGAATATGACTTTTTTGGCGCTCAACTTAAGCCATTACGTCAACGGTGTCGCCAAGAAGCACGGCGAGATTACCCGGCTGATGTTCGCCGACTACAATATCGACGCGATCACCAATGGCGTTCACGCGGCCAGTTGGGCGGCTAAGCCGTTCGCCGAGCTTTATGACCGCTACATTCCCGGCTGGCAGCAGGACAGCTTTAGCCTTCGCTATGCGTTGAGCATTCCGAAGCACGAACTTGGGCAAGCCCACGCCGCTGCCAAGAAGCAGTTGCTCCATGTCGTCAATCTGGAAACGAATGCCGGCATGGATCTTGACGTCTTCACTCTCGGTTTTGCGCGGCGCGCGGCGACATACAAACGCGCCGATCTGTTGTTTACCGATACCGCCCGTCTCACCGCTATCGCGACACAGCATGGCGGGCTGCAAATTGTGTACGCCGGAAAAGCCCATCCTCGAGACGAAGCCGGAAAAGAGCAAATCCGGCGAATCTTTCAAGCCCGAGACCTGTTACGCGACAAGATCAAGATCGCCTACCTCAGTAACTACAGTATGGAAATGGGCAAGATGATGACCTCAGGGGTAGATCTCTGGCTCAACACGCCGCAGCCGCCGATGGAAGCGTCCGGCACGAGCGGCATGAAAGCGGCGGTCAATGGCGTGCCGAGCCTCAGTGTGCTTGATGGTTGGTGGATCGAAGGATGCATCGAAGGTGTCACCGGTTGGTCGATTGGGCCGCCGGACGGAACGGCAGGTGCGGCAGATCATGATCGGGACGCAACTTCACTTTACGACAAACTGGACCAAATTATCCTCCCGTTATATCAGCACAAGCCCGATGGGTACCTGGACGTGATGCGTCACGCAATCGCGCTCAACGGCTCGTTCTTCAACACCCATCGGATGCTCCAACAGTATGTGTTGAAGGCATACTTCTGATCCCAATGAGTCGATGACTCGCGACAAAGCATGGTACCGCTCGAGCCTGCCCGAAGTATTCGAAGCGTTGGGCAGCAACGCGGACTCCGGGTTGAGCAGCGACGAGGCGAAACGGCGCCTGCTCGAATATGGACCCAATGAGCTGCAGCGCGCCCACCGCGTATCGGTCTGGGAAGTCTTCGCAGCGCAATTCAAGAATCTTTTGATCGTTATCCTGCTAGTGGCGGTCGTCTTGTCGGCTATTCTCGGCCAAGTGATCGAAGCGGTGGCGATCGGCGTGATCATCCTCTTTGCCGCGTTGCTCGGGTTCTATCAAGAGTATCGGGCCGAGCGCGCGCTCGAAGCTTTGCAAGAAATGGCCGCACCTACCGCGGCGGTGCTTCGAGATCGTCAAGAGTTAAATATCCCGGCGCGCCATGTCGTGCCGGGAGACGTCGTCTACCTGCGCAGCGGCGACAAGATCGCAGCCGATGGTCGCCTGTTCGAGGCTGTCAACCTGCAAGTCGACGAGGCTGCGCTCACCGGAGAATCCGTGCCCGTGGAAAAGCAGACGCTGGCGCTGCCCGAGGGAGAACTGGCCGTCGCGGATCGAACCAACATGGTTTATGCCGGCACGATTGTCACCTACGGGCGGGGCCGCGCCGTGATCGCGGCGACCGCCATGGCCACTGAGTTCGGCCGGATTGCAGAGTCGCTCCAGTCAGTGGTGCCGAGCAAGACACCGCTGCAGGAGAATCTGGCGAGAGTCGCCAAGGTTCTTGCTCGCATCGCTCTGGCCATCGTCGTCGTGATTGTCGGCGTGGGCCTGCTTCGCGGCCAGGCTTTGTTGGAGATGGTCATCTTTGGCATTGCCCTGGCAGTGGCGATTGTTCCCGAGGCATTGCCCGCGGTCGTCACTATCTCGCTCGCGCTCGGCGTGCAACGCATGGCGCGGCGCAACGCTCTGGTGCGCCGTCTTCCGGCGGTGGAGACTCTCGGTAGCGTGTCGGTGATCTGTTCGGACAAGACCGGCACGCTGACGAAAGATGAGATGACGGTACGTAAGATTCTGGTTTCAGGAAAGCTGCTGGACGTGTCGGGGGCCGGATATGAACCTGAAGGCGTCTTTACACACCAGGGCCAGAGGGTCGAGCCGAGCGGCGCGCTGGCGGTGTTGTTGCAAGCCGCGGCGCTGGCCTCCGATGCGCGTCTATTGAGGCCCGAGGGTAACATGGGTGAAGAGGGTGCGTTGCCATGGCGGATCAAAGGCGATCCGACCGAAGGAGCTTTGATTGTCGCCGGCGCCAAGGCCGGATTGGACAAATCCCGGCTCGACGAAAATTTCCCGCGCATCAACGAGATCCCGTTTACTTCCGAGACTAAACGTATGACCACGCTGCACGGCACCAAGAACGGTCACGTTGCCTACGCCAAAGGAGCGCCTGAGGTGATTCTGCGGTCTTGTTCTGCGGCGCTGCACGATGGCGGCATCGTGCCGCTCGACACGTCGGTTCGAGAGATGATCCTGGCTGCTGCGCACGGCATGGCCGAGCACGCCTTACGAGTGCTCGCGGTGGCCTATAAGCCTGGCGCAAGGATCGAGGACGCGGAGCATGACATGATCTTTCTCGGCATGTTCGGCATGATCGATCCGCCGCGTCCCGAAGCCAAGGACGCCATTGGTGTGTGCATCCGCGCAGGCATCCGACCGATGATGATTACCGGCGATCACCCGACGACGGCCGCGGCGGTAGCGCGGGAGTTGGGATTAATAACGACCCAAGCCGTCGTGACCGGTGCCGATCTCGATCGCATGGACGACGAAGATTTTGCCCGCGGAGTAGAAAATATCGCAGTTTATGCCCGGGTATCCCCAGCGCATAAACTGCGCATCGTCACGGCACTGCAAGAAAGAGGCGATCGAGTCGCCATGACCGGCGACGGAATCAACGATGCGCCTGCGCTGCGCAAGGCCGATATCGGCATCGCCATGGGCATGAGCGGCACGGACGTAACCAAGGAAGCGGCGGCGATGACGCTTACCGACGACAACTTCGCGTCGATCGTCGCCGCGGTCGAAGAAGGCCGCGCCGTTTTCGAGAACATAAAAAAATATTTGATGTTTCTCCTGTCGTCGAACTTGGGCGAGATCGTCCTTCTGGCCGGCGCGTCGGCTATGGGCTGGCCTCTGCCGCTGAGCGCTGTGCAGATTCTCTATGTGAATCTCGCGACCGACGGTTTGCCGGCTTTGGCTCTCGCCGTCGATCCGCACGAACCGGGTCTCATGCATCGTCCGCCGCAAGATCCGCGCACGGGCCTCTTCACTCGGCCGGTGGTGACGCTGATGGTCGTCGGAGGTCTCTGGTCGGCGCTGGTGAATATGACCTTGTTTGGTTGGGCGCTTCACTCGGGACGAAGTCTGGCCCACGCCATGACAATCGTTTTCACCGGACTGGTGCTGATCGAATTCCTCAAAGCCTACAACTTCCGCTCGGACCGGCGCTCGGCGTTGATCCGACCTTTCGCCAACAAATGGCTCAATCGCGCGATCGCCTGGGAGTTCTCGCTGCTCGTGGCAGTCATCTATTTACCGTTTTTTGCGTTGGCGCTGGGCACCTTAAGTTTAGCTTGGATGGATTGGCTCGTGGTCACTGGCGCAGCACTGACGATTTTTCCGGTGCTCGAACTGGCGAAGTGGCTGGAGCGGCGCGGCTGGTTCGGCGCCCCGCTTTAGGGGAATCAGGGATGATGCTTTGGCTGCAGTTTGCGGCAATGACGGCGGTGCTCGTTATCGCTGGGAGCAAACTTTCTAAGTACGGCGACATTGAAAAGCCCAAGCCTACGATAACCCTTGTATTAGCGCCCGGTCTTTCTTAGTTCTTGGCTTCTGTCCCACACGATTTCGATTATGCCGATTCTCTGAACGCCCCAGAACGCTTTTTCTCACAGCTGCAAATTTACGGGTTGCTTTTTGTCAAAATCGCCACCGAGCAACCCGTGGAGCTCAACCGATCTCTCCTTTTGAATGGTATGCCGCTTGCTCCCAAAAAAACTAAAAACTGCCGCCGCAAACTGCCCGGTGCAGGGCTGGAAGGAGCAGGTATATGTCTCGAAGCGAAAGACAGGGCGAAATTACGCCGGAGCAACTTAGGCATCGACAGATCCATAACTACTGGGCAGGAGACTTGAGTAGAAGAGTTTATCTACTGCGGCGGCAGAGAAAAGCCATTCTGGACAACTGCCGGCGGATCGCCGTGGTGGGTGCCAGCAGCGACCCCAACAGTCGGAGCTATCTCGCCATTGAGAGGCTGCTTGGCCTCGGCCTGGAAATCATTCCGATATTTACCGATCGCGAAAGCTTTCTTGGCTTGCGCTGTTTTCGAAGTTTGCGTGACGTTCCGGGCAAAATCGATATTGTGCAGATCTATCGCAACGGCGGTATCGAATTGGTCGAGCTGGCGCGCGCGGTCGTGGATAAAGGCGTGACCGCGTTTTGGATCGAACAGGGAGTCGCGGGATCACGAGAGGTCGAGGATATTCTGGCTAACGGTCACGTCCAGCTGGTGGAGTACGAGAGTCTAGAAACCGAGTATATGAAACATGTCCCCTTCCCAGCAGCGCCACTCTCTGTGGCTCGCAAGGACCGGAAGACGACTAAGGTTAAGGAAAGAATGTCTAAAAATCCTGCGACGGTGAAACCGGATGACGGGCTCAAAGATGCGATCTGGAAAATGGAGCATGGCCACTTCCGCCACCTGCCGGTGGTGGATGAAAAGGACAAGCTGATCGGCATGCTGACCGATCGCGACATTCGCCTGGTCCGGCCGTCACTTGCCTTCTTAAACAAGGAGGAAGCCGATGTGCAACTCTGGTCAATCGCGGTGCAACAAGCCGCCGTGTTCGATCCCGTCCGCGTCAAGCCGGAAAATTCGTTGAAGGAGGCGGCCGATCTGATGTTACGCTGGCATGTCGGCGGACTACCGGTGGTCGACGATCATGAAAACGTCGTCGGCATGATCACGTATACGGACCTATTACGCGAGTTCGTGGGGCAGTAAGCCGTTGCGCAAGCGTACGCTTTTGGTTTGCGAGCGCACGGAGAATTCTTTTCAGTCTTTAGAATGAAAGCGGCCGCCTCTCCGAAAGAAGAGAAAGTGCTCGGTGGCCTCCGAGCAAGCCAGTCGATGCATCGTGGCACTTCTCTTGCTCTTTTGGCGATTCATGGAAGTTGAACAAATGACAAGGGGGAAACATGTTCACTGACAAAATCGAGCTCAACGATTTAGATAAAATGGATGCGGAATATAAAGATCTACTCGGGCGCGTGTTGACGATCCAAGCCGACTGCGAGATCGGCGGACCGCACCTCTATGTAGAAACGATGCTGCCGGCGGCGCCCAGCAAGCTCGATCAACTGATCGTCGCGCGCACGGCGGCCGAGGAGATCGACCATTTCCGCAAAGTGGCGCGAGTGGCGGGGGATATGGGGGTCGAAGTTTCATTTGTGCTGAGCCAGCCCAACGAAAAGCGTTTCGTCGACTCCTTCCGTGGTCTCATCACAACCTGGGAAGACCATGCCGTCTTCGGCTTTTTGATCGATCGGGTCGGGCGATACCAGCTTGAAGAATTCTATGACTGCAGTTATCTGCCGCTGCAGCGAATTCTTCCGGACATTGTCACAGAAGAACTGGGACACATCGAATACGGTTACAACAAAACCCTTGAACTCATGTCCAAGGGTGACGAGCAAAAAGAGCGCGTCCAAAAGGCGATAGATTATTGGTACGTTCGCGCGCTGGACATGTTCGGTCGCAGCGAATCCAAACGCGCCGAGCGCTACCTTTATTGGGGACTAAAAAGACGCAGCAATGAGCAGGCTCGCGAAGACTACATCCGTGAAGTCAATCCGATCCTGCTGAGCTTGGGTCTCAAGGTTCCCGATCCGCTCGAAGGCCGCCGCTATATCTGACAAAGGAGAACCTTATGCCGCAAGCAGCACCTGATACGGAAAAGCTCGACGAGCATCTACTCGAAGTCGTCCGCGCCCTGCATGGGGCGGTGAAGCAGGGACTATCCCACATGAATGACGCCAAAGTGATGGATAAAGCGATCGCTGATAGTAAAGAAATTCTCGATGTCATTATGGCGGGAGAGGTCAAGGCGTGGCTGAACTGAGTTCGGCGGAAGTTCGGCGCGGAAGGAAATTTTTATGAGCGAGGGAAAAACTTATTTCTACGAGACTGAAGTCGAGTGGACAGGCGCAAAGGACCTGAAACTTAGCGGCGGCCAGCAGCCTTCGATTGCTGCCGGGGCGCCGCCGGAGTTCCATGGCCGGGAGGAAAACTGGTCCCCTGAGCATCTGTTCGTCGCGTCGCTAAACAGTTGCTATGTGCTGACACTGATTGCGATCGCGGAATTCTCGAAAATCGCTCTCGTTAGTCTGTCTTCCACGGCGAAGGGAAAATTAGAGAAGCTGCCAGGGAGCGGTTATCAGATCACCGAGATTGTCGTAAAGCCAAAGGTCGTTCTTGCGTCGGCCGGCGATCTCTCGCGCATGCCGCGGATACTGGAAAAAGCCAAAGAGAGCTGTTTTGTCTCCAACTCGATCAAGAGCACGATCAAGATCGAACCCGAAGTCTTTCATCGTCAGACCCAGACCTCTCCCTGCCCTTTGTGAGGAGTTCCGGATTGAGGCATCTGCGCGGGAGCGGAAGCGCAGTAACCGATCGACGTGATATCTGCATCAAACCGCGGCTGTTTGGCTGCAGAAAGCCTCGAGAACTATCCAGAGGAAGCGCAGTATGATGCGCGTAGAAATCCTCCCAGGTTAAATGGAACGCCCCGGTCTTACTCGCTTCGCATGGCTCTCGATCGCCGCGGCCTTGGCTACCATTGCTCTGAAGGCTCTGGCGTATTTCGTCACCGATTCCGTAGGGCTGTTGTCGGATGCACTGGAGTCATTGGTGAATCTGGCTGCGGCTCTGATGGCGCTGGCAATGCTGACTGTTGCCGCTCGACCGCCTGATGAGATTCATGCCTTTGGCTACAGCAAAGCCGAATATTTCTCCAGTGGCGTTGAAGGGGCGCTGATTGTCCTCGCCGCGGCGATCATCGCCTGGACGGCGGTGCCACGGTTGATTACGCCACAGCCCTTGGAGCAAGTCGGTACCGGTCTGGCGGCATCGATCATAGCGGCGGCGCTCAATTTTTTGGTTGCCCGCCATTTGCTCAGCGGCAGCAAACAGTATCGCTCCATCACACTGGAAGCGGATGCCCATCACCTGATGACCGATGTCTGGACGTCGGCCGGTGTGGTTGCCGGAATCGCGATTGTCGCCCTGACCGGCTGGACGCGTCTCGATCCGGTGATTGCGCTGTGTGTCGCCGTTAATATTTTATTGATGGGAGTGCGACTGCTGCGCCGGTCGTTGCTTGGACTTTTAGACACGGCTTTGGGTCGCACCGAAGAAAAACTTATAAAAGGAATCCTCAGCCGATATGCCGGTCAGAATCTTTACTATCATGCGCTGCGCACGCGGCAGGCAGGAGTGCGGTCGTTTATTTCCTTCCATGTGCTGGTGCCGGGAGAATGGACCGTTCAGCAAGGGCATGATCTGGTCGAACGACTCGAGCGCGATATACGCACCGCGATTCCGGGAGCCACCGTGTTTACTCACCTCGAGCCGATCAATGACCCGTCAGCTTGGCAGGACTTAACGCTTGATCGGACAGATGATGTAATCCGCAGCAAAGGTAGCTGATGCAAAATCAAAGGATCATGGTTTAATGAAAGCGCGTAGTAAAATCATAAAGCCTAGATTGCGTTCCCATAAACAAAGGAGAAGCCGTTTATGCCTGACTGGTTGTGGTTCGTCGCTTTTTTCGTGGCCTACATTGTGCTGATGCGCTGGGTGCTGCCTTATCTGGGCGTGCGAACTTGAATGGCCGGTGACGTCGAGTCTCGACGCACTAGCAACAAAGAGCAACGCACAGCGGAAAAGTGATGCCGGGAAGCATCGAGATTAATGGAAATCAGGTCCAGCAGACACCGAGGTCGCCTTGCCCGGTGGAATAAGTTCTCATTCCAGCAGTTCCTAGGATCGATTTAAAGAGTCAGTTGCAGCGAATCGTATTCTGATGAGCATGGAATCACGGCTCCTCATTTTCATAAATGCAAATTAGTCTGACCTTTTTCGCAGGTCTGGCAAGCCCTGACGGCTAAATTCCTCAAACCGGAAACAGAGTCAGTGGTGGCATATCGGTTGCTCTTCTCTAAGCCGTGACCCTGGTTGCGCTCGAAGTTTGCACAAACGCAACAACACTGGGTCGGTGCAGGAGGAGAGATAGTGTGAAATCTTACCTGGGTATGGGCCGCAGTCGGGTGTTGCTGGTTTGCGGTGCGCTGGCGATGTTTGCGGCTGCTTTGTGGCTGTGGCTCCGCCCCGCCACCGTGACCACCGCCGAAGTGAGCGCCCGCGAGATCAGTCCAGCTATACACGCGGTCGGGACGGTGGAAGCCAGGGTCCTGGTTCAGCTGGCCGCCAAGATCGGCGGGCGAATCAGCAGAATGCATGTCGATCAGGGTGACACCGTGCGAGCCGGCCAGATCCTTGCTCAACTGGAGGATTCTGAATCGACTGCGGAGGTTCAACGCGGCGCTGCGAACTTGGAACGAGCCAAGCTTGCTTTACATGCGCAGCAAGCAGCCCTGCTGCGGGCGCAAGCAGCACTCTCCGCCGCTGAAGCAATCGTCCTCAAAGCGCGCGCAAACCGTGCGCTTGCTTATGCCAATGCGGCGCGCTGGGGAAAGCTCGAGGCCGCGGAACTCGTAGCCAAGATCGAGCTCGATGAACGGGCTAACGCCGCCGAATTGGCTGATGCTGAGTTAAAAAGTGCCGAGGCGCTGCGCGAAGCGGCAGCCAAAGAGGCCGCGGTTCAGCAAGTCGCATTGAAGATCGTTCCCCATGACATCGCCGCTGCAGCGGCTGCCCTTGCTTCGCTTCAGGCTAGAAAAGCCGACACGGTAATCGCCAGTTCGACCGACGGTTATATAGTGAGCCGGGAAGTTGAAACCGGCGGCGCGGTCAATCCCGGAACGCCAATTCTCAAGCTCGCTGATCCGCGCACCATCTGGGCTACCGTGTATGTCGACGAGCGCGAAGCAGGTTCTCTCGAGATCGGAAACGCAGCCGACATCACGTTGCGCTCGATGCCGGAGCGGGTCTTGACTGGCAAGGTCGCGCGCATCCGGCGCGAAAGCGATCGCGTTACCGAGCAGCTCACGGTGGACATAAGCTTCGATACACCGCCGGATCAATTGCGCCTCGGCCAGCAAGCAGAGGCGCTAATCCGAGCGGCGCCGCGAAATGTTATTGCCATGTCCGATGCAGCAGTTGTGCAGTCCGCGAGGGGAGCCGGCGCCTGGATCGTTGTCGCTGGCCGCCTGCGCCTCCGGCCAGTGCGGTTAGGGGCAGTCGATCCCTCCGGCTGGGTTGAAGTACTGCAAGGACTTTCTGTCGGCGATCACGTGGTGGTCGCTCCCGGCAAATTCTCAGATCCTAAAAACGAGGGGCGGCGCGTCATCGCGCAGCCGCGATCCTCAACCATCGCGGTCGCCAGCCAGTAAACTCATGAATCTTGCGATTCGAGACGTAAGATACCGTTTTGGCCGCTTTCTTCTGACCGCCTTCGGCCTTGGTTTGCTGCTTGCGACCGTCATGGCAATGGGCGGAATTTACCGGGGCATGGTGGAGGACGCCCTCAGCATCGTGCGCGCCCCTGACGCTGATCTGTGGGTGGTGCAGAAAGACACCAATGGTCCGTTCGCCGAGACCTCAAGGGTGCCCGATGATCTCCATCGCGTGATGCGCGCGGTCCCGGGGGTGCGCGAAGCCAATGCGATCGCATTTCAGACCATTCAGCTCGACTATGAAAACAAGTCGCTCCGGGTGCAGTTGATTGGCTACCGACCAGGAAATTTAGGGGCGCCCTCAGCGGTGGCGGCAGGCCGTCCTCTCACAACCCACCGCTATGAGATGGTGTTGGACCGCAAGGCGGGAATCCCCGTCGGTGCACGCCTGCCACTGGGAAGGTCGACCTTTACCGTGGTCGGCTTAACGGAGGGCATTGTTTCGAGTTCCGGCGATTCGACGGCATATGTATCGCTGCAGGACGCCCAGGAACTGCAGTTTCTCAAGGGCAACGAGGCGGTGCGCAACGAGCGGGCGCGGCTTGTCGCCGACTTACAATCAAACCCAATACTCACCGGAGTCCCGGCGGCTTCGCTGTTTTCGATAGTGCAGAACACCAATTTGGCCAACGCCATACTCGTGCGGATCGAGCCTTGGGCTAATGCTGAGGAAGTCGCTCGACGAATCGAGCGCTGGAACCATTACCGCGCGCTGACCACGGCGGAGCAAGAAGATGTATTGGCCAAGAATGTGATCGAACGGGCCCGCCAGCAAATCATGCTTTTTCGCATTATCCTGCTCGCAGTATCGACGGTGATCATCGCGTTGATTATCTACACAATGACGATAGAGAAGACGCGCGATATAGCGACATTGAAGATCATTGGCGCTCCGAACATGAAAATCGTCAGTTTGATTCTACAAGAGTCGGTCGCCCTTGGGGTGCTCGGGTATGGATTCGGCGCGGCGCTCATCAATCTGGTCTATGAGTATTTTCCGCGCCGGGTTGCGATTCTTGCCTTTGATCAGGGCGTCCTGTTCGGCATCGTTTTGGCGATCTGTGTCATCGCAAGTATTCTCGGGATAAGACGCGCTCTTGGCATTGATCCGACCACCGCGATGGGAGGGGGCGCGTAATGGCCGTGTTGGTAGCGGAGCAGATCGTTAAAATCTTCGGTCAGGGCGAGGGCCAAGTCGCCGCTTTGAAGGACGCCTACGTTTCCATCGAGGCGGGAGAGATGGTTGGCTTGATGGGGCCGAGTGGTTCGGGCAAGACGACGCTTCTGCGGGCTCTCTCATTAATCGATCCGCCGACCAGCGGTCAGATCACCATCGGTAATGAGCTGGTGTTTCAAGGCTCCCGAGTGCTGACGGATGATAGGCAGCTACGCCGCAGGCGCATGGGAATCATCTTCCAGGCCTACAATCTCATTCCGTTTCTAACCTCAGTGGAAAACGTCGCGCTTGTGCTGACGCTCAACGGAATTTCGAGAAACGAGGCGTTGGCGCGCGCGCACAACTTGCTCAACCGCCTCGAACTGGGGCATCGTGCCGACACCTACCCAGCGACGCTTTCAGGCGGGGAGCAACAGCGGGTTGCCGTCGCCCGAGCTGTCATCAATGAGCCAGTGATGATTCTTGCGGATGAACCGACGGCAGCCCTCGACACCGAACGAGGCAAGGCGGTGATGGATCTGCTCCGGCTGCTTGGCCGCGTGCAGCGAGCAGCCGTGATCGTTGTGACACACGATGAAAGAATGATCGAAGGCTTTGATCGCATCTATCATATGATTGACGGCCGGATCACGAACCATCTGAGTTCGGCAGAGCGCCAAGCGACGGCGGATGAAATCCATGCGTGACTGGTTGTGGTTCATTGCATTTTCTCGCGCTGGGTGTTGCCTCGGCTGGCGGCGCCCGGTTCAATGGCCCACGTCCACGCGACCGCACGAAAAATAAAGCAAGCTAGCAAAGGGAAAGTGAAATGAAAAGTTCGCCTCAAAATCATCAGAGCCAATCATACAGAGTCTAATGATGATTACGTGATCCGCGCCGCGAGAGGAAGGATTGAATCGTTCACTTCTTAATCTTGACAAACGGACGGAATCTTTTTTGTGTTCCTGACAATCTCGCCGTGGCCATCATTTATTAAGCAAGCGTTTCCACTGGCATATCTGTTGCTCCAAGGCCTTAGTTAATGCCGGATTCCGCAGTCGAACTAAAGATGCCGCAAGCGAGGTGGAATCCTGGAGCAGCGAAGGCGTCCGACTGTGAAGTTTCAAAGTGTTTTTGCGCTCTCGCAGGTCGTTGCTATGAGGCTTAAACATCCCGCTTGAAGCACCGCTGAGCGATCTCTGCTCAGAGGTAGAAACCCATCGACTTCGCTGCGGAAGGATTGTGCCTCGCGCTTTCTGTCAATCGCAACTGCGGAATCCGGGTTGATTCGAAAGGAGGAGAACAAATGAAAAGGACAGGTTGGATCATAATGATCACAGTATTCGCGGTGATCTTCAGTGTGGCGAATTCTTTCGCGCAGCAAGGACCCGGAACCATGTGGCGCGGCAGCGGCGGATGGGGGCAAGGAAGCCAGTACAACAAGATGTACGATCCGAAGGCGGTGGAAACGATTAGCGGGGAAGTAACCAACGTGGATCGTATTACGCCGGCCAAAGGGATGAGCGGTGGACTTCACATGAGTGTGAAGACCGACAAGGAGACGATCTCCGTTCATCTGGGTCCGAGCTGGTATCTTGAAAACCAGGACGTCAAGATCGAAGCGAAAGACAAAGTCGAAGTGAAGGGCGCGAGGACCACTTTTGCAGGCAAACCGGCGATCATCGCGGCGGAAGTGAAGAAGGGCGATGAAGTTTTGAAATTGCGTGACGACAACGGCTTTCCTGTGTGGAGCGGTTGGCGCAGGCATTAGTTTCGACGCAACCCTTGATTCGCACGGTTTTGGTCGGCGGCTGTTTGGAACGGAAAAGCTCTCCCACCGCCGGTTCGCTGACACTGGGAGGAAACAGCTATGGATTGGCTACGTAGAGAAGAGTGGCCCTGGTGGCAGGCGGGTTTATTACTCGGCCTGCTAAACATGGCGGCATTTTTCACGGCGGACTATTACCTGTCGGTTTCGACGACTTTCTCGCGCGCCGCGGCAATGGTGGTTGGACTGGTCGCACCGGAGCATGTGGCGGCAAACGCATACTGGCAGAAGGTTAAGCCGATAGTCGATTGGCAATTCATGCTTGTTCTGGGAATTCCACTCGGCGCCTATCTGGCCGCGCGACTGAGTCAAAAACCCGTCGAGTTCACCGGATCGCTTCCCGATATGTGGGTCAGCCGATTCGGTACGAGCAATGCGCAGCGTTGGGTTGTCGGTATATTGGGCGGTATTTTCGTCGGTTTCGGTGCGCGCCTGGCCGATGGCTGAACCAGCGGCCACGCTCTCAGTGGAGGGCTTCAAATGGCCGTGAGCAGTTGGATCTTTCTGATCGCGATGATGATCTCGGGCACGATCATGGCGCGGCTAATTTTCCGGAGGGTGTAGCTATGGGTCCATTAGAAATTACCGGTCCAGCGCGTCTTGCGCTCGGACTCGCAACCGGAATTCTCTTCGGTTTCATTTTACAAAAGGCACAGGTCACCCAGTATCAAAAGATCGTGTCTTTCTTTCGTTGGAGCGACCTGACTGTCCAGAAAGTCATGTTCGCGGCGATACTCGTCGGTATGGTCGGGGTGTATGCGCTGCATGATCTTGGTTTGGTCAATCTTCACATCAAGCCGACCTTGCTTGGCGCCAATATCCTTGGCGGCCTGATTTTCGGCATCGGCATGTTGCTCTTGGGCTTTTGACCCGGCACCTGTGCTGCGGCCTTCGGCGAAGGCCGTTTAGATGGTTTGTTTCGCGGCGTTCTGGGCATTTTGATCGGCGCGGGTATTTACTCGGAAATCTATCCGTTGATTCAGGATAATCTTCTTAAGCTCGGCGATTTCGGTAAATTGACCATTCCAACCGTCCTAGGGGTCAATCCATGGTTCGTGATCATACCGTTTACGATCATCGTCAGCGGAATTCTCCTGTGGATGGACCAGATTGATAAGCGAAAGACGAGTAACGCAAGAGAGTTAACACGATAACGTGATCTACAGGCGGGCGTAAATAATCATGAGGGGGAAAAGATGCAACAGAAAAAGGTACTCATAACCATGTTGGCGGGCGCGCTACTTGTTTCAGCCAATCCGCTCTCTAGCGGCTGAGCAAGATCTGTAATAAATTTGATTTTTTGGAACAGTTTAGCATCAAGAGTTCTAACTTATGGGTAAATGGTTCTGTTTTTGAACAGGAAGGATAATGTTGTTGTGAATTATAGAGTGGAAGATAGATGGTTGGTCAGAGAATAGACAGATTCGCTGCAGAGTCTCGCTTTTACAGTTGGTCGATGGCATACGTGGATATCGGCAAAGGATCTGTGAAAACTCTCGTTCTGCTACGACACGGCGAAAGTACCTGGAACAAAGAAAACCGCTTCACAGGCTGGGTCGATGTGGGCCTAACAGATGGAGGAATCCGAAGTCGCCCGTGCCACGCGCCTTGCGGTGACCATAGATGGAGGCGGCATGAAAAATAAAAGAATCGAAACGTTCGACGATTGGAAAGATGTCTTTCACATGTGGCAAAAAGATATCAACTACGACACCGCGCTCTTTGATTCCGTTCTGCAGGGCTATGACTTCACCGCGACTTGTAGAGCAACGCTCTGCCTTTGTCCCAGCCGCCGTGAATGAGCATGCCAAAGTCGCCCAGCTCCTACGGCACTTCATGGGCCGCGGCGGGATCCAGGTGCTGATGCCGACCCGCACGTCGATGAGAAAAGCTCCGGCCATAGCCAGACCGCCGATGAAATTGTGCACGCCGTCGGCGATCAAAATTAAATACGTCAAGGGCCGGTGCTCGCTCGGCGGCGGTGGCAGTGATGCCAGTGGAGAAACTGTTCGAGCGCCAGAAACAGGGTGAAACCGAGCAGCGTCCACAGATAAACGGAAAGTCGGTTGCCGCTTTTCTCGATGGCGGCGGGTATCATGTGCAGCAACGCGCCGCCGAGCAGCGTGCCGGCGGCCAGGGCGACCAGCGGCAACAGTCATTTCTTGAGCGTTGCTTCGCTGAAAAAAAGCGTGAGGCTGCCGACAAGCGCGATCGCGCTCATCAGAATCCCGCTGGAAACAATCCAAAGAAATGTAGTCACGGTGTTGTTTCCAGGCGCAACCACTGCCAAGCGCCGAGCTGCGCGTCCGCGCAACGAGCACAGCTCGAACGCAATCCTTCTCGAGTTTCCTGCCTGGTCAGCGCAACGCCGGTCGAGATCGTACCGCCAGTCAAGCGCGCAGCCCACGCGGCGCCGACGGTCTCTCATTCGACGCGGCTTCCACGCCAAGGCAAAGATCGGGTCCAGCTACGGCGCCAGCTCCAAGAGCAGACCCTTGGGCGGCTTTTCTTCGCCGCTGCGGCTATCCGCCGGAGCCGACGAGCCGGAATCTTGCGCCCACGAGCGTCGCCACGATCACCAGGCTGGTGGAGACAAGGATCATCATGATGCCGAGGGCCGAGAGTCTTCCCCACAGGCCGTCTTCGGCGAAGCGCAGGATTTGAACCGCGAGAACTTCCGTGCCCGGCCGAGAGAGGACGACCGAGAGCGTCAGCTCGCGCACGAACATCGTCGCCATGAGAATCCAGGCCGAGACGATGCCCGGAACGAGAAGGGGAATCATGATGCGGCGCATGGTCAGCAGCGGACTCGCCCCGCAGACGCGCGACGACTCCTCGAGATGCGCGTGGATCTGCACGAAGGCACTCGACAGCGGCCGGATGCCGTATGGCATGTAGATGGCGATGTAGCCGATCAGCAGGGCCCACAGGGTGGCGTACAGCGGCGTCTGAACGAAGAACCACATGAAGCCTATGCCGATGACGATGCCCGGAAACGAAAACGACAGATAGCTCAGGGACTCGAGGATGCCGGAAGCCGTGGATCGCACCTTGACGATAACGTAGGCGATGAAAATCGAAAGCAGCACGCCCAGAGTCGCGCCGGCCACTCCCAAAAGGAGGCTGTTCTTCAGCGACAGCACCGAAATGGGATCTTGCAGAACTTCGATCCAGTGCTTCCAGCTCATCAGGGAGAACGCCCGGGCGCTCGGCACCATGGAGTAGGGCACGAGCGAGGTGTAGAAGAGGACGGCCACCGGGAGCACGATCAGGATCAGAGAGAGAAGCCCCACGATGACGAAGAGGGGAATTCGCGCACCCTTGAGCTCCACGACCGCCGGACGAAAACCGCGGCTCGAGATCGTCACGTATCGTTCGCTTTCCGAGGTCAGTGCCCGGTAGACAATGATGAGAATGACCGAGACCGCCAGCACGCTCATTCCTACCGCCGCGGCCTTGCCGTAGTCCGGCGCGAAGCCCCTGGCGATCATTTCGTACAGGTAGGTGGCGAGCACATACACGCGTCCGGGCATGCCGAGCACCGACGGCACGGCGAATGAGGCCAAGCTACGGACCACGCTCAGAATGAAGGCCGCCAGGATGGCGGGGCGCAGCACCGGCAGAGTCACGCGCCGCAGCGTGCGCCAAGTGCCGGCCCCGAACACTCGGGAAGATTCCTCCAGGGTCACGTCGAAGGAGCCCATGGCAGGCGCGATGATCAAGTAGGCGATGGGCAGCTCGAGCAGCCCCTCCACCAGGATCATGCCGGGCAAAGAATAAATATTGAACGGCGCGCTCTCGAGAGAAAACGACTGCTTGAGCACAAGGTTTATGATGCCGTTCGAAGGATTCAGCAGCAGCGCCCAGCTCACGGAAAAAAGCAGATGCGGGATCATCATCGGAATGATCGAGATGATCTGGAACAGGAACTTGAAAGGTATGTCGGTGCGGTTATTGAGATACGCGAGGAATAATGCCAGCCCGGTCGCGAGCGTTGATGAGCCGAGAACGAAGACGATCGTATTGGCGATCACCTCGAAAAACGCCGGGTCGGTGTAGGCCTGAATGTACTTGTCCAGGGTGAAGCTCCCGAAAGCGGTCAACCCTTTTGAAAAGCTTCCCAAGAGCAGCATGACCACCGGGCACAGGGTCAGTGAACCGACGATCAGAATCAGCGAGTAAGTCAGTTTCGATCGCGCCTGGACCATTCCATTCGGCCTTTATCAGATGGAAACAAGCAGACAGTGCGCGGGATCCACACCGAAGGTGACGAGGTCGCCTTCTTCGACGGCTGTGTCCGTATCGAACCTCGCGAGCAGGCGCTCGGTCCCGACCCGGATTTCGGCCTCGTAGGCCTCGCCGATAAAAACCAGCGATTCGACGCGCCCCTCAAGATGGTTCGCGCCGTCCGCCGTCTCGCGCTCGGCGATGCGCAGGAATTCCGGCCGTATGCACAGCGTGGCCTCGCTTCCGATGGGAAGCTCGCGGACGTGGCACACGATCGTACCCAGGCCGCAATCCACGATCGTGCGATCGGCTTCATGGGCGCGCACCTTTGCCTTGACCAGATTGGCGCGGCCGATGAAGTCGGCGACGAATCGGGTGTCGGCATCGAAATAGATCTTCTTCGGAGAGCCCATTTCGACGATCTGCCCCGTGCGCATCACCGCGACCACATCCGAGAGCACCAGCGCCTCGATTCGATCGTGGGTCACGTAGACAGCGGTGATCTTCAACTCGCGCAGGAAACCTCTCAGCTCCTTGCGGGTCTCCTCGCGGAGCTTCGCGTCGAGATTGCTTAAGGGCTCGTCGAATAGGATGACTTTGGGCTCGGCCACCAGGGCCCGCGCCAGCGCCACCCGTTGCTGCTGGCCCCCGGAGAGCTTGGTTGCCGGACGCCTCTCGAATCCTTCGAGGCGCACGAAGTGCAATGTCTTCTCGACCATTCGACGGATCACATCGCGCGGAAGCTTACGGACCTCAAGGGGATAAGCCACGTTATCGAAGACGTTCATGTGCGGCCAGATGGCATAGGTCTGGAACACCATCGCGAGTCCCCGCTCCTCTGTCGCAATGGAGATGTTCTTCTCCTTCGACCAGACCAGCTCGCCGCCGATCCGGATCTCTCCTGTATCCGGAGTCTCCAACCCGACGATGCAGCGAAGCAGCGTGGTCTTGCCGCAACCGCTCGGTCCGAGAAGCGTGAATATCTGGTTGGCCGGGATCGTCAGATCGACGTTGTCGAGCGCCGCGATGGTCTTGCCCTCGGAGAAGTAGCGCTTGCTGACACCCTGGATCTGGATTTCCATAGTGTGCGGTCGAGCAAAGATTTATTCGCGCCAAGTGCGCCAAGTTCGCAAGTCCCGCAACCCAGGCTCAACTAGTTCGATCTTTAAAACTTGGTGTTCTTTGCGGGCTTTGCGCCAGATCTTTGCTTTGAAACTTCGGCGCCGCCGCACTGGCAACATTACCTGACGTTGAAAATCTTCTTGAACTCGCTCCCCCATTTGTTGGTTTCTTCGTCCGATAACTCGCGGATGGCGATGACGTTGGCCTGGCTGATTCCGTCGATGGGAGGATAGACCCCGGGCGCAAGCACGTACTCGCCGACGTCCTTGGCGAGCATCCCCATGGCTTTCTGCGACAGCCAGTAGTCGACGAACAGCCGCGCTGCGTTGGGATGCGGCGCCTTGGAGGCCACGGCGATGGCCCGAGGTGTGCCGAGCATGGGCTGCGACACCCGCGCCCAGTCGAGCGGCGCCGGAGCGTTGGTAATGATGTACTTGGGCATGGAGATGCCGATGGGCTTCTCGCCGCTTGCGATCGGCGCCGGTGTCGGCCCGAGCGAGGCCACGAACATGGGCCGGTTGGCGGCGAGCCCTTTCACGAATTTCATCCACTCGGCCTCGGACTTGAACACGTGCTCCTTGAGCCCAATCAGCCAGCCGATCGTCGTGGCGTGGTTCGCCGGATTGGGCATGACGATCTTGTCCTTCCACTTGGGATCGGTGAGATCCTCATAGCGCCGCGGCACGTCGGCCTTTTTCGCCAGCTCCTTGTTATAGATCAGCGCTATGTACTCGACGCCGAAAAGTTGGATGGAGTCGTCCTTGTTCGTCCACTGTGGGTAACCCGCAGCGGCCGGTGAGCGGTAGCGCGCCAGCATGCCTTTTTCGTTGAGAAGCTCCAGGATCGGCAATGGCGCCTGGACCACGTCGGCCATGAACCTGCCGGCCTCGAATTCGGTGATGGCAGTCGCCACGAACTTCGCGGTCGAGATCCTGGTGTACTCAGCCTTCACGCCGGTATCGTCGGCGAAGGCTTTCATAATGGGCTCGACGGCGGTGATGTTGGCGTAGAAGGCCGCTTTGCCCTCCGCCTTGGACTTGTCGAGCAGGGGATGGTCCGCGGCTTGGGTTGTGCGCGGCCGCGAACAGAGCTATGAATGCGATCAGAATGTTCCTCATGATAGTTCTCCTGTAGCTATCGATTTTAACAACTTCGTATCCCTTGATCGTTCACTCCGTGGCAAATCTCCGCCGTTCGATTCTGTGCGACTTTATGGCGTCAGCAGCCTTGAGCAATTCATATACCGGATCTCACATCGTCCCGGCTCCTTACCGATCAGGCGCTTGCATCTTTTCGCAACCATGCCATTTACTGCAAGTTCCTTTTTCATTCCTAGGGATAGCGTGGCGCCCAAAGATTTCAGCGGAATGCTGAACACCCGATACACGATCATCGAAGCAAATCGTAATTTCCTGCTGCTTCAAAACGCGCAGCACACGATGCCTATACCAAGCCGCCACAGAAATCCAGATGCGACGCCCCCCTCTTATGGCCACCCTCATAGCGTACGGGGAGTGGATATCGAGCGGTTTGCGCGCCGCGCTCTGTTGTTCCCTGAGTGCATAGGCAATGTATCCGAGCGATTGAAGATCATCATCAAGCTGCTGCACCAACGCCGGTGTGTCACAGAAATTTCTGATGGATGTTTCCGACGCTGAATAAGAGTTTACGCTGCACGGAATGCGTCCATGACTGGAAAATCGCGGACAAGGTCCATGTGGCTGGCCGAGCTTTAAGCGAGCAATCCACGTACTCGATTGTTCAGTTTTCCTGGTGTTGCGGCGTGGTTTCAACGCACTCAATAGACAGACGCTTTCGCAGTCATGCACATTTTTGCCTACGTTTTTTTCAAGGTTGAGAATCGCAACAGCAAACTGCAGTATTCTTAAACGAATCCGGCTGGCATGTCTCCTGCGAAACTTTACTGGTTTTCTCAGTGAATCTTGATGAGCGGGCAAGATTCAGAATGTTGTGCAGCGTTAGCTGCAGTGAATCAGCAAGAAAAGGAGAAGGACCAATCATGGCTGAAAACGATGTAGTCGATACAAAGGACGCGACCGCGAGCGGCAGCGAAAGTGAGAACCCGGCAATCCCGTCGCCGACTCCCAAGCGGACTCGGCCGAGAACAAACACGGACTGGTGGCCGAATCAGATCGATCTCTCGATTCTCCGCGCGCACTCTCCCCGGTCCAATCCGATGGGCCATGATTTCAACTACGCCGAGGAGTTCAAGAAACTGGACGTCGAAGCGCTGAAGCAGGACCTCTTCAAACTGATGACAACATCGCAGGAGTGGTGGCCGGCCGACTACGGCCACTACGGGCCGCTGTTTATTCGGATGGCGTGGCATGCCGCGGGCACATACCGCATCGCCGACGGCCGCGGCGGCGCCGGCAGCGGCATGCAGCGCTTTGCTCCGCTCAACAGTTGGCCGGACAACGCCAACCTCGACAAAGCGCGCCGGCTGCTCTGGCCGCTGAAACAGAAGTACGGCAACAAGATCTCCTGGGCCGACCTGATCGTCTTCGCCGGCAACTGTGCTTATGAATCCATGGGCTTCAAGACGTTCGGCTTCGGCTTTGGGCGGGAGGACCGCTGGGAGCCCGACGAGATCTTCTGGGGCCCGGAAAGCGCCTGGTTCAGCGGCGGCGGGACGGGCGATGAGCGCCACGCCGGCGAGGGGCAGATCAAGGGGCCTTTCGGGGCCGATCACATGGGTCTGATCTACGTCAATCCGGAGGGGCCGGGCGGCGTCCCGGACTCGATGCTTGCAGCGAAGTACATTCGCGAGACGTTCCGCCGCATGGCGATGAATGACGAGGAGACCGCTGCGCTCATCATCGGCGGCCACACGGTCGGCAAGGCCCATGGTGCCGCCCCCGCCCCCCAGTACGTCGGCGCCGAGCCCGAGGGCGCTTCAATGGAGGAGCAGGGCCTCGGCTGGAAAAACAGCTTCCGCAGCGGCAAAGGCGCCGACACGATCACCAGCGGGCTGGAGGGCGCCTGGACCAACGAGCCGACCAAGTGGGACAACGGGTTTCTCGACAACCTCTACAAATACGACTGGCATTTGAAAAAGAGCCCCGCCGGTGCCAATCAGTGGGCTCCCACGAATTCCGCGGCCGCGAGCACCGTGCCCGATGCACACGATCCGTCGAAGCGCCACGCCCCGATGATGCTCACCACGGACCTTTCGATGAAGCAGTCGCCGATCTATGCGGCGATCTCGAAGCGCTTCCACGAGCATCCCGAGCAACTCAACGAAGCGTTCGCCAAGGCATGGTACAAGCTATTGCACCGCGACATGGGACCGGTCTCGCGCTACCTCGGCCCGTGGGTGGCGGAGCCGCAGCTCTGGCAGGACCCCGTCCCCGCGGCGGATCATGAACTGATCAAGGAGAAAGACATCGCTGATCTCAAGGCCAAGCTCCTGGCATCGGGGCTGTCCATCTCGCAGCTGGTCTCCACCGCCTGGGCGGCGGCCGCAAGCTTCCGCGGCACCGACAAGCGCGGCGGCGCCAACGGGGCGCGGATCCGCCTCGCGCCACAGAAGGACTGGGAGGTGAACAACCCGGCCGAACTGGCAAAGGCGCTGCAGACAATCGAGAAGGTCCAGCAGGACTTCAACCGCTCACAGTCCGGCGGGAAGACAGTCTCGCTCGCCGACCTGATCGTACTGGGCGGGTGCGCGGCCGTCGAGCAAGCCGCCAAGAACGCCGGCGACAACATCACGGTCCCGTTCGCGCCGGGGCGCACGGACGCTTCGCAGGAGCAAACCGACGCGGAGGCGTTCGCCGCGCTCGAACCGACCTTCGATGGATTCCGCAACTACGTTCACGCCGGAGAAGAGCTGTCGCCGGAAACGCTGCTGGTGGAGCGGGCATTCATGCTGAATTTGACTGCTCCCGAGATGACCGTGCTGGTCGGCGGCATGCGCGCCCTGAACGCTAACTCCGGGCAGTCCAAGCACGGCGTCTTCACCAAGCAGCGTGAAACGTTGAGCAACGACTTCTTCGTGAACCTGCTCGACATGAGCACCGAGTGGAGGGCATCCGGTTCGGATAAGAACGTGTACGAGGGTCGCGACCGCAAGACGGGGCAAGTCAAGTGGACCGGCACCGCCGTCGACCTCGTCTTCGGCTACAACTCCCAGCTTCGAGCCTTGGCCGAGCTTTATGCGCAGCAGGATTCTAAGGAAAAGTTCGTGCGTGACTTCGTGGCGGCGTGGAACAAGGCGATGAACAACGATCGCTTCGACCGCGCTTGAATTTAGCGACGATGTCATCGAGAGGTTCCGAAGCGTGTCGTGAATTGCCCTACCGGATGATTCGAATGCGATTGAATTTCCAAGACTAAGGAGTGTTCCGTTGCATTGGAGAAATCGCTGATCCGATTTGTCTCTATTGGTGAAGTCATGACGGCCGATGACCGCGTTCACAGGCAGCGCCGCACATCTTACCGCCGTTGCCAATGACTCCCGGCAATGCCGCAGGATCTTGGAGAAAAAAACGGAAAAACTGTTCCGTATGGGCCGATCAAGAGCGCGGTTGGAAATCGCCCCCGGATCTTCCATCAGCAAACACCGGCGTCGCCTTGCCCGCTGGGATAAGCGGTAGAATGGGTGGGTTCTTTTCTAGACCGGAAAATAAACTATTGAATTCAGGCTTGCACAGCTGATGTGTGCGCTGCTGTCAGCGATGACCGGAATGTTTGTCTCTTTTCAAGGAATTTAGATAAGTAGCCAAATCAGAAACCTGCTTGACCGTTAGCGCGTCACTATAGGTTGGCATTTTTGACGTGCCGTCGGCTCCCAGAAATCCCATTTCTTTGTCTTGCGGATCGATCACCGCATTGGGATTGACGATCGACTCTGCAAAGAATTCGGGAGGATGCCTGCCTGCCATTTGAGAAAGCTCTGGGCCTATACCTTTGTCGCCGTCGGCGACGACCGGGAAAGACTCACCCTCAATTTCGTGGCATTTATAGCATTCTGATTCTACGAAGAGTTTTTTCCCTTCGACTGCGTCACCTGGGGGCAAAGTAAACTTCCAATTAAGCGGTGCATGCTCTCCGGTGGCAGGATGGACCGGCTCCTGTTCCGCGTTCTTAGTACAGGATATGGTTACGGCACTGATCCCCAATATGTATAAGAGGACAGCTGTCGAGGTGGCTCTCATTAGTTTCCACTCCGGGCCTTCAGGCTGAAAGCAACATCGCTGCTCTGCGATGCGGTTGAACCGATTCTCCCCTGTCTCCGTCGGGATCGTTTTCGCGTATCCACCGATTCCACCAACGGACGCGCGCTTCAGAATGCAGGATAGCCGATACAGTCTAATTTTCTTACCCCTCCGATACAGTTCCCGATTAGCCTCGGCATTCCAGAAAGCCGCTACAATTTGTCGAGCGCTCCAGGAAGGAACAATGGTATTTAGCTTTGCGGTTGTTTCTACTCCTCCTCAGAACAACATTTCATGTCCTTCATCGCGTGGAGGAACGATTGCTGAGTTCCGTCGGCTGCTGGAGAGTGAAGCGCGGGAAAATTTCTCCAAACTCGTCGAGTGCAAAAAAATCAAACCGGGAGAGTTTGAGACGATCATAAGCTCCGGGCTGAGCCCAGGTGAGATGATTGCGAAAGAGGCGAAAAAGCATAAGGCGGATATGATCGTCGTGGCCAGCCATGGGCGCTCCGGATTACAACGGTTGTTTTTAGGGAGCGTCGCGGAGAGAACGTTGCGTCGCGCCGATCGTCCGATGTTACTGATGAAGTAACTTGTACAGAAAGAGGACATGAGTCGCCTGCTTCGATGTTGATTGGTGATACTCGTCGCTTTCTCCACTTGCCCGCGATAGTAACGAATCTTGTGTCGGTGATAAGCCCTGAGAAAGCGCAGATGCTTACCTGTTGTTTTCCGGTTTGACGCGAATGCGCGCATCGACCACCACGCATCCTCGGCCCGGTTGCAACGCGATCACCGGATTCAGCTCGAGTTCTTCTATTTCCGGAACCTCCTCAACCAATCGGGCAACGCGCAGCAAGAGCTCTTCAATTGCCGGTATATCCGCTGGCAAATGGCCGCGATAGCCCTGGAGCAGACGATAGCCGCGAATCGTTCGCACCATCTCCGCCGCGTCCAGATCAGTGATTGGCGTGACTCGAAATGAAACGTCTTTAAGAATTTCGACGTGAATACCACCCAAGCCAAACGCAATCAAAGGGCCGAAAGATCGATCTTGTGTGACTCCAACCATCAACTCAACACCACCTGAAATCATCGGCTGCACGATCACACCGTCCATTGCGTGCAATAGGTTTTGCTTCGCGAGTTGTTTACTAATGTGGTCGAATGCGCGATGGACCTCCGTTTCATCCTGCAGATTCAACTGAACGCCGCCGAATTCAGTCTTGTGAATGATTTCCCGGGATGCAAGCTTGAGCGCAACGGGAAAGCCAATCTGCTGCGCCACTCGCGCCGCCTCCTGTTCCGTGCGACAGAAGCCCCCGGGCGGCAAAGGCAGCGCCATTGCCGTGAGCACTTTACGGTTCTCTTCCGCCGAGAGCCAGCCGGTGCCGCGTTCCTGTAGGATGACTCGGCATATCGAACGCGCCACTGTAGGTTCAATATCAGCAAAGTCAGGAATCATACCCGCGGGTTGGTTTTTCCATTCGCCGTAGTCGGCAAGCTTGCTTAAGACCCGTGCGGGAGTTTCCGGGAAAGCGAAGTTCGGGATGCTATCGCCATCAATACTGATTGGCATCCGACTGCTCTGAGATGCCATGATGCAGGCCAATACTGGCTTTTGCGCTCCAGCCGTTTTCCTTGCGGCGGTAACTCCGGACGCAATACCATGCTTTATGGAACCAACATCGGTAAGAGCAACGTCGACGTAAAGCACTATGAGAGCATCGACTTCAGTGCATGGCAGAAGAACTTCCAAAGCCTTGCAGTAGTGGTCGCCCGACGCGGAGGCGATCATGTCAACGGGATTGGTTACGCTCGCCGCGGCGGGTAAAAAATCCTTTAACCGAATTTTGGTTTCGGGGCGCAGCTCGGGAACGATCAATCGATTGGCTTCACAGCTATCGGCGCAAAGGATTCCTAATCCGCCGGCATTCGTAAGAATGGCTACACGGCGGCCGGCCGGCAGAGCTTGAGTGCTTAGCGCAGTCGCCAGATCAAACAACTCCTCCAATGTCTCCGCGCGAATGACGCCGGTCTGATGAAAGAGCGAATCTACAGCCACGTCGCTTGCCGCCAGAGCAGCGGTATGCGAACTGGCTGCGCGGTGCCCTGCGCTGGTTCTTCCCGCTTTGACGGCGACAATGGGCTTACGGCGCCCGACTCGTTTTGCGATGCGAGCGAAGCGTCGTGGATTGCCGAAGGATTCAAGGTAGAGAAGAATCACTTCCGTCTGCTTGTCCTCTTCCCAATATTGCAGCAGATCATTGCCGGATACGTCGGCCTTGTTGCCGACGCTGATAAAGTTTGCAAGCCCGAGCTGGCGTTCTTGCGCCAGCGAGAGGATCGCCAAACCTAGAGCGCCGCTTTGCGACGAAAGCGAGATTCGACCCGGCGTTGAAAAGAGCGGAGAAAAAGAAGCATTCAAACGCACGGCTGGATCTGTGTTCATCAATCCCAAACAGTTAGGCCCCACCATGCGCATGCCATAGCCACGCACTTTATTGATGAGCTGTTGTTGCAAAGCGGCTCCGGCCGCGCCTGTTTCGGCGAATCCGGCAGAAATGATGATCACGCCCTTGACGCCGCGGCTAGCGCAATCATCAATGACGCTGAGAACCGCATCGCGCGGCACAGCAATGATCGCGAGATCCACCGACTGGGGTATGTCGGTGACCGTCGGGTAGGCAACGAGCCCGCTGATGGTGGCGGCGCTTGGGTTGACCGGATAAATCGGTCCGCCAAATCCGCCGCCGATGAGGCCTCTCAGGATACGACCGCCGATCGTCGCCGGATTGCGCGAAGCGCCGACCAAGGCGACAGACCCTGGTCGAAAAAAAGCGTGCAAGGATGCTACGGTCGAAGCTCGGTCGCGCAGCTCGGCGCGGGTGACGCTAAGTTCGCTGGGGATGACCGAAAGATCGATATCCACATACCCTTCAGAGTGCTTGCGCTGGCAATCAAAACCGGACTCTAGAAAAACATCCAACATTGGCTTGTTCTCGCTCATGGTGACCGCGCGAAATCGGCGAAAGCCGTTTCTCACGGCCAACAACGTAAGTCGCTCGAGAAGCAGAGTACCGATACCTTTGCCTTGGAACTTATCATCCACGGCCATAGCGACTTCTGCAGTGTTCTCGTCAACGCCAACGTAATTTCCGGTAGCAATGATGCGAACACCAGCCCGGCTTGATCTAGTAACGATTAGGCTCAGCTGCTTGCGCGGGTCCGAAGGATCGCAAAATACCCTCATCAGTTTTTCAGCCGGACGGCCAGAACCAAAAAATCGGCGCCTCTTAGACTCACTCGACAGCGCTGCGAAAAACTTCACCATCGCCCCGCAGTCCTCGGGTCGAGCCAGCCGAATCTCCGCAGTGGTACCATCGCGCAGGATCAATCTTCCTGACTCAACGGAGTCCTGATAAGGCATCGGCAAATATCGTGGGTGAACGGAAGCCACAGAGTCTTGTAGAACAACACCCGGCGAAGTTTCAAGATGAATCCCTGTCAAGTTAGCTCCGGCATCATCAGACATAAGCGGAACATTTCCATCTAGTTGACACGTGTTTGTCTTTACTATAATTCGGGAGTGATTCCGGCCAAAATAGCATTTCAATTATTAAAATGAACGCCTCAGTGACTAAAGCGATCGATCTTTTAGAGGAATTGAGCCGAGCGAGGAAGCCGCTCGCGTTAAAGGATCTTGCGCGCAACCTAAACCTGGACAAAGCAACGGCTTATCGCCTTCTGAATTCCTTGCGGCAAAAGGGGTTTGTTCAAAGAATCGACAATGGTGGCTTTTATGGTCTTGGACCGAAGCTGCTAGTGCTTGCCGAGGATTACCGCAGATGCTTTACCATGCGCGATGTAGTTGTGCCTTACCTGGAGCAGCTGGTCGAGGCCACCGGAGAGACGGCGATTTATTGCGAACGATTTCAGTACGACTCCTGTGTAACGATAGAACGCCGTGAAAGCCCTCATCATACGCGCACCGTAATCGAAACCGGAGTTCCGCGCCCTCTCTTTGTTGGCTCCTCTGCCTTCGCGATTCTGGCAGTGCTGCCGCAGGAAGAGATTCTTTCGATACTTAACGTGAAAAATTTTGAGAAGTTCACACCCTTCACCATAACTTCGCCGAAGCAGATATTGAAAAAGATCGAGGAGATAAAGCGGCGCGGCTATGCGGTGAGCATTCAAGAAAGATACTCCTACACGGCGGGTGTCGCTGCTCCGTGTTTCCCTAGCAGAGACCTTGTCGGCAGCATAGCCGTTATAGGACCTGCCGAACGAATCAAAGCAAATGGAATCGAAAGAACCGGCAAGATAGTCAAGAAGTTCGCTGAACGTCTATCCACCACGCTTGGCTATTCCAGAGGCACGCAAAGCTCAGAGGCGAACGGAAAACGACTGCGGATGGTCAAGTAAATGGAACGACTCAAGAATCGTATCGCTATAATTACCGGGGCGGGTCAGGGGATCGGCAGAACGCTGGCGCTCGGGTTGGCTCGCGAAGGCGCCAAGGTGGTCGTTGCCGATATCAATGAAGAAAACGCCGCATCGGTCAAGAGCGAGGTCGAAGCGTCGGGCGGAACAGCCTTGGCAGCAAATACCGACGTGTCGAATGAGGACTCCGTACAAACAATGGTCGATGACTCGTTAAGAGAGTTCGGCAAGCTCGATATCTTGATCAACAATGCGGGCATTTTCCCGGTAAGCTCGGTAGAGGAAATGAAAGAGCAAGACTGGGATCGTGTCATCGGCACCAATCTGATAGGGGCGTTTCTCTGTGCGAGAGCCGTGTCCGGCAAATTTCTGCAGCAGGGAAGTGGCAGAATCATCAGCATCACTTCGGGACGAGCATTTCAGGGCGCCAAAAATGCCGCTCATTACGCATCTTCAAAGGCCGGCATCATCGGCCTTTCGAAATCCCTGGCATTAGAACTGGCGCCGCGTCAGATCACCGTGAATGTGATTTGCCCGGGGATCACCGATACGGCGCAACCGCGCGGCCATCAGAGCGAGGAGCAAATTTATGCTCAGGCGCAAAAAATTCCACTGGGTCGAATCGGCCAGCCCGAAGATCTGGTCGGCACCGCGGTGTTCTTGGCCAGCGATGCCGCCGGCTTTATCACCGGCCAGACGGTGATCGTCAATGGCGGCAGCATCATGTGGTAAGTGGAAGATTTGTCTCGAGGGCAGAGTGAAATCATGGCAAACAAAATTGCAGTAGTGACCGGCGGCGCGGGCGGAATCGGTCAGGCTGTCGCGGCACGGCTGGCGCAGAGCGGATTCGGCGTCTGCATCGTCGATCAAAACGACAAAGTCGGGCAGGAGTTTGTCGATCAATTGCGTAAAGACAAGTATGACGCCGAATTCTGTCGAATCGAGCTAAGACGCGCCGCTGAAATCAAAGAGGTATTCGAAACGATCTACGCAAAGCACCGGCGCATCGACGTGCTGGTGAATCTAGCCGGCGGAACAATCCACAAACATCCGATTCATGAGTTTCCGCTTTCGGAGTGGCGCGAAGTGATCGATGTCAATCTGAAAGCCACGTTTCTCTGTTGTCAGGCCGTGAGCAAGCGTATGAAAGAAGCCAAAAGCGGCGCCATTATCAACACATCGTCCAACTTCGGTATAACCGGCAGCGCCGGCAGGACCGCTTACTCGGCGGCCAAAGCTGCCATCATTGCTTTTTCTAAATCACTGGCCTTGGAAATGGCGCCTTACGGGGTGCGCGTCAATACAATTGCCCCGGGTCTCACCGCAACAGCGCGCGTGCTGGCGGTTCATACCGATGCGGAATGGGCGACGATGAGCGCCGGCATGCCGCTGGGCCGAGCCGGACAGCCGCAAGATATCGCTGAAGGTATTCATTTTCTCGCCAGCCAGGATAGCGCTTTTATGACGGGGCAGTTGCTCCATGTCAATGGCGGCATGGTTTTCAATTGAGATCTGCTTGGTGAATTGCATGGAAGTGGATGCCGGAAGGCGCCGAGGCACAGGATAAAGGCTGAAGGATAAAGCGAATGCGGGCCCGAAAGCGCTTTCCAAGTTTTGATTCATCTTTCCGCTTTCATCCTTCGTCCTTTTGTACGCAAGAATTATTTTTAGCAACTTTTTAGCAACTATAGATACGACGATTACTATCCGGAGGTTGTGAAAGATGGCTGAAGCCTACCGACTTTATGCGGGTACTCAGGCGGGAATGATTTTATTTCGGGGGGTTGCTGATATTTGGACTTCGATGGGCGGTTCGCGGGAGTTTGAGCCGTACTTCAAGGATCGAGTGGTGGATTCCGTTTACGGATGTAAGAATTCTCCGGAGATTGTCTTTGCCGGCGTCACCTTTGACGGTTTGTACCGCACTCAAGATGCCGGCCGGCATTGGCAGCGCACGCTCGAAGGCGATATTCGCTGGGTGACCGTTGACCCTACTGATGATCGCGTCATTTACGCCGGAACCGAACCGGTTCATCTCTATCGCAGCGAAGACGGGGGCGGTAGCTGGGAGGAGCTTACTTCACTTACCGAAATGCCCGCCGAAGTTCAGTACAAATGGTATTTTCCGCATCCGCCGCACCAGGGTCACGTGCGCCATATCTATATCGATCCGGAAGATTCGAACTGTATTTACCTGGCCCTCGAACATGGCGGCATTGTTAGAAGCTTTGACAGGGGCAAGACCTGGGAGGATGTCAGCGAGGGGCTCGAGTATCCCGATATTCACATGATCGTCAGATCACCGGGCAGCAAAACAAAATATTTTACTGCGACGTCGCGTGGCTTCTTTCGTGCCGATCCGCCGGAGAAGGGATGGAAGCGCGCCGAAAAAGGTATGGAAAGCGACTACTTTCATGACGTGATCAATCTGCCCGGCAATCGGCCGGCAATGTTTTTGGCCGCCGGGCATGGCTCGCCGCAGTATTGGGACAGGCCGGGCGGGGTCGACGGCCGCATCTATCGCAGCGAAGATGGCGGCGAGACTTGGCGGCAGGTGGGCGCAGGATTGCCGGTGAAGCATACCGCGATGTGCTGGCAGCTCGCGTATAATCCGTATGACACCGATTCTATTTTTGCGGCGTTCGGCGATGTCGCTCGCGGTCATACGGCAGGCCCTCCCGGCGAAGGCGCGATTTACGTCACCTACGATCGCGGTGATACCTGGGAAGAAGTCGGCTTGCAAAAGCGCGGCACGAAGTACTTGAGACCTCCGGCGATTCGCGTGCTTTGGGCTGCTGCCGACGATTGATGGAAGCAGAAACAGCAGAGGCAGATTCGCCTTTCGCGCTGCCGTAGCTAGCCGGCGAGATAACCCATGCGACGATTTGAAATCCTGGAACCAAAATCGATTGCCGAAGCGTGTAACATTCTTGCGGCGGAAGAAGACGTCAAGCTCATTGCCGGCGGCACTGCTCTTCTGATCTTGATCAAGCAGGGGATCTTCGTTCCGAAAACTTTGATCAATTTAAAAAAAATCAAGGACGCCGGAGAAATTACCTACAACTCCAAAGACGGTTTGCGTATCGGCGGACTCGCGAGCATTTACGACGTTGAAAGCGCCGCGGTCGTGCGTGAACACTACCCGCTGCTGGCCGACGCCTGCCATGTGGTTGCCAATATCCGAATCCGTAACATGGCTACCATCGCCGGTAATCTTGCGCATGCCGACTATCAATCCGACCCTCCGGCGGCGTTGGTCGCTTTGGATGCCAGCGTCGAGTTGACCAACCGCAGCAGAGTGCGAATCGTCAAGTTAGCCGACTTCTTGATCGGGATGTACGAGACCGGTCTGGAGCGGGATGAATTACTCACCGGCCTGCTGGTGCCGCCACCGCCGCCCAATTCCAAAGGGACTTACTTAAAGTTTGCCACGCGTTCTTCCGAGGACCGGCCTTGCGCAGGGGTTGCTGCATGGGTGCAACGCTCGAACGGCATCTGCCAAGCAGCGCGCGTTGTCGTTGGTGCGGTTTCGCCGGTTCCGGCTGTGGTCGACGGTGCGGATCTTGTGAACGGCACAGCGATGACATCGGCATCGATCGAGGAGGTCGCCTCCAAGGCTCAAGCGGCCGTGAATCCCATCGATGACTTGCGGGGTACGGCGGCTTACAAACGTCATCTCGTCAAGGTTCTGGTGCGGCGCGCGTTGACCGCATGTCTGAACGAGGAAGGGATTCGATGAGCAGTGTCGGTCTGGATGTTTCTCGCGCCGATGGTCCCGCAAAGATCAGAGGCGCGGCGCAGTATGCGGCGGACGTCGATCTGCCGGGGATGGTGTACATCAAGGCGCTGCGCAGCGCCTATCCACATGCGAAAATTCTGCGCGTTGACGCGGGCAAGGCGGAAAAGCTGCCCGGCGTTGTGGCGGTGTTGACCCGCGACGATTTAAAAGGAAAGAACGCGTTTTTTGGGCCTGTTGTGAAAGATCAACCGGTGTTGGCTATCGATCGGGTGCGATATGTCGGCGAGGTAATTGCGGCGGTGGCGGCGGAAGCGCGGGATATCGCGGAGGAGGCGCTCGATTTGATCGAGGTCGACTATGAGCCTTTGCCGGCTGTGTATGATCTGCTCGAGGCGATGAAGCCGGAAGCGCCCGTGCTCCATGCAGATCGAATCAAAGCGCAATCGTTCCCGGCCAAGAGCGGCTTCCGTCTTCAGGACCAAGGCAATGTGCTTAGCCGATATCATGTCGATGATGGCGACGTTGCTGTCGGCTTTAGCGAGTCGGACGAAATTTTTGAGGATGTGTATACATCGCCGAAAATACAGCACGCGCACATCGAGCCTCATGCGACGGTGGCTTACTGGGAGCCGTCCGGAAAACTGGTCTTGTACACCTCGACGCAAACGCCGTCATCGATACGAACCCAGCTGGCCGAACTTCTGGGTCTGCCGCAGTCGAGGGTGCGAGTCATCGTGCCGTTCGTCGGCGGCGGATATGGCGCCAAGACGCATCCGCGCTTGGAACCATTGGCCGCGTTGGTCGCGCGCAAGGCGCATCGGCCGGTCCAGTGGGTGTTGACGCGGGAGGAAGTATTTCTTACCGCCCATTGCCAGGCAGCCGTGGTGAAAATCAAAACCGGCGTCAAGAGGGACGGAACGATGGTCGCGCGACAGGTCGAAGCGGTCTACGACATCGGCGCATACGCATTGACCTCAACCAACACCGGACGCAACGGCGGCGAAGTATCCGGCGGACCTTATCGGATCAAGCACCAGGATTTGACGACTTACTGTGTCTACACCAATACACCGCCGACCGGCCCTTATCGTGGGTTTGGCGTGCCGCAGGTGTGCTGGGCGTACGAGTCGCAGATGGATGATATCGCCCGTCGATTGGGCATCGATCCGCTGGAGCTGCGGCTAAAAAATCTGGTGCGCGAAGGTGATCCGTTTGTAACGGGGCACAATCTGGTCTCCGTCGGAATTTCGGAGTGCGCTCGGCGCGCCGCCGAAGCCATCGGATGGCAGCGGGGCGCCGAGCAAGCTCCCCGCGCGCTCTCGGGTAAAGTACGTGGCAAGGGCATGGCGGTGATGATCAAGACCACGATGACGCCGTCGAATTCTTCAGCGCTCGTGCGGCTCAACGCCGATGGTTCGGCGGTGTTGCTGACCAGCAGTGTCGAGATCGGTCAGGGGACACTGACGTCGCTCGCGCAGATCGTCGCCGAGGAACTAGGGCTGTCCGTCGACCGTGTGAGCGTAACCTTCCCCGATACCGATGTGACGCCGTTCGATCAGTCCACCAGTTCGAGCCGGACGGTGTTTAGCATGGGCGGGGCGGCGCGGCAGGCGGCGCATCAAATTCGCCAGCAGCTCCTGGAAATCGGCGCCCGGCTTCTGGAGGCGAACGTCGAGGATCTCCAATTGATCAATGGTTTTCTGGAGGTCAAAGGAGTGCCGGATAAGCGGCGCAGCATTCCGCAATTATTTCAGGCGCGCTATGGAGCAGCCGTCGGAAATATGGTCGGCAGTTTCGACAATCAGACATCAGGCGGGTTGGATCCGACAACCGGAAAAGGAAAAGGTTCGGTCTTCTATTTCCTGTCGGCTTGCGCCGCGGAAGTCGAAGTGGACACCGACACGGGAAAAATAACCGTGCAACAAGTCATATCCGCAGTAGATGCGGGCAAAGCCATCAATCCTCGGCAATGCCACATGCAGAATGAGGGTTCGATGATCATGTCGCTGGGGTCCAGTTTGTTTGAAGAGATGGTGTTCGATAACGGCCAGCCGATCAACGCGACGTTCCTAGAATACATGCCGCCGTCGATGGAAGATCATCCCAAGAAGTTTCAGTCGCTATTGGTCGAAACACCGCATCCCGAAGGACCTTACGGTGCCAAAGGCGTCGGCGAAGCGGGCCTCGGTCCGATCGAGCCGGCCATCGGCAACGCGCTGGCTAATGCTTTGAACGGAATACGGGTCAAGGATTTACCGCTACGGCCGGATCGAGTTTTGGCGGCGGTTCAGTCTGCGAAAGAGCATGGCGCATGAAGATCGAAATTCGCACGACGGTTAACGGCCGCGAAATGGAAGCCGTGGTGAAGCCGAACCAGACCGTGCTGGACTGGTTGCGCGATGATTTGCGCCTGCGCGGCAGCGTCGAAGGATGCGGCGTCGGCGTCTGTGGATCCTGCACCGTGCTGGTCGACGGCCGGCCCGTTAGTTCTTGTTTGATGCTGGCCACCAACATCGAAGGCAAGCAGCTAACGACCATTGAAGGTTTGGCAACAGGAGATGAGCTCGATCCCATCCAGCAGGCGTTTCTCGACAAACAGGCGTTTCAATGCGGCTACTGCACGCCGGGAATGATTATGGCCACCAAGGGACTGCTGAATAGCAATCCTCGGCCGACGGAGGAAGAAGCGCGCGATTACCTGTCGGGAAATATCTGCCGTTGCGGCACGTATTCAGAAGTCCTCGCGGCGGTGAAAAGCTTGTCCGAGGGAAACGGCACCAAGCAATAGAGTCGGAGACAAACATCCAATGATCAATGACCTGCGAGAGTTCCTCAATCTCCTGGAAGCAAAGAAAGACCTGGTCCACATCAGTCGGCCGACTTCGCCGCGCTTCGAGATCGCCGCAGGGATCAGAAAGACATCCGACATCGAGGGGCCGGCATTGCTCTTCGACAATGTCGTCGGCCATTCGATGCCGGTAGTTGGCGGCCTTTACGCGGTTCGACGGCGCGCGATCTGGGGCCTTGAGACCACACCGGAAAAGATTCACAGCAAGATCATGGAAGGTCTCAAGAACCATATCCCGCCACGTCTGGTGAAAGATGGTCCTTGCAAAGAGGTGATCTTAACCGGGAAAGATGCGGATTTCAGTCGCCTGCCGATCTGTACCCATAACAGCAAGGATGCCGGTCCATTTATCACAATCGGCCTTGGTTTTATTCGTCACCCCGACTACGGCAATAACGTGTCGATCAGCCGCATGCAGATTTACGACGGCAAAACCATGGGATGCCGAAGCGTACCGCCGCAGCACCTGGGCGTTTATTTTCGTGAGTTCGAAGCCAAGGGAAAAGCCATGGAGGTTGCCTTCACCATCGGCAACGATCCGTACGTGACTTTGTGCTCTCAGGTCTCGGGCTCGATCTTCATGGACGAACTGGAAATCGCCGGAGGATGGCGAGGCGAGCCCGTCGATGTCGTGCAATGCGAGACCATCGACGTCCAGGTGCCCGCCACCAGCGAGATCGTGCTCGAGGGAGAATTGACTGCCGGCGAGCGCCGCACTGAAGGACCGTTCGGCGAGTTTCCAGGCTACTATCAGGCGGTGACCGAACAGCCCGTGTTTAAATTGAAAGCCATCACCCACCGGCGCAATCCGATTTACATTACCGCGCTCACCGGCCCGCCGACCACCGATAACCATGTCATGAGAGAAATTGTTCTCGAAGCCGTGTTGTATGACCGGATTCGTCAGATCTGCCCTACGGTGCGCGACGTCTGCGTCACTAAAGGCGGCGTCAATTTGCATGTGGTTGTTTCGATCAGGCCGACCTTTATCGCCCAAGCCCGCGACGTCATGCTGGCTTGTTTTTCAACCGAGCGTATTCGACCCAAGCTGGTGACGGTGGTCGATGAGGATATCGACCCGCGCGATCCGGTCATGGTCGAATGGGCAATGGCGACGCGCTTTCAAGCGGATCGCGATCTCATGGTCCTGCCGAGACAGGTCGGCGCGCCTCTGGATCCATCGACGCCGGCGCCGCGTCTCGGCGCCATCATGGGCATCGACGCGACGCGTCCTTATGGTCAAGAATTTCCGGAGGTAGCGGTAGTTCCGGGCGCGGAGGATTTTGTCATCCCCGGATGGACCGATTGTCGTCGCTGAGGTGCCGAGGAGGATGCCGCCAAGCGTGACAAGTCGTCTCTGGGTGCCAACAATTGAGGTGGCGATGCTCTGTTTTCAGCAACGGGTCGGGGTAGGCGCGTGTTTTCATCGTGATCTCATGCGCGAAAACAGACGCGGAAAGTCGGTCAGTGGCACTGCGGTGGTTAACTGGATACACAGGGCCTCTGAATGCGTTTCTCAACCGGAGGAGAAAGGAAGAAGGGAAATGATTTAATAATCATACTTGTGAGTTTTCGTATTTTCGGCCGAGATGCGCTCTTCGCGCAAACGCCTTTTCTTCATAGCTATTCCGGAACGAGCAGCGCGCAGCTCGCGATCTGGGCGGCAAAAGATTTAAACTCTTCTCCAAATACGGACTCGATGTTGACTTTGTGTTTATTGCCGGCGGCGCGCGTGGCATGCAGGCGCTCGTCGGAGGGAGCACCCAGTCGGCTGACAGCGATGGCGTCGCGCCGATTCATGTGATTCATCGCGGCGGAGACGCGGTCATCGTGGCGGGTCTCAATAACAAGCCTTTGTTCAAGTTTGTAACTCAAAAAGAAATAACCGAGCCTGCGCAACTGCGCAAGAAAAGAATCGGCGTGGCCAACTTCGGCGGGTCGACAGAATTTGCCGTGACCACGGCGCTAAAAGAGTGGAACATTCCGCGAGAAGCCGTGACCCTCGTAGCCGCCGGCGGAAGTGCCGTGCGCCTGGCGGCAATGGAAAAGAAAGGTTTGGATGCGACGGTTCTTCCTTATGACCAAGCCGCCGCCGGGAGCAAAGCCGGTTTGAGAATTTTAGCGGACATGCCCACTTTGGTGCCAAGTTTTCCCGACAAGGTCATCATCATGCGCCGCTCGTTTGTTCAAAAGGAGCGCGACGAGTTAAAAGATTTCTACAAGGATTGAGCGAAGCGATTTACCAGATTTCGGTCAGTCCTGAAAAAAGCATGTCAATTCTGAGCAAACGGCTCGGCGTCAAAGATCCGAAAGTGATCGAGGAGAATTACAATATATACGGCCGGCTCTTCGCTTTCCCGCCGCGAGTCGGTCGAAAAGGCATGGATGGTGTTTTGGAGCAGATCCAGCAACAGTCCGGTGGCGCAAAATCCGACTTCGAGTTCGAGCGGTTTGTCGATGAAAGTATCGTTGATGAACTGGAGCGAGAAGGCTTCTTTAAGAAAATCAGCAGCGACAGGTCCAGATGACACAGTGACTTCAGTGACGATCCCAGAAGAAAAATCCAGGTGTAACGTGATGACAGATGCTTGGGATGAAGAAGCGGATGTGGTGGTGTTGGGCTGCGGTGGAGCAGGGGCCGTTGCTGCAATTTCGGCATATGACAGTGGAGCAAAGGTCATCGTGGTGGAGAAGGGCGAATTCGGCGGCAACACCCGCCTGGCTACGATGGCGTTCCTTTGCCCAACCAATAATTCATTAGCTAGAGAACACATCAAGGCTCTCTCTTTTGGAAGGCTAGACGATGCCATTATAGATGCCTATGTCGAATGGACGTCGAAGAATGTTGAGTACGTCGAACAGCTAGGCGGGGAAGTGGAGACCTGTTTCCCAGGGGCATCGTTCTCCATCTTGCCGGGTTCTGAGACCATGCTGCGGTATCGAGTCGGGGCCAGGGCAGCAGGTGAATTAGGTGGAGAGTCTCTGTGGAACCTGCTTTCGGAAAATTTGCAACAACGTAGGATACCTGTTCACCCACACACGACTGCGACTAAGATTATCCGTTTGGACGATGAAGTTATCGGGGTAGCAACTCAGAAAGAAGAGCAACGTTTTAACATCCGTGCTCGTAAAGCAGTTGTGCTCGCCACAGGAGGGTTCGAGTACAATGAGGAGCTCAAACGAGAATTTCTGCCGGCTTATCCGATTTTCGCGTATGGCAATGCCGGAAATACCGGCGACGGCATTAGACTGGCGCAGGAGCTTGGTGCCGATCTGTGGCATATGAATGCCGTCGCAGCTCCAATGGGGTACAAATTTCCGGAGTTTCAATCCGCATTCATCATGCGCATGCCGGCACATGGATACATTATCGTCGATCACAACGGCAACCGATTCTGCAACGAAACAGGGCTCGAGCATTATAGCATGTGGATGTCGGTCACATCGTTCGATACCGAATCTCTTTGTTTCCCGCGCATACCATCCTACTTGATATTTGACGAGCAGACTCGGTTAACGGGACCAATCACCCGGGTAGGGCACGGCGTTAACAGAGCCTATCGATGGAGTGCGGATAATTCTGAAGAAGTACGGCGGGGATGGATTCAAAGCGACAACAGTTCTTCGCAGCTTGCGAGCAAGCTCGGTATCAAACCGAGTGAGAAACTGACAGAGACTTTAGATTTTTATCAAAAAGCCTGCACAATCGGCAGTGACACGAAATTTGGGCGTTCTCAAGAAACCCTCGTCGGGTTTGTCGGCAAGTATTACGGCGTCCCGCTGTGGCCGTGTTTATTGAATACTCAGGGTGGTCCCAAACGGAATGCAAGAGGAGAGATAGTTGATGTTTGGGGTAAGCCTATCAAGCGGCTTTACGGTGTCGGAGAGATGGGCTCCATTTGGGGATTTCTGTACCAGAGCGGCGGAAATTTGGCAGAATGCTTGGGATTAGGACGAATGGTGGGGCTCAATGCAGCAGCGGAGCTTCCTTTGAACTAAATGGGAACGACCGGGGAGAGATTATGCTTCGTGCCTTGTTGACTAAGTGTTTAGCGCTAGCGTTTGTTGCGGTGTCATTGACTGTCGCATCAATAGGCGATGCAATCGCGCAACCATCGAAGGTGGCCGATTTTTATCGCGGCAAACAGTTGCGGTTTATCAGCGGTTACTCTGCCGGCGGACTCTTCGATAGCGCGACTCGTATTATGGCGCGCCACGTCGGTAAGTTTATTCCCGGCAACCCAACGGTGTGGGTCGATAATATGACAGGCGCGGGCGGTCTGATCGCGACGAATTACGTTGCCAAGGCCGCGCCTAAAGACGGGACAGTGCTTTTAAATCTCGACGGGGCACTACTGAGACTGCAGGCGTTTAATAACCCGTCGGCACAATTCGATGCTCGCCAATTTAACTGGCTTTCCTCACCGGCGCCCGACCTGCAGGTATGCTGGGTGGCTAAAGAAAGTGGTTGGAGCAGCATCACTCAGGCTCTTGACGGCTCTAAGGAGCTCAAGCTCGGTGGTCTTGCGCCAGGTACTTTTCCTTCGGACACCGCGCGAATTCTTCAAGAGGCGCTGGGGATCAAGATAAGGCTTGTTGATGGTTTCAAGGGCGTTTCCGAGGTGCGACTTGCCACAGAGAGCAACGAGGTGGACGGTTCGTGCTCCTCGTACGAGGGCGTCAAGCGGGCTTTCCCGAAGGAATTGGATACAGGCGGCATCAAAGTGATTGTCCAGATCGGTGAAACTTCCTGGCCTGGTCTCGAGAAAGTGGCCAACGCAATGGACTTGGCTAAGACCGAGAGAGCCAAGCGGCTTCTTCGTGTGGCCGTCATCGGTCCCAACGATATCAATCGTCTGTTTACGCTTCCACCCGGAGTGCCGGCCGATCGGGTAGAAGCGCTCCGGCAAGCTTTCGATGCGACCTTCAACGATCCGGAATACAAAGCCGACGTCGTGAAGGCGCGCTTGGTTTTGCGGCCGATATCAGTCGAAAAGATCAAGGAAGTCGCTTCTTCGTGGCTGGACATGCCCGATGCTCAAAAGAAAGAGCTGCAGCAAATTCTGCAAATTAAGTAATGCGTGCACAATGTTGAGTTCAATGTCGAATTTCTTACAGCTTCCACCGTTGTATGTCCCCGTGTCGGTCTAACTGCAATTGCCTCTGAGAGTCTCCAAAAGGTGGAATTTTTACCATTCGAGGTAATGATCATAGAAGATCAGCCAGTTAAATGCACATAACTTCTTTTTCCTATGGGGAGAACTTATGCTGAGCCGATACTTTTTATTGAAGAGCCTCTCAGATATTTTGCCTGATGATGCACTTGTCGTTTCCTGCATAGGAAATAACAGTGGGTTTTGGGGACAAATCAAAGAGCGGGAAGGCAATCTGTTTCATATTACAATGGGCATGTGTACGCCGACTGCGCTCGGCCTTTCTCGTGCACTTCCCCATAGGACGGTAATCTGTTTGGATGCGGACGGGAATCTACTCCTGAACTTGGGCTCTATCGCAACCGTTGGAAACCATGGTCCGTCAAACTTGTTTATAATAGTTTTCGACAATGAAAATTATCTCGGGAGCATAAAACATCAATCTGGACCACCTACTGCGACCAGCGGAAAGATGGATCTCGCCGCTGTGGCTAAAGCCAGCGGAATTTCCAGTTCTTGCATCGTAAGTTCTGTCGAAAATTTTAGAAATCAAGTCCAGGCGTGTTTGGTCACGCCTGGTCCGCACTTCATACTAGCGAAGATTGAACCGCTCGATTCTGAAACGCCACCTCGCGTCAGGCGTATACCGGATACCAAAGAGAACAAATACCAGTTTATTCATTATATCGAACGAACAGAGAAAGTGACAATTTTAGGTGGGGGTCTGGGAAAATTCGCGGGTTGAGGCTAGATGGAGAGAAACGTTTCAGTGATTCAAAGGGTCGGCCGGGGGCAACATGAAACTGGATAAGGCAGAGTTAATTGTGGAAGGACTGAAAGAAGCAGGAATTGACTTTGCGTCGGTTTCCTGATGCCCAGTTCACTCAAGTTTATCAGATAATCTCTAAGCAAGCGGATATTCCCTACATAGGAGCTGCTAACGAGGGAGAAGCGGCAGGCATCGCAATGGGTGCGTGGTTCGGTGGTAAGAAGCCTGCTTTAATCATAGCGACCTCGGGCTTATTAGTAGCGACGTACTGGCTTGCACGGATGCAATTTCTGCATGAGGTACCTGTTCTCATATTGATACCCTATCGAGGGGATATTGGAGACCCGATGTGGATGGGGATGTACCGGAAGACTACAGAGCCGACTCTACAGACATTAGACATACCTTTCCGTGTGGTTGACAAATCGGCTGATATCAAAAGAGTAATCAAAGAGTGTAACGAAAGCGCGCGCGCTTGGCTTAAATCGGTTGCCGTTTTGATTACCGAGGAGGCCTTATGGTAAGCGGGCGAGAGGAAATGAAACACGGAGTCATCCTGAGTGCTCCGCGTTGCGGCAAGGGGAATCAAGATGTGCATAAAAGGCGTGTGATCCTTATCAGCCTACTGGTTTGCCAGTGTCTCACTGCCTTCACTTTCGCCGCTGATGAGCGAACCATTGATGCTGCGAGGCGAGAAGGAAAGGTAGTCTGGTATACAGTCGCAGGCGAGTCTGCAGAGCTGGCGAAATCGTTCGAAGCGAAATATCCATTTGTGAAGGTCGACGTTCTACGTAGCACAGTTTTTCCTCTGCTAAATCGTATACTGAATGAAGCTAGAGGTGGCTAATAACCAAAACTACGATGTTGTTCGACAGTCCTCATTCGCCATGCAGGTACTGATCCAGAAGGGAATGATTCAACCATATGAATCATCAGAAAGAAAATCCTATAGTGAGGATGCTAAAGATAAGGTGGGATATTGGACTTCGACAGATGAGAATTATTTCGTGATTGGCTATAACACCAAGATGGTATCTTCGGGTGAGGCACCTAAAGATTGGGAAGATTTACTGGAACCGAAGTGGCGCGGCGAAAATCGCGATGGATCCTGACAATCATTTGCTTTACGGCGGAGCTGGAGCAACTTGGGGCAAAGGAAAAAGCATCAGAATACTTCAAGAAATTATCTCGTCAAGAAATCCAATTTAGGCGAGGCAATACGTCTGCTAGCACAGCTAATTGTGGCAGGAGAATACCCACTTGGGCTTCGTATACGCCCATCGTGTAGAATTACTGAAATCCCAAGGAGCTCCAATCGATTGGGTCTCGACAATGAATCCGATTGTCTCGACACTTGGCCCAGTGGGTCTTGCAGCTAGATCGCAACATCCAAATGCAGGCAAACTCCTAATCGATTTTCTTCTCTCTGCGGACGCTCAAAAAAAACTGCAGAGGATGTATAGAATACCATCGCGATCAAATCTCGAGCCTATATCTCCATCTATTAGACGCTACCCGTTTGAAGGTTATGTCTTTACCTCCGTCATTGGCAGAGCAGGAGGAAAGTTGGAAAAAGTCTTTCAGGTCGGTTTTTCAACTCCCTGGCTAAAGAAAAGAATAGAACGGCGGATGTCTCTGAAAAAACGAGACACCGCGCAAGCGAGTACAGTTATGAAAAACACCAAATTTATCTGTGGACCAGAGCCTGATTCTCATAAGGCGGAAACGAGTCGCCAACCGACAATGTTCTGCACCACTATTGGCATGCGGTAGCGCGCTCGCAAGATGTAACCGACAAACCGCTGCCGGTGAAATTACTCGATCATCCGGTGGTGCTTTGGCGCTCCGACACAGGCGTGGTTGCTTTTCATGATCTCTGCGTGCACCGCGGCACGCCTCTCTCTCTCGGTTGGACCGAAAACGGCAGTATCGTCTGCGCCTATCATGGCTGGCGCTACGGCGCGGACGGAATGTGCAAACACATCCCATCCATACCGGCGGAGAGGGGAATACCAGCGAAAGCGCGAGCGATAGTTTATCACTGCGCCGAAAAGTACGGTTTGATTTGGGTATGTCTCAAAGATCCGGTCGCCGACATTCCGGCATTTCCCCAGGAGATCCACGACCCGTCCTACCGATGGGAGGCCTATTCATCGCACGGGCAATGGAAAGCTAATGCCGCCCGGATGATCGAGAATCTTTTGGACTTCTCGCATTTCACCTGGGTGCACCCGGGAATTCTTGGCGATCCTTCGAACGCGGCATGCGAGGCGAGCGAGATCACGGCCGTTCCCGGCGGTTTCCAGTACGAGATCGAACAGCCGGTTAATCGCTTGAAAGCAAATAGCGCGTCGATACAGCGCTTCACGGTGATTTTGCCGTTGATTTTGTTCATCGAACGGCGCCAGCCCGACGGGCCCGAAAAACAAACGAACATTTATTGCTGCACTCCGATGTCCGATAAGGAAACCCGATTTTTTCGCCTGTCGGGTCGGAACTATCGCGACACGCTTTCGGATGAGGAACTCAACAAGAAACATCAGACGATCTTCGAGCAGGATCGCGTCATCGTCGAGGCGCAAAGGCCGGAGGAACTGCCTCTGGATCTAGCTGAAGAGCTTCATCTGCGCGGTCCTGACACAGCCGGGCTGGAATATCGAAGAGCACTGCGCGAACTTGGCGTGAAGTGGGGTTGAGTCTTGTTGCACGGTAACCCTCCGCTCAAGCTTTGAAGTATCAACATGGCTGCGAAGTGAATCGGAAGAGTACGCGGTTGTGAGACTTCCTTGAGTCTACCCTTGGGGATTGGAGTGAGACGATATCGAATCGAATGACCGTTTTAAGAGAATAAGACCTAAACCGAGAAATACGCTGAATAGGCTTCACGATCCAGATGGAACCGCCGCGAACTTAAATGCTCGAGGAACGCTCGTATAGAAGGGTCGCTCCGGATTCTGCTGGTGTCCTCCGGATCGATGCCCGCTCAACAGCCGGGAAAAGGAGTTTTGTATGTTCGGATACCGCGCCAGAATAGGATATATTTCGCCGTCCGTCATGGAGCTCAACGCCTATGACTTTTACCGCATCGTCCCCAAAGGAGTAGGCCTGATCGCGGTTACCTGTATGGTTGAGGGCTGGAAGGAAGATGCCTATCAACGCGCACTGGCTCAAGTTGAAGCATGCGCCCGGGAGCTTGGCCGCCGCGCTTGCGATTTCATTATTCACGGCGGGGCTCCTTTGGTCTTGAGCCAGGGCAAGGGTTTCGAAACAAGACTATTGACCCAGCTACAAGAGCTCACCGGTGCTCCGTGCACCACCAGCATTGTCGCAGCCATGGATGCTTTTCGCGACCTGTCAGCTACCCGATTGGCGGTTGTCGATCCTTATCCAGCCGAGCTTAACGCCAAGATGACCGCGTACCTGAAGGACTGGGGTTTTGAGGTTGCTTCATTAGTCAGTCTCGGCACGTCTTTTACCGAATCGAGCATCGCATCGATTGCAGACATCTACCGAGCGGCCAAACGCGCCATCAAAGAAGCCCAGAATCCTCAAGCGGTCTTTATACCGTGCGCTAATTTTCCGGTAATCGACGTCATTGAAGATATCGAAACCGATTTTGGCTTGCCGGTCATCAGCAATATCACTTCTCAATTGTACGTAGGATTCAAAACTATCGGAATGCGCGAGAGAGTTCCTGGTTATGGCAAGTTGATGCGAATGCTTTAGCAGGCTTCTGAAAAAGACCCACACACTTCGTTGCTCTCGATCTCCTCGCTGCAACGTACTGTGAGTAGGTCTCCGCTCGTCGATGCTTCGCGCGCCTCGTCTTTGGATCTTCTTGAGCAGCCTGCGACCAGAGTTTTTCAGCAGTCCGAGAGTCGAGCGGAATCATCACGGAAGGAGCGGAAATGGCGAAGATAAGAGCGGTTGTCACCGAAGGGGATCGTCAGCATGGATACAAGCGAGTTCAGGTATTATTTGGCACAAATTATTTCTTGGAAATCGTTGAAAACGACGGCCGAGTTGAGTTTCTGCTAGGAGCGCACCACACCGGATTCAAGGCCGATGCTTCCGAACCCAATGGCGAACTACAAAAGTATATTAGCGAAGTTCAGCAGCGGTATCCGGAAAGCGTTTTCGAGCAGGAATAGCTAGCAGACTATCCGAAAGGTACAACTCTATGTTCGGCTGGCGCGCGAGAATAGGTTACCTTTGTCCCTCCGTGTTCGAAATGATCGCTTATGATTTCTATCGCATCGTTCCGCCTGGGATCGGCATGATCGGGGTCACTTGCATGATTGACGGGTGGCAGGATGAGGCGTACAGAACGGGACTGGCGCGGATTAAAGAATGCGCTCTGGAGCTGAGCCGGCGAAAATGTGATTTCATCATTCACGCAGGGGTTCCGCTGGTAGTGAGTCAAGGAAAGGGCTACGAGGTTGAGGTAATCAAAACCATCGAGACCCTTACCAGTACTCCAGCCACCACCAGCATTGTTGCCGGAATGGAAGCACTCAAAGCTCTTTCTGTTCGGCGCATCGGCCTTGTCAATCCATACCCATCTGAATTGAACGCGGCGGTGATGGCATTCATGAAAGGGCACGGATTTGAAATCGACGCAGTCGTCAGCCTCGGCGCTGATTTCACGCGAATCGGCGACGTCTCAGAAGCCGATGTTTACGCCGCGGCGAAAAAAGCTGTGAGCCAGTCACCTGAGTTGGAAGGTTTATATCTGCCGTGTCCGCAGTTCCCGGCGTTGGACGTCATCGATGCGATAGAATGCGACCTGGGAATTCCCGCGGTGGGGCACTTGAGCTCGGAAATCTGGATGGCGTTGAAGGTTTTGAAGATCCGCAGTCCGATCCCGGGATTCGGCAAACTCCTGACCATGATGTGAGCACCGGAGGATCTGTGAAATCGACAATCGTCAATTGTATCTGCGCGGCAATACTGCAGCTGGCAGGATGGGGTGTTTCCCATGCTCAGGAAATCCACATGTCTTACCCGGGACTTACCGGTGAGTCAGCGCCGTTGTGGGTGGCCCGGGAAGCGGGATTTCTAAAGGGATATGGTATCGATGCCAAGCTCGTATATATGGAGGGCGGCCGTTTATCGATCCAAAGCCTTCTCTCCAATACGACCCAGTTCATGGCAGGCGATGCCGTCTCGGCTCTGAGCGCGATCGCCGGCGGTGCGGACATCGTTTTGCTGGCTTCGGCGAAAAACGTTTTACCGTACGTGTTTGCAGTGTCCAAGGACGTCCGGCGCGGCGAAGATCTCAAAGGCAAAATAATCGCGACCTCGCAGGTCGGCGGAAGAGCGGGAGAGATCGCCCGCATGGTCATCCGCAATATGGGTTTGGATCCTGACAAAGACGTGAATTACCTGGCTGTCGGCGGGACCATGTCCCGTCTGGCGGCCCTGAGTACCGGCAAAGTGCACGCCGCGCCGATCTCGCATACGGTTGTTCCGATCGCGGAGGAGCGAGGTCTCCGAATTCTGCAGATCGAACCCATCCCTCTGATCGTCGACGCCCTTTGGACTTCACGGAAATTTGCCGACGAAAACCCGCTGGTTATTCAGAATGTGCTGCGCGGCTATGCTCAGGCAATAGCCACAATCGTCAGGGACCGCGACAAGTCCTTGGAGATTATGCGCAAGTACATGAGAACTTCGGACACCCGGGTGGTGCAAGGCGCTTACGAACGCTACAGAGAAGACTTGGACCGAGTGCCGATACCCTCGGACAAGGCGATCAAGACGACACTGGAGATAAGCCGTCGAGTGGCTCCGAAGCTGGCCGGGATCGACATTGATCGGCATATGTATTTTGCTCCGGTACGGAAACTAGCGGCGGAAGGCTTCATCGATAAGTTGTACAAGTAGTCATAAAACACACGAGAGGGAGGCTTGATAACTATGGCGCGTATTCGTCATCTGGCAATCGTAACCGACAATCGAGAAAGGCTGGTCAATTTTTACACGACCGTTTTCGGCATGAAGGTAATCGATGGAGTTGGCCCGGCTATTTATTTGTCCGACGGCTATCTCAATTTGGCCATCATCCAAAAGCGCGGAAATTACAAGGAAGGTCTCTATCACTTTGGTTTCGAAGTAGAGAATATCGAAGAGCTAAAACCCTTGTGCAGGGATCTCGGTGCGGCAACCGAAATCCAGAAGCGACCGCCCAACCGGGAGGCAGAGTATCGAGTTCACGATCCCGACGGCACTCCCATCGATCTCTCACAACACGGCTGGCCGGTTTAATCTAATCTCATTACCGGCCGTCGCTTTGCATTCCGAAACTGAAGCAGTCGTCCGCCGGTCGGCTACTTAGATTGACCCTGTCATGAGCTCCGAATCGCTAATCCATCGGCCGGTGATCATGGGCGTCCATGGCATGGTTGCCACTGGACACCCGTTGGCTTCGGCCGCAGCGCTGGACGTCTTGAAAGATGGGGGCAACGCCGTTGACGCGGCGCTTTGCGCCTCCGGGGTTCTTTCCGTCGTAAAGTCTTATCACTGCGGTTTAGGCGGCGACGTTTTCGGGATTTTCTATTCAGCGAGGCAGCGGCGCATGCTCGTTCTCAACGGCAGCGGACGCTCTCCGCGACTACTGCGGCGGGAGGCTTATTCAGGAATCATTCCGCATCGCGGCATTCTCGCCGCGACCACACCCGGTACGGTCGATGCGTGGTTTGAGGCGGCGTCCAAGCTGGGTAGCCGCGCCCTCGGCGATCTGTTGAAACCCGCTATCGGATATGCGGACGGCGGTTTTCCCGTCTTTCCTCATCTTGCCAAAGTGGTTCGTTCCTCGTGCAAACCGCTTAGCGCCGATCCGGCGTGGGCTGCGATTTTCCTGCCGGACGGGAAAGCTCCCGATGTCGGCGATTTGCTGGTGCAAGAAGATCTGGCAGCGACTTTAAGAAGTATCGCAAGCGGCGGACGAGAGGCGTTTTACGCCGGCGACATAGCCAGATCAATCGTTCGGAAATCGGACGATTGCGGCGGATGCTTTAGCCGGCAGGATTTTACCGAGCATCAGTCGAAGTGGGAGGAACCTCTTTCCGCGACCTACCGGGGATATCAAGTATTTGTGCCGCCGCCGAATTCGTATGGCTTGCTACTTCTGCTGCAACTAAAGCATTTGGCGGATCATGATCTGACAGCATTGGGCCATAACACACGAGAATGTGTGGCGCTGCAGGTCAGAGTTAAGGAAGAAGCTTGGCGGGCGGGTCAATCATGGCTCGCCGATCCGGCTCGGTATCGACCCGACGAAGTCACACAGTTTCTTGATGCTTTTCCACGAAAAAAAGAAAGCCGCGATTTAGCCGGCGGTCTGCAAGGTCACGGGAAAAGTACGACGTACATTGCAACTGCGGACAGATTCGGCAACTGGGCTTCGCTCATACAAAGCGTGCACCAAAGCTTTGGCTGCGGTGTCGTCGTCGATGGCACCGGCATCGTCCTGAACAACCGTATGTCAGGTTTCAATCTGATCCCGGATCACCCGAACGAGCTTGGCCCGCGCAAGCTTCCTGCTCACACCCTGAGTCCGGCGCTTATTCTCAGGGACAATAAACCTGTTATGGCGATCGGCACACCCGGTGGCTTGGGCCAGACACAGTTTCTCACGCAGACGCTATGTAATATCGTCGATTTCGGAATGAACCTCCAGGAGGCCATCGAAGCGCCCCGCTGGCAAAGCGAGAACACGGGTTGCGTGGAGTTAGAAAGCCGAATGACCCGCGATGTCAGTGAGCGCTTGATCAGCGAAGGCTATCAAGTGACCGTTTGCGCTCCTTGGGAATTTGCCTTTGGCGGCGTGGAAGCCATTCGCCTGCATGACAATGGGAAGGTATTTATGGCTGCGGCAGATCCAAGGCGAGATGGCTACGCGCTTGGATATTAACCACAGGCGCAGGCTAGGACCCTAGGTCGTTGAATTTAGCTGTAGCGTCCTTACGCGCGAAACAAACAAGCTCATGAAGCAGAGATCCGAAAAGATTTTAGACGGCTGTATACTGCGCGACTCATGCGGGAGGTTACCAACAGCCCTTCATGAGAAGAACACAGATTGTGCGGGCTCGAACTCAGGAGCTTGAATCTGCTTTTGACGGTACTCAACTGAGAAACTGAACGCTCACGGTTTTCAGAAGGCTTGCGATTAGGAATTAAATGCCGAGGAGTTATCCGTGATCCGTCGCTTATCAACTCTCGCAATTGCCTTGCTTATTTTATATCCGGCGACCGTGACGGCGGCGCAAGAGCGGACAAGATTGGTGATAGGCTATTCTGCAATGCAGGCGCCGGTCGCTCCGCTTTGGGTCGCGCAAGAGCAGGGGTTTTTTACCAAGTATGGTATTGAGCCCGAACTTGTTTTTGTCAGAACTACTTCCGTTCATATCGCGGGGCTAATTTCCGGTCACATCGATCTTAGCTACGGCGGTGGATCTGGAATTCTACCGGTGGCCGGACGCGGCATCGATTTGCGGTTCATAGCCTCCTTCGGCAGCCGTCTGACGCATTTCTTAGTAACACGCCCTGAGATACAACAGCCGAAAGATCTGCAAAACAAGCGAATGGGTGTCGTGAGCGTGGGGGGAACTCAGTGGATTACGACAAAGCTGGGATTGGAATATCTCGATGTTGACGAACAACGGGATAAAATTCGCATGCTTCCCATCGGCGACCAATCGATATTACGGGGAGCACTCGAAAGCGGTAATATCGATGCCGCTTTCTTCAACGGCGCTTTGGCCGAGGATCTCAGATCCAAGGGTTTCCGCATCCTGACGGATCTGCATTCAGCCAACATCAAGACATTGAGCTCAGGCGTCATCGTTAAAGGAACTTCTCTCCAGAAAGAACGCACTCTCACGACGAACTTGCTTCAAGCGGTGATCGAAGGGCTGGCATTTGTCAAATCGCCAACCCAAAAACCGCAGGTGATCAGAACCTTGATGGAAAGACTAAAAATCACCGATCGCGCGATTGCGGAACAGGGATACCGATACTTGCAAAGGGATCTCGATATGGGTCTTTATCCTGCGGTTGAGGGATTGAAAAATTTGCAACGTTTTATGCGAACGTATAATCCTCGCGTTGGCGAAGTGAACGCGACTGATCTGGTGGATGACAGCGTGGTTAGGGGTCTGATCGACAATGGATTTGTCGAAAAGATATTTCGTAGCTATGGGCTGAAGTACTAAAGAGGTTGCTGAAAACTCTGGTTGCAGGCTGCTCAAAAAGATACAAGGCGCGTGAAAAATCGACGAGCTAAAGCGCACTTACAGTACGTTGCAGCGAGGCGATTGAGCGCAACGAAGCAATATGGTCTTTTTCAGCAGCCGGCTAAAGAGTAATCTCCGGATGTCGTTGGTAACTCGAACCCCTGGGCTCGGGCATCAGTTTCTGAATAGAGTTCCTCCTTAAAAATAAAAAGCGAAAGAAGGATCACAAACATGAACGCATTTCCAATCATAGATGCCGATGGGCATGTCACCGAAACGTTGGGTAGCCTCAAGAAGTATCTGAAGGAAGAGTATCGCGGTCGACCCCTGATGACGTCTGAGGCATGGGATCGATCTTTTAGTGGTACGTTAGGTAAGCGCAATGAAGACCCGAAAGTACAATTGGCGGATATGGACCTGGATGGAATCGATATCCAGGTAGTCTTTCCGACTCATCTTTCGCTCAATGCCGAACGAGAAACAGATGTGGCGACCGATATTGCGCGCGCCTACAATGATTGGCTTGCGGCGTTCTGTGCTCATGATCCGGATCGGCTCAAGGGCGTGGCAATGGTTGCCTTACAGGACATCAACGCCGCGATTCGAGAGGTACGGCGCGCCAGTGAGGAGCTTGGATTGGTGGGCGTCATGATGCCGACAAATGTGCGAGACCAGGACATCGGCAAACGCGAGTTTTGGCCATTCTACGAAGCAGTGGAACAACTCGGTCTCGGATTAGCCTTACATGGCGGTATCCGCGCAGCCGAGCGCATGACCGGGCGTTTCGATAGCTTCATATCCGTGCACAGTTTAGCTTTTCCGTTCGAATGCATGGCGGCGATTACCGGCCTTATCTTTGCCGGCGTGCCGGAAAAATTTCCCAAGCTTCGTATCGCTGCACTTGAGGCTTGCTGCGGGTGGGTTCCTTTCCTGATGGACCGTCTGGACGAAGAGTTTGAGAAGCGGTCCAAGGAAGCGCCGCTGTTGAAACGAAAACCGAGCGAATATATGGCCGGCGAAAACTTTTTTTATGCTTTTGAACTGGAGGAATCAACGGTTCCCTATGTCATCGAGCGCATCGGCCCGGAAAAGCTCCTTTACTCGTCTGACTATCCACACTGGGATACTTCCTGGCCGAATACGGTGAAGATGTTTCAGGAGCGCCAAGATATATCAGATGAGCATAAACGTCAGATCGCATGGGACAATCCGCAACGGTTTTACGGTTTCAAAGCGGTTGTGAACGAACTTCAAGGTGTGATCAATCGCTGATCGTTATACCAAGTTCATCGGCGCAAGGATGGAATCAATAACATGAGGATTGCGATCAACGTGAACTGGAGGATCTAAAAGCAGCTGATAAGCGTAGGGAAAATCCGCTATCGACTACTTTGTTCAGGGCAATGTCTCTCTGACACTTTTGTCAGCCACTGCGGATTTCGGAGGAGACGATGATCTATAAAATGGGCTCATCATATGGGCATTGGTATCGCTCTTGTGCTTTTCTCTACGCTGCCCCTTCAGGCCAAGGAAATCGTGATCGCAACATCATCGATGACCCTCACCAGCATTCCGTATCTTGTCGCCATTGAAAGAAAGTTCTTCGACAAGGAGGGGCTCACTGCGCAGTATGTTGTCATGCGTTCGGACCTCGCCGTGAATGGTTTGATTACCGGCGATGTTGACTACAATCAAAGCGTGTCCAGCGTACTGCGTGCCGGCGCCGCCGGCGCTCCCGTAATAACCGTCGCCGGAATTTACAATCGAACTTTCTTCGACTTAGTCGCCCGGCGCGACATCAAATCGCTTGCCGAACTGAAAGGAAAGACGGTAGGAATCAGCCGTTACGGAGCCTCCACCGAGTATGCCCTGCGTTTCGGGCTCAAGGCCAACGGCATAGACGCCGATAAGGAGATCAAGATTCTAGCAGTGGGTGGAGATGCCGCCAGAATAGCGGGACTTCAGAACGCGACGCTGGCGGCCATCGTGTCCCAGGTGCCGGCCAATTTCTTTGCCCACAAAGCCGGTGGGCATACGCTTCTGTCTTTGGGCGAGTATCTCGAGACCCTGCTTGCCGGGGTGGGTGTCAGCCGAAAAAAAGTGGAACAAAATCGTGACGAGGTAAAACGAGTTGTCCGTGCGCTCTCTCGCGCGCTGGACTTCATGCACGCGCAGCCGGCTGACACGAAAAGCCTCATCGGAAAAAGACTCGGAACATCGGAGACAGCGATTGTCGATCACATCTATGCTCTTGTGACGAAGTACGCCACCCGTAACGGCATCCCCTCGCAAAAAGCGATCGAGAACACGCTTTTGGGGACACCCTTCGAAGGCAAACTGACGAATTTCGAGAAGCTATTCGATTTCTCTATGGCCCGCGAAGTCGCGGAAGGAAAGTAGATCAGATCGAATGCTCGCCAACTTTCGGTGTAAGGAGAAAAAAGCGTATGAGCAGCGAAAATTCAAAACCGCAAAGGCAAGAGATTCTGAAGGAACTGAAGTACTCCCTAAAGGAAACGGATCTTGTGGTGGCAGCGCTGGCGGGCACGACGGCGGACAGCTATCAGATTATTGATCGTCCTGGAAATCTCTATCTGGTCGGCATGGGTATGGTGAGTCAGGTAGCATTCGGTCTGGCGACGGCGTTGCCGAATTGTAGGGTGTTCGCGCTGGACACCGATGGCAGCATGTTACTGGCCCCGAGCATCCTGCCGGTGATTGGCAGCTATAAGCCAAAGAATCTGTATATGATCGTGTTTGACAACGAACAGCTATTCGGTAGCCGTGGCGGACCGAAAAGCCAGACCGCAACCGGAACCGATATCGCCGCCATCGCGAAAGCCTCGGCAATCGAAAATGTCCGGACGCTTCGCAACCAGGATTCATTGGGTGCCGAGGTCGCGCGATTCCTGTCCGTCCAAGGGCCTTCCGTTCTGGTTGCCAAAATTCAAGCGCTGGGGCGAGGCGCGGGACCGAAAATGGATGGGCAGGAGAACAAGTATAAATTGATCCGTCACATAGAAAAAATTGCCAATATTGAAATCCTCGGTGCTCCGAAACCATAAATAAAGCTTCGATAAACTTGGCCTTTGAACACTTCGAGGAGAACCCGATGAAAGCTGAAGCAGCCAAAGCGGCCCACGATGCCATCATCAAAGCTGGTATTAATTTCGTAGCCTGTTTACCGGACTCCGCGTTTCAAGAGCTTTACCTGCCGTTATCGGATGATCCGAGAGTAACTTACCGGCAAGTGGCTAGTGAAAACGACGGTGTCGGAGTATGCATGGGCGCATGGCTGGGCGGGCTCAAGCCGGCGTTGCTCGTCGAAAACACCGGCTTTACGTTGGGCACGTACGCGCTGCTGCGGGGTCCGATAGCTTTTGGTATTCCGATCATACTCTTGATCAGTCATCGCGGCGAGCTCGGCGACGAGCGCTGGTTTTCCGTGCCGTTCGGTTGGGGCACGAAGCCGTTACTCGACAGCATGCGCATTACCCATCGTTCCGTGGAGAAAACCGAAGATGTGCAGGAAGCGATCCTGAGCGCAGCCAAGTCCATGAATTCACTTCAGGCACCGGTGGCGGTCCTGTTTGCCGGCGCCCTTCTGTTTTGAAGCTTCGAGCCATGACCCGTAAAGGAGCAGAGACATGAAATCTGCCTTGCTGCTGCTATGTATTCTCTGCTTTCCAATTCGAGGAGTGGCTGCCGACGCGATCAGGATCGCCTATCCCTCTACCAGTTTCACGACTGTGCCGATTGTCGCTGCGATAAAGCACGGCCATTTTCGACAGGAGGGGATACGGGCCGAGCTGATCTTCATGCGGCCCAACATCAGCGTTACCGCTCTGGTTAACGGGCAAGTAGAATTTGCTACGGTTCATGGTTCTGTGGTCAGAGCTGCGGCGCGAGGTTTGCCGGTAAAAAGCCTTATGGTGATCGCCGATCGGCCGGCGTATTTCTTGGTCACAAAAGCCATGGTGCAATCCATCCCGGCGTTGAAAGGCAAAACCATCGGCATTGCCTCCCTGGGAGGTTCCGTTCACTTGATGACAAAGGAGCTTTTCGCCCAAAGCGGTCTCGATCCGGACAGAGATGTCTCTATGGTCGTGACTGGTGACCATAACACGAGCATTCTGGCAATGCAGGCAGGCAACGTCGACGCCATCGTCATCGCCGTGCCCTGGCAAACAGTTGCCGCGAAGGCCGGCTTTCACAACCTCACTTATTTGGGCGATGCTCTGAGATTGCCCATGGCCGGACTTGGCGCCGCTGACGAGAGTATGAGAAAACGGCCGGATCTTTTGAAGCGGGCTGTTAAGTCAACACTTCGGGCGATCGATTTTGTTCGTGACCGAAGTCACAAAAGTGAAGTGCTCGCATTGATGGGAGACTGGTTCAAGATCAGTGACGATCTCGCGCACAACGCCTATGACCAAATGGTCCAAGCCTATCCAGCCAACGGCATGGTCTCAGACCAAGCTTTGGAAAAGGATCTCGAAGTCGCGAGGCAAACTGGAGCTATAAAAGGTCGCGTTCCGCTATCTCGCGTCGTTGACTTTCAATTCGTCAGAGAAGCCCGTCAGGAGTTATCCGGTGAGAAACCATAAACCTTGCGCCCTCAGGGCTTGCCGCTTTACACGAGGTTAGGTCGAGGATCAAGATTCGTGGCGAAAAATAACGAACATCAAGGACGCGTAGCAGTGATCACCGGAGGAAGTGGCGGCATCGGCACCGGCATAGGGCGGCGTCTGCAATCCGCGGGAGTAACCGTGCACGTGCTAGACCTGAGTGACAATGCACCCGCCGATCCTGGCGCCGCGGGAGCCATACATTTTCACTCGGTGGATATCGGTAACGAGGCTCAAGTCGACTGTGCCTTCGACCGCATTCAGTCGTTTTCTAAGAGACTGGATTACCTGGTTTGCTGCGCGGCAATATTTCGACCTCGGCCCTTCCTCGAACTCGAACCCGAGAACTGGCAGCAAACTCTGCAAACCAACCTTACGGGTTCGTTTCTCTCTTGCCGGGCGGCGCTTCGCTGCATGCGCCCCGGAAAATTCGGTCGCATCGTATTATTCTCTTCGATGATTGCGAGAACCGGGAGCGTCCAGGGGGCGCACTACGCGGCGTCAAAGGGTGGCATACTAGGTCTTGCGCGGACCGTAGCGATAGAGGCGGCGGCCGACAACATCCGGGTGAACACAATCTCTCCAGGAATCACCGATACACCACAACCACGCGCTTTTTTATCAGATGCCGATTTGGCGCAGAGACGGTCGCGCATTCCACTGGGACGGATCGGGGCTGTCGAAGATATGGTTGACGCCTGCATGTTTCTTCTGAGCGAACAGAGTTCCTATCTTATCGGACAGGATCTGCGTGTTAATGGGGGAGCGTCTCTGTGGTGACTCAGACAGACAGCCGGGTCAGTATTATCACCGGCGCGGGGAGTGGCATCGGCAAAGCAACCGCGTTGAGGTTGGCACATGCCGGCTGCATCATTTGCGCCTGTGACATCAATGAAGAGGGGCTCAGGGAAACAGCAAAAACGATCCAATCGAGCGGGCGGTACGTGTTTTACCGGCTTGATTGATGTCCGCGACCGCGAGTCTGTCGAAAGCTGGTGTTCAGAAGTTGCCGACAGGTTCGGAAAAATTGATTGCCTTTTCAGCAATGCTGGACTGAATGCACGGTCAGCTGTTGATGAGATGACTCGTTACGCAATGGAATCTAGTTATCGATACTCACGTTACCGGCGCATTTAATTTCTGTCAGCCCGTTTTACGTCACATGGTCGAGCGCAGGAGTGGCGCGATCGTTATAACATCTTCCGATTTCGCCGTAGTCGGTGTCCCTAATGCAGCGAATTATTGCGCGGCCAAGACGGCGCTCTATTCGCTAACAAAATCTCTCGCGCTCGAGTTCGCACCCTATGGAATTCGAGTAAACGCGATTGGTCCGGGTCCCATCGATACACCGTTGCTTCGCTCCGGCCGCACACAGGAACAGTATGAAAGCGCTCGTCGTAATTTTGAGAGCCGGCTGCCGATCAAGCGCCTCGGGCAGCCGGAAGAAGTTGCTGCCGTCGTTGAATTTCTGCTGAGTTCCGGCGCCGCCTACATCACCGGGCAACTTGTTCAGCCGAACGGCGGTCAAGTTGTCTGGTAAGACTTGTCTTCAAGATTTGCTTGGATCCTTGACAGAAGAAGCAGTTGGTTGCTAGGGGATTGTTAAACGAATCAAGCGGAATCTGAGAGGAATCGGGTTTATGATGTCATATCCTTACGACGATGGGCGATTGATACTGGCGTTACAGATCGATCATTCCCGGGTTGCGGGATATCTCGCCGCGCACTGGGGTAACAAGGAATTTGCCAAGCCCGAGCCTTACGCGTCCGTGGTTCTAGCGGCGCAGGAACACGATACCGGTTGGTGGGAATGGGAAATGTGCCCATCAACTCTCAACGACAAGGGTTATCCGCTTGATTATCACGATGGCAGCCTTAAATACCTGGGGCAGCTTCGGCTGGACTTTTATAAGAATGCGGTAGACCGCGTCCGGCAACGCGATAGTTATGCAGCCATGTTAATGGCGATGCATGGCGTCGCGCTCATGAACGGCGGCTACGGCAAATACGCTTATCCTCCTGACCGTACCTCGGACCCGCGGGTGAAGGCTTACGTCGAACATCAGGAAGAACTGCGGCTCAAATTGCTCGATGATCTGCGCAAATCGGATCAGTTCAAGGCTTTCAGCTCCGAGGATCAGGTGTGGACGAATTACGAATATATGGAGGTCTTCGACCAGCTGGCGCAATTCCTATGTAATCGCTATCCGTTGACCAGTGAGGCGCGCAAGCTTGGGCCGACTAAGACGCTAAATGATGTGGACGTACCGGTAAGACCGGGCGCGAGGCCGGTAAAAGTAAGTCTCGATACCATTTCTGCTAATCGCGCAGTTGTTAAACCGTATCCTTTCGACCTCGATCCTTTAAGTGTTTCTTTTTCGGCGCGGCTGATACCCAATCGCGCTTATAAGAATCCGGAAGATTTTCTTGAGGAATTTTACCGCGCAGAACGTCTTACGATCACGCATACCTTAGCGTCCGCATAATTGCTTCTATATCCATACAGAGACAACCATGAAGCCAGCTTCATTCGACTATTATTCTCCGGAATCACTAACCGAGGCTTTACAGCTACTGGAGCAGCACCGCGATGCGGCAAGGCCGCTTGCTGGTGGACAAAGCCTGGTTCCGATGATGAATTTTCGTTTGGCTCGCCCGGCGCTTTTGATCGATTTGAATAATCTTCGTGAACTCAGTTTCCTCAACATTGTAGATGGCGAATTGCGTATCGGTGCCATGACCAGACAGCGTGCCCTGGAGCGATCCGCAGTGGTGGCCGCGGGTTGGCCACTCTTGCAAGAAGCAGCTCGGCACATTGGCCACATCCACATCCGTAATCGCGGCACCATAGGGGGAAGTATCGCTCACGCTTATCCGTCCGCGGAACTCCCTCTGGCAATGATGGCGCTGGACGCATCCTTCCTGTTGCGTAGCATGCAGGGAGAAAGAATTGTTCCCGCCAGGGATTTTTTCATCGATGTAATGACAACCATCCTGGAGCCGAGCGAGCTTTTAGTCGAGATACGCGTGCCTCAGGCAAAATCACGAACTGGTTGGGGCTTTCAGGAAGTCAGTAGACGCCACGGAGATTTCGCGTTGGCAGCCGTGGCGAGCGTAATCTCGCTTCGGGAGGATCGGAGCATAGACAAAGTAAGATTAGTCTTTACCGGTGCGAAACCCCACCTCTCGAAGAAGACAGATCCTCTTATAGGACAAAAGCCCGACCGGACAATGTTTTCGGATATCGCCGCTACCGCCGCGGCGGAACTCGACACGGAATCCGATATTCACGCAAGCTCTGAATATAGACGGGAAGTAAGTCAGGTGCTGGCGCGCCGCGTTTTGGAAGAGGCAGCAGCTCGCGCTGCAATGTAAATGTAACACCTGGAACAGAGGCGGAAGAGAAGCAAAAATGAGCAAGCGTGAGATCAACGTTACTATCAACGGCCGTCAGTACCGAGGCGATGTCGAGCCTCGAAAACTTCTGACTGATTTCCTACGGGACGATCTTGGTCTTACCGGTACCCATGTCGGCTGCGAACACGGCGTTTGCGGGGCGTGCACTGTTCTTTTGGATAATCAACCCGTGCGCGCCTGTCTGATGTTCGCGGTGCAAGTAAACGGCGCCGAATTGAAGACAATCGAGGGGTTGGCTCCCACTCCGACCGCGCTCCATCCGCTGCAGGAAAAATTTTGGGAGCTTCACGGCCTGCAGTGCGGTTTTTGCACTCCGGGAATTTTGCTGACCGCGGTAGCGCTCCTACAAGAGATCCCTAACCCCAGTGAAGACGACATCCGCGAATGGATCAGCGGAAACTTGTGTCGCTGCACCGGTTACTACAACATCATCAAATCCATTCAGGAAACAGCGAAGACCTTGAATACGGGCAAGTCAAATTTATAGCTGCGCTTTTCTGTTCTCTTTCCGTTTCAAGTCAAACGAATAACACTGGTATTTCGATCTAATGCCGATTTTAAGGGCATTGCGAGTTCAGAGAGTTACAACTTGTGGCTTACATTGGTTCAAGAGTTAAACGTAAGGAAGATTTAAGGCTGCTTCGCGGCATCGGTAAGTACGTTGCCGATGTTCATCGTGTAGGCATGACGCACGCGACAATTCTCCGCAGCGCGCACGCGCATGCGCGGATCGTCAAAATAGATGCGGCTGCTGCCCTGAAGTTGCCTGGAGTCGTCGGTGTGCTTAGCGCAAGCGACATGGCCGGAGTGAAAAGCATTCCGATGCGGACCGGCATAATTCCAGGAATGGAGCGCTCGCAGCAATTTCCCATAGCAGCCACCAAAGTGCGTTATGTGGGGGATCCGATAGCCGTGGTGGTGGCGGAAAATCGTTACATCGCCGAAGATGCCATGGAGCTTATCGACGTGGAGTACGAGGCGTTGCCTGCGGTGATCGATGCCCGGAGCAGCATGCAGGCAGAAGCACCGCGACTTCATGAGGCCGTGCCGAACAACATCCCGGCGAATTTCCAGGTCGATGTCGGCGATGTCGATAGCGCGTTCGCTAAGTGTGATCTCATCATCGAAGAGGAATTTTCGATCCAGCGACATGCGGCTGTGCCGTTGGAGACGCGCGGCTTAGTAGCGGAGTTCGACGAAGGCCGCAGAAGCCTCACCGTGTGGGGACCGACTAAAATGACGCACGCCAACTGGCGTATTCTCTCCGATCTCATCGGCCTGCCGCAGAGCTGTATCCATTTGATCGAGCCGGAAGTGGGCGGCGGCTTCGGTGCCCGGGGCGAGTTCTATCCCGAAGACTTCCTGATCCCGTTCGCGGCCATGCATTTCCGAAGGCCGGTCTGCTGGATCGAGGACCGCTCGGAAAATCTAAAAACGATGAATCAGTCGCGGCAGCAGAACCATCGGGTCAAGATCGGCGTCAAAAACGATGGCACCATCATGGCCATGGACGCCGAGATTCTCTTCGATATGGGCGGGTACACCAGAACCCATGGCGGTACTCCGGCGATTGCCGCGTCGGCGATGCTGCGCGGCCCATTTCGCATCAAAAACTTTCGCGCTAACGTTTTTTGCGTGCTGACCAACAAAACTCCGGTGGGCACCTATCGCAGTCCTGGACGCTATGAGGCGAACTTCGTACGAGAACGGCTGTTAGATATGGTTGCACGCCGACTCCACATCGACCCAGCGGATATCCGACGACGTAACTTCATTAAGCAAGATGAGATGCCTTATGATCACGGCCGGCATCCCTACCACAATATACGTTACGACAGCGGCGATTTTTCACTTCAGTTCGAACGTGCTCTGGAGCACATCGGCTATGAAAAACTGCAGGACCGCTGCGCAGATGCTAAAAAAGGAGGCGGCGCCATCGGCATCGGCATCGGCTGTTTCGTGGAAACCAGCGGCAGAGGACCTTGGGAGTATGCTCGTGTCGAAGTGGACAATGGCGGCAAGGTGGTTTTGTATTCGGGCTGCAATTCACTTGGTCAAGGAATCGCGACAGCCTTGAGCCAAATCGTCGCGGATGAACTGCAGGTTGCGATCGAGGATGTACGCGTGATCCACGGTGACACCGCAAAGGTTCCGTACGGAAACGGTAGTAATGCCAGCCGTTCGACCGTGATGGCTGGCAGCGCCGCGGTGGGAGCGTCGCGCAAGGTTAAGGACAAGCTTTTGCGCCTGGCATCTATGGCGCTGGAAATCGACATCGGCGATCTTGTTCTCCAAGATGCGCACGTTGTGGCACGGGGCGCGCCAGATCGATCTCATAAGCTTCGCCGCTCTTGCCCGCTTGGCGTTGCCTGGTCCAGCTCTGAAAAGCGGTATAAGCCCGGGAATTTCTGAGGAGGATTTCTTCGCCACGGACCAGCGTCCATTTCCGTACGGTGTGCATGTCGCGGTGGTCGAAGTAGATCGTGAGACCGGCGAAATAAAGATTCTCGACTATTTAGTAACCGAAGATATCGGAAGAAAAATCAATCCCATGATTGTTGAGGGACAAATGGCCGGTGGCTTGGCACAGGGAATCGGCGGCGCTTTGTTGGAGGAGTTTGTCTACGCTGAAGATGGTCAGCCCCTCGCGACCAGTTTCATGGACTATCTGATGCCGACCGCGATGGAAATGCCCAAGGCGCAGCTGATCTCGACTGAAGATTTCCCTTCCCCGCTCAACCCCCTGGGTGCCAAAGGCGCAGGCGAAGGAGGAATCACTGCGGCTGGCGCGGCCTTGGCTAATGCAGTTTCGAACGCTCTTGGTGTTGAGGTAACCAAGCTGCCCCTCAAACCGGACTACCTGTTGAATCTGATCAAAATTGCCAACGCCCATTCATAAGCTCGATTAAAAATCGACCATCGGGGCGTTGATTGTTATAGCCTAGAAGTAAACGTTCATACGATTATCGTCCGTATGACCTTCACCGCACTCAGAGATCATTGTGTACCTATCCGGGTCACTGGCTGAATAAAACGCGAATTGGCAATCAAGTTCAGTCTTGTTCCTGAACTGACCCAACGATGTCTGAACATCGAGAATAGCTCATGAGAGAAAGGCTTAGGAGGTAGGGTATGGCTGTCTTGGATCATGCAACGAGTAAATCGAAAATTAACTCACGTGGGTTGTCGATCGATAGTGATTCTATTGCTGCTAGTGCCGTATATTCAGCTAAGCAATGTACGAGCCCAGGGCTTCAACGAGAAGGAAGTCGCAGCCTTCTACAAGGGGAAAACGGTAACGCTTACCGTCGGTTTCGATCCGGGCGGAGGCTATGACATAGCCGCGCGCATCGTTGCCAAGCACCTCGGAAAACATATTCCCGGCAATCCCAATATAATCGTCTCGAACCGACCAGGCGGAGGTAGCCTGGTAGCGGCAAATCTCGTCTACACGACATTGGCCCAAGACGGCACACAAGTTGTCGATTTCCACCCGCAGATGCTGCTTCAGCAAGCGCAGGGCCGTGAAGGTATTAAGTTCGACGGCTTGAAATACCATTGGCTCGCAAGCCTCAATGCGGGCAGCACCTCCTGCGCCGTGCATGTGGAGAGCGGGGTTAGTCATCTCGATCAGATCAAAGGTTCGGATGGAAAAGTGGTGACCATGGGAGTGGAGGCTCCGGGATCCGGTATTACCGATGGCACAGCAGTAATCAGAGCGGCATTAGGTCTAAAGTTCCGCATGATTTACGGATACACCGGACAGCGTCCAATTGTGAATGCCGTCTTGAGTCGCGAGGTGGATGGAATCTGCTCCAGTTGGGATTCTTTCACTTCGACTTTGAAAAATCTGTTTGAGCCGAAACAGTTAGTCCGCATGCTGGTGATTAATGAGCCTGAGGTTCCGAAGCATCCCTGGCTCAAGGATGCTGTTGCCGCCCAGGCTGCCGCGCCGGACGACACGACGCGCAGGTTGCTCCGGGTCGTGGATGGACCTAGGGCAATTTCCTACCCATTTGCCGTCGGCCCTAAAGTTCCGAGAGATCGCGTTTTAGCATTACAGCAAGGGTTTGAGAAAATGTTGAAGGATCAAACGTTCATATCCGATTACGAAAAAACCGGGCGAAGCTATGAGCCAAAGAATTGGAAAGAAGTGACGGAAGTCGTGAATGATCTTCTGACGATGGATGACAAGACCAAGAAAGCTCTGGAGGAAGCCCTAAAGCGCAAGGAAGCGCCTTAAGAAGATATCGGCCGCGACACACGGTCTTAGTTGAAATGCAACGAACATCGTAAGTTCGATTTACCCCTAACCTAATGGCAGAGGCTTTTCTAGCGGGCCTTACCGCTGTCTTTACCTACCCTACATTCCCGTTGTTGCTGATCGGGATCTTGGCCGGGTTTGTAGTCGGTATTCTTCCCGGCGTCGGGGGTGTTACCACTCTCGCACTCATGCTCCCTTTCACTTTTGATATGAAGCCGGTTGAGGCATTCGCGTTTCTTCTGGGGATGCTCGCCGTTACATCCACGACAGGAGATATCACTTCCATACTCTTTGGTATACCCGGGGAGTCTATTTCTGCCGCAACCATCGTCGACGGTCATCCGATGGCCAAGAACGGCGAAGCTGGACGCGCGCTAGGCGCGGCGCTCATGAGCAGCTTGGTGGGAGCAATTATCGGAGCAGGAGTATTGGCGATAAGCATTCCTGTTATCACTCCGATTGTGTTGGCGTTTAAATCACCTGAGTTTTTTGCCCTCGCCTTGGTAGGGGTCACATTTGTCGCCGCTTTAAGTGGCACGAACAAGCTCAAAGGCATCGTCGTAGCCGGGCTCGGACTGTTACTCTCTGTGGTTGGACTGGATTCGCAAACCGGCGTGCCTCGTTACACGTTAGGGATGATTGAGTTCTGGGAAGGTTTGAGTTTGGTGCCGGTTACGGTGGGACTCTTTGCCATCCCTGAAGTCGTCGATCTATGGATCAAAGGAACCAGTATCGCGGAGAAGAAAATAGGCAAGATCGGCGGTGTCATGCAGGGCGTCAAAGATACATTTGTCTATTTGGGTATCACGGTCCGTTGCAGTCTCATTGGCACAATCATAGGAATCATACCTGGTTTAGGGACGGGCGTCTCCCAATGGGTGGCTTACGGGCACGCAGTACAAAGCGCGGCGGATAAAAGTAAGATTTGGCAACGGAGATGTCCGGGGCGTGCTCGGACCGGGTGCGGCTAACAACTCGGGGATCGGCGGTTCGCTCATTCCAACGCTGGGTTTTGGCATTCCTGGAAGCGTCTCCACGGCTATTTTGCTCGGGGCGTTCTTGATCCAAGGAATCGTTCCGGGTCCGAGCATGTTGACTGAAAATCTGGGCCTTACTTTTTCATTCGTTTGGATGATTGTCATCTCCAACGTCATTACAGTTGTCTTGAGCTTCATGTTTCTGAACCAGCTTGTGAAGATCACTTACGTCAAGGGCGCGCTTCTCTTGCCGGCTATCCTGCTACTGGTTTTCCTTGGATCCTACGCCGACTCCAATTCGATGCTCGACATGTTTCTGACGATTGTCTTCGGGCTACTCGGATTGACGATGGTCTATTTGGGGTGGCCGCGACCGCCGTTAATTTTGGGTCTGGTTTTGGGCACGCTCATCGAACGAAACTTTCTAATATCGTATGAACTTCATGGTTTGGCTTTGTTTCTCAAACCCATCGTCGTGGGCACGTTCATCCTCGGGTTTGGCAGTTTGATGTTGTCTTCTTATCGCCGCCGGACGGCGAAATCGGAGAGTGCGCGTGTTTCACAGAGCGCTTGATCTAGTCTTTGCCTGTTTCGTTTCGCTGGTGATCCTCTGGTTCGTTTGGGAGGCCAGGGATTGGTCATTTCACTCACGGTTATTTCCTTGGTCGGTGGGGATTACTGTTCTGATTCTGGCATTGGCTCAAGTAGCTATTTCGGTGCGCAACTTTCAGTTTGGTTCATCGAAAGACGAACTGTTGAGAAGGTGAGACCTCAAGATCATCAGGCGGCCGAGGTCGAGCCCTCTGAAATATGGCGTCTGGTGACGATCGGGAGTTGGATCGCAGTGTTTTTCTTGGGAATTTGGCTGTTCGGGTTCCGCTTGGGGAGTCTGATTCTCACAGATTGCATTTTTAAAAGTCGCCGCCAAGGAAGGTTATAAGCAATCCTTGATCCTTGGGTTGGTCAATTATTTCTTTTTCTTGATCATTTTCGATTTCGCGCTGGGGGTTCCTCTTCTCGAAGGCGCTATTGCCCAATGGCTAGGAATTGAATCTCTGGACGGTTTCGTTCTACAAGAGTTGCGCAAACTATGGACATGAATTTATAGCTCTCAGAGTCGGTGTTGAGCCGGCCTGCGGCAGGTAACTGATGTATAGGATCTGCAGCTAGGTGTCACGATCGCTCCTGGTTCTGAGTTGGGAAAACACGCAATAGAGAGAGGAATAATTCACAATGATTATTGCAGACAATTCTGAATGGTACCGAATGATCACACAAAATGACCATGGCGATCTCGCCGGGCAGTTTGCTGCTCATTGGGGAAATAAAAAGTTTGCACGCCTAAAGCCCTATGGGTCAATGGTGCTGGCGGCTGAGGCCCATGATAACGGCTGGTGGGATTGGGACGTATCTCCATCTGTGGATGAACAAGGCGCTCCCATACCTTTTACTCGAACGCCACGAGAATTCAGATCGACTTTTTACGGCAAAGGCATCGACAACGTGATCTCTCGAGACCTTTATGCAGGATTGATCGTCAGCATGCACGGCGTGGGTCTCACGAAAAAGCGTTATGGAACGATGCCGACAATGGTGGAGCGTCAAGACGAATACTCTCAGCAGTTCGTAAAAGACCGCGAACCTGATCACGATCAGATGCTGGCAAGGCTAAAACAGATGGAACAGTATGCCGGCGCAACGGATCAGGAACAAATATGGTTGAACTATCTGATGATGCAGGTGTTCGATCGGCTGTCACTTTTTTTCTGTTCTAACTACGACATTACAACTGTGCCGGAGACCGGCGGTCACACAGCTGGCAAAGGTTATTATGGCCCTTCGATCAAACCAACCCCGGTAAAATTGGGCGAGGAGGAGGTCGATCTGAAGTTGCGTGTTCTCGATCGCGACAACGTGCTCGTAGAACCCTATCCGTTCGATCAGGCGCCGTTGCGAGTCAGCGTTCGGGGAAAACTGATTCCGCGTGTTGCCTACCGATGCCAGGAGGAATTCAGAGAGACCTACGCCAAGGCACAGCGGGAGCAGTTTGAGTTCACACTTAGATCGGCGTGATCATCCTGGACGTTTGGTGATAGCGGCCGCTTATCTCCAGCGATGCATTGCAAGGCGAATAGCGACTGTCGAGCCATAGATCCGAGCTTTTTTCGGCAGGTAAACAGCGATGCCATATATTGGTTCAAGAACTAAACGCAAGGAAGACATAAGGCTGCTACGGGGCAGCGGCAAGTATGTTGGCGATATCCAGCGCGTTGGAATGGTTCACGCTGCTATTTTGCGGAGCACTCAGGCGCATGCGCGCATCACAAGAATCGATGCAACCCGCGGCCTTGAAGCTGCCCGGTGTTATCGGTGTTCTTACCGCGGCTGATATGCCGGGATTGAAAACAATTCCGATGCGTACCGGTGTCATTCCAGGCCTGGAACGCTCGCAGCAAACTCCAATCGCGACGGACAGGGTGCGCTATGTTGGCGACCCTGTCGCAGTGGTGGTTTCGGACAGCCGTTACATTGCCGAGGATGCGCTCGAGCTTATCGACGTTGAATACCAGGCCCTCGGCGTTGTCACGGACGCGCGCCAAAGCATGCAACCGGGAGCTCCCCAACTGCATGACGCGACGCCAAACAACATCGCTGCCAACTTTCAGGTAAATGTCGGCGACGTCGACGCGGCTTTCGACGGATGTGATCTGGTATTTGAAGAAGAGTTCTCTACTCAGCGCCACTCCGCAGTGCCGCTGGAAAACCGGGGTTTAGTCGCGGAGTGGGACGAGGGGCGGGGACTTCTAACGATGTGGGGACCGACCAAGATGACCCACACCAACTGGCGTATTCTCTCCGATCTCATCGGCCTGCCGCAGAGCTGTATCCATTTGATCGAGCCGGAAGTGGGCGGCGGCTTCGGTGCCCGGGGCGAGTTCTATCCCGAAGACTTCCTGATCCCGTTCGCGGCCATGCATTTCCGAAGGCCGGTCTGCTGGATCGAGGACCGCTCGGAAAATCTAAAAACGATGAATCAGTCGCGGCAGCAGAACCATCGGGTCAAGATCGGCGTCAAAAACGATGGCACCATCATGGCCATGGATGCCGAGATTCTCTTCGATATGGGCGGGTACACCAGAACCCATGGCGGCGTTCCGGCCATTGCCGCGTCGGCGATGCTGCGCGGCCCATTTCGCATCAAAAACTTTCGCGCTAACGTTTTTTGCGTGCTGACCAACAAAACTCCGGTGGGCACCTATCGCAGTCCTGGACGCTATGAGGCGAATTTCGTGCGTGAGAGGCTTGCCGATATGATTGCCCACCGTTTAAGGTTGGACCCAGCGGACGTAAGGCGGCGCAATCTAATTCGTCGTGAAGAGATGCCCTACGACTTGGGCAAGCATCCCTTTCACTACATGGTCTACGATACCGGAGATTTTATCGCCCAGCTCGATCTGGCATTAGATCGTTTCGGATACGATAAACTCCAGAACAGCTGCGCTGCCGCCAAGCAAGAAGGCCGAGCCGTGGGAGTCGGTATCGGCTGCTTCGTCGAAACCAGCGGCATTGGACCGTGGGAGTATGCTCGAGTCGAGATCGACAGTGGCGGCAAAGTCCTGCTGTACTCCGGTTGCAACTCCGTTGGTCAAGGCATTGCCACGGCGCTCAGCCAGATCGTCGCCGATGAACTGCATTGTTCAATCGATGACGTGAGCGTGTTTCACGGCGACACCGCGACAGTTCCGTACGGCAACGGTAGTAACGCCAGCCGCTCTACCGTCATGGCTGGCAGCGCCGCGGTCGGCGCCTCGCGCAAAGTGAAAGAGAAGCTCTTTCGCTTAGCCTCTTCGAGTCTAGAAATCGACGTAGCCGACCTTATCCTCCAAGATGGTAGAGTGGTTGCATTGGGCGCACCGGACCGTTCGCTCGGCTTTGACGACCTCGCGCGCATGGCATTGCCCGGTCCGGCGCTTAGGAATGGAATCACACCTGGTATCTCGGAAGAAGATTTCTTCGCTACTGACAAGAGACCATTCCCTTACGGACTGCATATCGCAGCCGTTGAAGTCGATACGGAAACCGGCCAGATAAAAATTCTCGACTATTTTGTCACTGAAGACGTCGGACGAAAAATCAATCCGATGATCATCGAAGGGCAAATGGCAGGCGGTCTGGCGCAGGGTATCGGCGGAGCAATGTTGGAGGAATTTGTTTACAGCGAAGATGGTCAGCCTTTGGCAACTAGCTTTATGGATTACCTGTTGCCCACGGCAATGGAAATGCCCAAAGCACAGTTCATCTCAACAGAAGAATTCCCAAGTCCCCACAATCCGCTGGGCGTGAAAGGCGCCGGCGAAGGCGGCATCACCGCAGCTGGGGCAGCATTGGCGAACGCCGTGTCGAACGCGTTGGGTGTCGAAGTGAAAAAGTTACCGCTGAAGCCTGACTATGTTTTGGAATTGCTCAAGCGAAGTCGTGTCGTGTGAGATCAGGTTCTAAACATCGGGCAAGCTTTTTTATGACTATTATCCCTAATCCGACATTATTCGAATCCCGCGAGGCCAGCGAGCCCTACAGCCGTGGGCAATGGGTCAGTGCCTTAAAGGCCACCCCGCATTCCCCTAAAGGTGATATTTCTTACGTCGGGGCCTTAGAGCCAACGGCGTGCTCGACTGCCCACGGCTTCCAGTCTCGCCATCCTCGCTCACTGCTGACAACGCTCAAGTATTGTCGGATTACGGTTATGTCTTGGTTCATTTGCCGTACATCGTCCTAGCTGCGAGAAGACCGCTAACGGCCTATGCCGGAAAACGAGTTGAATTCAATGGATATCATCGACGTGCACGCCCATCTTTACCCGGAAGGCAGTTTCACCGAGGTGCTCAAGAACGATAGCGAATTCGAGTTGGTCGAAAACCCGCGGGGCCAATCGCTGGTCTACCGCGGTAGTCATGTTATGTCGATGCCCCTGGGCCAGGCTGATATGGCGCTGCGTTTGGCCTCGATGGATGAAGCGGGCATCGGGATGGCCATACTTTCGGTGGGTGCATTGAATATCGGCTGGGCACGCGCGCGTACGGCGGCTGCGGCGCGTATTGTCAATGATGGTCTAGCTGCGGTTTGCCGCCAACATCCAGGGCGGTTCCGGTTTGTCGCAGTGTTGCCGTGCGCCAACGAAGCAGAGATGAAGAGCGAGCTCGATCGAGCTCAAGATCTGGGCGCGGCGGGTGTCGGTATAGCAACCAACATCGGCGAGTTTCAACTGCACGCGCCGGAGATACGCCACTTTTGGCGTGAAATGAATCGCCGCAAGCTGATGGTGTTGGTGCATCCAACCTGTCCCTGCGACGCTCCGCAGAACGATCCGGGAACGTTTCTCTCCGTAGGTTACCCTGCCGAGACCGCAATGGCAGCCACCAAACTGGCGCTGGCTGGTGTGTTGGCCGAGTGCCCTGACGCCAAAATAGTGTGGTCGCACCTGGGCGGCAGTTTGCCGATGATTTTAGACCGCATTGATCGTGGTTATCAGCGTTACTCCAGTTGCCCTCATCCTCCCGGTTACTACTTGCGTCGTTGTTACTTTGACACCGCATGCGCTCACGGTCCTGCGTTTGAATGCGCGCGCGCAACCTGGGGCGGCGGCGCCCTGGTGTTCGGCACCGATGTTCCCCACGTGCCGAATACCGAGAAAGATACCCTTAGGGCTTTGGAAGGTCTTCAATGGTCCGATACCGAACTGCGAGATATCTATGCTGGCACGGTGCGGAGATTAATGATTTGACGGATTTTTTTATCTCTAGTTCGGGAGTTCAGGCGGGATTCCGGTGCTCATCGGATCTCTGTAGGCTATCTTTTTATGGAAGTGGTAAGAGCTCTAACGGTGGCCTTAAACAAGGCGGGGAGAACATAAAATGATGGTATGCCCTTTTGATGAGAGTCGTCTACTGCTCATTTTGCAAGTCGACCATTCCAAGGTTACCGGTTGGTTCGCCGCCCATTGGGGCAACGATGACTTTGCGCGGCCAACCCCGTATGCGGCAATGGTGTTAGCAGCTCAGGAACATGACACCGGTTGGTGGGATTGGGAGATCAAACCCCAGCTCAACAGCGAGGGGTTACCGCCCGACTATATCGGCAGCATCAAACATCTGGGCGGAAAAGTTTGGCTCGATTTCTATCGCCACGGAATACTGCGCCTCGCCCAACAGGATCCTTTCGCTGGTTACATCGTTTCCTTACATGCGGACGGTTTGCTGACACAGGGCCGTGGTCTACTGCCTTATATGCCGGACTACGGGATATATCCGGAGGTGGCAGAATTTCTCAGCGAACAGGAGAGTTATCGCGCCGAGTTGATGAAGCTGCTGAAAGCCTCGGCGGAGTACGCTGACTTTGTCTCAGATGAGCAGCTATGGACCAACTTCAAACTTATGGAAGTCTACGATCAGATGGGGCAGTTTGTCTGCAACCGCTACCCCTTAAACAGCACAATTCGCCAGAACGGTCCCAGTAATACAATGAGTAATGTTCCTACTCCGACCAAACCAGGCAGCGCAGACACGATTCTGAACTTCACCATAAAAGATGAAAGCCGGGCCAGGGTCGAGCCTTACCCGTTTGACATGGATCCGCTCCTCGTCTCATTCCAGGGCCGTCTGATACCCAAACGCTCCTATGGAACACAGGATGAATTTCTTCAGGAATATTATCGCGCTGAGCGGCTCGCGGTTAACTACTCGTTACACTCGCGGTAACCCACGTCGCGTTCGAAGGAGGAACTCACTTTGTTTCGACCATCCAATCCGACAATGCGGATCATCTTTTTTATGGCTATCGTTCTTTGGGCTGGTTATTTGCCCGGAAAAAGCTTCGGTCAACCGACGCCGACCTACAGGATTAAACTAGCTACCTCAACCGCCGGGCTGGATTTCGCGCCGATCTGGATCGCGCAGCGGAAGGGCTATTTCAAAGAAGAAGGAATTGAATTCGAACACATCTTGACCACCGGTGGAGCGGTTACCATGGCGGCGCTGATCAACGGTGATGTGCAGTTCGCGTCAACCGCAGCATCGGATGTTCTCGTCGCCCGGTCCAAGGGCGACCGGTTGTTAGCCCTAGGTATCTTTCCCGCGTCGTTGGAGTGGCACATCGCCACCACCAACAAATTTTTGGAGTCGCGGGGATTGAGCAAGGGCAAGGTCGAGAAGATGACGGTGCAACAGAAAGTTCAAATGTTGAAGGGAACTACGATTGGCGCCGCAACCGTTGGCGGGGCACCAGCGCAAGTTGTCCGATATATTCTTCGGCAGAACAATCTAAGACCGGACTCTGACGTGCGGTTTGCTGCTGTAGGAGCTGGCACTGCGCGCGTCGGTGCTCTCCGGCAAGGTCAGGTCGAAATGATTGTGGGAGGGATACCCGACACCGAGCAGCCGGAGCTTGAAGGCTGGGGGATTACCTACATACGGATCGGGCATGAGATCGATGTCTTCAAGGACTATCCGCACGAGTCGATTCATGCCACCGAAGCTTATCTCAAGAACAATGTCGATTCGACTCGGGCCCTGCTGCGAGCGGTCGTGCGTGGTAACAATCTGATCCTCGACAACCCCTCAGAATCCGACGAAATCCTGGTAAAGCACTTTCCTAAAATTAGTCCGTCAGTTCTTCGAACAGTGATGGCGCGGAGTCGCGCGACGTTCCGACGAGATATGAAGATGACCAAGTCCGGATGGGATAACATGCACAAAGTTTTCATTTCCGTAGGCCTGCTTAAGAGCGATCTGAATACCGCGGAAGGCGAATTCTGGACTAACAAGTACTTACCGTAACGAGCCCGCCACCGGCTGGAGAGCGATCAGCTAGATCATGGAAGTGGAAGACAGCACGCGAAGCGATTCAAGCCAAGAAGCCGCTACTACGTTTCACCCCGAATTACGAAAAAGCACCTTGTTCCGCAGCCCGGGCTTTCTCGTTGTACTACCCGGTTTGATCACGGTGATCGGTTGGGAAATTCTGGCCTGGCGCTGGCCCATCGTAGCCAAACTGGTAAGTCGCCCTAGTGATGTGACGCGAGGCGTCGTTCATGTTGTTTGGACGGGCGAGATCTGGCAACACCTCGAAGCGACGCTCACCGAAATGGCGGTGGGTTATCTAATCGGTGCGCTTAGTGGCGTGAGCCTGGGCTTCCTATTCGGGCGTGTGAAACTTCTGGGCGATATTTTTAACCCGTACATTTCTCTTTTCAACGGCATACCAAAAGTCGCGTTGGCCCCGGTGTTTGTGATTTGGTTTGGTATCGGCCTGATGTCCAAGATCGCGATTATCATGACCATGGTATTCTTCGTCGTATTTATAAATACTTTCGCTGGGCTTCGATCGATTAATGAGGAGTACGTCTCGATTACACGCATTATGGGCGCTTCGCGCTGGCAAGTTGTACGTGAGGTTTTTTTGCCGGCGACCCTGCCATTCATTCTTGTCGGCCTACGGGCAGGCATACCCTTTTCGGTTATCGGCGCCGTTGTCGGTGAATTCATTGCCGCAACCAAAGGACTTGGGTATTTCATCAATTATCACCAGGGCACGTTTGACACCAATGGAATCTTTGTCGGTGTCGCCATTCTAGCGGGGCTTGTAGTCGTGCTCGATGGCCTCCTTTCGATAGTAGAGCGTCGCCTGCTCAAATGGCGGCCTGAGGTTGAAGCCAAAAATGTCAGCGCTTAAGCAGCACAAAAGCCTCTCGTTTGCCGAAGGACTCGTCTAGCTCCAATGCGGTAATGTATTCAGATGGATCCAATTATCGAGCTTTCCAAAGTCACAAAAACCTATCGGTCCAAAGGTAAGGCCGTACTGGCTCTCAAAGATGTAAATCTTCCGGTGGAACGGGGCTCGTTTACGACGCTAATCGGACCCAGCGGGTGCGGCAAAAGCACACTACTTAAAATCATCGCGGGAATTGCGTTGCCCTATGAAGGACGCATGCGCTACAAGGATCGGGAAATCACTTCGATCAACACCGATATCGGCTTTGTTACCCAAGACAGCAATCTTTTCCCCTGGTTGACGCTCATCCAGAACGTCGAACTTGCACTCAAGATTCGCGGCGTAGCACGGGATCAGAGAAAAAGAACCGCGCAAAAATATATCGACACGATGCAGCTGAGCGGTTTTGAGAGCCACTATCCCTTCGAACTGTCCGGCGGAATGCAGAAACGCGGTTCGATTATCCGAACATTGATATATGATCCAGAAATCATTTTGATGGATGAACCCTTCGGCCCGCTAGATGCGCAAACGCGTATGGTCTTGCAAGACGAACTATTACGAATCTGGGATTCAAACAAAAAAACTATCCTATTTGTTACTCACGATTTAACCGAGGCTATCGCGCTGTCAGATAAAGTAGTCCTATTTACCAGCCGTCCCGGCACGGTGAAGCGAGTGTTCGATGTGCCGTTAGCGCGGCCCCGAAACGTTTTTGAAATTCACAATGAAAAAGGGTTTACTGAGATCTATCATGAGATCTGGCAATACTTCAAAAACGAAATCACCATATAAAGGATAGAAAGCTATGTGGTACATCGTACTCTCGCGTTCAAAGCCTGAAATGCAAGACGATAAGCAAAATCACTACGACGAGCATCGTCTTTGGCTCGAGGAACAACATAAAAACGGCAGGTTGTTGTTTTCCGGCCCGACCAGTGATGGAGCCTATGGCATTTACATCATGCTGGCGGCAAGTCTTGATGAAGCTCGCTCGATCGCGGCCCAAGACTCCCACCACCGTCGCGGAATCCGCACTATGGAAGTGCTCGAATGGAATCCGCGCCGGGCATTCCGTATGGATAAGTATACGATCGAGGATATTGAGGATATGGCGGGGTGAGCCTTCGGATGTGCGTGTACGCACGGCAGCTCAATCTGTTTTTAGGTAGCGCACCATCAGAGTGTAACTACTTTTCGCGTGTAAATATGAAACGCCCTATTGTCGTCGACAGCTGATTTAGCGAAAATTCCCATGGCAAATGTTTGCTAACCCGTGACATTACACATTCTTGTCTTTGATCAGATTCTTTGCTCGGGCCAATGCATGTACCGAACTGATTACCAATCGCACGTTCACTTGGCCCAGAGTTGACACTGCACCATTCTAGCAATACAAGGGCAATGTTATTCACTTCGCGGTCAATGATAGGCCAGCTACGTTAGTGGCTTGATCCTACCACTTAATAAAAGTTCTTGGAGTGCCCAATTACCCTTATGGAACCTAACCGCATTTCCATCGTCCGGGATTGCGATTTCGCAGAGAGGAACAATGAGGAAAATTTTGTTTATTATAGGCTTTGTCGTGGTGATCGGATTTTCGTCCGCCTCCGCTCAAGAGCCAAACTTTGACAGTAAAACCGTAAGAATAGTGGTTGGTTTTTCAGCCGGGGGCGGTTTTGATGTGTACGCACGCACCATAGCTCGTCACATGGGCAAGTACCTGCCGGGGAAGCCAACAATCATCGTGGAGAACATGCCCGGTGCGGGTAGTTTGATCGCGGCTAATCACACGTACAACCAAGCGAAACCTGATGGCCTTACAATCGGTCATTTTATAGGTGGTGTTGTGGTCGGGCAGCTTCTGGGAAATGCCAGCGCGCAGTTCGACTCGCGAAGATTCGAATGGCTTGGAGCCCCAGCTAAACTGGATGCGGTCTGTGCGGTGACCAAAGCCACAGGCATTACCGATCTAGGTGCGTGGATGAACGCCAACACTCCTGTCAAACTCGGAGCTACTGGCCCTGGTTCTGAAACTTACGACGTTCCAAGAGTGCTTCAGAGTGCACTCGGTCTTCCCATGCAGATTGTCTCTGGATACAAGGGTACAGCGGATATCCGCCTTGCCGCCGAAACTGGTGAAATCGGCGGGTTATGCTGGGGCTGGGAGGTAATGAAGTCGCAGTGGAGCAAAGCTCTTGAAAGCGGGGATGCGCGCATCCTAATTCAGGCTGTACCAAAGGCGCAGGCGGATCTAGAAAAGATACCTGTGGCGATGGATCTGGCGAAAACAGAAGATGCAAAACAACTGATCCAGATCGGTATCCATGACCAGAGCGCGATTCTTCGTCCTTTTGCATTGCCGCCGGGCACGCCCAAAGGAATTGTCAAATTTATGCAGCAAGCATTCCGACAAACTATGAAGGATTCCGAATTTCTTGCCGAAATAAAGCAGGCAAAACTCGGACTGGATCCAGTAGAACCAGCCGAGATCGAAAGAATTGTCGCTGGTATGTCCAAGCTCGATCCGCGACTGGCAGCAAAACTTAGAGAGATCTTGGGTATCAAAAAGTAGAGTGATCATGCCAGAAAATCCCTCAGCTGCTGTAGGAATTAGTAGCACGCGGCAGGACGCCATTGAGAAAGTTACCGGACAAGCAAAGTACACTGGCGACTTTGCGTTTCCCGGCCTACTTGAAGGGAAGGCGCTTCGCAGCATCTTTCCTCATGCACTGATTGAATCAGTCGACACCCAGAGGGCCGAATCTCTAGATGGAGTTGTGGCGATCCTTACGCGTGACGACCTCAAAGACATCGACCCTTTCTACGGTCACTGCTTGCGCGACCGACCACTGATCGCAATCGATCACGTCCGGTACGTGGGTGAACCAGTAGCAGTCGTGGCGGCAGAGAATGGGGAAATTGCAGACGAAGCACTCTCCCTTATAGAGGTTCGCTATAAAGAACTTCCAGTTTTGGCAACTGTTGAGGATGCGCTAAGTGAAGGCAGTCCCGATTTTACATGAGAGCGTGGCCGGTGTCGGCGAATTTCATGAGATGGGCGGAGTCGGAGAGCAGAGAAGATCGAACGTGTGCCACCACGAGCATTTCGAGAAGGGAGACATTGTCAAAGGCTTGCGAGAGGCAGATGAGATCATTGAAGAGTCGTACGAGTTTCCAATGATCTATCATTACACTATGGAGCCGCATACCACCGTTGCAAAGTATGATCAGCAAGGGATAACCCTGTGGACTTCTTCTGCACATCCGTTTCTAGTCAGAGCTGAGATTGCGCATATGTTTGGTTTGCCGCACTCCAAGGTTGAAGTTGTCGTCCCTTATGTCGGCGGCGCCTTCGGTGGAAAATCATACTTTAAGATCGAACCTATGGTTGTTGCGATGGCGAGAAAGACATGTGGGCGGCCGGTCCGCATCGCCCAAAGCGTTGCCGAATCGATGCTGACTATCCGTAGGCATTCCGCTAAATGTCGGATCAAAACAGGCGTTAAGCGAGACGGCACCATAACCGCCCGTGAGGCTGAAGTCGTGATGGACACCGGAGCATACGCGGATAATGGCCCACGCGTCGCGAAGCGAGCTGCAAACCGCATTCACGGCCCATATAGAATTAAGAACTGCAGGATTGATGTTATGGCGGTTTACACCAACACCGTGCCTGCTGGTTCGATGCGTTCCATCGGCGGTCCGCAGACGATCTGGCCGCTCGAATCGCATATGGATGTCATCGCCGAACGGATCAATCTCGATCCTCTAGCTTTTCGGCTGGAAAATCTCCTTAAGCCTGGCGAAGAACTGAGGGCCGGGTCAAAAGCTATGGATGCAGATCTTGCAGTTGGACTCAAAAAAGCTGCCGCGAGTATCGGATGGGGTAAGACCAAGACCGGCGGCAACAGAGGCTTGGGAATCGCAATCGGTGTCACTGACTCCGAAGCGATGCCTGTTTCGGTGGCCCTCGTGCGATTACTTGCGGATGGCAGCGTCATGGTTCTGGCTGGCAGCACCGAAGTTGGTCAGGGCACGCGCACGGTGTTGAGCCAGATAGCGGCGGAAGAGTTGGACGTGCCAGTTGAGCAGGTCACGATGCACGGCACCAATACCAACTCTACGCCATTTGACCGCTCGACGGGCGCAAGTCGTTCCACCACCGTAATGGGAAACGCAGTAAGATCTGCGGCACGAGAACTAAGGCAACAAATCATCGAAGCAGCAGCAGAAGTCCTTCACGTACAACGAGAGAATATCAAGCTCGCAGATGGGGAAGTCATTTGCGGTGAGAAGCGAGTTCCATACGGCAAGATTGTCGGTCTGTATTTCGGAATGCCCGGCGGGGAACTCATAGGTCGCGGCTACATTCGACCGGGCGGGGGTATGGACACCCAGTTGCCGGTATTCTGGGAGACCGGAATGGGTAGTGTGGATTTAACGGTGGATCACGAGACGGGTTCTGTAAAACTCAACCGGTATATAAGTATCGCGGACGTCGGGAAGGCGATTAATCCCGCTCAGTGCGAAGCTCAGGATGAAGGTGCCGCAATCCAAGGCCTGGGGCACACGATATTTGAATCACTGCTCTATAACAACGGCCAGCTTTTAAATCCCAACCTAGTTGATTACCGCGTGCCATTTATAACCGATCTCCCTACGGTCTTTGAATCACATCTAATCGAGAACAGAGATGGACCCGGACCTTACGGCGCTAAGGGGATGGGCGAGTCCGGCATCGTTTCCATTGCGCCGGCAATCGGCAACGCGATTGCCCGAGCGACGGGGGTGAGGATCCGTAAGCTGCCATTAACGCCAGAACAGGTGTGGCGTGCCCTCCGAAATGCCGGGCGCCTGTAGGAGTGAGTACTGTTTGCGAAGTGATGATTAGTAGGAGAGCAGAATATAAACATCGGGTTGGTACCAAGATAGGTCTATTTGGCCTGTCACGTATATCTAGTCACGGAGTTTGTCTATGAAAGTTGGTGTTCAACTCAACCCTCAGGTTTCCGTCGATAAGCCTGCCGCATCGCTTATGCCGACGCTAATCGACCAGGTACGCATCGCCGATCAGAGCGGTTTTCATGCGTTTTCAATGGGCGAGCATTACAACATACCCGGCCTACAGCGTTTACACCAAGTTCCTGCGCTGGCGCGCCTTTGTGCCGAGGCGAAGAATTGCGAGGTGGGCACGGCCGTCATGCTGCTTGGTTTGCGCCATCCGGTCACCGTGGCGACCGAACTTGCAAGTCTCGATGTCATTAACGATGGTAAATCTTTCGCGGCTTTCGGTCTAGGTTATCGCGATGAGGAACTTAACGCCTTCGACCTAAGTAAGTCGCAACGATTTGGCCGGTTCGTTGAGGGAGTGGAGATCATCAAGCGGCTCTGGACTGAGGATCACGTCACCTTCGAGGGTAAGCAATTTCAGATCAAAGATGTAACCGTCGATCCTAAACCAATCCAAAAGCTGCGACCGCCCATCTGGATTGCCGCCAATTCCGATGCCGCCGTCGAACGTGCCGCAAGAATTGGGGACGGCTGGATCATTGGCCCACATTCAGCTATCGATGAACTTGAGCGACAGGTCGATCTCTTTCGCAAGGCTTGGACGCGCACGGGCAAGACAGAAAAACCAGTCACGCCTATAATTCGCGAGACGTTCGTCGCCAAAAACCGTCAGCTAGCTGTGGAGAAGGCGCGCCCGTGTCTAGAACAGTTGTACCGCTCAATCTACGTCAAATGGAAACAGAATGAGGCGATGAGCGATCCCAGCGAGCTCGGATGGGCTTTCGATCGACTAGCGAAAAATCGATTTATTTTGGGATCCCCGGAGGAATGCATCGATCAAATCAAGGAATACGAAAGTCGTCTCGGAACAAATTACATTTTGGTGCGGTTCGACTGGACACCTGGTTTACCGCAGGAAGAGATACTTCAATCAATGCGTTTGTTCGGTGAAAAGGTGATCCAGAAACTTTAAGATACCCGGGTGAAAGAATACACGATGAAACAGATTCTGGTGTTCCTCTTGTTCATGCTTTCTTTTGTAGGCGGTGCGCAATCCGATGCACAAGCGAAGATCGTGGTCGGAGTTTCCTCCGTAAATGTCGCGTTTCTTCCGCTTTATGTGACTATCGAGAAAGGCTTTTTCAAGGATGAAGGGTTGGACGTCGTCCCGGTGATGTTCAACTCGGGTACGACAAACCTTCAATCGCTCATCGGTGGTGATGTTCAGATTATTGCATCATCCGTCGCTGAACCTGTACTCGGTCGGGCAACGGGAGTAGATGTGAAAGTTTTCTGGGGTATTTGTAACTTGATGCCTTTTGAGCTTTACTCGCAGCCCAAGCTAACCTCCATGAAAGAAGCCAAGGGGAAAAGGTTCGCGATTAGTCGTTTTGGTGCTCTTTCAGATTTTTTAACTCGCGCCAGCCTGCTCCATTTTGGTATCGATCCCAAGGAAGTGACGATACTGCAAATCGGCAGCACTCCTGCCCGCTTTGCTGCGCTAAGCTCTGGAGGTGTGGACGCCAGCATTATCTGGTTTCCTGTGACGGAACAGGCAAAGGCCATGGGATATCGTAAGCTGTTCGATCTGAAGGAGATGTATCCCGAATGGCCCTACGAAATCTTCGCTGCTCGCGAGTCATGGCTTTCCAAAGAAAGAGATCAGGCTCTCCGGTTTATTCGGGCTTATCAGAAGGGAACGCGTTGGACCCGCGAAAACCGCGATGAAGCGATTAGAGTGCTGCGTAAGTACGTCAAAATGGATCCGGCCGTGGCTCCCCAAGGCTATGATCTTTATCGAGACTCCTTCCCAATCGACGGAAAAATAGCCGAAAATGGAATCGGCATTGTGGCTGACCAGGAGTTCGAGCAAGGCAGAGTTAAGAAAAGGATTACAGTCGCTGACATGCTTGACCGCTCGTTCATGCTGACTTTAGACAGGAAGTAGAATGAGCCCTGGATAGATTTTTATTTTTCGCCGCGGTTTGCCTGTGTCCAGAGCGCTTCTGAGATCCACTAAACAGAGTCAGCAGCGATACGTTGGGAGATCAGTGCCCGGACGGCTCGGACTTGGATCGAAAGCCTCTTCAAAGGGTTTGAGCAACTGCGCATCGAACAAAAGCTCATGACCTTCTTCAGTTCTTCGTCCGATCTATACACCAGTCATCCGTCGCCAAAACTCATTTGCTGCGATATCGCTCTGCACATGATTGATTTTGTATACGATACTACCGGTCAGAGCGAAGAAATTTGTCAATTTTTCAATGAGACAAGCTAGCGGTTCCCTCTCGCCTGGATGAACGTTATCTAAAAGGGCTCCCATTATATAACCAGCCATATCAGCTTAATCCAGCACCTTCTTTGGTTTGCCAACAACGTGGCGATCGCGCGCTAACTGTTAGATTGAAGTGACCCCCGGCCACGTCGATGTGCCGGGAGGTTAAGATGCTCGGACTGGTATGTCGTAGCCCGTCAAGCGCGTCGTATCCTGAGTATCGATACAACAAGCACCGAGTCTTTCAGATCCTCGGGCTATGAGTAACCTAAATGTACGGTTCAGCTCTTCGACGAAGATAGTTTGTTGGGCATGTGTGGAGCGAGAATTTCCGATACGGAACTTAGATGGGAGCGGTGCTTCGCTAGATGTCAATGGACCAAACTATTCGAGTATCGCTTACGACCAGCGGCGGCAAGTTACCCGTCAATGCGTTGGCACCTTTACGGCAATCAAGTCCGGAGAAATAAAGCCCATGCAGCTTCGGTTCACGGAAA
>CAVSLC010000024.1:0-48615 GCA_963728565.1 uncultured delta proteobacterium
TCGCCGCTTCCTTGGCGGCTCGGGCAAGCCCCAAGGCGCCGGCGGCGCAGTTGAGCCGGGTTTGGTTCAACTGCCACATGCAGATCTTAAAGCCGTCTCCTTCTTCGCCGAGACGGCTACTTAGAGGCAGGCGAAAGTTTTCGAAGGTAAGCTCTCCGAGCGGGTGAACAATGGGCTCCCATCGTCTCGAGCGGCTTTCGAGTCACACCGGGCAGGCGCAGATCGGCATAAAACGCGGTCATGCCGCGATGTTTTTTCGAACGGTCGGTGTAGGTATAGAGCAAACCGCCATCGGCTACCGGCCCGTTGGAGATCCAGAGTTTGGTGCCGTTGATCGACATAGCAATCGCCCGCTTTTGTCGCCGTCGTGCGCATTGCCGCCACATCCGATCCAGCGTCAGGTTCGGTGATGGCAAAACAGCCGATGCTCTCGCCCTGCACTAGGGGCGGTATCCATTGCTGCTTCTGCTCTTCGCTAGCGAACTGCAGCAACGCGAGCGCCGGACCGATTTGCATGTTGATGGCAACTCTCATGGCGCTATGAACGCGAGCAATCTCTTCTGTGATGAGTACCATGGCAAGAAAACCCATGCCGTTGCCGCCGTATTTTTCCGGGATCACGCTGCCGTAAAATCCGAGCTCGCCCATCTTTTTTACCAGGTCACCTCTAAAAGCATGCTCTCGATCGTCTTTGGCCGCTGTCGGCGCTACTTCCTTTTCAGCGAACTCCCGCGCCAGATCGCGTACCGCAACCAACTCATCCGTCAATTCAAAATCCATTTTTTCCTCCGTTGCCAAGACTGATAGCCGTTGGCTGTTGCCGGTTGCCTCCTTATTTCATCAATTCCTTGGGACCGACGCGGCAAAACCGGACGACCGATTTATTCGGCTGCCGTTCCTTACTTTTACTGTTACGCGAACCGATCGCAGCACGACATCCCCTTGGCGCACAAACCGATGCGCGACAGGCCGCCACTTCCGCCGATGAGCGCAACTTTTATCAATCCGAGCAATCACGGTGCGCTGACCTCCTTTAACAAATTGCTTGGGTTTCGGTGGTTGACGAAGGATCGTGCCCAAGTCCGGCTGCGTTGATCTGCCGCTGCCGCTCGGCAAAGTGCGTCAGCTTTTGTTCAACCAACGCGTTGATCGATCCCGCTGGAAACTTACCTGCGGTATCGCGTGTCCCGGCGGCTACATCGGTCAGCACCTCGATGCCCTGGTCGATGGATTGCACCGCGTAGATGTGAAATTTTTCCTGTGCCACTGCTGGACGACATCGGCGCGCAACATCAAATTGCGCAAGTTCGATGTCGGCATGAGCACGCCTTGCTCTCCAGTCAAGCCTTTTACCCGGCAGAGATCGTAAAAACCTTCGATCTTACGATTAATGCCGCCGATAGCTTGAATTTCCCCGTTTTGATTAACTGAGCCGGTGACGGCGATATTCTGTTTCAACGGTACGCCCAGAGACTCAAGAAGAATTGCATAAAGCTCGGTGGAAGAAGCGCTGTCGCCGTCAACGCCATCGTAAGACTGTTCAAAGCAGATACTCGCCGATAGCGACAGGGGTTTTTCCTGAGCATACTTGCCGCCGAGATAGCCGCTCAGGATCAGAACTCCCTTATCGTGGCTTTTGCCGCTGAGCTTAGCTTCGCGTTCAATATACGACCAGCCCGCCCCGGCCCATGTATGTCTTCGCGGTGATGCGCGACGGCTTGCCAAAACTGAAATCACCCATCTGGTAGACCGCCAAGCCATTGATTTGTCCGACCGCCGATCCCTGGACCTCTACCAGAATCGTTCCGTCGGTGATTAACTCCTGCAGGCGTTTCTCCAAAAGGTTCAAGCGGAAGGTCTTCTCGAGAATAGCTTGCTCGACGTGCTTGGCTGATACCAGTTCTGCTTTCTCTCTGCCGGCCCAGTATTCCGATTCAATCAACAGGTCAACGATATCGCTAAAACGGGTCGAGAGTTTTCCTGATCTTCGACCATCCTGGCGCAATGCTCGATCACTCGCGCCACTCCGCTGGAATCGAAATGGCGCAAGCCTTCGCGGCCGCAGTAATCGCTGATAAAACAAGCGAACGCGGTGATGTTTTGTTGCGAACGGGCCACTTCAAAGTCAAAGTCCGCTTTGACTTTGAAGGTCTCGCGGAAATCTGGATCGGTGCTTGCCAAAGCGCGATACAGGTGAGGATCGCCGATAATGATGACTTTGGTATCGGTGGGGATCGGTTCCGCCTTAGTCCCTGCGGCGGCGCCCAACCGAAAAACGCTGCCGGCTCTTCGATCCGCAGCTCCCGATTCTTGATCACCCGCAATAGTGCTTCCCAAACACCCGCGTTGGCCAGGACATCTCGATCGTAAAGAACGATATAGCCGCCGTTCGCCTTGCTCATAGAGCCAGCTTTAATGAGAGTAAAGTCAGTTATGTAACCCCCTACCACCGGCTTTTTCTCAACGACACCAAAAAGATTGTGATAACTGGGATTGGTCTCGACAATGATCGGCGGACCTTGAACGTCGCTGTTATCGACGATGACATTTACCCGATAAGGAAGAAATGGGTCGGTTACGGGTTCTGCCATCTGCACCGGCAGCAACTGTGCCGCGGCGGCATCAGGCTCGGCAGCCTTGAAGCGATGTAGACTGTTCAAGATATGATCGCGCACACCATCGAAATAGCGTAACAGCTTTAGATTATCGCTATATTTTTCTCTCAACTCCGCTAGCGGGATGGCGACCAGGTATTCGCCAGCTTTTTTTTCCAGCTCTTCAAGTCTTTGGTTGATTTCGCGCTCTACTTTCTTTCCTTCGCGCAAATCTCTTCCATCCTTTTGCCTATTTCAGAGCGCTTATCCTCCAGCGCTTTCTTCTGTTCAGGTGGCAACGCGAGGTAATCAGCCTCTTGCATCGGTTTGCCTTCCTTAGTCGGCAGCAGCGCGACTCCGGATGGGGTCATCCGCAACGTGAAGCCGTTTTTTCGGCCTCGGCCATCAACGGCTCCATCAGGCCTTGTTGCTTTCTCTGCAGCTCCTCCACGAGTGATTGGCGATTACGTGCGAATTCGTCCCCTTCAAATACTCTTCTGCCTTCTCGTTGCAGATATTGAATCAGCTGTTCCATGTCGGATTTCAGGACCTTTCCCCAGCCTCGACGCATCTTGATAAACTGCGGGCGATCCGGATCGGTAAAATTGTAAACATAGCACCAGTCCGGAGGCGATTCGGCATCAGCCTGAACCGGAGCGCGCTCGGCGGTTGCTTTCTTGAGAAAGGCTTTGATGATGGTGGTTTTTCCGGTTCCGGTTAGCCCGGTAACAAAAATATTGAAGCCGGGTTTATTGACGCCGAGGCCGAGTTGGATCGCGCGAATCGCCCGATCCTGACCGATAAAGTCCTCCAGCGGCGTCATCTCCGCCGTGCACGTGAAGGGTAGATAAGATAGATCGCAACGCCAGGACAGCTTGTCTGGCGGAACTTCAAATTTACGCGCCATGAAAATACCTCGAGTTGTTGGTCGAGTCAGAATATGGGGTCCATGAGAAAGCGTCAACCTGCTCAGCGCTTGCTGGAGCAACGCGGTTGAACCGCCCCCGGCGCCTCACTATAATCTTCGAGTGATTCAAACCTGCAAGTCCCGTGGATGCCAGAAGCTATGGTCCTGGCTGTTGGTGACTTGCCTCCTCATTACAGGTTGCGCTTCTTACCGGTCACCGCTTCCGAGTGTCAGTCCGCCCGGTGAAGACGAGGAAACACGGATCAGCCGCGAGTTTCGCCGCGAGGCAAAAAAGCACTTTACCTACATAAACAATCCGGAGATCGAACGGTATATCGAGCGCATCGGTCAACGGATTTTGTCAGCGATGGGTCCGCAACCATTCGACTATCGGTTCTTTGTCATCGCAGACCCGCAGCTAAATGCGTTTGCAGTGCCCGGCGGGTCGGTCTTCTTTTACTCTGGCCTTATCGAACGGGCGAAAAGCACTTCTGAAATCGCCGGAGTCATGGGGCATGAAATAGTTCACATCAAAGGACGTCATATGGCGCGCCAGTCAGGTCCGGATGCGATTTCACTTTTGAGTTTGGTGGGAATGCTTCTGTTGGCCCGTAGCGGCGCTGGGGCGCAGGCAGCGGGCGTCGTTGGCCAAGCGGTTTCTGCTACTCGTCAAATCGCCTATAGCCGCCAGTTGGAGATGGAAGCCGATACCCTAGGAGTACGTTACATGACAGCGGCAGGCTATGACCCTGCCGGTTCGCTTGGATTTCTCAAGACGCTGGATCAGGAGCGATCTTTAAACCCGATAGACGTGCCGGCCTATATGATGACTCATCCGATAACCCAGGAGCGGGTCGCTAACGTTCAACTGGTCATTCGCTCCCTCGGCGATGTTCAAAGCAAATCCGAAGGTTTTGATCAGCTTAGAAAAATCCAGGTACTTATTCGCTTGGCGCGGCAGGAGACCGATAGGGTAATCGACGAATTTCAAAAACTGGTTGCGCAAACACCTGCCGACAGCGCCGCGTTTCATCTTCTAGCGCTGGCACAGCATCATAAAGGCCAGATGTCACAAGCAAGAGCGAATTATGAGAAGGCGCTGAAACTTAACCAGGAAGATGCAGGTTTGTACCGTGACCTCGGCCGGCTATACACCGACTCGGGCGAGTTCGGCGCGGCCCGCTCTATGCTGGATAAAGCCTCCGGTATGGAACCCAAGGAACCGCTGAATTACTTCTATCTCGGAGAATTACTCGAAAAAGAGAACGACTTACGCGCCGCGGCCGGCGCGTATCTCAATGCTCAGCAGCTTTCGCCACTCTGGGATAAACCGCCTGCCCGGCTTGGCACCATCTATGGAAATCTCGACCGGCTTGGAGATGCCTACTACTATAGGGCTCGGTCCTTATTGTTGCAGGACGAGGACGAGCGGGCGATGGCCGATCTTGAAAAGGCGATCAAGATCCTCGGCGAGAACTCTGCACGTGGGCAGACTGCCAAAGACGAACTGAATAATCTACGAGCTCGCCGGCGCTGAGCCTCTACCGGCTCTGTTAGCGACAGGAAAAGAATAGATCTTGCCGCGAACAGGACTCGCGTATCTGCCTTCTTTCTTGATTAGCACCTTGCGAAGGTAGTCGGGATCAAATCCTAAAAGATCGCAGATGTTGTTGAACGAAAACAGCCACTCGGTGCCTTCATCCTCGACCCATTCCAAGGCATTCTGATACTGACTATTTCCTAAATTACTTCGCGCGCCGCGATACTTATTTAGACACTCCACCGCGTCCTTCAAGATAGCGATCATCAAACGTTTCTCACCGTCGAGCTGACGCGACAGCCCGCCGGTGCCGTAGAACTGAGACGGCAGAAAAACATCGGGCTCAAGGATTCGTGCTAGAAAATCATCGTACATGTGCGGAAACACTCCTGGGTGAAATTGAATCGCAAGCTATATCACGGGAGTTTCCTCCACGCAAGAAATATCGTCAATGGAGGCGGGATGGGCCGCAACGCGGCACCGCGCATGAGTGGCGAAAGAGGAGATTCTACGGCGCCCAAACGGGCGCAATTGAACCACTCCCGTTGAAGCACCGGGCAATTGAATAGAGCTTTCCGCGCCGGTATTCACCATCCTCTAAGCGCTTCGACGGCGATTGTGCTGTGGTTTAGATCCCTTTCATCAAACCGGCGAGTTCTGTCTTAGCAGCATTGTGATCCCAGATCTTCTGAACCACCGAGTCTTTGCGGCGCTGTTTCATGACCCTTTGCGTCTCGTCCTCGTTGTAAATCATGACAGGTCCCAACAATGAAGCTTTATAGAACCGGGACGCGGCTTCTTCCAAGTCCACACATCCGGCGAATACCCATTCGATCGAGTGAGCGACGACCATCGACCCATGACCGCGCAGCATCACCGCATCCGCGGCGCCAAGCGCTTTTGCCACTGCGTCGCCCTGCTCTATCGTATGGATCAGTGCTGGGTCCATGTAAACAGGTAATGGTCCCGCGCCAAAAAAAGCGCCAGGATTGGAAGAAGCTGGATAGAACGGCTTGTCAACCATGCTCAGGGTGGCAACCATGTGATTGTGCAGATGAGCGACGCTTTGGATATCGCTGCGGGCTCTATAGGCCCGCGCGTGCATATTAACCTCTGACGGCGCTTTGTATTTGCCTTCGATCAATTTCCCATCGAAGTCGGTGATCACCATATCGTCCGGTTTTACCGTAGCGCGACTTACCGGGTGTGGCAGGATAACAAGGTGATCAGACCCGGGAATACGCGCGCTAATATGACCGCTGTAATCGACTAATCCGGCGTTGAACAACATGCGGGACGACATAGCCAGCTTTTTTTTGATCTCTGATAATTCCGACACGATTTACTCCTCTCAGTTGAACTGGTTGTCTGTGCTATATCTTTCCTCGAATGAGAGTTCAAACGAAATGGGCATAACGTTTGAAGCCCGCAAGACTCCTGTCAAGTGCCGAACCGCAACTTTGATGACGTGAAACCGCGAGCATGCATCGACTTACCACGACCCTGATTCCGGCGGTCCGGATGGGAGATTGCGGGTCGGTCGCTAACCGCGGCACGTAAATGTCCGCCGGAGTGGTCTACCTTAGGCAACCAGCTTTTTGCCGCATGGACGAGAGAACAAGTTTGTCTACATCTTCTAACCAGCCAGTAAGATTATTTCATTTTAAAGCTTGGCGGCACCACTTCATCGATGCTCTTTCCGGTCCAATGCCATTTGGGAACACTGTCCCAGACTTGTTCCCCTTTTTTCTGAACTTTGTCGAGCAGCTCTTGCTCATCCAGGCGAAGGTATTTGTAATCGTCCACCAGTGTTTCGCCGTCGACGATGACGGTTCGCACGTCGCGGCTGACGGCGTTTTCCATCAGCGAGCGGATCGGATCCCGCACGGCGCCGAACGCGATGTCGCGCAGGTTAATGATAGCGATATCGGCTTTGGCGCCCTTTTGCAGCCGGCCGAGATCGTCGCGTCCAAGCATTTTGGCGCCGCCGAGCGTGATCGCGTTGAAAACGTCGCGCGGGTGGCCGGCAAGAAAGCTCTTGTCGGCGACGCGAGACGCGATCGCCGCGTAGCGCATGTCGGAGAGAATGTCCTTGGGAAACGTGTCGGTGCCAATGCCCATGTTGATGCCGGCCTGGCGATATCTATCGAAGGACTCCATAACAATGCCGAGCTTTAGGTATTTTAACGGGCTATAGGCCACCGAGGCGCCGGAATCTGAGATGATCTTCAAATCATCGCCGTACGGATAAGCGAGCCAGCTGTGGCCGCTGACAAAGATACAGTGCGACAGCGAAACTTCCGGGTCGAGAAAGCCCACCTTGTGAAGCAATTCGATAGGCGTGCAGCGCTCGCGCTGCATCACGGTGTGAAACTCGAATAGATTGATTGTAGCGTGTATCTGCACGCGCACGCCGATTTCTCTGGCGGCTTTCCGTGTGTCTTTCAACAATGCGGGGGTACAAGAGTCGACGTGGCCGGGAAAGAGCATCGCGGTCATGCGGCCGCTGCACGCACCGTTGGATTTCTTGGCGAAGTCGACGGCGGTTTTTAATCCCTTGCTGCCGCGCTCGTCGTCCCAGTCATATTCCAACCGGCCCTTGCGGTCGTGAAAGAAGCTGACGTTCTTGTAGCTCGGGCCGGCTACACAGCGGATACCGACCTGATCTATCATGTCGACGTAGCGCTCGGCTTCGCCGCCGGCGCCGCCGATGTCGAAAGTCGTAGTTACCCCGCTTTTGAGCACGTGGATTACGGAATAGCGCTGGCCGATATCAACGTCTTTCAAATGCGCCGAGTGCACGCCTTCGCGTGTCGGCCCACCGTGCGCCAGATAGTTGGAAGCGAAAAAATCAGTCTTGGTCGAGTCGGCGAGAATGTAATCGCTGGCATTGATCCCCGAATGGAAATGAGTGTCGATGAAGCCGGGCGAAACCAAGCAGCCCTTGGCATCGATCTTTCTGTCTACAGCTTGAGAGTAGTCTTTGCCGACGAATTCGATTCGATTGCCATCGTAGACGACCACGCCGTCCTTGATGATCTCATGTTGTGTCCCATCAAATCCGACCACGAATCCGCCTTGAATTAAAGTCTTCATGCCTAGCCTTTCATTTTTAGAACACGGGCAGGACTAACAAAAGAATTCGGCCAAGACAAGCTATGCCTCTAACCCTCGGACGAGAATCTTTGGGGGCATTTGCCGGAGGTGTTTAAGATAACGAGCTTCCCTGATTGTCGATATAAACTATTTATAGAGGAAGTCGCTCCGGTTTGCGTTTGTTGCCGTTTACCGGTTGGCGATCTTTTGATACTGAGATGGTCCGAGGCGACTCGTAGATCGGTGGCCGGGGGGTTAGTGATCAAGCTCCTGGCTAAACGGCGAAGCGGAAGTGAACGATGTCACCATCCTTCACGACGTAATCTTTGCCCTCGAGACGCAGCTTACCGGCCTCCTTGCATTTGGACTCGCTGCCAAACGCCATGAAGTCGTCATAAGCGACGACTTCAGCTCGAATAAAGCCACGCTCAATATCGCTGTGAATCTTGCCCGCGGCTTTGCGCGCTACGGTTCCCTGAGTAATGGTCCAGGCTCGGACTTCATCCTCTCCGGACGTAAAAAAACTGATCAGATCGAGCAAGCGATAAGAGGCGCGAATGAACCGGTCCCGCGCAGGTTCCTCTATGCCGATCTCTTTAAGAAAAGCGACGCGATCAGCTTCGTCCAATTGCGCGATCTCCATCTCGGCCTTGGCCGCGAGCGCGAGCCCCTCCAACCCGCGCCGTTTCAATTCTTCCAAATAATTAGAATCCAGCGCTTTCCCAGCCTGCTCTTCCGACTGGTTCAGCAGCACAAGCAGAGGCTTACGGCTCAAAAACCCGAAACCGGCAAGCAAACTCTCTTCATCGGGAGTGAACGTCAAGTTTCGGAGGCTTTCTTCGTTTTCCAGAGCGGTAGCCGCGCGCTGCAACAAATTCTCTTCAAGCGGGCGCGCTTTTTCTTTCTTGAGACGGGAGCGGCGATTTTCAATGATCGCGAGGTCGGCCAGAATCATCTCCGTGAGAAGATTGTTAAGCTCCCTAATGGGTTTGGCATCGGCCTCAAAGTTGCCGAGGACCAGAGCGATGGCATCGACCTCGCGCATCTGTGCTACCATCGCGTTGTTGGTTTTGAGATTGTCGTCCCCCTGACTTGGCGGAAAATCAGTGAAGCGAATTTCGGCATAGGTTGTTTTTCGAGGTTTGAAGATTTGGGAAAGCTTATCGATTCGGGGATCAGGAACCTTTATGACACCCAGATGGACTTCTTCCTTGCCGACGAAGCCGCCGATCTGGGCATTTAGCCCCGTGAGCATATTGAAAATAGTCGTCTTACCGGCGCCGCGGGGGCCGATCAATCCTACTTTCATATGGCTTGGTTCCTCAACGGCGGATTATTTGGGGCGCGCTAGCGGTTCAAGGATGAGTAAGCCGGACGATGATTTGCGCCTGGACGCTGTCCGGCGGCTGCTCGCGCGCGCCGGTCTTTTCCCGCGGATCTTCTGTAGCGACGATCGCCGCCTAACGGCTCACACCCCCGAATCAGCGATCTCCAACCAACCGCTCGACCCTGACGTTTGCTAGCCGGCGGCGCGGCGTTACCGGTTGGCGACTTTGGCTTTCCGCCGCCTGTTCCTTCCAGCGCAATAACCCCTGCCGCAAGTAGCTGACATCGAAGCCGAGCGCCTCGCAAATGTTCTCGAACGAGAAAAGGTAGGATTTGTCCTCGGCGTCAAACCATTCCTCGGCCTCTTGATAAAGCGCCCGCTTTCTCTTGCACGTTGCTGCAATATTCTCCTGAAAGCAAGTCACAGCGTCCTGCAAAACCGCCAGCATCAGCACCTTCTCAGGATCCAGCCGGAAGGTTCTTTGATAAGTCGCAAGAAACTGCTCAGGAATGAGAATGTCAGATTGAAAAACAGCAAATGCCTTTTCCTCAGACGCGGCATTGGAATGTCCAGGGCTCTTGGCCCAAAAAGGCGATCGACTTTGGGTATGATTATTCGAAACGTTATTCGAAACCTGTGCCTCGAATCTTTTTTTCGCAATCACGGAAAACCTCCATTCTGCAATAGAAACAGTGTTCGTGGCGATCACGCCTGCGTCTGACAGCAGACGGATACTGCAAGAACTTCAACGCCACTAAATAGCACCGCCGGAGCGGGGCTAAATCGAGCGAAGCCGACAATTAACGAGAAAAATCAAATCAACAGCACTGACTGGAGAATCTGAAGGGAAACCTTGGGCACGTGGTTCTCTAAGAAAAAGGCCAGCTTAAGTGGATCGACAACCCGGACGTAATTGATCCTATAAGTTTGAAAGTGCGGCTGTGCAGATCGCGGAACATCACCGCTCAAACAGATGAGTGCCAGTCTCTGGGCAAATGCGTCGGATCCTAATAAACCGTCGCCGGACGCGTGATCGGACGAGGCGGTGGTGTATAACGGCCCTTCCGAAGCAGGTTCGTACGCGAGGCTCATCGCAAAGGCGCCGAACGTGAAAATTATCAGGATCGCCGAAACCATGAGGCTTTTTTTCATGTGATAGGTGGGTTTCAAGCCTATTTACCATCCCTACGCTAACATTCATCGAATGAAAGTCAACAGTGCCTCGATGTCTTTTTCGGCACAACAGGTTCGCATTATTGCTCAGGTGCACGTTCAACCGCTTTAGCCAAAGAATTGCTCTTACCTGCACGACGAACACCAAGAGTCGGGGTGGCAGGAGGACTGTTTGACCAGGCCAGGCAAGATGCTAAAGTCAGTCACTATGCCTCTGGCTACTATTGAAGAAGCGATTGATGACATTCGCCGTGGGAAGATGGTCATCCTTATGGATGACAAAGATCGCGAGAATGAAGGTGACTTGTGCATGGCGGCGGAAAAAGTCACTCCCCAGGCAATAAATTTCATGGCAACTCACGGCCGGGGACTTATTTGTCTCACCCTAACTGAGGAAAGGGTGAGATTGTTGAATCTTTCCATGATGGTATCGGAAAATACCTCTCCGTTCGGCACCGCCTTTACGGTTTCGATCGATTCCGTGCTCGGTATCACCACCGGAATATCGGCGGCTGACCGGGCCAAGACCATCCTTGACGCCATCGAGGACGATGCCAAGCCTCAAGATCTAGTTACGCCGGGACATATTTTTCCTTTGCGCGCGCGCAACGGTGGCGTTCTGGTACGAGCAGGTCAGACTGAGGGCTCGGTTGATTTGGCGCGTTTAGCCGGTCTTAAGCCCGCTGGAGTCATCTGCGAAATTATGAAAGATGACGGTACGATGGCGCGCCAACCGGATCTGATGAGGTTCGCGCGCAAGCACAAGTTGAAAGTAGTGACCATTGCCGACCTGATCCAATATCGACTTAATTACGATTCCTTAGTTTATCAGGCGGCGAGTGCGCCACTGCCGACGCGCGTGGGCGGGCAGTTTCAGGCGATCGTTTACAATACTCACGTCGATCAAAGTGAGCACCTCGCCTTGATCAAAGGCCATATTTCTCCGAAAGAAGAAACTTTAGTGCGAGTTCACACGAAATACGTCCCGGGCGATGTTTTCGGCTTCGAGCTGCTCAACACGGGCAGGGTCATTCAGAGTTCAATGGAAATCATCGCCAGAGAAGGCAAAGGCGTGATCCTCTATTTGCAACCTGAGCACAAAGGCTTAAGTCCGGCAATGGTTACATACCCCACAGTTCAGGGTAAGCAACAAAAGAATATCAATCTATCATTTATCTATCGCGCGGACTTCAAAGAATACGGGATTGGCGCGCAGATACTGCGCGATTTGGGCGTGCGTAAGATGCGGCTACTTACCAATAATAAGAAGCACCTGGTCGGGCTCCGCGGATACGGGCTCGAAGTGACATCGCTCATGCCAATACCGCGCGACAACCCGCTGCGGGAAGCCGCCAAGCAAAAACGAACCAAAAGTAGGAACGCTTGAAGTCCGGGCTCTTGAACGCTTCGCTCAATTATCGGCAAAAAGGAATTGCCTGTCGAACTGCCGGCCGGCGGCTAATGGCGCGAAAGAGTTTCAGAATCCCAGCTCACAGCTTTTCTGACGGCGCTACTCTATTCAGATTTCTTGAGGTAGTTGGGCAATTCAGCTCGAATTCTCTTGAGCGCCTCGCCCACATTTGAGAAAACCCGCTCTCGGACCAATTGTCCATCGACCCAATAATCCAGTGCCGGCGCATCGGTGAAATTGATATCCACATAACGCTCGCCAACGGGTTCGCCGGTGATGACAACCCGCACAGAATAACCGGCGTCAACGATCAGCCCCCGGGCCCCGGAAGGTAACGGCAGGCCGGTTTTGATTTTGGCCAACTTCTCCGGCGGATAGGTTCCGACGTCCATCGAAAAGTAGCCCCATTCTCCAGGCCGAACCGTCAGTTCCTTGAGTAGTCGCGCGTTGATATCGACGAGGTTCTTCGCCGCCTGATCCTGATTGTAACCCCTGAGCAGTTCGTAGGCCCACTTCTCGATAATCCCGGGAACGGGAGCTAGCGGCTTTTCGCGTTCCTTAACCGGGCCGCGATCGATCCACCATTTGCTTTCTTCAAGGGTCTCGTTCTTTTCGTCGGCCATATAGTCGTCGTTGTTGTTCTGGGCTCGCTAGATTTTAAATTCCTCCAGGGTACTTTTGGCAAAAAGCGAATCAACATCCACAGGCTTGCTGATCAGTCCTTGCTCGTGAGTGTACTGCACAAGCGTCTCTAGAATACGGCGATTCGCTTCCAAGCCGTACGCCCAGGGATCATCGCCGAGAACCTCGCGCTCTTTTTCCATCTCATCGATGGACCACGCCAGCATATATTTGAGTGCGGAGAATTCGTACATGCTTTCCTGGCATAACTTCTTGGATTCGTTGAAAGCCTTGAATAGGCTCTGCGCGATCCAAGGATTTTTTTCGTAAACTTCCTCGCGAATCACCACGGTGTGCATGATAGGAAAGATCTTGGTGCGACGGAAGTAGTCTTGCTCGACCTCGCGAAAATTCGGTATCAGCCGCTGCACTTTGGGATGACGTCTAACAAACGGCGACGGCATATGTGCTGAGATCATCGCATCGATCTCGCCGGTTGCCAACATGCCTGAAAGTGTATTCCCCGCCGGAATCGGTCGTATATCGATATTGGCCGGCAAGTTATGCCTCACCTTATCCTCTCGGCCAGGGTGCTCTTCACCCCCGGTAAACCATTTCATCTTTTCCGGTGGAACTCCGTATTCATGCTGCAGGATACCCCGCACCCAGGTAGCCATGGTGATCTGATATTCAGGTACCCCAACTTTTTTCCCTGCCATATCGGCTGGTTTTCTGATGCCGGAATCAGTGTTGATATAGATACAGGAGTGCCGGAAGGTCTTGGACGGAAAGACCGGGATTGCAATCAACTTGGGCGCGCCTTTGTCCCGCGACATAAGGTAAGAACCGGTCGACATCTCCGCTGCATCGAACTCCCCGTAGCGCAGCATTCGCCAGAAGGTCTCTTCCACTCGCAACGGCAAATAAGTCAAATCAATGCCTTCGACTTCGACTCTGCCGTCTTGTAGCGCGCGGGTGCGATCGTAGTCCCAACACGCCAGTGTCAAACGGATTTTTCCCATGCTGTTCTCCTATTCACTAGATAATGATCGACTTTGCGCGCCGAATTATTTTATTCCGGCAAAGAACTGATTTGCGCCGACCACGAACTGGTCTTTGTCGCCCTGCAGCACGACCGCCGCTTCCCCCGAAGCAAGCGTCGTCCGTCGCTGAATTGTATAGGTGTTTCCTCTAAAGATGACTTGCTGCCCGGGACAATACTGCTCTAGTTTCAAATGATCGTGCTGCGGATCAATCTTTTCCATGGCAGAGTTTTCATAACACATTCACAACTAAAGCGTAAATCGCGGCGCTTTATGACGGGTGTGAAATTGACATCGGCTGGAGCCGAGAATACAGTCGAACCTCGCCAGGGACAAACATGCGAATTGCGGTGATGGGCACAGGAGCGGTGGGCGGATACTTCGGCGCGAAACTTGCCGCTGCCGGCGATGATGTCGTATTCATTGCCCGGCAAAGACATCTGTCAGGGTTGCGCCGCAACGGATTGCGCGTCGAAAGCGTCAATGGCGATCTGCACGTGCGAAAGGGGTTGTTCACCGACTCGCCTGCCGATGCCGGCGTGATGGATTTGGTGCTCTTCTGCGTCAAGTCTTACGATACACTTGAAGCGGCAGCGGCGCTGGCCCCGATGATCAGCAAACAAACGGCAATTCTTTCGCTTCAAAATGGCATCGATAATCCCGACAAGATAGCCGGATTTTGGGGCACGGAAAGAACTTTGGCCGGCGTTGTTTATATCGGCGCACAGGTGTCGGCCCCGGGTGTGATCCAGCATTCGTCCGGGGGCAAGATCGTTCTCGGACCGATTAGCGGTCATCCGGGCGACACCGCTCACAGAGTCGAGCAAACGCTGTCGCGCGCGGCGATCCCATGTGCGATCAGCGCCGCCATCGAGCAAGTTCAGTGGGCAAAGCTGCTGTGGAATGCGCCGTTCTGCGCCATCTCGTGCTTAACCCGCTGCACTGTTCGTGAGATCGTCGAGTCGGAAGCTCTCACCAATCTCGCCTTGGACTGCATGAAAGAAGTCCAAGCCGCGGCGCGCACTCGCGGCATCGACCTGAAGACCGAACTATTTGATCAAACATTGGCTTTTTCCAGGGGCTTGGGCGATTTCAAAACGTCGATGCTGCAGGATCTGGAAGCAGGCAAGCCGCTCGAATACGATGCCCTCAACGGATTTGTCATGCGCTTACTGGAGCGAGCCGGAGAGCAAGCGCCCATCAACAGGGTGTTTCACGGTACGTTGAGTTTTTTGGATAACAAACTTCGCCAGGAGGCCTCAGGTAACACATGCGACAAGTACTAGGGATGCGGAGGATGACGCGAGTTCTATTACTCACAGTCGGCGGGTTTTTTATGGCAGCAGCGACGGCCAATGCTCAAGCCAATAAGGATCTCGTTGCCCAAGGCCAGTACCTCTTCGCCATCGCAGGCGGCTGCGCCTGTCATACTGTGCCAAAAGAAACTTACCACACCGGCGGCCGCGCCTTTCCGGTTCCCTTGGGCACCGTGTTCAGCACAAACATCACTCAAGACAAAGAGACCGGATTGGGCGATTGGAGCGACCGGCAAATCCATGACGCTATGAACGCCGGGATCAGGCGCGACGGCAGCCGGTTGTTGCCCGTGATGCCCTACGAAGCCTATTCCGGAATGGCTCAGCAAGATCTTAAATCGTTGGTCGCTTACATGAGGACTTTGAGCCCAGTGAAAAAAGCGACTCCTGATCTGAAGACGTGGGTGCCGTTGGTGCGCAGCGTGGCAGTACCTGTTTATCTCAGAGTCTTTGGTGGTTCATCGAATTCACCCGCGCAAGCGCCGAAGAGCGGGGTCGAACGCGGCCGTTACCTGGTTAATCACGTGTCGATTTGCGGCGATTGCCACACGCCAAGGAACTCGATTGGCGTTCCAAACCGTTCGCAATACCTTGCCGGCACCATCGCTAAAAATGGCCCGCTCGGAGAAGAGGTGCCGAACATTACGCCTGACAAAGAAACCGGTATCGGCGATTGGAAGCGCGAAGATATCGCCGAGCTACTAATTACGGGGACAAAACCAGACTTCGACAATGTGCAGGGTCTCATGTCCGAGGTCATCCAGGGAACCCCGCACGGCTATAAAGACATGCGGCGGGAAGACGCCCTGGCTATCGCCGACTATCTAAAGTCGATCCCGCCGATCAAGAACAAGATCAAATAGCGCCGCGGCGATTGTTAGCAGGCACATAAATCAACTTCGTTTAACGAAGTGGTAAGGTGAGTAAGCGTCGACGCTAATTCCGCCGCACCTGCTTCATGACCTCAGCCATGATTTGATCTGCGGTGACATTCTCCGCTTCGGCTTGGAAATTCAAAATGATACGGTGCCGCAGCGCCGGGTAGAGTACATTCTCCACGTCTTCGTAGCTGACGTGAACGCGACCGTCAGCCAGAGCGTGACCTTTTGCTCCCAAGATAACCGACTGCGCGCCGCGCGGGCTCGAGCCGAAGCGCAAGTATTGCCTCACCGGCGAGTTTGGCGAGTTTTGCGGCTGCGGCTGGGTGGCATGCACCAGCCGCACGACATAGTCTTCGATCGGCGGAGCGATTAAGACCTGGCGGAGCAACTGCTTCATTTCATTGATCAGCTTGCCTCCATCTTCGGGCAGAACTTCTTGCATATCCGCCGTTTCGATCCCGGTCGTCCGCTTCAGTATCTCTCTCAATTCGACTGGAGTGGGCGGCATTACCAGGAGTTTAAAAAAAAATCGGTCGAGCTGAGCCTCGGGTAAGGGATACGTACCTTCCAGCTCGATGGGATTTTGCGTGGCCAAAACCATAAACGGCGATTCGAGAATGTGGGATTCGCCGAATACGGTCACTTGCTTTTCTTCCATGGCTTCCAAAACCGCCGATTGCGTCTTAGGCGTGGCGCGGTTGATCTCGTCGGCGAGCACCACATGCGCGAAGATCGGTCCTTGTTTAAACTGGAACTCCCTGCGGCCGTTAATTTCCGCCAACACCTGCGTCCCGACGATGTCTGACGGCATCAGATCCGGCGTGAATTGAATGCGCTTGAAAGAAACGCCTAACGCGTGGCTCAGGGTTTTCACGAGTAACGTCTTACCCAAACCTGGCACGCCCTCCAATAAGACGTGCCCGCCGGCAAAAAACGCGATTAGCACTTTGCGAATCGTATCGTCATGACCGACGATGACCTTTCGCACCTCCGCTTCCAAACCTTTGAACGACTCCTGAAACTTTTCTGGGTCCATCGAACTGCCTTTCTGATCTAGCGGATAAGGTCGCGATACTCGAGTGGCATTCGCTGTTTCTCCGCCGGAGCCTCAGGCACGTGAGCGGGTAATGGCACATTGCTAACCGGTAGTTTTGGTCGATTTCTATTCTCGGTGCCGTCTTTGCTCGATGTCGTCATGCCGCTGCTATCAGCGGCAATTTCCTCCGGCAACTGCACGGTCACATACTTAGCCCCTTTGATACCATCCGGGCCTTGCTCGCCCGGTTGACGGTAACGCTCGGCCGGTGGTCCGTCCTTGGGCATCTCTTCAGATCTGTTCTTACCTGACCTCCCTTCCGAGTTTTGCTTCATTTTACCTGCGGAATCATCGGTCGTCTTCTGCGGATTGCTGGGGTCCGATTGATTAGCCTTCTGCTCTTTTTGATCGCCTAGATTTTTTTCTTGTCCTTTGCCCTGGGGATCTCCCTGCGCCGATTTTCCGTCTTTCATCTCCGGGTTTAACTGCGCGGACAGTTCGCCCTCGGAGTCGCCACCACCGCCTTGGCTCGTCTTTCCTTCGCCTTGGCCCTCCTGTGAAGCATTGCTCTGCACACCGCCACCGTCCTTTTTTTGTTCCTGCTGGCCTCCGCCGGCGGTCTCTTGTTCAAGACTCTTCAACGTACTGCTGGCGTCACTTAGGAGATTTTGATTATCCTGCTCCTGTTCTCTGTCTTGCTGTCGTTCGATCTGCTCCTGCATCTCGTCAATCAACGATTGCTTTTCCTCTGACGCAACTTGTAAATTATCAAGCTTATCGGCCAGTGATTGCAGGCCGCGAGCAATTTCCGCCAACGGCGGGCGGTGTGTCATTTGCTCTGCTAAGTCACGAATCCGCTGCTGCGGCGACACGCCAGATTTCGTGAAGCTGCTGTTTACAAGCAAATGGAACAGGAGGATTACTGCGAGCGAACCGATTGTCGACCAGTAGAAGGGCCGCTTGAGCTGATAAGGGAAATCGCGTCTTATCTCAACACGACTCAACATTCCCATCGCTTCACGCCGCAGACGAGCCAGCATAGCCTCGGATGAGGGCGATAATTCTACCGTGGCCAATGTTACGAAACGATCTTTCGCCTCTGCCTTATCATCCACCAGGCGCGCTGCCGCCGGCATTGACAGCACTCGCGGGCGAATTCGAAGAATAACCGCGAGCAGTCCGATTACAATCACTGCTAAAGCCAGCAAAAGCAGCGGAAGCGCCGGAATCCATGCCCCCCGATACACGACAGCGAGCAAATAAAGTAGGGCCAAAACGGGCGGAGAAAAAGTAAGCAGGGAATCCCAAACGACGTGATTGCGCAAATGTCGAACTAGACGATGAACAAAATCCTCCGGCGATCCATATTCCTGTTTGCCGACATAGCCTTGCATAACGCTGGACTATAACATTTCAACGGGATGGCATAAACGCGCGCCTAACGGAGCCCAGACGTTTTGCGATGCGCTGATGTGACCTCCCGAACGGGTTGATGGGTCCGCACCGCCTGATTATGCGACTCCAAGTCTTGTGAAAATATATGCGTGCCGTCGTTCTTTGAAACAAAGAACAGGTAGGGCACATCAGCTGGTTGCAAAGCCGCTTTGATGGACGCGAGGCTCGGGTTGCAGATCGGCCCGGGTGGCAATGCCGGAATCCGGTAGGTGTTGTAAGGATTTTGATCTTTAAGATCTTTGCGGGTTAAATTGCCATCGAATTCTTTCAAACCATAAATCACCGTTGGATCGCTTTGCAAAGCCATATTCCGTTTGAGCCGATTGTGAAAAACCGCCGAAATCCACGGCCGTTCAGCTTCGACGCCGGTTTCTTTCTCTATGATCGAAGCTAGAGTGATGATCTCGTGGCGGTTTAAATTGTGACCGCTACCGAGTTGCGCCCAAATGGGTTCAGACGCTTTACGGAACTGCTCCGCCATGGTTAGGATAATCTCCCTTTCAGAAGTCATCGGCGTAAATTGATACGTGTTTGGAAATAAGTACCCCTCCAGCCCTTTGTCCTGTAATCCAAGAGTTGCCAATAACTCCGGATCCGCAGCGGCTGCAAGAAACTTCTCGCGATCAGCGATCTGCATTTTTGCGAGTAGCTCGGCGATTTCCTTGATCGTCAATCCTTCTGGAATGGTCACCATTAAAAACACCCGCTTGCCGGTAACCAAGCGATGTAGAACCTCTTGCGGCGCCAAGGAAGGATCGAAACGATAAACACCCCACTGAATCTTTTTATCCGAGCCGGTTAACCGCGCCCATAATGAGAATAGCTTTTCGTTTGGGATCACTCGCTGCGCGCGCAGTTTGCGGACCACAGCCGAAAAGGGCTCTCCCTGCTCAACTCGCAGTTCGATTGGCTGAGAATTGTCCGAGGTGGCGCGAAAGATATGCGCTACCAGGAACCCGCCAAACAGCAAGCCAGTAGCGATCAGAGCAAGTACCGTTAGAAAAACCCACTTCACGATTCGATTAAAAAGCTGGCAGGCGGGTCAGGATAGCTGGCGTCGCAATCAATTTTCAGTGAGGTTGACCTTCATCCAACCATCCACTTGCCGCAGAAAACCAGCGAAAGGATCCTCTCCCGGTTGGGCGGCAAAATAGGCCTTGCGCGTGTAATCCAGCGCGCCGGAATAATATTCAAATTTGGTTGAAAGTTCTTGGAACAGAATGAAACCCGTGCGGTAGAGCGATACGTCCAACTCCGAAACAGTCCAATAGGAGCGACTACCTTCTTTGATGTAATAATCGAGGAAACCGCGGCCTTCCACATACGTACGAAAAATTCCGCTCATGAAAAGAGCGTAATCGCCGACGTATTTCCGGGTTTCTCGCTCGCGTAGAAGTTGGTTTTCGTTGGCCGTCGCCTCGGGTTCATGCGCCAGCATCTCAACAACACTTTCAATTTTCCGGCCCGCCCGCGAACGGAGGCGATAAAGACTATCGGTACGGGCAAAATCGGTCAACACGTCAGCGACGTAGCCGGCGACTGTTGCATCATAGATGCCGAGTTGCCAGAAACTCTGGCGAACCGCATTCAAAAAGAACTCCCGGAGTTTGTTGTCCGGGCTTTGCTTTTCCATTCTAAGCATTGATGATACCAAACTTACCCAAGCTTGAAAAGAATATCCCAGCGGCCATGGGCCGGCTTTCACCTACGGCGACACGCCTAACTAACCGATACCGGATACATTGAGCCCGCTTCGGCGGATGGGCAGAAATTGACGAATGGTAAAATTTGCGGTTTGTGTTTAACTAGATGCCCAGAGTCGCGCATTATGCCATTTTCGAAGGAGGAATTAGCGATGGCGCGGGATTTAAAAGAGGCCTTTTTTCGTCTTGACGGCGCTTGGGCGTCATTCGAGCTCGGATCGATTCGGCGCCGTGACGATTACCTCAAACCTTTTCGAGTGCTCCGCTGTAAAATCGACGATCAGGTCGACTTCCAAAGCCCAGGAGCGCCCCAGAGTGCAACCGAGGCTTCCGTTTTGATCGAAGTTTTCGGCGAACAGGAGCTGGTGGCCGCGAGCGGGCGCGGCCCTGTTCATGCAGTCGACAATGCCATGCGCAAAATCCTTGAAAAACATTTCCCGCAACTCGCCGAAGTCAAGCTCGAGGAGTTCGATGTGCGGCTGCTACCATACGAGCCGCCGCGCGACGACGATGATAATGGCGCCGGCGCGCTGGTTCGTGTGCTGGGCATCTTTTCCGATGGAGAGGATCGTTGGGGAACCGTCGGTGTCGCAGTCGATATCCTCCAGGCAAGCCTTGAGTGCATCATCGACGGTCTGGAATGGAAGCTCAGAGGCGAGCAGAAGCATTGAAACTGCGCTAGTGCCGCCGATTTGCCTGGGCGTGGGTATTTCATGTCGTCGTTGCCACTGAATCTTCTGTTTTTGACAGTGCTCTCAACAACATTGTTCGGCGGTTGCAGGATCGAGGACAGATTCATTTTTCATCCTGATCATGTTACGGACCGGGATCCAAGTCATATCGGACTCACATTCGAAAACGTTTTCTTTACAACGCAAGATGGCATCCGGTTACACGGATGGTTTATCCCGCATCAAGATGCCCGCGCCACTCTTGTCTGGTTTCACGGCAACGCCGGAAATATTAGTGATCGCCTGCTGAATATCAAGCTGCTCCACGACAGGATCAACACTAATATCTTTATTTTTGACTATCGCGGCTACGGTCGAAGCGAAGGGAGCGTCTCGGAGAAAGGCACGTACCTTGATGGCGAGGCGGCAATTGCATATTTGCTGGGGCGCGATGACGCCGCCGCACGAAAGCTAATCCTGTTCGGCCGATCGCTTGGCGCGGCGGTCGCCGCAGAGATGGCCACCCGATTCCCTACCCTCGGCCTGATCCTGGAAAGCCCGTTCGTTTCAATCCGGGAAATGGCACGGGAGATTTTTCCTTCATTACCGATTGGTTGGCTGCTCCGGACTCGGTACGACACCCTGGAAAAAGTTCGCCTGGTTAAAACCCCGATATTGGTTTTGCACGGCGACCGTGACGCCACCGTTCCGTTCGCACACGGAAAAAGAATTTTCGAGGTTGCCTCGCAACCTAAAAGATTTCACCGGATCGTCGGCGCCTCGCACAATGACACTTTTGTTGTTGGCGGCGAAAAGTACTACGAAGCTTTGCGAGAGTTTATCGAAAGCACGTTTGCAGCAAATGAAAAGATTGATCTGTCGCCTTAGCGGCGCAAGGTATTCAGCAGTCGAGACCGGCGAGGTGAATCACTATGCGCATTCAATAGCGGATCATGAACAGCCGGAGAACAACATTTAGAGTAATGATGCTTGGGCCTTGGTCCAAGCCGGCAGGTAAGCATTTCTGAGATACTGAAACATCATTCGTTGCGTGTTGAAAAACGAACCATTGAAGGCAACTGCCGAGCGCATGACATGAGCAAATTTATCAGGAGCGTTGTAATAAAGAGGTAGAATGACTTCTCCCAATTTGTAGTAAAGAGAATCTACCTCAGTATTGGTGTCGCCATCGCCGGAGCCCAATCCGCCGATTGACCACCCGGTCACTCCCTCTATGTGGCCCTCAATCCACCAGCCATCTAAAACACTCAAGCTGGGCACGCCATTCAACGCAGCTTTCATGCCGCTGGTACCGGAGGCTTCCTGAGGCCGCAGCGGAGTATTCAGCCAAACATCGACGCCAGCACAAATCATTTTGCCGAGGGCCATATCGTAGTTTTCGAGATAAACGACCCGGACATCATTGGCCAGAGCTGCCGCTGCTTCAAAGATTCGACGAATGATCGCTTTTCCGCCATCATCACGGGGGTGGGCTTTACCGGCATAGATCAGCTGAAGCGGTCCCACCTGTCGCGCAATATTCTTCAACCGATCTAAATCGGTGAAGAGCAGATCACCGCGCTTGTACGCCGTTGCGCGTCGCGCAAAACCTAGGGTAAAAACGGCCTCGTCGAGTTGGCTGCCGGTCAGCCAGCGCACCTGCTGCAACAGTTCCCTCTTGGCTTCGGCGTGAGCTTCGCGAACTTGCTGCAAAGGGAACCCGATCGCATGGCGAAGATAACAATTGTCGCGCCGCCAATCGGGTATGTGCCGGTCAAACAAGGTGGCTATCGGTTTCGCTATCCAGGCTTCGGCGTGAACGCCGTTGGTGATCGCTTCGACACGATGGCCGGGGAACATTTCGCGGGAGACCTCGCCATGCCGCATCGATACGGCATTAACATAACCAGACAAACGCAGCGCCAGCTCGGTCATATTGAGCGAACCGTCCATGACTCCCACCTGACGCAGGAGCGCCGCGCGAGCTTCACCCAACACCTGATGCACGAGGTCTGCGGGAAAGCGATCATGGCCGGCCGGAACCGGCGTGTGAGTCGTAAAAACACACTGGCGCCGCACCGTTTCGATCTCGGTCTCGGAGAAACGACGATTGGCGGATAGCTGCTCCAATAAAGCGATTGTCGCTAACGCGGAATGTCCTTCGTTCATGTGGTAGATCTTAAAGCCAGGGTAGTTTAGTGCACGAAGCATCTGCACACCACCCAATCCTAGAACCGCCTCCTGACAAAGACGATAACGATCATCGCCGCCATAGAGATGATCGGTCAGAACTCGATCACGTGAATCGTTCTCTTCTAGGTCCGTATCGAGCAACAATAATGGGACGGTGTGGCCCATGATGCCATGGAAGCGATACTGCCAGGCCCGTATTTTTACTTCCCTGCCTTCAATCGTCACTGAAACGCGTGGCGGCAACGCTTCGAGAAACTTTTCTGGAGACCACTGCGATGGACTCTCCAATTGATTGCCAACGGCATCAAGCCGCTGATCGAAATAACCTTTTCGGTGCAGGAGCGTGAAGGCGACCATCGGGACACCCAAATCAGCTGCCGAGCGCAATGTGTCACCAGACAAGATGCCAAGACCGCCGCTGTAGGTTGGAATATCCGAATCAATAGCCACGTCCATTGAAAAGTACGCGATTGTCGCCGGAACAGAAAAAGCAGTTGGTTCAGTCATCATCCTTAAAATCTTGCGTTTGTCGCCTCAAATGCATGTTCGATGGTCTGGAGGGGAAAACAATCGTTTGCTCAATTTTTTACCCAAAAATGATACCACGGGCGGCAAATCACGGCAATTCTTTGCTGCTAACTATCGGGAACAGTTATGGATCGAGTCGATAAGTAGATATGAAGTTTTTCCAGGATCCCAGTTCCGCAAGAGATCGCAGAGCGATCAGTGTCGGAGGCATCATCGGCAGACCTGCCGACTCGGATAATTTTAAAGCTTCTTGCGGGGTGAGCCAAACGCTCTCGGCCACTTCCTCGGAGGAATCCAGAGGTGTTTGTCCTTCCGGCAGGGAACCCACATAAAACCGGGTGTCGAAGCGCACCGGGTGATGATTCGGAGTAATCCGATGGAACAGGTAAGTCAGCCGGCCAACGTCGCAAAAGAGTTGCTCGGATTCCAACAAATCCGCCAACGCTAGCCTTCTGCGCCATAGTGCCTCACGACTTTGCGCCAGACGCTCCCGAAGACCATCCAAGTTTGGCTCAAGCGAGTCCCTTTGTTTGACAAAAAAGTGAATTCCAGTTTCTTCAAACAGCTCTCGTATTGCTGCCACCCAATGACCCATTGCTTGTTCCGGAGCCATGGCTGCGGCTAAGATCTGCTGAGCCTCGGTTGGAGACAAACCGCGGCAGCGCGCCAACATTCTATCGGACCAATCGTCTTCTTCCACGGCTCCGCCTGGAAACACCAGAAAACCGGCCAGAACCTTAAGATGCGGGGAACGACGCGTCATGAGAACTTCAAAACGGCCGCCTCCTCCTGGTCTTGCCAGTATAACTGTTGAAGCTTTTCCGGGAACCACAGGTTCGGTCATGAAACTCCTGATGAACGGGCCGATAAGTTTAGTCGATTACTTCAGCTGCTATGCCGGACGGCCAAGAACTCTCACCGCCTCATGACAGTTCGAAGCGATCGGTGACGGTCTGCCGATATGAATGTGCGCGCCGGTCGATGAGCCGGGAACAGCATTTCTAAACGCGATAAATGGAATCCGACTTTGACGTAGATGGGAGATTAAGAAGCGGCCTTCTTGGCTGTCAGGATGAAGCGCGACATCCATCGCATCTCTATGATCGAACTGCAGTCGATCATGTATGGCCGTTTGACCATGAGCACTGACGGGCAAGCCACGGCCGAAGGTCTCAAAAAAGAAATTCTGAATCTTCGGCGCGTCGCCGATAAACCAGACTCGATCGCCGTTGAAGCGAATAAGAGAACCGGTATCACTGTAGCCATTCGCCGCTAAGCTGGGCGATTGCAACTGCTCGCCCACCATCGAAGCTTCATTAATTGCGATATCTTGCTCGTTGAGCCAGCGTTTATCGCCTTCCAAACGAGCTATCGCGTCCGCTAAAGGGAGCTCAATTTGATTTAGTTCCGCTCTCGAAATTAATCCTTCATGATAAAATTCGCGCCGTTTTCCATACTCCTCGGTGAGTTTTTTAACCTCTTCCTCACGCAATGCAATTAGCTTTTCGGCTCCTGCTCGTGAGTCTCTCATTTTTTGTATGACATCGGCGCGCACTCGCGCCAATTCGGCATCGAGCGCCGTCCCGCGGGAAATGCTCGAAGTTTGTCTGGTTTTATTAACTTGCCCGAAGGCAGCGCCGATCCATGCCGGTAATACCAGGAGAATGACGAGGACTAGCGGCGCTGTACGTTTAGAGAAAGACATGCAGTACTAATTCAGCCCTTTTCACAGAGCGAGGATGTTATACTCCGCCAGCATTGGTTAAGCGTGAGCTTCCGCCCAATTCGGGCCCACATGGATATCGACGTCAAGGCCGCAGCGAAGATCCGCAGCTTGAGTCATCGCTTCCTCGATCAGAGCCCGAGCCTGCTCAAGGTGCTCGATAGGAACCTCGAAGACGAGTTCGTCGTGCACAGTCAACAGCATCTTTGCAAGCGGTTCTTTGCGCAACGCTTCATCCACATTGATCATAGCCTTCTTTATGATATCCGCGGCGCTCCCCTGTATGGGGGTATTGAGCGCCATACGCTCGCCGAGCGCTCTTAGCCGGAAATTCGACGAGCCCAATTCCGGCAAATAGCGACGGCGGCCAAACATGGTTGTCGTAAACCCGTCGATCTTGGCTTGGTTCACCTGCGCGGCTAAAAATTCTTTTACTTTCGGAAATTGCGCGTAATAGGCTTCTACAAAACTCGCTGCCACGTCCATTTCTACGCCAAGTCGTTGCGATACTCCGAAAGTGGACATCCCATAGGCTATGCCATAAGAAAACTGCTTTACCTGGTTGCGCATCTGCGAGGTCACTTCGGCTAAAGCGACACCGTAGACTTTCGCCGCGATGGTGGCGTGAAAATCATGCCCCTGCGCAAAAGCTTGCAGAAAAGTCTCGTCTTGCGACAGATGCGCGAGAACACGCAGTTCAATCTGAGAGTAATCCGCCGATAACAGCACATGGCCCGGCGGCGCGATAAAGGCGCGGCGAATCCGACGTCCCAACTCGCCACGTATCGGTATGTTTTGCAGGTTGGGCGCGGTTGACGACAAGCGTCCAGTGGCAGCTGTCGTCTGCTCGTAAGTGGTATGGATTCGATTGCTCTTGCTATCAATCAGCTCCAGCAGCATCTCTGTAAAGCCGTTCTTTAGTTTCGATACCTCTCGATATTCGAGCAGGACTGGAATGATCCGATGCGCCTCGGCCAGCTTCTCCAATTCGGCAGCGTCGGTGGAAAAACCCGTCTTGATTCTTCTGGTCTTGGGTAGACCGAGCTTTTCGAAGAGAATCCGCTGGAGCTGTGGCTGCGAGTTCACCTTGAAGTCTTCGCCGGCGAGATCTTTGATTGCCCGTTCAAGCGCGGTTACTTTGTTTCCTAAATCGGCATCGAACTTTTCAAGATAATCTCGGTCGATGAGGATGCCATTATGCTCCATTCTGGCTAGTACGCCAATTAGTGGGAATTCCAGGGTGGTGGCAAGTTCCCAGATGCCTTGATCGCTGAGCTGCTCCTGCAGTATGGGAACCATGCCGCGGATGGCCATAGCTTCGCGAGCAATGCGCTTTTTTTCTGGGGCGCCGAAGGCAAGAGTGCTTTGTTCGCCGATCGCCAGTTCGGCCGCGTTGCCGTTGAGCGAAACCCCCAGATAACGTTTGGCCGCGTCAGCCAGCGTGTATCCAGAGGCTGATCCCGGCTCCAGTAAATAGGCGGCAATCTTGGTGTCGCAGTAGAATGATAGAAATTCGATACCGGCCGCCAAAGCTAAACGATAGATGGATTTGCCGTCATGAGCCACTATCAACCGTACAGGATCTTGAAAAAATTCCCGGAGCCGGTCCATTGCTGCGTCCATGCCCAGCGTGTGCACCTCGCCGGGCCCATCACAAACAGCCAGCCAATTCTCGCTCCAAGCCAATGCGACGGCGCCGTCTTGTTTAATTTCGTCAGCCGATCTCAATTCCGAGATTGATTTCGGTTCGAGAGCCGCGCCGAGAGGCACCGAAACGTGCATATTCAGCGCTCTTAAACGTTCGTGCAAACTGCGGAACTCAAGTGAGGTAAAGAGCTTTAGAACTTCTTCGTCATTCCAGCGCTCGAGGCACAGTTTGGTTGGATCCAGTTCGAGTCCAACATCACTGAGTAACCGTCCCAGCTCTTTATTGATCCGTACTTGGTCGGCGTGCGCTTTGATGGAATCACGAAGTTTGGGTGTGAGCTCATCCGCATGCGCGATGATGCCTTCAATATCGCCATACTTCTTGACCAGCTGAGCCGCGGTTTTGTCGCCAACCCCGGGAATACCAGGAAGATTATCGGAGGGCTCGCCCTTGAGCGCCACGAAATCGAGCCACTGATCCGGGGAAACGCCGTAGCGCTCTATAACCGTAGGTACGTCATATCGGATGACATCGGAAATTCCGCGGCGAGTCATGATCACCGATACGCCCTCGCCTACTAGCTGGAGAATGTCTCGGTCACCGGTGACGACGATTACTTCGCAGCCTTCACCACGGCAATTCTTGGTCAGCGTCGCTAACAGGTCATCGGCTTCATAGCCGTCGAGCTCGACAATCGGAATTCGCAAAGCTCGAAGCACCTCTCGAATCAACGGCAGCTGCTGCCTGAAAAGATCCGGAGTCTCCGCGCGACCCGCTTTATAGGCGGCATAACGATCGAGGCGAAACTGCGGCGCGCCTTTATCGAAGCAAACGATGACAGCTTGCGGCCGCTCGTCGGCCAGAAGCTTTATGAGCATGGAGGTGAAGCCGTAAACGGCATTGGTCACCTGTCCGGAAGATGTGATCAGCGTGTCGGGCAATGCAAAAAAAGCGCGGAACGCGAGAGAATGACCATCGATCAAGATGATCTTGCGCAGGTTGTTTCTAGACCGGGCACTATCGGTTGGTCCAGCCGATTTTCTGCTTGATTGATTCTTGATTTTAGCGTGCACCTTCGTAGTCTACCCGTTGGAATTAACCGGAGCAAACAAGCCGAATTCGCGCTGCAGCCCATCGGGTACTAGTTCAAGGTGCAACCGTGCTCAGTAAAATCGGCCCCCTGCATGCAAGATGGTTGGCTTATTTGCGCCAAACTGAAACGTTCGGACTCGTTCCTCCGTCCGACAGCAATGTCTCGCTGTCGCGAATGACTTTTCCTGAAGAGGTGCGCGGTAGCGACTCACGGATGACAATCTTTTGCGGCACTTTGAAATTTGCCAGATTAGCGCGCAGAAAACTTATCAACTCCTTTGGGGCAATCGCATGGCCTGGCCGCGGCACTACCGCAGCACCGATCACCTCACCCCGCTTCGGATCAGGGATGGCAAAGACGATGGTCTCTTGCACGTTCGGAAAGCTGTAGATCAGGTTTTCCACCTCGGCGGGGTACACGTTAAGACCGCTGGTGATGATCATATCGTCAAGTCGACCGAGATGGATGAAGTAACCGTCCGAGTCCCGTTTGCCGACGTCGCCGGTGTAAAGCCAGCCGTTACGAATGCGCGCTGACGTGGCCTCTGCTTTGCGAAAATACCCTTTCATCACATGGGGACCACTCGTAATGATTTCTCCCGGTTCATCGACGGGCAGTTCTCTGCCGGACTCATCGACGATTCTTACCTCGACTCCCGGTACTGGACGGCCAATACTTCCCAACTTGGCTTCGGCTCGCTCCGGTTCAACCAGGGTGATCATCGGTGAAGTCTCGGTCAAGCCATAACCCTGGAGAAGTGCGATGTGCGGCTGAGCTGAATGAAATGCACGCAGGAGCGACAACGGAACCGTAGTCCCCATCATGGCGGCGATCTTCACGCTGCTCGTGTCATATTTTGAAAGATCGCGCACCCCTAGGAGAAGTTGAAAAACGATCGGCACGCTTTCAAAGACACTAATGCGATATTTCTGAATGCCGTCCAACAAGGTGACCGGGTTAATTTGGTCGAAAATGACCAGAGTGAATCCCTTATCCGCCACTTCATTGCAGACCAACGGGCCAACGATGTGCGACATCGGCAGGATGCAGCCTCGGATCGTGCTCGAATCGGTGATGCCCATAGCGGTCATGACACGAGGATACTGCGCCAGATTGCGATAACTGAGGACCACGCCTTTGGGTTCGCCGGTGGTCCCCGAAGTATAAAGAATCAGTGCCTCGTCGTCAGCCTGCAGTTGCGGCGCGAGCGCTGATCGAGGCGGTGCCGCGTAGCGATCTTCAAAGGACTGTTCGCCCTCGCCTCGGACGATCCATACTGATACTGGGGTGAGCTCTTCGACGACATTGGCCACTTCGGAGATCAGCTGCTTATGGATAACCAGGAGCTTGAGATCCGCATCGCACAAGACGTCGTGTAACTCCTTGCCCTTTAATCGGGCATCAAGGAGCACGCTCACCGCGCCGATTTTTTGACTAGCAAAATAGATCAGCGGAATTGCCGCGCAATTGGGTAACAGCACTCCCACCCGATCGCCTTGTTTGATGCCTTCGCTATGCAAGTGACCGGCTAGAGCATGCACCCGCGCGTTAAGAACCGAAAAGCTCAGCTCTTCTTCCTTGTCAATGATCGCGATTTTGTTTGGATGCTTTCGTGCTGCTTGGTCGAGCAGCTCCGCGGCGAAAAATCCTACTGAATCAAGATGGTTTGCCACAGCGAAAAAGCCCTCTCGAACGGTTTGTACCAGCCCGCGAGCTGCGACAGCTCGCCGCGCTTAAGTTTTAATTTGCCCTGCTGAGTTGCAAGAAAAGGATCGATGCGGGCTCGAAACACTGCGCTCCACCACTCTTCTGAGCCGCTGATCATAAACTCACCGCTATCACCCCGTTCAAGCTGCGTGATCTGGCCAGAGTCAAAACGCACGGTCCAGGCTACGTCCTTTTCTTCGAGAAAAAGCGTCAGGGATGTAGAGAGGCTGGTTTCTTCCCCGTGAGAACGAAATTGAGAATCATGGTTCGCGCGCTCCACCAAAGCGGACATGTGCTCTTTCGAGAACAACACATAAGATTCACGCGTTTGTGGATCGGCGAGGCCCTTTTGTTGTGTTATCCGATCCGCAATCGAAAGCGTTCGATTCACTTCGAAGCTCCATGAAGAACCGGCAACGCACAGCTTCTTCCAGTAAATCGGTAAGCAAAAAGGTCTCTTGAAGATTCCTGCCGATAGCCACCGTGCCATGACCCTTGATGATGGCGACCGGACGGTACTTTAATTCTTCTGCTAACCTCTCGGGCTTTGTTACCGTCGGCGTATCCTGGGCGACTATTGGAACTTCGCCAATTGTATACTTCTCCTCAAAACTCACCGGAACGAAATGATCATGAGTCAATGAAAATGCCAGAGTCATGGGTGGATGAACATGAACAATAGCTTGTGTCCCGCTGGCTGCATACAGAGCCAAATGCAGAGGCGTCTCGCTCGATGCAAGCTGGTCTCGGTTAAGCGGCCTGCCAGCGCCATCAATCCGCACCAAATCTGCCGCTGTTAAAAAACCAAGCGGTGCATGCCGCCCCGTGATCAAAAACTCGTTCTCTCCAACCCGACAACTGAGATTTCCGCCCCAGCCGCTGATTAGATGCCGGTCAAACAGCAGCTTGCCCCATTTGATCATCTCTCCTTGGAGCTTCTTCATCATTCTAGTCTCAAAATTTGTTAAACAACTCCCAGGGGTATGACTTCGCTTTCGAGGGGAAAGATTGAGGCTCCGCTGGGACAAATATTTCTCCCCATGAACGTCGAGACATCGCTATCAATACTCGATCGCTTAACTGAATCAGACGCCAGCAGTTCAACGGGTACGCCATGGGCGCGCGCCAATTCAAGTGCCAACAATGAGCCACAGATACCACTGGCTCCCTGCGAGCCGAGCCGGCTATAGTAGAGATAGAGCTTACTGATTTCGTCCCGGGCGAAAAAAAATCCTATCATGTTGTCAGAGATCAGAGTCGTTGGCAGATTGTGCTCAAGCAGCGCGGGCGCCACGGCATGAACACCCCACATATGCGGCCGCATTTCCGGAATTAAGAAACGGCTGGCTCGCTCAGCTTTCAGCGCACTGATTAAGTGATCGCGCTGATCTAAAGGCGGGATACCATAAACGAGCAGGTACTTGCTTCCATCCTTTATCGGGCTAGGTGCTGGGGATCTCTGCTGCTGGTACTTTCGGCGGAAACTTTCAGGTGTGTAGACACCGTCAAACCCAATAAAATACGTAATTAACGGCGCCGGCGTAACATCAAAAGCAGGATAGCGGACCGCAACGCTAGCGTCGGCTATTAGCTGCCGTCCTTGGAAGCTTAGCAGCTCTGCGCCCGGCCTTTCTTCGATCGGCACATCGCTCCCTTGCACCAACGAACGCGGGTCTTGAACCAGCACGTGAAATGGAACTCCGTATCGCTTTGCCATTACCGCCAGCGGATAGGTGCCGACTTTGTTGATGATATCGCCATTCTGTGCCGCACGATCCGAACCGACGACGACTGCATTGGCTTCGCCTCTAGCCATCACCTGGGCGATGGCGCAATCGGGAATCAGTGATACGCGAACGCCTCCTCGTGCGAGCTCCCAAGCGGTCAGTCTCGCGCCTTGCAGGTACGGTCGGGTTTCCGTGGCGATGGCGGCGAAGTCTTTGCTCATCGTCGCGCAATGCTGCGCTATCGCCAACAGTTCTCCACTCATGTTGCAGTGGGTTAAAACCCGCACCGGGTCGGGCAAAAGCTCGGCAGCGCGCTTTGCTCTTGCACGCCGGGCACGGACGATCTGCGCGGCGAAATCACAAGCTCGCTCGCTAATCCACTCACCGGCACTCACGTTTCCCGGCAGCTTTTCAAACCACTCTTCGAAATATTGACCCAGTCCGCGGAAATCGAATGTCGGTCGCGCTCGGCAGAACTCGTGGGTCAGTTGATCGATCGATTCTCGCAGCGGGGGGATTTCCTTCGCGTGATAGTTTTGCGCCAGGAGCGCACCGCTATAGAGGAACGTAAGGACTTGACCAAAGGCACGCGTTTTCATCTCCCGCACAGCATCGATGGCCTGCGAAGCATCTTTGACGCTGATATATTGGATCTGCTCGGGAAGCGAAATCTCATCGAGAATTCGAAAACCGCCACCTTCCCATAGAACCGGCTCAAAAAGCGGGCTTTGTACCGAATTCATAAACGATCTGCAGTTGCACCAGGCTAAAAGTACTTGAGAGCTTCGCGGGCAACCGCAATGATTTTCTCTTCGGCTGCGAAAAACAAAGGGTTACGAAACCCGAATTTGCCGTGCAAACACTCATCCGACACGGCAAGAATGGCACCGGCCTTTTTCTTTCGAACTTGAGCGATCGTCAAAAAAGCCGAGGTCACCATGTCGATGCTCGAAACATTTTGTTCTGTGAGTTGCGCGATCAATTCCGGCGTTTCCTGGAATAGCGCGTCAGTGGTAAAGATCCAGCCTAGATGGAAGCGCACGTGCAGGCTTTCCGCGGCTCGCTTCAATGCATCGACTATCTCGGGGTGAGCCCGGGTGGAAAAATTATTCGCCACGTAATAGGGCGATGTGCCTTCACCGCGCAGGGCTCCGGTCACGATGATCAGATCGCCAATCTTCACATGCTCCTGCAACGAGCCGCAACTTCCGACGCGGATCAGCGCTTGGGCACCGGCACCGCAAAGAATTTCGGTGGTAATCGCCGCGTCCGGAGCGTAGCGCCCGCCATTTCCGACGGTTACTCTCTTTCCGTCCAGAGTTCCGGTGTGCATCTCGTAATCCAGGAACGTGAAGTTTTTTTGCGGTTGATCCAACATACTCAAAAGCAATTGGCTCCGATCCTTCGGGCCGGGAATCAAGGCATAAGGACCGAGAGAGTCGGCCTTCAGCCCGAGCATCGAGAGCATTCTTTGCGGTGTAAAGTGAGCTTCTTTGAGCATCGATCAAACAGCTTGGCCGACAAACTCAATCAGATCTTGGGTCGGCAGAGCAGGCTGTTCAAGCGCATTGAATGAGCGCTGGCATAACGCGCTTGAAGTCAAAACCAGTTCGGCGCCGGTCTCCTTCGCCTCACGCATACGATCGGTTGCGCTCCATTGAGCGAGGTTGGGATCCGCTTCAGGAACACCGCCACCGCCGCCGCAGCACCATGCCCAACGTTGGTTCCGTGTCATTTCCACGACCTCGACTCCAGGAATGGCGCGCAAAACGGTGCGCGGCGCTTCGTATATGCCGCAACCTCGCCCCAAATGGCAGGAATCGTGGTAAGTAACTTTTTGTCGAATCGGTTTGGTGATTTTCAACTGACCCGCCCGTAAAGCGGCGTCGAGATATTCCACGCCATGCAAGACTTCCAAATCGGCGGCACCAACTTTGGCATTCTCGCGCCAAATGCGCCGGCAACTGCCGCAAGCAACCACCAGCCTTCGCACTCCACCTTGCGTAATTACGGCCAGGTTTTCCTGTTGCAGACGCTCGTACTCGCGCCGAAATCCGAGATCGTAAGCATGCAACCCGCAGCATTTTTCCTGATCACCGAGGATAACAAAGTCCTCGCCTGCCTTTTGCATCAGCTTGGCTAAGGCCACGACACCGGCGCGGCCGCTTGGCTGATCGGCGGAGCAACCGGCGAACAACAGCGTCGGGGCATGTCGCTCAGCAATTTTAGCCAGCCCCAATCCGTCTGCCCAAAAGCCGCGTTCTGCCCTCGTTTGTGACCAGGGGTTATCGTGTTGCTGCAAGCCCTGGTATAGGTGGCGATGAGCGGCAATCGGACCCTCTTCCTCAGTGATCTGCTCGCGCATGGCAACCGTAATATCCCATGGGCCGTAACCGTCAGCCCGGACGCCGCAAAGCTCCTGGCACATCAGGCAGGTTGTACAACTATAGACGATTTCCTTGAGTTCGGGCGTGATCGGGTCAAGCCCGTGAAAGACCCGCTGCGCCATCAGCCAACGCGACTTTGGCGTGTGGCGTTGGAACCGATAAAATTCATAAGGCGGGCATTTTTCTTTAGGCCCGGGAACGTCTTCCATCGGATTGGCCGGGCCGTGCCCATAACAGGAGCCGCATAAAACACAGCCACTGCTGCGCGCATTTAGATCTTTGGCATAAAGCCATTTTTTGACCCGCTCTAGGCCGAAGTTTTTTTTGGATTCGTCTTGCACAGTATGAAGCGTGTAAGATCCGCAGCTGTTTTGAAGAAATGAAATCTTAAGACATCAATTGTATAGCCCCAGACAAACTGGCGTGTCAACAAACTAGCTTAGAATGGCGAACTCGGCGTGATTCAGCTTTCGTAGCAAGGCGGAGAGTTCTTTCTGATGCGGAAGATCGAGCGAAGAAAAGATTGCAGACACACTTCTCTCAAAGAGAGGAATCGTGGTCTTGTATAAGTTGGCTCCTTTATCTGTCAATGTTACGTGAACAACACGGCGGTCGGTTGAGTCGCGCTTTCTTACGACCAGTTTTTTTTGCTCAAGCCGGTCAACGATACCGGTAAGATTGCTGACCGTCACCATCATCTTAGCGCCGATCTCGCCAAATGGGAGGCTGCCGGCGTAACCGATGGTTGCGAGTACGTAGAACTGTGGCGGTGTTAAACCGACTTTGCCAAGATCAGATTCCAACTTTTTATGCGACGAGAGATTAAACCTTAAAAACCGCACCCAGAGACTCGTGCTGTAGGAAGCAAAAAAGGGACGTTTTTCGACTCGCACGTGGCCAATTTAGTCGGCGTCAAATGAAAAAGCAATAAATAGCTCGTCGTTTGCGAATTGAGAGTTGATTCGTGGAAGCGGTTCCGCGGCTTGACTCCTAAAGCCCGGCGGCTTAACTGGAATTACAATCGAAGTAAAAATGAGACTCCATATACTGGGCTGCGGTGATGCATTCGGCAGTGGTGGGCGTAATCAAAGTGCATACTTAATCGAGGCCCCGGACCGCCTGTTCTTGCTGGACTGCGGCGCAACTTCTTTGCTCGCGCTCAAGAAGCTCGGATTTAATTCGGGCCAACTCGATGCCATCTTCTTGAGCCACCTGCATGGCGATCACTTTGGCGGCTTGCCTTTTTTCTTCATCGAATTTCTGTATGAGAAGAGCCGCGAAAAGCCGCTGCATGTGGCCGGGCCCGTGGGAACAGAAGAAAAAGCTCGTGCCGTCTTCGACCTGATGTACGGAAAGGGCACCAAGGCCGGAGATCTTGCAAGTATCTGCTTCCATGTTTTAGAGCCTGAGAAAACTTCAACGATTCAGGGAATTGAGGTATTTCCATTCCGCGTGCCGCATCAGGTGAACGAAATATCGCTCGCGTTGAAGGTTAGTTATAACGGCAAGCACGTTTTGTTTTCGGGAGATTCGGCCTGGACAGATGCGTTTCTAGAGCACGCCCGGGAGGTCGACCTTTTCGTCTGCGAGTGTACCTTCTACGACCGGGAGACCTCGAACCACATGAGCTACCTACAGTTGAGAGAACAATTGCCACGTTTGAGCTGCTCTCGAATCATACTGACTCACATGGGCTACGACATGCTCGCTCGTAGCGCCGAAATTTCCTGCGCGATGGCAGAAGATGGAATGGTCGTGGAGATTTGAAGAACTACAGGGGCGGCTCTATCTGGCTTCCAACGCTCTCGTTTTCGGGAATGATGGAATAGGGCAGCACAATGGCCCGATGGCCGCTTTCTTTTAACACGTCCTGGAGTATCTCCTGCGCCTCCGAAAGCTCGGCGTAAGGACCCAAGCGGACACGATAAGAAGCTCTCGCCTTTGTCGCTTAGCGTTGTTTTTTCGACAAAAGCATCAAAGCCTTTTTCCGAGAATGCCTTCACCAGAGCTTCTGCTCTGTGCTGCTCGCGAAATGAACCGACTTGCAGAATGTAACCGTCGCTAGAGGGTTTGAGCGCGGCCTCTTCCTGCGGCATTACCGCTAATGCGGATAATTTTGCCGGGTCCGGATTGGCTCGCCGTGCAGTTAGGGACTTCACAGCTGGTGTCAACGTATTAAGGACGTGGTAATTATCGAATCCGTATTCTAGAAGGCGTTTCGTATCACCCCAAAGATCGCGCGAGCCGAGTAGCGACACTATCAGGGTTACGCCATTTCGCTCGACCGCACCGACATAGCATTTTTGAGCGGCAAAGGTATAGCCTGTTTTGCCGCCGATCGCGCCATCGTAGTTCCACAGAAGCCGGTTGTGATTGCGCACTGAGATCAGCCGCGTCCGCGTGCTTTTCTTTCCGGGCGACAGCGATCTCACCGAACTCATTTTCGTACGCATAATTTCTCGGAACGTTGGATTTTTCATTGCGTATCTGAAAATTAATGCCAAATCACGAGCCGTCGAGTAATGATCCACCGCGGTCAATCCATGCGGATTACTAAAATGCGTATTGATTGCCCCAAGATCATGTGCCTTTTTCGTCATGATCTCGGCGAATCTTTCCACGGAACCCCCGATGCCCTCGGCCAATACGACACTGGCGTCGTTAGCGGAGCCTAGCAGCACCCCATAAAGCAGATCTTCAATACTGACCGTTTGTCCCGGCTTGAGGTAAAGCTTGGAGGCAGGCACCCGGGTCGCAGCTTTGGAAACGGTTAGTCGTTCGTTGGATCGTTTCTGACTCTCAAGGGTCAGAATTGCAGTAAGTACTTTAGTCGTGCTGGCTGGTGGAAGCGGGGTGTCAGCATTTTTTTGATAAAGGATCTTGCCGGTTTTCGCATCCATTAGAAGTAGTGCGCGGGCGGATAAGTCATCGTCTGGAGAAACTGCCCAGAGCAAAGAATTAGGCAGAAGCGCGGAGATAAACAGGAATCCCGCTATAGTCAATCGTAAGTTCAATCTTTTCAGCTTCTTGGCCTCTCTTTCGGGGCTGCTTCACTGGATGCGCTGGTCGCTCGGAAGCATCAAAATAGAACCAGTTTATATCATATTTCCCGATCTCAGGATAGCTTTTTGTCCTTCGAACTGTGTTCCATTAATACTAGCTGCAATTAAATTGTTGGTCCGAGCCCAGGATCACATCTTGGAGGGCGCCAGTAAGCGAATCTCCTTTGCGCCGGAGGTTTCGTCGAAGATACTGATGCAGGGCTCAGAGACTGCGTAGATCTAACTGAGATCTACTTCAAAATCTTAATCTGGGAGGGATTTTCCAAGACCATTTCCAACCCATATTGCGGATGATCCTTTATCTCCCCACGTAGCTCCACGTCTCTGCCATCAAACGCTTTTGGCGGCAGCTTATGTTGCTCGAAAAGATCCACGGCCGACGCAAAGATGACCGCCGTCAGCGCGGACCGGGAAGGTCCGAAATTGAGAAAGTAAGTGTTGCTTTTGGCCGAATGGCCGACACGAAAAATTCGGCCGCGAATCCGCGCAGGCTTTCCGGCCAAAGCACGAATCTTTTCGACCTCGAGCGCCTGCAAAACAGGAGGTTCGACCGCTTGTTCATCAACCGGCAAACGCGTGAACTTGACGGCAAAGCTTGGAAGACCCGGGGACGGTTGAAGCCGCACCACATCCAACGTCATGGATTCGTCGACTTGCGCGATCGGAGGATTCCAACGTTGATAAAGAACTAGGGTGAAGACTCCCGCAAAAAACGCGGCTATAAGTGAGATCGCGTGTCTCGGCGCGAAGTCTTTCAAGATTTTCTCTCCCACAAACGCTCAAAAATCCGTCGGTATTCCTCTGCTAACGGCCCGGCATCACGAAAAAGTAAAAGATTTTCATCATTGGAGCTGTCGGCGGCTTGGGTCCAATTATAGGAGCCGGTAAACACGACGCGGCGGTCGATGATGGCGAATTTCTGGTGCATGAGCCCAGCCTCTCGTGCCGCATTGGGTGGCTTGCTGCCTGACAGACGCCGTACCGGAATTCTTTGAACCTCTAAAAATTTACCTTTAGACTTGTCATTGCGCGAGTCAAACTCCCGATCAATGATGACCTGAACCATGAGACCCCGCTTCTTGGCTTGTACCAAAGCGCCGGCTAGTTCGTCGCTTGTGAACGCGTAGACGGCAACCAGAAGTTCTCTTCTAGCATTCTCGATTTCTCGTACAATATGGGTAGAGCACTTACCTTGGGGACTAAAACAAGCTTCCACAGCCATATCGGCGCTGGCGGAGGCAATGAGCGTAAAGAAAATTGCGCCTGCAATCAGGAATGGAAATGGCTTCATATTGCCGCGATCCGGTCGCCGTAGCTTGGGACCGTCCGACCTCCCAAGCACATCTGCAAAATCAGCCGTTCCATGACTAATTCCGGGTTTGCTCCGCTCGACTTCAAGAGCAGATCCGCATCGTGAATACCGCGCATGTGTGAAAGCAACTCGGGCAACGAAAATGTTTCAGCTCGCTGAAAACAGAGATAATCCGCGTACGGGTTACGCGTCAGTAATGTCGTCCTCTGGTCGATGATCGCTTGCTCAAATTGCTTGTAGGTCATACCGCGCTTCCACCGGCCGCGCAAATCACTTTCGAGTATTTGCCGCGCAGATATAAGCTTCCGCAGTTCAGCCGCAATGACGCTCAGTAATCTCAGTGGGTGATCACCTCCCGCCAGCAGCCGAACTAGCTGGCAGAGAGCCGCTGTAGCGTCGCGCGCGGCAATAAACCGGGTAAGATCGAAAATCCAACCTTCGATTTGGTCCGCGAAAATCGTCTCAACATCATCAGCGCGGATCACCGCGTGTTCACCGACGTAGAGCACCAACTTATTCAGCTCTTGTTGAAGAGTGCGTAGATCATCCCCGGCGCGGAGCAAAATCAATTCGCGGGCTTTCGGATCAACCCGCTTATTGGAAGAGACTCAACTGTCGGTCAATAAATTCCCGCAGCTTGTCTCGGCTGATCTTGCCAAACCGATCACGCTCGAGACCAAGAAAAAATATCGCGCCGTTTTCTTCGAATTGCTTGTAGAGTCGAGTTCGCCGATCCACTTGCGCTGCACTGAGGAGCAGAAAATCCCAGGACGGCAAACCTCCGTTCAATAGTTTCCGAATTGCGTTTTCTTCGGAGTCACGGCCTTCTTTAAGCTCAAATCCTCTGATCTTACAGTATGCGACCAGCGCGTCGGCTGCTTCCCTGCCGTCATGATCTTGTGCCTGTAACAGCTCAAATACGGCTGCGGTCCCTGGACGGTTCGAGCTGTTCCCATTGTTTTTGGCTCCAACCCTCGATGGCCAGTAAATTGAATAAAAGCTTACCTGCATCATCTTTCTTGTCCTCACTCCATAGCTGCATTATTTTCTGCCCGAGTTCGCTTTTATTCTCACGCGAAAGAAAGTAGGGCGCGCTTTCGACCCATACAAGCTTTTTTCCGGGCAAGAACGGGGGAGTCAAAAGCGACAATTCAATCTGATCCCATGCCGCTGAGCGGCCGTCGAACCGCTCAAGATTAAATTCTCTCTGGTCGGGGGGAACGACAACATCGATCAGCGCCTTGCAGGCCGATTGTACCTGCAGATCATCGCCGAATAGAAGCACCAAGGCCGGTCCACTACCATTCCCAACGTCAGTTAGAAAATTTTCAAAATTTCGTTTCATGCCGTAGCTAGTGTTTGGGCGAAAAGGGTCGAGCTCTTTTGCTTGGCGCTACGCGGGAGGTACAATGACCTCACCACACCAAGAGTACTACCGGATTCCGGTCAATGTTTGGGAACCCACATCTGGTTTTTCTCACTCCAGGCATAATCTGACTTCCAAACTTTGAGTCCCATGGTGTATTTACCGCCAGATTTCGAAACGAAAATCCTCTCGTTCGAATGAGGAATCTCAACCCGGGCGATAATGAGAACCTTCTTTGAGATTCCCTTGTTGATCAAAATACGGTCACCGACGCGCATCGTCGGCCGATTATCTTTGCGAGCTTTCATGAGTGGAAAGTATCACTGCCGGAGTGCTCAGGCAAATTTCTCTGACCTGAATGAACCTATGATGATTTAGACATAGCGCCGGTGAAGCTATGCAGCTGATGTTCAGAAGCGCCTACGTATACCCTTGAAACCTGTAAGGCTCGACAAGCTAGATTCTTATTAGGAGCGATCCTTGCCTTGACAATCTCCAGCCCCTCTCCTATAGCTGATTCGATTTAGTTTCGCCATGGAATCTAGGACGAGCCATAGCATTCCCATAGTCCAATAGGTCACGGCGGAAATCGGTAGCGCGCAGTCGTTATGCCGGCGGAGAGCGGAGGTTCATGCCTGTACTTGGGTGTCCTCGACTTGGCTGTCACGTACAGATTTCGGTGAATAGAAATTCCAAAGTCTTTCGGCGCATGCGTCAAATTGTTGGATTTACCATCACCTAGAGTGGCATGCCCTAACGTATTCAATCAGCAACTTTGGCTCTGAGCATACCCTGATCGAGAGCGAGTTCTCCATGCGCTATGCGCCGCGCCTGTAGCATCCGTGCAGAAACCAAGATCGAAATTCGGCGAGAATGGAGCCGGCGAAAATCCTTGCAAGCTTCTCAGCCTAACAACTAAAGACGTTCCACATCGATTTCTTCGGAGGCAATATGCGCTTTGTCACTTTTATTCGCAAAAATGAACAACGCCTCGGACTGATGGGGCCCCAAAATCAGATCATCGATCTGGCGGAGATCAATCGCCGTTTTTTGAAAAACGGCAATGCCTCCTACCTTGCGAGCATGCAAGCCTTCATCGAAGGCGGTTCTAAAGCAATTCAGGTTGCACGTCAGGCCGACAAATTTGTCGCCGCTAAAAACATCGCAGATCAAAAGAAACTCGCTGCTGTGGGGGCGTTGGTACGGGCCAATCATGGTAAAATTATTGCACCCGTTCCCGTCCCGAAGAAGAACGTCGTCATGCTCGGCATCAATTACCGCGAACATGTCGACGAAGGCGCCAGAGCGCGCTCGCTTGACATAAAATATCCGGATTATCCGGTATTTTTCACCAAACCTTCTACTAGCGTCATCGGACAGTTCGGCAAAGTCATCCATCATAAAGTCACTGAGAAACTAGATTGGGAAGTCGAATTGGCCGTGGTTATCGGCAGGCGAGGCCGTGATATTCCTAAGGAGAAAGCTTACGACTACGTTTTTGGTTACACTGTATGTCTGGATATGACCGCGCGTGAACTACAGCGTCAGCATGGGCAGTGGTTCAAAGGAAAATCGTTGGATACTTTTTGCCCTATGGGACCTTGGATCGTTCACAAGAGCGCCCTTAAAGACCCGCAGCAAGTGCAGCTTATCTGTCGTGTCAACGGTGAAGTGATGCAAGACGGCAACACACGAGACATGATCTTTGATATCCCGACAACCATAGAATCGCTGTCCCAGGGGTTGACCCTCGAGCCGGGAGACATGATCAGCACAGGAACGCCTTCGGGTGTTGGATTTGCCCGGGTTCCGCCGGTGTACTTAAAGCCGGGAGATAAGGTGGAGGGGGAGGTGGAAGGTATCGGAGTTCTACAAGTCGAGATCGTTGCGCCTTAATAGCGCACCACCGGCTTGTCTACTTGAAGATAACAGCTCCGTTCGCCGTCATTGAAGAGTCACTTACCGGGAACAGTCACTTACCGGACGAGCGGTGAAGGGCGTAAGACCTAATGATAGGAACCTTCGATTTCTGGAACGGAGTTGACTCGGTTTTCATGCTCTGTTAATTGTGCAACCAAGCTAGGGGTGTCTACTTAAGTCGGACTGAGAGCCTGCCACGCGCAGGTAACCCTTCGAACCTGATCCGGTTTGCGCCGGCGTAGGGAAGCGTGAAAGTCATGGTCCCGTTTTGATTCTTTAGGCAGACGGGACAAGCTTGAGACCGTATTCCCAACCACCGTTCGGTGGTCAAAGTGAATACGGTTTTTTTATGAAGATCCATATCAACGGAGAAGAGAAAGAAATCGCCGAGGGCCTCAACATAGCGGGACTACTGGACCAATTAGAACTTCGGCCGGGTCGAGTTGTGGTAGAGCTTAACCGCGCAATCGTTTCGCGTGAGACGCAGGAATCGACCTCGTTGAAAGAGGGAGACGTGCTCGAGATTGTCCACTTTGTGGGTGGAGGCTAAAGCTATGCAAGATGTATTTAAGTTGGGCGAAAGATTCTATCAGTCACGGTTGATCGTCGGAACGGGAAAGTACAAGAACTTTGAAGAGACCAGGAACGCGATCGAAGTCTCTGGAGCTGAAATTGTCACGGTTGCCGTACGTCGGGTGAACATCACGGATCCTCACAAGGAAAATCTGCTCGACTACCTCAGTCCAAACAAATACACGATTCTCCCGAACACCGCCGGCTGTTACACTGCTGACGATGCCGTTCGTACGTGCCGATTAGCGCGAGAAGCGGGTGTTGGCAATATGGTAAAGTTGGAAGTAATAGGCGATGATAGAACCCTTTTTCCAGACGTGCCTGCTACTTTGGAAGCCGCCAAGGTTCTGGTAAAAGAAGGATTCATCGTGCTTCCGTATATAACCGACGATCCAATCACCGCTCAGAAACTTCAAGACATAGGGTGTGCCGCAGTCATGCCGCTGGCTGCGCCCATCGGCTCCGGATTAGGCATCCGCAACCCTTACAATATTCGTATCATTCTCGAACGAGCCACGGTTCCAGTTATCGTTGATGCAGGCGTCGGAACTGCTTCGGACGCAGCGATTGCCATGGAATTGGGCTGTCATGGAGTGTTGATGAACACAGCCATTGCTAGCGCCCGAGATCCGATCCTCATGGCAGAGGCGATGCGCCTCGGTGTCGAGGCCGGCCGCAAAGCTTTTCTGGCTGGTCGTATCGGCAAGAAACTCTACGCCACCGCTTCCAGCCCTCTCGAGGGCATTTTGGCTTGAGGCACCGCAAGTGCCAAAGCCCGACTTCAAGTTGTATCTGATCACTGATCGAACTCAGACCAAAGGACGTGACTTACTCTGGCTACTAGAGCAAGCTCTTGATGCCGGCGTTAAAGCGATCCAGCTAAGGGAAAAAGATCTCGCTGGCCGGGATCTGTTCTTATTGGCCGAGAAAGCCAGCAAACTTTGTCAAAATTACGGTTCCTCATTGTTTGTCAATGAACGTGTCGACATTGCCTTGGCCGTGAACGCCGCGGGAGTACAGTTAGGAAAAGCCTCAGTGCCCATCGCCCTCGCGCGAGAACTGTTCGGAGCGCAAAAAATGATTGGAGTGTCGACGCATTCTCTTGATGAAGCCTTAGAAGCCCAACAGCAAGGCGCGGACTTCCTCTTATTTGGACCGGTTTATTTTACCCCCTCCAAAGCCCCCTATGGCGCGCCGCAAGGTGTCAACAAACTAAAAGAAATCGTGGAGAAACTCTCGCTGCCGGTTTATGCTATCGGCGGTATCAAGATGGAAAATATTCTCGATCTCAGATCGATCGGTGTTGCTGGGGTAGCGCTCATTTCTGCAATCATGAGTTCCGATGCTCCCAAAAAAGCAACACGCGACCTTTTGCGAATGATTGGAAGCGCGTGAAAGAGACTGCGCAGCAAGTCTTGGATTATCTCACAGGATCGCTGCTGGTGACCTTGGCCGTGGCATTCGTCGCCGGCTGGGCTGCCAGCAAGACGGTCGCAAGCGAGTGGCGTTCAGGGGTTATCGTGTGGCTGTTCGTAGGTGTGGCCGGTTTATTCCTCAGCCAGTTCATATTGCTTTTCTCTGGTCTGCAGGATTATATTGAGGGCATCTCTGAATTCCGAATCTTGTTTGATCTGATCGCCGCTTACGTTGCATCATTTTTTATCGCGGCTTTAATTCACTTCGTAAGACCCCTCTAGGCCACCCTAGCTCAGTTGGTAGAGCAACTGATTCGTAATCAGTAGGTCGCCGGTTCGACTCCGGCGGGTGGCTCCAATACCAAGTCGGCCGCGGAAATCCCGGCGCCTTGATACCGATCGAGCTTTCCGCGGCTTTCTCACCTTCTATGATGCAAGTTTGGGCGGGCCGCGGATTTCAGTCGCTATTGACGAAAAGCCGGTGGAGCAATAAAAACAAATCAACCTTGATGGAGTACTGCTCTGTCTATGAAGAGTCACGACAACCTGCTCGGATCTCCTGCAGCCGAGAGTGACAGCATCATCCTCTGCTCCACCAGTCAAGGCTACAACGTCAGAGCCACCCCGCTTCGAATAACACGCGATGTGGTGGTTTTCGAAGTCTACAACCCCTACAGCATTCTTCAGCTCTCGGAGGTTTTAACAGCGTTTAAAATAATCGTTAACGATCAGTCGATTTATTCCGGTCGTGCAACGGTGAGTAATCTGGTTAATACAGGCATTATGCTCGTCTGTGAAGCCAGCCTCGAAGATGGCTGGTCGGACACCGATCTTCTCAGCCTGGTATCTCAGCCAACCAAATTGCGCGAGGATTTCAGAAGCTTTCTCCGACAATGCGAGAGGATTCACAGCATTCAACCCCAATACAAAGTGGTTGTCGCAGATATGCAGAACTATTTCACAGAGCTCAAGCGCTGGCTCGAGCACGTTGAATTAGGTATCCGCTCCTTGCCGTCCGGCGACCGTTCGAAAACGGAATCTTCGGTGATCCATGAATTAGCGCCTAATCTTTTGCCATCCATCGACTCACTGTTCGGTCGTTTTGAAGAAACAGCCGCCGACGTGCCTGTACAGCTCCTACCAAGCCATAGAAACTATGCTAAGCGTCAGCTGCACCCCCATCTACTATGCTCCCCCTTCGCGTACCGAACCTACCACAAGCCGCTAGGCTACGCGGGTGATTATGAGATGGTAAACATGATCCTGAGAGATCCAAATGAGGGAAGCACTCTATTTTCAAAGATCATAAACGCCTGGTTCCTGAGCCAAAGTCCGGCGGGAGCACACCGGAATCGCATCAGTTATCTAACGCGGCTTTTGGTAGGTGAAACTTCGCGTGTGCGGCGGAATAATAAGGTTGCAAAAATCTTCAACCTTGGATGTGGGCCAGCTAGCGAGATCCAGAGTTTCCTCATTCAGGAGGAAGTATGCAATGACGCCGCGTTCGTCTTACTGGATTTTAATGAAGAAACCGTTCAACACACGGGCAGGGTTCTTGAAAATCTTAAGACTAAATACAACCGTAAAACCAGCATTGAGGTTATAAAAAAATCCGTTCACCACGTTCTCAAGCAAGTGCATCGTCCGACACCGGGCTATGATATGGTGTATTGCGCTGGAATCTTTGACTATCTCTCGGATCGAATATGCAAGCAGCTAATGAACATTTTCTACGAGCTGCTTGAACCTGGAGGACTGCTCGTTGCCACCAATGTGGAATCTTCAAATCCGTCACGAAACGGCATGGAGTATTTACTGGAATGGCATCTGATCTATCGCACTCCGCTTCAACTCCAAGGCTTAATGCCGGATCGGGCTCCTCCCCGAAGTTTCACTCTTAAAACCGATGACACTGGTATCAATGTATTCCTCGAGGTACGAAAGCCCGATGACGCCTGACGTTCCGATCCAGCACGAAGAGGAATTTGAGCAAGCATTTATCTCGCGCGAACGACAAGATCGCATTCGCAGCGGAAAAGTCGCCTGCGCCTTGGTGATGTTCCTTATGCCCGCGGGAGTCATTCTGGACCTTTGGGTTTATCCGGAACGAGTGCGCGAATTTTTTCAGCTGCGCTTAATCTGCTCGGTGGTGGCAGCGGGCTGGTGGACTCTTCACCAAACGTCTTTTGGCCTGCGGCATTACCGCTTGCTCGGTGTTCCGATAGCTATTCTTCCGGGATTCTTTATCGCTTGGATGATCTCAGTCACCGAAGGTCCAACCTCACCTTATTACGCCGGACTCATTCTTGTGCTCCTTGCGGTCAATGCGATCGTGCACTGGAGTACGGTCGAGTCTTTGTTGGCTCTGGCGGCTCTTTATCTTTTTTATCTGGTGGCTTGTGCCCGCTGGCCCATCGCGGAAGAGCAGGGAATATTTTTTAACAATATCTATTTCTTGGTGCTTACAGGAATTATCGTGGTGATCGGCAATTATCTTTACAATCAGCTCCAGCTCCGCGAGTTCGTGTTGCGCTTCGAGTTGAGCCAAAACCGACGAACACTTGAAGAGGCCAATCAGAAGCTAATTGAATTGGACCGCGTCAAGAGCCAATTCTTCGCCAATGTGAGCCATGAGCTGCGAACGCCGTTAACTTTGTTGTTGACCCCGCTGCAAAGCCTAATCCAGGAGCATGAATCGGAGCTAGCGTCGCCCACCCGGGACTTGCTGCTGATCATGCAAAGCAACGGCATGCGACTTTTGAAGCTAATCAACGATCTGTTGGACCTCGTACGCCTAGAATCCGGCAAAATGGAGGTCAATTCAGAGCCGGTGGACGTCGACCGCCTCGTTCACGGCGTTGCCAACGCAGTAAAAAACACCGCTCAAGATCGCGCCATCGAGATTGAGGTAACGATCGACCCCAATGTTGGCACGGTAGTCGCCGATAGCGATAAACTCGAAAGGATTTTGCTGAATCTGCTGTTTAATGCTATCAAGTTTACGCCTGCGGGCGGGAGCGTTGAAATCGGAGTGACGCGCGCCGAGCGCGAATTGCTTCTGGTGATTTCCGACAGTGGTGCAGGCATCAGCCAGGAACAGCTGCCGTTTATTTTCGACCGCTTCTGGCAAGCGGATACCTCGGCGGAACGAAAGAACCAAGGATTAGGTATAGGGCTCGCACTGGTGCGAGAGCTGGTTGAAATTCAGGGCGGTCGCGTGAGTGTCGACAGCGAGCTTGGCAAAGGAACCCGATTTACCATCCGGTTGCCATATAACGAGATAGATCGCCGATCCACCGAAACGAAACCTTCCGACAGCAACGCATCGCCCCGAGTTTCATCAGACTCGGATAGAGGTGACAGAAAGCTGGGGGCGATCGATCGACAGGCCGAGCTTTACCCATCTATGGCACTTCTCAAAGCAAGTCTTCGGCCAGTGGGGAACGAAACGGACAGCAAAAAACCGCGGGTTCTGATTGCTGATGATGAGCCTGACATGCTGCTGTATTTGAAGTCACAGTTGAGCCTCAACTTCCAAGTGATCGAGGCGGTTGACGGCCGCCAGGCGATTGAGAAAGCGAGCCAATTTTTACCAGATGTGATCGTCTGCGATATGATGATGCCTGAAAAGAGCGGCCTCGAGGTTTGCCGAGAGCTCAGGGAGCGCAGTTCCACGAAGACGACTCCCATTCTGATGCTTACCGCTAGGGCCGACGAGGAAACTAAGCTTACGGCTTTAGCGGCGGGAGCAAACGATTTCATCACTAAACCGTTCTCTACGACCGAGCTACGGGTTCGATTAAAGAACCTGGTGGACACATTTCATTTACAACAGAAATTGATGCGGCAAAATCAAATTCTCGAAGCGACGATTGAGCAGTTAAAAGAGACGGAGGTGCAGCTGGTTCATTCAGAGAAGCTAGCTTCGCTTGGTCGAATGAGCGCCGGTATCATCCATGAGATTAACAATCCGCTCAATTACGCAAAAACGGGGCTCTATGTACTTCGCAATACTATCGAGTCGCCAAGTACTGATGACAAGGAAGCTTCGTTAGAAGTGCTGCAGGATATTCAGGAAGGGATCGATCGAATCGATAGGATCGTATCAGATTTACGTACTTTTACTCACCCCAACGTGACGCAAATCGAAAGGATTCAAATCGCGGAGCTGGTGACATCTGCATTACGTTTTTTGAGTCATGAGCTACAGAACAAGATTACAATTGAAAACGAGATCTCTAGTGACCAGACAATCTGGGCCAATCGCAACCAGGTTACACAAGTGCTGGTAAACCTGCTGCAAAACGCTGTATATGCCGTGGAAAGAAAGGCGAACGCGGAAAAACCGCCGACAATTTGGCTGAGAGCCCTCGAAAGTTATGAGCATAGTTTGCTTGTTATCCGTGACAATGGCGAGGGAATTCCACCGGAGAACCTTCCAAAGATTTTCGATCCATTTTTCACCAGTAAGGATGTCGGAGAAGGTATGGGACTTGGGCTGAGCATCTGCTATCGTATCATGCAGCAGCACGGAGGATCCATCGAAGTCCGGAGCGAGCCGGGTGTTTACTCGGAATTTACCCTACGTTTTCCACGTGCGGCAGACGGCATGGCGGCTGCTTGAGGGAGAGCTTATGGAACCGGCCTACGATTATCGCAAGTGTACGCTGCTTTACATCGATGATGAGGAGATGGCTTTAAAATACTTTACCCGCGCCTTCGAGAACAGGTTTCCGATCTTACCGCGCTTAATGCCGCGGATGGCTATAGGCTTCTGGACGAAAATCGCGAGCGGATTGGCCTTGTGATCACGATCAACGAATGCCGGGGGAAAAAGGCGTTCAGTTCCCAGAACGCGCCGACAGCTTCATCGAAGGGCGATTCGTATTTTTACCACCGCATACTCCGATCTGAATGTAGCTATCGAAGCGGTCAACTCAGGCGCTATTACGAATATGTCACGAAACCCTGGGGCATACCTCAATTTGAGGTAACCCTCCAACGCGCCGTAGAGTTTTCTGAGTCGAGCGAAAACGCGATCTTCTTCTCGAAGAGAAACTCTCCGGCGCCGGAGCTCACCAATACTTATCACCGATCGGGCGCTGACTCTGGGCAATTTTGGCCGGTCGCTTCGGGCACTATTTGCGGAACTCTTCGGCAGCGGTCCAGACCTTCATCGAATCTCGC
>CAVSLC010000025.1:0-189491 GCA_963728565.1 uncultured delta proteobacterium
CGAGGGGCCATCGTGGGGCCTACCGCCCCCGCTACTACGGCTACGGCCACAAGCGTCACTATCAATGGCCCCGTTATGGCCACTACCGCTACTTCCCTAGCTATCGTAACTTTCCCGGCTGTCGCTACTGACGCGCCGGACGGTCGGTCCCCCCTTGTCGGGGGGGACCGTGGGGGGCACAATACCGGCTTGCTGTTGATCCGAAAGGAGGGGCCATGCGCCGCCCGTCAAGAATTAATATCATCATCGCAAGTGGTCTCGCGGCGTCGATGACGTACGCTCAAGGCATCGCGATCCAGGGCCCGGCCGATGTCGCCGGCAGTTGGGTGCTGGAGTCGACCGCTATATACCTAACGGGCAAACGAGCCCCCGAGGGTTCCAAATGGGTCTTCGGGGCCGACGGGAACCTGGCTCGGACCAGTCTCTACAAGTTCTCCGAGAGCCTCACCGGTGGCGGAAGTGAAGGGACGATAGAAGAGAAGTTCGAGGTCAAGGACGGCAAGATCGTCACCGCGAACGGCGATACCTTCGCCCTCATCGAACGGAAACCCGATACCATGACCCTGAAGGGGCCGTTTGGGTTTTACTTCTTGAAGAAGAACGAGGAGGAGTAGCCCGGCCCGATAGCGGGAACGAGCGTAGCGGATCCCGCCGCGCGTTCCGAGGCCCCGTCGCCGAGATTCGGCTGCGCCCCTTCCCAGGCTGTCGCTACTGACGGCCCGCAGCCGAGAACCGGCGCGGTCGGTCGAGCACGTCCTTTCCGACGAACAGCATGCAGCGCCGGAACGCGACCGGGCTTTCCACCAGCAATGCGGCTTTGAGGTTCTCCGGGCCGCCCCCCGTAGGCCGTTGCAGAAAGCGCCGCACGCCCTGGCCCAGTCTGGACAACGCAACCGCCAACACTTGGCCAGGTGCTCTGCCACCGCGGCCAGATAGGCATCCTGGACGACTCCGATCGCGCAAGGCTCATCCGCGATCATTTCCTGGCGGCGTTCCGGATGGCTATAGAACTCGTCGAGGAACTCGCGTAACCCCGGATCGAAGGACTGCCCGGATCGCGTCCGCTCGGCGACTTCGTACAGCGAGCGGGGGCGATCGTGGCGGTTAGCGGCTGGCTTTATCACGCGCATCTTGCGACGGCTCGCATCTCGCCTTGGCCGAACATCGAGCAGGCGCTCAATCCGGAGGTACCGTGCCGCTCAGGCCCTCCTTCCGCAGCGCTTCATCGAGCGCCGCCAGGTCCCGGATGGGGGCGCCGCATTGCGCGCCTTGACATACATAAGCGACGACGCCCTGCTCCGTCGGGTGACACAGTGCCAGCACCCCTGGCAGCCCGCGCGCCTCGGTCGGGATGGCGAGGGTGAGACGCGTTGGAGCGTAATGCTCGGTACAACGCCGCTGCCACTCGGCCAGCAACTCGCCGCCGCCCCGCAAGACCATGGTCGTGGGCGGCCGGAGGTATTCCTCCAGGGCGCGCAGCAAGGCGCAATGTCCGGAGGCGTAACGCCCGATCGAGCCGCTCGCCGCGCGCAGCGTCCTCTCCGCCGCGGCGAGATAACGTGCCTCACCCAGCAGATGCCCGAGCCGGCCGAGGCCATAGGCCGCGATCCCGGCCCCGGCCGGCAGGGCCTCGTCCATGAGCGACTTGGGGCGCGCGATCAAACGTTCGTGATCGTGGGCCGTAAAGAAGAACCCGCCCTCCTCACGGTCTTCGAAGCGCTCGATGAGCACATCGCAAAGCGCGATCGCGAGCTCCAGCTCACCCCCGCGCCAGCGCGCTTCGAGCAGGCTCAACAGGGCATCGATCAGGAACGCATGGTCGTCCAGATAGGCGTTCAGGTGCGCCCGGCCGTCTTTATAGGTCGCGAGCAGTCGCCCGTCGCGCCACAGCGTGGCGCGGATGAAGTCCATCGCGCGCTCGGCGGACGACAGGAGATCGTCTCGCCGCAATATCCGGCCGGCGATGGCTAGACCGCGGATCATGAGCGCATTCCAAGAGGTCAGGACCTTTTCGTCGCGGCCGGGCCGGATGCGGGGCTCGCGCAGGGCCAGTAACCTGGTCCTCGCCTTCGCGATGTGCCGGACGACTCTTGCCTCTTCGGTCTCGAGCGCACCGGCAATGGCGGCCGGCGACTCTGCGATATAGAAATGCCAGTGGCTCTCGAAGTTGGGCGGCCGATCCAGGCCCACGTGGCGGGCGAATACGGGATAGGCCGGCTCACCCAATGCGGATCGAACCTCCTCTCGGGACCAGACATAAAAGGCCCCTTCGTGCCCGGCCGAATCGGCGTCGAGACTGGAGTAGAACCCCCCCTCCGGTGATTGCATCTCGCGGATCACCCACTCCCCCGTCTCGAGGACGGTCTTCTCGAAGATAGGCTCGCCCGTCAACTGCCAGGCCTCGGCGTACAGCGGTAGCAACTGGGCGTTGTCGTAGAGCATCTTCTCGAAATGCGGGATGCGCCACTCGGCATCGACCGAATAGCGGTAAAAACCGCCGCCGAGCTGGTCGTAGACCCCTCCCTGCGCCATCGCGCGCAAGGTGTGCAGCGCCATCTGCAGGGCCTCGCGGTCGGGCGCAGCCGCGCTCGCAGCGTAATGCCGCATGAGGCGCTCGATACTGGTCGGGTGCGGGAACTTGGGCGCCCCGCCGAAGCCCCCGAGGCGGCCGTCATAGAGGCGCCCGAGCTCGGCCCGCGCCTGGATCAGAGGCGTGTCGTCGAGTACCACGTGCCCGGCCGGCGCGACACGCTCGTTCAAGGCCTGCCGCAGGGCCTCGCCTTGCTCGCGGGCGTCCTCGGGGTGCTCGCGGAACAGCCTCGCCACCCCGGCCAGCACCTCTTTGAAGCTCGGGAGGCGATAATGCGCCTCGCGCGGGAAATAGGTCCCGCCGAAGAAGGGCGTGTGGTCCGCGGGTGTCAGGAACATGGTCAAGGGCCAGCCGCCATTGCGCCCGCTCAAGAGGTGGTGGGCCATCTGATAGATCTTGTCGAGATCGGGCCGCTCCTCGCGGTCCACCTTGATGTTCACGAAGTTCTCGTTCATGAGCGCCGCGGTGGCCTCGTCCTCGAAGGATTCGTGGGCCATGACGTGGCACCAGTGGCAGGCCGAATACCCGACGGAGAGCAGAATCGGTTTGTTCTCCGCGCGAGCGCGCTCCAGCGCCTCCGGTCCCCACGGGTGCCAGGCCACCGGATTGTCGGCGTGTTGAAGAAGATAGGGGCTGGTTTCGTTCGCCAGGGCGTTCATGGGTGAGCCTCCGATCCCGCATCTTATCGCAATCCCGGAGAACGCGATCGAATTCATATCCCTTTTCACCGCGGTGTGTGTCTCGACAGGTTGCCCGGACACCGCCCCTTTGAGTACCCTGTGAAGTTGTTCCCTATCGCCAGGATCCCGAGCATGGGCGCCACCATCCACTACACCCGCCCCGACGGCAGGCCCTGCCAGGGCTACTATGCTTCCCCCGCGAGCCGCGACCGGGCCGCCGGTATCGTCGTCATCCAGGAATGGTGGGGAGTGAACGACCAGATCAAGGGGGTCGCGGAACGCTTGGTAGGGATGGGCTATCGGACCCTGGTCCCGGACCTCTACCGCGGAGAGGTCACGGTGGAGGCGGCGGAGGCCGAGCATCTCATGAATGGGCTCGATTTCATGGATGCCACGACCCAGGACATCCAAGGCGCGGTCGATCATCTTCGGGCCGGGAGCCCGAAGGTGGCGGTCACCGGATTCTGCATGGGCGGGGCCTTGACCATCCTCTCGGCGGTCCGGGTCCAGGGACTCTCGGCGGGGGTCGCCTGGTACGGCTTTCCGCCGGCGGAGGCCGTCGATGTGAGGGGCATGGCCATTCCGCTGCTCGGCCACTTCGCCGAACAGGACGAGTTCTTTCCGATCGCCGGTGTGGACGAGCTGGAGGCGCGGCTCCAGGCCGCTAACGTCGCCTGCGAGATCCACCGCTATCCCTGCCGCCATGCCTTCGCCAACGAGACCCGCCAGAACTACGATCCGGAGGCCGCAGCGCTGGCCTGGCGACGGACGGCGGCGTTTCTACGCACGCACCTGGCCTGACTGGAGCGCAGGTGGTTGGTTTGATCGCGACGGATCCGCGCGGACTGGACGAGCTCCGTGTGGTGCTGTGGCGGAGCCGTCGCGACCTCGCCAGCACTGGGATCGTGGTCTTCTGCATCAGCCTCGGCCTGTATCTCGATGGCGATGTGAGCCCCTTGGGTCGGGATCTCCTCGGCCAGTACTTCCTCGGCGCCTGCGCCTGGGGCTTTCTCGTGGCGCTATTGTCGCGGGAGCCCATCCCCATCCGGGTGCAGGTCGCGATCGCGATGCTGGCGGCCACGATCTGCGAGTACACCTTCGCGCCGCTGTATCACATCTACACCTATCGCTTCGACAACGTGCCGGCCTATGTCCCGCCGGGGCACGGCATGGTCTACCTCACGGCGGTGGTGCTGGCGCGCTCGCTGCTGTTCGAACGCTATGGCGCCTCGATCACCCGGGTCGCGCTCCTCATCGGCACGGCCTGGTCGCTGTGGGGTGTGACCTTCGCCGAGCGCCTGGATACCGGCGGTGCGACGCTCTTCTGCGTCTTCTGCGCGTTCGTGCTGCTGGGCCGCTCGCCGCTCGTGTACGTCGGCGCCTTCTTCGTGACCAGCTATCTGGAGTTGGTGGGCACCTACTGGGGCACCTGGGCGTGGGCCCTGCACTGGCCGTCCTGGGGCGGGCTCCCGCAGGCCAATCCGCCGAGCGGGATCGCCGCCGGTTATTGTTTCCTCGACATGCTGGCCCTCTGCTTCGCACCTCATTTGATGCGTTTCGTCGAATGGCTGCGGCCAAAAACCATCTATCAAACCGCATCCGGCCCGGCCATGCTCCCCGTACCGGTGACACAAGAGGCCGATCCCCACCGACCCGCGAAGCCACACCGGCCGGTCTAGCCGACCGGCTCCCGGACGGGGCCCGTACTCGGGATCGCGCCCGTATTGCAGCGCATCAAACGCGCGTTACAATGCCTGCTGCGATGCACAAGAGCCGCGCCCCACGGGCGTGCTTCCCCGAGCGCGGCGCACGACAACCTCATTGGAGAGACCCATGGACATACAAGGCAAAGTAGCGCTCGTGACGGGCGGTGCCAGCGGCATCGGCAGCGCTGTGGCGCGCGACCTGGCGAGGCGTGGCGCGAAGGCGGTGGCACTGGTCGATCAGAGCGATCGAGTCGCCGAGCTCGCCGCGCAGCTCGACCAGGAGGCGGGCCGGAAGGTCGCCCACCCGTTCCTCGGGAACGTTATCGCCGCGCGGAAGCGTCCGCGTGAGTTGGCAATCGCATCAAGTGTCGCCGAGTTGTCGAGCCCGTGCACGCTTGGTTGCACGACCACGGCCCGCTCGATGCCGATGATCGTGGCCATTTTTTGATAGTGCTCCAACGGCGCCGCCGGGGGAGTGTACTCGTGGGTCGAAACGAACGGGAATTTTTCCGGCGGGCCAAACACGTGGAAATGAGTATCGCAGGCTTCGGCTGGCGGAGTGAAGTGCGGCTTTTTGGTATTTGGATCCGGTGGATAGCAGTAGGTCACGGTATTCTCTTGACAGCTACTCTTAACGAATTGCGGGGCGGGTGTCCACTTGCTTTAGACCTGACATGCACCCCCTTGACCGCGGACGGCCGCGGGGATTAAAAGCTAGCCCGTGGGCTTATAAGCGCCGGGGGAAGTATCGAAGGAGAATGGACATGAAGCCTTTTGTGATTCAATCGCACGGCCGGCTCCAAGAATGGGTTGCCCAGGAAAAAGGTTATTTCACCGAAGAAGGCCTGGATTACGAGTTCCTCGTCAAACCGATAATCACTTGGTCCGCCGGCCTGCAGACCGTCGGCGAGGCGCCGGCTGAAATCGGTCGCGGCGCATTCGAATCCATCGAAGAAGGCCGGGGCTGCAACCTGAGCGCGGCGTGCCATTGGACCGTGAACATGGCAGCCTCCGCGGGTCACGGAAAAATGTGGGCGCAAGCGTACTCCGTTGCTCCCTCTGGCGTTTTTGTGCCACCCGAATCGACAATACACAGGGCGGAGGATCTGGCGAATGTTCCCGTCACCGTTGGCTATCACTCGGGTAGCCATTTCTCGACTCTTCAAGGTCTTGAGATGTTTCTTCGGCGCGAACAGATCAGACTCCACTTTGCCGGCTTGCTTCTCGATCGGCTGGCACTGCTCGTTGATCGCCAGGTTCCGGCGGCCAGCCTCTTTGGCGTGCCCTTCTATGTCGTGGAACAACTTGGTTTTCGCAAGCTTGTCGACACCACTTTCATGATCGGCCATTTGGCTACCGAGAGTGCCGATCGCGAGAACGTAGCGAGATACTTCAAGGCTCTGCGCCGGGCGCAGCGTGATATCGATCTGTCGCCGGAACTCTATAAGCACTATTTTTTACGTGAGCTGCCGGAGAGATATCACCCGCTGGTGGATGTTCGTAGGTTCGGTCCCGGTGAGCGCCTGGTGTTCGAGCCTTATCCGCAAGACGCATTCGAGCGCACACGCAAATGGATCGAGTCGTGGAATCTTTTTCGGCCGGAGCAGACCGGCGATACCGGTTACCATGACGCGGTAATCTAACGCGGATTGTTTACTGGCAGCAGCAATCGAGGAATGAGCCTGGAGCGCCGAAGGCAACAAGTCTGTGGCTCGAAACGGCTTGCAGAGTAAGTTTGTCGAGCGAAGCATTTGTCCACAAGCCGCCAGGATCAGCTACCGGGTGCATCTTTAGGGTGAACTCCACCGGAGTGGATCGAACGAGTTGAACTGTGTGAACGTTAAAATTTAGAGTCCCATCTGTCTCAGCATGGCTTGCGCCAGCGGGCTATCGGCATCGGCTAAATGCTCTGACATCGTGTAGTGATTGGCGCCGGGGATGATGAGATATTCACAATCTACGCCGCGCTCTTTGCAAAGGTTGAAAAAGTCCTCTGACATTTGCTGCCAGCCTTTGGGCTCGGCGCCGCCGACCGCCACAATGACCGGACAGATGGGTAGCGGCGGATGATGAAATGGGCTGTTCCTTTTCGCCGATTCGGGCGTGAGCCTGACCTGTTCCTGGACACTGATGCGCATCACCATATCGAGGTCATAGACGCCGGAAGTCGCGACAGCACCTTTGATGAGGTCCCTGGGGAGACCTTCGCTCGCCCAATCGTGCGCCAGCGCCATCGCCGTTAGATGTCCGCCCGCGGAATGACCCGAGAGATAAATTTTCGCAGGATTGCCGCTGTAGCGTAAAATATTCCTGTAAACCCAGGCGATGGCAGAGCGCGTCTGGCGGACGATGTCTGAGACGGTAACGTTAGGACAGAGGTCGTACTCGACCAGGACGACCGATGCGCCCTGTTTGGTGAATACGGGGACGAAGTTGCAGTTGTCCTCTTTGCTGCCGCTGCGCCAGTAGCCGCCGTGAATATAGATTAGAACTGGGCCACCCGGCTGATCTGCGGGGTAAATGTCCAGCTTCTCACGCGGCGAAGTGCCGTAAGGCACGCCCAGCCAAGATTTCGCGCTTTCGCGTACCCGGCGCGCCTCTTCGGCGCGCTTCTTTGCCAGATGCGGATACTCCGGCACCGATTCGCGCGGATTATATTGATATTCCATTTCCTCCTGGCGGAATCCTCTATAGCCGGTGTCAATCATATGTATCCTTCCCTGATCTGATCAGCACTTTGTCCCTCCGGGGAACGTAATTTACTACGGTCTTCGATGTCAACTACCCTGAGTCTGACGTTTCCCTAGATTGAAGACGCAATCAGTCCGACCGCACCGAACCGTCAGGTCTGATCGCTTCAACTGAAATGGAAGGTTGGGGAAACTATCTGTCATGTAAACTTTGTTGCTAGTGTTTGTATCTTTAGCATCCTGATAGACACGCTGCGGTATCCAAAAGTATCAAGCAGTATCGTTTAGGCAGTCATTTCAGCCGGGCATCGGTTGAAAGCCGAAGAAAGTGGCCGGTTAACGATGCCCAAAGAAGATTTAGGCAAATGGCACAACCGATGCACTAAAGAAGCTGCAGGAAGTGAAAACTTGAACAGAAAGGAGGTGAGAAAGATGAAAACTATACCGCTTCTAACCAACTTGATTATCTCTTCGACATTGTTCTGGGGAGTGCCGACAGTGGGCAGTCAGGAATTGATTCTCAAGGTGCCTGTCGAGACCACCCGCTACTGCCACATGAAGTTTCCCCCGATCAGCGAAGAGTCACTATTCTCCGGCAGCCCGGTGCTGAACGAGAGCGCCGGCAACAGCATCGACTTCTACGGCTCGTGCGATCACGACCCGTTGGGATTAGATGAGATCCGCTCTCAGAGACAGCTACTTATGCGCGGGTACTTCGCCGATGGTGATTAAGACGATGAGCCGCAGTTCAGGGGAGGGCGAAAGCCCTCTCCTGAGTTTTTTAAACTTGCTTAAAGCTTCGCCTAGTACTATATCCTTGCTCACTTCATTGCTTCTGCTTGCACCTCGTTTTTGGCTGGAACCGAACCGTCATAGATTGGATTAGTGAAAGCTTTGCGCTTCATTGATACACCAAAATGAATCATAGCTTGGCTGGTTTAATTGCCGCGCCTCGGCTCACAGGTCTAAATCTTGACAAGCAAACACGAGAGCCGCTGTCTGTCAGGCTGACTCCAGATTGTACTGTTTCGGAGTACCAATCGGAGCATTTAACCTCACCGACATTTTGAAATGCTCCGTCTTCGTCAGGCAACGTATTTTGGCTTCATGATCGGCATCTTCGGGGTGCTCCTAAGTTTAATTCCTTGGGTAAATGAAATCGAGGAAGACTCGGGTCTGGGGATGTTGTTGAATCTTCGCGGTCCGAGAAAACCACCGTCGGAAACCGTCGTCGTGAGTATTGATAAAGAATCGTCGGAGTCTCTCAATGTTTCGGGAAATCCGGCGCGTTGGCATCGTTCCATCCATGCTCAGTTGATTGAAAAACTGGCGGCACGGGGAGCGCTCGCCATCATCTTTGACGTCTATTTTATAGAACCGCGATCGTTATCGGAGGACAATTTACTTGCGGCCGCAGTAAAGAAAGCCGCGAACGTTGTGCTTGCTGAGCCCCTCAGGGCCAGGGAATTTTCCGGCCGTAATGATTCGGGTCAGGGTGAACACCGCCTGGTCAGAGCAGTCAAACCCATTGCTGCTCTTTCAGAGAATGCCATCGCCACAGCCCCGTTTGTACTTCCAAGGCTGCCTGTCAAAGTGAATTATCATTGGACCTTTCAACCGGATGCCGGTGACTCGCCGACGTTTCCGGTGGTGGCGTTCCACCTCTATGCCTCAGAGGCATACGAGGACTTTCGCAGTATGCTCGAAAGGATAAGCCCGGATCAGGCGACAAGAATCCCGAGCAACGTTGCGGCGCAGCAAAACGGCACCGTGGCTGTCATCAAAGCTGTCAGGCAGATGTTCCTAAGCCAGCCGTGGATTTACCAGCGCATGTTATCCGACCTAGAGGGCCCGGTTATCGGAGCCGCCCCTGGGAAGCATGACTTGGTAAAATCTCTGATAGAGCTGTACGGCGGGAGTTCCAAGCGCTACCTAAATTTTTACGGCCCGCCACGAACAATCGCCACCATTCCATTCCATCGCGCCTTACGGCTCGGCGAGCAAAGAGGCGAAGATGTGGATCTCAAGGGAAAAGTCGTTTTCGTTGGCATGTCGGAAACGTTGACTTCAGAGAGAGAAGACAGCTTTTATACGGTCTTTTCACAATCCAACGGTGTGTTTCTCAGCGGTGTGGAGATCGCCGCCACGGCGTTCTCTAACTTGCTCGCTAACGACTATATAAAACCGGTCAACTCACGAGATTACCTTCTGACGATTTTTACCTGGGGTATTCTTGTGGGACTGATTTGTCGAATGATGAATATGCTCGCCGCTGCGCTATGCGTAGCTGTGTTGAGCTTTTTTTATCTGTTCGCTGCCAAGTATCAGTTTCAGAGCGACGCCCTGTGGTATCCGATTATAGTTCCTCTGTTCTTGCAGTCTCCCGGGGCTTTCTTTGGTGCCGTGCTCTGGAACTCACTTGAGACCAACAAGGAGCGACGACACATCAGGAGGGCTCTCGGCTATTACGTGCCCAGTGAATTGGTTGATCTAATCGTCAAGAATAGAGTTGATTTGCGAAAAGGTGGCCAAACGGTTTGCGGAGTTTGTCTATTTACGGATATCGCAGGATACACCAGTGTCTCAGAAAGCATGGGACCGCGTGAGTTAAGCGAATTGATGCACCGCTACTTCGAGGCGGTGTTCGCGCCGATCAAGCAAAACGGCGGCTTGATCACTGATCTCAAGGGCGACTCGATTCTTGCCATATGGAAGGCACCTCGCCCTGATACTGCGCTATGTCGGCAAGCGTGTATGGCTGCCCTCGGCATTGCCCACTCCGTCAGCCAGTTTAACAAAACGTCTGGCTCGAAACTTCCCACCCGTATCGGTCTTCATGCCGGGCAGATGTTTCTCGGCAACATTGGTGCCGGCGACCATTACGAGTACGGTCCTACAGGGGACACAGTCAATACCGCCTCCCGACTGGACAATCTCAATAAAATGTTGGGCACGGAAATCCTTGTCTCCGAAGAAGCGATTCGAGGCCTCGATAGTTTCGTTACCAGAAAAATCGGAAATTTTCGGTTAAAGGGAAAGGCTCAACCGCTCACCGTTTACGAATTACTTTGTCGACAAGGCGAGGCCGCGGAACAACAACAAAAAGCTTGCACGTCATTCTTGGACGCGCTCGAAACATTTCATAGGCAATATTGGAATGAGGCCGAAGAAAAATTTCAACGCTGCAATAAAGTATGGCGAAACGATCGTTTGGCCGATTTCTATATAAGACGGTGCCAAGAGTATAGGAAAACTCCGCCTCCCGATTGGGACGGTGTAATTCCATTGGAAGAAAAATAGTAGCTTTGCTCGTATCCATCTATTGATCTGACGACGAAAGCAGGTGAGCGATGAAAACAGCCTGTTCATTCCGAATCGGGCTCCTGGCTTTTATCTCATCGATGATCTGGAGTTATTCGCAGATCTCATTCGCAGCTACGTCATGCGATCCGTGGATTGCCCAAATGGTCTCCGTACAGGGAAATGTCGAAGTGAGACGCGCAGGGCAAACGCAGTGGCAGCCGGCGCGATTAAACGACCTATATTGTGCCGGTGACCGCGTCCAGGTTGGCGAAAGAAGTCGCGCCGACCTCGCCTTGGCCAATCAACCGATTTTGCGTCTCGATCAAAATAGCACCATCACTTTGGGAGAAATAAGAGAGCAAAGAACCGCCCTGGTAGAGTTACTGAGGGGCGCTCTGTTTTTTTTCAGCCGGCGGCCGCGCAATCTCGAGATACAGACACCATTTGTCAATGCCGGGGTAGAGGGAACCGAAGGTTTTGTACTAGTTGATGCCACTCGAACCTTGATCAGCATTTTCGAGGGCACGGTGCAAGCCTCGAATCAACTCGGCATGCTGACTCTGGCTAGCGGTCAGACGGTAATAGCTGAACAAGGCAGGGCGCCGACACTGACAGTCACCGTTCGTCCTTATGATGCGGTTGCCTGGGCATTGTACTATCTGCCCACCCTCTATTTCCGCCCGCAGGAATTTCCAGCTGGTTCGGGCTGGCAGGGAATGGTTCGAAGTTCGATCGAGGCTTACGTCAGAGGTGATCTTGCCGCGGCCTTCGACAGCATTCAGGCAATTCCGGCCACGCTAAACGAGCCGCGCTTCTTCGCCTACCGAGCCGCGTTGCTCCTGGCGGTCGGGCGGGTCGATGAGGCAAGTCAGGACATCGAACGGGCACTGGATTTAAACCCCAACGACAACAATGCCCTCTCGCTTCAATCGAGTATCGCAGTGGTTCAAAACGAGAAGGAGAAAGCGCTTGCTCTCGGGCAAAGAGCTGTCACGGCTGATCCCCAATCGGCTTCCGCGCGGATCGCGCTTTCATATGCCCAGCAGGCCAATTTCGATCTCGACAACGCTTTGGATAGCCTGCAACAAGCAACGCAATTAGATCCCGATAATGCCCTAGCCTGGGCTAGATTGGCTGAGGTTTGGCTGTCGCTCGGTCACCTCGATGAAGCCTTAGAGGCGGCTAAACGGGCGGTCGCGCTGGATCCAAACTTATCACGAACTCAGTCGGTTTTAGGCTTTGCCTTTTTAACCCGGGTCAATACGTACGAGGCGAAAGAGGCTTTCGAGAGAGCTATCCTGCTCGATCAGGCTGACCCGCTCGCTAGACTCGGATTAGGTTTAGCAAAGATCCGTGAAGGTGATCTCCACGAGGGGAGAATGGAAATAGAGATAGCCGTAAGCCTGGATCCCCAGAATGCGCTGATCCGCAGCTATTTGGGCAAAGCTTACTTTGAAGAGAAAAGGGGCAAACAAGCGGCTGATCAGTACGAAATGTCCAAAGGATTGGATCCGAGGGATCCGACGCCATATTTCTATGATGCCATTCTCAAGCAAACCACCAACCGACCGGTCGAGGCTCTACGGGACATGGAGAAAGCCATTGAATTAAACCATAATCGCGCGGTTTATCGTTCACGTCTTTTGCTTGATGCGGATCTCGCCGCGCGCAGCGCAGCGCTAAGTCGAATTTATAGCGATTTGGGTTTCCAGCAGCTTGCTCTGGTAGAGGGATGGAAGTCGGTCAACACCGACCCGACGAATTTTTCCGCGCACCGTTTTCTAGCGGACTCCTACTCTGTGTTGCCGCGCCACGAGATCGCCAGGGTCAGCGAGCTACTGCAGTCTCAATTGCTTCAGCCGCTCAACATGACGCCGATCCAGCCGCATCTTGCCGAAAGCAATTTGTTCCTCATCGGCGCTCAGGGTCCGGCAGCTCTCTCATTCAACGAGTTTCATCCGTTGTTTAGCCGAAACGGCGTGACATTTCAGACGACCGGGCTTGCGGGTGAAAACAAGACCTATGCGGGCGAAGGAGTGTTCTCCGGGATTTACAACAAGGCAGCGTTCAGTCTGGGTGGCTTTCACTTCCAAACGGATGGCTGGCGAAGAAATGCTGACCAACGGGACGGGATTGCCAACGCTTTTATTCAATTGCAACTAAGGCCTCAAACCAGCTTTCAATTCGAATATAGATTTAGAGATACGACCAATGGCGATCTTGAACTGAATTTCTTCCGTGATGATTTTCTACCGAATCTGAGAGCCTCACAAGAACAAGAAACCTACCGTGCCGGTATACGGCATGACTTTTCGCCGACTTCCATCGTACTCGCCTCGTTTATTCATCAACGGCAAGATATGCTTTCCCACGATGAACGGCCTCCTTTTGTTTCCGCCATAGATGTAAAGTCGCCGGGCACTCGATCCCTCAGCGCGGAGCTTCAACATCTTTTCCGCTCACAATACGTCAATTTTACAAGCGGTGTGGGGCATGTGAATCTCAATAGAGAACAAATACGTCGTTTCGAAGCTATCTTTCTGCCGTTCCCCCTCACTGAACGTATTGATCTCGATGTCAATCATACCAACCTCTATCTTTATTCTCATCTTAACCTTTTAAGAAACATCATGGTCACCCTCGGTGGCAGTGGTGATATCTTTAAGACAGACAATAGTTCGACTTCAGAATCGAGAAACCAGTTCAACCCGAAATTTGGCGTGATCTGGAATATACTTCCGAATACGACATTTCGGGCAGCGGCCATCCGAGCATTTAAACGGACGTTGATCACCGACCAGACCCTCGAGCCGACACAAATCGCCGGCTTCAATCAATTCTATGACGATATAGAATCTACCGAGTCGCGGCGTTACGGGATCGCTCTCGATCAAAAAATTTCCAACAAACTTTTTGGCGGAATCGAATACTCCCGACGGTACCTGAAGGTTCCGATTCCATTCACAGACCCGTTCACTGCTGTTTCTGAAATCATGCGCAAGGAGTGGCGCGAATATCTGGCTCGACCCTACATTCTGTGGACGCCTCATGATTGGCTGGCCGTTAGTGGCGAGTATCAACATGAGCGTTTTTTGCGTGACTCATCGAATCTCAACTTTGGCTTGAAAGAAATTACAAACAAAAGAGCTATTGTGGGAGTTAGATTTTTTCATCCTTCCGGATTCAGTTTAGGCGTGAAGAGCACTTATCTCGACCAAAGCGGCGATTTTCAGCGACAGGGTATTTGTTGCCAAACGGGCAGCAGTCGATTTTTCTTATTCGATGCGGCGATTAGCTACCGTTTCCCCCAACGCTACGGTTTCTTCACCGTCGGAGGTACAAACATCTTTGATCGGAAGTTCAAGTATCAGGAAACAGACTTTAGTAACCCGACTATACAACCGACCAGGATGTTATTTGCTAGGTTAACATTGGCTTTTTAGGTAATTACAGGCAAAGATCATGAGAGAAACACAACTTCAAACGAACTTTTAAAAGGAGGAAACGTATGAACTTTTATTTGCATGCTGCATCAATAGCGATGGCAATGGTCTTCGCATCATGTGCTGGCTACGACAGACACGTACAGCAACCCCCGGGTGGGGATGTGAGAAGTCCGTTCAAACCCGCTCCGTTAAAACGGGAAGAGAAAGTGGCAGACGGAAAATGCACTGCTGTGCTGGAGTTTGATACAAAAGGTCAAATCGCTAAAGTGAATTCTCCTGATTGCATTACCGGACGGGGTAGATTGTTCGTCACGGCGGATAAAAAGCGGTTCTTTGAACTTAGGCATACCAACGAATCGATCACGTTTGGTGATAACACCACGACGTGTTACGGCCCCGACAATCCCAGCCCTCCCTGGTGTGTCTGCACAGAAGCGCCGTGTCCCTGAACGACAAAGCGTCGCATTCATCAGTAGGAGGGAGGAATGCTGCCTCCCTCCTACTGTGCGAATCGACGTCCGTCCATTCACTCGCCATCGTCATAAATCCCGCGTCGTAGAACGCGCCGCTGGGCCTTGATTTCATCCGCTCCCAACGGGTCATGATCACACGACCCATAGAAATCGATGATGTTGCCGGCGCTCTCATTAAGCATTGGATTTACCGAGAACAGGGTCTCTTCGCGTATCGATGGGAACTTCATGTGGCAGTAACTCGTGGTCTCAGCAGGGACCTTGACGATTCCTTCCTGACTCCCCGCAGTGGGCACGCCCCAAAACAATGTCGAGAACAGCAACAGGTTGATTACTAGTGATACTTTGTTTTTCACTTTTCTCACCTCCTTTCTTTTTTTATTTTCACATCCTGCTTCTTCTAAGAGCATCAGTTGTGCCAGGTCGGTATCGGCGGGTTTTTTACGTTCATGGCGGCCTAATAATTTTGAATGCGTCAACGTTTGCTGCGGTGCTGTCTACTTTGTTGTTGACTAGTCGGCGGACGATGATTTCACATCAGGCCGTCTGCAAAGCAGGCGCAATCCAATCGAGATGATCGCCTGTCCAGTATGTGCGTGTAAAACCGCCGAGAGTAGAAGGCGGGGTAACGTTGACCAGACGTTAGCTGAACATGACTCGTTGTCCACGTGACCGTTTGCCGGGTGTTACCGCTAGCTCCGCTATTAGATCGAATAGAACCCTACCCAGGATGGCCTGATGGGGAGATGTGTCATCCAGTCCGAGAACGTCCGCAAGAACCCCTTCTCCGAAGAGCATGCCACTGACGTGTTTCTATCGGCATTTCTGAAAGCCGAATTATCGGACTCTTCCGTTTTAAAATGGTCAGCAATTTCAAGAGCCGTGCTGCCGTAACTGTCGTCACGCAAGTAAAAACTGTTCAAAGGCTCCTGCGCAATTTGAATGGCACCACGCGTCCGTCGAAAACGAGGCAGGTACAATCATCTAGTGTATGAGGACGGTCCGGTTTCCTGGCATGTTAATGCGTTTACGGAAGCGGACCGTTTGGCTATAGAAGTCTAACGCAAGCTGATATGATTTGGCGTCTGTCTAATCGGAGCTGATCGAAAGGGGACGGCAGCTGCTCAACGAGAGTGATACGAAAGTCACTCCGGATTTCTGTTGCTTACCGGATCCACGACGCACCGTTCGCCAAGTACTCGCGCGTAAGCAGCTCTCTCCGTTGGAGATCGATACGAATACACAGAAATCTAAACTGTTGCGGCATGATAATTTCGATATTGATTGATCGCTAGGGACCTGTTAGGAGAGATCAGTCACTGGTAAGAATGTACAATCGACGGCGAACCCGGAACAAAATGATCGGCATCGAAGCGGAGCCCCTTGGCAAAAATGATTTACATGTCCGCATCGCTTCCTTGGATCGCCGGAAGTCGGAGCGGGATTTTTTTGAAAGTATTCTTGCCGCCGATGAAATCAACCGAGCGAACCGCTTTTATTTTCAGAAGGACCGCAAACGGTTTATCGTCGGCCGAGGATTGTTGAGAGTGATCCTGAGTTCTTATGTCGGAGTGCCAGCCGATAAGATTATCTTCACTTACGGCAGCCACGGCAAGCCCGGGTTAGAACGGCAAGACGGTCAACCCGCGATCGAGTTCAACCTGTCTCACTCTGGTGGAACGGCAATCTACGCGATAACACGAGATCGGGCTATGGGAGTAGACATCGAAGCACTTGAACCCGATTTTCCCACAGAGGACGTTGCTAGGAATTTTTTTTCTTTGACTGAACTGGCAGCACTCCGCAGTCTGCCAAAGGACATGCAAAGCGTGGCGTTCTTTAAATGTTGGACCCGAAAGGAAGCCTTCATAAAGGCTCTTGGCGATGGACTGAGTTGTCCTCTATCGGATTTTGACGTTTCGCTAATGCCGGGCCAGCCGGCAAAATTGTTACAGATTAGAGGGGCTTCCGAGGAAGCCTCTCGCTGGTACATGGAGGATATAGAATCTGTAGCAGGCTACGCGGCCGCCGTTGTTTTCTCTGGGCCGCAGTGCCGGATGCATGTTAGCCAATGGGACTCAAACAGCGGGAATGGAAATGAACCAGTTGTCGGAATATTGAATAGGGAATAGATTAAAAGAGCGTACAGCTTCTTCTTTAGGCCTACCGAACTACCGCGCGATCTGACAGAACGGTCTAGCTGAAGCAGGGAGAAGCTGGGGTGAATTGCCCTCGCTGTAAGAATCAGAATCCTGACACCGCGGCTTTTTGCGATGAGTGCGGCACGCCGCTGGAAACCGCTTGTTCCAGCTGTGGCGAAGCTAATCGACGAGGAGCTAAGTTTTGTAAAAAATGCGGCCAGTCACTTAGCCGACCAGCGATTGCAAGTCAGAGCATCGCGGCCAACATCTCACAACGCCAGCCAACTATTCCGAAACACCTTGCCGAAAAAATCCTGGCTGAGCGTCACACTTTGGAAGGTGAGCGAAAGCAGGTGACGATCTTATTTGCCGACATTAAAGATTCCACACGCCTTGTGGAAGGGCTCGACCCTGAGGATGCGCAGAAGCTACTAGATCCAATCCTAAAAGCCATGATGGATGCGGTGCATCGTTATGAAGGAACCGTTAATCATATCTTAGGGGACGGCATCATGGCGCTGTTTGGCGCACCGTTAGCTCATGAAGATCATGCAGTGCGCGCATGTTATGCCGCATTGGCAATGCAGCAGCTGCTGCGGCAGCATCGTGCCGGGATCGGTTCTTCAGAAGAATTACCACAGATATGTATCGGCTTGAATTCAGGCGAGGTGGTTGTCCGGACGATCGATAATGATCTCAATTTTGATTATCTGGCAGTGGGAGATTCTATTCATCTCGCGGCGCGAATGCAGGAACTGGCCGCACCCGACGCAATTTTGATCACCGCCAGAACCTTGCGCGAAGTAGAAGGCTTTGTTCAGGTCAAATCTCTTGGATTACAGCAACCCAAAGGATTTACCCGGCTGATTGAGACCTTTGAATTGACCGGCGTGACTGCTGTACGCAAGCGATTGCATGCCGCGGTTGTGCGAGGACTCAGTGGTTTTGTTGGGCGCGGGACAGAGATTGAGATTTTTAAGCGTGTTTTGCAGCAAGCGAGTTCAGGTCACGGTCAGATCTTGGCGTTGTGTGGTGAGCCAGGGATGGGCAAATCACGGCTCGTCTATGAGTTCACGCACAGCCATCTACCTCCGGAATGGACAGTGCTCGAAGCAACCTCCGCATCTTACGGCAAAGCTACGCCGTACTATCCGTTAATTGAATTGCTTCGACGTTATTTCCAAGTCAATGAAGGCGAGAACGGTGAAACGATTCGGCTCAAAGTTCAAAGGCATCTAATTGAATTGGATGCGAGACTAAAAGACGCAGTTCCGCCTCTTCTGGCTCTGTTAGACGCTTTGCCGGATGCGGAAACTCAGGGGAAAACCGATGGTTTTAGCAAAAATGATCGTGAGTTGTTTGAGCTCATCCAGAAGTTCGAATACCTGGAACCCCAACAACGACGGCGGCTAACTTTTGAAGCTCTCAAGCGAGTGTTGATCCGTGAAAGCTTGAAAAACCCCGTTCTGTTGCTGATGGAGGATCTTCACTGGATTGATAACGAGACCCAGGCGTTTCTCGACCATCTGGTGGAGAGTCTGCCCATGACCCGCCTGTTGCTCCTGGTTAATCATCGACCCGGCTACAGCCACACTTGGTCGGACAAGAGTTATTACACCCAGATACGCGTCGATCCGTTGTCAGATCAAGGAGCGGAAGAATTACTGCGGATTCTATTAGGTGATAATCAAGATCTAGCGTCTCTTAAAGAATTGTTGATCAAGCGAACCGAAGGAAATCCACTTTTTGCGGAGGAGAGCGTGCGCTCTTTGGTGGAAAGCGGGTTTCTGGTCGGTGACAAAGGGCATTACCGAGCTGGTCTTAAGATCGACAGCATTCGCATTCCCAGCACCGTGCAAACCGTTCTCGCGGATCGTATTGACCGATTACCGATCCCGGAAAAGCATCTCCTACAAACAGCGTCTGTTATCGGAGTCATTGTTCCCATGGCTCTGCTGCGCGCTGTAGCAGGATTGCCGGAAGACGAACTCTACCGTCAGCTTGCGAAGCTCCGCTCGTCGGAATTTCTTTACGAATCAAATCTTTTTCCCGATCTCGAATACACGTTTAAACACGCGCTTACCAACGAGGTTGTTTATGGCGCGATGCTTCACGATCACAAAAGCCTTCTGCACGCACGGATTGTGAATGCGCTCGAGGAGTCAGCTGCAGAAATATCGCATGACCACATCGAGAAGCTGGCTCACCACGCCTTCCATGGCGAGCTTTGGGATAAGGCGGTTCCTTATTTAGAGGAGGCTGGCGCTAAAGCTGTTTCTCGATCATCTTTTCGTCATGCGGTGCTTCGTTTCGAACAGGCGTTGGAGGCGCTAAAGCATCTTCCAGAAATTCGCGTTAATCTTAAACACGCTGTCGACTTGCGGATTGAAATGCGCAACGCACTATTTATCCTCGGGGAATTTCGCCAGGGACTCGAGCGTCTGGAACAAGCAAAAGCGGCAGCGATTTTGTTGAACGATCAAAGTCGATTGGGAAAGTTGTTCAATCTAATAACGGCTCACTGGAATCTTGCAGGGAATCCTGAGCAGGCGATCGCCTCCGGTATGGAAGCACTGAATCATACGACGGCGCAAGCGAATATCGATCTACGTATTGTAACACATTATTTTCTCGGCGCGGCCTTCCATAACTTGGGTCAATTTCAGAAGGCTGTTGATGTACTTGAGCGCGCACTGACGCTCATAGGAGATCGACGCTTCGAGCTGTTCGGTACAACGGGCATTGTTTCAGTCATTAGTAGAGCCTGGTTGGTTCGGTGCCTTGCGCAGCTTGGCGAGTTTAGAGAAGCGGCTCATCATGTGGATGAGGCAATGCAGACTGCGGTGGAAAGTAAGCATCCTTACAGTATTGTTTATGCGTGTTACGGCGTGGGTATGTTCTACCTCGTGAAAGGAGAGTTTGATCAGAGCGTTCTTGTTCTCACCCGCGGATTAAAAGTATGTGACGAAGCGGAGATTCCGGTTCAGCGACCTCTGATCGGCTCATGTTTGGGTGCCGCTTACGCTTTTTTAGGACGATTTGATGAAGCTCTAAATCTTCTGGAAAGAGCGGTGGAGCATACTGAATCCATGAGAAGACTCGGCGGACAGGCTCTGCGAATGGCCTTATTGAGTGAAGCATATATGTTAGCCGGACGCGCGGTTGAAGCGGAAGCGCTTGCGCGCCGCGGTTTGGAGATGTCGGTCCAGACTAAAGATAAAGGAAGCCAGGCATCGTTGCTTCGGGTTTTAGGCCACATCATCGCTTCGCGGGATTCATTGGATGCGGAGGAGGCCGCGGTGACTTTCAACCAAGCGTTGATTCTTGCTCAAGAATTAGGGATGCGTCCGATGCAAGCGCATTGTCACCTTGGAATTGGGCAAGTTCATTTAAAGGCGAAGAATCTTGTAGAAGCTCGTTCTGAAATCCTTGAGGCTGCAAATCTGTACCGACGCATGTCAATGCCCTTCTGGCTTTTAAAGGCAGAAACGTGGCTTGATAGTCTGGCTTAGTTCATCGTTGAGGGCTGCGTGTCTGCGCATCAAAAGTCCTTCGTTTCGTTCAGCAGAGCTGAGGTGGAACAAACGGTCCCTCAACGCTTTAAACAACAGGCGGACAAATACCCCAATAATATTGCCATCAAGACCCGACGTGATCAGCTCACTTACTCCGAGTTGAATCGTTCTGCGAACCGGCTAGCTCAGGCGATAGGACAAAGATCCTACAATAACAACCCTGTCGCCCTTCTTTTAGCACACGATGCACCTGCCATCGTCGCGATACTCGGAGTATTGAAAGCAGGAAAGTGCTTTGTTCCGATTGACCTGTCTCTTCCTCGCGCTCGCATTCAGTACATTCTAGATGACTCGGAAGCAACGCTGGTTGTAGCAAACAGCGAAGCTTTGCTTCTTGCTCAGGATGTGGATGGTGGCTCTCGTAGTCTGCTTAATTTGGATCAGCTGGACACATCGGTGTCGGCTGAGGACCCGCTAACGCCCGGCGCGGCGGACAACGTCAGCTGTATTCTTTATACGTCTGGTTCCACCGGGCTGCCTAAAGGCGTGCTCCACACTCACCGCAACGAACTCCATAACGCAATGCATCACACCAATAGCCTGCACCTCAGTGAGCAGGACCGGCTTACTCTCTTTGGCTCCTACAGCACTGGTCAGGGCATACAAGACATTCACTGTGCATTGATGAACGGAGCAACGCTGTGTCCGTGGAATCTTAAGTCGGATGGGTTCAGTGGCCTTTCTGATTGGTTAATTCAGGAACGGATTACCATCTATCACTCCGCCGCGACCGTTTTTCGTCACTTCATTCGCAATCTAAGCGGACGCGAAGAATTTTCGGATCTTCGAATTGTAAGGTTAGGTAGTGAGCGGGTTACTTCGAAGGATGTGGAAACCTATAAACGGCACTTTTCAAAAGAATGTGTCTTCGTAAATGCACTGTCCAGCTCAGAGACTAAAACGATTCGACAGCACGTTATCAATAAAGACACACAAACATTCGGAATCGTTCCTGTGGGTTACCCTGTCGAGGACATGGATGTTTTTGTCGTTGATGAGAATGGTCGTCAGTTAGGCCCTAACCAAACTGGTGAAATTGTTGTTCGTAGTGGATACATCTCTCCAGGATACTGGAAGAAGCCGGATCTTACGAGTGCCGCCTTTTTGCCCAACGGTAGCGATCCCGACATGCGGATTTTTAGAACGGGAGAGTGGGGTAGGATCGCTTCTGATGGTTGTCTCGAACATCTCGGACGAAAAGATGCTCAGATAAAAATCCGCGGTTATCGGGTCGAAACCTATGAGACGGAGTCGGCACTGCTAAAACATCCGGCGGTAGATCAAGTTCTTGTTATGTCCCGGGAAAATCCGACAGGAGACAAATTCCTTGTAGCCTATATCGTTACTGACCCGGCATCGAGTCCTACAGTCAGCATGCTGCGAAAATTCCTCGAACAACGAATACCAAACTATATGGTGCCGTCCGCTTTTGTTTTTCTAGAATCTTTACCGTTCACACCAAACGGCAAGGTTGATCGTACCGCGTTGCCCGAGCCTACCGCAGCACGTCCAGTGCTCGAGACGCCGTTTGTTATTCCTCGGGATGACCAAGAGCAGGTCCTCGCAGACATATGGAGCGAGATACTAGGGATTAACGAGTTAGGAGTGCACGATAACTTTTTCGATCTCGGTGGAACGTCCATCTTGGCAATGCAACTTGTTTTTCGTCTCGAAAGGATCTTCGGAGCGAATCTGTCGTTGCAGGAATTTCTCGAATCACCAACCATTGATGACTTGAGCCGAAGTATCTCAGCTAATCGTGGGTCGCAACAAGTTTTGAAACGGTTGGCGTTAGAGCCCTCAGAACGAACTGATAATCTCCCACTGTCATTTTCTCAGCAGCGATTATGGTTTTTGGACCAGTGGGAACCAGGCAATGCGGTTTATAATATTTGCCGGGCTCACCATTTGAGCGGCCACGTGGACGTCACAGCGCTCCAGCAAGGTATTGATGCAATCGTACAGCGCCACGAAGTTCTCCGTACGATATTCCCAGCTAGGAACGGGCACCCGACGCAGTTCATTTTGCCCGACTTGACTTGCTGGCTATCAGTCATTGATCTAGCAGACCTGCCCTCAGAAACGCGACATAAGCAAAGCTCCCAGCTAATTACCAAAGAAGCGAGCAGCGCGTTTGATCTTTCTCAAGGACCATTACTAAGAGCGACATTGGTGCGTTTGGCCGAAGAAGAGCACCTGTTTATCTTTACCATTCACCAGATTGTCTGTGACGGTTGGTCGGTTCATGTGTTCTATCGTGACTTCTGGGCCCTCTATGAGGCTTTTTGTGAGAAGCGCGAGGCAACCCTTCCGGTTCTGACGTATCAATTCGCCGACTTGGCGCTGTGGCAGCACCAATTAATCAAGGGAGAGTTATTAAGCTCGCAGCTTTCTTTTTGGAAAGATCAGCTCGGAGATGCTTTGTCAGTTCTAAATCTTCCGACCGATCGGTGTCCGCCAAAGCTGCAGAGTTTTCGTGGAGCGCGGCACGTGGTGAGATACTCAGAGTTCTTAACGGACGCGCTCAAAAAATTGAGCAGAGGTGAATCGGTCACTCTCTTTATGACATTGATGGCAGCATATCAGACGCTGCTCTACCGATACACGGAACAAGAGGATGTAGTTGTCGGTTTTCCAATTGCAAATCGTAATTCGCACGAGGCTAAGGATGTGATGGGTTTTTTTGTCAATACCTTGGTTGCGCGTACCGATCTAACAGGAAACCCTCGATTTACCGAGCTTCTTGCCCGAGTCCGGGATGTTTGCGTGGCGGCGTATAGTAATCAGGATCTTCCCTTCGAAAGACTCGTAGAGGAGTTACATCCGCAAAGGGACGGAAGTCGTAATCCGCTGTTCCAGGTCATGTTCACGTTTCAAAGTCCGGATCCAACCCGCTTCGAAGGGCGAAGTATGAAAGCGGAAGCTTTGGAAGTGGACGGCGGAACATCCAAGTTTGATCTAATGCTTTCTCTAACGAACAGGGGTAAAGACCTAATCGGATATTTCGAATACAGCACGGATCTGTTCGACGGCTTAACGATTGAGAGGATGGCTGGAAATTTTCAAACATTGCTCGAAGGGATTGTCGCAGATTCGGATAAGCGCTTATCGGATCTGCCGCTGTTAACCGGAACCGAAAGATATCAGCTTCTGACAGAATGGAATACCACTCAATTCTACTACCCCGAAGATCAATGCATTCATCAGCTGTTCGAAGCCCAAGCGAATCGAACCCCTGAGGCGATCGCTTTGTCGTTTGCGGACAAAGAAATCAGCTACGGAGAACTAAACAAACGCGCTAATCAGTTGGCGCATTATTTAATCGAGTTGGGAGTTGGGCCTGGGACGTTGGTCGGAGTTTGTTTAGAGCGATCATTGGATTTGATTGTTGGGCTATTGGGAATACTTAAAGCTGGGGGTGCCTATGTCCCGCTGGATCCATTGTTTCCTAAAGAACGTCTCGCCTTCATGCTGCAACACGCCCAGGTTTCTATATTGCTGAGCGAGAATAAATTGCACGAATCATTGTCCGTGTTGTCTTCCTCAGTTCGGGTTGTTCGTTTGGATAGAGACTGGAAAGAGATCGCTGAACAACGAGACGACCATCCGTCAACCGAAGTTCATTCTGATAACCTGGCCTATGCTATTTACACTTCCGGGTCGACGGGCAGGCCGAAAGCAGTTCAAGTCTCACACCGATCCGTCGTCAACTCCTTGTATTCTATTCGTCACACGGTTGGATTTACTGAAGATGATATTTTTCTTGCTCTTGCCACGATTTCGTTCGATATTGCCGCGCTTAGAACTTTATCTTGCCGTTATTGATCGGGGCCCGGGTTGTGCTCGCCAATCGAGAAGAAGTTTGGACGGGAGGGAGTTGGCGACAGATGATAGGGTCGTCGGGGGTGACGGTGATGCAAGCAACACCGTCGACCTTGAGGCTTTTGCTTGAAGCGGATGGCGAGGCCGTGAAGAGTTCAAGATTCTCTTGTGGTGGCGAAGTTCTATCTCCGGCGACTGGCCGATCAGTTGCTCGATGGTGGCGCCTCGTTATGGAATCTCTATGGTCCGACTGAGACTACCATTTGGTCCACTCTGCTAAAGGTTGAACCTGGAGAAGATCCGGTGCCGATTGGACGGCCCATCGGGAACACCCAAATATATGTCTTGGATTCCTACTTGCAGCCAGTGCCGGTGGGAGTACACGGCGAGCTTTATATCGGCGGTGATGGTGTGGCGCGAGGCTATATGAACCAGCCGGAGCTAACCGCGGAGAAATTCGTACCAGATATTTTCAGTGATCAAACGGGATGCACGTCTCTACCGCACGGGAGATCGCGCTCGTTACCGGCCAAACGGAAACATCGAATTCCTTGGTCGCGTCGATAACCAGGTTAAGATCCGTGGCCACAGAATCGAGTTAGGCGAAATTGAGTTTGTGCTCAATCAGCATCCTGCGGTGAAAGAATCCGTCGTTGTATGTCATGAAGGTGAAACGTGCGAGGAAAAGGAGTTTGTAGCCTACATCGCTCCAAATCGCGACTCAGTGTTTTCGGTGAATGATCTGAGGATATTTGCTTGTCAAAAGCTGCCCGGCTACATGATTCCTCCTACGTTTGTAATTTTGGAGGCCTTACCGCTAACGCCTAACGGCAAGATCGACCGCAAATCACTGCCGCCGCCGGACGGCGACAGACCGCTACTAGACCAAGCTTTTACTGAACCGCGTACGGAGATTGAGGAGTTAGTCGCGCAAGTGTGGCGTGAAGTGCTGAAGCGCGACAAGATTGGTGTTTACGATAATTTCTTCGATTTGGGCGGACACTCACTGCTCGCGATACGCGTGGTTGTACGTTTAAGGAGCGCTTTCCAGATCGATCTCGCGTTGCGTAAACTGTTCGAGCGGTCCACCGTCGCGGGTCTCGCGGAGCATATCGAAACCTTACGCCGCAGCGCCGCGGGGACGTTCATCCCGCCGCTTGTGGCCATTGCTCGAAATCGTTCGCTGCCGTTGTCTTTCTCCCAGCGTCGCCTCTGGTACTTGCAAAAAGTTGATTCAAATCTGAGTGCGTACAATATCCCGGCGGCGTTCCGTATTCGAGGCGATCTCAATCATGCGGCTTTGGAGCAAGCGCTCAATGACGTGCTCGGACGTCATGAGGTACTGCGCAGCTACACTAAAGAAATCGACGGACAACCGAGTCAGGAATACGTACCTGGCATACGTATTTCGCTGCCGATGATCGACCTGACCGATCTCCCTAGGGAAGAAGCGGAAGCCGAGGCGAATCGCCGATGCGACGCTGACGCACACCAACTTTATGATCTGGGAATCGCCCCCTTGATCCGCGCAGCGCTCCTCAAGCTGGCCACAGGTGAGCATGTATTGATGCTCAATTTTCATCACATCATCGTCGACGGCTCGTCGCTGGCGATTTTCTACCGCGAGCTCGGGCTCTTCTACGAAGCTACCTGCGAAGGTAGGAAAGCTTCTCTGTCACCACTTCCAGTTCAGTACTCTGACTTCGCAGCCTGGCAACAGGAGTGGCTCAAGTCCGAGGCCTTCGACATCCAAATCGCCTACTGGAAACGTCAGCTCGCCGATTTGCCGCGAGCGTTCGAATTGCCAAACGCTTTCGACCGTCCGGAGCTGCTTTCCCATTGCGGTGCTCGAGTGTGCCGACAGTTGTCCGACGCCTTAACCGCCGCGCTAAAAACTTTTAGTCGGCAATACGGCGCAACGACGTTCATGGCGCTCTTCGCGGCCTTCAATGCCTTACTGTCGCGCCTCACCTGTCGTGAAGACATCATCGTCGGGTCGACGATCGCCGGGCGTAATCGTCCCGAAACTGAAGGCCTGATCGGTTTTTTTATCAATGCCCTACCACTTCGCACTGACCTTTCCGGTGATCCGAGTTTCAAAGTGCTGCTTGAGCGTGTCCGCGAGACTTGTCTCGACGCCTATACCCATCAGGACATGCCATTCGAAAAAATTGTCGAAGAGCTGCGGCCGTCCCGAGATCCGGGGCACAATCCGATTTTTGACATCCTCTTCAATGTTGCCGATCGCTCCGAGCGCACTCTGACGTTGACTGGCTGCCAAGTGAGCAAGCTTGCGCAATCAAATCCGGACGCAAAATTCGACCTGGTGATTCACGCACCGGACGTCGACGGTAAGATCGAACTGGCCATTGTCTACAATACCGCGCTATTCCGCGAAGTTCGCATGGCGCTCTTGTTGGAGCAATGGGCAAATCTTTTAGCTCAAGCAGTGAGCAGCCCTGAGCTGCCCATCAGCCGGCTGTCCCTGATCACAGAAAATTCGAAAGTATTGCTGCCCGATCCCACTGCAACGCTCGACGGCAAGTGGGAAGGCGCCATTCATGAGATTTTGGCGCAGCATGCTCGGCGGTCACCGGACGAATTGGCGCTGGTCGATCCGAATCAAAGCTGGAGTTATCGCGACCTTGATAAGGGCGCCGATCGTCTTGCTAACGCACTCATAGCCGCGGGAATCAAACCGAAAGATCGGATCGCAATTTACGCTGAGCGAAATTCATCTCTTGTCGTCGCGATATTCGGCATTCTCAAAGTGGGTGCAGCATTTCTTATCCTGGACCCCGCCTACCCGCAGGCGCGAACGATTGAGTACCTCCGCGCTGTGCAGCCGAAAGGATGGCTACAGCTCAGCAGCATCGGCGAGTACGATGAACTGGCGAGCTATCTCGATGCACTAGATTTGCGTTGCCGCATAAAAATTCCGCATGCGAAGGGCGAATTGCTGCAAAACTTGGTGTCGTTCTCGGATAGCGTGCCGAGCGCTCGAGTTGGTGCCGATGATCCCGCCTACATCGCGTTCACTTCCGGCTCTACGGGGGAGCCAAAGGCCGTGCTCTGTCGCCACGGGCCCATAACTCACTTTCTGCCGTGGCAGAAGGAAGCCTTCGGGTTCACAGAGAACGATCGGTTTGCCATGCTCTCCGGACTGGCCTATAGCCATTTGCACCGGGATATTTTTACCCCTATACAACTGGGGGCGACGATTTTCATTCCGAGTTCCTCACAAGCGCGCTCACCCAATGAGCTCGCATATTGGCTCCAGCGGAATGCCATCACGGTTCTCCATCTCACGCCGGCACTCGGGCAATTATTAATGACCGGCGCGAACATGCCGCTTCCAGCAGTGCGCCGGGTGTTTTTTGGTGGCGACGTTCTGACGATGGGAATCGTTGCGCAAACGTGTGAGTTGGCGCCAAATGCAGTTATTGGAAGCTTCTATGGATCAACGGAGACCCAACGTGCCGTGGGCTATTATGAGATCACGAATGATCCGAAGATTCGATCGAGTAACGCGGTTCCGCTCGGCAAGGGAATTCGAGACGTACAGCTCCTGGTGCTCAGCAAGAGCGGACAATTAGCCGGTGTGGGCGAGCTCGGCGAAATATTCGTGCGCAGCCCTCATCTGGCCACAGGCTACATCAGCGACGACGCACTGACGCAGCGTATGTTCATAATCAGTCCGTTCACCAATGATCCGGCGGACCGCCTGTACCGAACTGGCGAACTAGGTCGATACATGCTGGACGGCAACGTCGAATGGGCCGGCCGCAACGACCGGCGTGTGAACATCCGCGGTTTCCGGGTTGAGTTAGAAGAGATCGAATCGCTTCTTAACAGCCATCCGGCAGTCAAAAACGCCGCGGTGGTACTGCAAGCATTTGACGAGAAATTCTACAGAACGCCAGAATCGGGAGGGTCCGATTTCGACGAACGAAAATCGAAAATTGAAAATCCAAAATCTGACAGCCGTTTAATGGCATACATTGCCACCGATGAAGAGTCACAAAGCCTCGAAAACCAGCTGCGTTCGTATTTGAGCGCACGGCTGCCCGACTACATGGTACCCGCTCATTTAATAATATTGAGCTCGCTGCCGCTAAGCTCTAACGGCAAAATCGATTATCGAGCGCTGCCACCGATACGATTTTCGGTCGCCCCGACATCTATAGAGCCGCGCAACGCAATTGAAGCGAAGCTCCAAGCGATCTTCACCGAGGTGCTTGGACGATCGGACATCGGTATTGATGATAATTTCTTCCGCCTCGGCGGACATTCATTGCTTGCAGCACGCGCCGCCGTCCGGATTACCGATGCCTTCGGGGGGCTCAGCCTGGGACTTTCGGCTTTCCTGGAGACTCCAACCGTAAAGGGGTTGGCATTAAAAATGGCTTCAGCACTCTCTGCTGGACAAAGAAGCACGCACTCGGATAAAGACGGGCGCGAGGAGTTTGATTTATAAACTCAGACGAGTTTGTCGCATATCTTGAGGAGCTGGGAGTTCGGCTTAGTGCCGAAGGCGAACGTCTCCACGTAAATGCGCTCAGGGGGAAACTGCCCAACGACGTGCGCGCCCAGATCGCCGAACAGAAAGCGGGGATCCTTGCATTTCTGCGCAGGCGACGCTCCAATCGAGTCACCGCACCACCCGTCAAACCTCGCTCAACTGCTGATCCAGCCCCTTTATCGTTTGCTCAGGAACGGCTCTGGTTCTTAGACCAACTCGACCCGGGACGTGCCGTTTACAATATCTGCCGGGCATCGCGTCTGCTCGGAACTCTAAACACCCCCGTTCTACAAACCAGTCTCAACGCCGCCGTCAATCGACATGAAACCCTGAGAACCGCCTTCAGACTAATCGATGGCCAGCCGAAACAAGTCGTTCAGCCCAGCCGGACCATTTCCCTCGAAACTGTCGACCTAAGCACCGTGCAAGAAAGCGAGCGCGCCGCGAATATCCAGCGCGAAATCGAATCGCAAGCCCTACGTTCTTTCGATCTCCAGTCCGGCGCAATGCTGAGATGCGTGTTGCTGCGGGTTGGTGAACAAGAACATATCCTCATCTTGGCGACCCACCATAGCGCCGCCGATGCCTGGTCGCTGGGGACCCTGACGCGGGAGTTGTGGACACTTTATGATGCATTCTCCAATGGCAGGCCATACGCCTTAGAGCCGCTCGCCGTGCAGTACTCGGACTACGCGGTTTGGCAACGTGAGTGGTTGACAGGGGATGTGCTCGAATTGCAGCTGGGCTATTGGAAGAAACGCCTCAAGGATGTTTCGGTTCTCAATCTGCCGACGGATCGGCCGAGAAGGCCGCGTCAGAGTTTTCACGGCTCGCGGCTGACCATCGAGTTGCCGGACGACCTGACAAGCGCCGTGAACGAAATGAGCCATCGCTTTGCGGTGACGCCCTTCATGATCTTGCTCGCGGCGTTTCAGGTGTTGCTCTACCGTTACACGGGACAGGAAGATGTCGTAGTTGGCTCCCCGATTGCCAATCGCTGCCGCACGGAACTTGAGGGGTTGATGGGATTCTTCGTCAACACGCTGGTCTTGCGCGCCGACCTCTCTGGAAACCTCTCGTTCAGCGAATTTCTGTCACGGGTGAGAGACACTTGTGTTGGCGCCGATGCCAATCAAGACTTGCCTTTCGAAAAGCTAGTTCAGGAACTGCAACCCGAACGCGACCAAAGCCGCAATCCGCTGTTCCAAGTCATGTTCGTTTTGCAAAATGCGACGCGCCCGTTTACCGGCATTCCGGGGCTACGAATCGAGCCACTGGAAGTCGCTACCACCCGCTCACCATTCGATCTGTCGCTGTTCCTGCGTGAGCGCGACCGTAAGTATGTCGGCAATATCGAATACAGCACCGACCTGTTTGATCACGACCGAATCGAGAGAATGGCTGGTCATTTTCAGATTTTATTGGAGGCGATCGTCAAAGAGCCCGACCAATCAATCGCGAAATTGCCGATACTCACCGAGGCAGAGCGGCATCGAATTTTGGTCGAATGGAACGACACCGCGGCCGATTATCCCAAAGACAAGTGCATCCACCAGCTATTCGAAGCGCAAGTCGAGCGTACACCGGAAGGCATCGCAGTGGAATTTGAAGACCAGCAGATCACTTACCGGGAGCTCAATCGGCGAGCGAACCAGCTCGCGCATTACTTACTGACACTTGCGGTCGGGCCGGAGAAGTTGGTCGGCATCTGCGTGGAGCGGTCCATTGAGATGGTGGTCGGATTGTTAGGGATTCTCAAAGCAGGCAGCGCCTATGTGCCGTTAGATCCGGCTTATCCTAAAGAGCGTCTCCGTTTCATGTTGAAAGATGCAAACATCTCAGTGTTAGTGACACAGGAAAAGCTCTTAGAAAGTACTCAAAATTTAACGCACCGCACTCGGCACTTCGATGTCTGTCTCGATCGTGACTTACCGATGATCGAGCAGCAAAGGAGTGAGAACCCAGTAGCCCTAATTGACTCTCACAATCTCGCTTATGTGATTTACACCTCAGGTTCGATGGGGCAACCCAAAGGCATTGCCATTGAACATCAAAACACCGTCGCGCTACTCAACTGGGCAAAGGAGGTGTTTTTACCAGTAGAAATTGCCGGTGTGCTGGCTTCGACATCAATTTGTTTCGATCTATCCGTCTTCGAGTTGTTGGTACCATTGAGTCAAGGCGGCAAGATTGTTCTCGTTGAGAATGTATTGTTCTTGCACGAAGCAGCAAGCAACGGAATCACGTTGGTAAACACAGTCCCTTCCGCGATGGCAGCCTTGCTGGCTGCCGGAGCATTGCCCGCTTCAGTTCGGGTCGTAAACCTAGCGGGTGAGCCACTCCGATCAGAGCTGGTGAATCAACTTTATCAAACCGGTACGGTCAAAAAGGTGTACGACTTATACGGTCCCTCGGAAACAACAACCTACTCGACATTCACACGCCGAACTGCTATCGGCCCGGCTACAATCGGCCGGCCGATAGCAAATACGCGTGTGTACTTACTGGACTCACACTTGCAGCCGGTCCCCGTCGGTGTGCCGGGTGAGCTTTGCATCGGTGGAGCAGGCGTAGCTCGTGGTTACTTGCATCGCCCCGAATTGAGCGCGGCCAAATTCATTACCGATCCCTTTAGCAAAGATCCCAACGCGCGCATTTACCGCACCGGAGACCTCGCGCGCTACCTACCGGACGGCAACATCGAATTCCTCGGCCGCACAGACAATCAGGTAAAAATCCGTGGATACCGCGTCGAGCTTGGCGAAATTGAAAGCGTACTCAACCAGCATCCAGTCGTGACAGAGTCCGTAGTCGTTGCGTCTTCATTTCCTACCCCTAGACAGGGGAGGATTAAGGTGGAGGTGGCACTCCCGACAAACAGCATGCGAGAAGAGACACCCCTATCCCAACCGTACCCCGTCGAGGGGGAAGGAGTTTCGGAATCGAATCGCAACTTAATCGCGTACTTTGTGTCTAATACTGAAAAGCCTTCAGCACCCGAGCTACGGAGTTTTCTCAGTCAAAGACTTCCTGAGTACATGATTCCTTCAGCATTTGTAGTCTTGGAGGCCTTACCTCTAACCCTTAACGGCAAAATCGATCGATCGAAGTTGCCACCGCCCGATCGCGCGAGACAGGAGATCGATCAAAGGTTTGTTGAGCCTCTATCAGAGAATGAAGAGTTGGTCGCACAAATCTGGCGCGAAGTGCTCAAGCTCGACAAGATAGGCATCCACGACAACTTCTTCGAATTGGGCGGACACTCGCTTCTAGCAACTCAGGTAGCTGCGCGGCTCAGCGATGCCTTCAATCGAGAAATTCCGTTGAAGACTCTCTTCGACGCGCCAAGCGTCGCGATGCTGACGGAAAGCCTTGAAAGCATCATCAGGGATGGCAACACGCCCAAACTTCCGCCGATTGTTCCGATGGCCCGCGACCGGCCGCTGCCGTTATCTGTGAACCAGGAGCATTTGTGGCGTTTGGATCAGATGATTCCGGGCACGCATTTCTTCAATATGCCTTTTGTCTATCAGCTAAGCGGTTGTCTGAATATAAAAGCTCTCGAGAAAGCCATTGCGGAAATCATCAGGCGCCAGGAAGCGCTACGTACTGTCTTTATCGATACGGACGGCCGGCCAGCTCAAGTCATTGAACCGGCTTCTGACTTCCAACTGCCTGTCACCGATCTTCGAAGCCGCGCGGCGGCTAGCCTGGCAGAACATGCGGCTAGTTTGATACTGGAAGAACGGGAACAGCCGTTTGCTCTATCGAGAGGTCCACTCTTTAGGACAAAACTCCTGCGGTTGACCGATGATGATCATCTGTTTCTGATCACAATGCACCATATTATTGGCGATCATTGGTCAATGTTGGTATTTCGTCGAGAGTTAGTCGTCCTCTACAAAGCCTTTTCCCATGGCCGCAGCGCTCCCTTACCCGAACTCTCCATTCAGTTCGCCGACTTTGCGTGTTGGGAACGGCGGGCAATCGAACGAGGATCCATGAAACACCAGCTCGTGTACTGGAAGAAGCAGCTTGCTGCGCCTGCGCCCGAGCTTAGGTTTCAGAGAGATGGGAGACGGCGAAAGCGGCTACCCTTTCAGATCTGCCGGCAATCCATGGAGTTTGATGAAAATCTGTTTGTCTCGGTTAAAGCGCTGGCGCGTAAGGAGAACTGCACACCTTTTTTGATCGTGCTCACAGCTTTAAACGCGATGCTTTACCTTTACACCCGAGAGACGGATATTCCGATAGGCACGCTGGTGGCCAACCGGCGCCGACCGGGAACGGAAGGATTGATCGGCCACTTTGTTAACACTGTCGTGCTACGCACCCGATTTTCGCCCGAGATGACCTTTAGTCAATTATTAGCACAGGTACGAGAGGTTACCCTCTCAGCCCATGCGCACCAGGAGCTTCCGTTTGAACACTTAGCCCATAGATTAGACCGAAAGAAAAACACGAGAAGTGGCTCGCTCTTTCAGGTCCTATTCATCTATCAGAATTGGAGCTTTCCGTCTCAAGATACAGCTGGCCTTAGTCTTGCCTCTGTAGATATGCGTCAAGCAGCAGCCGAACAGGAATTAATGCCTACAACGTTTGACTTGATTTTTAATCTAAGGGAAGCGTCAACGATGTTAACAGGAACTATCAACTATAAAGTCGAAAGTGTTGACGAGGACATCGTTCGCAGGATGCGTGGATCGTTTGGCGAGGTGTTGCAAAGGATGATAGCTCACATAGGGCAACGGTTTGCAAATCTTTCTGTGGATGTGGAGATTTAGTTCGCCGCGATAGCATTGTGTCGACGCCAACGCCGCAGATGTCTTTGTGTAGAGGCAAGAGAGTCAACTTAACAATCCGCAATCTATTTGAATGGGGGTGACGTATGTCATCGTTAACAAGCTGGGAACCGTCGGAACGCGCAGGACTTGGAGAATCATTGGAATACATCCAGAGGTTGATCAGAGTGCCCTTGGATCATGATAACGAAAAAGAAGGTGAGTTCGATTTATACTACTTCATTCACAAACCCGTTGGATCAGTGAAAGATGGTCTGAAAACTGTGCTCTTCTGCGCCGGCGGGCCAGGCCAAATAGTCCGGCCTCGCGATGAAAATTTATTGAAGTTTCTTAGAGATGAAAATACCGCTTATCGGATAGTCCATTTCCATCTTCGCGGCTCAGGCTTTAGCCAAATCCCACCAGATAGTGAGTCTGATAGATTTGTAAGAACATCCCAGGCGGTTCGAGATATAGAAAGAATTCGTTTAGCCGTTCTTAAAGATCAACCATGGGACGGAATAGTTGGTTACAGTTATGGAACGGTGCTGGCACAGCAATATGCCAGTAAATACAAACTAATGGTTCGAAAATTGATCCTGATCGGACCGCTATCGATGCACAAATTCAAGTCGCTCAAACCGGCAGAGGTAAAGGCTGCGTTCGATGTATACGCAAAGGAGGTTCAGAAAGTTCGACAAACGGTGATAGGCAAGATTTACGAAAAGAATGAAGAATTTAAAGATAAGGTTTCCGAAGCCGACATAACCGAAATTGAAGCCAAGCTAGCGGACGTTTTTGACAGGATTGAAGGAAGCTTTGGCAGCGAAAAGTTTGTCGCCGACAAGCACAGCAAATTTTTTGATGATGGTAAGTTGGAGAAAGCGCAGTTGGAAAAGTACAGTAAACTCTTTTTCGAGAAGCTGTGCGAATTACGATTTATCGGCTGGCAACCCACTGAGATTGAGAATCTCAGGGCTCGACAAGTGGAAGCGGCAAGGGTGATAGCGTTGGAATTAAAATCCGATGATCTTAGTTTAGGGGGTAAACTGGGCACCTTAGAGCCTAAAAATGATTCCGCCGACGACCCTGTCGATGAATCATACAGAACGTTGTATGTAATGTGGGCCTACGACGGTTTTCGCCCGAGGTTTTTAAAAGAGTTGGCGGAAAGCAATCAAGATATCGGCGCCGCGCTCAAAAAGGGCGCCGAGAGAGTGGGCGGCAACGAGTTCATTGAAAAGATCGGGATCAGTAATGTCAAGCCAACGGTATGGGATCCCGCAGAGCATAAACACGACGTGCCGACTCTTATTTTAGAAGGAGATGCCGATCCTGTTACAGCAGATGGACAAGCGGAACATTACTTCGAGCAGGCTCTTACGGGGCCAAGAACTTTCATTAAGTTCGCAGGAGTTGGGCATGGATTCGATTTACCCCTGATCAACATCGAGAAGCCGTATCTAATCGGCTCGGTTCTTATCGATCCGAAGACCGTCAAAAAAGGGGAGAGCAACCTGGAGCTGTCGGGCTCGATTCCTAGTGTCGCTCGAATCATTGATAGTGGCGGAGGTGGAAACGATAGAGTCGCTGCAGTGAGCGGTTCCAATCTCGAATTTCAAGACGCCATAATACTCCGCGACAACAAAGTGTCTGTTAGGGTCATTAATCGCTCGGCTCAGGAAGAGGATACGGCGAATATCCATCTTACGATTAAGCACAATCTATTTACCGCCGGAGTCACCCTGAAAGACTCAAAGGTCCCTCGAAAAGGCAAGTCCTGGGTTTCCGGGACGTTTAAAATAAACGAGGAGAATTACGTTCTGAAACCACCGGCCAATCTGGAAGATGGGCTGGAGCTAATTGAAGAATCTGTGCAATTGGAACTTCCCGATAAGGTGTCCCTTAAGATCAAAAACACCGCTGATCATGACGTGGAGGCTAAACCCAAAAATTGGATCTACATGCCGACTCGTGGAGCAAAGTTTAAGGGCCCCTGTCAGGGGAAGGGTCTTCCTTCGCGAAATTGTCTAATCTATGCTTTTTTAGAGATGGAACATGAAGATTTCCGAAACCAGAAGTCTGAATTTCTGGAATTGGGCGGAGAAATACGTCAGTACATACGAACCATAGATCATCGTCCCGGCAAGACCGGTGAACAGATTCAATCGTCCAGTGAAATCTTTGAAAAGGTACCTGAGAATGTTTCATAGCCGGAAAACTGCTTGACAAGCGGAGCATCATGTTGTTAGGAATAACCGCAAAAGCGTAACAAGGAGGTTGCCATGACCCTTACCAGCCAAGCGCTCGAAGATGAAGACGCTGCGGATTACGAAAAAATCAAGAAAAGACATTTGCAACTAAGCTCAGACAAGCAAAAGGAATTAGGCGACGAACAAGCGAAAATTGTTCAAGAGGCTATCGGCTCGGTCGATCCGGAGACTCGCGCTACAATAATTAAAAAGATGGCTCCGTTAATAAAGAGCCAGATCCTCACGAACCCTAAATTCAAGAACGCTTAAAAACGTTCTGTCAGACCGTATCAGAACCTGTTAAGGTTCTTCGTAATTCCCGGCTGCTCAGGGTTAGCGTGGGCTAGGTTTACCGCTTTTCGCTCCTGGGGTTTATTGAATTTGAAACTTGCGGCGAATCTGGCTGCCAGCCCAATTTGCTTATGTTTTCCATATTGTTATCGGGAATCCGCCACTGGAAATCCATAAACTAATCGTCAGGATGCTGGGGACACCCGCTATCGCTACATGAACGTTCTCCGCGGCGGCTTTTCCGTCAAATTCCCAACCTCTTTAATTTCTTGATCAACCCCTGGCGGCTGAGACCCAGGGCTTGGGCCGCTTTCTGTTTATTGCCGCCGGAGTCGCGCAGCGCTTCGGCGATCATGCGACGCTCGAGGGCTTCGACGGCATCGGGCAACGACTTGAACCAACGCGCCGGCGCCTCTGCGGCTTTTTCCATTGCCGGCTTTGTCAGTGCGGCTGTCGAGCCTTCAGGGGGTTTCTCCGGAGTGCGAATGGACGGATCGATATGTTCCTCCCCAATAGTTTTTCCTCTAACTGAAGCTACAAGGCGTTTGATCTCATTCTCTAGCTCCCGCTCGTTACCTGGCCAGTGATAACTTGTCAGGTACTCCAAGGCGGCCGGAGTAAACTGCTTTGGCTCGATCTTCATCGACTTGCAGTATTTCGCCAGAAAATGGTTTGCCAGCAGCGGAATATCTTCCGGTACTTCCCGCAAAGCCGGAGTTTCGATGTGGATCACTTTTAAGCGGTAGTATAGGTCGACGCGGAAGTGTCCGTTCTTGATCTCGGCTTCCAGATCTTTGTTGGTGGCGGCGATGATGCGCAGGTCCAGGGGCAGCGCCGTTCGGCCGCCGACCCGGGTGAGAGACCTTTCCTGGAGTATGCGCAGAATCTTGGCTTGCGAGGGCAAACTGAGATCGCCGATTTCGTCGAGGAATAACGTGCCGCCTTGAGCCTCTTCGAACTTGCCGCTACGCCGGTCCACGCCGGTGGCGATGCCTCTTTCAATGCCGAACAATTCCGCTTCGACGATGCTCTCAGGCAGAGCCGCACAATTGACCGCGACAAACGGATGTTTTGCTCGCGGGCTGTTGTAGTGCAAGGCCTTGGCCACCAACTCTTTGCCGGTTCCACTCTCGCCCTGAATCAGCACGTCGACCGAACTATCGCGAATTTGATCGATGAGGCGCACGACCGACTGAATGCGATGGCTCATGCCGATGATGTTTCGGGTCGAGAATTCCCCGCCGATTTCCTTCCCGACCTCCGCGCCTTGTGGATTCGGTATTGCCCTATCAATCTGTGTAGTCTCAATGGCATCGCAGATATGGGAGGCCAGTGACTGAAGGATCTCGGCATCCTCGTTGGTGAACATGCCGCTCTTTTTGTTGATGGCTTCGCCGACACCGATGATTTCGCCGAGGGAATTTCTGATTGGCACGGCAAGCAGTGTTTTGGTGCGATAGCCGATCCTTTGATCGACTTCCTTGAAGAATAGCGGATGCTCGTAAGCATCGGCGACGTTGATCGTCTGGCCGTTCATCGCCGCTGCACCGGCTATGCCCAAGCGGGCATCGAACAGCAGAATTCTTTTCTCATTCTCATGGGTAATGACCGACCAGAGCTCGCATTTCTCGCGATCGAGAAGAAAAATGCTTGCCCGGTCGGCGTGAAGCAGCGCGGCAGCCTCGTTGGTGATCAGCTCCAGAAGAGAAATGATGTCCCCTACGGAGGTCATTCGTTTGCAGGCGTTGAGGACCGTTCGCAATTGTTCCAAGCGGGGCGTCTGGATTTCAGGAGAGGCTGGCACGGCTTCGTCCATCCGGTTCTGAGTAACACATCAGCAAAAACGCTGTCAACGAAGGTGACGCACTGTCAACGCCGTCGCTGTCCTGTGGCTTGCGTGTCAAGGCAGGTCTTCTCGCGATCATGGGCGGTCGATACGGCCATGGCGGCCCCGGCCGGGGACGGGAGAGGCATTCCCATTGCGGATTATGATTTCTCCTGGGATTGATGACCGGGGAGATAAACCAATGATGATCGGCTGATAGTTACTTTGGGATATTGCTCATTATTAAGCCTCTGTCCCGTAGTGAGGACGATCCACTACTCCCGGCCTGCTTGAAGCTCCGAGTAATTTTCGATCCCAAGTTGCCTTTTTCCCGTTTCAAGCTCATGAATCATCGCTAAGACTCTTCGGCACAGGCCAACAGAGAGATTCATCCTTTCGCCTTCGCGAACGACGTAGCCCAATGTGAAGTCTACTTCCGTCGGTACTCCTTTCTGAATCTGCCGCAGCGGCCCTTTGCGGTCATCGTCTTTCCACGACTTTGCCATTTCATTGATGACACCGAGCCTTCGGTCGATGGGAATACTTGGGTGAAGATCAGGCGGGTTGTATTCTGCGAGCCGAATAAAGCGTGCCCCGGCGGCAGTCCCTATTGCGACCACTTCGGTTAAGAAATCCGCGAGCAACCGCCGGTTAGCATCGCCGGCGCAACTGGTCGCCAGCGCGACATCGGCAAGGGACCCAAAGAAGCCAAGGCATGTATAAGTGAGCTTGCTCCAGAGCACGCCCAGGATGTTGTCGGAAATCTCGGTGTCTATCACTGGGTCCAGCAACTTGTGCAATCGACTCAGCTGCGGCGTCGTCCTGCCGTGCAAATGGCCGATATACAGATGCCCGCGGGTGGAAGTTTGGACATGACCTGGAGCAACCCTGCGGCAACCCATGCGGATGGCGATACCCACGGTGCGCTCGGCGCCGACCTTTTCTTGGAGCAGGGGAGGATTGATGCCGTTTTGCATCGAGACCAGCAGCCCGTCATCGTTAAGGGCAGGGAGGACCGTTGCAAGCGCATCAGGAGTATAGTTCGAACGCACGGCAATAAAGCCGATATCGAACTTGCCCTTTATCTCCTGCGGAAAAACAATGTTAACTTTGACGTTGAAGGCGCCGTCAGGAACGTCCACCTGCAGTCCATTAGCGCGAATGGCCTCGATGTGTTCTTTATCAACATCGACGAACATGATGTCATGGCCGGCGCGCGCTAAACGGCCGCCGATAATTCCGCCGATGGGCCCAGTTCCGATTACGATTATGCGCATAAAGAAGATCCTTTTTATGTTTGAAATGACCGATTCCATTCTTATGCGAAATCAAGCAATGGGGTCAAATCGTTCCCGAGCCCATCCACGGGAGCCGCAGTCCCGGAGAATCTAGGGTCCTTGTCTTGACCCTGCTTTCACAAGGTCTCTATACTCAGTCATGATACGCGCCGGAGTAGGATGGTCCACCGAAGCCTCCGCTGAGAAAGCCGTTGAGCAGGCTTTTGCCGCGGCTCTTGCCCGTGCAGAGATCAGGCAGGCTGATATGGCACTGATTGTTTTTACGGCGGAACACATGCGTGATCAGGAAAGACTTCGAAATGCTGTGTCTCACGCGTCCAACCACGCCGTCGTGGTCGGCTCCAGTGCCGCCGGTATTCTCACGGGCGAGGGCGAAGTCGAGGGCAGTCATGGGATCGCAGTACTTGCGCTTGCTTCCGATCAACTGCAAACGAACGCTTTTTTGTTTGAACCGCTGCGCGGGCATGATGCCGAAGCGGGAGCGAGAATAGCGAAACTCACCGGACCCGGCCCGGGTGGCAATCTGCTCACAGTGCTTATGCCTGACAGCTACAATGGCCAGGCGCAGGAAATGCTGCAAGCGATGGCGCGCGAGATCGGCTACTCGCCGGTAATCGGAGCAGGCTCTTCGGAGAGTGGCGTTGCCGGCGCGACTTTTCAATTGTGCAACGATAAGGTTGCCACCAATGCCGTCACCGGCCTCCATTTGTCGGGTTCGTTTGAGTCATTTATCGACATTACGCAAGGCTGCCAGCCGATTACCGAGCCGCTGGTGATCACCAGGGCCGATGGAAATATCATCTATGAGATCGATAACCGTCCAGCGTTTGAGGTCTTTACCTCTGTGCTCAAGGGGCCGTTGCTCGAAGATCTCAGGCGGGCATTGATGTACGTATTCGTCGGCGTGCCAGCTGATCGCCGCAGGAATACCGTGGGCGGAGGCGAGTATCTAGTACGCAACATCATCGGCTTGGATTCCGAGAAAAAAATCATCGGTGTCGCGGACGAAGTAACTGAAGGACAAGCGATGATTTTCACGTTGCGCGACGGGCATAGGGCGCGCGACGATCTGGGACAAATGCTAAAGCGTCAGGCGCAACGCCTGGACGGCAAAAAGCCGGTTTTCGGTGTTTACTTCAACTGTTGCGCGCGCGGCGCCTCGCTGTACGGCATCCCCGGCATCGACAGCGCTTACATTCGGCAGGTTCTGGGGGATTTCCCTTTGATCGGAATGTTTGGTGGATACGAGCTTGCGCCTCTGGGTGGCGCGAACCATCTTTTTGCCTATACAGGCGTCTTGGCGCTGATCGCAGAAGGGAATTGATCGGCGACTTAGAAAGGAGATCCGCAGCGGACTTCAAGCGACATTTCAGACGTGGTTAATACTGGTGCGAACAGAGGGAATCATCGCCTCTAATTAGCGGCTGCCGATCCGCTTGCGTTTATTCGCCAGATAATCGACCACGATGTAGTTGCCCATCTGATCGGGCGAGGTATAAAAAACTCGGCCGGCGTTGAGCCGGGAGAGCTGGTCAACGAAACCCTGCCGATAAAAATCTGCGCCCAGCATGAAGGTATTGATCTTGATCCCGTTTTGGGTGCAACGCCTGACCTCCTTGAGAGTTTCACGAACAATGCGGCCGTGCAGCATTGCTGAGCCCCAGCCGCTGTGCAATCTGCCGCCCTGATCAAGAGTCGCGGCGGTGGGTTCGCCGTCGGTGATGAGAATGATTTGGCGATTTGCCGATCGGTTTGAACCGAGAAGCTGACGCGCGAAACGAAGCGCTTCTTTGATATCGGTGCCATGCTCCATGAAATACGTCAGTGAGACAATCGACGGCAAATCTTCGGCTCTGATTATTTTCGCGTTTGACCGGAATGCCACCAGATGGAGCTTGTCTTGGGGAAATTTCGTTTCAATCAAGCGATGCAGCGCGAGGGCAACCTTTTTGCCAGCGTGTAACGCGTCATTCATTAGCATCGAGTAGCTGACGTCGATGCACAGGACAGTTTCACTATCCGTCGAGAACTCGTTGCGATGAACCGAAAAATCTTCCGGCCTTAAACGAACTGGAACGCTGCGGTTGCCGCTCTCCAGCGCGTTCATCAGTGTCTCGCTGATATTTACATTGAGCGGATCACCAAACTCATAGGGCTTGGTTTGTTCCAGCTGCTCACCTTGAGAGCCGCGCGCAGAGGTGGAGTGATCACCCCAGCGGTTCTTGTTGAGCATGTGGAATATTTCCCGCAGCGCCTTATCGCCGATTTTTCTCATCCCCTTCGGCGTGAGTCTCATGCCGTGACCGGTCCGTATGATGTACCCTTCTTCTTCGAGCATCTGTTCAACGCCCTTGAGATATTTAAGCTGCTCGTAGGCGTCTTCGCCTAACATATTGCGAATCTCATCCAGATCGAGCTCGGACGGATCGCCCATGCCGCGCTGACCCCAACGAAGAAATTTTTCCAAACCGCGTAATTGTCCGAGGATCTGGCCTGCTTCACCCATGCCCATCCGTTGCGAACCCTGAAACGGATACTGGTTCATCAGCTGCTCAAGTTGTTGCATCTGATTCATCATGTCACTGAGCTGCTGCAACTGCTCTTGGGTGAGTGAGTCGAGATTATCCAGCATATTGTCCAGATCATCGACCGCGGCATCGAGCATATTGGGCAGATTCTTCAGGAAGTTTTCATCCTCCAGCAGCTTATTCATCCGGTCCAACATGTTCATCATGCCCTGATAATCCTGCCCGCCGGGATTGGTAGACTGTTGACTGCTGCGGTCTGCGATCTGATTTTTCAAACGTTTCTGCAATTCTTGATAACGCTGATAAGCCTCCTTCATCTTACGGTTCATCTCGTCCATGCTGTCGGCATAACGACCCGAGAGACGTTCCATAAAGTTGCGCATTTTATCGTGATACGCTTCGAGCTTTTCAGCGAGGCTGTTGAGCTTGTCGCTAAGTTGCTGGGTTTCTTCCGGGCTCAATTTGAATGAGTCGGGAGAATACTTGTTGAGCAATTCTCGCCGCTTCTCGTCGGCTTGCCGAAGAAAGTCACGCATGCCTTTGACCGAACGCTGGCCATCTTCCGATGTCAGGCCGCGCCGCATCAGATCGCGTAGGGCACGCCGCACTCCTTCTTCCTCGAGAAGGTTGTCGGATAAATGTTTGAGTAGATCTTCGGTGGTGGGAAAGAGAACCTGTTGTGTGCCATCCCAGTGAGTATAGCGATGGATTCTCATATGGCTTGACTATAGCCCAGTTCATAAGTGAAAAAAACCCTATTTTGCAAACGAATGGAAAGGTAAATGGGAGCCGTAAAGGATCTGTTCGCTATGGCCGAATCCGCTAGAATCCGCTATGAATATTCTTCGAAGGATCGATCTGAAGTATGATTTCGGCTGAATGTGTAATCATCGGCGCTGGTTTTGCCGGCGCCGCCACCGCTTATCATCTCGCCCGCCGCGGTGTAGCCGATATCATCCTGTTGGAACAAGAAGCTATCCCGGGCTTTCATTCGTCGGGTCGCAATGCGGCGATGATCCGTCAATGCGTCTCTGAGCCTGCTCTCTTTGATCTGACCCGAGACGGCGCCGCTTTCCTGCGTAATTTGCCCGGCGACTGGCCCGTCCCCGTGCAGTTCAAACAGAATGGCTCACTCCTGCTCGGTAGCGCTGACGGCTGGAAAAAGCTGCAAAAGGAAGCCGAGATCGGTCGCAGTTTAGGAGTCGACGTGGAGCTGTGGACGACTGCGCAGGCGCGGCGGCAGGTCGCGGCTTTACAGGATGCGCAGTTCGACGGCGCTGTATGGTGCGCTACTGATGGCGTTGTCGATATTCATGGACTGCTCTCAGGCTATTTGAAGTACGCCACTGCTCATGGGACGAAAGTTCATTATGGGGCTGATGTTTGCGTCATCCGGCGCACGGCAGATGATGCCTTCGAGCTGCGCACCAAGAATCAAATGATTACTACGCGCATCTTGATAAACGCCGGCGGCGCATGGGCCAATGTCGTGGCGCAAATGGCCGGAGCTAGTGCGTTACCGCTTCGTCCCTACCGCCGCCATCTATTTACCTCGCCGCCATTAACTTGGGTCGATTCGCGTTGGCCTTTCGTCTGGGATGTGACACATGATATTTACTTTCGACCCGAGGGCGAGGGGCTGCTACTTTGCGCCTGTGATCAGCAGGAATTAGCCCCCGGAGATCCGCCGCTGGATCCGACGATTGGTGAACTGCTTGCGGAAAAGATTCAGCGCTACATGCCCGCGCTGGAAGGTGTGTCGATTCACAAATACTGGGCCGGCTTTAGAACGATTTCAAGCGATGGTCGTTTTGTCATTGGCTGGGATCCCCGCCTCGTGGGGTTTTTCTGGGTGGCGGGTCTCGGCGGGCATGGAGTAACGACCAGCTCGGCGGTCGGTGCGCTCGCCGCAGACTTGATAATCGCTGGAGCTGGCAAAAAGGCCGCGGCTTTTTCGCCCGCTAGGTTCATCAAATAAAGATCCGTGTTTTCTTCGGGTGAGCTGATTGCTCGAGGCTGATCTTCGAAGACAAAATAGTGAAGTGCAGCTTAGATGGAAGGTATTGGGCGGCGCAGTTGTTCAAGATGCGAACTCATTCTCGGTCCGGAGACCATTCCGTCACTCCTTTTTCTAACAACTCAGCGGACGACTGAAGCAGAGCGAATTTCAGCGGCCGCTCGAAAGTCAGCAATTACACCGTCGTCTGCCAGGCGCAAGGATTCAATGCGGTAAGAGTTGCAAGCCGGCCATCTACTCGAGAGACAGACAAGCTTCACAGCGCTAGTTTCCCAACTGCTCAATCGTGTTGCTCACTGCTTCGTCCGCTTTTACGCAGCGGCTCCAGCTGCTCGCTGTTCCATTTACGGATGCCGAATCGCCTTGTGGGCTTTGGTAATTTGCCGTCCCTTATCCACCCTTCAATGGTCCGCTTAGAAACGCCGAAGAGCTGAGCGACCTGGTCTACGTTTAATAATTTGCGCATTGGTTGAGATGGACCTATGGGAGACTATAGTAGCAGCAAACGGGATCCGAATTCACGTGCAGACACTGTTTTTTCGAAGGAGTCGCAAGTAGTCTGAACGCCTCCTCCAGACTTGTCACTAGCTCATCGTAGGATGAACCGGCTTCCTCATAACAAAGCGCGTCCTGATCGTGTCCTAGTTTGCTTCAGATGCGGATTATGTTAAAAAATTCGCTGTGACGCGATCGGATTTGCTGGCGGCGTGGGGGATGGGGCTGATTATTGTAGGGGTAGCTTTTTTCCTGGTGCGCGATCTTCGGCGTCGATTTGAGCGAATCGATCTTTTTTTTGATCAATTGGAAGGCCGCTTTCGGTATGTGCCTTTTATAGCTCCGGCTTCCGCTTTACTGGGGGCTGTTTTGATGCTGTTGGCGCTCGTGGTTTAATGCGTGCGTCAGTCAAATGATCTTCGAACGCGCAGATAGCGGAGCGGGAAGCGACCGGATCGATGGATTCCTCGCTTCCGGAGTTTTAGGATTCGCGGCGCTCTAGCAGAACTTTCGTTCCACTGTCATCCAAGAAAAAACGTTCCCCCTCTTTACTCTCGAATATCGGGCGACCGTCAGCTCTAATCCGAGTCACCCATACCTTCAGTTCCGGTTCGGTTCGCTTTCGATGTAATTGAAATTGCGGCGCTGCCGTTTTTTTCGTAATAGTCTCTATTTTGTGATGACTTTGAGAGTTTTGAGGATTGGTCGGCTTGGCCATTTCCTTACGCGAGATGCGCTGGCTCCGGTTGTTGGGTTGCGCGCGATTTACTGAACGAGCGTCCTTGATCACATCGAATGGAGCCGCTTCCGGCTCAAGGGTGGTTTCTACGATCGCGCCCGACTGCTCGGGGGTAGTTGTCGAATCTGCATACGGCCACGTGCGCCCCAAAGCGATGTACTGATTTTTCAATCTTTGAACCATCTGAGTTTTGGAATCGAAGCTCAGCCGCCTATAGGGGCCGTCATGGCAATGATAGTACTTTTGATCCTGATCGTGATGACACCCGAATTGATCCAACCGTCCGTCGTGAGCCTGAGCTGGTGACAGCGAAGACGAAGTGGTGCTCGCGAGCGCAAAGCACAAAATGATTATTCTCTTATACATCGGAAACTCCAGATGTCGGAAAATGTTGACTAGCGATTTCTTCCAGTGTCGCAGGCAGATGCATACTTCGTTCCAGGGCAGAAGCTAGTAATTACTCGTAATCAAAAGACCTTTAGGGCAGGGCGTTTGACAGTGCTGCCCGAGGCGATGGCGTCACTGACACAGGCGATGTCGACGCTGCGATGCTTAGGGACTGAGAACGATGAACGTCGAAGTTAGCTAAGCCGCCGAGTTGCCGTTGAAGCGTCCGGAGGCCGGTAATGAATGCAAAGCGCTTCCGTGCAAGTCCGAGCATGTTGGTTACCATCTGTGAGCGCCCGCTTGACATTCATTCAAGAAGCAGATCAATGAGCGTCCAGATTGATGACTTTGCCCATCTTCGTTGACAGCCTGCGCTCGTTTCCGCTAGGGTGCCGTGGCATATGAGCAAGGACGTAACGACTCACACAAATCAACGAATCAAACACTCAGTTCCGGATGCTACGCTTCGTTCCGGGCCGGACACCGTCCTATGGGGCTATATCGCGGCGAATCTACCCCCGGCGCTGAGTATCAAATCAGGCGCCGTCGTCGAGATCGAAGCGCTCTCGCACCAGGGCCTAACGACGGAGAAGGATCCTGAAAAATTTTTCGCCAGCTACGGTATATCAGGCGCGGAGGTTTTGTCTGACGCAAAGGCGGTCTTCTCCAGTGTGAAGCGTCCGAAAGGAGCAAGTGTTCATATTCTCACCGGACCGATTTACATTGAAGGGGCCGAGCCGGGCGATACTTTGGAGGTGCGCGTGCTCGATATCAGGTTCCGCGTGCCTTATGGGGTGAATAATACCGGTCCTGGTAAAGGTGTGTTGCCCAAGCTGCTAAAAGAACCGTCGGCCAAGCTGATCCGGCTCGATCTGGAGCGGCGAGTCGCACTCTTCTCCAGCGAAATCGAAATTCCACTCAATCCGTTCATGGGGATCATGGCGGTGTCGCCGCCGACTAGCCTTGGTATGGTATCTTCGACGCCGCCGGGCGCCTGGGGCGGCAATATGGATTTGAAATTTCTGGGTGTGGGTTCATCGCTGTATCTTCCGGTGTTCAACAACGGAGCGCAGTTTTTTACCGGCGACGGTCATGCCGTGCAAGGCGATGGTGAGGTTGATGGCGGCGCCATCGAGATCTCATTGGCGCCGAACCTGCAATTCCTTCTTCATAAAGGCAAGACTATCAAGCTGCCGCGGGTCGAAACGGCTACGGATTATTTGTTGACGGGGCTTAGCGTTGATCTAAACGAGGCGGCTCGTATCGCGCTGCAAGAAACCGTTGACTTTCTGCAGGCTGAGAAAGGTTTGACCGCCGCCGACGCGTATGCGTTGTCGAGCTTGGCCGTGGATCTGGGAATCGGTGAAGCGGTGGACATCGTTAATCTTGTCTACGCCAAAATTCCTAAGAATATCTTCAGAAGCAATCCACCTTTTTGGGCTTCCACCGAGCGATGACTAGTCGCGAGTGGTCATGCGCTGCACCGAAAACACCAGTCCGGCTGAGAGGTGAGAAAAGCTCAAGTCTTCTCACTGCGTCAAGAAAATCTTGCGAAAGTCTTCCTTGAGTTTGACGAACTGTTCGTCTGATGGATTCTCCATGAAGACTGCATGAGCCACCACTCGCTCGGCGTCTTTAAGATTGGGATAGATCCCGGGAGCGATCGGGAAGTCGCCGCTGTCGGCGATGATCTTTTGCGCATCCGCGGTGCAGAGATAATCGATGTAGAGCTTGGCCGCGTTGGGAGCCGCAGCTTTGGCGCTGAGAGCGAGATCGGTCGAATCGGTCAAGACTTTGTCGAAAACGACATGGCTGAGCGGCCCCTTTACCTGAGTAATATACTGCGCGTAAGTAATCCCAAGGTGCGCTTCACCCTTTACCAAGGCAGTCGGCACAGGCGCGAAAGACTCCAGCAAAAACGGCTTCTGTTTGGCGAGCGCTCTGGCGTAATCCATCCACTTTTCACCTTTAATTTTCTGCATGTTCCAGAGAAACTGCGCGGTACTGGTATGCCTGGAAGGATCGGGCATGGCGATTTTGCCTTGCCATTTTGGATTCAAGAGATCATCGAAATTTTTTGGCAGATCGGCGGGCTTTACCAGTTCTGTGTTGTAGAGAATGCTCACGGGAGTATGGCGAAACGCCGTCAGCACGCCATCCTTGTCTTTCAAGTGGGCGGGAAACTTGGCCGCTGCTGGCGCGGTAAATTTGGCCAGTGCATTTTCGCGTTTAAGCAGAGCTATCGTTCCGTTGATTGCAAATAGAACGTCGAAGCCCGGTTTGCCGGCGCGCCACTCGGTGATCGCTCGGTCAACAACGGCGGTGGCCGATGCGCGCCAATAATCGACTTTAACTCCGTATTTTTTTTCAAACCCGGTATGAATAGGCGCCATGACATTCGGAATTGTCGTGCCGTAGACGACAATTCTACTTTCCTTTTTCGCCGCCTCCTGATCGAGTGTCTGAGCCAAAATTTCATTGCTGAAACAGAAAAGCGTCAAGCTGATCGAGAGAACCAGCTTTAATTTCGTTGCGATCGATGGAATCATTTTATTATTTTCCACTGTGACGTTACCCGCCCATTGATTAAACTACAATCCGCCGCGGCGTAATTTCCCATACTCTAAGGCCAGGGCGTCCGGTCAATAGCGGACACAACATACATTGGTCGGCATGGCGTGATCAAGGGCAGCCGGGCAGTGCTCCGACAGATATTCTTTGCGGCTGGCCGGCTCTGGATTGCGTGCAATCAACGCTCGACTATATCGCTTTATCTTCATGGTGTTGCTTGAGCACAGACGCCAGAATGGAAATCAGCAAGATCCCGCCGACCACGCCTAACGAAATGCCGATGGGGATTTTGTAGAACTCGGCAATCAGCATCTTCGCGCCGACGAAACAGAGCACGAACGCGAGGCCAACCCTGAGATAGCGGAACATCTCCATGACGCCGGCGAGAAGGAAGAAAAGAGCCCGAAGCCCAAGGATGGCAAAGACATTGGAGGTATATACGATGAATGGGTCTAAAGTGATAGCGAAGATCGCCGGGATTGAATCGACCGCGAAAATAACATCAGTGGTCTCGACAACGACAAGCACCAAAAAGAGAGGGGTAGCCCACAGCTTTCCATCTTTGCGGATGAAGAATTGTTGTCCCTGGTAGTCCGGGGTCACGTTGATGAATCGACGCACCAAGCGGACAGCCGGATTTTTTTCCGGCTCAATTTTTTCGTCGCCGACGAATAGCAACTTAATGCCGGTGAAAATGAGAAAGCCGCCAAAAACATAGATCATCCAGTGGAAGTTGGACAGCAAGGCTGTTCCGGTCGCGATGAAGCCGGCTCGCAAGACCAGAGCCCCTAGAATACCCCAGAAGAGGACGCGGTGCTGGTAGCTCGACGGAACTGCGAAGTAGGAGAAAATGACCAGGAAGACAAACAGATTATCCACGCTCAAAGACCACTCGATCACATAGCCGGTCAAAAACTCCAGCCCCTTTTCCCCGCCGCGAAAAAAATAAATACCCACGCCGAAAAGAAGGGCCAGGGAAACCCAGACGCAGCTCCAAGCCAAGGCTTCTCGCAGCGAAACAGCGTGGGCTTTGCGATGCAGCACTAGCAGGTCGAGCGCCAGTATGCCTAAAACAAAGACGTTAAAAACGACCCATAAAAACAGTTGCGAATCCATGCGTTGTGTATCCCTTGAAGTCTTGGCCGTTTTTTTAAATTTGCAAAAGGACGTTAAAGGCGCGCAGATTTTGATGGCAACTGTGCGCGCGCAGGTGAATCGTGTCGTAAGACAAGACCTGTTGAAATGAAACTTCGCTGGCGGTCACCGCCCGCGCGTGCACCGTTACCAACTTACGGCCGCCGGTGCGAAATCTGCGGATGATGGGGGATCTCGTCGAATCGTCCAGTCGGTCCGACGTGACAAAGTCTCCGGTGGAAATCTCAGCATAGCTTTCAAGTCGATGAGAATCGGTCGCTAATCCGCCGATGAGAAAAAAAATTGTTAAGACCCAAGAAGAAATCGCCGGCTTCATCAGACGCACGTGGTATCAATTCATATGCATTTAGTCAATCAAGCCTGGGTGAATCAGTCAGCGTCGGTTCGTGGGATATGCCAACCAGCGGGAAATCGAGACGAACATTGTGGTGACCGCGATAGCCACGCAAAAACTTCTCACCCGCCCATCCGTGAATACTGATGCTCGCGGATAGTGATGAACTTCAATGGCGCAGCTTTGCGTTTCCGTGACTTTTGTGAGGCGCTGAAGGACGGGTGAAAAGTCGCGCATACAACGACCGACGATGTGCTTCCCAGCGTGAAGGAAGGCGGTTGGGATTCCCTGCGAAAAGAAGATCCCGAAATTTCCCGGCACATTGAGCGGCATTGAAGAGTGTGGCAATTTTAACCGCAGAAATTCCGGGGGTTGAGTGATTTACGACCCATGCGTTGGTGCTCTTAGCCGAGATTGATCGGTGGTAATTGACTATTCGCATAGCCGTGGTATACGTTTTGCCTGGTGAAACAGATCACTATCGGCATAACTCTCTTCCTTTTTTTTTCATCTTCTTCCCTGAAGAGCTTAGAGCAACTCTCGGCTCGTTTTGACGCCGATTCGCAAGAGTCTCTTTGGACTTTAAATGACGATTTGTCTTCGGACAATGCCCGTGGCCGTCGCCCCTGAAACGGTCGCAAAGAGTCAAATCCTCAGTTAACAGCTTGCGCGGCGTGGAAAAACCAGCGCCGGCGATTTCTCTTATCGTCCGGATAATGGAATCGTTCATTTCTCATTATTCCAGGTCGCGCGTTTATCAGCAGACAAACGTCTACAGAATTTAACCCGTCCGTCTTCGCTGCACACGAAGCACTTCAAGATCAGGGACATGAATCGCGAAGTTCCCTGTACAGAAGTCACTTGGACAAAAGACGAACGAACCCGCCAACTCACCGAAATCATAATACTGTTTTCAAACTGGAATGAAAGCCAAAAATTGTGAGCGCTTTAGAATCCACACTACGAGGGATCTATGGCAAACATACAATGGCATTCGACGCAGGTTGATTCCGTCCTCGGTCAACTGGGTACCGATCCACAGCAAGGCTTGACCGTTGAGGAGGCTGGACGGCGACTGGAGGTACACGGTTACAACGAACTGAAAAAGGAAGAGAAGAGTTCTCCCTTCATCCTTCTCATCAATCAGTTCAAGAACACTCTCATTATCATACTGGCGGTTGCCACGGTGCTATCCGCGATCATCGGCGACCTGCTTGACGCCGGCATTATCCTGGCGATCATCGTCTTCTGCGCTCTGTTGGGATTTGTTCAGGAGTATCGCGCTGAGCGCGCCCTGGACGCTTTGAAGAAAATGCTCACTCCAACGATTACGGCGCTGAGAGGAGGGCGGGAAGAGGAAATTCCATCAAAGGAACTGGTCCCTGGTGATATCATCCTGCTCGAGGCCGGAGATAAGATACCCGCCGACGGGCGCTTAGTCGAAATTCACTCACTGCAGTGCGACGAGGCTCCATTGACGGGAGAGTCCTTTCCCGTGGAGAAAGATCTCAAAGTTTTACCCGAAGCGGTACCGGTAGGCGATAGAAAAAATATGGTATTTACCGGTACCGCGGTTAGCTATGGCGAGGCAAGGCAGTGGTGACGGATACTGGATTCAAAACCGAGTTCGGGAAGATCGCCAGTGAATTGGCGACCGTTTCGCAGGAGAAAACGCCTCTGGAAAAACGCACGGAAGAGATCGGAAAATGGCTTGGAATCATTGCCGTGAGCGCCTGTGTTTTGGTTGTGGTGACCAGCATCGTTCGGGAAGCGATCGGCGGAAGCTTGGATCTGCAATTCATTCTAATGATGCTGATGTTCGCAATTGCCCTGGCAGTAGCTGCCGTTCCCGAAGCGCTTCCCGCCATCGTGACGGGAGCCTTGGCCATAGGCATGCGTGAAATGGCAAAGCGTAATGCGCTCGTAAGGAAAATGCCGGCAGTGGAAACTCTGGGTTGCACGACGGTGATCTGTTCCGACAAGACCGGAACTTTGACGAAAGGAGAGATGACGGTCCGGCGGGTCTTTGGGGGCGGAAAGCCCGTCGAAGTGAGCGGCGTAGGTTATGCGCCCGAAGGCGGCTTAAGTCCGGCTTCTAATAACCCGTCATTGAACATGCTGTTTAAAGGCGGAATCCTGTGCAACGACTCCACGCTTTTGGAAACGGGAGGCAAGTGGTCCATCAAAGGCGATCCGACCGAAGCCGCCCTCATGGTCCTTGCAGCCAAGGCAGGGCTGGGGCGAGAGCAAATCAGAAATCAATGTCCTAGGATCGGGGAATTTCCTTTCAGCTCGGATAGAAAACGGATGACTACGATCCACACGATGGAGGACGGCAAGCGCAGGGGGTTTATGAAGGGAGCCCCGGAAGTGATCCTCGATCGATGTTCGTCCATCTTGAGTGGAGATGAGATAAGCGCGTTGGACGACAGCGAACGTAAAAGAATCCTTTCGGCAAACGAGGAAATGGCTACCGATGCGTTGAGGGTTCTTGCGATAGCCTACAGCGACCTTCCGGAGGCGGATCAATATAACGAAGATTTCGTTGAAAAAGACCTCGTGTTTCTAGGCCTGATCGGCATGATGGATCCGCCCAGAGAGGAGGCCCTCGAGGCAGTGCGAGTGTGCCGGCAGGTGTCAATTAAGCCCATCATGATCACCGGCGATCACAAACTCACTGCCCTCGCTGTAGCGAAGGAACTTGGAATTCACCGCGAAGGAGATCTCGTATTTACGGGGGAAGAGCTTAGTAAAATTGACGATGACGAATTTGAACGCATTGTTGATAAGATTACCGTCTACGCCAGGGTCTCGCCACTCGATAAACTCAAAATTGTCAAGGCGTGGAAGAACCGGGGCGAAGTTGTTGCCATGACCGGTGACGGGGTCAACGATGCCCCAGCCTTGAAACACGCCGACATCGGGATAGCGATGGGCATCACCGGCACCGAAGTGGCGAAAGAGGCAGCGGATATCGTCCTGAGCGATGATAATTTTGCCACAATTGTCCGTGCCATCGAGCGGGGCAGATGGATCTATGACAATATTAAAAAATATTTAACCTATCTACTCAGAGCGAATATTACCGAAGTCGTGGTGTTAGGCGGCGTTGTCATGGTCATGGGGCCCGAGTACTTGCCGCTTCTTCCGGCGGCGATCCTGTATATCAACCTGGCAACCGATGGGCTTCCAGCGCTCGCGCTGGGGGTGGCGCCTGCGGATCCGGATATCATGCAGAGAGCTCCGCGCGACCCTAGGGAGAGCGTGTTTTCAAAGGATGTAAGAATGCTGATCCTGATGGCCGTACTCATCGAGTGCCCGCTATTCCTGTGGATGTTCTTTCGATCCCAACCGGATATGGAACTTGCGCGGACTCTAATCTTTTTCATGTTCGTTTTTATCGAGCTCCTCATTGCCGTTAACTTCCGCTCTCTAAGGTACAGCCTGATACAAGCGCCGCCGCACAAGTGGCTCCTGATCGCCATCGGCTGGGAACTGGCTCTGATTGTCGTGTTGATTCAATTTCCAGCGGTCCGAGATGCCTTCGGAATCACCATGCCGTCGGCCTCCGACATCGGGATGATCGTTGCCCTTGGCGTCGGCATCGTCATTGTAATCGAGATAGCGAAGGCCGGTTTCAGGACGACGACGCGCGGGCGCACTATGACGGCTTAGGCGGAACGGCGGTAGGCCAACCCACGTTTTCCCGAGCGGACTGCCCGACCTGGCGGCCCTTCTCGTTGTCAGCGAGCGTCGAGGGCATTCCAATTTTTTCCGCGATCCTATCTCGTCAATCGCGCCGAGCCGGCGCGCCGCTGATGGAGGCGATGGGCGAGAAAATGTCTGCTTGATGAACGATCATGGCGCGCCGTCACCGACAAGACGACTGAAGATACGACCGTTCGTTGGTGACGTATCCAACAGCGCAGCTTTGCGGTCCCGTGATTTTTCTGGCGCGCTGAAGCGGCCAGGAGGTATCTGGCGGTGAGCTACGGCAGCGGCACTGATCCGCTCGGACTCAAGCTTCCACGAAGACGGACGTGGTTTCGCGGGCTGCAAGAATACCGATCATTTCCTATGAGAATGAAGATCTCGGCGCCAGCGCGCAGCGCTGAAGAATGCGAGTTTGTTCTTGGGGATCCGCGAGTAGCTCCTGTCTCTCGTAGGAGTATCGCTTGCTGAATGGGTTCAGCCTGGCATCGTGCTAAGCTTCGTCTCCGGTTAGATCCGCTTTGACGGGCTTTTGCAAATGCGGTTCTTTAGGATTTTTGGGCTTGATCAGCCACGATGCAATGATCGAGAGCAGCAACACGCCGCCGATGACCGCCAAGGAAACACCGATCGGAATCTTGTAGATGTCGACGAGCATCATTTTGGCGCCGACGAAGCAAAGAACAACAGATAGACCGATTTTTAGATACACGAACATTTCCATGACACCGGCAAGCATAAAGTAGAGGGCACGCAGTCCGAGAATCGCAAACACGTTCGATGTATAGATGATGAAGGGATCGTCGGTTATGGCGAAAATCGCCGGAATGGAGTCGATGGCGAAAATCACGTCGGTGGTTTCGACCACGATGAGCACCAGCATCAAAAGCGTAGCGTAACTCTTGCCTTCACGGCGAATAAAAAAGTTCTGACCATCGTACTTTCTGATGATCGGTACCAATCTTTCGAACAGCCTCACCACGGGATTTTTCTCCGGCTCGATCTTTTCGTCTCCTTGAAGGTACATTTTGATTCCGGTGACGACCAAGAAGCCGCCGAAAATATAGATCATCCAATGGAAATTGCTCAGCAGCGCGGATCCGGTGGCAATGAAAATGGCGCGTAAGATCAAAGCGCCGAGAATACCCCAAAAAAGCACGCGGTGCTGGTATTCGCTGGGCGTGCTGAAATATTGAAAGATCATCAGAAACACGAACAAGTTGTCGACGCTCAGGGATTTTTCGATGACATATCCGGTGAGGAACTCGAGCGCTTTTTCAGATCCCCACGCGTAATAGATCCCAACATTGAAGATCATCGCCAAGCAGACCCAGACAACGCTCCAGATCGATGCTTCCTTAATCGAAATCGTGTGGGCTTTGCGGTGGAATACACCCAAATCCAAGGCAAGCATCCCTAAGACAAAAATGTTAAAGCCGATCCAAAGAAATAGTCGTTCCGATTCCATTATGACTTCCATTCTCCTGATGTTCGGCGATTGCGCCGAGCTACCCTGTTAAGACAACGACGGGATTGGAGAAAGAAGTCTAAATGCGGAAGACTCGTAGTAGCCGATGCAAATTTCCAGGGCTACTGCGGGGTGGTGAGAGTGACGTGAGCGAGGATTGCGCTTTTCTAGCTGCGTGTCGGCTGCCGATCTGGGAATTGAGAGATCGGGCCAATCTTTTCCGGTGCGGTCGAGCTTTGCGTGCTTCCGAATGTCTCAGAATTTGTTCTTGCAGCTTCTCGGAGGAAATAGGCTCGTCGGCGGACTCCGCGAGCGCCGATTGAAGCACGAAAATATCCATCCCGGAGAGGCCGAAAGTCAGGAAGAAAAGCAAAATCATGTAGCGCAGTGGCGGTACCATAAGCTTACATCGCTAACAATTAGGCAAGGTCAAGTCAATCAGTCACTGGCCGAATCGAGAATAGTCGTGCTCACGGCTGGTGATGAACTCCAAGAGCGCCGCCTTACCCTCCTGGGTGGCCTTCTTGGCGCGCTCGAAGGCCGGCGCGATTTTATCCGGATCCTCGACTCTTTCGCTCCAACCGCCGAGCGCCCGACCAATATCTGCATAATTGCCGCCGACGTTTTGCGTGCCAAAAAGTTTATGCGAGGTCGCCATGTGGCGCGTTTCAGCGGCCATGAAATTATTGTTCAACACGACTGTTAGGATCGGAATATTGCATCGGACTGCCGTTTCGAAGTCCAGCCCGGTCATGCCGAAGGCAGCATCGCCCATGAAGTTGACGCAGAATTTTTCTGGTGCTGCCAATTTGGCGCCCATGATGAGCCCAAGTCCGGTGCCCAGCGCATGAGATTTTCCCCATCCGATGTAACTGCGCGGGATCGGCGCTTGATAAAACGGAACCAGTTGATTGCGCGGGCTGCCGGCATCATGAGTGATAATCGCGTCTCTGGGATCGATGGCGCGCATGAACTCCCAAAAAACCCGATAGGGGTTAATCGGAACTTCTTTGGAAGTGAGCTTAGGCATCCACTGCTCTAGCCAGGGATCCCTTATTTCCTTGATCTTCGCGGTTACCGCATCCACTTTTTTTGGTCGGTTCACGCCTTGAGCATCTTTTACCGCTTCAATAAATTGACTGAGCACCGGCTTGGCATCACCTAGGATCGGAACGTCGGCGATATAGTGTTTATTGAGGTCGCGCTCGTCGTTGGTCGCATGGATAATGGTTTTGCCAGGAGGAATAGGCGCAGCGACGATGCTATGCCGGGTAAGACTCGCGCCGATAGCGAATACGACATCGGCCGTCCGCAAAAACTCGTGCACTGTCGGGGGCATAACCCCAGCGCCGGTGCCGAGCGACAATGGATGAGTTTCCGGGAATGCGCTCTTGCCTTCGAGCGGCGTGGTCACCGGCGCTTGCAGCAATTCGGCAAGCTCGAGCAACTCATCCGATGCCTCGGCGTAGAGTACGCCTTGTCCGGCAATGATAACCGGGCGATGAGCTTGCACCAGAATCCGCGCAGCTTCAGCGATATCCTGGGGATTCGCGCCACTAACCGTGCGTCTGACCGGGGCATAAATGAGTTCGTTATCGTTCATCTCCTCAGTCGCTACATCGGCCGGAATCTCAACAAGCACGGGTCCGGGCCGGCCCATTTTCAGAAGGCTGAATGCGCGTCGCATGACGTCGCTGGTATGAGAAGCCAGGGCAATTTCTTCGGTCCACTTGGTTACCGTCGCGTAGGATTGCGTTGATCTAAAGAAGTGATGGACCTGAGAAGTGGATCGAGCGTGGCCGACCGGTAAAAGCAGAACTGGAACCGAGTCGGAATAGGCAGTAGTAATGCCTGAATAGGCGTTTTCCGCGTCCGGGCCCGCCTGCATCGTAAACACGCCAATGCGCCGGCCATTTAAAATCCGGGTATAACCGTCGGCGATGCCGACACCGACTCTTTCTTGACGACAGATCAACGGCTTAATCCCCGCCGCCGCGGCAGCCTCGATCAGGGTATTGGTTGGATAGCAAGCAAGAAAATCCACACCTTCACGTTTTAGGATTTGGCTGATGGCATCGACAACTCGCATGGTTCACCTCGTTTCGAATCAATCGGATTAAACGTTTGAGGCCGGTTTCAAACAGTCAGTACTTCGAGAGAAATGTATCGGTCTCGGTTGCTTAACGGATCAGACTCAGAACTGCGCGCCTCCGTTCCACGCGTGCAGCGATGGCATCGAGGCGCATCCGGGATAGCCCGCCAGCCGTGGACGCTATCACTCCTGGATGGTTTTTCAACCGGCAGTTTACTGATAACGATCGGAACCAAGCAGTCAATGGTTCGGCTGCGTCCGTTCGATGATCGCAGCGGTGCTGCTACGAATCAAATTGAATCCGCCAGTAATAGTTCGCAAGGCCGATGTACTCGTGCACCGTTGCGTATATGCCGCGAGCGGCGCCTTCGCCCGGGAAAAAATCCAGTGGCGTGAGTCGCAGCTTGCCGAGCGTGTAATCGCCCGGCGCCGGAACCGGTTCCGGGGCTTTTGCTTTGAATGCCAGCATGCTGCGCGGCATGTGCAGTGCTGATGTAACCAGCAAGTAGCGCTTCCAACCCCGCCGTTTGAGAAGCTTTTGCACTTCAGCTGCGCTCTCGAAGGTATCTCGGGATCTGCCCTCGCCAATGACATGGTGTTTCGGCACGCCCCAGCGAATCAGATACTCGCGACCGATCCGGTTCTCGTCTTTATCGGGGGTGAACGGATTGACGTGCCCGCCGGATAGAATAATCGGCTTGGGTTGGATTCGATAAAGACGCCAGGCTTCATCGAGACGGCGAAACATATGCTCGTCTATGGTCGAGAAAGGAATCAGCCCTTCGGGCGGGATCATACTGCCGGTGAGGACCACGATGGCGTCGTAAGAGAGAGCGCCCGGATCGAGCAGCGGCGCATAGCGTGACTCAAGGGGATAGCGCAACGCATAACCAACCAAGCTGCTGTGCAACGCGGTGATCAGCACCAAGGTCAACAGAAGTAACTTGCGGGCCCAGCGCCGGCGCCAAAATATCAGCACCGCCAGCAGCATCAGCAGCCATGGGGTTGGCGGTAGAACGAGCGCTTTCAGAAACTGCTTAAGTACGAACATCGATGGTCATCAGAAGCCTGACGAGAAAAGGCATGGATCAACAATTGGAGTATGCTCGTCCACCTCGAACATAAACGAACTGCCGGCTGATCATCGCGACTGCTAACTATTCCGCGTCGGGTTGGTGTTCCGGCGCGGCATTGGCAAACGCTGGAAGGGACATACAGGCAGATTCGACTGCGAGCAGTTTTGGGTACGCTGACAGATCGACACCGAAGCGGCGCGCATTGCCGAGTTGCGGCACAAGGCAGATATCGGCCATGGTCGGCGTTTTGCCGAAGCAAAAATCTTCCCTGTCCGGTAACCGAATTTATCATCTGTTCCAGCGCCGAAAACCCAAGATTGATCCAATGGCGCGCCCAACGGATCGTGTCGTCATCGGATTGTTTGTGATCGCTCTTGAGGTGATTCAGCACCCGGAGATTTTGAATCGGATGCACCTCGCAGGCAATCAGCAGCGCCATGCTGCGCACGACCGCGCGCTCGGCTGCATCGCTGGGGAGCAAAGGCGGTTTTGGATAGCGCTCATCCAGATACTCGATAATCGCTAAAGACTGTGAAAAAATTTGTCCCTCATCTTCCAGCGCCGGCACTAGAGCCTGTGGATTGATCGCCTTGTACGCCGGCTTCAACTGCTCGCCGCCGCCGCGCCGCAAGTGTATCGGCGCCTGCTCGTAATCCAGACCTTTTATGTTAAGCGCGATGCGTACGCGGTAGGATGCCGAACTGCGAAAAAATGTATAAAGCTTCATCTTGGACCTTTGTCAGGGAGCCTCAGAACTATCCACTTCGATAATAGCCGTTGGCGGGCCTGCACGAATTACTGCAGCCTGCCCGAAACTGTGCCACGCGGCAGTTTTTACGCTGCTAACTCCACCGATGTGACGAACGGCAGACCGGTGACAATCTCGCGCGCGCCGGCGTCATCGATAACCAGCAGAGTCCCGTCGGAGGTGCCGGCGATCATGCCTTTGCCGTCCGGCAGCGGGCACATGTGCATGACGCCACCTTTGAGATTATCGATGATTTTCTCCCAAGTGGATCCTTTATCTTGGCTGCGGAAAATAGCGGCCATGGCGCCCTCTTTACGAATCCATCCATTAGGCCGTCCCTTTGCGCTGCCGAGATATACGACGCCATCGTTGTCCTCGGCCACGGATGTGCCGTAGTCGTGGCTCTTGGGAGTGATCGCTTCCCAATGGGCTGCACGATCGAAACTGCGAAACGCAGCCTCGCCGCACGCCGCGAACACCAATCCTGCAGTACTTCTCGACGCCAGAACTTCATGGATATCCATGTCGGTCAGCCCTTCATTGGCCGGCTGCCAGTTCTGACCGTCGTCATCGCTAACGAGCACGCCGCCGACTTCGATTCCGGCATAGATGCGGTTGGGAGAAGCGGGATCGAATGTCAAATAACGCGTCCGTGATTGCAGTTCGGGACTTGGCGGAAAATTCGCCCCCGCGCTGTTGATCCGTACCCCTTCCAACTCTTCCCAGCCGCCGTTCTTGCTGCGGTAAACCGCCGAGGGAATCGTGCCCACCATGACTCGCCCATTTAACGCGAGTATGGCAAACAACATCATCTTGGGGACATTTGGCTGCGCACGATTCCAACTCGCTCCGGCATTATCGGTGTAAAACAGACCGGAATGCTCGGTGCCCGCGTAAATCTTCTGCGAGTTCTCCGGGTCAACCGACATACACGTCAGGCTCCAGTATGACAGATCGCGTTTGGTTTGTTGCCACTCCCTGCCGTCCCGTTCGAAGCGATACCAACCGGACAGTGTCGCGACATGCAATGCCTTTTTCTTACCATTGAACTCCGTCATGGTTATCTCCTTTTGGCGTGCCGCAGCGAATTGAGACATTTCTAACTCGTTCAGGGGACAGATCGCAACCGCGTGTTTGCCTAGATCTAAAAAAACATGACGCTGGCGAGCGGATGTCAGTTGGGTATGGTTTGGCGGATGTATTCGATTGCCTGGCTGACGAAGGACTGAAAACGTTTGGTTGCGGATTGGTCGGTCAACTCGCGGGTTCTCGCCGCTATGAGAACCGCCAGTGCCTCGGGCGAGGCAAATGTCACTAAGCCTTCGAGTGCTGCTTGCTAATTTCTTCGTCCCTGTGGTCCAGCGCTTCAGTCAGGAGCTGAATTGCCATCGGATCGCGCCGCTCCCAGGCAACCTTGACGAGGAAAGCGGGCGGTTAACACCGGAAGCACGTCCCCCGGCATTTCAAGTAGTTCAAAAATGCATGTTCTTTGGCGCCGCCACAAAATCGTTCCAGAATTTTCTAATGTCGATTGCCACCGCCGAGCCTATTTCCGCCAGAGATCAATCAATCTGGAAGAATCCACCAGATCGCCGAATCTTTCGATGCGTTTAAGCGCGGCATTGTGACCTTCTTCGGTATAAGTGCCGACGCAGTCGCGCACGACAACCATGAAGTAACCGCGATTATGACCATCGCGAACCGTCGCTTCGACGCCGCCGTCCGTCGTACAGCCGATCATCACCACAGTCGACGCGCCGCGATTGTTGAGAATCGTTGCGAACTCGTTGCCGATAAACATCGTCGGTCGCCGCTTGTCGATGATCATATCGTTTTCACCGGGTTTAAATGGTTCCATGAATTGCCAGCCAAAGCTGCCGTGGAGCCGGCGCGGTTTCAGTTGGTTTGGATCATCGACCTTTTGATCTTTCATGCCGCGGCGGATCCAGCTTGGCGCCTCGTCCTTCCACAAGAAAGGCGTTTGTCGCGTGTAGATCGTCTTTATGCGGCTATGAGCGGCTGCGGCGATTACCGGCGGGCTGTTGCGTATCAAATCCTGTTTGTTGAATGCACCGCCGGCCTGATCGTTTTGCATGTCCCAAACCAGCAGTACCGAGCGGCTCGGGTCAACGATTTCACTTAACTCGACAGGTATTTTTCTTCCTTCGAACTCGATCATACGCGCACCGCTTCTTTCCGGGTTGTCGCTGAATCCCTTCTGTAAAGGAACGACTGCGAAAGCACTTTCACTTTCCGAGATCTGCCTTCGTCAGTATTGGCCGTATTGTTGGTCTCGGCGCGGAGCCATCAAGTAATCGCGTCGTCATCAGCCGGAGCTCATTAGCTAGCCGCGGTTGGTGTCGTTGGCGTTTGGAACCTTGCGCACCGACAGCCTGAGGGTCGAAGGGCTGACGTCCTGCAACGTGAGCTCTTTCGGATATTGAATGTTTTTCTCTGAAATCGTGAAGGTGCGCCGCCCAAGCTCCGCCATGGAAACGTCGATTGCGACTTTGATCTTGCTCGAATTAAACAGATAAAAAGCCCGGCGCGGCCCGCGAAAGGTGGCGTTTACCACCGGCGGCTCGATGTCTTCCACTTGAAGATCGGGGGGAAGATTCTCAACGCTCACCGGAACCGTATAGCTGACGTCGACCGTCTTAGAACCGGGCACGAAGATGTACCAAAACCCAATTGCCAGCGCGATGGCGATGGCTTTGGCGATCCAGTTCTCGCGAAAAAGCGGTAAGGCGAAATGGTTTTCCGTCGATGATGGAAACCTCGATTGCAAAAAACTTTCGAGAACGGCGCCAAGCTCTTGTATGTTCTGTACTTCGCGAAGCTTGCCCTCCGTTGCCACTGAAATTGTGCCGCGCTCCTCGGACACCACGACGCACAACGCATCGGTCAGTTCCGCCAATCCCAGAGCCGCCGAGTGCCGGGTGCCGACATTGGCGAGTTGTCTGAGATCCTTGGATAGCGGTAGGTGAGCCGCGAATCTCGAGATGTTATCTTGGTCCACCAGAACCGCGCCGTCATGCCCCGGTGAATGGGGATCGAAAATGCTCTTGAGCAGCGGCGCGCTTACTTTGCCGTCCAGAGGGATTCCGCCGGTAATGTGTCGCTCGAGCGGATCGTTGCCGCGGATGACGATCAACGCGCCGACGTGTTCCTTGGCGAGATCGGCTACGGTGCGAACCAGGACGTCTGAAGTGCTCGAACCCAAAGTCGGGGTTCTCTTCCGCGCCAGGCTCCAGACCGCGATGCGCTCGAATAACTGGCGCAATTCCTCCTGAAAGATCACCACGATCATGATCAAGAAAATCGCGAAGAAACCCTGAAAGATCCATGCGGTCATCTGCAGATCGAGGTACTTGGCGATGATGTAAATGGAACCGAGGATTAAAATTCCTCGGACCACAAAAGCAGCGCGGGTCTGTTGCGCCCAAACAATGGCTGTGTAGAGGAGAATAGCGACAAAGACGACGTCGAGCATCTCCGGCAAGGTGACGGTCCAGAATGGGTTATCGATCATTTTTATGAAGAGTCCCGATAGTTCGCTGCCGGCATTACCGGTAGTAAAGCATTCGGATCGATGATGCTTGCGGGCCGCATTCTCTGCGGCTCTTTCTCGAAAAATAGCATGCTAAAAGTCGAAGTTATACTGCCTTTGAAAAAACAAAGACCTTGGAGGACGCAAATTTAAGCTCTCAGCAGCGAGCGCCGTATCTGCGCCCAATGACACCACGCAGGTGGAATTCGTAACCGAACCTAATCACGCTCGACGGCTGCCTTGTGTCGCCTCAGCCAATCGTCAAATCAGACGGTCGGCCTTGCAAGCGGGTTGATTAGACGAAGCCAACTATGCCCGCCAGCGCGCCGGCGGCGAACAGCCAAAGAGGATTCCATGGCTTGCGCAGGACCACGACGACGGCAACGATCGTGATCAAGTAGCCGCGCCAATCGTGGTTCACTGCGCGCATCAAAATCGTCGCGCTCGCGAAGACAAGCCCAATGGTAATCGGCATCAAACCTCGTCGAATGGCGCGAGCACCCCGGGCATTGGGATAGCGCTGGTTGAGATGGCCGACTAGCAACGTGAGAGTGGTAGCCGGAACGAGCAGCGGGATCGTCGTCGCGGCTACGCCCTTCCATCCCGCCAGGTGCCAGCCGATCAGAGTAACGTACATCGCGTTAGGACCGGGTGCGACCTGCGCCAACGTGTAGAGTTCGACAAACTCCGCGTTGCTCAACAGGTGGTGCACTTCCACCAAGTAGCGATGAATATCCGGAAGTATTGTCGACGGACCGCCGATGGCCAGGAACCAGAGAATTAAAAAATGAAGAAACAGGCCGCCGAGGTCGAGACGATCCATTATCCCGGCTCTTTCCACGCAGCAAAGACAGCCCATGGTGCGAGAGCGGCCATGACCCACAGCAGCGGCCAGCGCATGACGCCGACACCCGCGAAGGCCAGCGCGCCGAACAGCCACGGTCGCCAGTGTCGCGGCAACACCATCGCCAACTTGATCACGGTGGCGAGCAGCAGCCCTGCCGCCACGCTCGACATGCCGGTGAGCGCCTGCTGCACCTGCGGCAGAGCGCCGTAACGCTGGTACAGCATCCCCATGCCGACGACCATGAGGCAAGGCCAACCCAAGAAGCCGGCGATTCCCGCCGCGGCGCCGGTCCAGCCGGCAAAACGATGACCAACGATCACCGTGAGATTGAGCACATTAGGGCCGGGCAGGAGTTGTCCGAGCGTGAAGACGTCGACAAACTCTCGCTCCGTAAGCCAGCGCTGCCGCTCGACCAGTTCGCGCCTTGCCCAGAAAATTGCGCCGCCGAAGCTCGACAAGCTAATCCGTGAAAAAGCCAGGAACAGGTCGAGCTGGCTGACGCGCGCCTTGCGTGACTCAATTTGATTCATGTTGTTTCGCTTGCACCTGAAACCAACTGGGATCTGCTCAGCACGAGAACGTCGGGATTAGAAGTGGCGGAGTTTATTGAGCCAACAGCTAATCGGAAATCGAATTGGCCGAGCAGGTTCTGCCTTGGGTTTAAATACGAGCGATAGCTAGAAAAGCGGAGCTAACTCGATCTAGACTCGAAGCTGCGTCTTCTCGCATATCGTGCCAATTTCTCAGGTGAGAAGTTACCATTCAATCTTACTCATTTGCCAGCATCGTGAGGGAAAAATTCCTAATTGGCACGAATGTTAAGGAGACTTTCGAAAGACGACCAGTCTAGCGTATATAAAAGCGGGTCTTTTAACTCACTAGCTGAGGCGTTTTCTAGCTGTGATCGGCGGCGACAGAGCTAAACGACTATCGGGTAGGATGTGAAACTCTTTACTGAGCTACGTTCGATCTACCTCACGGTTTTAAACGCCCTTCGTTGCGCAGCTCCTGTTGCGCTTGTTTGAGGATGCGGTCGTTGATGACGCGGTCGAGAGTGAATTTCTTATCGACCAATCCGGCGCGGATGTCTTCATCCAGCATGATCTGGATGCCGTCTTGGGCGACCGCGAGGTCGGCGGCGTAGCCCGGACTGAAGAGATCGTAGGAACGGCTGGCGACATCCGGATCTCCTGTGAGTCCGGCGGCAAAGCCGGTCTGGAGCGCTTCTTTTTTGTGCTGTTTGGCAAATTGCATTCCCAGGATTACGGCTTTCAGAAAGCGCTTGGTGGTCTCCGGATTTTTTTGCAGCATCTCACCCCGGGTGACGAAGATGCTCTGCGGGATTCGGAGCGCCTCGTTCATATTCACGATCATCGGGAAACCCTTATCGAGCAACCTGACGGTATCCTCGGCGGTAAACGGCGCGGCGGCGATGATGCCTCTTTCGAGCGCGATGGCCCGCAATGCGGTTCCGCCGATCGCCCGCAGGGTGACGTCCTTGTCGGGATCGAGGTTGTTTCTCTTGAGAAAAATCCTGATGGCAAAGTCGGAGAACGCGCCGGCTCCGGTGACACCGATGACCTTGCCGCGCAATTCCTCGACATTTTTGGCTTCCTTGCTGCCGAGAAGCGCGTAGTTCGTGTAATTGGATAGCGAGGCGATGATTTGTAGATCGAGACCGCGGGCATTGCTCCGGATCGGCGCTTGGGCGCCGCCGATGCTGGCAAAGTCTACGTTCCCCGAAACCAGGGCCGCGATCGCCGTAGGGCCGCCGCGCACGAAGATCTGCTGCACGATGAGGCCTTGATCTTTGCAAAAGCCTTTGGCGATGGCGATGCGAAAGGGCAGTTGGTTGTTCCATGAGAGGCTGACGAAGACGATGCGCAGGGATTTTTTCTCTTGCGCCGGCGATGCCGGCGGCAATAATGCAGTGATCAATAAGGGCAAGACCCAGAGAAGTGGTCTAAGCAGCATGCATCGTTTCATGCCCGCCTCCCGAGGATCCAATAGCGATCTCCGCGTATTCCGAAAAAATCATTTGGGCCATATAACTAATCGAGGCTCGTGGCGAGCGAGCCAAATTACAGGCAAAGCAGTCAACATGGCTACCCCTACCATGTAGAGGAAACAGGATGCAATAAATGAATCTTGGCAAGTGTTGGTGAAGAATTGAAACCGATGTCCTGACTGATGGCGCGGTGCGGAAGTAGTGGTGGTCATCGCTGGATGGAGCCGGAGCGATGGGATCATGAGGCGCCACGAGCGATGCGGTGATTAGCCGGAAGGGAAAAATCACGCGCGATCTCATGGAAGAGAGCCGCGGCCGGCTAAAGATCATCGCGCGCACCGGCGTCGGTGTCGATCCGTCACGGGTCGATTTGGCTGCGGCAAAGCAATACAAGATTTGGGTCACGAACATGCCGGGCAGCAACGCCGTGTCGGTGGCGGAGTTGGTCTTCGGCCAAATGATTGCCCTGGTGCGCCACACGCACGAGGCCAATCGCGCGGTGAAAGAAAATCGCTGGGGCGATTACCTCAAATACATCGGCACCGAACTGGCGGGAAAAACGTTGGGCATCATCGGCATGGGAAACATCGGCACGCGGGTGGCGCTTCGCGCCCGGGCCTTCGAAATGTCCTTCATCGTCTATGATCCCTATATTCCCGAATCTCATGTCACGGCGCTCGGCGGCCGGTGGCTAAGCTTGGATGAATTGCTTGCGGAATCGGATTTCGTGACTATCCATTGTCCGCTGAACGATGAAACGAAGAGGATGATTGCGGCTAGGGAGCTGGCATTGATAAAACCTTCCGCCTATCTCATCAATGCCGCCCGCGGCGGTATCATCGATGAGCAAGCTTTGCTCGAAGCTTTACGAGAGAAAGAAATTGCCGGCGCGGCGTTGGATGTGATCGAAAGCGAGCCGCCGCCTAAAAATCATCCGCTGTTGAACCTCGGCAATGTCCTGAGGACGCTGCACCTGGGCGCCGTGACATTGGAAGCGTCGGCGCGCGGCGAATGGGGCGCTGCGCAAGAGGTGATTCGAGTTTTGGAGGGGAAACGACCGAAGAATCCGGTGAATGAACTGTCCTAAGCATGGGTGCTTCCTAGCGCAAAATTCCGTTAAGCGGCGCCTGGCTTACTTCGACCGCACCCCTGCCTGTGAGCCGGATGACATTTACCGTGCCGGCGTACTCAGGCGAACCGGAATAGTAGGCGGTAATTTCGCCGGTGCCGACGGGAGTTGCCTGGTTCCAGTGGCCCAGCGCCACGTAATCGGCGCCGGTGGCGAGCAATTCTTCACGGTGAATCAGCCATGAGCCGATCAACCGATTCGGATCTCTCTGTTCGTCGACATAATGCCCATGCGCAGCGGCAAGTTGCCAGCGGGTCGAGCGCGGCCGGGGGTCGGCAAGCGGCGACATATCGGTGTAGTCGAGGTGCGCTCGGCCCCAGATTTCAAGTTCATATTCGGGGAACATCACGGATTGATCAACGTTGAGACCGAGTATGTGAACGTTGGGAATCTGCGCAAGCCCGCCACGACGGTAGACGGAATCGGGTGTCAGCGGGTCATGATTGCCGGGCAAAATAACGATGGGATCGCCGTAATCGCGCAAAATTTGCGCCGCGCGTTCAAGAAGGTCGCCAGGCTGGCGGTGATTGTCAAAAGTATCTCCAGCGAGGACGACGATGTCGGCGCGAGCTTCGATAGCCGCGCTGAGAACTTTGGGAAGAACCGCTAAAGAGTCGCGCTCGCTGAAGCTGTCGTCGGTGCCGAGATGCAAGTCAGAGCTGTGGACGATAACCGCTTCCGGGTGTTGGTCTCGGGCCATAGAGAAGATCCTGCTTTCACTGACGCAAATAAACCAATCACTTATTCTTATTGGCACAGCGGGAAAATTGCAAGCAACAGCCGGCGTACTTAGCGCAGCTGAAGCAAAAACTGCGCGATCTTCGGAGTCGGTCTGATGTTGGCTGAGCCGCGTGCCATGTCTCCTGAGGCCGCAGCTTATCGCTTGCGAGAATTTAAGGGTGAGGAATTGGGCGGCATAGCCAGGTGCGGAGGGACACCTGGCTATAAACTGAATCGAAGCTTACTTGGCGGCTTTGGATTTGCTGGCGGGCTTGGTCTCACCTGTAGCTTTGTCATCGGTCGATTTAGTGTCGGTTTCGCTCGTGGATTCGGCCTTGGATTTGCCTTTAGCTTTTCCTTCTGTCTTTACGGATTCAGACTTTTCTTTACCATCCGTCTTTACCGACTCCGATTGCATACTACCGGAACTCTTCTTTTCTGCACTCTTTCCGGTCTGGGCATAAGCTACCGAAGCTATAAACATTGAAGCAACTAACGCGCTAAGGAAACGTTTCATGTGTGATCCTCCAGTATGACATCTGTTGTTGTTTAAGAACGCCCGAGGTCGACCGGCGCCGCCCTCCGCTCGGCTGGAGCTCGTCTCGTTCGTTCTTGATGCCTTAGACGTGTGCGACTGCGCTTTAATTCACGTTGGCGCTGGTTTATACATCAGATACATCAAATGATTTGTTTCACTAAACAAATCACGGGGTAGCACCGTACGATGGTTTTTACCGAAGGAGGTGCCCACATGGCCGAAGGGCTGCCCATTGCTAAAGGAACCGGCGAGCACTTGTTACTGCCGCAGATGGCCAATCGCCACGGTTTGATCGCCGGCGCCACCGGCACGGGAAAGACGGTAACACTTCGGGTCATCGCCGAAAATTTTAGCCGTATAGGCGTACCGGTATTCATGGCGGACGTAAAGAGCGATTTGTCCGGAATGGCCCGGGCCGGTCAAGAGAATCCGAAAATCCGCGAGCGACTCGACAAACTCGGCTTGAAAGAATTTGACTTCACCACTTATCCGACGGTCTTTTGGGATCTCTACGGCGAACAAGGCCATCCGGTGCGCACAACAATTTCGGATATGGGGCCGTTGCTGCTGAGCCGGCTCCTTAGCTTGAACGAAACCCAAAGCGGCGTACTCAACCTGGTTTTTAAAGTCGCCGATGACAACGGCATGCTGCTGCTCGACCTCAAAGACCTGCGCTCCATGCTGCAATTCGTCGGCGACAATGCTGCAAAATTTAAAACCAAGTACGGCAACGTTTCAGCGGCAAGTATCGGCGCCATACAGCGCGGCCTGCTGGCTTTGGAAGAGCAGGGCGGCGATAAGTTTTTCGGCGAGCCAGCCCTGGATCTCGATGACCTGATGCAAACCGACAGTCAAGGACGGGGCACTATCAATATCCTGGTTGCCGATAAACTCATTAACGCTCCCAAGCTATATGCGACATTTTTACTTTGGCTGTTGTCGGAGTTATTCGAGCAGCTTCCCGAGGTGGGAGATCCGGAAAAACCCAAGCTGGCTTTTTTTTTCGATGAAGCACATTTGTTGTTCAACGATGCGCCGGCCGTGTTGCTGGAAAAAATCGAGCAGGTAATCCGGCTGATTCGCTCCAAAGGCGTTGGGGTCTATTTCGTCACTCAGAATCCCTGGACGTTCCCGATGTCGTGCTCGGTCAATTGGGCCATCGCGTGCAGCATGCGTTGCGCGCGTTTACGCCGCGCGATCAGAAGGCTGTCAAAGCCGCCGCCCAGACATTCCGCCAGAACTCCGCCATCGATGTTGAAACGGCGATCACCGAATTGGGCGTTGGTGAAGCACTGGTTTCATTCCTCGACGAAAAGGGGCGGCCGACGATCGTCGATCGCGCCTTGATTTACCCGCCGCAAAGCCAGTTGCCCCCGCTCGCAGCGGGCGAACGCGAAAGTATCGTGAAACAATCGACGATTTACGGCCACTATGAAAAGTTAGTTGATCGTGAGTCGGCGCATGAAATGCTCAAATCTCGAGCGCCGCAGCTCGAACAGCCCCCTGCGAAGACGGCAGGCAGCTCATGGCAAGCGGAAGCGGGAGGTTTGTTCGATGCCATGGGTAAGAGCGCGGCCCGTGCCATCGGCAGTCAGGTTGGCCGTGAGATCATCCGCGGCGTGCTCGGCTCGCTTTTCGGTGGAGGAACGACCCGCAAAAGACGTTAAGTGGCCGAGACAGGCGCCTTACAACAGCTATTTCAACCAGCGGCTTTCCACGCATCTGTCATCGACTGTTAGATGCTCTGACTCATCGAACGACGCAGCGCCTTTAAGAAGATGTTCAAGTAGTCAAACGTCAGATCCGGCGCAGGCGGGGCTGTTCACTGCAGAAAGGGAGCCGCGGGGATCTTCGGCATTAATCCGAGTACCCTGCGCTCGCGCATGGCTGGCACAACAACCAGAAGGCGCGCGGCGCAGTGCCACAGACGAATGCTCAACGCGGACTCGTCGACCGAGAGCTGCCAGTTTGCGGCGTGACCGCTTTAGCTTTACCGGCAAAGCGTTTTGACGCCGCCGGCACTAACGCATAGGCAGCTCGGATACCGAGGAGCAATGCTAATACCGCGCCGTATTGCGCAGGGCGGCGGATGTCCGATTTAACCAGCCAGTAAAAGTGAAGAACTCCGGCGGCGGCGGCAATATAGGCCAGGCGGTGTAACTGTTGCCAACGCTTGCCAAGACGCCGGATCATTGCCGCCGTTGAAGTGAGCGCCAGCGGAATCATCAAGACAAATGAAGTGAATCCAGCGGTGACATAGGGGCGCTTGTAAATGTCCTTGGCAATCGCCTGAAAGTCGAAGAAATGGTCCAGGACCATATAGGTTAGGAAATGCAGGACCGCATAGAAAAACGCGAAAAGACCCAACATGCGCCGATATCTGATCAGCGCGTTCCAGCCGAACATCTTGCGCAAAGGCGTGACCGCCAGACTGGCAATTAAAATGATGAGCGCCCACGAGCCCGTGAACCGGGTGATATACTCGATCGGATTGGCGGTCAAATCGTCGGTATAAAATCCGTACGCGAGCTGCGTTAGCGGGATCAGGCCGGCGATGAAGAGCGCAGGTTTTATCCAGGAGCGCATCGGGTCAACTACATAGAAGTCAAGCAGCGCTTCGAAAATGAACACACTGGGGTTGCGTTAAAACAGAATCCAACCCTCATATGACAGGTGAAGTTGTCATCCCTGGGCGCGAATAGTTATGATCTCCGTCTTGCTTCGGTCGCTTGCTGTTTTGCGAATCTCTGCTTACTTCTAGTAGAATTTTTTCAGGTCCATGCCGCTGTATAGCTGCGCAACCTGATCACCGTAACCGTTGAACATGAGCGTCTTGCGCCGGAGAAACTCCCCGATGCGCCGCTCCGTCGCCTGGGTCCAACGCGGATGGTCGACCTCCGGATTAACGTTGGAGTAAAACCCGTACTCCTGGGGCTGCATCATGTTCCACGACGCCGGTGGTTGTTTTTCGACGAAACGGATTTTGACTATGGACTTGATGCTTTTGAAACCGTATTTCCACGGCACCACCACGCGAATCGGAGCGCCGTTCTGCGCCGGCAATACCTGGCCATACAAGCCCACCGATAAGATCGTCAACGGGTGCATGGCTTCATCCATGCGCAAGCCTTCGACATAGGGCCATTCCATAATCGGCAGTTTCTGGCCGGGCATGCGCTTGGGGTCATGCAAGGTCACGAACTGAATAAACTTTGCGTTGCCGGTAGGTTCGGCGAGTTTGATTAGCGCGTTTAAAGGAAAGCCAATCCACGGGATTACCATCGACCAAGCTTCGACGCACCGTAATCGATAAACTCTTTCCTCCAGCGGACTCAGCTTGGTCAAAGCATCAATGTCGTAAGTCTTGGGCTTTTTGACCTCACCTTCCACCGCCACCGTCCAGGGCCGAGTCGGAGTCAGGTACTTGGCGTTTGCCGCCGGATCTTCTTTGTCGGGCCCAAGCTCGTAGAAATTATTATAGTTGGTGATGTCTTTAAACGAGTTTTGCTTCTCGCTGGTGCTGTAGGAACTCTTCTTTAAGTTGGTAATCTGTTCGGCGGCAAGAGCTTGGCCCGCACCCCGAAAGAGGTCGAATCCAGCGAGAGCCGCGCCCGCGGTAACAGCGCTAGCCGAAGCGCCAAGCATGAACTGCCGACGATTGAGATAAAGCTCCCTGGGAGTGATCTCGGACGATCTGATCTCCGGTATTTTTTTTATCAACATACGCCCTCTGGATAGGTCCTCTTGCCTGTTCTTAGATTTTGGTCTTCAGCCGCGATCCTATGGTTATAGCGGATCGCACCCTTTAAAACGGCTTTGATCCCAATAGCACTGCCGGAAACAAATCTCAAAACAGATTGAACCCCCAAACTATCCGTTACTCTGCTCGTTGCCCTACTTCGCCGTAGTCTAGGGCCGCACTTCTGCACCTGCTCATGATTTAGATGACTGCTGTCCGGATTTGGTTGCGCTTCGATATTCTGAATGAGTAACGGCAGATAACTTGAAAAGTTCCCGTGGCGGGTAAAGAAAAATTCGGGCCAAGTGGAGGCGTTTTCCGCCCCCACTGGCCGATGGGCCAGGATTAGTGAAGATAGGTTTTGCCCGACGGCGCATCGCCAAGATCGTCTAGGTTGCCGGCATGGGAAGCTTTCCTGAGAATTTCGATCAGTGCCGCCTGAGCCAGCTTGTACGCGTCTCGGTCATTATCGGAGTATTCAAAAGCAACTTCGCTGGCCGCCGCAATGAGCTCGCCCAGGGTGGTGTCCAGCTTTTTTGTGCTCTTTTCCATTGATTTCCCTTTCTTTGTCCGGCGAAAACTGTTGATTGGGCTCGGCCATCGGGTGGAGGCTATCATTCGCCGGCGATTATGCCTCAAAACTTAGACGATTTGGGAAGAAAAAGGATGTACTGCGAATCAGGGGTAATTTGACGGCGGGGTAGCCGGCCCGAATTTATTCTTGCAGCAGCTGGGGAGCGTCGTTCTTTGCCTTGTAGAAAAGCGGAACTTCCTTAGCGCGATGGTATTCCTCCTCGCTGATGTGGCCCACCTTGGCGAGTCTTGCCAACACGAGGTTTCGCCTCTGAAGAGTGTTTTTTTCTTGAGTTGTTCGCGGGCTCGGCAGTAGCGCCACCAAAGTGGCGGCTTCCAAAGGATCCAAACTGGCGGCGGACTTGCCAAAATAGTGACGGGATCCTGCTTCGACGCCGTAGATATTGCGCCCCCATTCGACGATATTCAGATAAATCTCGAATATCCGAGTTTTAGAAAGAGTCTGCTCAAGCTGCCAAGCGATAATGATCTCCTTCATTTTCCGCAGCGGATTTTTTGCCGGATTCAAATACAAGTTCCTTGCTAGCTGCATCGTGATGGTGCTGCCGCCGCGTCTGAAACTGAGCGTTTTTAGATCTGTTTTGAATGCTTCCTTGAGCTCGGCGAAGTCAACTCCGTTGTGACTGAAGAAAGAAGCGTCTTCACTGAGCAGAACAGCCTTCTTAAGATGATCTGAAATCTGTCCGTAGGGCACCCAGATTCGTTGACGTGACAGCCGTAACTTCTTTTCTCTGTTTTCCTGGTCGCGTAGTTCCATAAGCGCAGAGGTCTGAGGATTTCTGTTCTTCAACAGCGAAACGTTGGGCAAGGCAAGGTAAAAATAAACCAGGGACGCGACTATCGCCGAGATCAGGAGGCTTTTAACAAGGACTCTCTTCATAGCTTGCTAAAACTCGGGCCGCTTTGAGAGTCATGGATGATGCTGGATAACGGTTCAGCGCGGCCGGAGCTACCCAGCGCCAGTTGGAGGCGGGCAAGTCGATGGTGTAATTGCCAGCGAGATCGAATAGAAAAATCGGTGCGCGAATGCGGCGGTAAGTAATGCTATGACGGATTTCGCCAATGCCCAGAGGGACAACTGAAAGAGATCCGATTTCCCGCAGATGGCGCCGTAAAGTTATCAGGATCCCGTCGTTTCCTGGCTTCTCACCGCCTGGAAGCTCCCACATTCCGGCGAGCAAGCCTCTATTGGCGCGGCGCCGCAATAGGATTTTCCCACCACGGCGAACAATAGCTAGAGGCCAGGTGACGTTGGTCAACTTCAGTTTTTCCCGGGACGCCGGCTTCTTGAAGGCTCCGCTTCCGCTGCGCACCCGGCAATGCGCGGCGAGCGGGCAAAGGAAACAGAGCGGTTCTGCGGGTAGACAGATGGTTGCGCCGAGTTCCATGATCGCCTGGTTCAAATCGCCCGGCTTCGACTTCGAAATGAGCTCTTCTGCCGCGGCGCGCAACTGTTTCGCCCCGGCCATATTGAACAAACGGGCCAATACGCGCCGCGCATTGCCGTCAATTGCCGGGTAGGATTTCTGGAAGGCGATGCTGAGAATGGCGCCCGCGGTGTAATCGCCGATTCCCGGCAGCGCGCGCAAACTCTCATAGTCTCTAGGCATAGTTCCGCCGTGCCGGCGCATCAGCTCCGATGCGGATTTTTTTAAATTCTCCGCGCGGCGATAGTATCCTAGCCCGGACCAGGCACGCAGGATTTGTCGAAGCGGGGCGCGATCCAATGCTGTGATGGTCGGAAACGCTTTGAGAAACGTTTCGTAATAAGGAAGAACGGTTTTGACCTGCGTCTGCTGCAGCATGGTTTCGGAAATCCAGATCGCGTACGGATCCGAGGTCCTGCGCCAGGGCAGATCTCTCCTGTTCTTTTCGTACCAACCGAGTAGTCTGCGGCGGATCAGGGGGAGATTGGTTGAAGGCATGAATGCGATTGTGAAAAAATTGGGATATAACGGGCACTCTAGACGAAATCGCCTTCGAAGGAAACTTATTGATCTCCGTGTTGCCGATCTTCTTCGGGATTCTGACTTCGGTTTTCTTTGCCATCGCCAGCCTCTTGGCGCAGCGCGGCTATCACCTGGCTGCGGCGCCTTGGGGCGCCTGGATCACTATTGCCGGTAATACGATCTTTTTACTATCGGCGCATTTCTTACTTCGCCCCTTCGCGCCAATTTTCATTTTTGACAATTTAATTTTTGTCGCCGTGGGTTTGTTGGTGCCGGGCGTAACCCGTGTGCTGAGTTTCCGCGGCATTCGAACCATGGGCAGCTCGGTTACATCGACCATCATCAATACGACGCCGATGTTTTCCACGGTTCTGGCGATACTGCTTCTTGGCGAGAGGCCAGGTCCATGGGTGATCGCCGGCGTGTTCGTGACCGTTTGTGGCCTGGTCACCGTCTCGTGGACCGGAGCGACGAGCTCCTATCCTAAAATCGAGTTGATCTTTCCCTTTCTCTGCGCCCTGATCTTCGCATGGAAGGACGTCACGGTGCGTTGGGGCCTCGGCGACGGCGGCGGCGAGCCGATTCTGGCGGCGGGGATCGCCGCGCTCACCTCGACTGTCGAAATTTTTCTAATCACGCGTTATCTTCATGGCGAAAAATTTTGTTGGCCGACGGCCAATGCCGCGCGTTGGTTTGTTTGGTCGGGGATTTTTACCGGCGGGTCTTTCCTATGTATGTATGTTGCCTTGAGCATGGAGCGGGTCACGATTATTGCTCCGCTGATTAATAGCTACGCGGTATTCGTGCTCATTTTGACGCCTTTGATGGCGCGGCAGATAGAGACTGTGACCCGGCGCAAAGTTGCCGGCGCCGCCATGGTGGTGGCGGGAATCTTTATGGTGTCCTTGGGGAAAGACTAGCAGGCCGCCGAGAAAACCTCTGCAAAGATGAAGGATGAAAGCGGAAAGCTGAAATGACGCTTCCGGAACGGGTTTGTTTCAGATTTCATCCTTCATAATTCATCCTTTAGGGGGCGCCGTGGTTGGAGTTTCGCGCTCGCCTTTGTTATGACCTAAGGATTATTCTCGCTGGTTGACATTTTTTAGACGAAAGGTCCTCAATGCGCTACGGATTTGTCATCGATCAGAACCGTTGCATCGGTTGTCATGCCTGCACGGTGGCATGCAAGGAAGAACACAATATTGCCGTCGGAGTGAACCGGACTTGGGTGAAGTACGTCGAAAAAGGGGTTTATCCAGAAACACGGCGCCACTTTGCCGTGCTTCGGTGCAACCACTGCGACGACGCGCCCTGCATCGAGATCTGCCCAACCGTGGCACTTTTTCGCCGACCCGACGGCATTGTCGACTTCGACCACGAGCGCTGCATTGGCTGTAAATCCTGCATGCAAGCCTGCCCCTACGACGCGCTTTATATCGATCCGGATCGTAACACGGCGGCTAAGTGTAACTTCGACGCATCCCGAGTCGAGATGGGCTATAAGCCTGCTTGCGAAGTGGTGTGTCCGACGCAAGCGATCCTGTCGGGAGATCTCGACGATCCCCAGAGCGATATCAGCCGGCGCATCGCCATGGACAAAGTCACGGTTCGCAAGCCGGAGAAAGGGACGAAACCAAAACTCTTCTACGCCGGCGTTGAGGGCGATTTGCTTACCCCGTCGATGATGGAACCTCAGTCGAGCCATTTCTGGGCCGAGAAGCAGCCTGGCGAAGACCTTTATGCATTGGGCAGTGGCAGAGCCGACAGGCCGATCCCGGGCGGCGCCCGCGAGGTCTACGATGTGCCGCATATGATTCCCTGGGGGAAAAAAATCGCGACCTACCTTTGGACCAAATCCATCGCCGCGGGTGTGCTGCTGCTCTCGACGTTGTTTTTGAACATGGGCTTCCAACATGACGAGTTGGTTCTGAACTTCTTCAGCCCGATCATTTCGTTGATTTTTCTTACAGCGACGATGTTACTGCTGGTCTTCGATCTCAAGAAACCGTCGCGATTTTTTTTCTTGCTGACTAAACCCAATTTGAACTCCTGGTTAACATTAGGCGGCTATGTCCTGATGATTTTCGGGGCTTTGGCAGCGTTATGGCTGGGGCAAAGAGTTCTTACCGGCACTGTCTCCAACGTCGTCACCTGGGCGGCGGCGCTATTTGCGATCGCCTCAGCGGGGTATTCGGCATTTCTCTTCGCTCAGGCTCGGGGAAGAGATTTCTGGCAAAGTCCGCTGCTGTTTTGGCATCTGCTGGCGCAGGCGATCATAGCCGGCGCGGCGATGCTTACTCTGGTGGGCGTTTTTACCGGAGTCACCGTGCCAATGTTTTACTGGCTGGCTAATTTGCTCGTGATCTCGCTGCTCGTCAGCGTCGGAATGATATTCGCCGAGCTGTTTTTGAAGCATGGCGCCGACGACGCAGTGCGAGCGGGCGAATTGTTGACCAAAGGAGCGCTGCGAAAATCATTTTGGATATTCGTTATCGGGCTCGGCACCATCCTGCCGGTGCTGTTGATCTTATTGCCCATAGGTTCGGTGTTCCCGAATGTGATCGCCGCAATTTTGGCGCTGTTTGGCTTGTGGATGTACGAGCATCTGTGGATCAAGGCGGGCCAGGCGCTACCCTTAAGCTAAGAAGGATTTCAAATGAATGACACTCGTACCCCACTTCATCCGGCTGCAGCCAACCTCGAACGCGTGAGCGGGGAGCTGGCGAATTTTCCCGCTGTCGAGAAATGGGACGATTGGGTGGAATACGACACCGCCCAATGGCCAAGAAAAGTAGAGAAACACTGCCGGATCATTCCGACCATCTGTTTCAATTGCGAGGCGGCTTGCGGTCTGGTCGCGATCGTCGACAAAGACAGCCATCGTATTCGACGCTTCGAAGGCAATCCTGAACATCCCGGCAGCAGAGGACGCAACTGCGCCAAGGGTCCGGCAACTCTTAATCAAGTGACCGATCCGGAACGCATCAAGTATCCACTCAGGCGGGTTGGCAAACGAGGCGAAGGCAAATGGGAACGGGTCTCATGGGACGAAGTTCTCGATGATATTGCGACGCGCGTGCGCAAAGCGCTTCAAGAAGAGCGCCGCAACGAAATTATGTACCACGTCGGCAGACCGGGTCACGAATTGCTCTACCATCAGAGGATCTTACATTCGTGGGGCATCGACGGCCATAACAGCCACACCAACGTCTGCTCAGCCGGCGCTCGCGCCGGCTATGCCTTGTGGTCGGGCATCGACCGGCCGTCGCCGGATCACGCCAATGCTCGCTTCATGCTGTTGCTCAGCTCTCATCTGGAAACCGGACATTATTTCAATCCGCACGCTCAGCGCATTATTGAAGGCAAGGAGCGTGGCGCCAAGATCTGTGTGGTCGATACACGCCTATCCAATACGGCGTCAAAAGCGGACTACTGGCTGTCATCGTGGCCGGGCAGCGAGGCGGCGATTCTTCTCGCGCTGTGCAATGTGCTCCTGCAGGAAGATCTCTTCGATCGTGACTTTGTCAGGAGGTGGGTCAACTGGGAGGAGTATTTGCGTCATGAACATCCCGACAAGCCCCAGACGTTCCTCTCCTTTGTCTCGGTCTTGAAGCAGCACTACGCCGCTTACACGCCGGAGTTTGCCGCCAAAGAAGCCGGTGTCGATCCCCAAGTTCTCGTCGAAGTGGCCCATGAAATCGCTCGGGCGGGCTCGGCGTTTTCGTCGCACGTGTGGCGCAATGCCGCCGCCGGGAACCTTGGCGGTTGGCAGGTGGCGCGCGCGCTCCAGTTTCTGGTGGTGCTCGTCGGGGCTGTGGGAACTCCGGGCGGCACGGCGCCAAATGCTAGCAATAAGTACATACCGGCGCCGCCGTTGATGCCGCCGCCGGCAAAAGTCTGGAACGAGCTGCTACTGCCGCCGGAGTATCCGCTGGCATTTTTCGAGATGAGTTTTCTTCTGCCCCACTTCATCAAAGAAGGTCGCGGCAAGCTGGCGATGTACTTCACCCGCGTCTACAATCCCGTGTGGACCAATCCCGACGGCATGAGCTGGATCGAAATGCTTACTGATGAAAGTAAAGTCGAACGTCATGCGTGTTTGACGCCAACGTGGAGCGAGACCGCCTGGTTTGCCGATTACGTTCTGCCCATGGGCCATGCGTCCGAACGCCATGATTTGATGTCCCAGGAAACCCAGGCCGCGCGCTGGATTGGCTTTCGCCAACCGGTGCTGAGAGTCGCTTTGGAGAAAGAAGGTAAAAAATTCGATTTTACCTATCAGGCGCACGCCGAAGCTGGTCTCGGTGAGGTTTGGGAAGAAGACGAATTTTGGATCGAACTCTCATGGCGGGTTGATCCCGACGGATCTCTCGGCATTCGAAAATATTTCGAGTCACCGTACGAGCCTGGCAAAAAGATGACGGTGGACGATTACTATCGTTGGATTTTCGAGAACAGCGTTCCCGGCCTTCCGGCGGCCGCCGAACAACAGGGATTGACGCCGCTGGAGTACATGCGTAGGTTCGGCGCCTTCTTGATCGAGGACGACGTTTACAATGTTCATGAGACCGGGCTCAAGCCGCAAGACATGGAGGGAGCCACCGTCGATCCGGCCACAAGCATCGTCGCCAAGAACGGCGTTGCTCTGGGCGTAGAAATCGATGGCAGAGCATGCGCCGGTTTCCCGACGCCATCGCGCAAATTGGAATTCTATTCAAAAACATTGAAAGATTGGAGCTGGCCGGAATACGCGATTCCGGGTTACATCAAAAGCCACGTTCACCCCGACAATATCGATTTCAATGCCGGTGAGATGTTGTTGTTGCCGACATTCCGTTTGCCGACCTTGATCCATACCCGTTCCGGTAACGCCAAATGGTTGTACGAAATTTCTCATCGCAACCCGATCTGGCTCAATTCCAAAGACGCGGAAGTTCTTGACGTGAAAACCGGTGATCTTCTTAAGATCAACACCGAAATTGGCTACTTTGTCGACAAAGTTTGGGTGACGGAAGGGATCAAGCCCGGCGTGATCGCGTGTTCTCATCATCTCGGGCGCTGGCGATTGCAGGAAAATTCCGGCGGCGAACGCTGGTCCACCGCGTTGGTCGACTTACAACAAACAGAACCGGGCAAATGGTTGATGCGCCACGTTCACGGCGTGCAACCTTTCACAAGCGAGGATCCCGATTCGGAAAGAATTTTTTGGCAAGACGGCGGCGTGCATCAGAATCTGACGTTCCCGGTACAGCCGGACTTCATCAGCGGCCAGCACTGCTGGCATCAAAAGGTCCGCGTCACAAAACCTGGCGCCGGTGACAAGTACGGCGACGTTTTCGTTGACACCAACAAATCCCACGAAGTCTACAAAAAGTGGCTGCTGAAAACCCGCCCCGCACCGGGGCCGGACAATCTGCGCCGCCCTTTGTGGTTGCCGCGGTCCTATAAACCAGCGCCGGAAGCCTATTATTTAAAAAAGGATGAAGGATGAACACCGAAAAATTTCGCGACAAAGCGGGCAAAGATCACAAAGTCCGGCTGTGTCGATGGACACAGTTTCGCGTTCGGCTTACACGATTTCACGCTCTTGGGTTAATTTTTTTCGGTGGGTAATCTTCGGTGGGTAATCTATTGAAGGTTGTACCATATTCATATATTTGTGAGCGCGCCTAAATCTCCGTTAAACGTGTCGAGAGGAAATAAGCAAAATGAATGCGAACGTGGGTGCCATTGTGAGATTAAGCCTTCAGCGAATTCGTTGTGCTGGGGCATTAGCCGTGCTTCTTGTTGCTAGTATCGCGCCGCTGAATGCGGAAGGTCAGGAAAAGGATTGGAATGCAGTGATCGCTGCAGCCAAAAAGGAAGGCAAAGTGGTTGTTTACGGAACGAGCTCGTTCCGGGAAATTCTCGATAAAGCAAAACCTATTTTTGAAGAGCGCTATGGAATCAAAGTCGAAGCTCTCACGGGTCGCGCCAGAGAAGTAGGAGAGCGGGTACAAACAGAAGTCCGGACCAAAAGGCAGAACGCCGACCTGCTTCAGGCGGGGGCTGACATCACACTACCCAATGTGTTCCGTGCCGATGCTCTGGATCGATGGGTGCCGCCGTCCCTAAAGGTCGAGCATCCGGATATCTTGAAGATGATCGGCGCGCCCAGTTAGTTTACGCCACATTACGTGAACTTAAGATCGATACTGATAAATCGGAACCGTGTCTCCGCCAAAGACGAGCCAAAGTCTTGGAAGGATCTTGCTAATCCTAAATGGAAGGGCGCAATCCTGATGGACGATCCGCGCTCCGCCGGCGCAGGTCACGCGCTATTTGTCGGCACACTGCTTCAGCCGGAACTCGGGGAAGATTTCCACCGCAAGCTCGCTCAAAACAAGCCGGTGTTTCTCGGCGCCGGAACCTATCAACAGATCGCTTCGCGCGTCGCCCAAGGCGAATTTGCCATCGGCTTTCCGGTGGATGCCGAAGCTGTAGTGGAGTATGCGGGTTCTCCAGTGAAATGGCTACCGCTGCCTGAAGGAGCCACGCACAGCATTATGGCCACTTCTTTGGTAAAGAATGCTCCCAGGCCAAACGCCGCAAAGTTGCTTCTGGAGTTCACGCTCTCGGAAGAGTTTCAGCGCATTGCCGCCGCGCAGAATGTTACTCCCGCCAGGACAGGCGTGAAAGCGGCCCGCGAGGAATGGTCAATTGAAAAGGTCCGATTGCTCCCTTTCGCGGGCACCGACTCTCGAGAAGAACGAGACAAATTGTATCGCTTGTCCGAAGCCATTTACGGCGTCCGCTAAATCGGCATTCTCAGGACCGTGTGATCAACAGAGTAGTTTTTTGAATTCTGTTGATGCCGGTACTTTTTGAAAAACTTCGTGATTCGCCTGAGAACCGTACTGGCTACCGGTCTATTGATCTTGGTTGCCTGTCTAGTCTTGCCGCCTTTTCTGATGTTGTTCGTCGGTAGCATCTGGGGGGCGCCTCCAGGGATGCCCGGCCGGCTTTCGCTCTCGGCCTATATCGATGCGTTCAGTTCGCCGTACACCTATAAAGTCATTGCCAATAGTTTCTTCCTGTCGTTTGTGAAGACCACCCTGGCCACCATTTGGGGAGTTGTTCTCGCATGGCTGGTTACTCGGACCGATGTTCCATTGCGCCGCACTATGGAGGTGCTCATACCGGTTCAGTTCTTTATCCCGGCGATCTTCAACGCTCTGGCTTATCTCATGCTGCTCAATCCCCATAGCGGCATCGTCAATCAACTGTTCATGGGCGCGTTCGGTTTGGAATCGGCGCCTTTCAACCTCTATTCGTATACCGGGATGATTTTTGTTATGGCGCTAGGGTCCACGGCGTTCATCTTCCTCCTAACTTACGGAGCGTTTCGAGCGTTAGACCCGGCCCTCGAGGAAAGCGCGCGTACGTGCGGCGCAGGCACTTTGGAAACGCTCTTACGAGTGACGCTTCCGCTTGTCGCTCCGGCTATTGGCGGCGCTTTCATCTTGTCGTTCATTCAAGGCATCGAGGCGTTTGAGGTGCCTGTCTTAATCGGCACACCCGCAGGAATCTATGTGTTCACGAATGAAATCTACCGCGCCATAACCTTTTTTGAGCCGGCGCGGTACGGCGTCGCAACGGCTCTCGGAATAACTATTGTGTTACTGACGTTCGCCATGGTCTATGTGCAATGGCGCATTCAAGGCGATCGCCAGTACTTCACCATAACCGGAAAAGGCTACAATCCCAGGCTCGTGCGTCTAAAACACTGGAGATGGCCCGCTTTTATATTCGGAGCGCTGTATATCGTACTTGCGGTTGTTTTGCCTATCGGCCAACTTCTGCTTTCATCGCTCCAGTCGAACGTCGGCGTGCTCACGTTCGAGAGCTTCACGCTCAAACATTACTATCAAGCATTTCGAGATGACATGGTTTTGCGAGCGCTCTATAACACTCTCATACTCGCGGTCCTTGCGGCTGTAGGCGGCGTCACCTTGTCCGTGCTTATCGCCTACGTGACGACTCGCCTGAATTTTTGGGGCAAACGATGGCTCGAACTGCTGAGCTGGCTACCGTGGACGCTTCCGGGGATCGTGCTGGCTACCGGTATGCTATGGGCATATCTCACGATTCCCGGACTGTGGATCTTCTATGGGTCGCTTTGGATTCTATTCATCGCATATATCATCAAAGGGCTACCGCTCGGCGTCCGTGCCCTCAGTGGCACGATGGTGCAAGTTCACCAAGAACTTGAGGATTGCGCTCGGGTGCATGGCGCAAGTTGGCTGCGAACGCTTTGGTCTGTCGTACTGCGCTTGATCAGACCCGGAATGCTCTCCGGCGCAATCTTCTTTGTCTTCATCGCTATCCGTGATCTTAGTACGCCGATTCTGCTGTACGGATATGGCACCGAGGTGCTCAGCATCGTCTTGCTGCAATTTTGGGCGGAAAAACCGCCGCAGGTTGTCAGTGTGTTGGCGATTATCATGTTGGCTGTGTTAACGGGCTTTTCTGCTATTCAACGAGTTTTGTTGATCGAGAAAGAGCGCCCGGAGGCGATCGAGGGTAGAGTCCCTCCGGAAATCGGCCGGCTCTAAAAAACTTTGTAAAGCTATGGCGACGGTCAAAGTAAATAATCTACGAAAATCCTTCGGTAACGTTTGTGCCGTGGCGGGCATAAGCTTCGAAGTTGAGCAGGGCGAGTTCGTTACACTTCTGGGAGGAAGTGGATGCGGCAAGACGACCACGTTGCGGTTAATCGCGGGGCTGGAGGAGAACGATGAAGGAGAGATTGTTTTAGCTGACCAAATCGTAAGTAACCCCGCCGCGGGCAAATTTGTGCCACCGGAAAAACGCAAACTCGGGATGGTTTTCCAGTCCTACGCTATCTGGCCTCACATGTCGGTTTTTGAAAACATTGCATTTCCCTTAAAGGTTCGTCGGCTTCCCTCGGATCAAATCCGCAAACAAGTTGAAGAAGTTCTCACGATGGTCGGCTTACCGGAGCTTGGGCTTAGAATGGCCAGCCGGCTAAGCGGCGGCCAGCCGGAGCGAGTGGCATTGCGCATGTCGTTGGCGTGCAATCCTTCGATTCTTCTCATGGATGAGCCCCTTAGTAATCTTGACGCCAAGCTCCGGGAACGAATGCGATTTGAACTTCGGGAAATGCAAACTCGCTTCGGTATCGCGACGCTTTACGTGACTCACGATCAAGCCGAGGCTATGGTGCTTTCGGATCGAATCATCGTCATGAACGAAGGACGCATCGAACAGGTCGGTACACCGTGGGACATATACGAACATCCGCAGTCGGAATTTGTCAGCGATTTTATCGGCGTGGCCAATTTACTGGAGGCGGTCGTGGAAGAGTCGCAGGCTGAGGGTTGTCGACTGAAAGCGCTGGGGAACGGTCGGACAATCACCATCGACCGACGGGTCGCCAATGCGACACAGGCATTGCTGCTGATTCGGCCTGAAAATGTTCAGCTGGGAACACTTCAAGAATTGCCTGCGGAAAATACCTGGCCGGCGAAGGTGGATTTGGCTGCCTATTTCGGTGACCACCGAGAATATGTTCTCCGCGATGGTGATTTGACAATCCGGGTCAAGACGGGGCCGAAGTTCGTTTTTCAGAGAGGAGATTCGATCTGCGCCCATTTCTCGCCGGAGAATATTGTGCTCGTGCCAAAACAAGGAAATCCACGGGCGAACGCGCAAATGTAAAATTTGGATTAGCTTAGCTAACGAAATCAAAGGAAATTCTCAACTAACTTGATACAGGAGGAAGGATGGAAATTGAAAAAAAGCTAAAAGAACTTGGTTTTGAGGTGCCGACACCACCCACGCCGGTGGCAAACTATATCGCGAGTGTACAGGTCGGCAATATCCTGTTTGTGGGCGGCAATACGGGCACCGTCAACGGAAAAAGGAAGTACACGGGTAAAGTCGGCGATGCCGTTACAGTCGAGCAGGCCTACGAGATGGCGCAATTCTGCGCCCTCAATCACCTGGCGTTTATCAAGGTCGCACTGGGCGATCTTGATCGCGTCGAGCGTATTGTTAAGGTCACCGGCTACGTAAACGTTGCTCCCGGATTCAAGGACATGCCTAAAGTCATCAACGGCGAGTCCGATCTATACGTTAAGCTGTGGGGTGAGCGCGGCCGGCATGCTCGAGCAGCCATCGGCGTGGCGTCTCTTGGCGGCGATGCTCCGGTGGAAACTGAGATGATCGTCCAAGTAAAAGATTAGGCACGGCAAGACGCAAAAATGCCTTGATGAGGCGACGCTTTTCCCGCGGCATGTTCACGCGTTGGTTTCCGGAAACTCAACTGACATCCAGCGGCAAGCGGTTTTCTCGGCAATAGCTCGCTATGTGATCCAGGAACCGTTGTCCGAGATCGGCCAGCTTGCGTTCGCCGACTCCTCGAATACTCAGCAACGCAGCGGCTGAGCGAGGTTTTGCGCGCGCCATGTCGCGCAGCGTCGCGTCGCTAAAGAGCAGATATGCCGGAACGCCGCGCTCGGCGGCGAGTTCACGGCGCAAGCTCCGCAAGCTTTCGAACAGATCGCCGTCGACATTACTCCATGATTCTTCTTCAAAGCGGCTCCTACGAACCTTGGTTTTTGGCTGCAGCAGTTGAACCGTACGCTGGCTGCGTAGCACCAGCCACGACGCGTCATTGAGTTTGAGAACCGGCCGATCATCGCCAGTTCGTTCGAGCAGGCCCTCATCGAGAAGCTGATAAATCATGTTGGTGACTGACTTGCGGTCAGTCCCCTTCATCAAAGAGTAGGTGGTGAGTTTGTCATGACCCCAGCGTCGCACCCGTTCGGTCTGCGCGCCCAGGAGCACGTCGACAATGTGTTCGGCGCCGAATTGTTGTCCTGCTCGAGCTACGCAGGACAAAATCTTCTGTGCCGTAAGCGTCGCATCGGTTAAACCTTGGACCTCGCCGAAGCAGACGTCACAGGCGCCGCATTGGGATTTGGAATAATCTTGGCCGAAGTATTCGGATAATTCTCGGTGCCGGCAATGAACACCCGTGCATAACCGGCGCATCTGTGCCAGGAGTTCGCGCGCTGCGGCGATGCTCTCTGGCGCCGGGTTGGATTCGGTAGCGCTCTTTTGGATCAGCGATTCCCAGCGGAGCGCGTCGGCCGCCGAGTATAGGAGAACGCATTCCGCTTCCAAGCCGTCGCGCCCGGCGCGGCCGGTCTCCTGCTGATAGTGCTCGATGGATTTCGGCATGGCGGCGTGAATGACGCAGCGGACATCGCTACGATCGATCCCCATCCCGAAGGCGACCGTCGCCGCGACCACGTCCAACGTTTCTGAGGAAAACGCCTCCTGGGTATGGCGCCGAGCATCTGCGTCCATACCGGCATGGTAACAAGCCGCGCGCAAGCCGGCGGCCTTGAGCGCCTCGGCCATGATTTCGGTATCGTTCCTGCTCAGGCAGTAGACGATGGCCGCCTGCCCGGGATGACGCCGCAGCACTTCCAGCACCTGAGCCCGTGCATCGATGCGTGGAATGATCCGGTAGAGGAGGTTGGGACGATCGAAAGTGCCGACCAGCACCACTGGCTTGCTGAGACGAAGCTGCTCGATAATGTCGGCGCGCACGCGCTGCGTGGCGGTCGCGGTGTATGCGTGAATGCTTGCCTGCGGAAAACGTGTCTTGATCTCAGCCAGCTGGCGATATTCCGGCCGGAAGTCGTGACCCCATTGGCTGATGCAGTGCGCTTCATCGATGGCGAAGGCGCGAACTTTGAGCGGCGCGATGAGTTGGAGAAATCGCGCCGTCAGTAGCCGTTCAGGCGCGACAAACACCAGCCGGTAGCGCCCGGCGGCGACCTGCTCTTCGGTTTCCTGGACTGCGTGCAGAGGCATGCCGCTGTAGAGTGCCGCCGCCGCATAGCCGCACTCCCTCAGGCCATCGACCTGATCCTTCATCAAGGAGATAAGCGGCGAGACCACAATATCGGTGCGTTGGGCAAGCTCAGCCGGAACTTGATAGCACAACGACTTGCCGCCCCCTGTCGGCATGACGACCAGCGAATCGCGGCCATCAAGACCGGCCCGCATCGCTTCCTCCTGCAACGGTCGTAGCTCGGAGTATCCCCAATAGCGGCGAATCGTGGCGAGGACGTCAACTGTTGACCAGTTTCTGGACCGATTCATGTTCTTTCGCGACGCTAGAGACCAATCAACGAGATGCTAAAAAATTATCAGAAATCACTAAAGCAATCCGGCAGCATGGGGATGGCTTGTTAGAGCGAAATGAAAGATCGCCGCTGATGATTTCTCAGATGCTGTTACGACTTGTCATAAGACTAGCCGGATTATTCACGGTGACGGCGATCCAAGGGCGAGCCCTCCGGAATGAAGACAAATGGGCTCTGTGCCTTGGGGCGGCCTGCATGGCCAAGTTGTGGAGCGGACGCCTGGAAAAAGTGCGAGCAGAGGATCAAGCACCAAAGACTTCATTGAAGCTGTTCGTCTAGATGTCTTCACTCCTCCAGGCTCACCTTCGATCGGACACAGTGCCGTAGTTTTTCCTCTGAGCATGAATAGTCCGGGCTAGCAGGCCGCTCAAAAAGATCCTCACAGGCGAGGCGGATGCTCGTGTCCGTGAAACGTGATCGAGAATTCCGGACGAACACGAACACGTATCACGCGATCACGGATTCGAGTGAGCGCCTGCTAAATCCCTTCGCCCATGCCTCTCTGCGTGCCTTGAATCGGCGTGCGGTTCCATTCGAGAGCGCCTTCGATTTTTCGCGGCAACGGTGGTTTGCGCGAGGTCATGAACTGCACGAACTCTTCCTTGCTGGGAAATAGCATGCGCGTGTTTTTTTGCTTTTCATCGCCCAGCGTTGAAACCGCTTCGCGATAATCATGGCCGGGATAAACCCGAATCTCATCGCCAAGAGCGCGAAGTTTGCGCAAGCTCTCATATTGTTGTTCGGCGCTGCCGCCGGGTAAGTCGGTTCTGCCGCAGCCGCCGATGAGGAGCGTATCACCGGTAAAAATACGGTCGCGGCATAAAAGGCACATGGCGTCTTGAGTGTGTCCGGGAGTGTATATCACTTTGATCGACTGGCTGCCGAAAGAAATGACGTCTCCATCTTTGACCGCCACGTCGATGTAGGGCGCATCGGTGGCTTCATGCATGATCACCTTGATGCCATGCTTCTCGCGCAGCACCTTGCACGCAGAGTTATGATCGGCATGGGTATGGGTATCGATCGCGTAAAGCAGTTCCGAGGAAAAAAATTTAGCCAACTCGATGTACTCGTCGGTCTTGTCGAGCTCCGGATCGATGACGACGCATTTTCTTTTCTCAGGACAGCACAGGAGATAGGATAGGCACCCGCTCGACCGGATCTGCTCGAAAATGATATTACCTGCGCTCATGGTCGGCCGGTCAGTTAGCAGGAACAGGAATGATGGTTTCTTTTTCCATGTTGTATCGGCTGCGGTGGATCTTATCGAGATCATAGCTTAGAAAACGAAAGACCACGCCAGGTCCTTCGACCGCATGGGTCGAATGAATTTCGCCGGGCAGATAGGGTTTGACTGTGCCGGGGGATAGCCGATGGAGTTCATCTTTTTCAAGAATTGCTCTGCCTGGTTGTGAACCGTCGTCGGTGCGTTTGTATTTAGTGATTTCAGTGAGACCGCTGAAGGCCCCGTAAACAACCCAGCATGGGCCATGGTCGTGCGGCGTATTACCATGTCCGGGTTGGTGCACGTGGCCCATTTGGATGAATCCGTGCTCGGTGTCTCGATAGAGCTCGCGCGAGGGCTTGCCCTCTCGAATGATCTGCGCCATCCAGGGATCCTCGGCGCTGGTGCTGGCAAACAACTTTTCCATCAACGCCGCTATCTTGTGGGGCAGCTGGGGGTCTTTGCCGTCGCCCCAAACGGCGCGAACTTCGGCGATGTATCTGTCAAACGAGCTCTCCGCTTTTTGTTCTTGTACCGCCATTGGGCACCTCCTTTGAATTTCATCTTTACCATGTTCCGTAAGGAATCGTCTAGCACCTCAGGGACACGGTTGAAGCTCAACGCGCGGGGTCTGAAGATTGGTATTGCATCGAAAGCCGAAGGTCATGCCTGAATGGTGAAGCAGTGGGGCGATAAGATTGCATTCGTCAGTTTAACCTCTGCGCCGATTCAGTTGACAACATGATGGACGGATAGGAGGTACCTTATGGCAGAACTCACCACGGTGCAGGTTCGCGCCCAGCTTTCAGAAGTTATCAGTCGTGCTGCTTTTGCCAAAGAAAGGCTTTTTCTCACGCGCCGGGGTAAGCGGATTGCTGCCATCGTCCCGATCGATGACATCGATTTACTTGAAGCGGCTCGAGGACAAGGTCGATATTGCAGAGGCGCGGGCTTCTCTGGCGGAAGCAAAGAAGAAAGGAAGGGTATTGTGGGAGAAACTCAAAAAGGAGTTACGATTGTAGGATTCAGATCTGAATAACCTGCGTGGAGGGTCCACGTCGTCGCAGCTGGAGGGGATGTGGAGTTTAAAAAGAGTGGCAAAGGACTTGGGGAGAAAGGGACATGTTCGATGGCATCCGAAAAAAAAGTATCGCAGAATTCGCGCCCGCGGCGACTCGCCAGTTGAAAAATCTTCCGAGAGACGTACAAGTTCGCCTCACTAGGAAAAATCGATAAACTAGCTGAAAGGCCACGGCCTGAGGGTGTGAAAAAGCTCGAAGCTGAAGCTAGTCTGTATCGGATTCGGTCGGCGACTACCGCATCGTCTACTCGATTCGAGACAAATTGCTTTTGGTCTCGGTCCTAACTTTAGGCAAGGGGACTGACGTTTACCGATGAGCGGGAAAATCCGGTTCATGTGTCAACCGGACTTCAGTTTCTGCCTCAAACTTCAACAACTATCCGCGAACATCATTGCGGCTCACGGTCTCGCCCGCTGCGGGCTCATGGCCGAGGCTTGATTGGCGCGCTTTTTACCAAATAAGATCGGGTTGAATCGACGGGCCTGATTGACAGCCCAAGGTTGGCTCTGGTACCAGTTTAAAAGCTGCTAATGTCGATCGAACCACAAGAGCTGCGGCGAGTCATGGGCCATTTTGCCACTGGCGTTACCGTGATTACGACCCAGGACAAAGACGGAAATCCAAACGGACTCACAGCCAACGCTTTCATGTCCCTATCATTGAATCCGCCGCTGGTCTTGATCAGCGTTGACAAAGGCGCGCAGTGCTATGCGTGCTTCAATTTGCAAAACGGTTTCACGGTCAACTTTCTCAGTGAACATCAGGAAGATGTGTCGCGTCGTTTTGCGACCAAGGGCATTGATAAGTTTGCCGGCCTGCAGTGGCATCCAGGCCAGAACGGGGCAGCGATTCTCGATGCGGCGCTCGGCTATGTCGAGTGCAAAATTACTCAGTGCTACGACGGCGGCGATCATACCATCGTCGTCGGCGAAATCGTCAACGCCAATGCCACGGACGGACGGCCACTGCTTTTTTTCAAAGGAAAGTACCAGCGCCTGCCTGATTCTTAGCTTCAGCTCCGGCGATTCCTCGGCGTTGGAAGGCTCTCTACCCGAGCAATCATGCTCGGCGCGATACTGCAGAAGATTGATGATTAGTCTGAGCGCTCGATCGGCCTTGATCAGCTGCATCCAAAACTTCGTCAGCATCGATTGCAAAGGAGTTATCTCCACCGATCGGAGTGCTCATCGAAATAACCGCTCTGCTATCGCTGGACAACCGAACACATTCAAGCCTAGAAATGACTCGTATCAAGCAGCCGTTGTTCTCAAGAACAGTTCTTGGAGGTAAGAGATGACCCAGGTAGTGGGGCGACCAACGCCGCGCATCGAGGGTGAGTTAAAGGTTACCGGGAGGGCGCTTTACAGCGCCGACGTCAAGCTGCCGGAGATTCTTTGGGGCAAGGTTTTGCGAAGCCCGATTTCGTCCGGTCGCATTACCAAGATCCACACCGAAAAGGCGCGCCAGGTGCCGGGCGTCAAAGCGGTGATTACCGGAGAGGATGTAACTGGATTAAGAATCGGCAGGTGCATCTATGATAACCCGGTGCTCGCGGACGGATTGGTGCGCTTCATCGGCGAAAAAGTTGCGGCGGTCGCCGCTGAAACCAGACTCGCGGCGGAGCAGGCGCTCGAATTGATCGAAGTTGAATACGATGAAATGGAACCGTTGCTCGATCCGCTCGCGGCAATAGAAGATGATGCGCCGATTCTTCATCCCGACCTGCTTTCCTATAAAGGCCTTCCTGTACCGGTGGAAAAGGTCAGCAACGTGTTTGCTTACCTAAAATGGGGCAAGGGCGATATCGAAGCCGGTTTCAGACAGGCGGACGTCATCGTCGAAAACACCTTCACAACCCAAGTCACGCACCAATCCTATCTCGAGCCCCATGCCTGCGTGGTCAGTGCCGATCCAAGTGGCGGCGCGAAGATTTGGTCGTGCAGCAAGACACCGTTTGCGGTTCGCAACCAGCTGTCCAATTGTACCGGTATCGATAAGGAAAAGCTGGTGTTCTATCCGATGCATATCGGCGGGGACTTTGGCGGCAAGGGCGGGTTCATGGATGTACCGGTTGCCTATTTTCTTTCGCTCAAGAGCGGTCAACCGGTGAAGATGGTGATGGACTACGGCGAAGAACTCACAGCCGGTAATCCGCGTCATGCCGCGATCATCAGGGCCAAAACCGGCGTTAAAAAAGATGGCGCCATCGTCGCTCATCATCTTGATTTCATATTCGACAGCGGCGCTTACGGATCGATGAAGCCGGCAGGGTATTTAATCGGCGCATCGACCTGCGCCGGTCCCTACAAGATCGCCAACTGTTTGATCGAAGAACGGATGGTTTACACCAATAAAATCCCCTGTGGGCACATGCGCGCCCCCGGCGACCCTCAGGGATTTTTCGCCAACGAAAGCCAGATGGATGAGGTCGCGCGCAAGCTCGGCATGGATCCGGCCGAGTTCAAGCGCAAAAATTTGATGCACGATGGCGATGAAACTCCGATCGGCGGCCACGTGTCACATATCAGAGGTGTGGAAGCATTGGAGAGGGCCATCGAAATGTCCGGTTACAACAGGCCGCGGCCAAAGCATGTCGGCCGCGGCCTGGCTTTTTCGGAGTGGAGCCCGAGCGGCGGCGAAGGCAGCGTCTTCGTCAAAATCGAAGAGGACGGCAAGGTGAAAGTCTCGTCGCCGGTGGTGGATCAGGGCGCCGGAGTTCTGACGGTTATCGTCGAATGCGTCGGCCAGGAACTCGGTGTGCCGGCCGGCGAAATCGAGCTCGCACAGCTCGACAGCACGACCGTGCCGAGCGATGGCGGTGTCGGCGGCAGCCGCGCCACCAGGGTCTACGGCAACGCATCCTACGAAGCAGGGGTGAAGGCGCGAGGAGAGGTAACCGCCGCCGCGGCGGCAAACCTGATGGTTCCGGCTGAAGAGCTCGAGCTTGCCGATGCCCAGGTGATTCACCGTAAATCGAAACGACGGATGAGTTTTGCCGAGGTGATTAAAGCTAAGGGCTCGCCGATCACGGTCAAAGGCTATTACAAGAGTTCAGAAAAATCGCATGACGCGTCGGTCTCGGCGCAAATCGCGGAAGTGCAAGTCGATCCGGAAACAGGGCAGGTGATCCTCAAGCAGATGGTATCGGCGCATACCACCGGCAAGGTGATCAACCCGTTGATGCATCAGGGGCAGATCGATGGCGGGGTTGTGTTCGGTTTGGGTTATGCGTTGCAGGAAGAGATTCTTTTCGACAACGGCAAAGTCGTGACCACCAATTTCGGCGAATTCAAGATTCCCAATATCATGGACATCCCGCCGTTAAAAACTTCGGTTATCGAAAATGTGCCGAATGGGCCGGGCCCGTACAACAGCCTGGCGATTGGCGAGGTGGCAAATACGCCGACGGCCGCCGCAGTGGCCAACGCGGTTGCCGATGCATGCGGGGTGAGAATTACCGATCTGCCTATAACTGCGGAGAAAGTGTACGACGCGCTCAAGATAACGAAAGAATAGGGGACAAGCAGCGATAAGGCGACTGTGCCGCTCTTCGTTTCGCGCGAGGTGCCGAGTCTGAGAAGCGGTTCTCGGCGATAGGCCGGCGATTTTAACCGCCTGGGTTGCGCCATCTGAGAGCTGCCGTTTCTCATATTGTGATCGTCGGTGCGGTGAGGTAATGCTAATTTTCTATGCAGGAGGCGGCGATGATAAAGACGACGGGTGTCTACCATATCGGAATTCCGTGTAACGACGTAGATCGGGCGGTTAAGTTTTATACCGAGATCCTCGGCATGAGCATAGCAAAACTTAATCGCGACGACATGGGCAAAGGGCTCTCGCGCGCAGATCTTCGCTCCGGCGATAGCATGGTGGTGTTATTTCAGCGGCCGAAACCACTGGATGGTGAGTTCATCGAAAGGGAAGGGGCGACCCACCAGGCGTTTACCGTAAGCCGCGATGATTTCGAATTGGCCAAGCAGAACATGAAGATTGGGGCGTCCGGATTCACACCACCCCGGCCGTCGACCGTCCGAGCGGCAGCGGGTTTTATTTCTTTGACAGCGAAGGGAATCTGCTGCAGCTCTACGCGCCGCCGAAATAGCTAATTCAAGCAAAAACCTGGCGACAGCTGCCGGAATGCGGTGAGCTCTGTGAGATCGAAGCACCTGGCCTGTTCACAACAGGCTGCCGGTCAAAATCAGGGTCGCGACCGTGAAATAAATGATCAATCCGGTGACATCTACAAGGGTGGCGACGAACGGCGCCGAGGCGCTGGCCGGGTCGAAACCGAGTAGACGCAGAACAATCGGCAGAACGGAGCCCGCCAGCGTTCCCCACAGGACGACTCCGATTAGACTGAAGGCGACGGTCAGTGCGATCAGCATGTAGTGATCGCCGTAGGAATGAAAAAGACCTTGCCATGCCAAGATACGGATCAGACCGATTATCGCGAGGATACAGCCGAGAGCGATGCCGGCGCTGAATTCACGCCGGACGACCCGCCACCAATCCGAAATGCGGATTTCTTTCAGAGCCATAGCGCGGATCACTAAAGTGGATGCTTGCGAGCCGGAGTTCCCGCCGCTACTGATAATCAACGGAACGAACAGAGCAAGGACAACGGCTCGCGAAATCTGATCTTCGTAATAACCCATCGCCGTGGCCGTGAGCATTTCCCCGATAAACAGAGCTGCAAGCCATCCGGCGCGTTTTTTGATCATCTGCGTCAACGGGATCTGCAGATACGGCGCGTCGAGAGCTTCGGTGCCGCCGATTTTTTGAATATCTTCGGTAGCTTCCTCGCGCAGAACGTCGATGATGTCGTCGTGAGTCACGATTCCTTTAATACGCCTCTCAGCGTCGACGATCGGAATCATCATCAAGTTGTGCCGGGCGAAAAGATCGCTCAACGCTTCCTGGTCCATATTGTCGCGCGCGGTGACGATATCCGTACGCATGACACTCTCAATCGACTGATCGCCGCGGGCCGAGAACAGATCTCGAAAGGAAACGACTCCAAGAAGCCTTTCTTGTGGATCGACGACGAATGCGTAATAGAACTTTTTCTCGCGATCGCGGGCATCGCGCCTAAGATAACTGAACGCTTCATCGACGGTCATATTGGGGCGCAAGCGGGCATAGCGCGGGCTCATCAAACCGCCAGCCTGATCTTCGGCGTAGGCCAGCAGGCCTTTGATTTCGCTCCTCAACGGCTCGTCGATCAACGAGACTATTTCTTCGCGCTCATCCGGAGCAGTTTCTTGAATAAGATCCGCTGCGTCTTCCGGTGCCAAGAGACGGATCCAAAAGCGTCGCTCTCCCGGGGGAAAAGCTTCGAGCAAGTTGGCCTCGATCCCGGGCGCTCAATTGCTTGAAAAAACGCTCGCGCTCCTCTGGCGGCAAGAGCTTAAATCCCTCGAGTTTGTCCTCGACGGACAGGATCGGCCAGGCGTCATAAAGTTCGGTCGAAGAAAATGCCTGCTCAGCCACTAAGCCTCCCGAAGATGCCGTCGCCGTTACGTATCATTGATATGAGGAAATCACTTCCATGTTAATATTACCAACAAGATGTCACGGCCTTTTTTGACTGCAGTTAAATCGGCTCGCGGCTTATCTGCGCTGGGACGGTGATCATCAAGATTTGCTTAGACGATTGCGGCGAACCAGCAAAAGCCGCAGCCAGCCCTAAACCGACAAGCTCTAGGAAGTCTGATTACTGTCTTCGCGAGATTAAAAAAGTGCGTACTCCTAGGACGTTTACTAAAGAGTGAAAGCAGTCTGCTGAAGCTATATACGCCGCCGCGATAGATCGGACTGTACCAACTCTCAATTGTAACAACTGGTACATTTGAGCAAGTGATAACTTCTGTTCGTGATCTATGATCCGACATCATTACGTTGCCATAACTCCTGACATAATCGTGTTGCTACAACAGTTCCGAAATTCTAATTGACAGGTGACTTGGCGCAGTGCTAAGACGCTCTTGCAACTTAGCCCTGCGTCTTTTGTAGATTTTCTTCCTGCTTCACTCCACGCAATCACCTCCATGATTCAGCAGGCTAGATCAAGCTTCTGAGACCGTGCTAAATGTGCGCGATCAAAAACGAGGAGCAGCTTGAAAATGAGCCTCTCCGGATTTTAAAGATTAACTGCTGGCTGGTTTTTCAATCAGGCGATGTATAAGAACCGACGCGTCGCTTTTTTTTCTTTTCCAACTGTTCGTGTTTACCGGTTTTCCTGAAGCCGCAAAGGCTGCCGCAGGCGATACTTTGACGAGTGTGCGTGTTTTAACAGATAAATCCACTAACTTCAGTGACGAGCTAATTGTCAACACCATGCACCGTGCTTTCACGAGCTTCGTCTACGCTCCATCTAGCCCGCAATATTGTTCCGCGATCAGGGTCCGGCTTCCAAAGTATATTCGGAAGGATGCTTGTATAACACAGCTAGGATCTGATCCTCTTTCTGTGATCGCAATGATTTTCGAGAGCCGAACCGGGAGCAGACCACGCGAAGCACCTCAAACCGCCGTAACGTTTCTGGCCCGCGCATTGACCCCTTTACAAGCTCAAACTTTATCTAGGATATCTTCAGCATTTTCACAGGAAAGCTCGAGGATGGCGCTTGGCCTTGAAGCTAAAGCTGAGTGTAGCCAGACGGAATTAAGGAAAGGGATCGCGAAGCTGAGCTGGAAAGTTGCGGCAACTCCCGGGATCGCTCAGCGTGTCGATGTGAGCATCTACCGAGACGGCTTTGAAACGGGCAACTTTGAAACTGCCGGCTCGCTTTCTCCGAGTCAATCCTCTTTAGAGTGGCAACGGCTGGAACCCGGGATCATTCACTATTATCGAGTCTTGACGCTGCACACTCATGGCTGGGTCGCCAGCGAGATAGCGAGCTTCGAAGGCCCGACCTGTGTAGCGGACTTTCAATTAAAGCCGCATCCATAATGATTGAGGAGGAATAATGGAGGAGAGCTCGCGTAGAGGCTTTGTATATCCAGATAAACACCGATGGAGGTTGGCGGCCGTGGATTCCAGTTTCATTTCTGCAAAACAATGGGGAACCAGCTGTCCGTATCATCGTATCATCATCGCGGCAGCATTTGGATTGCTGCTTAACCTGGCGTCAAGCTCGTTTGCTGTTACTTTTCTAGACACGGAAATCAAAGACATCAACCCCAATAATTCAACTCTGGATAGGACCGATCCCGACGGCGCAAGTGGAGGGCGCGTTGGCGGGCTCGCGCCTGTCGCTGGCAACAATCAAATCTTCTACGGAGCGAGCGAATGGGGCGGCCTGTTCAAGACCGTTGACGGCGGCCGGACTTGGTTCCGGCTCGATGGCCATCTTCCAGTTGCCACATGGGATGTTGAAGTCGATCCGGTTAACACGCAGACAATCTACGCAACCTCTTTCTATGACGGGCGGGTGAATAGCTTAGCGGGGATTAACGTCAGCCACGATGCCGGTATCACTTGGACTCGCCCCGTGTCGGCGACGCCGCCTCCGGGACTCTGTTCCGACACTAGGCGGACCGAGCTCTCGGCATTAGGGATTGGCGTCAGACCTGACGCGCCCGAGAATGTTTTCATCGGCACAAACTGTGGAGTGGCGATTAGCTGTGATTTTGGCGACAGCTGGACGTTGGAGGATCCAACGCCGCTTACGCCCGCAACAAACGTCTGGGATGTAGTAGTGCAGGCTGGGGGACCAAACGGTCAGGGAATCGTGGACGTTTGCGGAGACAATGGTCATCTTCGTTCTTTGGACGGTGGAATCACCTGGAGCGGAGGAAACGGAGGCCTACCGGGTGGCCGTTGCTCTATTGCAGTTTCGCCAGACGAGTCCTACGTGTTGTTCGTAGTAGTCGGAACGAGAATATTCGAATCAGACGATGCCGGTATGAGTTGGAATGAGCATACGAACTCTTCGCCGCAAGGTAGGATTCCGTTCGTTGCTACAAATAAGCGGGTGAATGTTGGTGCCATCGGTCGCTTTGATCTGTGGTTTGGCGACATTAGACTTTGGCGAGCGGTTGTAGCACTCCGAGTCCGCTGGCCGTAGGTGGACCTTCTCGATGTCCGGCTTCATCGGCATGGGCGGGGCCGTTCACACGGACGGCAGGCGCTCACGATGACGCCGGAGATCTCGTATTCGATACTGAAGTCGCCATTGATGCCTGCCCGCTGATTTTTTCTTCCGATGGAGGCGTTTACCGTAACACGGATTCAGCATTGATTGTCATAATCCGAATTGGGAGCAGCCGGACATTACACCACATGCGTTGTGGTTGTTTGCGATGCAGGTGTTAAATAGATAGGTGATTTAGATGAGGAATATATTTAGGTACTAAAGATAATGGTTATTTTGATACTATTAATGAAGGTGGGGAAAGATAGGTTTGGGAAAACAGAGATTGCTGTGATGTACTAGATATAGATGTTGATTATAATAGGGTATTGTACACTGAGTGTTGTTTTTAAGGAGAAAAGAAAATAGATTATTATTGAGTAAAAGAGGTATGAAAGGTGGTGGTGAAATAAACAAGTATATTATTGGTATTTTGATGGGATTAAGGTTAATAGATGTAATAGATAGGTTAGATGACAGATAATAAGTTATGCTAAATAAAAGAGCTGTATTTGTAAATAATGATATAACTGATTCAATGATTGTATGGAATTAACTTGTAGGTAGATATGGCGCTGATTGTGGAGTTAAGGTATAAGTTGTTATAGCTACTGGTACAATTAATTTCTAAGTGTAGGTTGGATAGTGTGAAGCTAGGAGAGGAGATTAGCTGTGGAGTTACGATGGCACAGCTATTGGAGGTATATGGCAGAGACTCGATAACAATGACGGGCTGACAGGCGGCTTCGGGATCTTCGCAGTATATAAGAACGACTCTGGTAGGTTATAAGAGTATAATTTGGCGAAGAGTGGTACACAGATGGTGTTATATAAAGATGGAGGAATTAAATGGAAAAATGATGAAGAACTAGAAAATATGATGAAGGGAGGTGGTGTGTTAAAGTAAGCAATAAGGAGGGGAAGACAAACTTCACTGGTTTATTGGGATAAAAACAGCTAAGTTTGGTAGTATTAGATTAAGAAGATATAAACATTATAGTAGATGGGGGAATAGATTAAGGAGTATTACTAAATAAGAAAAAAGGTAAGAGTTGGAAATTGCTGAAGGATATTTTAGACTATGGCAGCTATGGTGTGAAGCAATTGATAAGGTTATGGTTTGCACACTTTGACTAAGAAAGGGATGGAGTATTGAAATATTAATAGGTAATAAAGGTAGTGGTGTTTGAAATATGAGTTCTATGTTTTGACTATAGTTAATGATGAGCTTTTTGTAAAGTTAGATAAGAGTAGTATTGTATTAGATAGACTATATTTATAGGAGCAATGGTAGGAGCTGTTTATTTTAAAGCTAAATTATGTAACATAGGTAGAAAGAGATTGAATACACTAAAAAGTGTGACTAATAATATTAGAGAAGGTGATATTCTACTAAATAGGAACAGAGCTAAGATACTAGCAGTAGGATAAGAACTGAATTTCTCTAAGAAAGGAGGTTACAAGGACTTGATACTGGATGGGGGAGAATGTGAGAACTTTTAAAGAGTGGGTTTTTAGGTGTTTAAACAATTAGAGTTTACTGTTGAAGTGTTGGGGAGAATAGATGTTTAAGAAGAGAGGATGATTGCTAGTTTCTCGAAAGAAAAGGTAAAAGGTATGAGAAAAAAAGAAGAGGGTAACTTTTAAATAAAGATTGAAGAGATATAAATTAAGGAGGGAAGAAAAAAGAAAGAAAGAGATAGAATAGTATAAGTTAGTATGGGGGGTTAGGGATTGGAAGAAAAGTGGTTGCTATATAGGGAGATGAAGGTAATGGTAGGGAAGTATAATAATAAAATGAATAGATTAGGTAAATAGATATTAGAAAGTATGTTGGTTGAATGGAAGTTAAATAAGGTAAAAGATGCTGAGAAATAAGTAACAGATAAAAGTAAATAGGTGGGAACATTAAGGTAAAAGATAGATAAGGGTATATTTCTATGGAAGATACGAGGCAAGCTGGTGCAAATTTAAAGAGATAGGAAAACAAGAGAAGATCACTAGAAAGCAACATCGGGATGAAGAAAAAATACGATGTGGAACGCGTACTCTGAAAACAGCAACAGGAACTTGCTGGGATAAAATGCTGTTTCGAAGATTTTTTTTTTTTTTTTTTTTTTTTTTTTTTTTTTTTTTTTTTTTTTTTTTTTTTTTTTTTTTTTTTTTTTTTTTTTTTTTTTTTTTTTTTTTTTTTTTTTTTTTTTTTTTTTTTTTTTTTTTTTTTTTAAAAAAAAAAAAAAAAAAAAAAAAAAAAAAAAAAAAAAAAAAAAAAAAAAAAAAAAAAAAAAAAAAAAAAAAAAAAAAAAAAAAAAAAAAAAAAAAAAAAAAAAAAAAAAAAAAAAAAAAAAAAAAAAAAAAAAAAAAAAAAAAAAAAAAAAAAAAAAAAAAAAAAAAAAAAAAAAAAAAAAAAAAAAAAAAAAAAAAAAAAAAAAAAAAAAAAAAAAAAAAAAAAAAAAAAAAAAAAAAAAAAAAAAAAAAAAAAAAAAAAAAAAAAAAAAAAAAAAAAAAAAAAAAAAAAAAAAAAAAAAAAAAAAAAAAAAAAAAAAAAAAAAAAAAAAAAAAAAAAAAAAAAAAAAAAAAAAAAAAAAAAAAAAAAAAAAAAAAAAAAAAAAAAAAAAAAAAAAAAAAAAAAAAAAAAAAAAAAAAAAAAAAAAAAAAAAAAAAAAAAAAAAAAAAAAAAAAAAAAAAAAAAAAAAAAAAAAAAAAAAAAAAAAAAAAAAAAAAAAAAAAAAAAAAAAAAAAAAAGCTCGAAGAATATTTTTTTTTTAAAAAAAAAAAAAAAAAAAAAAAAAAAAAAAAAAAAAAAAAAAAAAAAAAAAAAAAAAAAAAAAAAAAAATGGGGCAGAGCACTTTCTATGCTCTGAATGATGTCGTCTTAGAGTTTAATTCGGAAGGGCTACTAGAGGAAATAGATAGGCTCCTCGGAGAACTGTACTGGGCAGCAATATGGAACTATGGCTTCTCGTCGTCTTTGTACCTATCGGTTCAATAGAACTCAGGTAGATTTAGCATTACACTAACTTGTAGTGAAGCACTTCGGACAGAAGAATTTTGAGGGTTTGAACTAGACGATAATTTCTTATTGAAAGATGGCTCATAGGTATTTCACCTAAGAAAGCAAGCAGGCAAAGAGTATGAGAGGATAGCTACTTCTTTTTTTTGTAAGAAGAAGATGGCGCAGGCAAACTTCTGGTGCTTTGGACTGCTGAAGCTGTTGAGGAAACTGGGTGTCTATAGATTCATGAGGCAGGGCTTGTCACTAAAGAAGGAGAAGGGTTTAGTGGCTTCCGGGGCATAGAGCCGCTTTAACTCATTCGCTGTTATACCCCTATGATGTTTTAGGTAGGGTTAGAAAGGGATAGAAGTTTTGGTATGAAGGTGGAGATTTTAAATAGAAGAAGTAAGATAGGTAGATTATTAAGATTTTTGAATAGGAGAAGAGGAGAAGGATTATAATGGTGGGAGGAGGAGTAAAGTTGGTATTAAAGAAGATTATAAAGAGAAATATATAGAGTAATATTAGAAGAGAGTAGTGATATTTATAAAGATTAAAGGTAATTATAAAAGAATGATGAAAAAAATAAATAGAGTTAAGGAGTTAAGATTTATAATAGATAAAAGAGATAAGAAACTGTTAGATAGAAGAAAGATGTGAGAAAATATGGAAATGATGAAGAGATTATTAAAACAGGTAGAATAGTTTGAGTTAAATGATGGGAATGATATTTATAAAAAGAGAGAAAAGTTGAGTGATATGATAAAAGAAGAAAGAGGAGAAGAAAGTTGAAGAGTATAGTAATAGAGATGAATAATAGATGAAAAATGAGATGAGGAAACTGTTTAGATGAGAGATATGAGGTAAAAGGAGATATTATTATAAGAATAATGGAAAAAGTGATGAGAGAGGGGAAAGGATGAGGTATAGAGAAGGTGAGATTTAAAGGAGGAGAGAAGAATATATATAGAAGGTTAAGAGAAATAATAGAGAGTGAAGCAGAGGTTGGATATAAGTTAAGCTTTGTGAGTAAAGGAGAGAGTTTAAAGAGATAGTATAAGTTGATGCTAAAACAAAGGCTATAGTTTGAAGGTGTCACTTTTAGCTAGGATAAGAGAGAGAGAACAGAAATATGAAAAGCTAAGAGGTAAAGGATAGTTTTGGTAGGTGATGAGGGAGGAGAGTATATGAATGTTTAAGGAGATGATTTTAAGATTGAACATGGTGATAAAAGCTAAGAATAGGAATGAGATAGGAGAGATGGTAGTGATAGAGGAAAGGTTTGGCAGAGATGGAGTGAGTTTAGGATATTTGATGAATACTATAGAGATAGATTTGAGAAAGATAGATGTATAGAAGAAAGAGAGGAGTGAGATAGAATAAGAAATATGGGGATTAAAGAAGAGAGCTTATATTATTGTTGGAATGGAGATAGGTTATTTAAGTGAGGTTTTTTTTTTTATTTGTGGTAAGATGGAGATAGAAGAATATAAATTAGACTATAAAGGGAACTTAACTATTTGCTGAGAGATATAAGGAAACTAAGGAAAAAAAGACAGTACAGAAGTTATAGATAACATAAAGAGGTAAGTATGAAAGAGGTATGTGAGAGCTTTAAAATGAGAGTGGATACTTATATAGCAGATAAGAGGGAAAAGATAAAAAAGGGAAAGTTTAGCAAGATGGAATATTTTATCTGTTGGTATAGATTAAAATATATAGGTAAGAACTATTGGCTAAGTAGTTTTATAAAAGATATATGGAGAGAATAGAAAGAGATATAGAGGAAGGAGACTAACAAATAATGATAGAAGAGAAGGTTAGATCTAATACACAGGTAGTAGATAAAGTACTAGATGATGGAGAGGTTGTTCTATTTGAAGTAGAGAGAAAAAATTATTACAGATTAAATAAGAAAGGAGAGAGAATATGGGGAGGACTAAAAGAAGGATAGAGATTAAATGAGATAAGAAGATGGCTAAAGGAGGAGTTTGATGTGAATGAAGAAGAAGCTGACAGGAGAGTTAGAGATCTAATTAAGGAGCTTAGAGAACAGAATATAGAGCTGTATAAGAATAAGGAGAGTTATTAGAAGAGAGTAGGAGAGAAGTTTGTTCTAAAGAGAGAGAGAAGTAAACTGACATGAACAGTTTTAGGACTGAAATATATTTGCTTCTAGACTGAGATAGAAAGTGATTGGAAGATAAAGAAGTGAGAGGGATTAGAAAGACTGATCTAGAAAGATATAGATTGGAAGTAACTTTATAGCATAGCTAGAGGGCACAGGGTGATGAAGCTATTCTATAGAACTTTGAATTAGAAGTGCTAAGACGAAGTGAGTACAGAGATTTTACAGGAACTAAGAGAACACTTTTACGAGAACGATGGAAGCAACTTATTTTTAACAAAGGAACTGATCAAGATAGTGGAGTTCTTAGAGGCGCACGGAATTTTGTTATTTGTATAAAGGATTTGTTTTGATTCTTAGATCTATGAGAATTTAGTGTTTAGGGAGTTTGTTGATTTGTATATTTTAGTAAGTGAGTGAGACTATTTGAGAGCACAATGTCTGCTAGTTGATTTGTTTTTTGGCTCAAGATTGAATATGAATGAGAGAATGAATTTGTAGATGAAAGTGTAAAGATAGTTGTGTATTTTCACTAGTGTATAGCGCTGCAATATTTTCTTTCGCTGCTCACTTTTGATTATCTGTGCGAGCGCTTTCAGCTTGTCGCTTTGCTTGGTGAAACAGCAACTACTTTATGCTAGGAAGATACACTGCTCATGCTCAGCATCTAAGTCACGAAAGATGAGCATCTTCAGCTCTCTAAGATCTGTGACATTGCTAAGCCTCTGTGTGTATCACTGCTTGAACTGAGCACAGTTGCTAAAAAAAACTTATAATTTAAGAGAGCAGCGAATGCTGTTATATGCTCTATGTCTCGCGAGAGATCTCTTAAATACGACACTCTCGCAAACATTCATGTAGATGTTATTTCACTGATCTCTCAAAGATCTTGTAAACTATGCTCGATAACAATTGTTCCTTTAGATGACTCTGTTTACGAGCTACGTCCTGCTAATTGTTTGCGTTAATTTCTGCAAAAACGCCTACGCGACAAATTAAGAGCTTACCACGATTTTTTACATGACGTAATAATACCTTGCGAACCAAATCGAAAATCCTTTCCTATGCAAAAATAATTATCCTTTCTCTACTATTTCATTCAATAAATGCAATTATTAAATAAAAGCAAATTACGTCAAATAAAAAGAATCATGACACATCCAAAAAATCAAAAATAAAAAAATAATAAAAAAAAAATTATAAAAAAAAAATTAAAAAAAAAAAAATAAAAAAAAAAAAAAAAAAAAAAAAAAAAAAAAAAAAAAAGAAAAAAAAAAAAAAAAAAGAAAAGCCGATAAAATTCGGCGCAGTTGTCCCAAAGAATTTTTCGCTTGTCGTTATCGGTGATCGGCAGTCCGAGGAAAGTTTCGACTGCATCTGGGAACTTCGAATCGCCATGCGGGTAATCTGTCGAGAATACCAGCCGATCGGTGCCGATGTAATCGATTACGTACTTGACGCCATCCTCGTCGGGCTCCACCGATACGAAGCATTGTCTCTTGAAGTACTCGCTCGGTTTCATGGTCAAGTCTTGCGCCCAGATATCGCCTTCCCGCTCCCAGCCTTCGTCCAGGCGCCATAGCAGCCAGGGCAGCCAGGTGCAATTCGCTTCCAGAAATGCGGCCCGCAGCTTGGGATGGCGCGCCAAGACTCCGCCGGAGCATAGGCTGACTAACCCGAGCATCTGCTCCATCGGTTGAGCGACGGCGCGCCGCAGCATGAAATTCGGTTCGAAAAAATCACCGGTTTGTCGTGCCGCGGACGAGGACGACTCGTGAAAGCCAACCGGCAGTTCATACTCTTCTAACGTCGCCCACAGCGGTTCGAAGTATTCGTCGTACCAATTTCGTCCTTCCATGATGCTCGACCGCATGAAAACGGCGCGAAAACCGAGCTCGGTGGCGCACCGCTTCGCCTCGGAGACCGCTTCATCGATGCCGAAAGGCGATATCATGCCGGCGCCGAGAAGCCGGGATGGGTTGGTTTTACAGAAATCGTAAAGCCAATCGTTATAGGCGCGCGCGAGAGCGGCCGCGAACCTCGCTTCCATTCTCGGTTCGCTCAAGACTTGCAGGCCTCGGGTGGGGTAGAGCACCGCGACATCGATGCCTTCGATGTCCATCGCCTCGAGTTGGACGCCGGCACTCCAGCCGCGCTCGGCGTGCGATCTATAGATCGTCTGGTTTTTGCTGAAGTTGTGGCCTCGATGGTGCGATGAGTTGCGATTGTGGCTTGCCGGTAATCCCCAGTAGCGGCCGTCCGGATGCGCCATGCGCAAATCGCGAACGTTGTCGCTGGTCAGGCCGCGCGGCGCATCGGCCTTGAACTCCGCATCGATATAGCGCTCCCATAGATCCACGGGCTCCATCAAATGCATATCGCTGTCGAGAATCTTGAAACCATTTTTCATGAACCACCTCTTTCAGCAGAATCGCTACGTCATCGGTACCGCAATCCCAGCTTCAGTGTCAACGCGAGTCACGCATATTCCGCTTGCCGCATCCACGCTATCTGGTAATTTGAGGCATCACGTCTATAGGTCAGGAGAAGATAATGCCTTTAAGGAACTCGTTTTGCTGGCGGTATGCCGGTATCTTCCTCTTCCTGTTCATGAGCGGCGCGGCTAGCTATGCGCAACCGAAATCCGCGGCAACATCGATCACGGTCTATCAGGATCCCGGCTGAGGATGCTGTTCAGCGTGGGTCGGGCACCTGCAATCGAATGGGTTTAGAATCGAAAAGAAGAACGTCACCGGCAAGCAACTCGTAGACGTCAAAATAAAATACAACGTACCCGAGAAACTTTATTCGTGTCATACCGCGCTGGTTCAAAGCTATGTGATTGAAGGCCATGTGCCGGCGGATCTTATTCATCGCCTGCTCAAAGAAAGGCCGGCCATGGCGGGTCTGGCGGTGCCGGGCATGCCGGTTGGCTCACCGGGGATGGAAGGAGCCAATCCGCAGTCCTACGAGGTAATCATTTTTGACAAGCAGGCCGTACTTCAGTATACGCGAGAAGATAAACGTGCTTAGGTGTTCAAAATTCAAGTCTTCAATAGTTCAGCTGGTGCCATAGCGGCGCTCGGAAGGAAGGCGCCTGAATGAAGCTTCCAACTCTGTCCCACGATGTCGGTCCGCTTTGCTTAACAGTGCTTGTTTTCTTTATGCTGGCACAGCCCTTGGCGGCTCGCGCGCAAGAAAAGAAGAACGTACGCATGGTTTTCGTCAGCCTGGCGTGGAACAGCGAGATTCCGTTTCGGACAGCGCTCGCGCGCGGGTTCTTCAAGCAGCAAGGCCTCCAAGTCGAACCTATTCTCATCCGTGGCGGTCCGGCGGCGATCGCCGCTCTGGTTTCCGGTGAAGTTGATTTTGCGGCCATCGGCGGCGCTCAGGCCGTTTTTCGCAGTAAAGCGCGCGGTTTGGACCTGGCGATAATCGGATGCACTTCGAGCACGACCAATTATATCCTTCTCGGTAACAAGCAGACGCGTAGCGTGGAAGATCTCAGAGGCAAGATCATTGGTGTAACCGGCGCCGGAACCTATTCCGAGTTCGCTATGAAAGCTTTCCTCAAAAAGAACAACCTCAATCCCGACAAAGACGTGGTGCTGCGCGCGGTTGGCGGCACGGTTTTGCGGGCGGCCGCAATCGAAAAGGGGATCATCGCCGCGGCGCCGTTTTCCACAGAAGACGGCGTTCGGCTTATCAAGGCGGGCTATTCTGTGATCAGCAACATGAGCGAGTCATTAGGTATTCCGCAGAACATCCTGGTAACCCGCAATGAAATGCTCGAGAAGTTTCCCGACACCAGCAGGCGTATGCTCAAGGCCTATATACAAGGAATCAATCTCGCCAAGTTCAACAAGCAGGAAGCGATCAAGGCGGGATACGAGGCAGGCTTGCAGGGCGAGTCGGACATCGTCAGCGCCGCCTGGGATCTCTATGCGCCCGGCCTGACTTCGGACCTGTCCATTGCCAGAGCCGGCCTCCAGCAAATGCTCGATGAGGACATTCGCGCCGGCTTGGTGGACAAGAATTTCACTTTGGACCGCGTGGTCAACGATCGAATTCTCAAGCTAGCGCAGCAGGAGCTCCGGGCTGAAGGGAAACTGAAGCAGTAAAAGCTGTTCCAGCTGTTCCAGAATTTCCAGCGGTTCCAATGGTCTGGAAGTTCAAAACGTTCAAGCCGTGCAAACACTATGGTTCAAGGGTTCAACGCGTTAAAGGAGTCGAGTGTGGGAGAATGAGGGGCCGAAGATTGAAATTGAGCAGGCGACGAATTGCGGCGCGAGCGGAGAAACCGGGGCTGTGGTTGTTCAAATGGCGTGTGCAAAACGTGACCGAAATGCCGATGAGCCTACTTTCCGTGCGAGTGCCGCATGGAAAATTCAAGGCCGAGGAACGCAGGTTTGGCCCAGCGTTAAAAGTCGCAGCGCAAGACCATTTCATTCTCGATCTCGCCGTCGCTTGTGAGGAACCGCCGAATACCATAATCGAAAATGCATTCTTGATTCTGCTCGTGAGCTGGCGGCAAAATCATTGGAGGTTTTTTGTGCGACTGCGGATAATGGTAGATGACGAAGAACAGCCGCAGACGACAATTGAGTCGATTACCGTGCAGCAAGTTGGGTTCTCCGGTGTTCCGAATTGACGGGTGATGCAATGACAAGAAAAGAAAAGGATCTTTACATTCTCACGCGCATGCGCGGCTGATACAGCAATTGAGGCCTCGGCTTCGAAGAGACCACGGGCATGGTCTCCAATTCGCTTAAGTTAGTTCAAGAGGAAATCATTGAGGCCTTGGCTCGCCTGCGGCGCGAGCAAGCCGACAACCCCGAGTATCAGAAATCTGCGGCGGGAATTGCCTCAGGATTGGCCGGTGTGACGTGCGGAGCGGGTGTTGGGTTTTAGGTTTTCGGTTTCGGTTATGTCGCCTGGACACAGGTGTAACCGGCGTGACGAGAGACGGATACGGTCGATCCAGAAAGACCATCGAGAACGCGTCTAATTACTTTTGCAGCCTGACCTGTGGTTGCCGCAATTTTAGATCGGCAACCCCGCCCCAGAATTCTCTTTTGCCGGTCATCGCCTGAACGTGGCCGTCCCATTCCAGAGTGAAAGCGGTTATGCCTAGCTTCACCGCCGCGCGTACTTTGTCTTGAGTTTCACTATCGTTGGCTAACAAGCGAATCGCATCGATCTGGCGGCTGCCGTGTCCCTCGTCTTGCGCGGCGTGCAGCCGATAGGTTTCCGCGGCGCGGGGCGAGAAGCCGTAGTGCTCGGTCAGTTCGCGGTAGACCTTCTCGGAGACCTTGCCCGCGCCTCCGAGTTGGCTTTCGACGAAGGCGAGCATGGCCACTCCTTCCAACGCCGAACGTCTTTGGCAGCAGCCGATGATCATTTCGATCGCCGCCATGGTTCCCGGCGCGGGCTCGGCGTTGTCCGCTTCCTGCCGCGAGATGCCGCCCTCTTCGAGAAACTGCAACATGATATCCATGTGCGTGCGTTTACCGCCGAGCTCTTCCATGAAATTTTCCAGAACGGTGTCCATCACCGCATACTCTTTGGCGGATACGGCGTTGACCGCCATATAGCCAAAGAAGATCGGATTGGTGCGGACGCGCAGATAGTGCTGCACCTCGCCGAGAATGATTTGCTCCCTGGTCCAGCGATGCTTGATGATTCCGTCGAACCACGGATGCTGCTCGGTCGGAACCTCCGCGGCATAGGTCCAGAGCTCGGCGATGAATTCGTCCTGGTTCATGAACAGTTCTTTATCGAGCCCGGTCTAGCACGTTGCGGACTAAAAACGTGATCATGTATCATCGGAATGCCTTATCCGATCTGAATTATGCGCTGGCAGCTTTCTTTGATAACTGAGCATTCTCCACCCGTTCCTTCAACCGCGGGTAGAATCTCAACGGATTGTCCCAAAAGATCTTGCGCTTGAGCTCGTCACTGACGTCTTTGCGGTTAATCAAATTCGGAATATCCTGGCTGAAGTCGCGCTGATCGCGTTCGTGCGGATAATCCGAGGCCCAGATGAGCGCATTGTCGTTGGCGACTTGCGCGGCCAGCGGTAGCGCCGACTCTTCGACTTCCACGGCGAAGAAGATATTTCCTTTCTTGACGTACTCGCTGGGTTTCATTTTACAGCGCGGCGAATAGTGACCTTTACGCTCCTGTTCCTCGTCCATTCGGTCCATCATGTAAGGCACCCAACCGACGCCGCATTCGATGCAGCCGAAGCGAAAGTTTGGGAACAGCTCGAAAACTCCTTCGAACATCAAGGCGGTGAACTGGCGAATCTGGGCGAATGGATGTTCCAGGGTGTGTCCGATGGTGAAGTTGTTCACCATATCGAGGCCTAGCGACGGCATGCTTAGCCCGCCATGGGTCGAAACCGGTACGTCCAGCCTCTGCGCTTCTTCCCAAAGCGGGTAGAATTCAGGACCGCTGTAAAGGCGTCCAGCCGGAGCGACAGCAGGCAGCACGGCGCCGACCATACCGAGATCGTTAACGCAACGGCGCAGTTCTTTAACCGCTTCGGCGATATCTTGGATCGGCAAAAGCGCGACCCCGACCAGGCGCGGGCTCACTGCCATGAATTTGTGGTAGAGCCAGTCGTTGTAGGCTCTCGCCATGCAAATGGCCCAGTCCCTATCCTGGATCGCTCCATGAGTGAGCCCCTGAGTCGGGTAGAGCACCGTCAGCTCAATTTTATTTTTGTCGAGAAAGTCGAGCCAATGATTCGCCTTGGGGCCGTCGCCGCCGCCGGCCCAGCCACCTTTCTGACGCAACGAACGCAGGTAACCGTCCATGGTGAGGCCTGGCCAAAAGGAATAGCTCTGATGCCATTCCAGATCTTTGTAAGGCGGGCCGATGAATTCGCGCAGTTCGCTGTCAAGCTCCATGACGTGCCCGTCCGCATCGATAATTCGATACTCAGTCATCTTAGTCTCCTCTCTCAACCGTGCTATTCACAAATTTAATCCGAAAAGCGAGCGACCGGAATCTTCTTTTATCACTATGACGAGCCATCATGTGCCGTGGGTGTTCTCAGCAAATAGCTCTTCAACCGTCAGTTGACGGCCGAGCATGCCCTGCTGGCCGGCGAACTTAATCAGATTCTGCACGTCGTGATGGTTTTCTCTGAAGCCCTGATAGAAAGGGTCTTTACCGAAAAACTTCCGTTCTTCTTCCAAATACGAGCGTGCCCAGGCAAAACTGAGCCGGTGCGGTTGCTCCATAAACTCGTTGTACGCTTGACGTGACGCCACAAATGCTTCGTAGAGGCTGGTGGCCACCCAGGGATCGTTGTCGAGGATTTCCTTCTTGACTACAATCGGGTGCATGATCGGGAAAACTTTGGTCCGCTGGTAGTACTCTTTCTCCTCTTTTTCGAATTCCGGAAACAGCCGCTCGATGCTTCCTTCGTCGCGAATCCAGCGCTGCGGTAAATCCGGTTCAACCTCCGCATCGACCTTGCCCTCGACCAATAAATCCTCGAGCTTCCGTTGACCCTCGACGAATTCCACTTTGATGTTCGGCGGAAGTTTAAAACCAACGTGTTCTTTGTTGACAATTACCCAGGTGACATCGGTGACCGACAGATCGTAGCTGTTCATCAGCATGCCTTTGGTGACCAGGGCGAGGGTGTTTTCGTAGCTGCGCAAGCCGATGCGGCCGCCTTTTAGATCCGCGGGCTTCTTGATCCCGGAACCGGAGCGAATGAAACAGAACTTGTGCCCCCACATGCGGCGCGGAAAGAACGGGATGGCTTGCAGCCAATCCACGTCCCGGCCGCGGGCGACCAGATAGGAAGACATTGAGAACTCACAGGCATCGTACTCGCCGTATCGGAACATTCGCTCATGACGGATGCCGCTTTCAACCGTGATCAAATTTAGATCGATGCCCGCGACTTCAACCAGTCCGTCGCGCAAAGGCTGGAGATAGTCGTATTTGTCGCATGCCATCGTCAGCTTTAGTTTCGCCATTTCATCTCCCGGCAGATCGCTGAAAAAAACTCATATGCTTGTCTTGCCCGATCGTTCGGCTCGAACTCGTGTTTGTGTTCGGTGTTCGTGAAATTCTCAATCATCGTCATCGAGACTATCACGGCTTTATCTGATTTCGATCATAGGTGCGGCGCCGGCCCAAGTCAATGAAAGGGCAGGTTCGTTGACAGGTCGCGGAGGCGGTGTTAAGGCAGGGGCAACATTGTTAGAGCTGAATTATGAAAGCTGAAAACGGAAACAAGTCGCATTAGGAAGCAGTGATTCAGCTTTGGCTCTGCATAATCTTCGAGCAAGCATTCGTTTCAGTTTTCCGCTTTCTCTTTTCATAGTTTCCCACAGGAGGACTCGATCATGCGTTTCAAAGATAAATCCGTGATCATTACCGGTGGCGGCGGAAAGATCGGCAAAGCTTATGCATTGGCGTTCGCCAAAGAAGGCGCCAAAGTTTCGTTGCCGGATATCGCCAGCGCCGATCATGTGGTCAAAGCGATTCAAGACATGGGTGGCACGGCCATCAGCTCGGCATGCGATGTTTCCGATGAAAAGAGCGTTAAATTGATGGTCGACGAGACCGCCAAGCAGTTTGGCGGGGTCGATATTCTGGTGAACAATGCCGCGTATTTTATGACAGTATGGAAAGGGCCGTTCTGGGAGATGGCGGTGGATGAATTCGACAAGGCCATGGCCGTGAATGTACGGGGATCTTGGCTATGCGCCAAAGCGGCATTTCCATATATGAAGAAGCAAGGGAAGGGCAAAATCATCAATATCTCCTCCGGCACCGCTTTGAACGGCAGTCCGAATTACATTCACTACGTCACTTCCAAGGGAGCAATCATCGCCATGAGCCGCGCCATGGCGCGGGAGCTGGGCGACTACAATATCTGCGTTAACACGGTGGCTCCGGGTTTTGTCGAGACCGAAGGGCGCCAGGTCGAGCCCGCGTTTAGCGCCAGCCGCGTGGCAAACCGCTCGCTGAAGCGGGTCCAGGTTGAAAGCGACTTGATAGGAACCGTTCTGTTTTTGGCCTCGCCCGAAAGCGACTTTATGACCGGACAATTGCTGAACGTCGATGGCGGCGCGAACTTTACCGGGTAAAAACAGGGCTGAATGAATGAAAGCTAAAAACGCAACAAGTTGCATTCGGAAGCATTCGTTCAGCTTTCCGCTTTCACCTTTCACACTTCGGAAGGACTTTCTAATGCGGTTCAAAGACAATTCCGTGATCATTACCGGCGGCGGTGGAAAGATCGGCAAAGCCTATGCGGTAGCCTTCGCTAAAGAAGGCGCCAAAGTCTCATTGCCGGACATCGCCAGCGCCGATCATGTGGTAAAAGCGGTAACCGATATCGGAGGCAGCGCGATCAGCATGGCGTGCGATGTGACGGATGAGAAGAGCGTCAAGGCGATGGTCGACGAGACCGTCAAACAATTCGGTACGGTGGATGTTCTCATCAATAACGCCGCTTACTTCATGACTGTCTGGAAAGGGCCGTTCTGGGAGATGACGGTAGATGAATTCGACAAGGCGATGGCAGTCAACGTCCGCGGCTCCTGGTTGTGCGCCAAAGCCGCGGTGCCTTACATGCAGAAGCAAAACAAGGGCAAGATCATCAATATCTCTTCCAACGTTGCTCTCACCGGCAATCCCAACTACATCCATTACGTCACCTCCAAGGGCGCGATCATCGCCATGACGCGCGCGATGGCGCGGGAACTTGGCGATTTCAACATCAACGTGAATACGGTCAGTCCGGGCTTCGTCGTCACCGAGGGACGCAAGGTCGATCCCGAATACGAAAAGATTCGCGCCCAGCAACGCAGCATCAAGCGCTCTCAGATCGAAGACGATCTGGTCGGCACCGTCTTATTCTTGGCATCGCCGACAGCGACTTCATGACCGGACAACTATTGAATGTCGACGGCGGATTTCACTTTACTTGATGCGCACCACCTTCCTGACTCAGGCTCTCTCAGTGAACTTAAAGCAAAGGAAGGGCATCAAGATTGAGGATCTTAGTATCGGCGCCCGTCAAGTCGCAGAGCCTGGAAGCTTTGCCGTCATCAAGACCAGGGTTTTCTAAACCGAGGCGAGAAAATAGCCGGCTCCGATGATCAACCCGGCGACGAGTATCGATTCGAAGTCGGGCGGCGTGAATCCCACCGCCATGCTTGAAACTAGTGTCATAGGAATGCGCGAAGGCGGAACCAGGGAGGCGCGCGTGAGTCCGCACCTTGCTTATCGAGAAGGTACGGGCGATGGCCGGATCCCGCCGAATGCGGTAATACGATGGGTCATCGAGCTGGTTCGGGTGGAGGATGGCCAGATGACAGCGTAGTATCTTTCACTGTTGTTTACAGACTCTCATCCGCCGCATCATTTCAGCGACACAACAACTGACTCTTAGAACCAGGAGGCAATTCCAGTGGCAAGAAAAACCGATTTCACTACGGAAGAATGGAAAACGATTGTTGCCGCTGCGCCAATGGTGGGACTAGCGGTTACATGTGCGAGCCCCAACGGTCCTTGGGGGGTGCTAAAGGAGATGTTATCGATGGGAATGGCTATGGCGGAGATGCTGCAAAAGGGCAGTTCCAATCCGCTAATTGCCGACTTGGCTGCCGATTTGAAAGAGCGGCAAACCAAACCGGAGCCTCCTCAGGGCATCAAAGATCCGGAGCAGGCAAAGGAGTTGGCGTTGAATCACATAAGGGCGGTCAATGATATCGTTAGCCGTAAGGCCAAAGCCGATGAAGCCGATGAGTTCAAAAAATGGCTGCTAGCCGTCGGCGAACGCGTTGCCGAGGCTTCGAATGAAGGCGGTATCTTCGGAATTGGCGGGGAGCGCGTCTCAGAGGCTGAGAAAAATGTGCTCAGGCAAATTGCCTTTGCGTTGGGGCTGCCGGCGAGTTGACTCATTTACGATCAACAACTCTCATGAGTCCGGGATAATTGTCATTCTGGATCATCTCGACAGTTAACCATCCAGCGCAACCAGATGATAGATTGGCTCCAGCCGCAGCAGTCAGGGCTAGATCGCGTCGGGCGAGATTTGCATCGTGGTAGAAGACCATCGGATTTCGTGTAACAGTATTGCGAAACATAATTTTTACATATGGAGCGCGGAGGGAGTATGGCGAGAATCAAAGGCGTGAGCGAAAGCGAAGCGAGTGATGAGGTGCGACAAATTTTTGAAGCGCAGAAGCAGCGCCAGGGCGTGGTTTCGAATACCGCGAAAGTCTATGCTTTAAGACCGACAATTCAGAGAGGAGTTCAGGCGCTGGCTCAAGGGATTCAGGAGTCAGGGCTCATTTCACCCGAGTTAAAGCACCTTCTCTGTGTTAAGACCGCCAATATCAACGGCTGCCCATTTTGAATTGACAGTAACGCATCCAGTGCGATGCAAAATGGAGCTACTGCGGAAAAAGTCGAAGCAGTGCTGGGAGATTACAAAGAGAATCCGTTGTTTTCTTTACGGGAGCGGTTGGCGCTGGAGTTAGCCGAGCGGATGACCTACACGGAACGACGGGTTACGGATGATTTCTTCAATCGGCTCAAGGAACACTTCACCGACGAGGAATTGGTGGAATTAGCGGCGGTCATTGCTTTGGAAAATTTTCGTAGCAAGTTCAATCCGGTGTTCGGTGTTGAGGCGAACAATTTCTGTCCTCTGCCGCAGGTCAAAGAAGCGGCCGCTGTCGCGACTCGCCGATTCCACGAATGAAAAGCGGCGGCAGTGATCCGCTGCTGCGCGAAGCGGCCTACAGGCAATCACGCGCAGCTCCAGATCAGCCGGGATGGAGAACTGTCAAAAACAAATTCTGGCGCGACACCTAGGTCCTGCCAAAGCCAGTTTTCTCACCGCCGTTTAAACCTAACAGATTCGGAACTTCGGCGCGCGCTCGTCGACGCACCTCAGTGTCTCGTTGGACTTTTTTGCGGATCTTGCAGCGAATCAAGCAACTTTTGCAGCGTTTCAAAATCAGCGGGTTTGGTGAGATGGAAATCGAACCCCGCGGCTTGCGAGCGCTGGCGATCCTCGGCTTGGCCCCAGCCCGTTAATGCAATCAGCGTGAGATCTCCACAGTCCGGCAGCCGTCGAACTCTGCGCGCCAACTCGTATCCGTCCATGTCGGGCATGCCTATATCCACTAGCATCACGCCGGGCTGATACGTTGGGAGTAGCTCCAGCGCTGCGAAGCCATTGTAGACGGCCCGAGCTTCGGCTCCCGCCAAATTGAGCAGCTTGCCGAGACTATTGGCGGCATCACGGTTGTCATCGACCACTAACACCCGCTTGGAAGATAGCTGCCCGAAGTGACGCATACTGTCACGAACAATTTCGCTTTGGGCGTTCTCACCGAGCGGTAGACGAACAATAAATTCGCTGCCCTTACCCGGGCCTTCGCTTCGAGCCTCGACCTTGCCACCATGCATTTCCACCAGGCTGCGAACCAGCGTGAGCCCGATACCCAGCCCGCCCTGAGTTCGGCTGGTCGAATGCCCGACTTGCGTGAACATTTCAAAGATAAGGGACAACATATCCGGCAAAATGCCGATACCGCTATCTCGCACCGAGATCACTACATGATCGCTCTCGCGCTGCGCGGCTAGCCAGATGCGCCCTCCAGGATTGGTATACTTGGCGGCATTATTGAGGAGGTTCGAAACGATCTGCTCCAGCCGTACAGGATCGGCTTCGAAGGTGAGCGGCTCCGGCGGCAATGAGATCGCCAGATGATGGCAGGCGTCCTCGATCAGGGGCATACTGACTTCGACCGCGCTCTGGATCACGCTCGTCAGTGAAACCCGCTCTTTGCGCAGTTCGATTTGACCGCGAGTGATCCGGGATATTTCCAGCAGATCATCGACCAGGCGCACCATCTGATTGACCTGCCGTTCCATCATCTCGTAAATCTTCTCGGTGCCTGGCTTGCAATCGCCGCTAAGCTGGAGGATTTGCAGGCTGTTCCGAATAGGGGCGAGCGGATTACGCAGCTCGTGCGCCAGAGTGTCGCGAGAAATTCGTCCTTGCGCCGGTCGGCCTCGCGCATCGCTTCCTGAGACTTGATGAGCTCTGTGATATCGGCGGAACTTCCGACATAGCCGGTTACTTCGCCCGCGGGCCCAAGGCGCGGATTGCCGCGCGATTCAATCCAGCGCCATTGGTTATCATGCCGTTTAACCCGCGCCCGCGCATGCAGCGGCTGTCGATCGCGCAGGGCGGCGCTGAATGCTTCGTAAGTATTCTCGGTCGTCGGAATGAACAATCTCCGACCATTCCAGCTGTGCGGCTCTTTCCCGGGTAATCCCAAAGAAGTCCAGATACGAGCGATTGACGAATTCAATGCGACCGGCGGCATCGGTTACCCAAATCATCATCGGGGAGCTGTCAGCCATCGTGCGAAAACGTTCCTCGCTTTCGCGCAGCTTTTCTTCCGCCAATTTGCTCTCGGTGATGTCGATAATAAACTCGACGCCCTCATCTGCTTCGATCCGTGTGGCAGCGAACAAAGCCCACCAGCGCGATCCGTCCTTGCGGATGTATTCCTTTTCGTAGGGAATCGTCCGGCCCCTCATCTCGAACTCCTCCACCGCCTCGCAGCGATTGCGGCATCCACTCCGGCGGAGTCAGCCTGTCCCAACGCACCAGCCCGATCTCCAGATCGCCCCGGCTATAGCCGCTCATACGCAGGAAGGCGTCGTTGGCATCGGTGATGCGGCCATCGGTCTTGAAGAATATCACTCCCACCGTTTCAATCTGTATCGCGCGACTCAGTCGCTCCTGAGACGCTTGTAGCGCTTGCTCGGCCCGCTTGCGATCCTCGATGTTCTGAACGATGCCGACGAAGCGCGCCGGGTTGCCGTGCGCATCGCGCACCACTGTGCCATTGCAATGGACCCAGAGATACCCGCCGCCGGCGGCTCTCAGCGCGGCACTCAGCCGAGAAGGTTCCGGTTTGTTCAAATGCCGGCAGCGAAGCTTGGATGACACCTTGGCGATCATCCGGGTGAATCACGGCAGTCGCGCCGGCGACCGAAAAGTATTTTTCCGGCAGTGTCTCATAGCCGAATAGTTGCGCCATGTTCTCCGAGTACTTGATCGTTCCGGTCAATAGATCGACGTCCCACGCGAACACACCGGCAGCTTGCGTCGCCAGTCGCATGCGCTCCTCCGCTTCGTAGAGCTTTTGTTCAGTTTCCTTGCGCGCCGAGATGTTGCGGAAAATGGCGCTGGCACGCGGCGCCTGGCCGGCGGCGCGCCGCAGCAGGCTGACGTTCAAGTGGTTCCAGAAAGTCGAGCCGTCTTTGCGCAGCAACTTGGTTTCGATGGAGATCGCCGGGATCTCGCCTCGCGATAGTTGCTGCAGTAAAACCGCGGTGGTCTCGCGATTCTCCGGATGCGTCAGTTCGCTGACAGTGCGCAGAGTCAGTTCTTCCGCGGAGTAGCCTGTCATCTCGCACATTTTGCGGTTGACCCGAACGAATCGGCCGGTGAGCGGCTCGACCTGACATTGGCCGACACTCGAGAGCTCAAACATGGCACGGAATTCTTCTTCGCTTTCAGGCAGCTTTTCTTCCGTATGCTTCGAAGCGGCGGCTTCGACCGTGCCGATCATTCGTAGGCTGCGGATGCGAAACGGGACAGGTCGGTGAGCAGCCGCGCGTCCTCTGCATCGAACTTCCGTTCCGGACTATGAGTCAGAACCCACAAGGTGCCGACCGGTTCGCCGGCGCTGTGAAATGGCACTGAGAGATTTTCAAAGATCGGCAAGTTCATTTCGCGGAGAGCGACGAAATGCCGTTCAGGGCGCTCGAACAGAAGGACAGAGGCGCGCTCGAGCACGGTTGCGCACGGGCACGCCTCGCGCGGCATCGATGTGTTGATGTTTGGCGCGATAACGTCCGGCTACGGCGCGCCAACGGAACACGCTGGCGTCCTCGGGTGATTCCAGGACGCTGATCCCGGCGGAATCGGCATGGCACAGCTCGAGCGCCATGTCCGCCAACTTTTGCAAGAAAGCCCGCGGCGCTTCGTTCATGGCCTGCGTCAATGCGATCAGAGCTCGGTTCTCGGCCGCATATTCGGGGGTACGCGAGACACGCCGGAACAGCTCAGAGGTGTTAAGAACCTGATCGAGAGACAACCGCTCTCGTTTAACTCTGCACTTCGATGATCCCCATCGTTGTCGCCTTACGGGATTTTGCCGACTGCAAGTGATTCTTAGATGATCGTGCAGTCCAGTGTAAGGAATTTGTCTGACGGTCAGAAGCATTTCCTCTGTCGACAACGAAGCCCCATGTCGTCGGCAGTATCAGGAAAGTTGCTCTGTCCCCTGGTTGGTTGTCCGGTCGATATCTTCGTCGACACCACCGCAGGATGATTAACTGAGTTGGCAGGTGGGAGATTATTCTCTACAACGTGCCGGATGGGTTGTAAAGATGTAATCTCGACCGAATGGAGATGCGTCGGGTCCAGACATTGGCCGTTAGTTGCGGTTAATGTCGCTACGCGACTCGTACTGACGGATCTATCTCGAACCCGCCAACTAGCGCTTTTTATACAGCCCGTCGATAAAACCGTTGTCATCGAACTCTTTGATCAGACTCATATCGACGAAATCTTCCGGGCGCGCGGCGCGCGCTTTGGCGTCTTTCTCGCCGAGCTCGGCCAGCGCTTCTTTGACGGAATCGAGTGATGGATACGGTTTCTCCGGCACCAGGCGAGAGAAGAATTGATAGCTGTCCTCCAAGGCGTCGTTATCGTTGGTCTTGACATATTTTCCGATCACTTTTTTGCTGAATTCCTTGTCGGTCTTATAGAGGTGGATGCCTTCGAGCAGGGCTCGGGTGAATTTACGCGCGGTGTCGCGCTTTTCACGAATGTAGGAGATCCGCGATGCGACAGGGGTGGTCGGATAGGCGCCGCCGAAATCCTCAGGTTGGGCGATGATGTTCATATTGAATTTACGAGCCATATTGGTCACCGGCGGTTGCGCGACCATGCCGTGCACCTGTTTGGTTTGAATTGCCGCGAGCCGAGTGGGTTGCCCGCCGGGGATCTGCAAAATCGCCACGTCGACGTCGGGCTTCAAACCCCATTTGAGCAGTATCTTTCTGGTGGCATAGTCCGAATTGGAACCGAAACGGCTGACCGTGAGCTTTTTGCCTCTCAGATCTTCCGGCCGTTTGATCTCCGGCGAAACCACCATGCTGTAGGCGAGAACGTTAAGCAGCCCGCTGATCAGGGTTACGTCAGCTCCTCGAAGCTTGGCGACAACGGGGGCGTTGCCGCCGACCTGGGCGATGGGCAGATCGCCGGACATCATCGCCTGGGTCGCTCTCGAGCCGCCGTCGAGGTAGATCATGACCACGTCAAGGCCGTTTTTCTCGAACAGTCCGGCCTCCTTGGTGATCCAAAATGGCGCTTGCGAGCCGGCGACCGCGCTCCAGCCAATCGTAAGGTTTTCTAAAGGTGCGGACGCCGCTATAGAAATTTTCAATTGCGACAGCAACGAAAGCAGCATCGTCAAACTGGCCGCAATGATTCTTGTGCGTTTCATGTTGTCTCCTGCTTTTTCAGTGCGAGAGTGCGTGGAGTCACGATGATCGTATCTGGGCTGTCCGATGGAGTTGAATAACCCGAGTCGCAGATCTGCGCGCTCAACATACCACAATGCTACTGCCGGCGATCTTCTTGAACGTTGAACGGTTAAACTTTGCACGTTGATGAGCGCTAGGCCGCACTGACCCATTTGTTCACATCCACCTCCCAGCCTTTGGTCTGCGACAAATCCAGCGCGTTGCCTTCCGGATCGCGGAATCGGACTTCGGCGTAGGGTCGGGTCGATGGGCGAGGCGCGATGTTCAACACTTTGCGCAATTCGGCTAAGGTCGCCTCCATCGTATTGGTGAGAAACCCGATATGATTGATGCCGAATTTCGCCTCATGGCCTTCGATGGGGTTGTAGAACGGGTGTATCGCCAGATTGGTCTGGCCGTCGCCGCAAAACCGATTTCCCCGGCCTTGCTGCCGCCGCTGGTAGCTGGACGGCACCTCGCGCATGCCGAACACTTGAGTGTAGAAGCGCAGCATCATCTCCGGATCCAAAGCGTTGTAGGCGATATGACGGACCCGGGGGAACTGCTTTTCTTTTTCAGCCGGCACGCCGAATTGCCGGGTCGACAAGCTAACCGGAAAACATTCGGGGTCGTGAATTCTGATCTCGCCGTGATGAATATCGTCGGGCTCCTGGAGGATCATGCCGCGCGGATTCAGAGCTAGAAACCGTCCTTTACTTTCTTCCAGATCATCGACTGCCAAACCGATATGATGCAGGCCGCACTCCATTTTCATTTCGTTTAATTGAGCGCGCCTTTTGAAAAACGTCAGATTGTAGAATCCATCGGTGATCGAGATGTCGCCTTCGCCTGAGCGGCCCAGTTCTTCGGTGCCGAGAAAGCGACGATAGAAGTCGCTTGTCTTTTCCGGATCATCGCTGAGAAAAGCGATGTAGCGAAGAACCGCCATAAATGAATCCTCCTGGAAGATGAAATAGCGAGTCAGGGAGAAATGCCGGGAATCAGAAAATAGATTCGAGCGTTTTTGCCATAACTCCAGCTCTCCATCACTGCAACTTTCTCTAATCCCGTATATTCTGCGTGAACCATTCCAGCGGCAGCGGATGTCCAAGACCTTTAGCGCGCGCCAGATTGTAAGCCGTGCCGCCGACGGCGGCGAACTGCAGGCCTTGCGTGCCCTGATTGTTTAGAAACGTGATCTGTTGATCATTGGCGCGGCCGATCCAACGGCCGGCCATGACATCGGGCACGGTGCCGATCCCCGGGTTGTCGATTTCGTAATGCGGCGCCGAGGGAATCTTCTTTTTCTCCTCGGCGTTGCCGGCGATGTAACCGAACATGCCGTCGCTGCCGGTGGTTACTTCCGGAGCGTTGCGGTCGGCGAACAGAGTGGATGTGCCGAGGCGGGCGATCACGTCGGCCCGCTTTAGAACGTCAGGACCGGCTTCGTTATTGCGCACATTATTGATATGCATTCCGGGCTCGAGCCAGTCGGCCTTGATCACCGGAACCAGCGAGTCGGTGGTCAGCGCAACCACGTCGGCGCCTTTAAGCGCTTTTTCCGGCGAGTCAACGGCGATCACTTCCATGTCCAGCTTCTCGGTCATCTCAGCGGCATAAGCTTCGCGGTTGGCTTTGGTCGGGCTGAATACGCGCATGACTTCGATGGGTTTGACGTGTTTGATCGCTTCGGCATAGGTGCGCGCCATGCCGCCGGAGCCGATCATCGCCAAGACTTTCGAGTTCTGCCGCGCCAGGTATTTGGTTCCCAGCCCGGCGCAGGCGCCGACCCGCATATGCTGCAGGTAACCGTCGTTGATGATCGCCAGGGGCTCGCCGTTGCGTGTGCTGGTGAGAAATATCAGGCCGCAATAGGTTCCGCGCTCGATGCAGTATTTGTCCTCGACGATGAAGCCGTCTTTGTTTTCCCACGCCAGCATGTCCGATTTCATGCGGATGGCGAAGACGCCAAGCTTGCGCGATGCGCCTTCCATGGTTCCCCAACGATAGTAGTGAGGTTCTTGCGGAACATAGAAATCGATCCGCGGCCGGTAACCGGCGCGCAATTGATTAAGCTCGTGGTATGCCTCCTCCATCGCTTGAATGCAGGTGGGCATGTCGAGAACCTGCTCAACGTGAGCATTGGTAAGAAAAATCATCGTTCGCTCCTGGCAGGCTGCTGAAAAAGCCTCATATGCTTCGTTGCGCTTGCCCACTTGCTTCAACGTACTGAAGCGTACGCCTCAGCTCATCGAACTTCGCGCGCCTTGCCTCTGAGGCTTTTTGACCAGCCTGGATACAGACTATTAAGCAAACTGCTAGTGATCGAAACCACATGATCGGTGGTAGTCTCGTGTGGACTTTGGTATAGCCTGTCAAAGAGTCACTGTAAAGCCGATCGGGGGGGGCATGAAGGCAATTGCAAAAGCGTTGATCGTTTTGATGTGCGTGATCGGATTCGTTGCCAACGCGGCCGCCCAGGAAAAATTCCGCGCCGCCAGCGGCGGTTTTTCGACTGCGATCCATTCGCTGCTGTGGCTCGCTTACGAGAAGAAAATTTTTCAGAAATATGGCCTCGACGGCGAGTACCTGGCGTTGGAGAGCGGCACGCCGGCGATGCAGGCGTTGTTAGCTAACGAACTGCAAATCGTTTTTACCACCGGAGCTCTGGCGATCACCGCCAATCTGCAGGGAGCCGATGCGACGATTATCGCCGGCGGCATCAACTTCATTCCCAACAAGCTGCTAGTTCGTCCAGACATAAAAACGCCGGAAGGTTTGAAAGGCAAACGAATTGCCATCAGCCGCTTCGGTTCGGCATCGGATTACGCAACTCAAGTGGCGTTGGAAAAACTCGGCATCAATCCCAAGGACGTGACCATCGTCCAGACCGGCGGCAATATGACGCGGCTGGCGGCTTTGAGCCAGGGGACCGTGCACGCGACCTTGTTAAGCGAACCGCACACCACAGTCGGGATGAGAGAATTCAAGCTAAATTCGCTGATCGATCTGGCCGAGAGCGGTGTGGCATTCCCGCAGAATTGCTTTATCGTAAAGCGCAGCTACTTCGAGGCCAACCGTCCGAAGATCGTCAACGCCATGAAAGCGATCATCGAGAGTTACTTCGTTTTGCGCAAGGACAAAGCGCTGGCCGTGTCCTTGATGAAGAAATACAACCGCGTCAGCGATGAGGATGCCAGTCTCGGCTACGACTACTACCTGGCCAAATACGGTGATGGCGTGATGGTGTTGCCCGACCGCAAGGGCCTGGAATTTATCATTTCCCAGGTGGCCGCCACCAACCCCAAAGCCAAGGGGCAGACGCCGGAGAGCCTGAGGCTCCTGGACGGCAGTGTCTTGGAAGAAATCAAGAAAAGCGGATTCATCGACAAATTTAAAAAATAGCCCAGTAGCTCGGATAATCTGCCGAAGATGTTGATGTCCAAGCCGCGCGATCGTTCTTGCGATTTGAACGGCTTGAACTACTTGGAACGATTTGAAACAAATTATTCAGGGGAGTGAAATCATGGCTGGTGTGATCGACGCAGATACCCATATCGCCGAGTCGGAAGCGATGTGGGAATTTATCGATCGAGAGATGTATCCGCGCAGGCCGATCTGGCAAAGATTCCCGATGACACCTGGTACAAAGATCGAAATGCGTTTTGGCTGATTGATGGCGAGATCTTTCCCAAGCCGGCGGGCAAGGGCAGCTTTAGTTTGATCACGCCTTCGGCGGCCAAGAGAGAAGCCGGAAGGGGAGACATTCACCTGGCCGTCCGAGAATTGACCGATCCCATCGCGCGCCTGAAGGATATGGACAGAATCGCTGTGGAAGTACAGGTGATCTATCCGACACTTTTTCTGGTGTATCTCACTGACGATCCGCAGTTGGAGATAGCTCTGTGCCGCGCCTACAATCGCTTTGTCGCCGATGCTTGCGCTAAAGCCCCGGAACGGCTCAAGTGGGTGTCGATTCTGCCGTTACGCGCGGTCGATTCGGCGTTGAAAGAAATGACTTGGGCGAAGGAGCATGGCGCGGTCGGTATATTCTTTCGTGGCATGGAAGGCGATCTCACGCTCGATAACCCTTATTTCTTTTCTATCTACGCCCAGGCGGAGCAGCTCGATCTGCCGATCTGTATTCACACCGGTTCAGGCAGCCGCTACTTGATGCAGCTCTTCGATATCGAACGCAATCACACCTTCGCGCATAATCGCGTGCTGCCGGTTTTTGCCTTCCGTGATCTGGTGCACAATCGGATTCCGGAAAAGTTTCCGAGCTTGCGTTTCGGTTTCATCGAAGCTGCCGCCAGTTGGGTGCCCTACATCTGGCATGTGTTGCGGCGGCAGCAAAGCAATTGGAGATTCAGCGATCCGCAGGAGCTCTTTCGTGAGTATCGCTTCTGGGTAGCCTGCGAGGCCGATGAAGAGTTGCCGCACCTGGTGCGGTTTCTCGGCGAGGATAAGTTGATTATTGGGTCCGATTACGGCCATAACGATCCTTCCAAGGAGCCGCAGTTTGTCGCCAATCTGCGCGGTCGCGAGGATGTGCCGAGCGCTTTAGTCGAGAAGATCCTGTGCCAGAATCCCCGAACCTTCTATGGCTTAGGATGAGATCGAAATTGCTCGGAGGCGCGCGCTTACAATGTATCCCGCCACGTAGATGCGTTCGGCTCGAGGAGCATGACCATAAATCGGACGGTTTTTGCGAATATACTTGCTGATCAGGAGGAAATTCTGTATTTGAAAGCGCATCAATGACTGGCACATGACGTTGGGCCAAAACTAAATGACAAATCCTAGCCAAGAGTACACGATTCTGAATGTCGACGATCACGACGCAGGCCGGTACGCCAAGAGCCGCATACTTCAGTTGGCCGGGTACCGGGTTGTTGAGGCTGCTACCGGGGCGGATGCCTTGCGGCTGATCCGAGAAGCAAAGCCACAGCTGATTTTACTCGATGTCAAGTTGCCGGACGTAGATGGCACCCAACTGTGCCGCACGATCAAGAGCGATCCACTGAGCGCGCATGTCATGGTACTGCAAATCTCGGCAGTGCACACGACGCGGGCTGACCGAATTCACGGCTTGGAATGCGGCGCAGACACTTATCTCATTGAGCCGGTTCAGGCGGACGAGCTCTTGGCTACGGTCAACGCGCTATTGCGTCTCTATGATCGAGAGCGGGAAAATCGTCAGCTGGTGGCACAGTTGCGCAATGCAGATCGTCAGAAGGATGATTTTCTAGCTGCGCTAGCGCACGAACTGCGAAATCCTCTTGGGGTTGTCAGTAATGCGTTTGATATTCTCCCCGAAACGCAAACGCCGGAGCCGGTGTCTCAGGAACTTCGCGACATCATCGGCCGGCAGATCGGCCTCATGAGCCGTTTGGTTGATGACTTGCTCGATGTCTCACGTATTGCTCGCGGCCAGATCGGACTTGCCCGCGAGCCCTGCGACTTCGCTGCTATCGCGCGGCAAACGGTGGACGACTATCGAGCGATTTTGGAGTCAAACGGTTTGGAGCTAACACTGGAGATGCCGAGCCACCCTGTGTGGGTCGTAGGTGATTGCACCCGACTGGCGCAATCGATCAGCAATCTCCTGCAAAACGCCGGCAAGTTTACCAGCGCCGGGGATACGGTGACGGTAAAGCTAGTCGACAATCCAGACGAGCATTGCGCGGTTCTGAGCGTCCGTGACACCGGCATCGGTATGGAATCGGATTTCCTGGCGCGTATTTTCGAGCCGTTCAGTCAGTTTGATCCAGGTGTGGGACGCAAAGGCGGGCTTGGAATCGGTTTGTCGCTGGTCAAAGGATTGATCGAACTGCATGGTGGAGAAGTGCATGCCAGAAGTGAAGGTCCCGGGCACGGTTCAGAAATTACTATCCGCCTGCCAACCCAGAAGTTTGCCGATAGCCGCGACCCAGCTCCCAAATCGACTATAGCCGATGCTGATGCGCTGGCCTGTTACCGTATTCTGGTGATCGACGATAATTCGTTGGCAGCTCGTACGTTGCAGATCTTTTTGGCAGACAAAGGACATCAGGTTGAGCTCGCGGTCACAGGCCCGCAAGGCTTAGAAAAGGCACGGCAGTGTTTGCCGCAGGTAGTCCTCTGTGACATCGGCCTGCCCGGACTCGATGGCTACTCAGTAGCCCGGCGGCTACGGCAGGAACTGGGTTCGAATAAAATGTTCTTGATCGCGGTCTCGGGTTATGGGCAAGAGGAAGATCAGGAACGCGCCAAGAGCGCCGGCTTCGACGCCTATCTGGTAAAGCCGATTAGTTTGAAAGACCTGGAAAAACTACTCGCGGAGCTCAATGGACGTTATAAACCGGAGCCATGATTACGTGTTTACAGCGGCTTTCCTATAGAGATTTGGGCATTATTGTTTTGTAGAGGCAAGCCTGCGAGCCAGCCTTCCCAGCCTTTTCTGTTTGCGTGTGGTTGTGTTTTCTATGGCTTCACCCCAGCGAAAAAGAAATGCGGTTACGAAGGCGTGTTCGCTGGTTGACTCTACAGCCAGCGGCGCTAGGGCCATCGCCACCGCCAGCGCGATGTGATAGCCGACCGAACGCGAGGCCAATGCTCGACGATAAGCCGGGTGAGCGCGGTTAACCCAAACCGTCGATTCCATCAAGTGGGCAAGCTCCAGCGCCTCCGGTTGGTCTTCAAACTGAATATCAAGCCCGTAATGTCCGGCCCGCCGGACAGCGGCTTGCGCCGGCAGCAGCAAGCCATAACCCGGGGCCGCAACGGAATCAGTCGCCGAAGTATCGCTACGACTTTTGTCGCCGTGTTGGCCTTGCGGCGATGACGTCGGCTCACGTTGATCGGCAAAAGCTTCCGACTGTTCGGCTATCGATGCTGCCACAAAGGCGCGCGACTCAGTGGCATTGGATGCTTGTCCAAAAGGCAATCTTTTCTGTCCACCCGAGCGTTGTTCTACCAACGACGCAAGCAGAGGAAAGTCGATGGCAAGGTCTTCGAGCAGGTGGGCCAAGTCGCGTTGTAGAGGGCGAACTTCTCGTGGTGGCGCCTCATCCATGGATGCGCGGCCATCTCCCCAGGCTGCGAGTTGCCGGGAAACGGCTTCCTGAATCGCCTTTCGAAAGACAAGATAGCTGGCGCCGCGCGTGCCAGTGCGAATGAAATCGCCTTTGTTCAAGGTCAGGCAAGCTGCCAATGCCGGCACTTCGATAAGTCCGCCGATCCGCTCCGGAGACATTGGCGTCATGCCCAGCCAATCCCAGCCGCGCCGAATCACTTTGCCATAGGTGCTGATGGCTAAGCCCCGAATCTCCTCCGGAAGCGAATTCTCGTCGCCGAACTAAATAACCGAGCGCAGAAGGCTTACGCTTGCGTGATAACCGAATCGCCAACGGGGCACACAAGGGAGCAGCCCAGACATGCCTTTCTAACTGCTCACCGTTGATAGAGATCGCGACGCCGTTGGGATAATGTCCGGCAAGAAACTGGTCAAAGCTGGGGTCGAGCAAAGGTTGGAAATGCCGGCGCAAAGCACCTTCGAGGAAGCCAGGATCGAGTAGAGGAGATAACGTATTCTGAAGTTTCAGGCGAACCGCAGTGCCGCGTTCAGAGACAAGACCGGCGGGCGGCACCCATTTCCAAGGCGCCCGATGCCGCGAAGCCATGTGCCAGGAAGTCGCAACGTGGCTTTTCCCGCGGCGGGTCTCGGTAAAAACTTCGCTGCAAACCAGCAAGCCGAGTTTTATTCCGACTCCGGCAAATCCAATCCCTTGGCCTCGGGTCTTTGTGCTCGCGGCGATATCGTGATAGCGCGCCAGCTCACGCCGTTGCATACCGCAGCCGTTATCGACGGTGATTAACGTGCTTTGGGTCGGGTCGCATTCAAAAGTTATTCGGGTTGCGCCTGAATCCAGCGCATTGGCCATAATCTCGGTGAGAATGGTTTCCTCGATAGAGCCTGGATACGCATCCCGTAAGTCTTCGAGGAGGTGCTGTAGATCGACGCGAGTTTCACCCATGAGAGATTTTGTCGTTCTTTATCTTTAGCCTGCCACCGATATGGATCATTTATCGTCATTGAAGGGGGTAAATCAATCGTCGGCACGTTAGGTTGCTGAACTCTTCCGGAGTCTTTCGACGGGTTCAGACGACCGGAGCAGGTTTTGAAGTGACTGAAACGATTCCGTTCATGCGGAGGTTCTTGAAGCGCAAGATTTTTCTTCAGCAGTGTGCTCCAGAGATTGATTCCTGCACACCTGCGAGAGCGAAGCGGTGTTGCAGGATTTTTGAAAAAGATAGATTTATGGATTGCTTGATCGCAAAACACTCTCTTCGCAGATCCGGAGGTTGTTGTGCCTGAACCTGCTATTACGTGCCCGCAGTGCAACATCGAAATTAAGCTGACGGAGTCGCTGGCGGCGCCGCTGATTGAAGCGACTCGCCGTGAATTTGAGATCCGGCTGGCGCAAAAGGATGCCGGTATTGCCAAAAAAGAAGCGATGCTGCGCGATCGCGAAGCGGCTATCGCTCGGGCCCGAGAGCAAATCGATCAAGAGCTAGCTGCTAAGTTGCTTCAGGAGCGGGGCAAGATTGCCGCCGAAGAAGCGCGCAAGGCAAAACTGTCGTTGGCCACGGATCTGGAGCAAAAAGCCAAAGCGATTGCCGAACTGCAAGAGGTCCTGAAGGAGCGAGAGCTCAAGCTTGCCGAAGCGCAAAAGTCTCAAGCGGAAGTGCTGAGAAAACAGCGTGAGCTGGATGATCTGAAACGGGAAGCGGAGCTGACTATTGAAAAGCGGGTGCAGGAGTCGCTCGCCGCGACCCGGGAGCAGGCTCGCAAAGAGACCGAAGAAGAGCTCAAGTTCAAAGTCCTCGAAAAGGAGCAAACAATCAGCTCTATGCAGCGCCAGATCGAAGAACTCAAGCGCCGCGCCGAGCAAGGTTCTCAGCAGTTGCAGGGCGAGGTGCAGGAGCTCGAGCTGGAGAACTTGTTAAGAACCAAATTTCCACGAGATTCGATCCAGCCGGTGCCCAAGGGTGAATTCGGCGGCGACGTGCTCCATCGGGTCAACGGAGATCTCGGCCAGTCATGCGGATTTATTCTCTGGGAATGCAAACGGACCAAGAATTGGAGCGATGGGTGGCTTGCTAAGCTGCGCGAAGATCAGCGAGCCGCCAAGGCTGAGATCGCTGTGATTGTCAGCCAGGCATTACCCAAGGACGTTGAAACCTTCGAGTTCCTCGAAGGAGTATGGGTGACGCATCCGCGAGCAGCAGTGCCGGTCGCGGTGGTATTGCGCCAGACCCTGCTCGAGGTTGCCGCGGTTCGCCAGTCATCCGAAGGACAACAAACCAAAATGGAAATGGTCTATCAGTACTTGACCGGGCAGCGGTTTCGCCAGCGGGTGCAAGCCATTGTCGAAGCTTTTTCATGCATGCGAGAGGATCTCGATCGAGAGAAGAGGGCGATTATTAAGCAATGGGCGAAACGAGAGGAACAAATCGAGCGTGTGATGCAAGCGACCGTTGGCATGTATGGCGACCTTCAAGCGATTGCGGGTAAGACCTTGCAGGAAATCGAGGGGCTGGAATTCCCGGCGCTGGATCAACCCAATATCGAACAGGGCGATCTCTGGGGCCGGGATAAAATCTAACCGGCGGTCTTATTCATCCGTCTGGATAAACGTTTGGTCCGCCGCGGCGCCGGCACGGCAAGAATCGGGCACGAGGCGCGGCGCAAGACTCTTTCGGTGACGCTTCCGATCAACATGTGGGCAAGCCCCGTGCGCCCGTGAGTGGACATGACGATGATGTCGACACTTTCGGCTGCAGCCTTGTCGACGATCCGCCTGTAAGGTGTGCCAATTTCCACTTCTTGCCGGACTTTGGTGGTTCCGATTAGATCCGCGAATTCTTTTGCGATGAAATCATTCAGCGTCTTTTTCCGTTGATCCAAAGTTTTTTTCAGCTTCGGCAACTCGGTCTGCTTGGCAACCCACTCTTCAGTGCCTTGGGGAAAAGGAGTCTCCTCGACGGTAAGAACGTTGTAGATCAACACCTCGGATTGCTGCCATTGCGCCAGCTCGAGAGCGAAACGAATTCCCGAAATGCACAGATTGGACATATCCGCGGGAGCGAGGATCTTCTTGATCTTGGTCATATCTACGGCGCCTTTCTGCTAACGGGAGAGGAGGAATCTGGCAAGGTATCATAATCGAATACCTGGATTGACTCTTAATGTGACATTTCATGACCGGCTATCTTCGTGAACGATGCGGGTCATCGGAAGCGTCACTTCCCGGCCAGGGGAGCTAGGTCCTAGTTAGCTTTCTCACAGCTCTTGGACGAAGTGGCGCAATCAACAAGAATTTAGCGAGTTGAACCGGCGAGAGCCGCCGTTACTTCTCCGGCTCGCTGTTGATCTGCGCCTTGGCTTCTTCGATCAGCGGCTGAACGTTCTTTTTCAAACTCGGATCGAGTTGAAAGGCCTTCTGGAAGTCAGCGTCGGCCTCGGCTTGTTTTTTTTGATAGATGCGCGCTATGCCGCGATAAACGTGAGCTTCGGCATTGCGCGGTTGCAGGCGAATAACTTCGCTGAAATCTCTTGCCGCGTAATCGTATTTCGCCAAGCGCAGAAAGGCGATGCCGCGATTGAATGGCGCTTCCGGATCCTTCGCGTTGAGACGAATCGATTCGCTGTAGTCTTCGACCGCCGCCTGGTACTTTCCGGCCTTGGCGGCCGCCAGCCCGCGATTATAATAAGCGTCGCCGAACTTTGGGTTGAGTTTTATCACTTCTGTAAAATCAGCTATGGCGGCGTCGATTTTGTCCGAATCCGAATATGCAATGCCACGGTTATAAAAAGCATCAACCAGCTTTTCTTCTAATGAGAGTGCTTCGGTATAATCCTTGATCGCCTCGTCCTTCTTGTTGAGAGCCAGATAACTATTGCCGCGGTTAAAGTAAGAGTCGGCGTCTTCCGGGCTAATGCGGATGGCCGCGGAGAAATCCTCCACCGCGGCATCATAACGGCGCGCGTCGAAGTGGATGCTGCCGCGGTTGATGTATGCTCTGCCATCTTGCGGGTTCAATTTGATGGCGGCGCTGTAATCGTCGAGCGCGGCCCGCTCTTGTTTCAGTCGCCGATAGGCATTGCCGCGGTTGAAGTAAGCCTCACTGTCCTTGGGCGACAGACGAATCACTTCGCTGTAGTCGTTTACCGCGCGCTGATTTTGTCCCAGATCGTAGTATGCGTTGCCGCGATTGAAGTATCCTTCGATCCGTTTCGGATGAGTTTTGATGAACCTGTCATAGAGGACGATGGCTTCCTTTATTTTCCCCGTCTCGTGCAACTGCAGCGCCTCTTTGAGCGGTTCAATGACCTGACCGGACCATGTGGCTTCAGAAATGAACCCAGCCAACAACAAGACAAGAACTTTGATCCCGGTATGACGCATGGCCGTTACGGTTTCCTGACTGCTGGAGCGCCTTTCTGATCGCTGGTAATCGATTGGATTTGTTCTTTCAGATCCGGTTGCAGCTCCATCGCCTTATTGAAGTCGACTTGGGCATCCTCGCCTTTGCCCTGGCGCAGCTTGATCATGCCGCGGTTCGCATAAATCCGCGCGTTTTTAGGATCGAGTTTGATGGCTTGATCGTAGTCTCTGAGCGCATGATTGAACTGGCCGAGCAGAGAATAGGCATTGGCGCGATTATTATAGGCCTCGGCATTCTTCGGTTCCAGTTTGATTGCTTCGGAATAATCCTGCACCGCCAGATCATGCTTGCCGAGCCGCCGGTAGGCGAGCCCACGGCTATAATAGATGTCGGGGTCTTTAGGATCGAGTTTCTGCGATTGATTGAAGTCCTTGATGGCGTTGTCGTATTGTCCCAGGCCTGAATAGGCTTGTCCTCTCTGATCATAGGCTTTCGGCATCTTTGGATTCTGCTTGATGACTTGGTCGAAGTCCTTTATAGCGCCCTCGTAATATTTCTGCGCTAAAAGGGCGTTGCCGCGGTTGTACAATGCGTCGGTGAAGTTAGGATTGAGTTTAATCGCCTGGTCGTAATCCTTAAGGGCGTTGCCGATCTGTCCGAGCTTATGGTAGGCCAGGCCCCGGTTATTGTAGGCCTCGCTGGCGTCAGGGGATATTTTGATGGCGCGATCGTAAGCCGCGATCGCTTCTTTGAATCTGCCGGCATGGTGGTGTTTAACGCCTTCGTTAAATGCATTCTGTGCTTCGCCGGCCCAGCCTACTAAAGGCGTTGCCAGCGCGACAAACAACAGTAAAGTCTTACGTAATGCCAGCATCAAGGGCGAATTTAGCACCGAACCTGGAATTGGACAATTTCACGCCCAATCTTTTTATTCATCGACGAACTCACCCAGAATCACTTGTTCGCGGCTGGGCGTGCGAATTTAGGTGAGCTGGACAAACCAGGTTAGATGAAATAAAAGTAATCAATAAACAAAAAAGCGAGGGCAAACCTTATGAGCACAGCCGCCGCGGCGCGAACAGCCCAGTCGGTACTTGCAGATGAACGTATCGTTTCGGCAGATTCACACATCATGGAGCCTGAAGATCTCTGGGAAAAAAATCTGCCCCCTTCCCTAAAAGCCAAATTCCCCAAATTTCCTCCTCGCAACACTGCGGGCGAGAAACCCGGCGGATGGAATCCCAAAGTCCGGCTCGACGAGATGGCCGTCGACGGCGTCAGCGCCGAAGTTCTCTACCCGACTCACGGGCTTCGGCTGTTCGCGTTGGAAGACGCGGAACTGCAAGAGGCCTGCTTTAAGATCGCCAATGACTGGCTGATCGATTACTGCGCCGCGGCGCCAGGCCGCCTGGTCGGCATTCCGATGATCTCGCTCTACAATATTCCAAACGCGATCAAGGAATTGGAGCGTTGCAAGAAGGCCGGGCTGGTCGGCAGCTTGATCTGGCAGGTGCCACCCGAAGCATCTGCCTTTCACCAGCGACTATTACGATCCTTTTTGGGAAGCATCCGAGGCCCTGGAGATGCCGCCCAACGTTCACATTCTCACCGGGTTCAATTACAGCCGCTTTCGATCGCAAGGGCTTGGATATTTACAAAGCCACCGTCAATACCAAGCTATATGACGCTGCGAATACTTTGTTCGACATCGTTTTCAGCGGAGTTTTTGCACGCTTTCCCAAACTGAAAATCGTTTACGTCGAAAATGAAGTCGGCTGGATCCCGTTCTTCGTTCATGAATGGGACAAGTATTTCGTGCGCCATAGCCCAAAGATGCCGTTGCCTTACATGAAAAAGTTGCCCGGCGAGTATGTTGCGGAACAGGTTTATGCGACGTTCTTTAGCGATCCGGCGGGCGGCCGTTTGATGGAAGATTTTGGCCAGGATACCTTCATGTGGTCGAATGATTATCCGCATGCTGCTTCGACATGGCCGCATTCGCGCGACGTCATCGCCAGGGAGTTGGGACATCTGCCGAAGGACATTTTACGCAAAGTTGTCCGCGACAACGTGATCAAATTGTATAATCTGAAAATCGACGGCATCAATAATTAATTCGAATATCAACGAAAAGGAGAATCACTATGCAAGCAAGCGCAACCGCGGCACGATACGATAAAGAGGAAAAGCCGCAAACCAAACTGTTTTCCCTGAGAACTCCGTACATGAAGCAGGGACGCATCACCCAGTTGGTGGCGGAGACCGAGAATATGTGGATTCACACCAAGATCAATTACGAAGGCGGTGAAAATGAGATCCACACCCATCTCGACGAGGACCATTCTTTCATCGTTCTCGAGGGGCAGATGAGCGTCTTCGATGAAAAGGGCAATGAGCTAAAAGTCGGCAAGTATCAAGGGGTCATGATTCCCAAAGGCGCTTACTACCGTTATCACAACACCGGTCCGGAAAATTTGGTCGTCATCCGTGTTGGCGCCGGTATCAAAGGAAAGCCACAAGGCGGCGAGGATATGCGGGTGCGCCCGGATGGCAAACCATTACCGGCATACTCGGCCGAGAACAAAACCATCGAGCCCATCGAGGATACCCGATTTTTCGCGGATTTTGCGGGATAGACCCAACGGCAACGCATTTACAGATTAAAAACGATGCGAACGATGGCCACTGATACCAATCAGTGGCCATTGTCATTTTGGCAGGCTGTTGAAAAAGACTCATATGCTTCGTTGCGATTGCCCGACTCGCTTCAACGTACTGAAGCGTACGCTTCAGCTCATCGGACTTCGCGCGCCTTGCCTTGAGCCTTTTTGAACAGCCTGCAAAACGGAGTTATCAGCAATTGATAACTATTTAGGGGTACTTTATGTCGCGAAGAGAAACGGCATTTACGTGGGAGACGCCACCGGAACTATGGCGCGGCTTAAAGCCCAGCGCTGCTTGGAAGGGAAGCGTGGTTACCCTGTACATCGCTCCAGAGCCCGCCGGTCCGATGATTTCGGTGGCGCAGGTGCGGGCCTTCGCCGATCGCGGCTTGGAAGGCGATCGTTTCTTTCGCGATTCTTGGGCAGCAGCAAAGCGGCCCGACAAAGCTGTCAGTCTGATCGAACAGGAAGTTCTCGAGATGGCGGCGTCGGAACATCACGTAACAATTGCTGGCGATAAGACTAGGCGCAACATTATCACCCGCGGTGTGCCGTTGATCGAACTGCTCGATCGAGACTTCATGGTCGGCAACGTGGTGATGCGCGGCATTCGCCTGTTCGAGCCCTGCGGCCATTTGGAGAAGGTTTCACATATCTCCGGCATTTTTCGCGCGCTGGAAAACCGCAGCGGTCTGAAGGCGGCGATTCTCAGCGATGGTGTCATTCACGCCGGAGATCCGATTGCGCTGCAGGCCGCTGAAAAAGACCCATAGGCTTCGTTGCGCTCAATCGCCTCGCTTCAACGTACTGGTAAGTACGTCTCCGCTCGTCGATTTCTCGCGCGCCTCGCCTCCGGATCTTTTTGAGCAGCCTGCAAAGCAAGCGTTTTCCAGCAATAGCTAGAGGCTCAAATATTCAAAGCGGAGAAGCGCTATGCAGTTTGGACTCCATCTACCGGCTTCGACCGACACCGTGACGTCACAAGACCTGGTAAGGTTTGCCCGGCGCGCCGAGGAGCTGGGGTTTTACTGTATTACGGTTGCCGATCACATCATCGTGCCCAAGAATATCTCAGTCCCTTATCCTTACACAGCCGACGGCAAATACCCGGGCGCCGGCTATCATCTCGAGACATTGACCACCATCGGCTTTCTCGCCGGGGCAACCACCCGCATACGTTTCGTTACCAGCGTTATGATCGCGCCGTATCGCAATCCGGTGATTACCGCTAAGATGCTCGCTTCGCTCGATGTTCTATCCGACGGCAGGATCATTGTCGGACTAGGGGTCGGCTGGATGAAGGAGGAATTTGAAAATTTGAAGGCGCCGCTATACCCGGAGCGAGGGCGGGTGACCGATGAATATATCCGCGCGTTTCGAGAGCTATGGACCCAGGATAATCCCTCTTTTCAAGGAGAATATTGCAGCTTTTCCGATATCATTTTTTTGCCCAAACCGGTGCAGAAGCCGGCCATACCGATATGGATAGGCGGGCACAGCAGGCAAGCTTTGAGACGCGCAGGACAACTCGGCGACGGCTGGCATCCCATCGGCGGGGTTCCCACCATTCCGCTCGAACCCGAAGATCTAAAGCAGGATGTAGAGACTCTGCGCGGCTTTGCTCAAGCCGCCGGTCGAAATCCGGATGCCATTCTCGTCGCGTTCAAAGGTTCGTTGTACGATCGCGAAAAACAAACCGTTCCCGGCAAGAGACGAAGGTTCGTCGGCTGCCGACGATGAGATCATCGGCGACATCCAAGACTATCGTGATGCCGGTGTCGATACCTTGATCTTTGACGTGCGCCGTCCCAGCGCCGCCGAGACCCTCGAGCGGATGGAATGGCTGGCGCAAGGAAGTGATCGGCAAGATAGAGAAGGCGTGATCATTTCCGCTGGAAAGTGACAGATTAGCTTCGTTGCTCCGCAGCGCGACTCGCTCTCAAAGTCTGAAGCGTAGCCCGAGCTCCCGGATCGTGTGGTGCAACGTGATTGAGGAATTCCGAATGATTACGAACACGCGGGCACGAAATGGGCCAGTCGGAACGTTGCCGGCACTGAGTCAAGTCGAAGTGTCGAACGACGAGACTTCTAATCAGCCGGCTAACTGACCGGCTGCTTGGGTGCCAGCGGCTTCGGCTTACGCCGCGGATCTTCGTCGTCGCTCAAGCAAATATAGGTCATGGTGGTGTTGTTGTCCGTGAATGTAACGGTATTGTCGCTGATCACGGCATCTTTGAACTGCTGCCACACAGCCAACTTTTCTTTGATATTAACGGCGCACAGTTCGCGGCTTTCAAAACCCGGTAAGGCATTCCAACTATCACCGTGGGGCTCTGAGTGCGTATCCATAACACCCAGGCGATCAGATACCCCAATAACAGTATTTCTTCATAGGCTCTTCTGCTCCTTTAAACCGCCGGCGCACGCGGGAAGCCACAGAATAGCCTGAATCGTTTATTGGGTACACCGTTCTCTTGACACAGAAGTCCGTTGAGGCGTAGACGGTTTGAGAGGAATCCGAAAAGAAAGGGATCAGTCATTATGGCGCACAATTTTGAAGTCATTGATGCTGACGGTCACATCACTGAAGAGGATAACCAGCTCAAACAGTATATGGACGCGCGTTATCGCGATCGGGCCGCTACACTGACGCCGCGCGATAGCTGGGACCGTTCCATCGGCGGAACATTAGGGACTCGCGCGAGAGATGCCAGAAGCTGGCTCGATGCGATGGATCGGGGCGGTGTTTCGACCGCGGTGCTTTATCCCACCAATGGTCTCAGCGTCGGTTGGATCCGCGAGCCCGATGTCGCGGTGGCTTATTCCAAGGCATGGAACGACTTTGTCTCGGAAGAGTTTCAGAAGGTAAGCCCAAGGCTCAAGGCGGTTGCGCTGGTCCCTTTTCAGGACGTTCCCGAAGCGGTCAAAGAGCTGCGGCGCGCCGTAACGGAACTCAAGCTGCCGGGTGTGATGCTGCCGGCAGTGGGCCTAAGACTGCCGCTGGGGCACGAGAGTTTCTGGCCCATTTACGAAGAAGCGGAGAGGCTCGATTGCATGGTCGGGATTCACGCTACCGTGCGCGGTCCGCATTATTTTGCCGCCGACATGTTCGATCAGTTTATCGAAGTTCATACACTGTCTCATTCCTTCGCCCAAATGATGCAGTGCACGAGCATGATGTTCCGCGGCGTTTTTGATCAATTCCCCAAACTCCGGGTTGCTTTTATGGAGGCGGGTTGTAGCTGGGCGCCCTACTGGTTCGGGCGAATGAACGAGGAGTGGGAAAAGCGGGGTCCGGTGGAAGCTCCCAAATGCAAGAAGAAGCCAACGGAATACTTCAAGGATGGGCGGATCTACTTCCATGCCGAGGACTACGAGCCTTTGATTGGCGCTACCACTGAGGTGATTTCGCACAACGTCATTTATTATGCTTCGGATTACCCGCATTGGGACACTGAATTTCCTGAAAACATCGATCACCTCGCCAGACGAAAAGATCTCAATGACGAGGCCAAGAAATGGCTGCTCGCTGAAACTGCGAAGAACCTTTATAACCTCAGCTGAGACCCGACCTATGGCAACAGGACGCAAAGTTTGCTTTACCGGTCCGACACGGCTCAAAGTGGCCGAAGAAATCCTGCGCGGCGCCGGTTGTGAACTGGTGATGGGGAAAAACCAGGACGACTTCCGCGAGTACAAATACCCCCGGCGCGAGCTGGTCGAATTGATTGGCGACTCCGCGGTGGTATTTCCCTCGGGCCGCGATATCATCGGCGGCGAAATTCTCGATTCCTGCGCCAACCTCCAAGCCGTGGTAAAGTCGAGCATCGGCATAGAAACCGTTGATGTCGATGCGGCCACCGACCTCGGCATTCTCTGCTGCAACAGCCCGACGCCGGAAAATTACCTGGGGGTTGCCGAAGCTACCGTCGGATTGATGGTGATGCTTTTCAAGCGCCTGAAGTTCAACGAAGCTTTGCTGCGCCAGGGCGGTTGGAAGGAGCCGCAGAACCGCGGCATGCTGATGATGGGCCGAACCATCGGTATCATCGGGGTCGGCCGCATCGGCCGTAACGTCGTTAAACGGCTGAGCGGCTGGGATCTGAAGTTTCTCGGTTACGATCCGTATGTCGATCAGGAAACTGTGGCGCCTCTCGGCATCAAGATGGTCTCGCTGGAAGAGTTGCTCGGACAATCGGATCTGGTGACGATTCACGTGGTTCTCACTCGGGAAACGCGCAAGATGATCCAGTTAGCGCAGCTCAAGATGATGAAGAAGACCGCGTACATCGTCAACACTTCCCGTGGTCAAGTGTTCAATGAGGCGGATCTGGCGCAAGCCCTTAACGAAGGCATCATCGCGGGAGCGGCGTTGGATGTTTTTGATGAAGAACCGACGCCGATGGACAATCCCCTGCGCCAGGTCGACCCCACCAAGTTGACGATGACGCCGCACATCATCGGCAACAATCCGGGCTCGCTGGAAGCGGGTCAGCGGCTTGCCGCGCGCAGTATTCTTTCGATTCTCGACGGCAAGGCGCCTGACACGGTAGTGAATCCCAAAGCGATTCCGCTCTGGAAAGAGCGCTTTTGGTCGTGAACCTCGAGCCGAACGATTTCTGAAGCCAATGTTTTTGACAACCGGTTCCTTGAAGCGATAGAAGGCTAGATATTGAGCAGAATCACCGAAATCGAAAACTGGTAGCCGCCGTTCTTAGCAGGAGAGAATACCTGATGAGAGAAAGCAAACTAGCGATCCGCGCATTAGTTCTTGTAGCGCTGCTCGGTCTGGGCGAAATTCCCGCGCGCGGCGCTTCCGCTCCTGACCAAATGGTCGGTATTCACTCCTCGCGAGTCATGTCGCAGTCGCTCCCCTGGATGGCGCAGGAAGCCGGGCTGTTCAAGAAATACAATCTCGATTTCAACCTGGTATTTATTTCATCTTCGAGCATTGTCACCGCAGCGCTGCTCGGCGGCGACGCCGAGATGACGGTCACCGGCGGCGTCGGCAATGTCAATGCTTACGTGCGCGGTTCCACCGATGTGGTCTTCATCGGCGCGATCAAGAACGTTATGACCCAAACCATCGTCGCCGGCGGCAACATCAAGAGACCGGAAGACTTGAAGGGCAAGAGAATCGGCGTGAGTCGCATCGGCGGCAATTCCCATTACTTCACCGTCCAAGCGCTGCGCAAATTCAACATGGATCCGAACCGCGATGTGTCGTTCATGCAAACCGGCGGTGACCCGGAGACCTTTGCGGCACTGATGAGCGGGTCGCTTGAAGTCGCCAATTTGACTCCGCCGACCGATGCGCTTGCGATCTCGCGCGGCTATCACTACGTGATCTATGGTCCCGATCTGAAGATCCCTTACGCTGCCACGGCTTTCGTCACCAAACGTTCGGTGATCGCCAAGCGGCCGCAGGTGGTCGGAAATTTCATGCGCGCAATGGCGGAAACGGCGAAGATCATGCACACCGACCGGGAGTTTGTTTACAAAGTACTTGGCAAGTACCTGCGTATCACCGATAGAAGCGTGCTCGATTCTGCTTACAATGCCGAGATCAAAGCGCTCGAGCCGCGACTTGCGATCAAGACCGAGGCGTTGCAGGCGATTCTCGACGAAGTGGCTCAAACCGATCCACGGGCAAAGAAAGTCAAACCACAAGAACTCATCGACAGCCGCTACCTGGACGAAATGGACAAAAGCGGATTTATGGATCAACTTTGGGGGAAGAAGAAGGAGCCATGATGCGAAGTATTTTTCCCGCGATTTACTTTCTGCTTCTCGCGCCGATTTTGACTCACGCCGCTTCGGCCCCTGACAAGCTAGTGGGTATCCACTCGGCGCGGGTGATGTCGCAGTCCTTGCCCTGGATGGCGGAGGAGGCCGGGCTGTTCAAGAAGTACAATATCGATTTCAATTTGGTGTTTATTTCTTCGTCCAGCATCGTCACAGCGGCTTTGCTCGGCGGCGATGCTGAGATGACTCTGACCGGCGGTATTGGCAACGTCATCGCCTACGTCCGCGGTTCCACAGATGTGGTTTTCGTCGGCGGGGTAAAAAACGTCATGACCCAGAGTCTGGTCGCGGGCGGAGCTCTTAAAAGACCCGAGGATCTCAAAGGAAAAAGGATCGCGGTCAGCCGCATCGGCGGCAACACTCATTATTTTACCATCCAGGCTCTCCGGCGGCACGGCCTCGAACCCAATCGGGATTTTAGCTTCATGCAAAGCGGCGGCGATCCGGAGTCGCTCGCGGCTTTAATGACCGGCAACGTTGAGGCCGCGGCGCTCACCCCGCCGTCGGACGCCAAAGCTTTGGCAAATAAATTCCACTACGTGCTCTACGGGCCTGATTTGAAGATCCCATATGCGGCCACGGCGTTCGTGACTAAGCGGTCGGTAATCGCCAAACGTCCGCAAGTCATCGGTAATTTCATGCGCGCCATGGCCGAACCGCCAAGCTGATGCAAACCGATCGAGAATTCGTTTATAAGGTGCTCGGCAAATATCTACGCGTGACGGAAAAATCGATTCTCGATGCCGCCTACAACGCCGAGATCAAGGCGCTCGAGCCGCGCTTGGCGATCAAGACGGAGGCGATTCAAGCGACTCTCGAGGAAATCGCTCCGAATGAGCCGCGGGCTAAAAAAGTCTCACGCCGCAAGAGCTCATCGATCGCCGTTATCTCGAGGAAATGGAAAAGAGCGGATTTTTTGATCAGCTATGGGCTAAAAAATAGTTCGAGGAGGAGCCATGGAACAGACCATCATTTCGTCGGACTCTCATGTGATCGAGGTTCCGGACTTGTGGGAGAAGGGTGTGCCGTCATCGTTTGCCGAGCGGGCGCCGAAAGCTTTTTTCGATGAAAAGCGCGATGCCTGGATGTTCGGCTCGGCTGAGGTGCCGGTGCAAGCGGTGGGCGGCTTGTTCATGGCCGGGCAGCGCCCGGACCAGGTGGAGAGTTTCCGCCGCGCCGGATTTTCGCTCGCCCGCCCCGGCGGCTGGGATCCGCTCGAGCGGATGAAGGACATGGTCACAGACGGCGTCGCGGCCGAAGTGCTCTATCCCAGTCTCGGTCTCGGTTTGTTCTGTCTCGAAGATGCCGCGCTCCAGGAGGCGCTGTTTAGAACCTATAACGATTGGCTGATCGAATACTGTCAAAAAGTGCCGGACCGGCTCTTTGGCATCGCGCTGATTTCCATGTTCGATATCGATCACGCCATCGCCGAAATGAAGCGCTGCAAGGAGCAGGGGATTGTCGGCACGATGATCTGGCAAGTGCCGCATCCCAACCTGCCTTTTACCTCGGAGCACTACGAGCGATTTTGGGCGGCGTCCCAGGATCTCGAATTGCCGGTTCATCTGCACATTCTGACCGGCTTCGGCGACAGCATGCATCGCCAGACCAGCCACGGCATCAAGCGCTATCGTATCGGCGTGCAACAGACTCGCGAAATCGAGGACGCTCTGTTCGAAATCATTTTTACCGGAGTATTGGAACGCTATCCCCGGCTTAAAGTAGTGTCGGTCGAGAATGAAATCGGCTGGATGCCATTCTGGCTCGGTCAATGCGACAAAGCGTTCAAGCGGCATCGACATTCGGAGAAGCTGACCATCGATAAGCTGCCCAGCGAATATTTTCGCCGCCAAGTTTATGCGACATTCTTTAACGATCCGGTGGGCGCTAAATTGTTCTCATGGTGGGGCTGCGATAACTTCATGTGGTCCAACGACTACCCGCATCAAAATTCGACCTGGCCCAACTCGCGGGATGTGATTGCGCGTGATATGGGTCATCTTGATCCTGCCGACCGGGAGAAGCTGCTCCATAGCAACGTCACCGAGCTGTATCAAATCAAGGTAGCGGCTTCGTTGCCCGAGACCCATGTGGGCGCGGCGGTACTGCACGCCTGAAAGGACACGGTTTTACAAACAGAGGAGCAATTATGGAATTGAGAGAAGCAGTTAAAGTTTTAGATTCGGACGCTCATGCGCGGGATCTCGATGAAAATCTTCGGCCGTATCTGGACGAACCCTACCGCAGTCAGCGAGCGCCGTTTTTTCTGCGGGAAACCTACGACCGCAATCTAGGCGGGACTTTGGGCTTTTCGGGGGCGAAACACGAAGAACGGCTGGCAGCCATGGACACGCAGCAAATTGATAGCGCGGTCATGTATCCGACGAGCGGCTTGGGTATCGGCGCCATCCGCGATCCGGCGTTTAATGCGGCGCTATGCCGGGCTTATAACGATTACATTTCGGATTACTGCAAGGCGTCGCCCCGGCTGAAGGCAGTGGCCAATCTACCGGTCAACAATCCCGCCGAAGCGGCCAAGGAGCTCAAGCGCGCGGTCACAAAACTCGGGCTATGCGGCGGCATGTTGGCGGCGCAGTCCCATATGAAAAATCTTGGCAGTCCCGAGTTCTACCCGCTCTATGAAGAAGCGCAGCGGCTCAATACGCCGATTGCGATTCATGCCTTCGGCGGCGATGAGCCCGGCACTGAAATTTTCGATAAGTTCATCTGCCTGCACACCACCGGTCATCCATTTCCGGTGCTACGCCAGCTCACCGCGATCGTCTTCGGCGGTATTCCCGAACTTTTTCCCGACCTGAAGATCGGCTACCTCGAAGTGGGGTGCGGCTGGATACCCTATTGGGCGGAGCGGATGGATGAAGAATGGGAAAAGCGCGGCAAGGCCGAAGCTCCGCTGTGCAAGAAAAAACCGAGCGAGTATTTGACCAACGGCAACAGCTATTATGGTTGCGAGCCGGAAGAGAAGATGATGGGCTACGTTGTCAACGAGATCGGCTCGAAGACTTTGATGTATGCCTCCGATTACCCGCACTGGGATATGAGTTGGCCGGAATCGGCGACCATTGTGTGGAACCGTGAGGACCTGTCGGTGGAAGCTAAAAAGGATATTCTGCTTAACAACGCCAAGCGGTTTTACAATCTTTCGTAGCGCTTAAAGCGGCCGCCGGTCTTGAGCATCTCTGGTGCGGACCGGCGGCGATTTCTTATTAACCGAAAGGGAGACGTATGATTCAAACTAAAGGGTTAACCGGGGCGCAATCCATGCTGCGCGTCCTCGCAAGAATGGGCGTGGAAAAAATCTTTGCGTCGCCGGGATCCGAATGGTCGCCGGTGTGGGAGGCGCTGGCGGAACCGGGCGTCGAAGGCATGCCGCAGTATCTGAGCACGCGCCACGAAGAAGTAGCCGTCGGCATGGCAAGCGGATACGCGAAGGCCACCGGCAAACTGCCGGCGGTCATGATCCACACCACGGTGGGCTCGCTGCACGCGACCATGGGCATGCGGGGCGCGATTCGCGAACAGGTGCCAATGGTAGTCTTCAGCGGTGAATCGATCGGCTATGGCGAAGACGAAGGACCGGACCCGGGAGGGCAGTGGTTGGGGCATCTCTCCAACATTGGCGGCCCGGCGAAGATGGTCGAGCAAACGGTGAAGTGGAGTTTCGGCGTTAACAACAAAGCGATTTTGCCGGCGACGATTCAACGCGCCTGCCAGCTTGCGATGGCCGCGCCGAAGGGGCCGACGTTCGTATCTTTGTCGATGGAGCATCTCTTCGACAAGATGATCAAAGACGTTCCCTCGGTCGGCTTCGCGCCCGGAGCGACCGCCGATCCGAAGGGCATAGAGGAGCTTGCGAAGCTCCTAGCCGGCGCAAAAAACCCGGTCATTGTCACCGAAGATTCGGGGCGCACGGCAAAGTCCGTGCATTGCCTGGTAGAGATTGCCGAGCTTCTGGGGTGTGTGGTGGTCGAAACCCGCAGCACGGGCGCGCTCAATTTTCCCCGCACTCATCCGCTGCACAGCGGCTACGATCCGCGCAAGGCGTTAGCGGGCGCGGACGCGATTCTCTTGCTGGCGGTAATCGCGCCGTGGCATCCGGCTTCGGCGACGCCGTCGCCGGGCGCGACCGTGGCGATCCTGGATGAGAATCCGTTGCGGCATGATATGCCCTACTATGGTTATCAGGCCGATCTCTGTTTGACCGGTGAGATCGAAAGCTCACTCGAGCAGCTCTTGGCCGCGTTGAAGAGTAAAGTCTCCGCCAGCGATTCGTCGCGTAAGCAGCGCGCTGAGGAGATCGGCAAGAAAAACCATGCCCAAAGGAAAGCCTGGCGCGAGGAGGCGCTGGCCCTTGCCGCTCAGAAACCGATGGACACCCGCTGGGTAGCGCATGAAATCAGCCAGGTCTTGCCGGCGGACGCCATGGTCGTGGAAGAGACGATCACGCATCGTTTAGCGATCCATCGCTATTTCGATGGGCTCAAGCCAGGCTCGTTTTTCGCAGGCTGCGTCGGCGGTTTGGGCACCGGATTGTCGACGGCGCTGGGCGTGAAATCGGCCAATCCCAAACGTCCTGTGGTGTGCGTCATCGGTGACGGATCTTTCAACTACGATCCGGCGCCAGCCGTGTACGGGGCTGCCCAAGAGCATAACCTGCCGTTCCTGACGGTGATGTTTAACAATCAGGGTTATTTGTCGCAGAAATCCGGCATCCCGAAGTACTATCCTGAAGGCTGGGCAGTGAAATCGAAGAATTTCTCCGGCCTGCACATCGCTCCATGTCCGGAGTATGCGCAGATCATCAAAGCTTTCGACGGCTATGGCGAAAAGGTCGAAGAGCCCGGGGAGGTGCGCAAAGCAGTCGAGCGTGGCCTGCGCGCGGTGGCCGGTGGCCAGGTCGCCTTGCTCGATATTCGACTCAAGCCGGTAGAGCAGATCGTCGAGCGCGGCGAGGGTTAAGCTTTTTTAAACCATTGGCTAGGAGAATTCGTTGTCAGGGCAGGCTCCCGTGCCTGCCCTGAGCGATTACAGCGTAAACAGACGGCACGGTTTCAATGCCCGTCACATTTGATCGGCCTACCGGCATATTATGAAAAGCCGACTTCCGATTTTCATCCTCGCGCTCTGCATGACCATTGCGGCTCGAGCCCAAGCAGCCGATAAACTCGTTGGTATCCATTCGGCAAGAGTTCTTTCCCAGTCGATGCCTTGGATCGCCCAAGAGGCCGGTCTCTTCAAAAAACACAATCTGGACTTTCCAATGGTTTTCATCCCCGCGTCCTCCGCGGTGACCGCCGCCATGTTGGGTGGCGACGGTGAGATAGCGCTCACCGGAGGCGAGGGTATGATTCGCGCCAACGTGGCTGGTGGCAGCGACTTCGTTTTTATCGGAGCGGTAAAAAACATCTTGACTCATAGCATAATGGGCAAGCCGGAGCTCAAGAGGCCCGAGGATCTGAAAGGGAAAAAAGTAGGAGTCACCCGGCTCGGCGGCAATCCCCATTATTTCGCGATTCAGGCCCTGCGATTGAAAGGATTGGATCCAAGCAAGGATGTCACTTTCATTCAAACCGGCGGCGCGCCGGAAACGCTGGCGGCCTTGAAATCGGGAGTGATCGATGCGGCGGCCTTGACCGCGCCCACTGACACCCAAGCGACCGCCATGGGTTACAACTTCGTCATCTTCGGACCCGATCTGAAAATCCCCTATGCGGCAACCGTTTTCGTGACTCGGCGCGCTGTCATTGCCAAGCGTTCCGCGGTAATTGGTCAATTCATGCGCGCGATGGCGGAGGCGTCCAGGATTCTCCACAACGACAGAGAGTTCGTCTATAAGGTTCTTGGCAAACAGCTCCGGCTCACTGACAGAAAAATTTTGGACGCTGCCTATAATGGCGAGATAAAGGCGCTCGAACCGCGGCTATCTCTTCGCGCCGAGCCGTACCAGGCGATTCTGGACGATATTGCCAAGACGGATGGGCGCGCCAAGAAAGTCAAAGCTGAGGACATGATGGATAGTCGTTATGTCGATGAGCTAGAAAAAAGCGGTGCTTTCGATAAGTCTTAGACCTGTAAACCGTTGCGAGGATTATATGAGCAGCAGCTTTCATGATCGATTGGTCGTCACCCGCGATCGCAAGCACAGCAAAAATCATCCGTTTTTCGAGCTATGGGCGCAGGGGAAGCTGACCCGGGAGCAAACCGCCTTCTACTGCACGCAGCACTACCATTTTGTCGGCGAGTTTTTGAACTGGCTTGCGTATCAGGGCTCGCAGATTCGTGAGCGCGATGTAAAAAATTATTTATTCGAAAATCTCGGAGACGAAGAGAATCCCGACGATCGTCATTTGGACATGCTCAAGGATTACGTCGCCGCTAGCGGCGTGAATCGCGATAGCGTGGAAGGCTCGATTGTTCTCGCCGCCACGGAGGGGTTGCAGAATTGGGGCTGGCGCATGGTCTATCAAAGGCGTTGGCAGGCCGCGCTGGCCGGGATGTTCATCGGCCTTGAGTCCCAGTTTTTAGATATCTGCAAAAAGATCGTTCCCGCTCTGCACAAACATTACGGTTATGCGCCGCATGCGCGGGAAATCCGATTTTTCGAAGAACATATCTACGCCGACGAGGTCCATGGCTCCAAAGGATTTGCCATCGTCGAGAAGTATTGCAACACGCCTGAGCTCCAGGATTTGGCAATCCAGATGGTGGAAGAGGCGACCATCAGGCGCTGGCGTTATATGAACGGTATTTATTGGTACGCGCTGCACGGTAAACAGGACGACACGCCGAGCCTGCCAGGCTAAGGTCTAGCAGCCCCGATTTCGCGGTTCAAAGGGACAGCCGGATCAGGGGACGAGCCCTCCGGATCGAAGGCAATGGGTCTGTAGCTCATAGGTTGTGAAACTTCGTGCTTGATCGGTCGGCCTGTCGAGGATCAACTGTTGGCCGTGAATTGGAACGACATTGGACTGTTCGCGTCCGTGCCTTCGCTCCTCCGGTCTCGCCCCTTGATCGGAAAACAGCATTGACCTCTCTGTTGCGGAATTCGACTTCGATATGAGGATCGAGTAATGAAAATGCGCATCGATGGCGGCGTCGTCGTCGGTTGGTCCGGCACCGGCCATGAAATCATTCCGGACGGTTCAGTAGTCATAGAGAACGATACGATTCGCTTCGTGGGGAAGGATAAGTCTCAAGCCGTCGATAAAGTGATCGACGCCTCGGGAAAGATTGTTTCTCCGGGGTTCGTCAACCTTCACGTTCATTCGCAGTTGAATGTCGGCGATTATTTACTCGGAGATGTGACCAGGAAGGATTATTTAACCGCCAACTGGTTTGTCTTCGGCGCTCCGTTGAAGGAAAAAATTACTCCGCCGCCGGCGCCGGCAGTGGCAATCGGCCGGAAATACGCGCTGTTTAGCGCCTTGAAGAATGGCGCGACCACGGTTCTCGATCCTGGCGGCGGGCCGGGCGCTTTGGACGAGTACGTCGCCATCGTCGGCCAGCAGGGAGGACGGGTTTTTTTCAGCCCGCCGTACCGCAGCAGCGATATCTTTACCGATGCGCAAGGCCGTCTTTACTATGAGGAACGAGCAGATAAGGGGCGTCCCGGCCTCGAAAGAGCCGTTGCTTTTATCAAGCAATACCACGGCGCTCATAACGGCCGAGTTCAAGGAATACTAAATCCCGCGCAAGCCGAAACTTGCGAGCCTGCGCTGCTCGCAGAAACTGCCGCCGCCGCTAAAGAGCTCGACGTCCCGATTCACCTTCATGCCGGCGGCAACGCGCGCGAGTTTCTGCACATTCTGAATACCTACCGAAAGCCGGTGGTGGAATATCTCGCCGGGACAGGAATTCTCGGGCCGCGAACGACCCTCGGCCACATGGCGATCACCGGCGGCCATTCGCGCATCGATTACCCGCGCGGCGACGAATTGAAGCTGATCGCGGAGTCCGGCGCAACCGTCGGCCATTGCCCGCACAAATGCGCCAAAATGGCTTTCGCGATGGAATCCTTCGACCAGTATCTCGACGCCGGCGTCAGGATCGGTCTTGGCACCGATACCTATCCGCTCGATATCATCGCCGAGATGCGTTACGCGTCGTTGATTTCGCGTCTGGTCGACCGCAACGCGTCCGGCGCGCGACCGGCCGATTGTTTCAACGCAGCGACGATTGGCGGCGCCGATGCTCTGGGCCGGAAAGATCTGGGCCGGCTTGCTGTCGGCGCCAAAGCCGACGTGGTCATTATCAATCTGCGCACCACCCGTTACGGGCCCTGGCGTGATCCGATCAACGCGCTAGTCGAGTACGGCAGCGGCGCCGATGTTGAAACGGTAATTGTCGATGGTGAAATCGTCATCGACAACGGCCGGTCGACGCGCATCGACGAAGATGAGCTATTTGCTCAAGCAAACGCAGGCGCGCAGCGCGCGTGGGACGGCTGGGCAACTCGTGACTGGAACGGCAGGAGCACTGAAGACATCGTGCCCGCCGCTTTCCCGATCAGGCGTCAGTGATCGTGCCTCTGGCAGGCTGCTGAATTACGTTGCTGTCGGGGCTATCGAAGTTTTCTCGATGCGTAGTCTATAGATAGGCAGTCCGGCGGCGTGCCACCGTGTTTAGGAGAACGGTTAGGGATCGCCTCTTGGCAATGCTTTTAATCCGTTGCGCTGGAAAATTCTAAACGCCGATTTCCTTGATCCGGTGCAGCTGTCGCCTGGTTCCAAGAACTCAGCGACCCGTACCGCCGACAGTGACTGTCATAGCGGCAGCGTCGTTGTGGCCGCCGACCATAATGATGACGGTTCTGTTGTCTTTGGCGTAGGTCAGCATGCCCCCTTTGGATACCACGCCGGCGTTGGGCTGCCAACCACGTAACGGCATCTCCTTTTCATAAAACTCAATCACCTTCCCGGGTTCCAGTTGACCGCGAAATGAACTTTGACCGCCACCAAAACCGAGCAGGGCAACTTCAACCCCCGCTCCATCGGATTTCTTCATCCCGCGCGGAATCGGTATCTCCACACCGCCGATTTTTTCGTCATAGGATTTATTGCAGCCGGCAAAAATCGCAATCATCGCCAGCAGGAAAAGCATTTGAGAACGAGCTGTCATAGCACGGCGCGGCAGTCTAACTAGCATTTCGCATCCTCCACTATTTATACCAACGGCACTGTCCGGGGCAACGCGGATCACAGAGACAGGTAAGCGAGGATCTAAATCGATGAGAGCAACGGCTCTATCAAGAAGCATTCTCCGGGGCGGTGGGTAGGCCGGAGAAATACCACAGGACCAAGAGCATCACACCGAGAAATTCCGGCAGCGACGGATAGATATGGATCAGCACCCCGCCGAGCATGCCGCCGAGCGATGAGCCGACGAAGCCAAAGAAGGTATAAACACCGGTGGCTGTGCCGCGGCCCGCCTGGGGAATTCGCTTGGTCAGAAATGTCGGCAGCAGCGGTTGAAATAAGCTGTAACCGAAAAAGAAAGCTGCGCCGCCGACATACAACAGCAAATCCGACTGAGCGCCGACCAAATACACGGCATAGCCTGTCATTGCGGTTAGCCAGCCGATCATGATTGGCATGCGAAAACGGCCCAGTCTTTCGGCGCGGCGCATATAAGGGAACACCAATAATGCGCTCGGTAAAAAGATAATCAGATATACTTTCCAAAGCTCGGCGCGATCGAGTCCTATGTCCGCCCAGCTCAGCGGATAAGTGAAAAAGAAAAGGTTTAGGGTGAAAGAAAGAACAAAGGCGGCGATAAAAATCGGCCGCAGCTCGCGGTGCATCAGGATCGGTCTAAAAGCCATCGCTGGCTGTTTGTCGACGGATCGATTTTCTTTAGGAAAGGAGATCGCCGCTAGGACCATTGCCGAAAAAGCGAGCGCGGCCAAAACATAGAACAAGCCGCTGAGACCGATGCTTGCCGCCAACAGCGGTCCGCCCAATATGCCGATCATGAAGGCCGAGCCAATGGCAATTCCGGTAACGGTAAATGCCTGCGTGCGAACCGCCGGCCTGGTAAGATCAGCCAGCGCTGCCAGCGCTACCGAGCCGATGGCGCCGGTGCCTTGAATCACTCGCGCCAGGATGAGCTGGAAAATATTCTGCGCCAAGCCGCAACCGATGCTGCCCACTCCGAACAGCGCCAGGCCGATGAGCAGTATTGGCTTGCGGCCCCAGCGATCGCTGGCCCATCCCAGCGGGATTTGCAAGATGCTCTGAGTCAGAGCGTAGGCGCCGAAGGCAACGCCGGCCATGGCAAGGCTGGCTTCGGGGTAATGAACAGCATAGACGCTGAAGACGGGGAGAATCAGAAAGATGCCGAGTAAACGCAATGCGGATATCAGACTGACGACAATCACCGGGCCAATTTCAGCGCGGGTAAAAGAATGGTGATTGTCAGTCAAAGGAATTGCGCGAGCTCCAAGATCCCGGTCTAAAAAAATAATCAGACCAATTTACACGCTTTGCCGAAAATGGGAAGGCTCGCCAGCATCATCATTGAATCTTGATCTGCCGACCTTTTAATTCCCTTCCGACGGTTTGCCGGTCGGGGGCACGGCCGCTTTGGCCTCCCCCACGAGGAGCGTTCTCTGCGGAAATGGAAATTCGATGTTTTCGGCTTCGAAGGCTTTTTTCAGCCGGCGACGGTACTCGCGACCGACCATCCACTGCCTAATCGGCAGTGTCTTTAGCCGCGCCTTGATGATGACCGCTGAATCCGTGAACGCATCCACACCGATGATCTCAATCGGCTCGAGCATCGCCGAACCGTATTGCGGATCGGACTGCAACTCACCGGCGACTCGACGCATCACTTCGACGACGCGATCGGTATCCTCCCTGTAAGCGACGCCGACATCGATGACATACGCCGACCAGTCCTTGGTCATGTTGGACAGCGTGTTGATCGAGCCGTTTGGAAAGACGTGAACTACGGCGGCCTGGTCGCGCAGCACAATGGTGCGGAAGGTGATGGCCTCGACCAGACCGCCGGTGCCATTGATGATCGCGACATCGCCGACGCGGATCTGATTTTCCAGGATCAAAAAGAACCCGCTGACGAAATCCTTCACCAGATTTTGCGCCCCGAATCCCACCGCAAGTCCGACCACTCCAGCGCTGGCGAGAATCGGCGTGACGTTCACCCCCACTTGTCCGAGGATTGTCAAAACCGCCGTGAACCAGACGAGACCCGCAACGATCGTCCAGAGCACGCTCATCAAGGTCCGGATGCGCATCGCCGACGCTCCCGGCACCGATTCCGAGGCCTCGCGCGCCCGCACAAGGATCACTTCCAACCGGTTAAGTCCCAGGCGGAGAAACTTGATCGCGAGCAAAGCCACTACGACGATCAAGAGAACCCGAAATAACGACTGCGCGAAATTGATGCTGAAGTCGATCAGCTTCGGCAGATAGGCTTCGAACGAGATTCCAAACATTCTCTATCCTCCTCGACGCGGGTCTTAAGACCATTTCCGACTTTTGAGTATTGTTATGGCTGGGAGAGCAAGGTGCGTACTTGCCGTAGCCACGGATCGGCTTCGATCAATTTGAGGAAGTTTGCCTGAATGATCCGGGACATTGATTCCGGCGTAGAGGCTCTGATCCGGGCCAGCTGGTCGACCACTTTTTTAATCTCCGACGGCATACCGACTATGCCTTTCAGCCACTTTAAACCGCCCGGATTATCGGTTTCGGTGAGAAGCAGACGATCGGGAATCTCCCGCGCGATTGCCTGAATCGTCTCTGAATAAAGGACCTCGACGCCGACGGTAAAGTAAGCGCCGAATTCGACCAGGGCGCGAAGGATATCCAGAGGGCCCGAGTACCAATGAATAATCGGCCGCGCTACGTCGTAACGCTCCAACAGCCCGAGAATAGGTTTCTCGCCGCCCTTGGTGTGCAGGTTGACGATTTTTTTCTGTTCGCGGGCGGCAGCGAAAAAATATTCCAGGACTTTCAATTGAGCCGGATACTCGGAGCTATTCTTGACCCAGTGGAAGTCCAGACCGATTTCGCCGATGGCGGGACTCATCTCGATATACTGGCCGAGCTCGCGCAGCCGATCGACATATTGCGGAGCGCGTCGAGGATGAATTCCGAAGGTCGGCAGCACCAGCGCTGAGCGCCGCGCGATTTCCTGAAGGTCCTGATAGGACGGAACATCCATCGCCGTGGCGATGGTAAAAATATTTTCCCGTTCGATTTCTCTCAAGGCATCGCCAAGTAAATCGCCGTATCTGTCCAAATGAACATGAGCATCGATCAACATAAAAAGATCAACTCCGCTTCCAGTAAATCCATAATCCGATGAGCGCCACCACGGCGGTCGCCGCATACATGAGGGAAAAATTCTGATCGACTAAATCGAGAAACGCTCCGAGTGTCAACGAGCCTAGGCCAATGCCGAGATCGTAGAAGCACTGATATTGCGCCATGGATTGGCCGCGGCGCTGCGGCGATGTCTGATCCACCGCCACCGTCATGAGCGCCGGCTGGGCTGCGCCGGTGCCGAAACCGCCGACCACTGCCGCCGCCATGAGCCATGCAGGTGAAGAGGCCAGCGCCAGAATGCCGATCCCGAGCAGGTTTAGAATCAATCCAGGAATAATGACGGCGCGCCGGCTGATCCGGTCTGAAAGCGGTCCGGCCACTGGCCGGCTCAACAGCAGGCAAAGTGCATAGAGGCCGAACCAAAGTCCGGGATTTTCAAGGCCGAGTTTCAGTGCATGAATAGGTAGAAAGGTGAGGATGCCGCCATGGCCGAACGATAGAAAGGCGACGGCTACCGCGGGCAGAAGGGTTTCGGGAATCACCAGCAGGTCAATCCATCTTTGACGGTGATCGTTTCGCGGGCCGTGCTCCGGCTCCTTAACGAACGCAGCGAGAATCAGGCTGACAAACAACAGCGCGGCCGCACCGAAAAACACTCCGGAGAAGTCGAAGCGCTGCAACAACGCGAACCCCGCCACCGGGCCGATGGCTCCGCCCAGACTGCTTGCCATGGCGGCATAACCGATCAACTCGCCGCGCCGCTTCTGCGGCGCGATATCGGCTGCCAATGTCGCCACGGCAGTCGTGCAGCCGGACCAGCCAACACCGTGAAGCATGCGAAACGGCAGCATCAGAAGAATGCTCGGGGCCCATAGATAGCCGAAGTTGCCAACGGCGAAGAGGACGACGCCGGCGATGAGAAACGGCTTCCTGCCGATTCTGTCGATGAACAGTCCCACCGGTATTCGCGTAGCGGTGGCGGTGATGGTGAAAACCGCCATGACAGCACCGATCACTGTGGAAGAAGCGCCGAAGCTGACAAGATACAGCGGCAGGATCGGGCGAGTGAGATGATGCGCGAGAAAAAAGCTAAATCGGTTTATCCAGGTGAAGAAGAAATCTCTTATCCAAATTTCCCAAGGTGTTTGCTCCTGCTCTGGCACAGTTGCCGCCATTCAGTTGAAAAGCTCATCATTGGGCAGGGCTGAATCAAAGTCAATCTGCTGTTGCAGGATGGGATCATTTCGGATTATGTAATTGCCGTTGGCGAACGGAAACAGTCGTCTCAGGACGAGGATTTGCTCGCGAAGTCGCTCCAGTTCCGAGTGTTGCTTTCTTGCTTAGCGCCTTTGCGGGGATAATCCGGCATGGAGTTCCGGACTGTGCCACGTGGATTGATCATCGGTAAACAACGAGTCAAATTTTCTGCCTTTGGAGGACTTTGATGTTTATTAGTCGGCGACATTTTCTCAGCAAAATCGTTATCGGCGTGGCGGCAGCGCCTTGGCTCGGCAATTTCAGCTGGGCGCAGACTAAAGGCAAGCTCGGTTACATGAAAATCGTCGATGTCGCGGCGATGTTCATGGCGATGGAGAAAGGATTTTTCAAGTCAGAAGGTTTGGAGCTCGAGACGGTGCCCATGGCCGGCGGTGCGGTGATCGTGCAAGGTGTTACCTCCGGCGATTTGCAGATCGGCTGGACCAACGTTATTTCGCTTTATCAAGCCTATGTGGAGGGATTCGATTTCAAGCTTGTGGCGCCTGGCGCAAGCAACGGCCGCGGCAAAAATGAGAGTCATGCCATTCTTGTGACTAAAGCGTCGCCGATTAAAAGCGCCAAAGATCTGGAGGGGAAAACCGTCGCCGTCAATACGCTTAACAATATCGTTCATCTGATGGCAATGGCTTGGATCGACAAGAACGGCGGCGCTTCGCATAAGGTTAAATTCGTCGAGGTGCCGTTTCCGCAAATGGAAGCGGCATTGATTGGCGGCAAACTCGACGCCGTCAGCATTCATGAGCCGTTTGCCACCGCCGCCATGGAAAAGGGCACGGCCCGAGTTCTCGCCCATCCCTGGGGCGACGTGCTCGCGCGGTTTCACATTGCCGGCTGGTTCGCTTCCGAGAAGTGGATACAGAAAAACAAGCCAATGACTCAGTCTTTCATCCGAGCCATCGCTCGCGGGGCCGAGGCCATTGAGGCCGATCCCGAAGCCAGCCGCGCTGCGATGATAAAATGGGCCGGATTGAATCCCGGTCTCGCCGACAAGATCGGCTTGCCCATTTTCGATAAATCGTTATCGGAAAAAGATCTCCAGTCGACCATCGATCTGACCCATAAATATAAATTGATTTCCCGCGCCCTCAAAGCACGGGAAGTCATCAGCGATGTGGCGCCTAAAGGTTAAAAGATTCGCAGGAAAACGGCCCGGCCGCCCGTGACACTTTCTCTGCTGCGGGAGGGAACCTGCCATCGCGTCACTAATGAAAATTGACGATTTACCGAACACCGAACACGTCGATGCCGTGGTCGGTCTTCCGATGATTGTTGGTTCCGCGTTCTGCTATCAGCTTGATGGTTAGCTGTCACTGGCTTTCATGCCTCTTGTAGAGATCCAGAACCTTGCCAAGGCCTATCGGCAGATGGGTGGCGAGACCACCGTGGCCATCGGAGAGATCTCATGCGAGATCGAGACCGGCGAATTTGTCAGCTTCGTCGGGCCCTCGGGTTGCGGCAAAACCACTTTGTTGATGTCGATTGCGGGACTGATCGCTCCCAGCGCCGGACAAGTTGTTATACACGGAAAAGAGGTGAGTGGGCCACCTCCGAACCTGGTCTTGGTTTTCCAAGATTTCAATAAATCTCTGTTCGCGTGGCGCTCCGTGCTTGGAAACGTTCGCTTCGGTTTAGAGGCGCGGGGAAATCATTCGCGCCAAGGCGACGGCAAAGCTCGTTCGCTGATCGATCTTGTCGGCCTCAAAGGTTTCGAAAATCATTACCCCTGGGAGCTTTCGGGCGGAATGCAGCAGCGGGTCGCCATTGCCCGCGCGCTTGCTTACGAGCCCGAAGTTTTGCTTATGGACGAGCCCTTTGGCTCTCTTGACGCGCTGACCCGGCTGGAGTTGGAGGATACGCTTCTACGGCTTTGGGAGGAGTTGGGCACGACGATCTTGTTTATCACGCATGACATCGAAGAGGCCATCTACCTTTCGGACCGAATTTTGTTGCTCAGCCAACGGCCATCGCGGATTATCGAGGAACTGCCGATAGATTTTTCCAGGCCGCGCAATCAAATGTTAACCCGGGCACAACCGGGCTTTATGGAAATCAGAAATCGTATTTACCAACGTATCCACAACGAAAGCGCGTTGTCGTGAACGGTGGCAGAGCTTTTAATTGGCCGGGGTGGATCGTTTTTGCGCTTGTTTTGCTCATCTGGGAGTTCGGCTCCCGCCACAATCCGGCGCTGCAACCCTACCTTCCCCCCGTGAGTCGCATTTTCACCAGCTTGGGCGAGCTAATATTCTCCGGCCGGATTCTCAGTCATCTGATGATCACGCTGAGCCGCTTTCTGCAGAGTTATTTGCTTGCCGCTTCGATAGCGGTGATCCTGGGAACGGTGCTGGGATATTTCCGTTTGGCGCACAGCCTGTTCGAGGCGGTGATCGAATTCTTGCGCCCCATGCCTTCCGTGGCGATCATTCCCGTGGCGGTTTTATTGCTCGGCATCAGCGACGCGATGATTATTGCGGTCACGGTTTACGCCAGCCTCTGGCCGGTGCTGATCAATACCATCGATGGGGTCCGGCACCTTGAGCGGACGTTGATCGATACCGGCAGAACCTTTGGTCTCAATCGGCGAAGAATTCTTTGGCTGGTCGTCCTGCCGGCGGCAGCGCCCTACATTATCACCGGTCTGCGCATCAGTCTGTCGATTGCCTTGATCCTGGTCACGACTGCCGAGATGATTGCCGGCAGCAAAGGGCTGGGCTTTTTCATCCTTGACGAAGAGCGCTCCATGAACAGCGGCAACATGTACGCTGGTGTGATTCTAGTATCAGCCCTGGGATATCTGCTCAACCGATTGTTTGTCCTTGGCGAAGGCCGGGCGATGAATTGGCGCCGCGGCATGCTTGCCCGAGAGGCCCTCTGACAGATGCGCGAATCCAAACTTAACGGCTTGCTGTTCTTTCTCGGCCTGCTGATCGTTTGGGAATTGCTTGCGCAAGGCGGATTGATCAATCCCTTGATCGTGCCGCCGCTGAGCAGGATTTTTCGAGTTTTCTCCGATTTAGTCTGGTCGGGTCAGATTCCGCTACAAGTCGCGGCCAGCATGAAACGAGCGGCGGCAGGGTATGTTATGGCGGCTCTGGTGTTTATCCCCCTGGGAATTCTGATGGGTCTCTCGCAGACTGTTTATCGCCTTTTTGAAGTCATCGTCGAGATGCTCCGCCCTGTGCCGCCGCCGGTGATGATTCCGGTGGCGATGCTGTTCTTCGGCTTGGAAGACGAGATGAAGATTTTTGTCATCTTCTTTTCCTGCGCCTGGCCGATTCTGCTCAATACTCTGGATGGCGCGCGTAATGTCGATCGAGTGCTGTTGAACACGGCGCGTACGTTTGGATTATCGCAGTGGAGGATCATCTGGAATGTTATCCTGCCGGCAGCCTCGCCGCAGATTGTTACAGGATTGAAGGTCAGCCTGCCGATCACCCTCATCCTGGTGGTCATCTCTGAGATGGTCGGGAGCACCGACGGGATCGGCTACTTTATTCTCGATTCACAGCGCCGATTTAGAGTAGCGCAGATGTATGCCGGTATGCTTACCCTGGCGATTCTCGGTTACACGCTCAATCAACTCTTCAATCTGCTCTACAAGCTAGTCATGCCGTGGCACGTGGGATTGATGCGGATGAAGGAGGGCGGATGAGATCCGGGTACTCGGTGTTGGTTTTGGTTAAGAGAAATCAGCGACGCAATTCTGTCGAGCTTTTGTCCGCGGCGTTGCGCTGGCAAGCCTGCGGTTTAAAGTGGAGCGTTCGGTATCCGACCCCGACACCCAATCCCCAACACCACCACCCCAGTCCGCTCAGACCTTGTGCATGCCGCCGCCAGGAGGAGGCTGTGGTTGGTTTTTCCCGGGCAGCCAGTCCGCATCCTTGCGCGGGCTGTTGCCTTTGACCTGAAACTTCGCCCGGCCCATGTTGGCGAATTCGATCTCGATAGTGTCGCCGGAATTCACCGGCTTCAAGCCTTCATGAAAAGTGCCGGTGGCGACGATGTCTCCCGGATTGAGTTTTACGAATCGTGAAAGCCAGGCAATCTGATTGGGGATCTTGTGCGCCATCGCGCTGGTATTATAGTTTTGTCGCGGCTCGCCGTTGGTCCACGATTTTACGTTAAGATTGTGCGGATCGGGGATCTCGTCCTTGGTGATGATCCACGGCCCGACACATCCATGCGTGTCCTGCCCCTTGGGAACAAACTGCGTCCGACGCACCATGCCCCGCGTCGAGATATCGAAGAAAGGCACATAGCCGAAAACGTAATCTAATGCTTTGGACTCCGAAACGTTTCTAGCGGACTTGCCGATGACGAACGCGAGCTCGGCTTCGGGTTGATAAACTACCGCGGCGGGGATGTCGGTTAATTCCACCGCGCCGTCGGGGCCGACGAGGTCGGGCGATTTGTAGAAATACTCGTTGGGGAAATTATCGGCGGTGCGCTCCGGACGATCGATATAGTTACTGAAAGCCGCGATGCACTTGCTCGGACGTGGGAGGGGCGCGCGGATTTGGACGCTGCTCAATGGCACGCCTTCCTGCTCGTTCATGATCTTTTCAAAGCGGCGGCGGTATTTGCGCCAGCCTTCGATGATCTCTTCCATCACCCGTTGCGGCCCCTTGGCCTTGCGCGCGCTGATGGCATCGCTGACGTCGACAACCCTATCGTTGTTCTTGATAACCCCGATCCGATCGTCGTCATATCGTAGAATCTTCACGGTGTGCTCCCTCCAGTGCGAATCTGCGCCTATCTTTGCGATAACCGCAGAATAATGTCAAATCCGCGCCCGATGATTCTAAGCCAGAGCAGAGGGCGCGTTCGAAGACAACCGTGCGCCGGAGAGAATTCCGGAGCGATACTGTTTTCTCCGAGATAAAGCTCGTAGTAGACTTTCGACAGCGTCCTTGCGCCATGAACCTTGTATTGAGGAAATACTCTCCGGCTGATGTGGATGACTGCGTGTCGGTCCTTGCCGACGCGTTCGTTTCCAGTCCGTTGCACTTGTCCGCATTCGGCAGCGGTCGTATCGACCAGAATCGGCGTTTCTTTCGACTCGCCCTGCGCAACATGTTTTTCGGTCGAGCCTTCGTCGCGTTACACGACGGGGCGCTCTGCGGCTATATTCATTTCCGCGCCTGGCCTTACTGTCTGCCGACGCCGGAGGAGATTCCTAATGCGGCCGCAACACTGTTGAAGTCTATGGGCGAGGCGGTGCCGAAATTCATTCAGTGGTTTGCCCGATGGTGCCACCTTGATCCGCAGGAACCGCACGTTCATCTCGGGCCCATCGGTGTAGCTCCGGGAAGACAGCGACAGGGAATTGGTAGCGCGTTGATGGATCTTTATATCGCGGAACTCGAGCAGGAAAGGTCGATCGGCTATCTTGAAACCGATCGAGTTGAAAACGTCTCGTTCTACAAAAAATTTGGCTTCGTGGTTAAGCATGAGGAAGTGGTCATCGGTACGACCACCTGGTACATGTCGAGACCTCTAATTGAGCGGTGATGACGGCGTGAGGATTCGCTGCAGAAAACAATGAGTGCTTCTGAAAATTCCTGCCGGCTTTGCTAGCGAGGCCCCGATTCTGCGCATTTGTGTTGCACTGCATGTCGGGCTTCGTCCAGGTCTGCACTATCCATGTCTGTGTCCTTCACCCTATCGGTAGTGTTATTGACAATTTCGAAACTCACAAGTTGGCTCGCTAATTGCTCTCTCCTGCGCCCTCAGTGATCATCGAGTTCTAAACACCTATGGAAGTCATCATTGGGCTGGCGCGATCCGACTACGAAAAACTCTTGCACGACATCTCCCCTCAGCATTCCGTCTATAGTGTTCTCCGCCGTTCTCCGGAGCTTGACCGTTGGGCCGATGAAAGGCCCTTCTCGATGTGCGTTGTCATTGAGTGCAGTCAAGAGGAAGCATTGGAGCTCTATCAAGCCGCGAAGCAGCACTGCCCGCATGTCCTACGCGACATAGAATACGGCCTTAACTCGGTCCACGGTACGCCATTCATAGAAAGAGAGTCACGATGAAATCTTTACTTTTTTCGGCTGCCATCATCATGGCTGTAGCGCGCTTATGCAGAGATCGAGACCGGGATCCCATAGGTGTTCGAGCTGAGAGTTTGCCAGTTTATTTTCCCCAGCAGAGGGTTGAAAACCTGAACAAGGATCCGCGCCGTCCTTATGATCTATTCAATTTCTATTATCCCCCCGGCCAAACAAGCGTCCGATTTCACTAAAGCCCATCCATCACTTCAGAGACTTCAAGCTCAGCATCTGTTATTTGCTTTTGCTGCGGCAGTTCGGTTGATTCAATCGGCCTGACACTTTCGGTGTGAAGCTTTCCGACAGACGTGGATCCCAGGAGAGGTTTTGTAGCGAGACGGCTGATGCAATTGTCGGCGATCGCGCGGCGCTGACTATTTTCCTGTCTGCGTGTAAGCCTCAGGCCGGTGTCAGAAATTCCAGACTTTCAGGCTCTACGGTTATATCGATTACCGTTAACGAGGGCGGATAATTTGCGCCGCTTTCGGGCCATGCTTGATCGTCAATGTGAATCGGGGTCCCTTCCCATTCGATATGTATTTGCTTTCCTCTTCGAACGGGCAAGCCGGTCGGCGCTGGGCTGCCTTCCTTGCACTCCTCGAGACAGCGATCAAGTGTATCATGCGCGCCTCGGGTCAGACACACCACATCGAACAAGCCATCGCCGGGATCGGCATTAGGCGCTAAAAACAAATTCGGACCGATGGATTTTATGTTCATCACCTCGAACAGTATGTATTCGCCCGAGAGATCGCGGCCGTCGACTGTAACGTGGAGTTCTATCTCTGGACATGTCAGCAGCCGGGCTTGCAACATTTCCAGAACGGAGGTGATTTTTTCCTCAGGTTCTGTCAAATGGGCCAAGTCAACATTGCCTCTGGCGTCGAGCCGGGTCATCATGTCGGTGAACAAGCCGATGCCGAGGCCCTCGACAAAATGCGCCGAACCCCACGGACCATTGGCCGCGCCGGTATCGAATTTCTTACGCCTCGCGGTGCTCCATCCCTCGATCAACTGCGTCAGTGAAACGTCCATGAGGTTGAGTGTCTTGGCGATGTTGTTGGCTGTTCCTAGCGGTAAAACCGCGATCGGCGTTCCTTTGCCGATCATGAGCTTGGCAACTGCGCCAACGATGCCGTCGCCACCGGCCACCGCGATTAGATCTGCCGGTCGGTCCAACACGCTTTTCCAATCGCTGTCCTTAGAGGATTTATAAACGAGCTGGTGGCCGGTGCGACGAATCAGATCGACTGGATCTTCGCCGCATTTCAAATCGTCGCTGCCGGCATCCGGATTATGTATCAGCGTAACTTTCATGACCTTCCTTACCTTGCTGAAGCGCGCAGGCAAATGTGAAATACTCATATTAACACTGCTGAACGAATTTGTAACTTGCAGCTCGGAAAGGAGGCTGGGTTCATGCGTATTTTGGTTGCCAACGACGACGGCATTTACAGCCCGGGTATTGCCGCTCTAGCGGAGGTGGCAAGCAAGTTTGGCGAAGTGCGGGTAGTGGCGCCGGACGTGGAACGTTCTTCTGCCGGACATTCAATCACCGCCATGCGGCCGCTTTCGTACAGGCGCACGCCGATCGGCAATTATGAAGCTTATCGGGTCGACGGCACGCCGGCCGATTGTGTCGCGCTGGGTATCTTTAACTGGGAAAAAGTGGACGTGGTGCTTTCGGGGATAAATCTCGGCAGCAATTTGGGCAATTCCATATGGCATTCAGGTACTTTGGCTGCAGCCAAACAGGCGACGCTTCTGGGTTTGCGCGGGATCGCCTTGAGCTCAACTGTCACCATCGATGAGCCGAACTTCGATCTTTTGAAACCTTCCCTTGAAGAGGTTTTGACGCTTCTTCTAACCGAGAACAAGGATTACTCCTTGGTCAATGTGAATTTTCCCGATGAAAAACCCAAAGGCCTTCGATGGACGCGCCAGTCGGTGCGCCATTACGATGGCAAGATCGCCACAGGCGACGACCCGTTTGGGCGCAAGCACTTCTGGTTCAATGTCGTTCCCGTCGAAGGCACCGAAGAGGGGACTGATCGCTGGGCGGTCGAGCAAGGTTACGTCTCCCTGACTCCCTTGCGGCTCGACCTGACTAACGAAAAGGAATTGGCGGCGGCCTTGGCGCGTTATCCGCTGGGGTGATCTTCACTCGGCGCAAGGCGTTGCCCTCCATAGAATACGGACGGTGGAGCGAGCATCTATTTTGTCATCAACCAGGTGTTGCAGTTTCAGATATACATACTCCCGACTGTGACCGCGCCGCCTTGCGCCGCCTGTGAGTTCCAAATAGTAGTAGAAACGGCCCTCAGAATCATAAGGAGGCAGCATGCCTGATCAACAGCTCAATGGAAGTTGTCTTTGCAAAGCAGTGCGCTATCGGGTGACCCCGCCATTCATGAGATTTTCTCACTGTTATTGTTCACGCTGCAGGAAAGCGACCGGAGGCGTGAGAGCCACCAACATTGCCGTGCCGATCGATCAATTTCGTTGGATTCAGGGAGAGGAGCTGATCGCGCGTTATGACCTGCCTGAGGCAAAAAGCTTCGCCCGGCAAATATGTACCCGTTGCAATTGTCCCGTGCCTCATGCGTCACGCGATCGCCAGCGGGTCATCATCCCAGCCGGTACTCTGGATGATGAACCCAATACAAAACCGACAGCTCATGGGCATTGGTCGAGCCGTGTGAGCTGGGTCGAGATCGACGAATCCGATTTGCCCTGTTCGGATTGAATGCGCATATGGTTTGGGCAGCCTGTTCAGAATTGGCCTCCCTGTGTTCGTCAGAGCGAGTTGACAGTCTCAACGGTCGACCTTAAATTTTTTTCGCTGGAGACCAGTCTAGTTCTGGAGGTTTTTTATGGAACTTACGATATGGCGGCCGTTTGCCGGGTTAGATAGTTTTAATTCTCAAATCAACCAACTATTTGTTAAAACTCTGGGTCGAGACCGGAGCCGATCGACTTCGGCCGGCACGGTCTGGCATCCTGCGGTGGACGTTTTGGAAAGTAAGGATTCGTACCTGTTGCGCGCCGAGCTTCCCGGGATGAACAAGGAATATTTCAATTTAGAGGTGAAAAACGGAATGTTGACGGTCAGTGGCGAGCGCAAGCTCGAAGAGCCGGTCAGTGGCGTTCGATACCGCAGCGTTGAGCGGGTTGCCGGGAAGTTCTCACGATCTTTCTATCTGCCTCAAACCGTTCAGCAGGATGGAATCCAGGCGACTTATCGCGACGGCATCTTGGAAATTTACGTACCTAAAATGGAGCATGCCAAAGCGCGCCAGATCACAGTGAGCTGATCCCACTAAGCAAATGACAGATGCGTTTTGCATCTTCGTTCAGTCGCTCATGCGTTGCCGATGTAACGGCACTGGATCGCAAGCGCCGGCATGATGACCATGAATGGAAACTCCTACTAAAAAGCTGTGACGAAGACTATAGGGGGCATAGTCGCGTTTTTGGCGTTGGGCGGTCTGCTTGTCGTCGGTTCGTCTATCAAACATCCGATCTTAGCCTTGCAATTGGCCTTGGCCGAGCCGCCGGCGAGCTTGCCGGTTCCGGTGGACGGCGTTCGGCCATCGGCACTGCGTAATAGTTGGCGAGCTCCGAGAAACGGCGGTCGTCATCATCAAGGCATTGATATTTTTGCCAGGCCGGGAACGCCGGTTCGGTCGACAACGGAAGGTATTATCATCAGACTCGGACAAAACCGGTTAGGCGGTAATGTAGTCTGGGTAATGGGGCCTGGGAGGCAAACGCATTACTATGCGCATTTGAGAGATTTTGGTGGGTTCGAAACCGGTGACCGGGTGATGGCCGGTGATATCATCGGCTACGTCGGTGATACCGGCAACGCCAGAGGAACGCCGCATCATCTACACTATGGCGTGTACGAGCTCGGCGGAACCGCGATCAATCCGTACCCGCTGCTTACAAGAACGGTCAATCAGGAGCGAGCTTAGCGGCCGCAACTAACATTCCTTTTTTGTCCGGCTTGCCCATGTAAAGACTGAAACTCGCACTAACAAGCCGCCAAGCCGGCCTCGACTTATGTCATGCGATTGTTAACTCTTCGATATCATGTGATAAAGCACTATGCCCTTTTCTAAACTTGGACTTTCACCCAAAGTCGTCGACGGCGTACGCGCTGCCGGCTACACCGATCCCACTCCCATTCAACTGCGTGCGATACCGATCCTGATGGACGGACGCGACCTCATCGGTTCGGCTCAAACCGGCACAGGAAAAACCGCCGCCTTTGCGCTGCCGATAATTTCGCGGTTGGGACAACGCGGTTCCCTGCGCGCGCTCATCTTAGAGCCGACTCGCGAATTGGCTGCGCAGGTGGAAACCGCGATTCGGGATTATGGGCGGTTTACCAATCTGCGAACCATAGTTTTGTACGGTGGCACGGGTTACGGCAAACAAGATCAGGCACTGCGTCGCGGCGCCGATATCGTGGTGGCGACGCCAGGCCGTTTGCTTGACCAGATTAGCCGTGGCATGTTGCGCCTCGACAAAATCGAGATACTGGTCCTCGACGAAGCTGATAGAATGTTGGACATGGGATTCATGCCCGACGTGCGCAAGATAGTGGAAAAATGCCCGCGTAATCGACAAACAATGTTGTTCTCGGCGACGGTTCCGCCGGAGATCGACCAGCTTTGCAAATGGGCATTGAATAAACCGGAAAAGATCGAAATCGGGCAGCGGCGCTCTCCCGCGGAGACCGTAACCCACGCGTTGTATCCGGTGGATTCCGAACAGAAACAGGAACTCTTGGAAGAATTGCTCCGGCGCACCGATTACGATCAGGTGCTGATATTTTGCCGCACCAAAAACGGCGCCGACCGGGTCGTGCGCAAGCTCCATCAGCAGGGACATGCGGTCGCGGTTCTTCATTCGCGCCGAACTCAACGCGAGCGCGAGCACGCCTTGAATGGCTTCCGCAACGGCCGTTATGAGGTAATGGTCGCCACCGATATCGCCGCGCGCGGTATCGACGTGGCTCAAATCAGCCATGTTATCAACTTCGATGTGCCGCATCATCCGGAAGATTACGTGCACCGGATCGGTCGCACCGGACGCGCGCAGAGTGTCGGCGATGCTTTTACGATCATGACCGGGGAGGACGTCCAGGAGATTGCCGCCATCGAACGCTTCATCGGCCAGAAGATCCCGCGGGTCAAGCTGGAGAATTTTAACTACTCCTATACACGACTTCTCGATCCCAATCCGAAACCCATTTTCGGCCGCGGCCGCGGTCAAGGCGCGCCGGGTAAGCGTTCGTTCGGCTACGGCAGACGAAGATAAAACACGCAGCGTCAGGCGCGCCTGGAATTTGTGTCTATCAGTTGAGTAGACTGCTTACAGTTTTGCGTTCAATCAAGGATCAAGTTTGACTTAGCCTAACGCAGAATCTTACGATCGAATGCTGTAGAGTGTGGTTCTTAGTTCCGCCGGGTGTCCGAAAACATTCGTAGGTGCTCGGGTTATGACGTCCATCACAGCAACGGATAACAAGACAGTGACGGTGGAGATGGGAATGAGCAATGCAATAGATTTTGAACGGCTGGTTCAGGCCGCCGGCGACGCCATCATCGCCGCCGATCCGGAAGGCAGGATCCTCTCGTGGAACCCCGCAGCCGAGCGGATCTTTGGTTTTGCAGCGCGGGAAGCGTTGGGACAAAGCCTTGATCTGATTATTCCGGAGCGCTTTCGCGCGCGTCATTGGGACGGCTACAAGCAAGTGATGCGCACCGGGCAAACCAAATACGGCGCGGAAGTCTTGCGCGTGCCGGCTCGGCACAAAGATGGCCGGCCTTTATCCATTGCATTTACTGTAGCGCTTTTAGCGCGCGCGGACGGACAGACCGAGGCGATCGCTGCTATCGTTAGAGACGATACATCCCGCTGGAACGAAGAGCGCTCCATGCGCGAGCGACTGCGCAAGCTTGAGGAGCAGCAATCCAAGTAAATTCTGCCGCTGCTTTGGATCATAGCTTTGATGCGCGCATGCTCGGCCTTTTTAGAGTATAGCTAGCGTCCATGAACGTTGTCTGGGAAGAATTAGCAGCCGGATTTCCGGAAGCGGAAGCAATGGCCCGGATAACCGTCCGGCTAATCGTCGCAATGATTTTTGGCGCGGTGATCGGGATTCAACGCGAGCGGGCTGGAAAACCGGCGGGGCTCAGGACCCATATGCTGGTCGCTTCAGGCGCGGCGGTTTTTATTATCGCCAGCGGCGAGTTCGGCATGAACCCCGACAGCATTTCGCGTGTCATACAGGGTCTGGTGACCGGAATTGGCTTTCTCGGCGCCGGCGCGATCCTAAAGCTCTATGATAAGCGAGCCGTCGAGGGACTAACCACGGCCGCGGGCATTTGGATGACCGCGGCATTGGGCGTCGCGGTCGGCTTGGGCCGGTTTGGCCTGGCGCTGGTGGCAACCCTTCTGGCCTGGATGACGCTCTCGCTGGTGCGCCAAATGGAACACATCCTAAACAGAGGAGCTCGGAAGTCTGAGGAGGACACTATTTCGTCCGAAGACTAAGGGCCGCATTCAGGATCTTACCGGCTCAGCCCGACGTAGCACGGACAATCCTTGATCCGATTCACTGCTATTTCGGGAAGATCGCAACCATGAACCAGGATTCTGCTGCTGATCAAAGATGAACTCAGGTCTGGTCGCTTTCTCAAGCAATGGAAATGATCAATGGATTGGCTAGATGCTCTTCAGTGGCCGGCGATGGTCGTGACGGTTATCGCTGCCTGGCTCATTGGCTCGCAGCGAAAGATTCGCAGGATGATCGGGTTTTGGTGCTTCTTGTTGAGCAATGCGCTTTGGATTGTCTGGGGCTGGCACACTCGAGCTTGGGCGATGGTGATACTGCAGATGATCCTTGCCGGCATGAATATCAGAGGTGCCAACAAGAATGAAACCGATAATCCGGCGGAGAGATAATCTAGTTTTTTGTCATTCGGCGCAAGCGGTCCGGCGAATAAGCGCGTACCTGAGCATGATCCAGCCGATTAAAAGAATCTGCGTATTCACAGGGTCCAGGCACGGAAGCAATCCGCAATATGCAGAGGCGGCGCAACAACTGGGCCGTGAGTTGGTCGGGCGCAATTACAGCTTGGTTTACGGCGGTGGTAATGTGGGGCTGATGAAGGTCATTGCCGAGGCTGTCCTGGACCTGGGCGGCCATGTCATCGGTGTAATCCCCGACTCGTTGGTCAGTAAAGAGGTCGCGCACCGCGGTCTCTCCGAGTTGCGCATTGTACAATCGATGCACGAACGCAAAGCCATGATGGCTGAGTTGTCAGATGGCTTCATCGCGATGCCCGGCGGCATCGGCACGATGGAGGAGTTTTTCGAAGTGCTTAGCTGGGCTCAGCTAGGCATTCACCGCAAGCCTTGCGGGCTTTTGAACACCGGCGGCTACTACAATCGTCTCATCGAGTTTCTCGATCATGCAGTGGAGCATGATTTCCTCAAGCCGAAGCATCGCTCATTACTGATCCTGGCGAACGAACCGCCGGATATTCTGAGCCAATTCGAAGCATTCATCAGAACCCGGGGCGGCGACCAATACTTCGATCCAAGCAAAACCTAACGCCACAACGAGGCGTCGTTTGGGGGCGTTGCCCGACCGGCCGCTAATATTTCACGAAACCATCTAGCAGGGTGCTGAAAGGTGCGCGAAAATCGACGAGCGCAGGCGTACTTACTGTACGTTGCAGCGAGGCGTTTTGAGCGGCAACGAAGCATATGGGTCTTTTTCAGCACCCTGCTGTGCTTGGAGAAGGTGAACCTGGTTCGCAAGCTCACCAGCATCGCGGAAAAAGGATCGAGCCCGCGCCCCTGCCTTAGATCCACATTGATCGATCAACTCGAGCAGCCACTCACTCTCACTTCGCGTCATGGAAAATGATCCCCAAGGTGTATCGCTGCCCGGAATGAATCGTGCTGACGCCGTGACGAAGGTTGGCGCGGTAGTAGCCGCGCGCCCCTTTAACAGGTCGATAATGAACTGCAAAGATTACCGCGTCGCCCTGCTCGGGAGAGAGCACTTCCACCCGAGATTGCCGGCGCGGCTGCTGTTCGGCAAGCACGAATTCACCGCCGGTGAAGTCGGATCCGCGCCGGCTCAAGAAAAAGGTGAGTTGAAACGGAAACACATTGTCACCGTAAAGATCCTGGTGCAGGCAGTTGAAATCACCGGCGCCATATTTCAGCAGCAATGGCGTTGGACGGTTTTGGCCCGCGCGATGACACTGTTCAAGATAGTCCGCGAGCGTTTCAGGATAAAGAGGCAATTTACTTCCAAGCCGGCCGCCCCATCGATTGGCAAGCGCGGCGAGATGCGGATAAATGGAAGACCTGAGTTGTTGAACGATAGACGGTAGCGGATAGTTGAAATATTTATATTCGCCCTGGCCGAAAAAATAACGGGACATCTCGATTCGCGAGCGGAACCGATGATCATCAATGTAGTAGCGGACGATCTCTCGACAGTTTTTCTGCGTGAGCACGCCGGGGAGCACCGCAAAGCCACGTTCGTCGAGAGCAGCGCATGCCCGCTCCCAATCGATTTTCTTTTCTCCAGTTGCCGCTGGGGCGGTCATGAATATTCTTCCTAGAAGCGCGCGGAAAAGCTCGGGCATCTTTCATGAGCCAAGAGCTTCGCCTTGACTTCGACCCCGCCGGCAAAGCCGGTCAGTGCTCCATTCGAGCCGATGACGCGATGACACGGCACGATGATCGACAACGGATTCTTGCCATTGGCGGCGCCGACTGCGCGGACGGCCTTGGCAGATCCGATGCTCTTAGCTAGATCCAGATAGCTCCTGGTTTGACCGAACGGAATTTCTCGCAACGCCCGCCAGACCTTCTTCTGAAATTCGGTCCCAACGGGCTCAAGCGGAAGATGGAACTCGTTTCTCGTGCCGGCGAAATATTGTTGTAGCTGCCGCTCAGTCTCTACCAGGATCGGCTGTTGCGGATTGCACTTGAGCGTCGCGAGCTTGATCCGGTTGGGTCGTTCCCGCTCCCACAATATTGCGACGAGAGCATCGGCGTTTGCCACCAGCTTGAGTTTGCCCACCGGTGATTCCATGTCTTTATAGGACAGCATCATGCTTGTTTCTTTCTCTTCCTGGAGAGCGTTTGGGCAAATTCCTTCCACAGATAAACCGCCGCATACGATCCCCAAGGCTTGATCCGTTCTAAATCCAAATCGGAATGAAGATCGAGAACTCTTTTGAGAATTAAATCCGTGTTGGGAAACGCGTCGGTATCACCGTTTCGAAGTCTGATATATTCAGCCGACCACGGGCCGAGCCCTCTGGTTTCGAGAAGCGCCTCGCGAAACGCGGCGGGATCCTGATCTTCGGCGAGAGAAATGGCCCGGCTCAGCACGCGCCGGCTGAAATCTCGGATGGCCTCTCGCCTAGCGCTGGTCGTTCCGATCGCGCTTAGATCTGAGCTAGCCAGGACTCCGGCAGCGGGAAACAAGTATGCTCTTTTCGATGTCGAGGGATCGACTACCTCCTCGCCGTAGTTGCTTACCAGTTGAGCGATCAGACGTTCTCTGTGCCCGGCAGAAACGAGTTGCCCCAAGATCGTACATATGGCGGTTTCGAAGCAGTCCCAGCCGCGAGCCACTCTGAGACCGGGAAAGCGGCGGCATAGGGCCGCCAGCAGTGGAATGCGCTCGAAGCTCTTCGCAATCAGCACCGGATCGCAATCCAAGTCGAACATTTTTCGAACCCGGCGCGCCGTTTCAGATATTGTTTTGGGATCTTCAGACACGATCCAGACTTTCAGCTGCGATTTGGCGAGAACGCGGGCGAACCTCGACGAAGCCGACTTTATTTCCTATCCGAAACACGCGCGCAAAGGAATCGCCCGTGACCCGTTCGACTCCCGGGATGGAGTGTGACTGAAAGTATTGGATGATCGCCTGCCAATCGTAGGGCGTTTTGAATGGCAAGTTCATCTTGACGCTGTTGCTCAAACGGCCCGGCGTTTCTATGGATTTACGCTCTCATCCGAAGTTCGTTAGTGCCCCTGCAAAATTATTCATCAAACTACTTGTCGGGCCGGCAAATCTTGCATGGGCGTAACCCCGCCTGCCGGGCAGCTTTCTGATCGGCGAAGAAAAGCATTCGTCCACGACCCATCCGCGCCACAGCGCGGCAGCTGGCTCGACAGAAAATCTGGGTTGTCCTGTGTCCCCAAACCACGTTGTCGGGAACTTTTACAGCGCCATCACCGAGCGCAAAACCTTCGCTGCGCAGCAACTGGCGTTTACGCCCAGGGCCGCCACCGTATCCACCGATTCGTCCGTCTGATGCAATCACCCGATGGCATGGAACGTAAATCGGCACGGGATTGTTGTGCAGCGCATTGCCGACCGCCCGCGCGCTACTTGCGGAACCGATAGCAGCCCCCAATCCTTGATAGCTGATCAGCGCTCCGCGCGGGACCGCTTCGAGCTTGTCCAGGACCTTCTTCTGGAACGGATTACCGACAAGAGTCAGATCAACATGATGACGCAGAGCATTGGCCGCACCAGTGAGATAGCGGTCAACCTCCTCGCCGACTGCCGTGACAACCGGTCGATCCTCAACCGGATCGAACTGCAATCGCAGCTTTGAAAGGGCCGCCGCGACATCGCTACTTTGCTCGATGTAATGATTAAGCACAATACCGCTGGCACTCAGGGCTACCAGCAGATCGCCCAATTTTGATTTCACAAGACCGACCGCCGCTTGTGGTCTGCGAACCCGTTCTAGCGCCTTGTCGAGCTTAGCAGAAGAGCGAAGCAACAATTCTTGGATGACTTCTTCCGGGCTGTCGATCGCGGCTGATCCAATGAGAGTTTCGATTTTCATGACTTTCACCATCTTTTCTTGAGCTTTCCGATAGCCTGGGAAACATTTGCTCGCGCGCTTTCTTCCGAACAGTCAATGGCATTGGCTATTTCCGGATAGTTAAGTCCGGCGAAGTAGCGCAAATGCAGCGCCTGTTGCTGCTTCGCCGGCAGATCAGCGATTAGTTCGCGCAAATGAACCGCGGCATAGCCTTCAGTCCCATGATCTACTCGATGGTCCTTTGCGATCAAGTCCGCTGCGGCTACCGCCTTCTCATCCGGTACGAGCACCCGGGCGCGGCGCGCGGAATCACGCGCGCGGTTGCGCCATAGGTTGCTCGCAATCGTGTACAACCACGGACGCACGCCGTCCCGGGCATCGAGTCTGGGATAGGCGCGGTAGGCGCGCAACCAGGTTTCCTGGAACAGGTCTGCGGCATCTTCGGGATTGCTCGACAGACGCAGCAGGTAGCGCATGATTTCGCGCTGATGGCGCTGCATGATTTCTTCAAAAGGCAGCGGTAAGGGCAGCTTAGGTTGCGCCATATCTCTTAAAACACCACAGAAGAACGAATGTGAAAAGTCCCGGCGTTCTATCAACCTTTGCCAGGTCTCCGCCGGTCCTTTCGACGAGATCAGGAATGATCAGGAATGAGCTTGTTCAAGCGGACTCACGAACGGCAGGCAGGTGGTTTCGTGGATAGTTAAATTTTTAAACATGCTGATTTCTTCAGGTGCGAGCAGCAGCGGCTGAAATGCGCAAGATAAATATTCAGACGAGATCAGACTACATGAGCCGGAAGGAAAGCTTCTGGATGGGGGGAAGGCGAAAGTTTAGATGAAACGAGAACGGAGTAATTTGCTAAACCGGGTTCGTGCAGCAGCGTTTCGCCGTGTATTTATCCATTGGATCATTTTACCAGAGTTGAAACGGCAGGACACCGTGGGGTTACAAATTGAACCATTTTACGACCCGCTCCGCATCCATCATGCCGCCGATCAAATAGATCATTGACGCGAATGGAAGCGTGAACACCGCCCAAAGACCCGTTAACAGCGCATAATCTCCATTAACGTCAGTCATGATGCTCAGCGCGTCGAGGAATTTAACCGCGACGAACGGTCCGCTAGAAAGCACAGTGAAAACTACTCCGAAGATGAGCCCGTAAGGTCTGTAGCAATGAGCCGAATGATCAACGGCAGATTTTCTCTGGCTGGTTCGCTCGTGAATATGCGCGCATCGCTTTCGAATTTCGGCTTCAAGTCGATTTTCTCCCTGGCGCTCGCGATCGGCATCAGACCAGTAACGCAATTTAAATAATTCTCGCAGCGAGTAGGCGGAATAATCTGCCCCATAGCGCAGGGCGTTTGTTTGCTCGGAGCGTTGACTAAGGTTCCATGTGATTTCCATGGCGAGTGCGGATCAGCAAGGAACATACCAAAGAGTTCCAGTGTCGCTCTTGCTAATGCGACGGTAAACTACCGGCCTGTAAAAGAATTTTTCCTGATGCAGTGAACAAAAATTTCCCCAACATAGCTCAAGCGAGCAAAAAGGAACGAGCCGGGAAATCGATGGTCGATCTTTGACTATTCGTTTGAGCCGGTCTGCGACGAGCAGTTTCCCGTGGTGAGTGGCACTTGAGCGAAAGGCAGCTGGAAGTCAAGCGCAATTTAGCAGCAGGCTATTCTTTTGCCGCTGTCGCGGCGATCGCCGCATACGTCGCGGTGGTGAAGAGCACGCAAGCTGCCGTGACGAAGAGCGGTAAGGCCACTCCATAGCGCAAAAGGTAAGCACCAGAAAGTGCGCCCCCGAACAGAGCTATGATGGAGAAGATGCGGCGCGCTGGCCGCGGGTTACTGCCACCGGCGACGGAGGAGTCCGCGGCCAAGCCGGTCAATGTCAGCGTTAGAACCGTGGTCGTGACATCTGCGACACGGAGTTGCCGGACCGTAGCATTCCTCAGTCCCATCGATAATGCCGTCAAAACGATCATTGCGTACAGTTGATGCGCCGGCGCCGATGACGGCATGTCGAATCCAATCGCGCTCACGGCCGCGGCAAAGATCAAGAGCGCTTCTAAAATTCCTGCGCTAAGGATCAGCCGGCGCCGACTGCCAGCCGCCAGGGTGGAGCCGAGCTTTCCGCCGATCGTCGCCCCGATAATAAAGCCGCCAAGAGACGATAAAGCGCGTGCGATCGAGAGGCCGGAAACTCCGGCCGCGGCGAATGCCAAGAGAACCACGTTGCCCGTCATGTTGGCGACGAACACACGTCCGAGTCCGATATAGCTGACCGCATCGATCAGCCCTGTGTTGAAGGTTAGCACCATCAGCGCCAAGAGTAGGGATTGAGTCTGACGTTCTGTCGGACTAGCCGCGGGCTTCTCCTGCTCTACGGCCCTAACTGTTTCGACCCCAAAAAATCACCGGCGGATCGCCTTGCTTCCGGGGTTACGTTTGCGTGCGTGTTCTAGGGAAGACAGCGGGCGGGACTGCGCATCGGAGGCTCAAAACGATTTACGCCGCAGCATTCGCTTGACAAGCATAGCGGTGATGCCGGCGAAGGCTGCTTTGCGAAACGAGCCGCCCAAAAGGCCGCCGGCCCGTCCCGCTTGAGCACCTCGGCTCCCTCCACCCAATAGACTCTGAAGAATTCGTCGCTTCAGCAAAAAAGAAAAGATCGGCATCTTCGGCTCCTAACCTTAGGTTTATTTTCTGACCTACTCGATCCGCAAGGAAGATGCCATCGGCCTCGCACCGGCACTTCGCGATGAAATCGATCCAGTGTATTGCAAAAGCGACATTGCCGTACCCTCAGGCTTGTCGGCCGGGACACAATCAGCCCTATGTATAAAGCCCTGTCCGAACGAGGAGGTGTCGTAGGTTGATTTTGAAAGATCAGCTACTTCATAGGTGAACCCGCCTAGTCGCCAGCGGTACTGTTCAGACGAAAAGACTTTAACTGGGCATCTTCATGTATACTATACAATCTTCATATCCCAGCCGAGCACCTTCTCATCCGGTCTCATCCGCCAAGCCAGATTCTTCGCCGCGCCGTAAATGGATGCGAGATTGTAAAGCGGTACGAACGGCGCGTCTTCCATAAGAATCTTTCCCGCCTGCTGCAGCAACGCGATCCGTTTCTTAATATCGGGGATCATTTGCTCTTCATCGATGATCTTGTCGAAAGACGGGTTGCTGTAATTGCACCGCTTGGTGGTGCCTGTGCGAAAATACTGGTCGTAGAAGGTATCCGCATCGGTCAAAGATCCGCGATTGTTATAATAGAAGGGGAGCTTGCCGCCGTTGACCCCTTCCTGTCCCCAAAACAGAGCCCATTCCTGAGAGATGAGCTCGACTCTGAAGCCGCCTTTGACCATCTGAGCCGCCACTGCCTGGCAGACTTCTCTGTCTTTGGCATAGCGGCCGGCGGAATAGTAGAGCTGCACGTCACAGCCATCGGAGTATCCGGCTTGCGCCAGTAGGGCCTTAGCTTTGTTGGGATCATAGGGGTAGCGTTTGAGTTTCGGATCAGAGCCGATGACGTGCGGTCCGACCGGCCCGTCGATCGGATAACCGATGCCGTCAAAAATGTTTTTGACAATAGCCGATGCATCGACGCAGTGATTGACAGCCTGACGCACCAACTTGTTGTCAAAAGGCTTGTAGGTGACGTTCATCATCAGAAAATACATCTCCAAGCCTTCGATCTTATCGATCCTGATGCGCGGATGACGCTCTAATCTGCCGACTTCATGCACCGGAATGGCGTTAATGAAATCGGTCTGACCTGATTCCAATGCCGCCAAACGCGCAGCATCTTCGGTGACCTTGCGAAAAACGACTTCTTTGATCACCGCCTTGCCGCCCCAATAATCGTCGTTGCGGGTGAATACCAGATTACCGCCGCGTTGAAAGCTGATGAATTTATAAGGACCGGTGCCGACCAGATTCTGATACAGCTGGTCGCCGTATTTATCGCCGGCAACCTTGCTGACGATGAACCGGTTTCTCAAGCGGTCCAAGAAAACTGCCAGAGGCTGCTTGGTTACGAAGATGACAGTCCGATCGTCCGGCGTTTGTATTTCAGTGACATCATTGAAGTTCGATGCTTGCAGGCTGCCGCCCTTTTGATCGCGCATCCTTTCGACCGAGAATACCACGTCCTGGGATGTCAATGGCGCACCATTGTGAAATTTGATGCCCTTTTTGAGCTTGAACACCCATTGTTTTCCTTTGAACTCCCAGGACTCGGCAAGGACGCCGACCCAGGCCTTTTTTGTGTAATCTAATTCCACCAGCGGCTCGATGACGTGCTGCCAATTGCCGTAGATCGAACCGGAACTTTGATTATAGGGATTGATCGAATCGGCGACGGTGTTCTGATAGATCGTAATGCGGTCTCTGGAAGCGGCAAAAGCATTGCGAAACAGGTAAGGCGCGGTGATGAGGCCTGCGCCAAGCGCGGCGGATCCTTTTAAAAAATTTCGCCGGCTGACTTCGTTATTTCTTTTAGACATGGGATTCTCCTCGATCGTGGTCGGCCAAGCTATTCGTCACCACCAAGAACCATGATGACGACGGCTGGAATATGTAGTCGCTCTCGAGCAGAGTTCAACATTCTTGCGATGAGAGCAAGCTCTGCGCAGCGAAAATGAGTTCGGACAGATGCTTTACCTCCTTCACGATTGTACTCTAAGTTCCATGGGAGAGAACGGCTCGTAAGTGTTCGGCTAGGTCCATCAACTGCTCGGCGGCGCGCACGGCACAACCAGATCGCTTGCGTTCCCAAGCCAATGGCGATCGTCAGCAGCGCCAGGAAAGTTCCGGGTATCGCACCAGACCAGTCATATGGTGAACCTGGCAAGACTAACGATTATCGTATCGTGTAACCGATGTCATGAACGAAAATCAACGTGAAAACGCGGATCAACGCCGCGGAGCAACGCATAGACACCGATTTCAGTAAGCAGGAATTTCGCCGCGACCGCCACCGGCAATGTCGGGTATGACCCGGGGCCAAAAAATTGTCGAAAGATACCGGCTCTTAGTAAAAAATCGGATTACACTGCCAAACTAAGTTCCGTGATTTTCGCTCCTGCTCGCCCGGCTGGACCAAAGCATCACGATGACTCTAGATAACCACAGGAAAACCGAATAAATGTTTGTTCCGACATCAACACAGCAGCAGCGTCACGCGTCAAAATTTATTCATTCTCGCGCGAATACTTTGAATTTGCGCTGCCTGTTACTGGGACGATCTCTGCGTCCGATCCGGCGAGGGCAACGCTACAGAACGACCCATCGCGCGGATGCATCGTCAGAGGTTCGATTTAGCCGGCAAGAAAGGCCGGACAGAAAGGAGGTGAGTTAAAATGGCGGAAGAGAGCTGCGCTCATCCGGATTGTGGTTGTGCGCTGGAGAAAGGGCAGGGCGTTTCGCGCGACGGAGAAAATTTTGCAGCGAGCACTGTGCAGTTGCCAGCCGCGATCGAGTTCCGGTGATTGTGAATGCGGTCACGCCGATTGTCAGTGACACCCAGGGGATGTGACCAGGTCGCTACCCCAGCCTTTCATTCCCTACGCTTCCTTGTTGCGACCGTGTTTTGTGGTTGACCGATATCACTCCGCTAAGGCGGGTAATCCCCGTCCGGCGGTGGCTCACCTGTGCACCAAAAATCAACCTCTGGAGCATACCCCGCTAAACGTTTAGATTAAGTCTTGTTAGGCAGTGGCGTGGACGCAATTCGGCGGCAGGAGGAGTAGATCGATGAGTATTCATCCTTTGGCGGGGAAACCCGCGCCCCAGGAAGTTTTGATCAACGTCGGCGAACTCGAGAGGGCTTACTACGACCGAACTCCCGACATCGATAATCCATTGCAACGAGTGAGTTTCGGCACGAGCGGTCATCGTGGAAACCCGCTGGACACGTCACTCAATGAGGCGCATATCCTGGCGATGACTCAGGCAATTTGTGATTATCGCGCCACCCAGAAAATAACCGGGCCCCTCTTCATGGGCAAGGACACTCACGCGGTTTCCGGCGCGGCGCAGCGCACCGCCCTCGAAGTTCTCGCGGCCAATGAAGTCGAGACCGTGATTCAGCGCGACGATGGCTTTACGCCGACGCCATCGATCTCCCGAGCAATTCTGAATTACAACGGCAATAAAAAAAATGGTTTTGCCGACGGCATCGTCGTCACACCATCACATAACCCGCCGGCGGATGGCGGATTTAAGTACAACCCGCCCAACGGCGGCCCCGCCGATACTGACGTGACCGACTGGATTCAGCAGCGCGCCAATGATCTCTTAAAGAAGGGCAATCGGGAAACGAAACGGCTCTCCTACGATGCCGCGCTTCGTGCAGTCAACGTCCATCAACAAGATTTGCTGACGCCCTATGTCGATGATCTGATCGAAGTTGTCGACATGGAAGCAATCAGCGCAAGTCTAATAAAAATCGGTATCGACCCTCTTGGCGGTGCGGCGATCTCTTACTGGCAAGCGATCGGCGAGCGGTACCGACTGGATCTGACCGTGGTCAACACTCAAGTTGATCCAACCTTTAAGTTCATGACTCTTGATCACGACGGCAAAATCAGGATGGACTGTTCGAGCCCCTATGCCATGGCGAGTTTGGTGAATCTAAAGGATCAATACCGGATAGCCATGGGCAATGATGCCGACGCCGATCGCCACGGCATCGTCACGCCGAGCGTTGGCCTGATGAACCCCAATCACTATCTGGCGGTGGCTGTTGATTATCTCCTGGCCAGCCGGTCGGATTGGAATCCCCGCGCTGCCGTCGGCAAAACTCTGGTGAGCAGTTCGCTAATCGACCGAGTAGTGGATTTACGGGGGCGCAAGCTTTTCGAAGCGCCGGTCGGTTTCAAATGGTTTTCACAAGGGCTGCTTGACGGCACGATTTGCTTCGGTGGCGAGGAAAGCGCCGGGGCCAGTTTTCTATGCCGCAATGGGTCGGTCTGGACCACCGACAAGGATGGAATTATTCTCTGCCTGCTCGCGGCGGAGATCATCGCGCGGACGGGAAAAGATCCCGCCGAACGCTATGAAGAGATTGTTGGAGATCTCGGCATGCCTTATTACGCGCGCACCGATATCCCGGCAACGGCGGCACAAAAAGCGGCGCTTAAAAAGCTCAGTCCTGAGACGTTGTCGGCTGAGCAATTGGCGGGCGAAGCGATCACCGCTAAGCTGACGCGGGCGCCGGGCAACAATGCTGAGATAGGCGGGCTTAAAGTCGTTTCACAAAACGGCTGGTTCGCCGTGCGCCCATCGGGAACTGAAGACCTGTGCAAAATTTACGCGGAAAGCATGCGCAGTGAGGAGCATCTCAAGCGAATCCAGGACGAAGCCTGGCAGATTCTGCAAGCGGTTTTCACGGCGAGCGCATGACGATTGACGGTTATATCTGGCGGAGAAGGGAGGGAGTCGAACCCTCCGGGAACCTTACGGCCCCCAGACTGGTTTTGAAGACCAGCGGCACCACCGGGCACCTTCCTTCTCCAGAGCAAGCCTGTTGCTTTCAGGTGGGCACCCGTTTCTCTGTAGCAATATCGATAACAATTTGCGAGGAGCCAGTCCATCGCTAACCTCAGCTTTAATCAGCCTGGCGATCTGTCCGGCCAGCAGCTTTCGCGGTTGAGGCTCTCTTCGCGCCGCATCCGTTGAATGTTGGTTCCTCAGACTATACTTCTGCTAGGCCAGCCCTGGCGACTTGCCGCATGACATTGCGCTACGGTTACCGCCAATGTGAGGTCTTTACCCCCAACTGAGGTTTTGAATGGTCAATCGCTCTCCGTCGTAAAAGAAACCCTGTCGGCCTCTCGGCCTTATCTGCTGTTAGTTCCGCAAGTTGGCAACGTCTCGTTCGATCTGAGGGTGTAAACCGCGGCTTAACCGTGCCGGCAGTAACCGCTTGCCTGTATGAGGTCGTACGGACAGAGGTGTTGACAGAGGCGTACCCGAGGTGTATTACCGCCGCGGTTTACATGCTGCATCATCGGCCAGACGGCGAGAACATGAGATCAATACAGCGGCTGATTGGCATTAATCCTCTGTTATCTATCTGCCTGTTTTCGTTCTCCGGCAACACATCCCAAATAAGAATCGCTATCCCCCTGCATTATTCAAACCCTGCGAGATCTATACATCCTGACGAACTTCGAGGTGATCCCGTGACAAAAACTTTCTATCGAAAGCTACCCAGGGAGAACGTATGGCACTTTTGCAGAAACTGCGAGCACTGGCCCCAATCTGGTTACGAGCAGCGAGACAGCTCGGATCCGCCGTATAGCTTTTGTAATGGTTGTATTCAGAAGCACCGTGACGGCAAATGCGAGTGGTTTCACGAAGAAGGATCGCCGCCAAAAAGGACCTGATTATCGGTGCAGGGGAGGGACGGCGCGGTTAAGGTTGTATGCCGGCTTTCGAAGTATCAACTGAACCCGGATTGCGCAGTTGAAGGAGAAGTCATGAGCGAGGAGCAAACCTTCCGCAGCGCAGACAATGCGTTTGTACCTTTGAGAGGCGACAACTGTCGGTGCCGTGCGTAACGACGTCACGCAAATAGAGGCGGCGAGCCAAGCATCAAAAAAGACTTGAAACGGAACACTCCGGTGTCTTCGCTTCTCCAGGCTTGCCCCTCGCTCAGTTTTTAACTGCGGAATCCGGGCGCAGTTGACGTTCTCTCGTGAGTTGCTGCGTCGATCTGAATATTTTTAGCTGGATAAACGCGATGCTAGCTGGTTCGCTGGAGTGTAAAATAAAGAAGGCGCTTCGGTTTGCAGGCGGGGTTAGAATACTCAGTCATCGACGTTGTCATTGTAAGAACTCTCCCATGTCGCCTCTCAATCAACTTCGTAGCCAACTATCAACGTTGGCATCACTCACCGAGCTGATTAAAGCCGCTCTGTTTTTAGCTTGCCGCTCAGGCGTTTTCTTATCAGGCGCCGTTCTGCCGTCGACGGGTCGGCAACTTTAGCTGATCGATTATTTTTCTTCTTACCCCAGCGCAGTTCGGCAACGATCGTATCCGTAAGGGAGAGAAGCGTGTAGAACTGCGGTCCTATAGAGATCGGCTTCTTTTCTTTTTTGCCCATAGCCAATCATAATCCAGCCCGCATCTTAACCGCAATAAATAATTTGCACCGGAGCTTTGGGAGATGGCCATCAACGCTGATAGGACGGGCGGGATGCCTCGAGCAAATTCGATGCGATTAGCGTGAACTCTGCCCATCTGTTGCGCTCGTGCGACAGCCGCTGGCGGTCCATTCTCGGATGCGGGACTAGCATGTTTCTCAAGAATTCTCGCGAATCTTGTCTTGTTCCCAGACGTTCCTGGTCTCCTCGTTGCTCAGTGTAAAGGATGCTTGCAAACTAATATCATTGTGGAAGCGAGGGAGCTTAATGATTGAAGTCACTGAATTCGAGACCAGAACTCACTGGCGCCGGAATCGGCCCTGGCCACAGGAAAACGGAGCGTATTCCGAAGAAAATGTGCCGGACGTGAGGTCTTTCCCGGCGCCTGAGACATGGGCTTCCTTGGGCAGCGATGTTCCCGAAAGTAATTCGCCTCTAAATGAGACTGGGGAAACGCAGCAGATCTCTCCCTATGATTTATTGAGCGGCATGGAGAGATGGGGCTTTTTGTACGGGTTGCCGGAGAAGCGAACCAGCAAAGGCCAGGTTATCAACGTGGAAACTCCTTCGGATGATTGGTGCTGGTGTAGCGATCCGGCTTTCACGCCCCGTATACGGCTAAAAAAGCGGATCTCTATCTTAAGCCATTTTGGCGGGTAAAACCTCCTGAGGAGAGTATTCATGTTGCCTGAAGCACAGCTTTGGACGCACGTCATCATCCAAGCGATTCGCGACTCGGAAGCGCCAGCTTTGTCGACTCCATCGGACAAACGTTACGCTAAACATTGGCTGGCGTCGTCAAACGAGGAAATCGGCAGCTTTCTATGGGCTTGTCAGCTCATCAATGTAGACCCTCACTTCATACGCTCAGCCTTGATGAAACCGGAGAACCCGCGTAAGCGCCTAGGAAGGTCAAGTTAGCTGGCCGGTTGGTAATTTCCGTTGAGATCAAGTCTCAGGAAGTGATTTAGCAAGGAGCTCCAGGTCGTCGGCAATCAGTTCAAGTGTTAAAACATTTTCAGGATTTGAATAGAGCTTCGGCAAGTCTCGCCGTTGCAGGCCTTTGGGCAGTCTCCTCTGCAGTTCCTCTCTCAACAGGGCCGCGTCTGATGCATAGTTTTGCCGGTAATCGCGTACCGAGGACGCCTGCGCGTCCTCGACCTTTTTGTGCCATCGATCCCGCAGAGATTTTCGTTCGGTTGTTCGCGTCGCCAGATATTCTGCCTCAAAGTCGCTAGTTATATCGCGATCTTTGTCATTATAGGAATAAACAAGTTTCCTAACGGCTTTGACTACGGTCAAAGCTCGGCTCTTAAGCTCCTTATTCGAGAGCTTGGAATACTTGGTACTCTCCGAAGCCGAAACTGGGCTTGTTAGAGCACCCAGCCCGCCCAAAAGAACAAGAAAAAAAATGATCTTACGCCTGTTCACAAAATCTAATGGGCCGGCAGCTGCGGAACCGCCGCCGTCGGGAGATCGCTGCAGCATTTTTGGCTTCAGGAAACTGTAGAACGTCCCGTGACGCCGTCATGATCGAGAACTTCCGGAGGCTTTTTTCAAGTTACCATGTCCCTTGTGGTAGCGGCCGCAGAAACTACAATACTTTGCCTCTATATCATCTCGGCTGTGACTTGCTCTTCCACAGCTTTCGCATTGGATCGCCTCGATGTTGCCGTCCTCATCGAAGTTATAACGGTACCCAGGGGTGCGCGCCTGTTGGCGAGCGGTTGCCCATTCGGTAAAGACGAAAAGCCCAAACGCCGGCAGGGCGCAGACGAAAAAGAACCAGTGGAGGATCAGTCCAAGCGCCAGGAACACCGCCAACGCTAAAGCTGCTCCAGCTCCTATATCAGCGTAGTCTCTCACTTAAGTACTTCCGACTCACCCAAGCAGCGTCGGCTCGCGATCAACTTAGCTCTATCGGTGACCGGCGGCCGACCTTCGCCTTTAGTCTAGCGCCTTTTGGCAAATTTTTAATATCGGCGACTGCTTGAAAGTCACGCGGTAGTTCCAAGGTAAGTTGAGAAAATGCACAGAGGTCAAGCGGCATTTATCCGATGCGCAGCAAAGATTTCGTCTTATTGCTCAGGGAACTGTTCGGGTTTGCCGCGATCGATCCAGCATCGAATAGCGTTTAGGATAGCAGTTACCGCAGACGCCTTGATCTTGTAACGGCGCATCGGGTCAAAAAACGGGATAGTTTTTGAACGACCTGCTTCAGTTATGTAAACCGTGGCGTCGCACGCCCAAGATCGAGTCTCGGCATTCCATTTCGGGTGAACGGCTATTCGATGATCCTTATGATTGATCGGGCGCATCTTCGAATACGGTACATCGATCCTAGCGCAAAACCTAATCGAGGAATAGGGGTGCCGACACGACCCCTACGTTGCTGCATGCGCGCCCCCCGGAAGAAGCGAATTCTTATCGGACAATCCTCAAGATGCAGATTGTATAGCTTGCCCAAATAGCGAATTGCGGAGAGTTGCAAGAGCGGCGAAGGCTCACATCCTGTTCGGTCAGCGGTGTCATCCGGTCAGTGGAACAAATTCAAGCAAAATGGAAAATGCGATCAGAAGAATGATCACCCACTCAAGAATTTCCAGACGGCGAGTCGCCGCTTGATCGGCGATTTTTTCGTAGATGCTTTCGAGCGTTTGCAGCTTACGAATGATGCTCGAGTCCCATTCAGCCAGATGAAATCTCCGATTGACCAGCCGGTAGACGCGCGCCAGATACTGATCGCCGAGAAGCTTGAGCGTGTTGTTGACGCCTTCGAACAACAACGCATTGTCGACTTGAAGCTCGGCTACACGGCGCAAATCAGTGCTGTAATAGCCGAGAAATCGTGGCAAGCTCCATGACCGCTTCGATAGCGTTTCGTAAGCTTCAAACAACGCGCGGTCGAGTTTCTGATCGAGGTAGCGCATTTCCAATAACTCGACATTGGCAAACTCCAAAACCGCCTGAACGTCGTCGCCTTCGCGATCGAGGAGCAGCGCGGCGTTCCAGTCGATAATGGTTAAATCGTCGGCGCCATAAGAAGTCCGGACGCTCAGCGCGTCCTGGACTTCCTGGAAGGAAAGACTCTGCCGTTCGGCGCGCAGGATTCTTGCAATGTCGCGCTCGTGGCTCGCGCAAAAAGCCTCTGGACTCGCGGGCGGGTCCAGAGCAGCGATGCGAAAAATGACGTAATCTTCGACAACACTAACGGTATGCACGTTTACCGCGGCGTCACCCACAGCGCTGACGATCTGTTCCACCCGCAGGCGGGATTCGGTAAGCAGAATCTCGTTGTCGTAAAGATCTTCGCTGAGCGCCAGCAAAGCCGCAAATGGCCCCTGAATCGGAATACTATAGATCACCGAGACGGCGCCGAAGTCGTAGAGAACCAGGTCCACCATTCGATGGCTTTTATATTCGCCGATGTTGATCGGCTGGATCTCCTGACTTAATCTCAGCGGTGGCGGTTGGTATTCAAGATAGCTGGGAGCGCGGCGTTTGTGCTGAATCGTCTGGCGCTGGGTCGCTTCGTGGATGCGGCGTTCGGCGGCGTCAAGGTCGATGGAGCGCGCCGCATCATAGGCGAAGAGCACATAGCAGACGCCTGTTTGAAGTACTGGATCGCTGCCTGCCGCGCCGGAGTCGGAGCCCATGTGTCTAATCTAACACGAAGCGGCTCCGGATAGCATCGGGAGTTTGGCTGTTATCGGTTCAAAGCTGACAAGAGAATTCGCAAATGTCCCGGTTCGAAGTCACAAACTTTTATCATATGTCGCGGCTCCTAAGGCGGCTAGCTTCAAGACAGTCGATCTTGATACCGTGGGCGGCGCAATGAAACCACGAATCACCGTCAAAAAAATCTCGACTAATAAAGAGTTGGAGCAGGCCTTGCGGATTCGCATCCGGGTATTTGTCCGGGAGCAGGGCGTGCCCGCAGACATTGAGTTGGACGACGACGATAAACGAGCTCTTCACTTGCTGGCCTTTCTTGAGGGAAGGGTGGTCGGCACGGCTCGGATCGTGATGCGTGGTGGCCAAGCCAAAATCGGCCGCATGGCCGTCCTTAAAAGTCACCGAAGAAAAAAGGTCGGCAAAAAATTGTTGACCTGCGCCATTTCCATCGCAAAGAAGCAGGGCGCGGAGAAAATCTTTCTTCACGCCCAAGTCGGCGTTATCAAATTCTATGAATCCGCGGGGTTTCGCTGCGTCGGTCCGGTTTTCGATGAAGCCGGCATTGCTCATCGGAAGATGATTCTGAAACCCGAAGAGAAGTCCGCTTGAACTCGTCCGTTGTTTGTACTCGACGAAAACAGCTACCATAGCGACAACTGGCGCGACGTGAGTTTCCGACAAAAGACAGGATCGCTTGTCGAGAGTAAAGCCGCAACTGTCTCTAAATTGAATCCGTCTGCTTGTTCCGTCGCACGTTGCAAACTCGTCCCTAGGCAACTCATTCACTAAGTTGCGTCTTAAGCCAGACGGCGATACACCCAAAGGTCGTCTTTTTCCTACCGTGGAGCCCTACGTGGTTCGCCGACGAACACCGCTGAGTCGCCTCGAAACTTCAAACTAGATTACTGGAAGAATTAAGTTAAGTGGTGCGGCCGTCTCGATAGAGGCGAGAAAGAAGCATGCAGTCAGGAGGTGAAAGGACCAAGTCCGCGCGGCAGAAGGATCTCTCCGGTCCGAGAACTTCGATGTCTTACCAAGCCGTGATCTAATCGACTTCAATAATCCAGATCGGTGACGTCTCGCCGTAGATCGCTGCCAAAGATGTTTTTCAAGGTCGGCCTGATCACGTCGAGGTCATTATCGAAGCAGCCGTGACTGCTCTTGATGTAGCGGCTGCCGACGTTGACCTGCGATGCTGACAGAACATGAAGGTTGCCGCTTGGTTTAGCTTTGCCGTCGGCAGCGAATCCTTTGGGGACCGAACCGCCCCAGAAGAACTTCTGCCACTGCTTGACCTGGCCCAGGGTATCGCTATGCCAATATTCTTCCGTGACCCGGGCGCCGTCGAATGCGTTGGCCATGCCGAGCACCGGAGTTTTGTGCCATCGATCAAGCGCGCGACTTACCAGATAGAGCAAGGATTTTTGGTACGGACCGACGCTGTCGTCACATTCCAGCTGGTCTGATAAAACGTGGATGCGAAACTCGGATCGGGCGAGTTGATGGTCTTCAACAGCCGGTTTGAAGTGATCCAGCGCGAACTTGAGGTCGCAGGCCGGAGCGTAAAGCGTGCAGGATTTTACTTTGATATTCTTTTGCCGGAGCTCGGATAACAACCGGCCGCAAATAAACGATCCCGCCGAGTGGCCGACGAGATGAACCTGCAACTTGCCGCCGGAATCTGCGGCCAATCGTTTCAGCTGTTGCGCGAGCTGGTCGATGCCGCGTCCGGCCTCGATGGAACGACTCACATTCTCTTTCATTTCGGACCAGATGCTCTTGCCGACCACGCCGCGTAGAAATACTTCCAACGCGCGGTCGGAGGCTTCCACCAGCATGTCTCCCAATCCGCGCCGAGGCACGATCTGATCGCCAAATAAATTCTTCATGCCGTCGGCCAACATACTCCCAAACGTTTCATGCCAGCCGCTCTTCCAAGTCGTGAATACGGGAAAGATGCCGTTTTCACGGAAGCAGGGTCCCAGCAGACGGATCCGCTCTATCGAATCGCCTTCAGAGTTGAGACCGCCGTGAGCGTAAATAGCGATGCGCCAGGGGGCATTGCGCGCGTTGGCTTTGAACCATTTCAAAGGCTGCTCATAGCTGACCCAGTCGACATTGCCCTTTTCATCGGCGACATGCGGCAGGCGGTTGACGACGTGGCCGTCGTTTCCGGTGACGATGGTGTGCCAATAGGCTTCCTGCTCAGACCAGCACATCTGCGACGATTGGCGCCGGCCGAGAGCCGGGCCAATCAAGCCGGAACTCGTCGGGGTTGATGAAAGACCGGCGCTACTTCTGACGAAGTATTGTCGCTGGCGCAGATTCTGAACCGGCGCGCCCAGTGACATAACCCAGGCATCCGTCCCGTTGGCTATCCAGTCATCATAAGGAAGAACTGCGAAGCCGGAAGCGCCCCATCTCCCGCCCCAAGAGTTCTGCACGATAAACCCGATGTCGTTGTAACCGACCAGAGCGAAAGCGTGGCCGCCCAGTCCTTTGTTACTGGCATCGATCACCGGCAGCGTCTTGTGCGTTGCCGCGCCTTGTTTCGCTTTGACGTCCCAACCTTCATGCACGTTGGCCGACACGTAGACTGCCCCGGTGTCGTAGATCGCGGCTTGAATATCGACCACCGATTGACGGTCGACCCGATAGTAGACCCCCAGCGGGCGCCCAATCGCATCGGTGTCCCATCCCTCCGTCGGGGGAATGAAACGAGCTCCATTTTCATCTCTGTAGGGCCAAAGAATGTCGGTGCAGACGCCGTGGCGGTGCCAACCTTTGAGCGCTCCCCGGCAGCTCGATCCTTCATAACCCTCCCCAGGCCATTCATCGTAGAAACGCGCTAGGTGATAAAGCATTCGCGGACTAACCTTGTCCTTACTTCTAAGCTTCAGGCCCGATCTGCGCCACAACAAATAGTTGATCACTGCCGCCAAACCAAATCCGGTGCAGGCGCCTTCTGATTCTTGATCGAGAACGAGACCGGCGGCGAGATAGCGCGGCAAAAGCTTGGAAATATCCTTTTCCCCTGGATAAATCGGCGCCAGGCAAACCACCGATGGGCGATAGGGTAAGTCGCGCAGGTCAAGACGATCCGGCCGCGCATCCAGTGTAATCGGCCGGCCGGCAATCTCGATGGTCTTTGTCGGCATCTTTAAATCCTTCCGTCGAGCACAATTGACTAATGGTTTATTAAAATTCCAATTACAGGCTACTCAAAAAACCTCTAGGCGACACCGAAACTCGTGCTCGTGTCCGTGAAAACGTGATCGAGAATCCTGGAACGAACACGAAAACACGAACACCAATGTGCCATGCGATTGAGTGAACCCTTCGACGATCTATGGCAATCGGCATCCGAGTGTTGCCAGCAGCTCTACGCCAATGCCTTCCATGCCTTCATGCGCGAAGTGCCATAAAGATTGGGAGACTGCGGATATTGCTGTGAAGGAAGTGTTTTGCGAATCGCCTGATACCATTGCTTGTAGCTCGCCTTGGGCGAGAGACCGGAGAGCGCACGGATTGCGACGAATGTGAAGGCGCCATTGGGACGTCCCTGAAAGGAAGCGTCATAGCTGTATTCGGTATCCTGGCAGCCGGCCATCAGGAGCGCCGCGTAACGTCCTGGAGGAGCGGAACTGCGTATGCCGCGGCCGATGCCGAGTTTGCTTATGTCGCGTTTCGATAAGAAAGTTGCCGGCGGCAAGAAGCGCACCTTGCGAGTGGGCGCGCCCCTGCCTTTAATCGTCGGCGGGGTAGTGATGGGCGCGAACTTCGCGACCGTTCCCGAATGGCAGGAATCTGAAATGACCAGGAGCTTAACGCCGGTCTGTTTGCTGCTATAGAGCTCGAAGAGCTCGTCATCGGTAATCGGACCTTTGGAATTGATGTCATAGGGGCAGATACATTCGTCGGTGCCATCCGGCTCATCGCCGTTTTCATCCGGCACATACGAGCCGTGTCCGGAGTATTGAATGATGACGGTATCGCCGCTTCTTGCCCCGCCGATGGTCGACTCGATGGCGCTTCGAATATTTTTGCCGGTTGCCTTCTTATCGATGATCTGCAAAACGGCAAATCCCCTCTTCTCAAGCAGGGCACTCCAGTCCCGAACATCGTTGACGCAGCCGGCCAGATCGCTGCCGGTTCCTGGATAATCATTAATGCCAATGCACAATGCGTATTTCGCCATGAATGCCTCCATTGAATTTTTGGCCGTATGTTAATATCGAAAGTAAATTTCGTCTATGAAAAATATTCGATCGACAAGACCGCGATGAGGAAAAAACTTTCTGCACCGGAAAAGTGATAGTCATTATTGCGCGTTGTTCGTCTCGAGGTTCGGGTCGAGGCCTTATTGAACGTCATACAGTTCGCTGATGCCTTGAGGCGGTGATATCCGATCCTTGACAGGTTTGTCGTCCATGTTAACTTACACCGTCATCATTTTAGTTCCGCAGGCTGCTGAAAAAGACCCATATGCTTCGTTGCGCTCAATCGCCTCGCTGCAACGTACTGTAAGTACGCCTTAGCTCGTCGATTTCTCGTGCGCCTCGCCTCTGGATCTTTTTGAGCAGCCTGCAATCAGATTTTTTCAGCAACCTGTTAGTTCCGCTTCAGGAGGACCTGCGATGAATCGTTTCAAGAGTTCGGTTTTGACATTCTTGGCTGGCGCCTTGCTGGCCGGTTTGTTATCGGCTGCTCCAGCATTGGCGCAGAGCGATTTTTATAAAGGCAAAACCATCACCGTTTACATCGGCACCACCGCGGGAGCGCTTTACGACCAGTGGGGACGCATTCTCGCAACCCATATGGTCAAGCACATTCCCGGCAACCCGAACGTGATCGTGCAGAATATGCCTGGCGCCGGCCATATGATCGCGGCGAACTATGTTTATAAGACAACCAAGCCGGATGGCTTGAGCTTGATCGGTTCGATTGTGCCGACGTTGTATTTCGACCAACTGGTCGGGCGCAAGGAAGCGCAATACGATTGGGCCAAATTTGTTTGGATCGGTTCCCCGGTGCAGGGAGAGTTGCAGATGTATATGCGCGCCGACACTCCCTACAAAACGATGGATGACGTGCGCAACGCCAAGGAACCGCCACGCTGCGGAGCGCAGGGAACATCGGACACGGCCTACTACGTGCCGAAGCTGTTTGAGGAAGTGATCGGCACGAAGTTCAACCTGGTGCAGGGTTACCCCGGCGGGCCGGAAATCGACCTGGCGGTGGAGAGAGGCGAAATCCAGTGCCGCGCTTTTACCATCGAGGCGTTTTTCTCGCGCGAGCCCTATCATACCTGGCGCAAGAAGGGGTTTGTTCGCAACATTATCCAAACCGGCAAGAAGCGCGATAGCAAGCTGCCCGATACCGAAACCATCTGGGAGCTCATGGACAAGTATAAAACGCCGGAAGCAGGCCGGCGTCTCGCCACTGTGATGTTGGCCTCCGGCGCCCTGGGCCGGCCGATGCTGGCCACGCCCGGCGTTCCGCCGGACCGCGTCAAAATTTTGCGCGAGGCTTTCAACAAGACCATGGAGGATAAGGAATTTCTAGCCGAGTTGGAAAAGCGAAAGTTCGAGCTCGATCCATCACCGGGCGAAGAGCTGGAAAAGATCGTCAAAGACGCGATGAATCAGCCGCCTGAAATCGTCGCGCGAATCAAAAAGTTACTGGGCCAGTAGACAAACGATAGATTCGAAAAAAGCCGCCTTGCGAAAAATGCAAGGCGGCTTTTTTTGCGTTCGCGCCAGGGTCAGCGGTAGAGCCCGTCGATGTATCCGGATTTATCCAGCTCTTCGAGAAAGCTCGTGTCAACGAATTCTTTTGCATTTGCCGTCCTGGCGGCCGGCAGCCGATCGCTGACATCTTTGAAGATGGTCTTGAACGATTCCAGGTTGGGATAGGGTTTGGGTTTAACGATTTCTAGCAAGGTCTGATAGGCCTCTTCCAGCTGCTTCTCGTCTTTGGTCTTGCGGTATTTGACAAATGCCCGCTTGGCCAGTTCCGGGTTGGTTTTCACGATATGAATTGTGTCCACATAGCTTTTCACCATGCGTCTGACGATGTCGCGATTCTTCGCAATGTAACGCTGCGATGCCACCAATCCGGTGCCTTGATAATAAATGTTCAGCTCAGCCATGTTGAGCAGGACCCGCATGCCGGATTGAACTGCGGCGAGATGATCGGGGGGTGAAAAGCTCGATGCGTCCGCTGAGTTTCCCACCATAGCGATGATCCGCGCCGGTGTGTCACCGATCTGCAAAAAGGTAATGTCTTTATCCGTCAAGCCGAAGCGCGGCAACATATTGAGCACGCGCATATGCGAAGCGGCGCCAAAACGGGAAACCGCGATGCGTTTGCCTTTGAGCTCTTCCGGCGTCTTGATGGTGGGCCGGACCACCAAGCGATCGTCAAGCAACTCTTGGATGCTGACCAGCATTACGACATCGCTTCCTTGCAGCCGGGCCGGTGACATGAGCGCGCCGGTCATCTGCCCGAAATTGAGCTCGCCGGATATCAGCGATCCCATCGAGATGTTTCCCGGCATATAAATAATCTCAAGGTCCAGATTGTTTTTCTTAAACACTCCGGCGACATCACCGATCCAGAGAACACCGTGCTGTGGGCCTGGCGAAGTATAGGCGATGCGTATCCTGTCTGCGCCGAAAATCGATTGGCTGGCGAAAAATGAGCAGAGAAACGCCACCAGCGCAAGCAAGAGTGTGTCGATTTTGGCCAATGTAAAAATCATCTCGCCTCCCGATCTCGCCGCGCCGATGCTCGAAGAATTATCGCGAGGGAGTGGCACGGTCAAGGAGTTATTCTGGTCACAGCCGGTTGATTCGGTAGTGCTTCAGTTTTACTTCACTTTATACCCAAGCTCCTTTGCCACTTCCTTGGCCAGACTATCGTCAGCAACCTCTTCGAAGGATACGTTTCGGTCGGCAAAGCGTGCCTGTGATTTCACGGACCGAACCAGGTTGTTCATGCCTTCGCGCGCAGGCACCCCATCGATGCTCAGGCTGGTGAGATAAACATCGTAAGTCGAGGAGGCGATGTCGCGATCCATCTTCAGTGCACGAACCATGAGCTCGAGGGTTTTATCTTTTGATTTTCGGATTGCGTCCTTGGCCGTTTGCAGTGCGCGAATCACTTTTCTGACTTCATCCGGTTTGCTCGTAATGGTTTTGATCAAGGTCGTCAAACCGCCGCCTGGCATCTCTACTAACGAGCCGATATCCAGCACCCGATGAAACCCCTTTCGCTCAGCAAAAAACACCGTTGGTGGATTGAGCGAGGCAGCGTCGACAAATCCCGACTCCAAAGACCGGAGCAGCTCGGGCGTGGGCGTGGTCAGAATGATGAAATCCTTGGGGTTGAATCCCGCCTTTTCGAGAGCGACGACCAACGCAACGTGATTGGTCCCGCCTATGCCGCCGGTGATGCCGATTTTTTTTCCTTTTAGATCTTGAAGAGACTTGTTTTGCGGCGAAGTCGTTACGAAATAGGATATCCGATTGGAAGAAAACCACACCGCTCGCAGCGGCAGTCCCGCCAAAGTAGCTGCCACGGAACCGGGCCCGACGCCGGCGACATAGTCGATTTCGCTGGCCGCAATCGCCGGGTTCGAAATCGCGGGGTTCATCATGATGATCTCGGCCTGCAATCCCTGTTCACGAAAAAAGTTCCATTCGCGCGCGGCGACCAGCGGCAAAGCGGTTACGCTCAGTGCGGAGTTGGAAATGCGTATTTTCGTCGGCGGTTCTTGGGCGAACGCGGTCCGATGGAAATCCACCGGTAATAAGATTCCGCTGAAGAAGAAAACTATGATCAAGTTAGTGCTAACCCGACAATAGTTGAGCACCGTCAACAGTGAGCGAGGACGGCGAGACCGGAAACCGTGGGCACCCGAGCGCGCAGTTGGCTTCAAGGCCCGGACGTACGAAACATCACCCTTACGGGAACGTGGGGTGGCCTTCAAGGCAGTATCCGATTGCCCACGGCTGTAGGGCTCGGCGGCCT
>CAVSLC010000026.1:0-47053 GCA_963728565.1 uncultured delta proteobacterium
GAGAGAGAGGGACTGGGAATACCGACTCTGACAGTTTGATGTGCTTGCCCGAAGGTATAAGCTGAATTGAAAAGAGCGGCGCTGCCGACGAGGACAAGGAAAAGCAATTTTATCATGGCACGGATTTCTATACCGCGCAGATGCTGTGTGTCAAAAGGAGACACGGGGGAAAAAAGTAAGATATAGGCAATAGGTGACGTACGGAGCCTGATTTACTGATACTCCCGGCAACGCTCACCAATGATCGCTATGCAAATCCAGATAATTCGAATCTGCATTCGAGCCGTTCTGTTCTCGTCCCTGTCATTTACGTCCGCCTCGGCGGCTGAGCGTGTGGTGATTGCCAGCCTCAGCCCGGGGTCGTTCGAGTTTCCGATCCAGATCTCGACCGTGCGCGGATTTTTCAGAGATGAAGAGCTCAGAATTGTCAAAGTGCAAATGCAGCCTCAGGTCGCGGTGATGGCGCTCGTTGCCGGCGACGTCGATTATTCTCTCTCGTGGGGATCGGCCCTTCGCGCCGCCATCACCGGAGTGCCGTTGCGAGTAGTCGCAGGCATTGCCGCCCGACCGCTCCACGTCCTTATGGCTCGGCCGGAAATCCAATCTGGTAAAGATCTCAAGGACAAAAGGATCGGCGTCGACTCATTTGCCGGGACGATGGAATACCTCGCCCGCGTGGCGGCCAAACACGACGGGCTCGATCCTAATCGCGACATCAAGGTGCTCGTAACCGGCTCGTGTCCCAATCGCGTCGCCGCTCTGAAAGGAAACCTCATTGACGCTACACCGATCGACATCGCATTTGCGGTTAAAGCAGAAGAAGAAGGATTGAAGCGCCTCGTCAACTTAGCCGAGATCGTCGATCTGCCGATCTCCGGCGTCGCGGTGTTAGAAAAGAAATTGGCCACGGATCGAGCTCAGGCGAAAAAGGTGCTCCGGGCGGTGCTCAGAGGAACTCGGTTCATGAAAGAGAACCGTCAGGAAACCGTCAAGATGATGGCTGACTTTCTCGGTATTACGCCCGCGCAAGCGGGCCGAGCCTATGACGCTTCAATCCGGTCCTTTACCGATGACGGCATGTCTCCGATAAAGGGCTTGGTCTTAACCTGGAGCTAACAAGGAACGGCCTCAAGATAACCAAAGATATTCCTCTCAGTCAGGTAGTCGATTGGGGCCTGATGAAAGAATTGAAAAGTGACGGCAAGTTCTAAGGGGGGGGGGGGGGGGGGGGGGGGGGGGGGGGGGGGGGGGGGGGGGGGGGGGGGGGGGGGGGGGGGGGGGGGGGGGGGGGGGGGGGGGGGGGGGGGGAAAAAAAAAAAAAAAAAAAAAAAAAAAAAAAAAAAAAAAAAAAAAAAAAAAAAAAAAAAAAAAAAAAAAAAAAAAAAAAAAAAAAAAAAAAAAAAAAAAAATAAGTTTGTCGATGATACCCCATATGTGTGGCTACGGGACTACCAATCACGTAAGCCGTAAGTCCATCGAAGTGCTAAAAATCAGGAGGATTAATCATGGGTAGAAGAACGCACATGGCCATGTGCACGAAGAATAACCGGCGATTGGCCCGGTTCTATAGAATCGTTTTTGGCTGGGATGAAGTTTGGAACCCGGTGTAAAACAGTCCCTATGCGTATTACATCGGCGACGGCTATTTCAATTTGAATTGTCTGCAGATTCGCCAGGGTGGCGCCCGGGAAAAACAATCTTCAAACCTTGGCCATAGTCGCGGCGCTGGCGTGGTTGTGGAAGGAAGAGTCATTCTTCCCGAAGTAGGCATCAATCATATCGGTTTTCAGGTCGATGATCTTGCTGAAGCGAATCGAAAGCTCGCCAGCCTCAAACCGGCCATTACGCCAGTGGCGAGCCCGCCAGACGGGCGTTATGAAGATCAACGATTTTTGGATCCGGAGGTCAATGACATCGAGCTGAGCCAACGAGTTTGGGATCCAGGACCGGAGAAGAAATCGGCAGCGGCACGCCACGTCGCCTTTGGCGCTGCGGATCCCGATCGCCTGGCGGAGTTTTACCGATTTGCGCTGGACATGAAGCCCGTAGGAAGGGTCGAAGCCAAAGACACCGGCATGACTGCAGTTTACCTTTCGGATGGAACGATGAATATGGCGCTGGTTAAGAATTCGCCGATCGCAAAGCGCGGCGTGCAGTTGCTCGGCATTAAAGTTGAGAATATCAAAGAAATTGGCAAACGCTTGCAGCAATCAGCCGAGTTTCTTTATCCCGGCGAGACTCCTATAGAACTCCGTGAACGTCCGGCGAGCAGCCCGTACAAAGCTGTCTATTTCAAGGATCCGGACGGAAACGAAATCGATCTTTCTGAAGAAGGTTGGGATGTATAGTCGCATTCGGAAGAACGGGTGAAAGCAAATTGACATGAGAAGAATGGCAGCAGCATTATTAGCGATTTTGTTTCTGACTGGTGCAGGGCGAGCGGCAGCGGCGCCTTTACGGATTTCTTACGCGGCCATTGCGGCAAACATTGCCGGCATCTGGATGGCGGAAGGAAGCGGGGCGTTTAAGAAGTACGGTTTGGACGTTCAGCTAGTTTATATTCCTTCGAGCGGGACGAATGTTCAGGCTCTGCTTGGCGGCAGCATAGACGTCATGGTCGCAGGCAGCAGCGGCATCGTGAGCGCCGCAGCGCGCGGCGCGCCACTCGTCGCCATCGCATCGCAAATGAACCGCCCGCCGGTAACACTTTACGTTCAACCCGACATTACCAAACCTGATCAGTTGAGAAATCAGGTATTAGGCATTACGCGTTACGGCTCGTCGACGCATGCTTTATCCACACTGGTGCTCCGAAAATTCGGATTGGAAAAAAGCGTTACGTTGAGACCCTTGGGCGAGACGCCCGCGGTACAAGCGGCGTTCGAGCAGAAGATGATCGCCGGCATGCTCACGACGGTAAAACCGCGGATAGCCGCTCGGCCCTTAGTTAATGCCGCTGATTTGGACATCCCATATCCGATGAGTATCATCGGAGTGACGCAAAGCTTTCTTCAAACCAATCGAGAAACCCTGGAACGGCTTCTGCGCGCATACGTCGAAGGTGTCGCGATGATGGTTAACGACAAGGACCGAGCGGTGAATATTCTCGCCAAGTACTTGCGTCGATCGGATCCTGCCTTCCTCGATGAAACTTACTCCTTGGTAAAAACCTATACCGAGCGTATTCCGCGCTTCGATTCGCGGGCGATTCCTGTCTTGTTGGAATTCGATCAAGTGAAAGGCGTTACTGCCGATGCTCTCGCGTCGAGAGTCATCGACAACAGCATTGTTGATCAGCTTGCTGAAGAGAAATTCTTTGAAAAATTTTTCGGTAAAGAACTTCGCTAGAAAGCAAAGGCTTCTCTAGAGTCCTTCCGATACGAACACATAAACAATTGGCAGCAACTGCCCGAGTAAGAACATAAACATCGCGAGAAGCCCGCCATAAAATAGTGTTGGTAAAATAACTCCTAGTCCGGTTGTGATCATTTGCGGCCTCGTTCCCTGGTGTAAAACGTTCCTCGTGGATCGAGCCTTCAGCAAGATTCTCGCCACTAAGAAATACCGCATATAAAGACGAAGAATCCTATTTTGAGGCGGCCACGGCACCACCCCGTTCCAAACGTGAGACGGTCGAACCACCAGTGAAACACTGCGCGCTGGCTTTCATCCGGCGCGGCGTAACTATTTTGCTAACGTTGGCTTACAAGTATCAGTGACATTTAACTCCCGCTGCATGATTTCGTCCTCGTCTTATGCTTGGGACGTTTATTCGTTTGCGGTCTTCGCGATCTTACATTTTTAAGAGCTTCAGCTGGCATGAGTTTGGCTGTGACTTGCTACATGACCTTTGCAGCTGCCTTATACCACCCGGGCAGTTGCAACTGTTGTTTGCAGCAATGATATTGCGAGAACAAAGAGGAGGTGAGCAATGAAAAAATATCTAATGGTGGTTCTGTCTCTAGTCGTTATATCTGCGTCGGGGGCTAGCTATGTGTCAGCCCAGGATTCCCAGCGTAAGAATGAGGGAGCGAAAGTAGAAGGTCGCGCGGGTGATACAAACTTCGACGTGCGAATCCAAGGAGACAAAGAAAATCGGAGCCGTGTTCCACAGCCTGGCGAAGGTGAGAGAGGATCACCGGGTCCGCAGGGCCCTGCCGGCGCGCCTGGTCCTCAAGGACCCTCCGGGCCTGCCGGTTCATCTAGCAGCGGATTCCTCGGGATGGACTCGACCGTTGCGCTCTTCGTCGGCTTGGGTGTGTTTGCAATCGTTGTTATTGCTATTGTAGCTGCGTCCCGGAACGGAAGTCGTCAGGTGTGATTCTGCGCGATTCACGGTTTGACGGGTCTCGTTGTATCGAGATCCGTCAAACTTGAGTTGGTCATTGTTATTCGCTTATTCGTCGACGTCCATTTTCGAATCAAAACAGCTAGAATCTGGACAGTTCCTGGTCGCGTCTCCTGAAATGAGCCTTTCATAATGCCGACGCAAGACGGCTCCGGTGGCGGGGTCGCCCATTATGTCGTTAGAATCGGCGACGATTTCCATCACCTGAAATCCATCTTCAGCAAGATCTTTGTAGCCGCGAAAGTAAGCGTCTCTAAAGCCGAGGATGTGACCTAACTCGTGCGCCAAAACACCTCTGGTAATATCGTGTGGGCCCAGGATGATCGCTCGCCCATCTACATGTGTCGTTCTCGCGCCGGTTGTAAGGATCGCCCCGTCTACGGGAAAATGATCCACATGCTTTCGGATATTCATGCGCTCCCCGTTCTGCGGTGTCTTATCGGTTCCGTAAAGATGTTCAGGAGAGACATAGGAAAAATGGAGCTGCACGCGAAAATCGTCTTCGCCGCTGCGCAGGTGCCAAGTATCTTCCATCGCTCTCTTGGCGGATTGCACAAACGCGTTATCTTGTATATCCGTGTAAAACGGTACGTGAATGATCCAATTGCTAATTTGCTGCTCGAAGCGAACAAGTCCCGGCGTATCATAAAAAAGATCTCTAGCGGCATCGATCTCGCGCGCCAGCCTATTTTCCTCTCGATTAAACCGCTGCTGAATTCGTTTAAACTCGTCATAACCACCTGAGAGATTGTTCCGTGCGCGCTCGTTAGGGCAGCAGCGTACCGAGCATTGAAAACTTCGAGAACCTCCTGACGCTTCAGCACCCGATCATGAAGCACGCTCTCCCTTTCGTATTTTGATCGATTCGCAGCGATCGCTCCTTGCCATAGCCGATTGTACTGGATATGCGCATCGATATTTTGCTGCTGCTCGCGGGTCTGCCGGTATCGCACTGCAAGCTGTTGGTAAGCCATCTGCCGCATTTTTGGCTCAAGCGATGAGGCGCGCTTCAAAGCGCGCGCGGATCGGCCCACCTCACTCGCTGCTCTATCGATCAAATGATCCGTCCAAGGCCAACTGTACTGCGCTGATCGCGCGCGCGGGGGTTGCGCCAATGGCGCTGGGTCGGCAACGATGTTCGGTAGAATCTGATAGCCGTGCTGCAACGGATTAGGTGGCTCGACAATTGGAAGCAGCTCAGGAGCCCCGCTCTGTAAAGCATCCACAAGCGATTCGTAATAAGCGTGGAGACGTTTGGTATAATCATCGTAATGCTCCTGAACTCCGTCGCCGCGCTGCACGTGGACTGGAACGTGGGGCGCACCAGGAGCCTGCCGCGCTTCAAAACCAGAAGGTTTGAGCGCCACAAAACAAACTGATGACAAAAAAACCGCCAGAGTCGCCGAAGCCAGGTTTAGAGCTGCCATAAAATAGCCGGTACATTACCTTGCAAGCTCTTCTACAGCAAGAATGTGTGATCGAAATAATGCGTTAGGCCTGAAGCGAGCGAGCACCGACCTGACTCATTATTACGGAACCTAAATAGAGGGACTCGTCGCCGCGTTCATACCGCCGTAGCGCCGGAGCACTAAGACGGTTGCGAAACTCATCTGTCGCATACGCTAATTATACTGGATGTGTTGGTTCGGGGTTCGCATAAGAGACAAAGTCACTACCTAATCCGCGTCGTCGTTGCTGGAGGTAACTAGCGCAACTTGTTTTTGCACTTAATCGCGTTGATCGCGGCGCGACAACGTTGATCCGGTGGCGCCCAGTCACTGGGCAAGCCTTTGGCGCGGGAAGCTTTTGCAAGCTCTTTAAGATACTGCTTCAACAAACCCAACTCGTCCATCCGCTGTTCGAGATCGTCGGCATAGGTAGGATCGGTCGAGTAATCCGGAACTCGGGCCGAGCGCCACCGGCCGCCTTTGTCCTTTCTTTTGCCCCAAGGTTGGTGTTCCCGACGCTCGATATCTTTCCAACCAAACACCCGCTCGGCCGTCAAAGCATCGAGCTCGTGGCCTGCCGGTAGTTTGTCAACGTTTAATTGCGCCATGTCTCTGTTCAATCACAAAATCGTCCAACCTCGCAAAGCCAGCCGTTGCCCGGCTCCAGATCAGTCAGATTCCTTATAGACTCGCATATCTGGTTGGGAGGCGCTTGTGAACGACTGATTGCATCGATCCGGTTGTCACGGCAGTCGATTTGTTACACAAAAGAGAAATGCGTTGTAATCGGCATCAAGCCGCTTTTGTTTTAAGTTTGCTCCTGGGTCTAGCTGCTTGCGGCCGGGTGAGTACGGAACAGTCAGTCTCCGACCAGCCTGCGCATCATGTGGACGGCGGCTTTCGTAATACCAGTGCTGATTTCCAACGGCCGTCGAGCTTGACCCGCTGGCGTTTTATGGCGCGTCGTTTATGGGCGAGTTACACGTCACCGCGGGCTTTCGAGGCTCCCCGAGTGGCTAACGACGGCAAGGCCCTTCAAGCCGGCTTGATCAACCCGAGCATCACCTGGGTCGGCCATGCGACTCTGCTAGTCCAGATGAACGGCGTCAATGCGCTCACCGACCCGCAGTGGAGCGAACGCGCAAGCCCGGTCTCATGGGGCGGGCCGCCGCGCTTGAGCGCGCCTGGCTTAGCTTTCGAGGACCTGCCGCCGATTCATGTTGTGATCATATCGCACGATCATTACGATCATCTGGACTTGACCACGGTGAAACGACTTGCCGATACCCACAATCCGCTTTTTCTAGTCCCTTTGGGTATGAAAGCATGGTTTGCGAAAAACGGCATGAACCACGTCGAGGAACTCGATTGGTGGCAGGAGCGCGAGTATCGAGGCGTCAAGTTCGTTTGCTTACCGGCGCAGCATTTCTCACAACGAACCTTATGGGACGGTAATGAGCGACTGTGGGCATCATGGGCGATGTTGAGCCGTGAGCGGCGACTGTATTTCAGCGGTGATACCGGCTATTTCGACGGCTTCAAGGAGATCGGCCGGAAGCTTGGTCCATTCGATCTGGCAGCGGTCGCAATCGGCGCGTATGTTCCGCCGGAGATTATGAAAAGCGTCCACACCACGCCGGAGGAAGCGGTACAAACGTCCATCGATCTGAACGCGCGTATTCTGCTGGGAATTCACTGGGGGACATTCGATTTAGCCGAAGAGCCGCTTGAGGAGCCGCCTGGGCGAATGCTCGCCGAAGTCCGTCGCCGCGGCATCGACAGGGACCAGGCCTGGATCTTTAACATCGGCGAAACACGGAAATGGTAGACTAACAATGCTAGAGACAATTCAGGCCAGCTTCGGTGTGTGTTAGGCTTGCCATTGCGCCGAGGATGCGCGTTAGCCCTTCAATTTTCTTGATCTTGCGAACTCACCGTCCACTTTCCGAGAGTACTACTATCTCAACCGGCTGGGGCAACTCCGTTTTGGAAACTTTGAGAATCGGGCCGGGCGAATGTTTAACCCGCGGAAAGCCGCTAATGAAGCGGTCGGCGGCTCCCTGCCACCAGTAATGCTCCGGAATTGCGATTCGCGGATTGACCTGTTTGGTCACTTCAATCGCTTCGCTGGGCGTCACAGTAAACATGCCGCCCGCCACCGGCACGAGCAGCACATCTATTTTTCCCAATAGCTTAAGCTGCGGCGGCGTCAGCAGGTGACCGAGATCGCCTAGATGAGCGATGCAAATGTCATCGACGCGAAAAACGAAGATGGCGTTTTTGCCGCGTTGCAGGCCCTGGCTCTTGTCGTGATAGGCGGGAACCGAGTAAACCGAAACGTCACGGATAGTCTCATGCACCGGATTCCAGTTTTCTCCGGTGGGGGTGAGGCCCTGGAAGATTATAGGGTTGCCTTTGGCCATATAGATATTGTTGTGCGCGCCATGTTGATGACTGGTGGTGACAACATGTTGATCGAGGGTTGGCCAGCGCAAATCACTGCGCGAATGCGGATCGGCAAGAATGCGGGTGCCTTTGCTCGAGGTAATCTGAAATGTCGAATGCCCGAACCATTCGATTTCAACCGGCCGGGAGTGGGTGGCCGCCACTCTGACGATGGGCCTCCGGACCACCTCCATTTCATGGCAGAAAGCCAGGACAGCTTGCGGTAACGCTACCGTCGCCGCGATGAAGAGCAAAACAAACTCAATCAACTGCGCTGTAGAAATCGCTCTCCTGGTGTTCTTCGGGTAACGCTTATCCGGGTTATGCTGAGACATTGCGCAGTTATGAGCCTATAGCAGACCCCATTTCCGTCGCATCCACCATTCGACGCAAAGCAGCAGCAGGATCGGCAAGAAAGTCCACAGTGTACTCCAAAGCTGCGTCTGGCGGCGCTCAACGATTTGCGATGGCGCGTGCTGCTCAAGCTTTGCCGCTATTTGCTCAAGAGCCTTTTCATTCCAATCAGCAATCGGAAAGTAAAATCCCTGACTAGATTCGGCGATCGCCTGGAGGAGCTCGGTCCGTGGCCTGCCATCGTCGGTTTCACCGTAGGGAAACGCTGCGGAGAAACTCGAGCGGTCTTTCCCGAGAGGGTTGCCGCCGAGGTTAGCCTCTGCTTCCACTCGGTAAGAGCCTTCTCGTGTGGGGGTGTATTCGCCGGTATATTCGCCTTCGGCGCTGTCAGCTTTGGCTGTGATCAAGCTGGGCTCGCCATCAGGTCCGAACACGCGCACCTGCACCGCTGCCTGGCGGGTCGGGGTGAAATCATCCTTTAAGACGCGCAGCTTGATAGCTAGTTTTTCTCCCGGCCGAGCCAACGGAATAGGTTGTATCTTTACCTGCTCGAAGGAAGGTTCTTGAGCCAGCCAACGGACCGACTGGCGAATCAGCTTGAGATGATTCTGCGGCGACTCTCGATTGCCGACCGCGATGAAGTTCCAGCGCCACACATCATCGCTCATCAGCGCTAACGTCCGCCCTTTGCCGAAGCGGCCGACTGTCAGCAAGGGCGCTCCTTTAGCCGCGCTATCGCCGCCGGCAACCAGCAGGGTTTGACCGCGCGCGGCGCGCACCTGGTTGATCGAGGTAAGCGGCGGTATCTTGGCCCATGCGCTTTCATTAGCGCGTGGATCGGGGAACAGGCGCGTAATCGGATGGGCTTTTCCCGAAGCGGTTAACGCCGGCGGAACGCTGCTGTCATTGCGATAGGTTCCCTTGCCGTCCATTTCGACGGGGAGCACTTCCTTGAGCGCGCTTTCGCCGTAACCGCCGCTGTCGAACGAGCGCACGCCGCCGAGCATCGCCAGGCCGCCGCCGTCGCGCACGAAGTCTTTTACTTTGTCCAGGTAGACAGGATTGAAATAAGCGCGATGAGAGAAGTCGTCGAAATAGACCACGTCGAAGTTCTTCAGTTCCTCGAGAAATATGTCGTCGATGGGAAAGGGGATCAAGCTCAGCCGCGAGTCAGGCACATCGACGCTATCGGTCGGTGTGCGCAAAAAGACAAAGGACACCAGTTCAATCAGCGGGTCCTGCTTCATCGCCATGCGCAGAAAACGATAGTTCCAGGCCGGCGAGCCGGATAAAGTGAGGACGCGAATCTTGTCGCGCTGAACATCGACCTTGAAGTCCTTATGATTGTTCTGGCTGATTTGCTCGCCGGGCTGGGCCGGGATGTTCAATGAAAAATGATGCGGGCCGATATCCTTGGGAGTGAAGCTCAATGTGATCTTGCGCGTGAAATCGTCGTCATCGATGCTGACGGTGCGGCTGGTGATCAGGCCGCTGCCGCGATTGAAATAAAGCGGTACGGTCTTACCTTTCATCCCGGATGCCCGCACGGTGAGGTCGAACTTGAATTCACGCCCGCGAAACGCGAACTCAGGAGTTCGGAGGTCGGTCACGCGCACGTCGGTGAAGCCCTCGGTGTCTCCGGCGCCGACGGTAAACACCGGCACCGGCAACGCGCTGCTTCCTTCCAAGCTTTGCCTATCGCCATTGGCGATACCGTCGCTGAAAATCACTATTCCGGACTGCGAGACCGGCCTCCTTGGCGGCGGTTTGCAGCAGCTCCAGCAACTGGGTTCCCTGGTCTTGCGCTTTGAGCTGCGCCACCGATTCCGGCGCAATCGGTTCCAGGCTCGTGCCGAACCGGTAAATTCTTAAATCGTACTGGCGGCTAAGTTTCTGAATGAGAGGTTCTTCTCCCTCGGTCAATTTTTGTTTGACCAGATCGAGACGGGTCGGCGCCTTTTCCGGAGCGCCTCGGGGGTTGGCGGGAAATGTCATGCTCTGAGAATCGTCAATCAGTAATGTGAGCGGTCGCCGCAGTTGCCTGACCTGCTTCTCCACCAACGCCGGACTCAACAGAAAGAAAATCAGCAAACCATAAACACAGGCGCGCACAGAGACCAAAAAAATGCTCTGCCCGATGCTCAGGCGCCGTCGCAGGCTGAGAAACTGCTGGACCAGTAAAGCGATGCTGACGGCAACAACCAGCGCAACCAGCCACCACGGCACACTGCTTGTGAGATAGAGATCCTTCATCGTCAGCGCGTCAGCCGCTTGCGGATAAACGGGACGTGAATCAAATCTTCTTTGTAATTCTCGGTCATGGCGTAGAGGATCAGATTGATGCCGAGGTGAAACGCGTCCCGACGCTGTTCCTCTCCGCCTGGGGTGCAGGCGTTGGTCCATTTACCCAACTGATCGCGTTCCCAGGCGCCGGCCAGGTTGTTCTGACAATAGACAACGGGAGTGGAACTGCCGACCGTCAAGCCCTCCAGAGTGGGGCTGACGATTCTAACGCCGCCGATGCGGCGCAGAAGATAGTAGCTCCTCAGCGCCGCGTGGCCATTGGGCAGCCGTTTGAACTCGTTGCCTGGAAAAACTCGCTGCATCTCCCGCCTTATGGATTTGTCGAAGCCGTAACCCTGTTGACCCAAACCGTCATCGATCAAGAGAAAACCGCCGAATGAGAGAAATAACCGCAGGGTCTCGATCTCCTCAGCGGTAAACGGCTCGAATTCGTATCTGCCGGTGATGTAGAGAAACGGATAATTAAAAAGATCCTGGTCGGTAAGATTGACTTCGTGCCTGGCGCCGGCTGCTTCTACGCTGGTGCGCTGCATCAGCTCTTCCATCAACGGAGTAACCGATAGCGGATGCGGGTTCCAGTCGCCGCCGCGGTATTTGATCTGGGCAAAAACGAATTGCGTCGGGGTTTTGCCTTTCGGATGGCTGGCGCTGGCGACCGCCGGCAACAGCCCGGCAGTTACCAGAGTTTTAGAAAGAATGAAAAGAAAATCTCGCCTGTGCATAAGCAATCGATTCTCCGCAGCAAGAAGAAAACTAAATGCGTTGAGCGAACCAGCCTTCCAACAAAAGGGTCGCGAGCAAGAGCCCGAGCAGTGGCAGCGCAAGATCTCTCCGAGTTCCGCCCTGTCGCAGGGTTTCGATGGGAACCACGTCGGCCCGAACCGGGCTGAGTTTGGCTTGCAGTTCACGCTCGCTGATCTCCTCCAGGCGGGATTCGAGAAACGGCGGGTTGACCGCGTACAACCGCGGTGTGCCGCTTTCCTGATTTCCGCCCGTTAGAGCTAGCTGGTAGATGCCCGAGAGATCGTTGTCTTCAAAAGAACCGGAGGCGCGATCTTGCGCCGCGCTCATTACAACTTCGGCCGGTTGCTTGTTGGGCTTGGTAACGCGAATCGTTTTGCCGACATAACCGGGCGGCAAGGAGAGCTCTTTGACATCACCGACGCTGATTCCACCATCGAGGAGGCCGCGTTTGCCGCCGGCGAGGTAGTTTGTCAGCGAATGAATCATCGGCAGATAGGCGGTTTTGACCGGCAGATCGCTCCAGTCCCGGTCCGCCGTGGTGGTGATGAACATAACCCGGCCGGAGCCCACTTTGTGTTCGATCAGGAGCGGATCGCCGTTTGCCAGCGACATCAACACGGATTTGCCGGACGCCGAGACTCGAGAATATCCCCAGACCCGCGCCGACTTGATCGACTCCTGCAAAAGGTTGTCTGAAAGACTTTGCAGCGCCGGATGGGTTAATTCCAGCTTGCCGATTTTTTCTCCGCTAGCTTCCAAACCCTGCTTCTTGTCGCGTATGGGTGTTTGGAGGATCTGGGCCAGCTTGGCGTTGTAGTGATCAGCTTGCAGCCGGTCGCCGCCGAAAATCAACAGACCGCCGCCGCCGCGCAGATAATTCTGCAGTTTGGCGACAAACGCATCGGTTAAGGCGGCGACGTTGCACAAGACAATTACCTGATAGCCGTCCAAGGCGGCCGCGCTCAACCCTTCAGGAATGATCACGGTGGGCAAGTACGGTGACGAGTCGCTCTCGCCGGAGGGGTTGAGCGCGCGGGTCAGAAAAAACGTTTCGCTCTGGACCAATGATGTCTGCGGATCGCCGTCGACGACCAGGACCCTTAGCTGATCCTGAGCGTGCACGCCGAAATGCAGCGAAGCATTGCCGGCCAGCCCGTCTTTTTTGATGGTCAATTGTCCGGCATGCGATCCCGCTTGAGACAAGCGAGTTTGCAGGGTAACCGTGGCATCCCCTCTGGGTGGAACCGACGTGAGTTTTTGGTCTTTGTTTTGTCCGTCTATGCTCAGTTGCACGAGCAGATCCTTGATTTCCTGATCACTGAAGTTTGCCACGACGGCTTCGAGGTGCAGCGGCAAATCGACACCGATGCCCTGTCCGGCGGCACGGATCTCTTTGACCGCTACGTTCAGCGGTTTCTGTTTGCTGCCGACGCGGATCGCCTTGACTGGGATTGCCGGATCAACCTGCTTCAGTGAAGACATCGAAAAATTGTCCCAGCCGGTGAGACCGAGATCGCTGATCAGGCGAATTTCCTTTTGTCCGGCGGGTTCGCCCAAGATCTCATAAGCCTTGCCGAGAGCGGTCGAATAATCAGCGGTGCCCTCGGCAATTGCTATTTGATCGAGCTCCTTTAGCAGAACATCTTTTTCGAGCTTGAGACGGATCGGTTCTTTGCCGGAAATGCTGGTGGGAATGATTGCGGCGCGGTCGTTGTCGCCGAGCGAGGTGATCAATAGCCGCGCCGCTTCTTTGGCTTGCTTGAATCCTATGCCGTCGCCGCTCCACGTCATGCTCAGCGAATTATCCAGCAAAATCACCAACGAAACCGGGCCTCCGCCGGCGAACAAGCCGGCGCCGGTTTGAAAAATCGGATTGGCAAGCAGCAATGCTAGCAGCACCACGGCCATGGTTCTTAGCGCCAGCAGGATCCAATGACGCAGCCGGTAACTGCGCGAGATACGCTTTTGCGACATCAGGATAAAACGCACCGCGGGAAAGCGGATGCGGTTTAGCTTGCGGCGGTTGAGCAAGTGAATCAGCAGCGGTAAGGAGGCTGCGATCAGACCAAAAAGGAAGATCGGGTAGAGAAAAAAGACCGACATCGGCAGCTCATTCCCTCCAGCTCAAGTAACTGGCCAGCGCCCGGTCTAATGGGGTCGATGTAGAGATGAGCTGATAATCGATGGAGCTATCGTGGCACTCCTTGCGCATCTGTTCGGTGAACTCTTCGACGACTTTCCGGTAGGTTTGGCGAATCGCGCGCGGATCGGCGATCACGTTGAGATTAGCGGCTTCCAGGTCCTCGAACAAAATGTTGCCTTCAAACGGCAGATCGAGCTCGGCTTGGTCGAGAATATGAAAGACGATGACATCGTTGCCTTTGAAGCGGAACAAGCGCAAGCCTTTGAGGATCTGCGCCGGTTCGTCCAGCAGATCGGAGACAAGAACTACGATGCCACGCCGTCTAATCTGGCCGGCGATCTCTTCGAGAATTCTGCCGACGTTGGTTTCGCCGCCGGGCCGATGGTTTTCAAGCGCGTGAACGATTTGGGTCAGGTAATCGCGCTTGGCGCGCGGCGGTATGACATTTTCGATGCGGTTTGAAAAGGTCACCAGACCGGCGGCATCTTGCTGCCGCAGGATGAGATAGGCGAGCGAAGCGGTGAGGGTGCAACCGTAATCGAATTTGGTGATGCCATCGGACGAGTAATCCATCGAGGCGCTGGTATCGAGTAGAAGATAGGCCCGCAGGTTGGTTTCGTCTTCGTATTCCTTGATGAAATAGCGGTCGAATTTTCCCAGCGCCTTCCAATCGATGCGCCGAATCTCGTCGCCCGGAGAATATTCGCGATGCTCTTCGAACTCTACGCTGAACCCTTTGGAGCGGCTGCGGTGAATGCCGGACATGATACCTTCCACCACCCATCGCGCCCGCAGTGAGAGATTGGATATCCCGGCCAAAACCTTCGGATCAAAGTATTTTTTCTGCCCATTGGCGATCACGTTGCTCCACCTTTACCACCGCGGAAAAATATAATCTAGCCAGCTTCTCAAGCTCGGTTCGGTGGCGCAGACTGCCGGTTTTGGGGGTATTTTCCCCCGGCTAGGAGCGGCTCTGGCTGTGGCTCGCACGAATCGCCTGATCGGCCGAACCAATCGATTTGAGATGATAACCGTAGCCGCGCGGGTCTTAGATGCGGATGCGTTAAGGCGGCAACGTTTCACATGATCGCGCCGGATGGCGCGCCCTCTTACCAGAACGTTATTGATTCGCCGCCGGAGTATCGTTTAGGTGACCATAGGAGGCGGTCCTGAGATCCTGAGGATCGTTTCCTAGTATTACCAATGTTTCGATCTTTGCCACGGCATTGATCTGCCGTTGCTGTCGCGGAGCTTTTGTTTGCCGACGATCCCAAAGCATCCGGTCGTGGCGGTGTTGAGACGCCTGCTTCTAACCCGGAAACGTTCGCAACCTGCCTTGATCAATCCTTTTATAGTTATAGGCTCAGGAAGGAGGGCAAATTATGAAAGGTTATGTGACAAACATTGAAGACGATACGTTGAAAAACAAAGATTTCAGGCGAGTCTTATATACCGGAAAAAATTCACAGCTGGTTTTGATGAGCCTTCGGCCAAAGGAGGAGATTGGCGAAGAAACTCACACGCTGGATCAGTTCATCCGGGTGGAAGCCGGCAGCGGTGTTGCGGTGTTGGACGGAGTGGAGCATGAGATTTCCGACGGAACGGCTGTGGTTATCCCGGCCGGCACAAAACACAACGTCATCAATAATTCAGAGCGAGACGCATTAAAGCTTTATACGATTTATTCTCCGCCTGAGCATCGCGACGGGACAATCCATAAAACCAAAGCTGATGCGCTGGCGCACGAGGAACATTTTGACGGCAAGACGACTGAATAGCCGAAGGTTGCGACCACGGCAGTTTCGAAAGTTCACCACGAAGGTCGCGAAGGACACGAAGAAGTTAAAGCAAATTACTCACAAAATATTCCGCGAAGCTGCGTACTACTTTGTTGAAACTATTGCAGCTTGCGCAATTCCGACGGCCATCCTAATGAGAAAGAGGATTTACTCGGACCGAGCGGCCGGGACGCCGAGTCGGGAAATTTATTTTTATCCTTAGCGCCTTTGCGTTCTGTGCGGAGATAATCCGTTTCGGCTGCCGCTCTGTTAATCGCCGGTTTGTGCTGAGAGAGACGCTTACTCGATTGGTTGTTGCGGTGATCGTGACCATATCCAACACATGGATCGCTCAGAGCGCAGCATGATGCGTCCCTAGTGCTAGATGACCAGCCACCGGGAGAAATCCTATGACAATTACTTATGACGCGGTGATCATCGGCGCCGGACAGGCGGGGCCGCCCCTGGCCGTCCGGCTCGCCGGTGCCGGAAGGAAAGTCGCGATCGTCGAGCGCCACCAGTTTGGCGGCACCTGCGTCAACACCGGTTGCATCCCGACCAAGACCTTGATCGCCAGCGCCCGGGTGGCGCATATGGCGCGGCGCGCCATGGAATATGGCGTCGGCGTCGGCAGCTCGATCACTGTTGATATGAAACGAGTCAAAGAGCGCAAAGACGCTGTAGTGCGTCGCTCCAACGACGGTGTCGAGAAATGGCTAAGAGGCACTGAAAACCTGACTGTGTATCAAGCTCATGCGCGCTTTGAAGGGCCGCGCCAAGTTCGGATCGGCGATGAGATTGTCGAAGCAGGCCAGATTTTCATCAATGTTGGCGCGCGCGCGTTGGTACCGCCGCTGCCGGGACTCGATCAGGTGAGTTATTTCAACAACTCGACCATGATGAAAGTGGATTTTGTGCCGGAGCATCTAATCGTAGTCGGCGGCAGCTATGTGGGTTTGGAGTTTGGTCAGATGTACCGTCGCTTTGGCAGCGAAGTTACGATCGTCGAGATGGGACCGCGGCTGGTCCGGCGGGAAGACGAAGATGTTTCCGAAGCCATCAGAGAGATTCTACAAAATGAAAGCATCCATGTCCGGCTTGATGCCGAATGCATCGCCTTGGAAAAGCACGGCGACAAGGTCGCTGTCGATCTCGATTGCAGCACGGGCGATAAAAAAGTCATCGGCTCGCATCTGCTCCTCGCCGTCGGCCGCGTGCCCAACACCGACGATCTCGGCCTGGATAAGGCCGGTGTCGCCGTCGATCGACGCGGTTACGTTCAGGTCGACGATCAGCTTTGCACCAACGTTCCTGGCATCTACGCGCTCGGTGACTGCAACGGCCGGGGAGCTTTTACGCATACGTCATACAACGACTATGAGATCGTCGCCGGCAACCTTCTGGACAATGACAGGCGGCGGGTAAGCGACCGTATCACCGCTTATGCGCTCTATACCGATCCGCCGCTGGGGCGGGCCGGGATGACAGAATCGGCAGTGCGCGAAGCGGGGCGCAAAGCGTTGATGGCGACACGGCCGATGACCCGGGTTGGCCGCGCGGTGGAGAAAGGCGAGACCCAGGGATTCTTGAAAATCCTGGTGGACGCGGAGACCAAGGAAATTCTCGGCGCATCGCTGCTGGGCATCGAATGCGATGAAGTGATTCATTCGATTCTCGACGTGATGTATGCCAAAGCGCCCTATACGGTTATCCAGCGCGCCATGCACATTCATCCTACGATCACAGAATTGATTCCGACTCTTCTCGGCGAGCTCAAACCTATGGACCCATCTATGAATAGCTAAACTGTCGGTTAGACTAGAAGGAGAAAACCATGGCACCCACAAGTAGACCAGATCAACTCTCTGAAGAGATGATCGATGCGACTTTGGCGGATAGCTTTCCCGCGAGCGATCCGCCGTCATGGACACTGGGCCGCGATCGTAACGAGCAAGAAAAAATCGCCGGCGCCGCAGCCACCCAAACGTCAAAAATAGATGACAAGGAGAAGTTTATTATGAAAACAAATATCGACCTTTCGGAGGAACAACGTACCGGTGTTGTGAAGATCCTGAACAGCGTGTTGTCTGATGAGTATCTTCTCTACACCAAAACCCGAAACTACCATTGGAACGTCACCGGACCGCAGTTCCACGACCTGCACAAGTTTTTTGAGGAGCAATATACCGAACTCAGTGAAATCGTCGATCAGGTCGCGGAACGCGGGCGCTCTCTTGACGGTTGGGCATTCGGTACCATGAGCGAATTCTCCCAGCACACCAGGCTCAAGGAACACCCGGGCCACTATCCCAGGGCGCGCGAGATGATTGCTAACCTACTAGCCGACCATGAGGCAGTCATCCGGCAGTTGCGCGGCGATCTGGAGACCTGCGCCGACAAATATCATGACATGGGGACCAACGATTTTCTTACAGGCTTGATGGAACAGCACGAAAAGATGGCCTGGATGTTAAGAGCATTTCTGCAAGCCGAATCAGTTTAGTCCAGGTTCCGAGCATTTGGATCAGCTTTCACTGATTGCCGGATCAATCTTGACGCTATACGGTCGAAGAATTTCAAAAACAAAGGAGGGATTATCGATGGCGACAAATGAGGCGTATCAAGCCAAGCAGTTCAAACTGAGCGGTCTTCAAGGGATTTCCGATCAAACCCTCGAGATGCACTTCAAACTCTATGAGGGCTACGTTAAAGAAACCAACCGGCTGACAGAAAAGATCTCGGAGTTGTTAAAAGACGGGCAGGTCGATCAGGAGGAGATGCCGGCTTATTCAGAGCTCACCCGCCGTCTGGGTTTCGAATATAACGGCATGGTGCTGCATGAGTACTATTTCGGCAACATGACCAAAGGTGGATCGGGTGATCCAGGCAAGCAGTCGGCTTTTTATAAAGCGGCCGAGACCGGCTTTGGCAGCTATGATATCTGGAAAGCCGACTTTGTCAGCATCGGTAAAATGCGCGGTGTCGGCTGGGCCATCTGCTTTCAGGATCCAAAACGCGGCCGGCTCAGCAATCAGTGGGTAACCTTACATGAGATCGGCAATGTTGCGGGATTCGAGCCGGTGCTGGTGATGGACGTATGGGAACACGCGTTTCTGCTCGATTACAAGCCCGCTGAACGGCCCAAATACATCGAGGCATTTTTCGCAAACATCGACTGGAAGGCCGTCGAAGAGCGCCTCCAAGGCGATTTCAAAAAGACATAGATCCGATGAAGATATCCTTCGGAATAATTCATAGCGGTGCTTCGCGCCGGTCTTGGATCGCGAACAATTCCGATGATACGGCTGCTATGATCTAGCGCTACGCATTCGTGAAAGTCGCGCCGCATTGCTTGGCCGATCGGCTGTTCTCATTCCTCTAGCTTAGCGGGCAATGCGGCGCGCGCTCGATGATACGGCGATCAGACAAACAATTCGAGTCGATCGGGAGAGACTCGATGGAACCCATATCCGCGGACGCCTCCACCTCATATCCCCGGCTGCTGCGATTGATTTTAGCGATCCTCATTCTCCTTAGTTCGTCAGTCCTGAGCGGCTGCGATCGAGAAAGCCGGGGTGTAAGTTCAGACACTGCCGGGAAAACAGAAACTGCCCCGCCAACCGAAGTCAGCGCTATTACCATCGCGCCAAAAACTCTGCCGGTTACGTTTGAAGCCGTCGGGCAAACCGAGGGCTCCCGGGAAGTCGAAGTGCGAGCTCGAGTCGGGGGAATCCTGCTGCGCCGTTTTTACAACGAGGGCAGCTGGGTGAAGCAGGGCACTGCGTTGTTTAAGATCGATCCGGCGCCTTACGAAGCGGCGCTCAACAAGCTCAACGGAACATTGGAGCAGGAGGAAGCGCAGCTCGAGAAGGCCAAGCGGGATGAAGCGCGCCTGAAGCCTTTATTTGCTGAAAACGCCGTCAGCCGAAAGGACTACGAAGATGCGGTATCGGCGCGGGAGACAGCGCAGGCCAGAGTTCAGTCGGCCCGCGCCGGCGTCACCGAAGCGCAACTCAATCTCGACTACACAAACGTTCAAGCGCCGATCAACGGCGTCACCGGGCGCGCCGAAAAATCGGACGGCAGCCTGGTAGCGGCCGGCGCGGACTTGCTGACTAGAATATCGCAGGTAGATCCAATCTACGCCAACTTCAGCTACTCTGAAAATGCCATGCTGCGCATCCGCGACGAAGTAGCGGCGAAACAGCTCGCATTGCCGCCGAAAAACGAGTTCAAGGTGGAGCTAAAGCTGGCAGACGGCGGCAATTATCCCGCCATGGGCAAGGTGAATTTCAATGATTTTAGGGTGCAGGCGGGGACCGGCACCATCCAGGTCCGCGCGGTCTTTCCTAATCCCAAGAGAACCTTGCTTCCCGGCCAGTTCGTGCGCGTGATCTTACACGGTGCAAGCCGCCCGGAGGCGATCTTGATCCCCCAGCAGGCGGCCCTGACCGGTCCAAAGGGAAAGTTCGTATATGTCGTCAACGCAGAAGGTAAGACGGAGTCACGTCCAATCGAGACGGGAGAATGGAGAGAGGATCAGTTCCTGGTAACGTCAGGCCTCAGTTCCGGCGAGCGAGTACTCGTGAGCGGCATCATGAAGCTACAGCCGGGTATGCCGGTGAAGGTCGTCGAGGCCGGCGTCAGTCCCGCATCTCGAGCGCGGCCCGATAAACAAGTTAAACAGCAGTGAGATTGAGATAAGAATGTTTGCGCATTTCTTTATCGATCGCCCGATTTTTGCCACTGTCATTTCGATCGTGATCGTTCTCGTGGGTCTGGCGGCGATGATGACCTTGCCGATCGCGCAGTATCCCGAGATCACGCCGCCCGTAGTCACAATTTCCGCCAATTACACCGGTGCCAGCGCTGAAGTGCTGGCAAATACCGTCGCAGCGCCCATTGAACAGCAGATCAACGGCGTCGAAAACATGATCTATATGAATTCGACCGGCGCCAGCAGCAACGGACAAGTTCAGATCAATGTCACCTTCGCCATCGGCACCGACATCGATCAAGCGGTGATCGATGTCAATAACCGCATCCGCGTTGCCGAACCGTTGTTGCCCCAGGAAGTCCAACGGCTGGGGATCAATGCGCAGAAACGCTCGACCAGCTTCCTTCAGATCGTCGCTTTGCAGTCTCCGGACGGACGCCAGGATCCGCTTTACATCAGCAACTACGCTTCGATCAACATCGTGGACGCGCTCAAGCGCATCGGCGGCGTTGGCGATGTGCAGATATTCGGGGCGCAAGTGTATGCCATGCGCATTTGGCTGCAGCCCAATCGAATGGCGGAGTTCGGCGTTACCACTTCCGACGTTGCCGCTGCGATTCAGGAGCAAAACTCTCAGTTTGCCGCCGGTCAGATCGGTCAGGAGCCGATCCGCTCCGAGCAACAGCTCACATATACCGTTACCACGAAAGGACGCCTGGTCGAGCCCGAGGAGTTTGGCAATATCATCGTTCGCGCCAACGCGGACGCTTCGATGCTGCACCTGAAGGATTTCGCACGTATTGAGCTAGGCGCGCAAAGCTACGACGCCGTCGGCAAGCTCAACGGCCAGCCGACAACCTTGCTGGCGATTTTTTTACAACCGGGAGCCAACGCGCTGGCCACGGCGCAAAATGTGGCCGCGACGATGAAGGAGCTTTCTGCGAGCTTTCCGAGCGGTATCGTTTACTCGGTCCCCTACGACACAACCCGTTTCGTCACAGCGTCGATCAATGAGGTAGTGAAGACTTTCGTCGAGGCGATCCTGCTGGTGCTCGTGGTGGTGTTTGTTTTTCTACAGAACTGGCGCGCCACGGTGATTCCGATTGTCGCGGTGCCGGTTTCTTTGATCGGCACCTTCGCCGGAATGTATCTGCTTGGTTTTTCGATCAATACTTTGACCTTGTTCGGCATGGTGCTGGCCATCGGCATTGTCGTGGATGACGCCATTGTGGTGCTGGAGAACGTCGAGCGCATCATGTCGGAGGAGCGGTTATCGCCCAGGGATGCCGCCATCAAAGCCATGCAGGAAGTCAGCGGGCCGGTGATCGCGATCGTACTGGTGCTGTGCGCGGTATTCATTCCGGTGGGATTTTTGGGCGGCATCGCCGGCCAGCTCTACCAGCAGTTTGCCATCACCATTGCCGTTTCGGTGGTTATTTCCGGGCTCGTTGCGCTGACCTTGACGCCCGCTCTGTGCGTCGTGCTGCTAAAGCAGGAGCAAGGCGAGCCCTGGCGCGTGTTTCGCTGGTTCAATCGCGCCTTCGATGCGGGCACCAACGGGTATGCTCGCGCCGTCGGCTTTTTCAATCATCGGTGGCCTCTCTCTTTGGCAGTTTTCGCTCTGGTCATTGCCGGCGTGCTATTACTCTTTCGGGTTTTGCCGACGAGCTTCATTCCGGCAGAAGATCAAGGTTACTATATCACCGGAATAACGATGCCGGATGGCACCGCTCTGGACCGCACCGATGCGGTTGCGTCACGGGTGGTGGAAATCGCGAGTGCGAATCCCGCTGTTCAGGACGTCATCAGTATCACCGGGTTCGATATCCTGGGCGGGGGACAACGGACATCGGCGGCGACGCTCTTTGTCAGCCTGACAGCGTGGGATGAGCGCGCGGCTCATGTACAGGAGCTGATCCGTGAGATGAGTACGAAGGCCGCTCAAACTATCCGTGAGGGTCTGGTGGTGGCTTTCAATCCGCCGGCGATCTCCGGCTTGGGAACCACTGGAGGATTCGAGCTCTATGTGCAGAACCGCGGCCAAGGTGACAGCGCCTATCTTGCGCAAGTCACTCAGCAACTGATTGCGCAAGCGAGTAAAGCGCCGGAACTGGCCGGGCTCTCGACGACGTTTCGCCCGACCGTGCCGCAGCTTTATGTCGAGCTCGATCGCGAACGCGCCAAGGTTTATGGCGTCCCGATCACGGCCGTTTTCGATACTCTACAGGCTTTGTTCGGATCGCTCTATGTTAATGACTTCAATCAGTTCGGCAGGACTTACCGGGTTCAGTTACAAGCCGAGCCGGAGTTTCGCTCGGCGCCGGGCGATATTGGCAAAGTCTACGTGCGTTCAGCAAAGGGCGAGATGATCCCGCTCGGCAGCTTGCTAACCGTCCGAGAAATAACCGGTCCGGATACCATCGAACGTTACCTCAATTTTCCGGCGGCCAAGGTCATCGGCAACGCCGCGCCGGGATACAGCTCGGGGGACGCTATTGCGGCAATGGAGCGGCTTGCCCAGGAATCCTTGCCGGCGGATTTCAGTTTCGCTTGGACCGGCCAAGCGTTCCAGGAAAAGGAAAGTGGCGGCGCCACGGGCATTGTGTTTGGCGCGGCGATAGTCATGGTGTTCCTCATTCTAGCGGCCATGTATGAGAGATGGACGTTGCCGATTGCCGTGCTGCTTTCGGTACCGTTTGCGCTGTTGGGCGCGCTTATCGCCATCTGGATGCGCGGGCTCGAAAACGATGTTTACTTCCAGATCGGTCTGGTGACCTTGATCGCGCTGGCAGCCAAGAACGCGATCCTGATCGTCGAATTTGCGGTTCTCGAACGCGACCGCGGCAAGAACGCTTATGATGCAGCGATCAGCGCCGCCAGGCTGCGCTTTCGTCCGATCATCATGACATCGCTGGCGTTCATTCTAGGTGTCGTGCCGTTGGCCTTGAGTACCGGGGCGGGGGCGGCAAGCCGGCACTCAATCGGTACAGGGGTGATCGGCGGCATGTTGGCCGCCACCCTCATAGCGACTCTGTTTATTCCGTTCTTCTACGTTGTGTTGACCAAACGCAGTGATCCCAAACCGGCTGAGGAACCGGAGCCCGCCGCGGCGCAAGCAGAACCGGTTAAGAGGAGCGGATCATGAGGCGGCAGCTCGCATTTGCCTTAGCTGCACTTGGGCTCTCCGGCTGTATGATGGGCGCCGATTACACCCGACCTGATGTAACCGTCCCTCCCGGATGGCGCATGATCAATGGTGATCCCAACGCAGTCATCAACGAACAGTGGTGGAGTCAATTCAATGATCCACAACTCGACCGATTGATCGAGATCGCGCTGGCGGAAAATCTGGACGTCGCCAGCGCCGTCGCTCGGGTCGAAGAAGCGCGAGCGCTGTTAGCGACCTCGCGAGCGGCCCTCTTCCCGCAAGTCGGCGCCTCGGCGAGCGCAGCGCGCTCGAGAAGCAGTACCGGGACAACTCCGCTTCCAGGAGTGAGCCTCACCAACAATTTTTATTCAGCTGTGCTGGATGCCTCTTTCGAGCTCGACCTATGGGGACGGCTACGGCGCGCCACCGAAGCGGCTCGTGCGGTGCTTTTATCTACAGAGTATGCCGCTCAAGTAGTTCGCTTGGCGCTGGTTAGCCAGGTGGCACAGTCGTATTTCGATCTGCGCAATCTCGATCTCCAACTCGATATTGCGCGAGGGACATTGGCGTCCCGGGAGGAAGCTCTGCGTTTGGTGACCAGACGTTTCGAAGGCGGCGTCGTTTCCGAACTGGATCTGCGGCAAGCCGAAAGCGAGGCCGCGGTCGCCGCCGCCGCGGTGCCGAATCTCGAACAGCAAATCGTCCAGAGAGAGAATGAGCTGAGTATCCTGCTCGGGCGCAATCCCGAAGACATCATGCGCGGTCGCGGCGTATTTGAATCCGCGATTCCCGAGGTGCCGGTTGGCCTGCCTTCCACTCTGCTCGTCCGTCGGCCGGATATTCTTGCGGCGGAAGAAAGCCTGGTTGCCGCCAATGCGCGCGTTGGCGCGGCCAGAGCAGCCTATTTCCCGCGCCTTTCTTTGACCGGCTTGCTCGGGGTGGAGAGCGCCGAGCTGTCGGACTGGTTCAGCCGCGGCTCGCGCGTATGGCAGATGACCGGAGGCCTGACAGCGCCGATCTTTACGGCGGGAAGAATCGGCGCCGAGATTGAGACCGCCACCGCGCAGCAGCAACAGGCGCTATTCGACTATCTGCGGACCATACAAACGGGTTTGAGAGAAGTGGAAGACTCTTTAATTGCAACCCGAAAGATCCGGGAACAACAGGCGGCGCAAGACCGGCAGGTGCAGGCGCTGCAAAGGACCTTGCGGCTTGCCACCTTGCGCTATGAGAACGGCTATTCGAGTTTCCTGGAGGTCCTCGACGCCCAGCGCAGTCTGTTCAGTGCCGAGCTCCAGCAGGTACAGCTCCAGCGCGCGCGACTGGGCGCCATCGTCAATCTTTATAAAGCGCTGGGGGGTGGCTGGGTGCCATAACAACGTTCTCGTTCGCGTCTCGATCAGGACCGATCATCGAGCTCAGCGTAGTGGCGGAAGAGACCTTCCTGATTGAACGGCAGACGACGCTCGGACGCGAGATACGCGGCCAGCCGCGGACGCGCGGCCAGCCGGTCGTGCAGCGCGATCACTCGCCGATATTTGCGTTCCTGTTTTGCCATCGCCCGTGGAAATGCATAGCGCGAACCTTCAATCATCTGGAAGAGCGACAGGTCGACGTATGAAACCGCATTGCCGACTAGAACGCGGCCTCCGTTGCGCTCCAGGATCTGCTCGAAGTAACGCAGAAACTTGGGCTGGCGTTCGGCCTTGAAAATCTCCGCGCAGCGCTTCGCCTCGCGCTTCTGCTCTTCGTAGTACAAGCTGCTTGCGACCGGATGATGCGTGTCGTGAACTTCGGCGACCCAATCGGCGATGGTGAGCTGTAGTTGATGCGCCCAAAGGCGCGCCGCCTCCTCTTTTGGCGCGAGATGAAGTCGCCGGCCGAGGAAGAATAGAATGTTGGCGGTTTGGGCGATGACCAGCTTGCCGGCTTTTAAAAACGGCGGCGCGAACGGTGGTCGCTTGACCGACCGGCTTTCCAGAAACTTCGACATTGACCCCATCCCGCGCGGCCGCCGCGCGACATCGAGATAAGCCGCGCCGGCGTCTTCCAAGGCGAGCCGAACAAATTCGCCGCGTCCCTGTATCTCGGGCCAGTAGTAGAGCTCGTAGCGCATGATCTCCTCCGCCGAATTCTATTCATGACTAACGACCACGCAGAAACCGTATGCGAATGCTGCAGGTTATGATCACAAGTGGTCGCGCTCCGCTCCGTCGAACGCTTTTCCGATACCTGGCCGCTCGTCGGGCAAAAGATGGATTTTCTCGAATGTGGCATCCAAGTGGCGTGCATCGCGCCGCTGTGTCTGCTCGCGGTATGAGTGCCTGTGCTTGTTTGCTACTCGCAGGCTCTAGGCGGATGCGAGAGACTGGTATTGGTTATCTAGTTCGGCGCCACCCAGGCCGTCAGAATCGACGGCGTGTCCTGCATCAGTGCCTGCCATGACTCGCCACGATCAAGACTCCTGTAGAGCGCGCCTTTACCTTGAATACGCGCATCGAAACCGTAGCCGCGCGCGCCATCGCCCATGCCACAGAAGAGCGCATCGGGATCGCTCGGGTGCCGCAGTAAAACCCATGGCATCCAGGGATTCTCTTTTTCCAGGCCGCGAGCGACAATACGCCAGTTCTCGCCGCCGTCGTCGCTTAGCATAATATGTCCCTTGGGTGTAATCCCCTCACGCATCCACACGCCTGGAGAACCCTTGCCGCCGCAGACGACCATGCGCGGGTTCGCTCCCGGCAAAAAATGCCACTCGTGCGAATAGCTGTGCAGCTCGGTATAGGCCCACGGCATGCCGTTCTCGACCCGGCGCCACTGTCGGCCTGCGTCATCGGTGCGATAGTAGCCCCGCGCCGATGAAACATAATAACGTTCTTGGCTGCCAGGGTAATTTTCGATGTGATGCATATCGACATAGGCGATCCCGGTGCTCCGGTCTTCCCATGTCTCACCGCGATCCCGACTTAGCAGGTTCCCGCCATGTTCGAGCAGAACCCAAATCAGATTCTGCTCATCGGGATGGATGAAGATCTGACGCACATGGGGAAACTCGACGCCGCGCAAGCGCGGCGGCACGTCCCATTTCTTTTTTACTTCGTCACCAAAGTTGAGCATGCTGTCGAGCGGCTGCCCAACTTTTACCACTGTCTTCGCTGCGGAACAGGCGGATCGGGCCGATGCCCATGTAGACAACGCGCTCGTCATGCGGATCGACCGTGAACGTGCGCACATCGCCATCCATAATCTTGGTCCAAGTCTTTCCTGCGTCATCGGTGCGATAGCCGCCATCGAATGCCACTGCGGCAAAAACGATCTCGGGCTTGGTCGCGCAGCCGGTCAAATGCTCGAGTGTTTTTCCCTGGAAGAATTCGCCAACCGTCTTCATCGACGAATTCTGCGGTTCCATGATCTTCAACCCGCCATTATGAGCGATGTAGTAGCGCAATGATTCAGACATATTTACCTGCTTAGGTTTATCGGCCAACGTCCATGCAACCCGGCGACCTCAGCGCGGAAATCTCTAGCACTCCCGTGATTTGTTCTTCTAGAATAGGATCACTTTCTACAAGCATGTTTGATTTCACGGATCACGATTGTGCGTTGCAACTTGGCACAGAGCTCTCAGGAACCCTTGGAAAGAATTGTTTTATTGCTCGCGTGGGACTGTGTCAATCTTAAGGTGAGTTTGACCGGAAACCGGGCCGATGGCGAGTATTTAGGTGATGGGAGGCAACTAGCACGAAGCGCGCTCTACGGTGATCTGCTAAACGTTCGCGATAAAGACGCGAACCTGAAATTCGTGTTACAATTCATGGCCGCGGGGCGAACCCGCCTCTGTTGCGTGACATTGATAAATCAATTCAAATTATCACTTGAATAGCTAACTTCCCGGTTATCGCTCTGACCTACCACAAAAAGAACCGGCGACGAATGAAAATCTACGATCTTTCAATACAGATCCTTGTTGTCTCCTTATTATATAGTCGTGCTGCTGTTTCTTTATTTCGTTCCTTACATTTTTCTGATCTTTCGCGGGCGATTCTTGATGAACCCGATTCAACCCGTGCTTATGTTCCTGTGCTTTGAAATCTCTGGTGAGTAAAAAAATTGCAGCTGATGGCGGCCGATGGAACCACGACAGATCTATGGCGTCCGGTATTTACCCCGCTTCTAGCTCCAGCTAATCCATCATTCGATTTTGACAAATGTTGCCGGAAGCCCACCATTCTTGCCACGGCAATCCGCTTTCCGCTGTTGGCTCTGAATACGAATGATGCGGAGGATCAGCAGTCCTGTCACCTCGGTCTGCCCTGTGCGTTCTGGGGCACCGAACCCAGATCCATAACCCAATCCAGCGACGAGCGGCACCAGGATTGTGTTTTCGGTCGCAATTCCCGTCGCTGGCGAATCGTTCCGACTCGGAGGTTGAATGTCTGTGGATCGCTTTCGGCGGCTGCATAAATCCGTGATCCGCATTGAGGACAGAAAGCCTGAGCTCGCCTAGCGCCGCTTTCCGCGGTCTTCACATAAATTTTTGGCTGGCCGCTGAGCAACCTGAAAGCCTCCTTGTCCGCCGAAACCGACGTCGTAAAAGCTGAACCCGTCAGGCTTTGGCAATCCGTGCAATGACATACGCCGACCTTTTGTGGATCGATTTCAGCCTCATAGGTGATAAAGCCGCAGTGGCAACTACCGTCAATTTTCATAAACCCTCCGTAGCGGTTTGGCTTGCTGATGAGCTTCTTAAAACGGTTCTACTGTCGAGATAAGAACGTGTCAATCTTTAGTTGACCCTACCGGGAGTCGAATGCGAGCGCTGATCAGTTCCGACTTCCCCACATCGCGGTCAGTCCTATGCGGCTCCTGACGGTGACCAATCTAGCATGTATTATTCGCAGGGCGTTCGGGCCTGTCGACAAGCATGATCGAGTAGCTTCGAATTAAACGGAATGAGATGTGGTGTCATTCGAATTCTCATTCCCTGAAAAACTCCAAAAGGAACACCTGACCGAGTTCTACTGCGCTCTGTGATTGCAGAGCGGGCTACCAGCGAATAAGATCAGCCGAGACGAGAAATTTAGCGTATTCGGAGGGATACATGCGAAGCAAAACTTTTCTACGGCCGCTGGCAAGAGTTGCGGCGGTGCTGCTAATTTTCGCAGGCCTCGCGCATGGCGCTGAGTCAAACCGCGATAGCATGCCGCTGGCCAAAGCAACGTTTGCCGGCGGCTGTTTCTGGTGTATGGAACCGCCCTACGATGAGCTCGAAGGCGTGACTTCGACAATCTCCGGTTATACGGGCGGCACCAAAAAGAATCCGACCTACGAGCAGGTCAGCGCCGGCGCCACCGGCCACACGGAAGCGGTAGAGATCACTTATGATCCAAATAAAATCAGCTATGAGAAACTGCTCGATGTGTTCTGGCGCAACATCGATCCGTTAACCGCCAATGCGCAGTTCTGTGACTCCGGCAGCCAATATCGCTCCGCCATTTTTTATCACGACCAAACCCAGAAGACGCTTGCGGAAGCCTCAAAAAAGCGACTTCAACATCGTTTCAAACAACCGATCGTGACTGAAATCATTCGCGCCTCGGAATTCTATCCGGCCGAAAATTATCACCAGGACTATTATAAGAAGAACCCGATTCGCTACAAAGTCTATCGGTATGGCTGCGGCCGCGACAACCGCCTCCGGGAGCTTTGGGGATCTGAAAAGAACAACAGTTAGCCTGCGTCACGAAACGTGATCGCAATTGGCCATCAAGTTTTTGCGTTGTGATGTAAGAAGGATAAACCGAGAATAGAAGATCCGACTGATGCTGCATTGCGGCCACGTCAACATGACTGCCTGACGCCGACTTTGCTCTCTCGAACAGGGGCGTTCGCGTCCGTTATGTGCTTCCAGTTAGCCTGCTCAGCAGGATTCCAGTTAACCACAGGAAGCTGACGATCTGCACGAAAAAGAACCCGAAGCGCACGGCTGTCACCGTGTTGGTCTGAACGAAGCATACGTGCACCAGCGATTGCATGATGCGGGCAACCAGAACCGCGACTGCCAGCGCATTAACCAAGGCGCTACCCACATTGCCAACGTACAGCCCGAAAACAATTGCGCCAAAAACCGGGAGATTCTCGACGCAGTTCGCGTGTGCCCGCATCGCCCGTTTGTACCAGTCCGCTCCCTCGATCTGATCCGCGCGGAACTCGCGTATCGCCACACGTCCCGTCAGAATTCGACTCCAACGGTATACCCCGACTGTAGCGAGCAACAACAACACGGTCCAAGCGGCGAATCCGACCAGCATCCATACCGGTAACATCATGAGGCCGCCTCATCGTGTGACGCGTGACGTCCGCGATAAATGCGCGTGCGAGCGATGCTCGCGGAGCGTCATTGTCAGCCCGTGAAGTTAGACCCTGCCGTCCAGGGATCTCGCTCAGAAACTTTCGGATCTGAGATTGATGGATCAATCTTCTCGTGGGGCGACGACGATGCACAGGAAAATGCCGACTGCGAATAGTGCAATGGCAATTCCGATGAGCGGGACAAAGAGCCACCGAAGCTCACCGGCCGCAGCAAATGCTTCGTATGAGCTTGCCCAGTTCTTGGGATCGCCGATTCCCCAACCGGCGATAGTCTCGATAGCGATCAAGCAGGCGACGAGTCCTAGACCTAAACACCAATTCCGCACGAGCCTAAGTCTTTCGAGGTTCGCTAAGTCATTCAGCTGTTCGTGTCGCTTCGATGCCATTGCCAAAAGGGTCTAACTGTTAAATCTACTGCCGGATTACTTATGGGCGGCCTTATTCATATGCAGGCTGCTCAAAAACCTCAGAGGCAAGGCGCGCGAAGTTCGATGAGCTGAGACGTACGCTCAGTACGTTGAAGCGAGTCGGGCCAGCGCAACGAAGCATATGAGGCTTTTTCAGTAGCCTGCTAGCTCTTCAAAAACGGCACGCCCAGGCGCATCAGGTCGTCGAAGGCATCCCAATGCACCATGTGCTTGCAGCCATTGACGATGTGGAGATTGATCTCTGGCTGCATTTTTTTAAGCAATTCGGCGCGTTCACCGGCGTGCGCGCGGTCTTCGCGGCCAAAGAACATCAACAGCGGCATCTTCAGCTCAGTCAGCCTTTGCCATATTGGCTTGGCCTGCGACGCGCCGCCGCCGGCGGGGGCGTCCTGGTTCTGGCGTTCCTGGTGCGCCTTGAAATTGCGGCCAGTCATGCGGCTGTGGCGGATCGCCACGTCTTCATCGGAGATCAATGAATGATTGAAGGTGTCGGCTTGCAAAAGTTTGCGGGCATCCTCCAACGTCGGTTCCTTTTGCGCCATTTCCTTGTCGACCCGCGCCTGTACCGCTTCGTACTTGCCCACCTGCTCCTGGGTCTGCGGCGGCAGCAGCGAGCCGGTGCCAAGAATGATCACATGCGAGTAGCGGCTGGGATCTTCCAAGGCCAGCTGAACCGCGAAGCCGCCGGAGCGTGAATGCGCGATCAGCGCGGTCTTGCCCAATCCCGCGGCATCGATGAATTTAGGAATGGAATTGCGTTGCTGCGCCGTGCTTTGCTTGGCGGGTACGTCGGAGAGGCCAAATCCAGGAAGGTCAAAGGCGACCGCGCGAAATCCGGCTTCGGCAAGAGGACCGAGGTTGCGCAGAAACACGTCCGCCGAGCTTCCCAGCGAAGCGCCGTGAAGAAACAGCACCGACGGGCCTGAGCCTTCTTCGATATAACGGAGCTGCAGCCCATCGACGTTAACGAACTTATCTTTCGGCTTGGTTCTTTCCACCTTATCCATGACATCGTCTCCTATTTCGGCAGAGATTCAGGCCGTTCAAAATGTCTCAGCTGCTTGATTACTCTTGCTGACTCGCATTCGAGATCTATCGACCAGCCTGAATCTCATTTTCAATATTCTGTAGCGAGGAAGTTTAACGAAACTTTTTCTTGAGCCGACCTATAACGCCGAAGGCACGAGGTGTCAATCACTCGCGGGCTCCGTAGAATGAGTAAACGAGATGCTACCGTTCTGTCCGCGAAATTGCCAGGAAACATCCCAGCGCTCAGAGCCGTCATACCGCGACAAAGCGGCTCCAGATATCTTTCAATTTCGTCGATTCCGAGTCGCGCCAGTTTTCGCGCTTGCCTGAAATGATGATTATTTGCTAGCGCTTGTCCTGAATAGCGCAGCGACTATGGACGGGATTGAATTTTTTGATCGGTTGCCGTCGCATCGAAAAGATCGGACGATTTATGTTTTTTCGGTTCGCGATGCGGTTTGACCGGGCCGGAACGAATGAAAGGCGAAGGAGAAACCTGTGACGATCAAAACACAGACGCTTCTGATGGTAACCGTGTTGCTCGTCGTCGCGGTCTTCGCCACCGCGGGAGTCGTGGTTTGGGGCTCGCGCCGGGCGTTGCTCGCTGAAAGCGAAACTCAGGGTTTGGTCATCGCCCGGCTCTTGGCTCGTAGCGCGGCCTTCGGCGCGCAGGTGACCAGCGATGTCGAGAAAGCGATTGGCGAGCAGATGATCGTCGAGGCCACGATCGCTGCGCATTTGGTGGCTCTGGGTGAGGCGGCAGGAGTCGGCGCGAATGAGATCAACCGGCGACTTAGACAAATTGCCGACGACACGGTGCTGGACGAAATCTGGATTACCGACGAGAAGGGTCATGCTTACTTAAGAAATAATACCGAAATAGACTTCACGTTCAGTCCGGATCGGCAGCTGCAACCCCAGGCTCACGCCTTCTGGCCTCTGCTCACCGGCAAGAACAAAGCTGTCGTCCAGGAGGCGCGTCAGCGCGAAATCGACACGCAGGTTTTCAAATACGTCGGGGTCGCGGGGGTGGATAAGCCGCGCATCGTCCAGGTCGGTTATCACGCCGCCATGCTTCGACAACTGCAGCAGAGCATGGGGCTGACTCGTCTGGTCAACCAGCTGGTATCCGACGGAAGCGTCATTGCAATCCGTGTCCTCGACAAGAACATGGTCACCGTGGACTATGCGGAGAGGCTCCGAGACAACAAGCTTCCGGAGCCGACCGAGGCCGACTTCGCGGTTTGGCGCAACTTGGCGCGCGAAGGGCGAACCGAAAGCTCTTCGGAAGCATCTCTGCTCAAGGTCGTCGTTCCGATCGGCGAAGAGGGGGGAGAGCTAAAAGGTGGAACAATTCTGGTCACTCTGCCGACGGATCACGTGCAGGCTGCGATTCAGAACAGGATTCGGTTGGCCATGGTGGTGAGCGGGTTGGTATTGTTGCTCGGGTCGATGATCGCGACCTTTGGCGCCAAGACGATTTCTCGGCCCATTGTCGACCTGACGGAGATGACCCGACGGATCGCAAGCGGTGACTTCACTCAAAGGATCGCCATCTCGGCAAAGAATGAAATTGGCGCTCTTGCGACCTCGTTCAATGAAATGACCGGGCGCTTGAACGAATCCATCGAGCACCTCAAGGAAACCACCGCGGCGAAGGAACGCATCGAAAGCGAGCTACAGATCGCCCATGAAATTCAGATGAGCATGGTGCCGAAGATCTTTCCTCCGTTTCCCGAGCGCAGCGAGTTCGATATTTTCGCCGCTCTGGTGCCGGCCAAGGAGGTAGGAGGGGATCTCTACGACTTCTTCTTCATCGATGACGATCATCTATGTTTTGCAGTCGGCGACGTCTCCGGCAAGGGAGTACCGGCATCGCTGTTTATGGCCGTGACCAAAACCCTGTTTCGGGCGACCGCCGGCAACGGCGGCAGTCCGGGTGAAATCCTCGCGCGGTTGAATACCGAGATCTGTCGCGATAACGACTCCTGTATGTTCGTGACCTTCTTTTGTGGGATCTTGAATATCCGCACCGGCCAGGTCCATTATAGTAACGCCGGGCACAATCTGCCCTTTTATCTTAGCCGCGAGGGCGTCAGTGCTTTGGAAAACTTCGGCGGAATATCCCTGGGGCTTATGGAGCAAGGCCCCTATGCATCAGGCGGGGTGGTTCTCGGTCCCGGTGAAAGTTTACTGCTTTACACCGACGGCGTGACCGAGGCCATGAATCCGAGCAGAACGCTTTATTCCGATGAGCGGCTCGAGCTGTTTCTAGGCACAAGTGACAGCTTGGCTCCGCGTCAGATCATCGACAGTTTGATCAGCGATGTAAGGCATTTCGCTGGCCAAGCGCCGCAATCGGATGATATTACGGTTCTTGCGCTGCAGTATTTTGGGACCGCGAAGCAAATGCTCGAACCGGTCGAGATCAGGGTCCACAACAAACTTTCGGAGCTTGACTCAGCTAACCAGACCCTGACGGAATTTGGCCGTCGACACGGACTGCCCGAGAGTGTCCTGCACGACCTCAACCTCGTCGTGGGGGAACTTCTCACAAACATCATCTCCTATGGTTACGTCGACGACGGCGAACACGAGATCACGGTGAGGCTTAGCGTTGAACCCGGAGAGATAAGAGTCGAAGTGGAAGATGACGCGAAGCCGTTCAATCCTTTGGAAATGCCGGAGGCCGATACGACGAAACCTTTGGATGAAAGGGCTGTAGGTGGACTGGGCATCCATCTCGTGCGCCAGCTCACCGACGGCCTGGAATACCAGAGACGTGAAGGGAAGAATCTACTGGCGATGAGGAAACGCCTGCGCTAGCAGGCAAGAGGTTTTTCAACAACCTCATAGTGCATCAGTAGCCGAAGCCAGGCGGGAATCTTTCGATCACGAAAAGAGGCGCAATATGAAGGAACTGGAAATCACCGAGCAGCAGTCGCAATCGACGACGGTTCTTTCCGTCGTTGGCGCCGTGGATAGTAATACGGCTCCGGAGCTACAACAGGCCTTGTTGCGGGCGACTGAGACTTCCACCGGAGGCGTGGAGCTCGATCTGGCGAAGGTTTCGTATTTGAGCAGCGCCGGCCTGCGCGCTTTGCTGATGGCGGCAAAGGCGCTGCAAAAACGCAGCGAACGCCTGAAACTTATCAACGTCCCGCTGCCGATAAAGAACGTGTTGAATCTCACCGGCTTTGCGACATTCATCGACGTCAGCCCTTGATGCTATAGGCGCGGCCAAGGACTGCGGCGCGCGCGAGATAGTATGAAGATAGAAGCCAACGTTTGGCAGAAAGTTTCTGGCACCCCTTCCGTCGACATCTTTCCGATCATACCCAAGGCCAACTGCGTTTCATCGAATTGCTACATTTTTTCCGCTCCCGAGGCGCTCGTGGTCGTCGATCCCGGCGCAAGCGCCGAGCAGACGGAGCAAATAAGCCGAATTCTAACCGACGCCCTGACAGTGTCACAGCGCCCGGTCCTCCTATTTCTTACCCATTGCCATCAAGACCACTCACAGGAGGCGGATCTTGAACTTCCCACAGGTACGGAAGTCAAGCGGTTCGCGCACAAGTCGGGAGTTGAGGCGCTCAAGCAGCGCGACCGCAACCTGACTACCGCTTATCTCTATCCGTGGAACCCTGAAATATGCACGGCGCGATTCGAGGGAATCCTATTCGCTTCCAGCCCGGCGTCGGAACCGGCCGTGCTGGAATTGTCCGACGGCCGACGATTCGAGCTTTACACTGAGCCGATGGCGCTGCCCCATGGCGCAACGCTGCAACGACAATGGCTTTCTCTCGGCGCCGGAAATCGCCTTGAGATTTATCACACGCCCGGACATTCGGCGTGCAGCATATCGTTAAGAATCGGATCGTTGCTGATGCTGGGTGATTTGCCGTTCGCCGCCAACCCCGGCGTGTGCGGCCTCGACGGCTGGAACCACGGAGATCTTTTGCAAACACTGCGCAACGTCGATGGGCTCCTGGAAATACCCGACATCACGGCGTGTTGCCCCGGGCATGGTTACTGCGTTTCGGCGCAAAGCATGCGCGAGAAGCTCCGGTTGATGGAGACCGAAGCTTCCAATCTGACCGACGTGCCGCTCATGGATGCCGAACGTATTAGCGCTCTTAAAATCTACGCGGATGAACTGCTCGAAGAAACGGCGGCGCTGCTTACGATTTTTTCCGGGCGCCTGTACACGGTGTCTTACTGCCTATCCATGCTCGAGGAGGAGGGCGGCGCGGCCAGCCGGGTTCTCGAGAGCTTGGATATCGATCAGATCGACCGCATCCTCTCGGACTTTCGCCGTGTCGCGGAAGCGTTCAACTCGAGCCCCATGCCCGAATGGACCGTAGTGCTCAAAGGCGTTCAAGTCGCCAGATCATTGCAAAAAGTTCTGTCCGCAGAAAACGTTCGGCAAATTCTCGATCTCTCTCTGGTTGATCGGGCCCAGCGTCGGCTAGAAGATTTCTTGAATCTTGTGCGCGGCTTGCAATTTTTCCAGACCGAGCAGCCGGGAGCCGTAAACGAGATCATAACGGAGCTCCTGAAGCAGACCAGGGAAATCACGTTGATGGAATCCGCTGATCTGATGGAAGCGCTGGACGATGAATCTTTTCTGCAGGCTCTCACGCGCCGAATGGCGGCGTACTCGCCTCTGCGAGGCGTCCAGTTCGAATTTGCGCCGGCCGCGCAGGAGACCAAAGCAAACATCGGCGCGGAGCGGCTCGGCGATATATTGACCAATGTGATGGAAGGAATGGCCGGAACGGGCGTCAAGCACATCAGCATTGCCACTCAGGTGTCATCGGGCCAGGTGGAGATTCGACTATCGAGCCGCGAACGGATGGATTCGGCTGCGTTCGGTAAGCGCCGGCTCGATCTTTACAACAGAACCCTCGGCTGGCTCGGCGGCAGCTTCGAATGCATCCAGCACGAGGGTAGCCCTGATTTCATCATCAGATTGCCGGCGCTCAAAACAATGTGATGCGAGCGGTTCCAAAGAACAACGCCGGAAACTCCGCGATAAATGAGTAAGCCGCCAACAGGGTTGCGTGATCGCACGCTCTCGCCGCAAAGAGACTTTGCGTGCGCGACTCACCCTTGATTTTCCCCTGCTCTTTGCGTCTCAGAAGAGATGGCCTGCGCACGCTGAATGAGAAAAATTTGGTTGACATCTTTCGCCAAAGATAATCAGAATACGGCTGATCATGCCTAAGCAATCAATCTTTATAAGCTACCGGCGGCAAGATACGGCAGCCTACGCGGGTCGCATCTATGATCGCCTGGCGGCGAAATACGGCGAGCCGAATGTTTTTATGGACATCGACAGAATCGAGCCGGGACAAGATTTCGTCGACGCCATCAATCATAGCGTGGCGGAAGCGGGCGTCCTCCTTGTCCTCATCGGACGAGAGTGGATCAAGATGACCGACAAAAGCGGCGTCCGTCGACTGGACAATCCGGAAGATTTTGTACGATTGGAGATTCTTGCCGGGCTCGAACAAAAGACCGTTATCATCCCGGTTCTTCTGGCGGACGCCGAGATGCCCTCTGCGCAGGCCTTGCCGGCGCCGCTGCAGCCGTTCGCGCGCAGGAACGCAATCGAGATAAGCGACTCGAGATTTCATTCGGACGTGGATCGATTGATCGAAGCCATCGAAAAAATATTCAATCCACAGAGAGCCGCGGTGCCACCGATCAGACCCGAGCAGCGAAACCAAAGTTCGATGCCATTTATTAGCGCGAGTTCGCGTCCTAACATGAGCTTCATTGCCGCGGCGGTTGTGGCGGTGGCACTGATGGTCGCGGGAATTTGGTGGTTCACGACCGGAGGCGAGCGCGAAGCAAGTTTTCAGGGAGAACCCTATATCCAGTCTCCGCCGAAGTCTGCCGAGAAGTCGCCGAGAACTCACCGCGTCAAGATCCACGCCAGTCTCCCGTGCAACAAGATCCAACCCAAATGAGTCCGGCATATAATCCTAGACAGAGTGCTCCAGCCCAGTAAGCAGCTCGGTGCGGTGATAGGAAGTTTCCCTATCTGCCGTCGTCGATGCCGACGAGGATGATGGCGTTGGCGATCAGCCAACCATCGTCGCCCTTTCATGGAGCACATGGAGGACCACGTTGATGTGCCCGCCGCTGGGCAAAGCCAAACAGTTGAGCGGTCGAAGCAATCTGGGTTCTGGCTCGCTCTCCCCAACGCTCATCCAGGACCGCAGGACCGCTCGCGCGCGATGGGGACGTTTAAAAAATCCATTGACATGAGATTTCCATGGTGGGTACTCTCCGCAGTGCGTCAGATCATTTGCTGGCGTGATCGGAGGGCCCATGAGACACGCACTGCGAGCAGCTTGTCTGGTTCATAGCCTTCTGTGGGTTCAAACGGCCGTTGCCGAGCCGAGCGTGAGAGATCTGGCGGCACGGACTGAAGTACATCCCATTCAGACGCTCACCGTTTCAGTGCGGCAGTTCTTGACCGGAGACCAAGATGGCAAACCCGTGACCATCGCGGGCCATCTGCGCTTTCCACAAGCGGCGAGCGGCCGGTTGCCGGCAGATCATCCTGCAACATGGCTCGTCCGGCTCCAATGCACGCGACGAACTCTGGGCAAAAACTTTCAACGAGATGGGGATCGCGACATTTTCGGTAGACAGCTTCTCCGGGCGCGGCCTGGTTCGTACATCGACGAATCTTGGGCAGTTCAACTTGTATAGCGTCATTCTCGACGCCTATCGCGCCTTCAACGTGCTGGCGGATCATTCGCGAATCGATCCGACGCGGATTGCAATCATGGGGTTTTCACTGGGCGGCGTCTCGGCACTCTACTCGAGCATGAAAAGATTTCAGAAAATGTGGAACTCACGGGTTGCTTATCGTCGCCCACATTCCCTTTTATGCCGGCTGCTCTGCTACGTATATCGGCGACACCGACGTGGGCGCCGCGCCCATACGACAGTTTCACGGCGCGGCCGACGACTACACGCCCGTGGCGCCGTGCCGGGCTTATTTTGAACGACTGCGCGCTGCCGGGCGCGATGCCGTGCTGACCGAGTACCCGGACGCGCATCATAGTTTTGATAATCCGCTCGGCAATAAGGTTCCGACGATCTCGAAGGGCTCGCAAAAGCTTCCGCGGATGCAAGCTCAAGGAAGAGCCGCTCGGCACGATGGTCCACGCCGAATCGGGCGAGCGCTTCACCTGGAAGGACCCGTGCATTCAAAGCGACCCGCACACCGGCTACAATGAGGCGGCGGCGAGCGCCGCGCGGGTTGCCGTCAAGGATTTCGTGAGAACACTATTCAAGCTGGAACGGTGAAAATCTTTTGCGAAGGACTTGCCACTGAGTCGGACAAAAATTTTCAATCGATACGAAAGGAGCCGATAGCAATGAAAAGTATGCGCGCGATTACTCTGGAGCTACTGCTCGTGATGGGACTCACGGTTATGGGGTGCTCATCGGAGATGTCTAATCGGGGAGACACAGGTTGGATCACGCTTCTCGACGGCTCGAATCCGAAGACCCTGGACAACTGGAACCGGATCGGCGACGCCAATTGGCGAGCCGAGGATGGCGCCATCGTGGCCGACAAAGGCAAAGGTGGCCATCTGGTCTCGAAGAACTCCTATAAGGATTTCCAAATTCGCGCCGAGTTCTGGGCGGACCACACCACCAATAGCGGGATCTTTTTTCGCGTTTCCGATCCCACAACCATCGGATCCAAAAACGCTTACGAGGCGAATATCTACGATCAGCGCCCGGGGCAGGAATACAGCACCGGAGCGATCGTCGATGTCGCCAAGGTGTCTCCGATCCCGAAGGCGGGCGGCAAGTGGAATACCTATCGAAATCACCGCCAAAGGCTCACATCTAACGGTCGTTCTCAATGGCGCCAAAACCGCCGATGTCCAGCACAGCCAGTTCACGGAGGGTCCGATCTCGCTCCAGTTTGGCAACCGTGAAAAAGGAGCCCCAGGCGGCGCGATCAAATGGCGCAGAGTGCAGATCAGGCCGCTGTAACCCGTGTCATCACAGCGCAGCAGCAAAGCTGCTCGTCGATAAAGGTTCAAAAGAAGGATTGAGGGATTGAACTCTCCAATCTTATGATTGCGGCGCCGAATTGGGCCGAAGTTCGCTACATCGTAGAACGAAAAGTTGGTCTTTCGGAATGGCTTCGGGTCCGAGCGCGGTTGCTGGGTCTACCTCTAAATATAGTTCCCGCCGACCAAGAGTTGTCGGAGTGGCTGGTGAGTTGAAAGTGGTGAAAAAGATGTCTTTGGCGGATTGTTTTGCCGCAGCACTGGCGAAGCGGGAAAAGGCGGAAATATACACCGGAGATCCCGAGTTCAAGACGGTGGAGCGAGAAATCAAAGTCATTTGGTTATAGGAGCTTCTTGCGGCTCTAAACAAATACGCAATACGCAATCACGACCCTCCTGATTCCGGCTGAGCCTGATGGTATTCTTTGTCTATCGCTGCAAGCACGAGGTCGAAGTCATCGAAGTTTTCGCCTTTAGCGAGATCTATGATCCGACCGAATTCCGGCCAATCCCTTGTATCAAACCAATGAGGAAACGTTTTCAGAAACCAGCCGAGAAAGCCGGTTACCTCCGGCGACATTGTCTGCGTAAGAATTGAATGAACCACCGCCGCTTCAAAGAGATGGAATTTGGTGGCTTCAGGGAAAAAGGCGAACTGCTGCTCTGGGTCCTTATCTGCATGTTTCAAAAAGTTTTGGGCTGATCGATAAGCCCGCCTGAGATCCGGGTCTAAGCGATCAAAGATGATCTTTATGTCTTTAGGCCTGGCAAGATCCGTAAGAATCCCCTGGGCAGCCGCAGCCAAAGTATGGACGGCGAGCAAGTCTTTGCGTTCAAAGAAAAGTCGGATTGCAACGCGCAACTGACGATCGGCCGCCTCGACCTTACTGATGATCTGATATTGATATTTGCCCAACATAATAGCGCGAGGATTCTAACACTGCACCAGTGCCATTACCAGAAAAGCGAGCGGTCCGCGCGGTTCGAGCCAGCATTCTAGAGCTTCGAGCAGATCATAGGCTTTCTGTAAGCTCCGCTCGTTCCCTCATCGTGAATCCCGGCTTGAGATTCTCCATCAGCCGGTTGAAAAGTTTCTTTGCACCGTTAGATTCCTGATGCACGGGGAACGATTTGAACGTAGCGTAGCGATTGAACGGCTTGAACGTTTTGACCAAAAGTTGCGGTTATTTCCCGTCGTCGATGCTGACGACGATGATGGCGTTGGCGATCAGCCATCCGTCCTGGCCAGTTTCATTTAGCACCTGCAATCCGCCTTGAACCACGTTGACGTGGCCGCCGCCGTGGGGCAACGTTTCCAGGACGGACTGCTTATCTACTGCAGCGGGCTTGGGCAACGCTGATGGCTCAAATATCCGTTCTGAAAAACTTTCGCCACGTCGAGCAAATTGATCCAATTGGTGGACCGTGATAGCATTATGCTATCAAAATGGAAGGAGCCAAGATGGGTCAAGTATTGGTGAGAAACCTCCCGGCAGAAGTTGTGAAAAAGCTGAAAAGCAGAGCCAAGCAACACCGGCGTTCACTGCAAGAGGAACTCAAGAACATTCTTGAGCAGGCAGCTGAGCATAACGTGAAAGACATTCAAGCTAACGTCAACACGGTTCGCAAGCTCTTTGCCGGCCGTAAGTTCAGTGACAGTTCCGATCTGATTCGGCAAGATCGGGCGCGGTGAGCCTCTTTGTCGTTGACGCAAGTGTGGCGATCAAGTGGTTCTTGCCGGAAAATCACAGTGAGGCCGCGCTTCGGCTGCTTACTCAACCGCATACGTTGCATGCTCCCGACCTGATCTTTTCAGAGTTCGGCAACGTTCTCTGGAAGCGGGTTAGAAGAAACGAGATCCTTAAAGAGGAAGCCGATGCAATACTGGAGGGCTTGCGAACTCTTAACCTCCAAGTGCAACCCTCGCAGGCGCTAATTCCGTTAGCGCTTGAAATCGCATGTGGCGAGAATCGTACCGTCTATGACAGTCTTTATCTCGCTGCCGCAATTGCGCTTCAGTCGCCGTTAATCACGGCCGATGCCAGATTTTTTCGCGCTCTTAGTAAAGGACCCTTCTCGGCGCATCTGCTTTGGGTCGAGGACATCCCACAGTAGCTTTATTCAGCTTATCGAACGTGAAACACGGGCCGACTACTTTGTCCGGTTAAGATGCGGCGTTCCGTGACTCAGTAGGAAGAGAGCTCGGCTCAATCACTTCGCTATTTTCCGTCGTCGATGCTGACGACGATGATCGCGTTGGCGATCAGCCATCCGTCCTTGCCCGTTTCATTGAGCACCTGCAATCCGCCTTGAACCACGTTGACGTGCCCGCCGCCGTGGGGCAACGTTTCCAGCACGGCCTGCTTATCTACCGCTTCGGGCTTCGGCACGCCGATGGTGACATCGACCCGCATATCGTCGGCGGTCTTTCCCACTAGCTTGGGAAATCCCAAGCTGCTGTGATGGATGGCATCGAACACCGCTCGCTTGGCGGCACTCGTGTAATCCAATCCGTGAACATCCACTCCCATCCCCATTTCTGTAACGCACCGTACCAAAGCCATACTTAGTTACCTCCATGAAGACGAACCCATTTCAGAAGTTCCAAAGGTTCCAATGTTCCAGACGTTCCAATCGTTTCGAATCCGGACAACCCGACGCATGCCAATACGAAGATACGCTGAAGTTCTGGAACGAAGCAACAGCTGGAACGACAGGAATCTTTCGAACTAGTTTGCCTTGCGACGTGTCGAATCAACTATTGTGCTCGAGACCATTGGAACCATCGCAACGTCTGCACGAATGGAATTGTCTTCTCTGACGTTTTGAACGATTGGAACGGAGCGTAGCGGTTGAACGTTTTGAACACGTTCATTTTCCCAACGAAGCTGCCGCATGCTCCGCCGCGATCATGCCGAGACCGAGCGAAGCCAACAATCCGTTTCCCGGCAGATAGCCTTCCAGCCCTTTGCCCGAGACACCCACGGCGACACCGCCGCCGGCGTAAAGATTGGGAATGATCGATCCGTCGGCGCGCAGAACCTGGGCGTCGGTGTTCACCTTCAGGCCGCCCTGAGTATGGTAGAGCGCCACGGTTACTTTGATGCCATAGTAGGGCGCCTCGAAAGGCTGGGGCAGAACGCGCCCGAAAGCGTCTTTTTGACCACGCGCCGAGAATGCGTTGCACTCGTCGATGGTTTGCTTCAGCCCCTCGGCGTCGATGGCCAGTTTGCCGGCGAGCTCCTCCGGCGTTTCGGCCTTCAGCAAAAGCCCGGCGTCGAAAAGACGTCGCAAGCTTCTCAGGCCCGGCGCGTCTCGATGCGACTGAAAAATCCGCTCATCGAAAATCTCGTAGGCTTGTTTGCCGGGCAGATCGAGCATTTTAATCCCGAGGCCGCCGGGGTATCGCGTCTCATCGACAAAACGCTTTCCCAAGGCATCGACCATGATGCCGCCGGACAGCGCGACTTCCGGCGGCACCGCGCGCTTTCCCGGACCGAGGTAGGCAGGATAGGGCTGGAACGCGGCCATGTTCTCCAGCGCCGCGCCAATCTCCAAGCCCATTTTGATGCCGTCGCCGGTGCTGCCATGATGGCCGGGGAATGGGATGTCGACGGCTTTGGGAATGTATCGGGACAATAACTCCGTGCTCGCTCCGAATCCGCCCGAGGCCAGAATAATTTTTCGCGCGGTGAGAATTCCGTCTTTTGTTTTTACTCCGATGACGGCGCCGCCGGCGTCCCGTTCGAGCGCGAGCACCGCCGTGGAGAAGCGTAGCTCGATATTCTTTTCCCGCTCCACTGCCGCGAACAGAAAATCGGTGATGGTCTTGTCCTCCTTCCACGAGTGTGAGCGCTTGCCGCTGTGGCCGAAGGCAAACTCGCCGATTTGAAACTCGATGCCGGCTTGGTCCGCGAGAAAGTCGGCGACTCGCCCGGAATTCTCCGCCAGTCGACGGGTGAGGACGGCATCGCTCTCGCCGTTGTTGCGCCGCAAAATATCTTCGGCATAGAGGGCTGCGCTATCTTGGACGTTCAACTCACGCTGCCGGCGGCTGCCGGCGGCGCGAATGCCCTTGGACGAAAACGCTGTCCCGCCGCCGGGCTTATCCGTTTTCTCGAGCAACAACACCCGCGCGCCCTTCTTGGCTGCCACCAACGCCGCCATGAGCCCGCATCCGCCCGCGCCGATGACGATGATGTCGGGATCTACGTTCTGCATGAGATCTGATTCCCAGGGACCAACTTCTCAGACATGACGCTTACTCGCTCATCCTGATTTCGAGAATACCCGGTACACAGCCTGTGCCCCTTCCAACAGACGGTGGTCCTGGTTGCGATGACCGATGAGCTGAATGCCCACCGGCAAACCGGATGGTCCGGTAAAGACTGGCAGCGTGAGACAGGGAGTATAGGTCCACGTCGATAGAATATTGAAAGACGTATCGCCAGTGCTGGCCAGTCCGGCCGGAGCTTCGCCGGGCGCGCTCGGTGTGAGCAGCAGGTCTAAATCTTTCATAGCGTCGGCGAGATGACTGCGGCACTTCTCCAGCACGTCCTCGGCTTCGCGGTATTGCTCGTACGAGATATTGAGCCAGCCGGCGAACTTATCGCGCTGGAACTGGCTCAAGAGGTCCCAATGATGCTGCCGTTCCCAGCTAAGGCCGCGCGAGAACTCGAAATCATTGATGCGCCGGCCCATGGTCTCGAACTGTTCGAACGGCGCTCCAAGATCGACGTCGGAGACTTTCGCTCCGGCCTTCGCCAGCGCGCTTGCGGCCTCTTCAAGAAATTTCTTGGTGTATTCCTCGGCGCGGTCCCAGAACAGTCGGCAAAAGCCGATTTTGAGCTGGTTTACTGAAACATCGGCGAGAGGTTTCGCGGGAAATCCTGTCAGGGCAGCTCGGAACAGCGCGAGATCCTCGACAGCGCGAGCGAACAACCCAACGGTGTCGAACGATGCGGTATTCTGCTTCACGCCCTGCGTGCTGAATTCGCCGAAGCTCGGCTTGTAGCCAATGCAGCCGCAGAACGCCGCCGGACGGATCACCGATCCGACGGTTTGGGTGCCGAACCCCAGCGGCACCATGAAATCGCCGACCGCGGCCGCCGAGCCGCTGGAGGAGCCGCCGGGGGTATGCTCCGGGTTGTGCGGATTGGTGGTGTGTCCCAGTGGAGATCGACTGGCGAACTCGGTCGTGACCGTCTTGCCCAACAGCACTCCGCCGGCCGCGCGGCTGAGCGCCACACAGGCAGCGTCCGCCTTCGGACGATTGCCTTTATAGATGGGAGATCCGTACTCCGTGGGCAAATCGGCGCTATCCATGATGTCCTTGGCGGCGAACGGAATCCCGTGAAGGGGCCCGCGCTTGGCGCTCTTGTCGCATTGCCGCGCCTGCGCCAGGGCAAATTCGCGGTCCAGATGGACCCACGCCTTCACTTGCGATTCCCGCGAATCGATCCGCTCCAGGCAGGAGCGCACCAGAGCTTCGGACGTGAGTTTGCCTTCGCCGATGCGCGCCGCCGCTTCATTCGCCGATAAGCGAAATAGATCTGCCATGTGATTCTCCTTCAACGATTGTAAAGAGGAATTCATCCGGAAACTTTTCCGAACATAACCGAGCAGGCGTGGTGACTGCAACAACAACTCGAACGAGCGGCGACCCCGAGTGCGGAAAGGAGACCTTCTTTTTCTCTTGCGTGACGAGCAGGAACCGCGATAGATGGCACTTATGGAACGGACGGCGCGCGGTTCGGTACGCCGAATTCGTTATCGCATAATCGTGCTGAAAGCCTCTCGCAGGCTGCTCAAAAAGATTCAGAGGCGAGACGCGCGAAAAATCGACGAGAGGAGGCGTACTTACAGTACGTCGCAGCGAGGCGATTGAGCGGCAACGAAGCATATGGGTCTTTTTCAGCAGCCTGCTAGAAAGGGAAGATCATGGCACGAAACGGTTACAAAATTCTCGATAGCGACATGCATGTGTACGAACCGCATGATCTGTATCTGAGATATATGGATCCCAAGTGGGGGGAGCGGATTCCGCAAGGCGCGCCGCGCCAGCGGCATGGTCAAATCAAGTTTACGCTGGCGAACGGTAAGCCGCTGCGGCCGTCCGGGACAGCATCGCTGAGCGCGACTTCACCCAAGAAGAACGTTAACGAAGCTGCGCCCGGCGAAGCGGAAGTAGCGCACCGATACGAAAGAGCGCTGGCGCGGGATTACGACGCGGTGTCGCAGCTGGAAGCGATGGACGTCGAGGGTTTGGACGTGGCGGTGCTGTTTCGGACTTTTCCGCTGCATTGCGACGACAGCCTGGAGCCGGAATACGCCAACGATCTGTGCCGCGCATGGAATAGCTGGATGGCGGACTTTTGCAAAGTCGATTCCAAGCGGCTCCGACCCTCGGCGCTGATCACGCTTCATGACGTCGATCTGGCGGTGGACGAAACGCGCCGCGCGATCACGGAATTAGGCGCCATCGGTTTATGTCTGGTGCCGGAGCCGGCCAACGGGCGCCACATACACGATCGCTACTACGATCCGGTGTGGCGCGAAGCGGAGAAGCTCGGGGTACCGGTGTGTTTTCATCCGGCGGCCAATCCCAACACCGATCAGGTAGTGCATCGTTTCAAAGGCCATAACAATGAAGCGGTTCTGATCAACGCTTTTCGCAATCCCGTGGAGCTGATGCTGGCGGTTGGGAGTTTTTGCGCCGGCGGTGTTTTAGAGCGATTCCCCAAGCTGCGGGTAGCGTTTCTCGAAGGCAATTGCGGCTGGTTACCCTGGGCGCTATATCGCTTGGACGAACGCTGGGAGATGCGCAAGGGGTACTGCAACGAGCCGATGAGCATGAAGCCGAGTGATTATTTTATGCGCCAATGCTTTATCTCGGTGGATGTTGAAGAGGACTTGCTCGGCGACGTGCTCAGACGAATCGGCGACGACAACGTGGTGATCTCCACGGACTATCCGCACGCCGACTCTCACTGGCCGGATGCGATGAACCATTTTATGGCGCTGGAGATGCCGAGCAATTCACGAAGGAAAATTCTCTGGGACAACTGCGCTCGCCTTTACGGCGTTCAATAACCGATAGTCTGCACGAAGCAGCGTTTACACAGCGATCAGGTCTAGTGTTGCAGCATGCTGTTATAACGTAAAGTCATCACTGTTGCGTTGGGTATCGAGTATTCCGGCGCAACTCTATCATGTGACTCCCGCTACGGGCCACTTTCCGGATCGGGCCATGACAACTTCATTTAACAACGTAAGATAACGTTTAAGCGCTTGGAGTTCGGTTCTTAGGGAGAAGCGTTCTCTAAAAAAAACGATGCACCGAGCAAACCGTCATTTTCTGCCTGCTTATACTTGGTATTCAAGCATCAGTTCAGCAGCTAGTTCCAATATTTCCAATTGTTTTAGCGGGTGCAGTCGCTCCGCTAGGATAGTTTGGAGGACAACCGTTCAACGGTTTCATCGTTCAACGACAGGGGAAACTTCCACGTTTCGGGGATTCTAGGAACCCGCGATCGTCGCCGGTATCTGCATTGGTTTTGGCAGCAAAGAAGCGATTTGACAGCGAGCAGATCAACGAATACGTTTGGCAGGAATGCTGATATTCAGCACGGCAAACGTGGCTTCGCCGAAATTCAGCGCGAAAATTAATGACCATCTCTCGCCTTTGACCGCATCTTCCACGGCTGCCGCAACGTTTGACGAAAGATGTCGATGACTACCGGTT
>CAVSLC010000027.1:0-35346 GCA_963728565.1 uncultured delta proteobacterium
GCGCCGATGGTACGGTGTTCGCGTTGATGCTGCGGAGGAATGTTTCGACATCTTCTTGCGAAGAATTCGAAAAATCCATCTTTGCCTGAGGCGCTCCGCTACGAATAGACTCCTGGGTTTTCAGATAGGCCGTCCACGTCATCGCTATGGTAGCGTGTTTGTCGCCTAGGTAGGAGGGGCGACCCTTTACCAGGAAGTGGTTGGCTTCGGCGGTGTTTGAGAAACGTCCGTCCTGCTCGGTCAACAGACCAGCAGTAACTAAGACATACAGGAGGAGACGCAATCGTGATGGACCCACACCAATGGCAGCGGCAACCTGCTCTGCAGTCAGCGGGCCGTCTTTCATCGGCGTGAATACATCAAGCTGCATACCGGAAAGCATTGCGAAAGCTCCGTTAGCCGCAGATCTCAGCTTGTTAATCGTTTCGGGGCGAGGGGTTGAATCTTCCATGACGGCCTTTCTTATCAATGATCGTGCTCAGAGTAGAGAGAATATTAACGATCAACAGCTTAGTTAAACCTAAGCCATAAAAGAAGCGTCGGAGCATCTTCGCTCTTTGGAGATAACACAAACAAGTTGTCGTACTCTGCCTCAGGGATTTTTATCTCGACCGTGTGTCCCAATGCTGTGATCAGAGCTGGGACAGTATTGGCGTGGCCGACAAACAACACAGTATCTTCACGGTGCTGACTACGGAGAAGCTCGACGAAAGTCGCCATATCCCTCGGCTCAAATTTTGTGCCGAGCTGCGGGAGAGGCTTCGGCTCGATACTCGAGGCGATTGCCAACGGCTCCGCGGGGTTGACTGCCTGCTGCAGGTGGCCGGGGAACATCTGCGTCGATTTCAGCATCCTTCAGAACGCTAGCAAGTAGCGTCGCCCGTCGCTGCCCGGATTCGGTCAACGGACGGTCGACCACTTCCTTCGATCTCACATCTTCTGCGTGTCGCACCAGGAAAATTCCCTGCTGCGCGTCGGCAAGTCGGACAACAGCGAGGACGCTGCTACGCATATGATCTTGAGCATTGCTTTGTTCGAATACGTCTCCATCCGAAAAAGGTTACTATTTTGGCGGCCACGTAAGCGTATGATCGGCTCATCTCCACTGGCCGTTACGATCGCATCAACTTTGAGTCGAAGAGGTCAGCTGCGAAATCGTGGCATTGCTCAGATTTGCCATCTACGAAGCGCCGTCCAATTCATGTTCCGTCCCTAGATCAGCCGAGCTGCGCCTAAAGCCTTGCGGGAACGCTTCAGGGTTGACGTCCAAGCCAGAGCCTAAAGCCAAGTAGCCTATTCGGGGGACTTTCTTCAGTTCCTGCGCCTCAGATGAGGAGCAAAACATCAAAACCATTGCAGAGACGACGACTTACTGACGTTCGACTGCGAACGCGTTTTCATTTAATCACCTTGTCCGCGCGCGCCAGCACGTTGGGCGGAATCGTCAGACCGATCTGCCTCGCGGCAATCAAATTAATGATAAGCTCGAACTTCGCCGGCCGCTCGACAGGCAAATCGCCTGGCTTAGCCCCTTTCAGAATCTTATGAACATACGTCGCGGCGCGGCGATTCAAGTCTTAAAAGTTTACCCCGTAGTCATAAGCCCGCCATCTTCCACAATATCTGATCTCCAGTATATCGCAGGCATCCGGCGATCCACCGCCAGCTCAGGGAATTGTGATCGCTGAGACGCGAGCACAGGCCCGCCGAGTAGTAGGAGTGCGTCGGCACGCCCTTTCGATGCGGCTTTAAAGGCACTCGCGACATCCTTAGCAGTCCGTACGTCGATGTAGTGAAGATTGACTGCAGATGCCGCTGCGGCGAGTTCGGTTTCTCTAAAGCTTGCGCGACGCTCGGGGTTGTTGAGGTCCCCAGGACAGCAACGCGCGAAAGCTTAGGCATAATTTCGTTTATAAGCTCTAGTTGCTTCCCGCTTATTCCGGGGAAGGGTGGACAGTCCCGTAATGTTTCCGCCCGGCCGCGCAAGGCTAGCGACAAACCGGTTGAACCGGGTCCTGATCCTGGGTCATGACAATGGGAATCCTACTCGTCGCTGCGCGAGCGGGACCCGTTGTCCCCAAACCAGCTGTGACGATGACATCTACTTTCAGACGCACTAACTCCTCCGCGAGAGCAGGTAGTCGGTCGAGCTTCCCGTCTGCAGATCGCCGCTCAATGACAATGTTCTTTCCTTCCACGTACCCAAGTTCACGAAGCCCCTGGGCGAGCGCCACGTCAAGGGAAAGGGAGCCCCCGCTTAAATATCCTATACGGTAGATCTTCGCTGGTTGTTCGCCCTGAGCGGCTATGCAAAGCGGAAACAGCAAAACGCCCATAGCAAGGCTAACTGCTGACAAACACCGAGTAATTATTCGTGTGGTCACCTTCTCCACCTTAATTGCAGGACCAAACGTAAGAATATTTTTCGCCTACTCGAAGCCGCGTCCAACAGAGCAAACTAAAAGCGCGACTGGTTAGAAATCAGTCGATCCTAAATGGAATGGCGAGGTAAAAGCTTGGAGCCTGAGCTCCTGGACCCCCGGCCTCCTGAGATTTGTTTTCCGCCTTTTGCGCCCGGTACTTTGCATCGCCTTTATTGGACAGGTCCAGAACACGTTAATACATGGTCTTGAGGCGTGTTGCTTGCCGTAACCTATATCGTGGCGGTTACCGGTAGCGTAAACGTAAACCTCGAGCCTTTGCCAACTTCGCTTGTCAGCCAAATTTTGCCGCCATGCAGCTCGACAAACTTCTTCGCCAGGGTTAATCCCAGTCCCGTCCCTTGGCTCTTGTGCTCATAGTCGTGCCCACCTGGCGAAACTCCTCGAAGATCCTGGGTTGGTCCTCAGGCGCGATACCGATGCCTGTGTCGGTCACCGAGATCTCTACATTACCATTACTTTGTATCGCGTTGATCCCGATCCGGCCTCCCTCCGGGGTGAACTTCACCGCATTGGACAGCAGATTGAGAAGTATCTGCTTGATCTTGCGCTCGTCGCCGATGAAATCCCCGAGGCGCTCGTCAATCGCGACATCAACCGTGATTCCATGCCGGGTGGCGCGCTCGCGGACAAAGGTGCGCGCATTGTCTATGGCTAAAGGGAGATCGAATGGTGCCAGCTCCAGTTCCATGCGGCCGGCCTCGACCTTGGCGAGATCGAGTATCTCATTGATCAGTGACAAAAGATGGCGGCCGGAGGACAGAATGTCTTCGGTGTATTCCGCCTGTTTCTCGTTCAATTCACCGAAGAGTCTTTCGCCCAATACTTCGGAGAAACCGATAATGGCATTGAGCGGCGTACGCAGCTCGTGCGACATGTTGGCGAGAAATTCGGACTTGTGCCGGTTTGCGGCTTCGATCTGCCGGCTCTTGTCTTCGATCTCCCGGAAGAGCCGGGCATTTTGAATCGCCAACACGGACTGGGTCGCGAAAGTTTTCAACAGCTCGATGACTTCGGGGCGAAACTCACCGGTCGATTTGCGCCGTACCACCAAGCCGCCGATGATGCGGTCTTCACGAAGCAAGGGGACGCCCAGGCTGGCGCGGAAACCGAATCGCTCCAGTAATTGCCTCATGCGCGGCGTGTAAGCGTGCTCTTCCAAGATATCGGGAACTTGAACGGGCTCACGGCTCGCTGCGGCTCGTCCCACCACTCCGTCTCCTAAACGTGGTGGATGGGCCCGCAGCGCAGTTATGAGTTCCTCTTCCATGTGATCGGTCGCCCGCAGGAGGAACTCTTCAGAAGACTCGTCGTACTCGTAAATCGCCCCGCCGTCGGTGCCGCTTAACTGAACCGCGTGGGAGACGATGCGCGTCAGCACGGTCTCCAAATCCAAAGTCGAGCTTACCGCTTGACTGACTTCGCCGAGGGCTCTTAGCTCGCCGACCGAGCGTGTCAATTCATTGGTTCGCTCAGCCAACTCTTGAAACAGCCGCACGTTCTCGATGGCGATCACGGCTTGATCGGCGAAGGTCTTTAATAAGGCAATTTGTTTATCGGTGAACGGCCGAACTTCGGTGCGACGAACCCCAATCGCGCCGATGGCCATGCCCTCGCGCATTAACGGAACGGCAAGCATCGTGCGTAAGCCTTGTTGTACGGCGTTATTTTTAACTCGCCAGAAGTCGTCTTCTACCACCCGAACATCGTGGAGATGTATCGTCTGCCGATCGACAATTGCACGGCCAATTACGGAGCCGCGGTCGAGCGGTCGGATTTCGCCGACCGCCCAGTTTGGTGCGTTGCCATATGCTGCGGCGATTCGATACGAGTTATCTTCGACGCGAATGATTGAGACATCCGGTGTTCCACAAATCCGCGCAACATTTTCAGCGATGGTATCTACTACCGGCTGGATATCTGTCGGCGAGCTAGCTATAACGCCCAAGATTTCGCTCGTCGCCGTCTGCTGCTCCAATGCTTCTTTCAGTTCGCGGAACAATCGCGCGTTCTCGATCGCTATGACGGCTTGGTCGGCGAAGGTCTCGAGTAGTTTGATTTGCGCCGGGGTGAAGAGTCGCACCTCGGTGCGACGTGCGATTAGCGTTCCAACGAGTTCCCGCTGCTGACGAAGAGGAACGATCAAAAACGTCCGAGCGTCGCCGCCGAAACCCAACGTTGGGAAATCATTCTGCGCTTGAACGTCGGGAACGTGAACGGTGCCATGCTCCCCTATCCTGCGGAACACTGGTGCATTGATACTGACCTCTGTGTTCAGAATGGGTATCGGGCCGAAATGGGCCCGCGCCACCATGGCATCGCCCTCACGCAGCCGCAGCAGCACGTCATCGATACCGCAAACCCGCGCCGCGCTCTCGACGATGGCGTCGAGCACCGGCTGCACATCCGTAGGCGAACGGCTGATGATCCCCAGCACCTCGGCGGTTGCGGTCTGATGCTCTAAAGCCTCGCGCAGCTCTGAGTTGCGCTCCTGGAGTTCTCGGAACAATCGGACGTTCTCGATAGCGATCACCGCTTGATCGGCGAAGGTTTTGAGAAGAGCAATCTGCTTATCAGTGAAAGGCACGGACTTCCGTTCGCCGGATAACAATGGCTCCGATCGGTGATACTCTCGCGGAGCAGCGGCGACCGCCAGGACAGTCCGTGTCCCTCCTGGCATCCCCTGACTCTGGCGTCTGGCGGAAATTCGGTGATCTGCTCCTGTAAATCAGGTATGTGGATCGTTTGCCGGTCAAGGAATCGGCTCGTTCCATTCCGGGTTCGCGGACGGCTCGGTGGCCTCATCGCATCATGCGACACGTCTTAAACGAGTCTCGTATGAAATCCGCGAGCGCGAAGTATATTGTCTCCGCCATACGAATAGAATGCGATCCTTTGCCTCAGCGCAGCAGCGTACAGCATTTTCTGACAACCATGTCCAGTACCGGCTGAATATCCGTCGGTGAGCTGGCGATCACTCGGAGAATCTCGCTCGTCGCGGTCTGTTGTTCCAGAGCTTCCGTAAGATCGCGGTTACGTTCTTGCAGTTCTTTGAACAGCCGCACGTTCTCGATAGCGATGACTGCCTGGTCGGCGAAGGTTTCGAGGAGCTCGATCTGCTTCTCAGAGAAAGGACGGACCTCTGTACGGCGGAGCGCAATCACTCCGATGGCGACATCTTCGCGCAGTAAAGGCGTGGCTAACATCGTGCGTATCGGATGCTGCGCAACGATTACTTTCCTCGCTGGAAACTCCGTATCAACAACCGCAGACAAATCTTCAAGATGGATAACTCGCCGGTCTAGCACCACTCGCCCGACAACGGAATCCCGGTCTATCAGTCGGCCTTGTCCTCTGTAGTCGGAAGATGCCCAACCCGAATAGAACCATAATGAGCTCCAAAACGAAGCAAGTTCCCTTCAACCAATCGAATTGTCGCGTCCTCTGCGTTGCACACGCGCGCCGCGTTCTTCGCCACGGCGTCCAGCACCGGCTGAATATCGGTCGGCGAGCTGGCGATGACGCCCAAGATCTCGCTGGTAGCTGTCTGCTGCTCCAACGCCTCTTTCAGTTCTCGGAACAGCCGCGCGTTCTCGATGGCGATGACGGCTTGGTCGGCGAAGGTTTCGAGCAGCTTGATCTGCGCCGGGGTGAAGGGACGCACCTCGATGCGACGTGCGCCTAGCATGCCAATGAGTTCCCACGTTGACGAAGGGGAGCACCAAGGAACGTGCGAACCCCGTTGAGGACCCGAACCTTGGCAGATCGGTCTGAGCATGGACGTCCGGAATGTGAAGCGTGCCATGCTCCCGAATCCAGCGAATATTGCGGTCAGTCGATACTAGCTCTTCACGCGGCTGCTGCTATTGATACGGGACCATAATGAGCTCGCGCAACCATGGCATCTCCCTCGCGAAGACGCAGCACCACATCATCGATCCCGCAAACCCGCGCGGCGCTTTCGACGATCGCATCTAGCACCGGCTGCACGTCCGTCGGCGAACGGCTAATGATGCCGAGCACCTCGGCGGTTGCCGTCTGATGCTCCAGCGCCTCGCGCAATTCTGCATTGCGCTCCTGCAGTTCTTTGAACAGCCGCACATTCTCGATGGCGATCACCGCCTGGTCGGCAAAGGTCTCAAGCAGCTTAATCTGTTTCTCCGTGAAAGGCCGCACCTCGGTGCGGCGAATGATAATCGCGCCAATGGGAACGCCCTTCTCGCAGCAACGGCGCAGCGAGAAACAGTGCGCATTCCAGTACGTGCCTGGCGAGTCTTGCATTCTGGAAATTCTGCATCTAGCTCTGCCGCAAGTCATGAACGTGTATCGTCTGCCGGTCGATAGATCGCTCGCCCGCCGGGCGAGCCGCGAGTGATGCGGTCGCCTCGTGCGACCGTAACCGGCATCGGGCCATATGAGCCGCCACCCGCTCAAGAAAATCACCATCGATGCGATGAATCAGAGCATCGGTCGCGTCGCAGAGCCGGGCGGCGCTTTCTGCAACCATGTCCAACACCGGCTGAATATCCGTCGGCGAGCTGGCGATGACACCCAGGATTTCACTCGTCGCCGTCTGTTGCTCCAATGCCTCTTTCAGTTCTCTGGAATAGTCGCGCGTTCTCGATGGCGATCACGGCTTGGTCGGCGAAAGTTTCCAGCAGTTTGATCTGCGCCGGGGTGAAGGGACGAACTTCCGTGCGACGGGCGATCAGCGATCCAATGAATTCGCCTTGCTGACGAAGGGGAACGCCCAAGAAGGTCCGCAAAGCCGCTGGTAACACCCAACATTGGGAGCATCGCTCTGCGCGCGGGCGTCTGGAATGTGAAGCGTGCCATGCTCGCGAATCCAGCGAAATCTGTGGCGCATCAATACTGATCTCGACGCGGCTGATATCGATACCGGACCAAAATGAGCCCGCGCAACCAAGCGTCACCCTCTCGGAGTCGCAGCACCACGTCATCGATCCCGCAAACCCTAGCGGCGCTCTCGACGATGGCGTCGAGCACCGGCTGCACGTCCGTCGGCGAGCGGCTGATGATGCCGAGCACCTCGGCGGTTGCGGTCTGATGCTCCAGCGCCTCGCGCAATTCCGCGTTGCGCTCCTGGATTTCCTTGAAGAGACGAACGTTTTCGATAGCGATCACGGCTTGCGAGGCAAAGGTCTCCAGCAACGCTATCTGCTTTTCGGTAAACGGCTTGACCTCCTTGCGGCGGATGATGATCACCCCGATGGCCGCCCCTTCTCGCAGTAGCGGCGTCACAAGAAAAGTTCGAATACTCCGCGCTTGGCGGTCTAGGCTGTCCGGAAACCTTTCTGCCTCCGCTTGAATGTCTGGAACGTGGATCGTCCTGCGCTGGAGCAAAGCCTCGTTGCCGACCGTGCGCAATCCCAAGGTTCTCCGTCCCGTTCCGCCGGGGGGAATAGGAATGGTTCCGAAATGTGCCGCCATGATCATCTGATCGCCTTCGAGCAGGCGAATAGCTGCGTCATCGGACCCGCACACGCGGGCTGCCGTTTCGGCGATAGTATTCAATACCGGCTGAATATCCGTCGGCGAGCTGGCTATGACGCCCAGGATCTCGCTGGTCGCGGTCTGCTGCTCCAATGCCTCTTCTAATTCTCGGAATAAGCGCACGTTTTCGATGGCGATTACCGCCTGGTCGGCGAAGGTTTCGAGAAGTTTGATTTGCGCGGGGGTAAAAGGGCGCACCTCGGTGCGGCGGATCAGTATAGCGCCGATGGAAACACCCTCACGGACCAGAGGCGTTGCGACGGCGGTCCGAATACCGTGACTTCTAGCAAAGCGCGCGCGCAGATCGTCTTCGGAGACGCTCGCGAGGTCATGAATGTGAATGGTTTGCCGGTCAATGATGGCTCTGCCAGGTATCGATGCTCGGTCAAATGGCGGATTAGGAGCGGCCGCCAAAGACCCATAGTTAGCAACGGTCTTTAATGACTCGCCCTCCACACGGCTGATCGAAGCGTCAGTAGCGTCACAGAGCCGAGCAGCGCTCTGTGCAACAGCGTCCAACACCGGTTGAACATCGGTCGGCGAACTGGCGATTACTTCGAGAATTCTACTGGTCGCCGTCTGTTGCTCCAGTGCTTCAGTGAGGTCGTGGTTCCGTGCCTGCAAGTTCCTCAAATAGCCGAACGTTCTCAATGGCGATCACCGCCTGGTCGGCGAAGGTTTTTAGAAGAGCGATCTGTTTGTCAGAGAATGGCCGTACCTCGGTGCGCCGGAACATTGATAACGCCGATGGCAACACCTCCGTAAGCAAGGCACTGCAAGGAGCGTCCGAGTGCCGGTCGCTGCTGAAGATCTCTCGCACCGTGGATACTCACGTGTCGATCTCTTCAAGACGTCATGAACATGAATAGTTTGCGCGATCGATCAACGGCCCGCCCCATTGGCACGTGACGACTGATGAGCCGTTCCGGTCTCCCGTGACTGGCACCGGGCCAAAATGAGCCACCCGCTGCATGTGATCACCATCGACGCGATGAATCACTGCATCGTAGGATTCGCACAGCTGCGCTGCGCTCTCGTGCAACGGCATCCAGCACCGGCTGCAGATCGGTCGAGCTGGCTATGAGCCGAGGATTTCACTCGTGGCTGTCTGCTGCTCCATCGCTTCGGTGAGCTGGCGATTAACGTCCTGCAACTCAATGGCGTACGCCTTCTCCCGCTCCAACGATTCCGCGAGTTCGCGCCGCACCTCGGCAATCGTTTGCGCTTTCTTGGATATCGGGGCTTTCACCGCCACACGGCGGGGTTTTACTTTATTGCTCTGAGAACCTTTTTTAATGTTCTTTGGCATAAGCAAAAGAGCGAAGCGGAAATATCGATCGGGGAGAAAAGTGCGTGGAGAGGATCGGGGTGCGCCGCGGAAACAGCTCCCCAGCGGCTCAGCTAAGTCTTACTTCAGGTGGGCTGGTGGCGTCAATCAAGAAATCACCTCTGCGAGCATGGCGCACCGTCAGTTTGAGATCTGCGGTTTTTGCATCTTTGCGCCAGGATTTCGCATGGATCTTTGTTACCGCCAGACGCGCCTCACTCCGGTACGCTGTGGTATTGGTCCGTTGAAGACGTGCCTTTGGGTGTCATTTAATTATCTGATCCGCCCGTGCAAGCAGGTTCGGCGGAATGGTGACGCCAATCTGTTGGGCAGTCTTGAGATTGATCGACAGATCGAATTTGGTCGGTTGCACCAGAGTTAAATCTTCCGGCTTGGCGCCTTTGAAAATTTGATCGACATATTCTGCGGCGCGGCCGCGACAACTCCGCCAGGTTCGCCCCATAGCTCAGCAGTCCACCGGCTTCGACAAAAGCGCTTCGATCGTAGATCGCCGGCAGCCGGTGCTTCAGCGCTAGTTGGGCAATCCTCTCGAGATTACTGCTGAACATGGCATCGGTGATGACCAAGAGAGCGCTTGCGCCTCCCTTGGAGGCTCTTCCGATGGCGCTGTCTAGCTCGCTGCTGGTACCGGCGCTGACCGATTGAAAAGCCAGCCCCGAAGAACGCGCTCCGAGTTCAGCATCCTTGAGGCTCCGGCGATGACCCGGATTATTCGGGTTTGCCAGGGCATTGATTTGAGAAGCTTTGGGAAGAATTTGCTTGATCAGTTTCAATCGATCGTCGAAAAAGTCGGCGGACAATCGCGCCACCCCCGTGACGTTGCCGCCTGGATACATGAAACTCTTGATGAGTCCCGTCTCCACCAGATCGCCGGCGCCGGCGACAACTATAGGAATGGTGCTCGTGGCTTTCTTGGCGGTGACGGCAACCCGGGTGCCGCCAACCACGATTACATCGACTTTGTCTTCGATCAGCTCGCGCGCGAGTTGTGGCAAGCGCTCGATCTTTCCTTCAGCGTATTTGTATTCGATGACGAGGTTTTGTCCCTCGATATAGCCACGGCTGCTCAATCCCTGGCGCAGAGCTTCATCACGGGCCTCATTCATCGATGGTGAGCTTGAAGCCAAGACACCGACTTTCCAGATCTTCCCCGGCTGTTGAGCCTCTGCGAGTTGGAGCCAACCTAGAGCTAAGTTCAGGAATAGAATCAATAAGATATTTTTCTTCATGTTCTTCCGGTTCTCGCCTCCATCACGTGCCTTCCCTTCGTCATCTTGTTATCTCGCCGCAGGCTGCCTAACAAGAATATCGCCGTACATTCGTCGCCGGATTCCTACATCTTCTCACTCCTATTTCGACTCCAGAATCTGTTTAACTCGCTTGACGATGGAGGGCTCGATCTCATACAAGCCCTTCACCATCTTCTCAATGCCGGGTCCATCGATTGGGTCAATCTCGAGCTTCGCCTTTTCTGCCTCAGCCTTAAGCTGAGGATCTTTCACAGTATCGACGAAGGCCTTCTGCAATATTCGCACGCGCTCTTCGGGGACTTGCTGGCGGAAGCGAATAGAGCCTTTGTTTGCCGTAAAGCTCGCTGGCGATTTGAAGGAGCTTTCTTGCCTTCGTCGGTCTTGGCGTAATCGACAGCGACGAGGGACACCCTTCAGCTCGGGATGAGATTCGAGCATCGTCTGCAGCACAACATGAATCTGTCTTGCCTTCAGCGCGTTGGCCCAAGTCACCTTCGCCGATTGCCATCCAAAGGCGCAGGTTCCATCGACTTCGCCTGTTTCCGCGGCGATTCTGATATCGGCGGTACCCTTATAGCCCTCGATCAGCTGCATGGGAAAACCTGTGGCGGCGGCGAGGAGCTTGGTATCATCGGTTCCGCTGGTGCCGGGGCCGATCGCCCCCAGCTTGACCGGTGTTTTCGCCTTGCGCCAATCCTCCGCCGTTTTTATTCCGCTGCGTTCGGTCGTGATGCATATGAGCGAATCCGCCGTCGGCATGCCGAGCCAGCCGAACTTGCGCCCGTCGAATTGCACCGCGGGATTACCCATCAAGTGCTGCAGAATGAGCGGACCGGACCAATGCCCGATGACGGTTCCATCGCGAGGAGCGCTGTTGAAGACGAAATTGGCCGCGATCAGCATGGCGGCTCCGGGCATATTCTGAACGACAGTGGACGGTTTGCCGGGAACGTATTGAGAGAAGTAGCGCGCGATCAGTCTAGTGTATGTATCGTAACCGCCACCGGCGGAGCCACCGACAATGAACTGAATTGCTTTGCCCTTGTAGAACTCCTCGACCGAGGCAGCAACCGCCGACTTGACCAGCGATCCCGAGATAAAGACAGCAAGTAAAAATCCACAGAGTGCTTTGGTCATGACCTACCTCCGGCAGATTTGTCTATTCTGCCGGAGGCTAAGTTGCCCGTGGGGTCAATGTCAAGCGTTTAGAGAAGCGTAAACGGGATACGGAATCGCCAGATGACCCGAAGCAGTCAGAATTGAATTGATCGACACTTCAGCTCAAATCAGAAAGACTGCTTTGAAGGAGAAATCAATTCAAATCAAGACCAACCGCTGGTGAGCCGCGCGACTTGCGAGCGTCGCGCTCGAATCTCTTTGTCCTATGAGCATTGATCTTCATTCGGACGCAGTCTTCGAGACTGCGTCGCGACAACGTGCTCGTAGGAAACCGGAGACGAGCAGTCCAAGAGCTGTTGACAAAGCGATTCGTTCCATCAATCGCCTCCATCGAAATTGATGGCCGAGAGAACTCCGCGGCGCCCGCAGTATTTGGCCGAATGCTGGTACTGTATTCGGGCGGCTCATGAATGATCGTCCGCTGTCTGATCCCGATAATGGATCTATGAGACCGCGCAGCAAGACTGCCGAAGACATCGTATTACGTCTACCCTGAAGTCCGGTGAATCTTGCGCCCTTGCCGCGCTGATGGATACTGAACAAAACGGAATGGAAGCGTACTTGTATCCTTCACGATATTACGACGGAGCCGAACGACTTCGTGCGCGGATACACCGACGGATGCCGCTCATTCTCCACCGGGACGACGAAGATCAATGCTTGGTTGCACGCGAATGCTTTCGAATGATTCAATTGCTTGTAAAAGCGTTTTCCGCTGATATCATGGCCGCGCACGAGGTTTCCCGGCGGGTGAATAGCGCGAAACACGACGCGCCGGAGTGTAGCGCGCGTTTGGAAGATTAACGCCATGATGAAGAATCATCCAGGCGTTGAAATTGAGATCACGATCAAGATCGCGAAAAATTAGCTGGAGTTAGCCGCGTCGAGCCAATCGACGAGTGGCGCCATCGAACGTTGACGGAGAAAATCTATGGCAAATATCAGCGGGAAATATTGTATTGTCGGCATCGGTGAGACGCTCGTCGGAAAGCGTCCCGACGCCACGACAAACTCGCTCCACCTCGAGGCTATTAAGGCATGCCTCGACGACGCGGCAATCAAAAACTCGCAAGTCGACGGCCTGCTCACCAACCAGCCGTTGAACGATTCGCACCGAAGTTACGCGGTCAAGCTGGCCCATATGGCGGGCGTCGATCCGCTGTTTGCCACGGATCTTGCGCTCGGGGGCGCGACGCCGATCGCCATGGTGCAGCATGCGGCGATGGCGATCGACGCAGGTATGGCGACGACGGTGGTCTGCGTACATGCGCGCAAGCGCTCGACGCCCGATCCGACCCCGGGACATCCGATCCGGCGCGGCGACGAGCATTGGGAGGAGCCCTGGGGTCACTTCGCCGCGGCCGGCGGCCACGCCTTTGCGGCGTCGCGCCATATGTACGAATTCGGCACCCGAAGCGAGGATCTGGCCGAGATCGCCATCTCCACGCGCAAGCACGCGAGCCTGAACAAAAACGCGACCATGCGCAAACCGATCACTCTGGAAGATCACCAGAACTCGCGCATGATCGTGGCGCCGCTGCGGTTGCTCGACTGTTCTCTCGAATCGGACGGCGGCGGCGCGGTGTTGGTGACCAGCGCCGAACGCGCGCGCGACTTTCCGAAGAAGCCGGTGGCAATTCTGGGCATGGGCCAGCATCATCCGCACTTCAGTCTTTTGGACGCGCCGACACTAACCACGCTGGGCGGAAAAAAATCTTCTGAAATGGCGTACAAGATGAGCGGTCTAGGCCCGAAAGACATGAACTTCGCCCAGATCTACGACTGTTTCACGATCACGTCGCTTATCACTCTCGAAGACTATGGCTTCTGCAAAAAGGGTGAAGGCAAGGATTTTGTCAAAAACGGCCGCATCACCATCGGCGGCCAATTGCCGCTCAACACCCACGGTGGGTTGTTGTCGCAGGCCCATCTCGAAGGTCAGCTGCATATCACCGAAGCGGTTAAACAATTGCGCCGCAACGAAGTGGAACCGGAGCGCCAGGTGGTCAATGCTCAGGTGGGTATCGTCAGCGGCCACGGCGGCAGTTTAGCAATGCATGCAACATTAATCCTGGGGGCAATATGAGCAAAGACGAACGCGGGCGCGCCCCGCGCCGAGGTGAACCTTATCTGGACGAACCGGAAGCTAAACCCTTTTGGGCGGCCTGTCGGGAGCATAAACTGACCGCGCAGCGCTGCTCCTCATGCAAAAGAGTTTTCGGTTTTCCACCGCAGGCGCTCTGTCCGCATTGCCTGGCGACGAAGCACGAATGGGTCACGCTGAGCGGCAAAGGCACGGTGTACTCCCACATCGCTTACCATCGCTCCTGGCATCCGGCCTATCAGGACAAAATTCCCTATAATGTGTCGTTGGTCGACCTGCAAGAAGGAGGTCGCCTCGTCACTAACGTGATCGGGTGCGCCCCGGAAGAGGTCAAAATCGGCATGCCGGTAGAAGTCGTCTTCGAAGATTTCCCGGAATACACCCTGCCGAAATTCCGGCCGCTGAAGTAGCGGGATTATTTCTGTTTCTCCGCGATGTAATCTTTCAAGAAGGTGACGATCTCCGGGGAGATGTCGCTAACCTGCTTGTAGAGTTTGACGCCTTCCTCGCCAAGCTGAAATCTCGGCTGGAAGCGCATCACCTTTTTGGCTTCGGCGATAAACTCTTCGTCCTTCGATAGCGCCTCGACCGCTTGCCGCATCGCGGCGGCGGCCGCTTCCGGAGAACCGGGCGAGAGTAGAAACGTGCGCTGCATATTGGTGCTGGACATGTTGGCCGCCTTGAGCGCCTCGTACTTGACGCCCGACGGCGACTTGCCCATCACTTTCCGGTAGAACTGGGTGAAGGGCAGAAGTTCCGGAACGTCCGCGCTGGGCTTCACCTCGCCCTCGGGAGTGACGAGATCCGTATACCACAATGGCGTAGCCATGCCCGTCTTGACCATCTGCGGCTCCACCTGAGTGCGATACCCCGGCAGCGTCTCGTCGTGGTACTGAACTTCGTTCCGCTGTACCGCCAGGCGCGCGGTCGAGCTGCTGCTGTAGCCGGTCACGTAGTCGTAAGGCAGCCCGAGGAGATCGAACGAAAGGCGGAAGCGCACGTCCTTGGAGCTGCCGTTGCTCAAACCTCCTGCCTTGAAACGCTGCGCCTTGACGACGTCCTCCGGCCGCTTGATGCCGGGCGCCACGTCGGATCTGATGTATGAGACCGAGACGCTTTCGACGGCGCCGATGAACGGATACTTCGCTGCGTCCACGCGCGTCCCCTCTTTCAATTGGAACCGGAACAGCGCGCCGGTGAAATAGCCCAGGGTCAGGCCGTCAGGTTTGGCAACCTCGCCGAGATAATTCGTCGCGCTGACTCCCCCACCGCCACCCATGTTCTGCACAACGACGGAGGGCTTTCCCGGTATATGCTTGCTCAGGTGTTTGGCGATAATCCGTCCTTCGACGTCGGTCGGACCTCCAGCGGCATAGTTAATGAGCACGGTTAGCGTCTTGTCCTCATAAAAGGCTTTCTCGGCGGCGATAACCCTTGTTACGATGCTGAGCATGAAAAAGGCGACAAGTATCATGCATTTTGGCCAGCGACCTGTTTTCATTGGAGTTCTCCTCGTCAAGTAAGGAAGTCTGAGGGAGCCGTTCTTTGTCATACCCCGGTATGTGCAATGTTCTGTTGAAAACTGCATCCCTAGTTTCATCTCCTTCTGTCCTCCTGGAATAGGCGCATCACGCAGTAGAAATTTAGATTAGGGTAGTAGAATCTATTTTAGTTGGTTGTGGATGAGGCATCACGTTCAATTCTAAGTACATTGAACAGTATATTACCGGTCTGTAGAGAACTTAATTGGCCGACCTTTACCCTTAAACCGACGCCTCGTCAACCGATTTTCACTCGCAATGTTTCCAAACTGGTACAACCTGTATAGCGCAGTCGGATGCATATCGCTGTTGCGTGGCATGATTGAACTGAACAACGCATCCGTGCAAACTCCCAAATTGCGATCTCTTTATGCTTCTACTAGCAAGAGCCTGCTTGCGAGCTTTTCACCGATGCCGACTAATTACGGGCCGACTACTAGTCGGTGAACGGGCTGCTAACACTCAGAGCCCGCCTATGCTGATAAAGATATTTCTCGTCCTGAGCAGCATCTCTCCATACCTGAAGAAGTTGCTGTGGAGGCAATGGTATCAATTTTTGGCTAGTCACTATCAGACCAAAGCGTGGTCGTTCATGAATTACGGCTATACGCCAATAGACGATCAGTTTGAGACGCTAAGTTGAACGAAGCAGATGAGCCTGACCGTTATGCCATCCAGTTATATCATCACGTCGCCAGTGCGGTAGATTTACGGAACCTGGACGTGCTGGAAATCGGCAGCGGGCGCGGCGGAGGCGCATCGTATGTTGCACGGTATTTGAAACCCAAAGCGTTGACCGGTGTGGATTTTTCAGACAGCGCCATTCAGTTCTGCAAGCACGCTCATGCCGCTGACGGCCTGTCATTCATCAAGGGAGACGCTGAATCACTGCCTTTTGATGCCGCAAGTTTTGATGCGGTAATCAACATTGAATCGTCGCATTGTTATGGTTCCGTAGAAACTTTTCTTGCAAATGCGAAAAGAGTGCTTCGTCAAAATGGATATTTTCTTTACGCTGATTTTCGCGACAAAAATGATGTTGGACTGTTACAGAGTCAGATGGAGAAATCGGGCATGAAGATTCTCAAACGAGAAGATATTACAGCGAACGTTCTCAGGTCATTGGATCTGGACGATCAACGGAAACTTATACTTATTCGAGCTCTGTTTCGGGATTGGCTACTGAAGCCATTTCAAGAATTCGCCGGGGTGAAAGGTTCGAAGATCTATTCCGCGTTCCAGAGTGGCACGATGATTTACCTGCGTTATGTTCTGCAGAAATAACCGGCAGGCAGACAAACGAGAAACCGTGGCATATCACACCTCCGGGAAATTGTAGTTCGATAATTATGAACTAAGACGATTTCCTCTATACACGATTCTTCTGCTCGTCCTACTTCTCGCAGGCTGGTGAAAAGGCCCCTATGATTGCTGCGCTCAATCGCTTCGCTGCAACGTTTTATAAGCACGCCGCTAGTCGATTTTTCGCGGGCTTCGCCTTTGATCTTTTTTGAGCAGTCCGCTTCAAGCAGCGTCGTCTCCTTGTGAGAGTATTTCAACAAGTAGTAAGTAATTGACCCCGCCCTATTCCCGTTTTTGAATTTGCAATGGAATTGGTGTTCGTCGTACGTTAAGGCAAAAGTCCGAGGCGGAGCAAGTTCGGACTTCAGTCAGAAGAGAGATTCATGGAGGTGCATTTGGAACAGAAGCTCATCGATGCTGATGGTCACGTGCTCGAAGACGAGACTCTCATGGATTTCCTGGAGGAACCCTATCGCAGCTGCAAAGCCCAGGGTGGAATCATCGGACCGATACGTAACGTTCTGGGCAATGTATTTCCAACTCTGGATTTTCTCCACCTGGCCACCTTCAAGCGCAGCGAGCGGGCCTTTGGCGGCGGTAAGCGTGTCGGTCCAGATCAGTGGCTGGAGTTTCTCGATGTAGCGAACTTTGAATATGCGTTTCTCTATCCAACCGTCGGACTCGCCATGGGCAATATCGTTCATCCGGATTGGGCATGCGTGGTCGCGCGGGCTTACAACAACTGGATTCACGACCGCTACATGAAGCGCAGCCCGCGTCTTAAAGGGATCGCGCTCCTTCCCATGCAAGACGTGAGCGAGGCGGTCAATGAGTTGCACCGCGCGGTCAAGGAGCTTGGCATGCCTGGAGCGATGCTACCCTCCCGCGGCTTGCCTTTCGATCTAGGGCATCGGACCTACTGGCCGGTCTATGCGGAAGCCGAGAAGTTGGGTTGCGCGCTCGCCGTCCACGGCGGCTGTCATCACGGGATGGGTCTTGACACCTTTGAGACATTCGTGCCGATCCACGGACTAGGCCATCCGCTTTCCTTGATCATCGCCTTCTCGGGTATGGTCTATCACGGCGTGTTCAATGAATATCCGCGGCTGCGAGTCGGCTTTCTCGAAGGTGGCGCCGCCTGGGCGACTTTCTGGATGGATCGAATCGATCGTTCGCATCACTACTTTGGCGAGTTGAATAGGCAGGGGAGATACAAGGGGCCGTCCATGCAGCAAAAGCCCAGCGAATATCTCAAGAGCGATAATGTTTTCATCGGCTGTGAGGGTGGTGAGGAGGGGCTGGATTATCAAATCAGGCGGACGGGAAACTCCCACTTCCTTTTTGCCAGCGATTTTCCCCACGAGATCGGGCCTGAAGATATCCTGCACGAAATTGAAGAGGTGCAAGAATACCCGGGTCTCAGCGACGAGGACAAGGCGGCTATTCTCGGCGGCAACGCAAGACGATTCTACCAGGTTCCTCAAGGGCAATAATGGCGCGACCAGTAAAAGATCCACGGTGGAGTTTCCGTTTGTCGGCGCGCTCGGCGGTTGCCACCGTCATCCAGTCAGGAGGTCGTGCTGAGACAAGGATGCGGATTATGGGAGCGCATGTACGGATCGAAAGAGACTCAATCATCGAGGAAACCGCACTCGAATAGGAGGGCGTATGGGAAAACGAAATATCCGCTTCCGGACAGCGCTCATCTTATGGGCATTGTTTTCGTTTTATCTTGCGGCACCGGTTAGGGGAGCCAAGATCGACTGCGGGCCGGTGACCAATACCAGTAACGACCTACCGCGCACAGCCGCTATAGGAACAAACCCTGCCGGTACCGGAGCGCACTCGCTCGGGAGCGGTCTTGCCGCGGTCGGCAGCAACACGACGCCTATCTCCGTGCGGGTCCAGCCGTATAACGGTCCCAATGCCTGGATGCCGGTCCTCCAGGGCGGTGAGATTGAGTTCGGCATCATGAACATCCTCGACGCCAAGATGGCGCAAACCGGCACAGGCAATTATAAAAGACCAAACCCGGAGGTCCGTGTAGTATCCGGAGGCGTATTCCCATTTACCGTAGGCTGGTTTGTCCGGGATAAGTCAGACATCAAAGAGACTAAAGATCTGAAGGGCAGACGCATGGCCTGGGATTACGGCGGTCATGCCATCACACAGTCATTGCAGCTAATCTTCCTGGAGGCCGGAGGCGTCAAGCCAACGGATCTCATCCAGGTGCGGGTTTCGAATATCAACGACGGCGCCAGGGGTGTCGCCGAGGGAAAGATCGATGTAGCTGAAACAGGGATCGGAATTGGACTGGTGGAGGAAGTGAATGCCGCGGAGCCGGTTCGTTTTCTCAGCTTGCCCAATACCGATACGGCGAAGGCGATTCTGGCGAAATCCGGTGTTAGCTTAGTCAAGTCCGACCCGGTGACCGGAATTAAAGGCGATACTTACGTGATTGGTTATCCGCTTCATCTTGTGAGTTCTACAAAGGTCAGCGAGAAAACCGTATATACCCTGGTGAAAGCCTGGTGGGAAAACTTGAGCGAGCTACAAACCAAGCACCCACTGTTTAAGAAGTGGACGAAGGAAATGCAGGCGCTAACGAACTTTACGGTCCCCTATCATCCCGGCGCCATCAGGTTTTATAAAGAAGTAGGGGTCTGGACCTCTGTCCACGAATCTCGCATGAAGGAAATCTGCCAGTAAGAGCGGCCGTGCTACATAGTAAAAAAGGTCTCCGAAACGTACCTATATTATGTTCTGCAGAAGTGAATACCAGCCAGAGATCTTTTCGTGCTAGAGCATCCGACTTTAAAGCTGAACCCCTTGGCAGCTCTCCAAACCCGTCAAGCAAAGTTGCCTCGAAGCTTACGAAAGGCAAGCCCGATAAGTGATCGCGGCCGGCATGGCCGCTCGGCAGTACGCCTCGGCAACTCGGGCGCGGTCTGCCGGACCGGAATCTAAAAACCTATAGCCCGTCGTGATGCAGCCGATGATAGATCAGCTGTGGTTGCTAGGCCCCTGGCGGCAGCCGAATCTCCTGGACATGCAGAGTTCCAGTTGCGGTCGACTGTATACGCTTGGATCGCGGCGTAAACGGAAGGAACACCGGTCGAGCTATTTTCTTGGCTTCTTGGTTCCAGGCGCAAGATACCCTCGTGAAAATCACCTGATAGGGTTCGCACTCGCTCGCAAAAACGGCACGTAGCTTGCGCTAGAGTTCGGTCATCACGACAGTGTAAACCCGGCACGCACTCCTCGATACGACCTGAACTCAAGGAGGGCAAAATGGCGGATTCTATTCTAGTCGCTCTTGACGAAACCCAGCACATCCAGCGCTTCATGCCCCACCTGAAATCGACCGCTCGGCCGGGAGACAAGATTATCTTTCTCATACGCACCGCGACATCAACCTGGGGCGAGGTGGAAACTCATCTGCCCATGGTCGCAACCGGCAACATAACCTCGCGGGAATACCGGGGAAGCGCATGGCGATTCAACGTCGGCCAAGAAAAACAGAAAGCAGAACGCAACTTGGAGTCGATCTGCGAAACGCTCCGGCGCAAGGGGATTAACGCAGAAATTAAGATGTATGCAGGCGGATTGAGCAAAGCAGTGCGAGAATGCGCAAAATCAGGCGCTACTCGCTTGATTATGATGCCGGCGAATTACCCAAGGATCCAGGTGGTAAAGGTCTTTTTAGCTGCGCTGAAATTATTCAACCATCACATGCCCGCGGTAGCGTTGCTGCCTCCCAGGTATGTCGAGCGATGATGTCGACAGTTGCTTGGATGAAAGCTAATGCCTGGGCGAATCTAGTTCGGACACCTCCCTTACCGAGATGTGGCCCAGCCCATCTCGCATGACATTCGTGTGCTCTCGGGTACTGACTTCTCGGTCAATTTAATTATCCAAGGCCGACTGCGATGCGCTTTCTCCGGCCAAGATTCCGGTCACCAGCGCTTGCATCAAACCGCCGGTGTAGCCGCCGCGATAGCCGCCCATCAGCCCGCCGATGGCGTCCCCGGCAGCGTAGAGGCCGTGAATCGGCTTCTCGGCTTCGTTCAAAACCTCGGCGCGTCCACTCACCAGGATGCCGCCCATCGTGAAAGTAATGCCGGGAACGACTCGCAAACCATAGAATGGCGCGCGCAGCGGTCTCGGCATGCCGGTGCGCGGGATATTTAACGCGCTGGGATTATTCGAGCCGACGGCGCGATTATAATCGTCGAGCGTCGTAGCAAGCCGCTGATCATCGACACCGAGGATTTTCGCCAATCCCTCGATCGATGAATGTTTGTAAATCTCACCGTCTTTATCGAGAAGCCAGGGATTGGGCGCGGGCGTGTTCACTGAATTCGAGACCGCATCGGCTTTTGCCGCGTGCCAGCTTTGCTGATCGAAGATGAGAACCGCCCCAGTCACGTCATCCAATCGCGCCAACTCGTTTGCCAGCGCGACATCGCCCCGGCCCTCATCGATAAAGCGTTGACCAACGCGGTCAACGAGAATTCCTTCATCGACGAAAGAGTCCAAACGAGGGTAAGGCCAAAACCGGTCATCCGTGAGAGCTTTTCGCGACAACAAATGGCCGTAAAAATATTTGAGATTGACCGCCTTGGCGCCGACTTCGAGAGCCATGCGCAAGCCATCGCCGGTGCATTGCTTGGAGCCCCGCAGCTTACATTCATCGGCGCGAGCTCCGATGTATTTCTTCACCAGTTCCTTATTTGCGCTGAAGCCGCCTGTACAGAGCACGATTGCGCCAGCCCGCAGTTCGATCTGTTCGCCCGCCCGTGTGCCGATGACTCCGCAGATCCGACCACTTTCATGGATCAATTTTTCTCCTGTGATGCCGCTTACGTAGCTTCCGCCAAGTTGGTTCAGACGCTTTTTGAGACTGGCGAGCGCGCGAGTGCCGACATCTTTCTTGTAAACCGGCGCGAGCGAGACCTCCCCAGCCTGATCCAGCCAAACTCTGCCGGCCGAGCTTTCATTGACTTTAACCCCGCTGCTAATCAACCAGTCGAGCGCGCCTCCGCAGGTCAGCGACCAGGCTTTGACAAGGTCGGGATAACCGACGCCTTCGGACATGACAGATTCATACAATTCCCTCGAACTCGTCCGCGGACTCTTGCCGCCTGCGCGCAAACTCCCGGAAGCCATCAGAATATTGCCATCGCCGAACGGGCCGTTGCTTTTATCGGTCAAGAGGACTTTTGCGCCTTTCTCAGCGGCGCGAACGGCGGCCGTGAAACCGGCTAGTCCGGCACCGACGACAAGAATATCAGTCGATAAGATTTCCATGGCGTTACGGCAATCTGTATCCCAATTCTTTGGCTACTTCGGTTGCGAGTCGTTCATCCGCGACGTCGTTTAAACTAACTCTCCGATCGGTGAACCGCCCTTGGGCTTGGAGCGAGCGCACCAGATTGTCCATACCCGCTCGATTGGGAATACCGGTAGGATTAAGCGTAGCCTGAAACGCATCGTAGGTTTCCGAGGCGGTTTCTTTGTCCATTTTCAAAAGACGAATGATCAACTCCACCGTCTTGGGCTTGGACTTGCGTACCTCGTCCTTGGCCAACTGCAGAGCATGGATGACTCGCTTCACCTCGGCCGGCCTGGACTGAATGGTTTTGATCAGCGTGGTCAGGCCGCCTCCAGGCATTTCGACCATGGCACCGACATCCAAAAGTTTGTTGAAGCCTTTTCGCGCGGCGCTGAACGTATGCGGTGGCGACAACAACGCGGCCTCAACAAAACCGGATTCCATCGAATAAAGAACTTGGAGCTGTTGTCCCGGTATGCCGACCATTACGTAATCTTTTGGATTAACGGCTGACTTCTCCAAGGCAATTGACAGTGCCACATGGTTTGTGCCGCCCACTCCTCCCGATATCGCGATCTTTTTGCCTTTGAGTTCCTGGATCGTCTTGTATTGCGGCGCAGACTGCAGCCAATACGATACCCTGTCTGAAGAAAACCAAATTGCGCGCGATGACAGACCGGTAAGAGTCGCCGCCACCGAAGCGGGTCCGACACCGGCAACATAATCGATATCGCCTTGCGCGATCGCCGCGGCCGCAAGGGTTGGACTCATGACGATCAATTCCACGTCAAGTCCATTGGCGCTAAACACACCCCAATCCTTAGCCGCGAGGAGCGGAAGTGCCGTGATCGTGAATCCGGCATTGGAAATCCGAACTTTGACGCGGCGGTCCTGGCTGGCAGCGTCCTGTGACAACACGACGATCACTCCGAATGCCATGATCCAACCAACGCACGTCAACGAGTACAGCCGCAAAAGTTTCGTTCGCTTCATCGACTCTCCCGGCGCCTTCCCTTCGCCTCAGGCGATCAACGGATGTTAGAAGAATGCATTGGCGTAAAACCCATCCCGCTAGCTTCGACGCACGCCCGTGTGCGGCAAGCTATGGGATCTTGTAACCGAGCTCTTTTGCCACTTCGGTTGCGAGCCGGTCGTCGGCGATCTCATTAAACGCTACTTTGCGCTCGCCGTGCCGGCCCTGTGACTGCACCGCCTTGACGAGTGTCTCCATACCGATGCGGCTGGGAATTCCCGTCGGGCTTAGCGTGGTTAAAAATTGGTCGTAAGTTTCGCCGGCGGCTTCCTTGTCCATCTTGAGAAGTTTGGTTATCAATTCGACGGTCTTCGGCTTGGATTTTTTGATCTCGTCCTTAGCCTGCTGCAACGAGCGGATAACTCGTTTTGTTTCGGCCGGCCGTTCCTGAATCGTCTTTACCAGCGCCGTCAAGCCGCCGCCAGGCATCTCCACCATGGCGCCGACATCGAGCAGTTTGTTGAAACCTTTCTTTTGCGCGCCAAATGTCACCGGCGGGGACATCATCGCGCCATCGACGAATCCCGATTCCAGCGAATAGAGAATTTGGATCTGCTGTCCTGGGATGGATACTAAAACGAAATCCTTCGGATTGGCTCCGGCCTTTTCCAGGGCCATGTTCATCGCCACATGGATGGTGCCGCCCAAGCCGCTGACCGCAATCTTCTTTCCCTTGAGGCTGTCGATGGTTTTAAATGGCGGTTTGGACATCAGCCAATAGGAGATACGGTCGGAAGAGAACCAGATCGCCCGCGTCGGAAAGCCGCTCAAAGTGGCATTGACCGATGCAGGCCCGACCCCCGCTTGGTAGTCGATATCCCCTTGGCTAAGCGCCGCCGGTACGATCGATGACTGCATCAGAATGAGTTCCATATCGAGCCCGTTGGCGGTGAAAAATCCCCATTCCTTGGCGGCGAGCAGCGGCAAAGCGGTGATCGTATAGCCGGCATTGGATATCCGCGCCTTGGTGCGTTGTTCTTGCGCGCCGAAGCCGGGAGCGGCTACAGCAATCCCGGCAAGAATTGCCAGCCGAGAAAACCATGAGTTGAGTATGATCGATGGATTGCTCATCGGATATCTCCTCCGTCTGCCAGAATCGCCGGTTAAACTCTTACGTCAACGCCTCTTGCTTGACAAGGTTTTGGTTCCTTGAAAGGATCGCAAATTGCCATGGCAACGAACCAAAGCAGTTTCTTGAAGATCTGTTTGCAGGCTGCTCAAACGACTTCAGAGCCAAGGCCGACTCGTGCTCGTGTCCGTGAAAACGTGATCGAGAATTTCGAGCGAACACGAAGACGTACCACGAACACGGATTCGAGCGGGCGATCGAACGCACGAAGCCTATGAGGCTTTCAGTAGTCTGCTAAATGAAACCGAAAACTATACCGGCCACTGTGCAACCAGCAATCGATCCAATCACCCTCGAAGTTATTCGCCACGGCATCATTTCCATTTGCGATCAGATCGACGCCAACATGACGCGCACGGCATTCAGCCCCTATATTTACGAATACAAGGATTACGCCGTGGGATTCGTCGGCGCCGGCGGCGAGCTATTGGCGCAATCCACCGGCGGCATGCCCGTATTCGTCGCCGACTCAGTCGGTATGGCGGTAAAAGATGGTTTGGCGATCTATGGGCGCGACAATCTGCATAAGGGCGACGTCATCGTCTGCAATCATGCGGCGGTGCAGGGGCAGCATCTTAACAATACGGTCATGTACACGCCGGTTTTCGCCGGCGCGAACAGCGACGAGTTGATCGGTTTCTTCGCGGTTAACTGCCACTGGATCGACATCGGCGGTTCGGCCATCGGTTCGGTGTCGTACTCGTCCACCGACATTTTCATGGAAGGCTTACAGCTGCGCTCGATCAAGATCTGGTCCAAGGGCGAGCCCATGGAAGAGGTTTATCGCATCATCGAAAACAACACCCGCTTTCCCTTGGAATTGCTCGGCGACATCGAAGCGCAACTGGGTGGCTGTCTATTGGGTCGCGATCTTACCCAGACGATGGCGGACAAATTCGGCGCCGGCGTATTTCTGCACGCGCTCGATATCATTCTCGACCAGTGCGAGGCCGCCACCAGGGCAAAGATTCGCGCCATCCCGGACGGCGTCTACCATCATGAAGCGTTCTTGGACAACGACGGCGTGCGCGATGAGAAGATTCCGATCAAAGTGAAAATCATCGTTGCCGGCGATGAGATTACCATCGATTATTCCGACATGTCGCCTCAGGTGCGGGGTTGCATCAATTCGGGATTTTACGGCGGCGGGCGGACTACGGCGCGGGTTGCGTTCAAGTATTTGATCGCCACCGACGAGCCCGCGAACGAGGGCACCTTCCGGCCGCTGAAGATGATCTTGCCCGAAGGAAAATTGATCAGCGCCGAGCCGACCGCGGCGATGGGACTCTACAGCATTCCGTTTCCGACGATCATCGATTGCATTATCAAGGCGTTGGAACCGGCCTTGCCCCAGCGCGTCACGGGCGCTCACTTCGGCACTTTTTCGTCATTGAGTTTTTCCGGCAAGCGTACTGACACCGGCGCTGTGTTCAAGGCTAACGACAGCGGCCATGGTGGTTGGGGGGCGTGCGCGACCCACGACGGCGCCGGACCGTTTCGCACCATGGCGCATGGCGACACGCGCCTGATTCCCATCGAGCTGCAGGAGTCGATGTATCCGTTCCGGGTCGAGGAGTTCCGTTTGCGCCAAGACTCAGGCGGCGCGGGCAAATGGCGCGGCGGCCTAGGATTCGACAAGCAATATATTTTGCTCGCGCCGTGCGAACTCTGGGCAAACTTCGACCGCATCGGTTGCCCGCCTTGGGGCGTGCAAGGCGCCAAAGCAGCCAAGTCGGGTCAGGTGTTAATCTACAAAAACGGCAATCCGGAGCCCGAACTGCTTTACAAAACGGAAAACTGCCCGCTGCAAGCAGGCGATCGCGTGCGCATGTCGACCGGCGGGGGCGGCGGTTACGGCGATCCCGCGAACGCCCCATTGATCGGGTCAAACAAGAGTTATTCGCGGCTTTGTTTCTCTCGAAAGCGCGCGCGACGATTACGGCGTCGTGATCGATGCAGACGGCAGCGCCCGGCGCTCATAACGTTCAAAGTTCAACGGTTCAAAAGTTCAAGGTCAAAAACAATAGAACCGGAAATTGTAACAACTTTTGAACGGTTGAACCTTTGAACTTTTGAACGGGAGTTCTGCATGAGCTACGCCATCGCCGTCGATATCGGCGGCACGTTTACCGATTTGGTTGCCTTCGATCACGAAACTCAAAAAGTGACTTACGCCAAGAGCCCGACGAACTACGATAATCTTGGTTGAAGGGATTCTCGACTGTTTCAACAAAGCCGAAGATCAGACCCGCGGAAGCTTCCCTGGTCAATCACGGCACGACCTTGGTGATCAATTCCTTGATACAACGTAAGGGCGCGAAGACCGCACTGGTTACCAGCAAAGGGTTTCGCGACATTCTGGAAATCGCCCGCGGCAACCGGCCCGATCCGTTCGATTTGCATTACCAGCGCGACGAGCCCTTGATTCCGCGGGAGCTTCGCCTGGAAGTTCCGGAGCGAATGGGCAGCAAAGGAGAAGTCATCACGCCGCTCGATCTAAAGACGCTGGAGAAACTTGCCGGCGAAATCAAGAAGCTCGATATCGAGTCGCTGGCGATCTTCTTCATGAACTCTTATATCAATCCGGCGCATGAGGAAGCCGCAGCCGAGAAGCTGAAAGAACTCTTGCCTGACACTTACGTGACCTTCAGCACTGATTTGACACGCGAGTGGTACGAGTACGAGCGCTGTTCGACGGTCGCCGCCAACGCCTATGTCGGTCCGCAAGTCAGCAGTTACATCGGACAACTCGATCAAGATCTCAAAAGTCAGGGCTTCAACGGCGCGCTCTTCATGATGGGCTCCAACGGCGGATTGCTGTCTGCCGAACGCACCTGCCGGCAACCCATCGGCTTGGTCGAATCCGGTCCCATCGGCGGTTGCATCGGCGCCAGCGCCTATGCGGAAAAGCTGGGCTTCAACAATGTCGTCGCCTTCGATATGGGCGGCACCACTGCCAAATGCGCTCTGGTTGAAAACGGCCGCTTTTCGGTCAATTCCGTTTACTACGCCAATGGCTACGTAAAAGGGTTCCCGATTAAATCGGCGGTCATCGATATCGTCGAAGTCGGCTCCGGCGGCGGCTCCATCGCTTGGATCGATTCGCAAAATCGCCTGCATGTCGGTCCGCAAAGCGCCGGCTCAACACCCGGTCCGGTCTGTTACGGCCGCGGCGGCACCGAGCCGACGGTCACCGATGCCAACCTAATTCTTGGGCGCTTGAACGCCGGCAACTTTCTCGGCGGCGAAATGGCGCTCGATGCCAAAGCCGCCGAGGCGGCGATCAAAGAGCGTGTCGCCAAGCCATTGGGATACGCCGGACCAAGCGGCGCAATCCAGATGGCTGATGGCATTATCTCGATTGCCACGGTGATCATGGCCGGCGCGATACGGAAGGTCTCCGTCGAGCATGGCCTCGATCCGCGCGATTTTATTCTCTTCAGCTATGGCGGCGGCGGACCGCTGCATGCCTGCGCCCTGGCGCACGAGCTTTACATACCGGAAGTAGTGATACCGCCGGAACCCGGAAATTTTTCTGCCATCGGTATGTTATTGGCCGATGCCCGTATCGACACATCGAAAACTTTCGTTGGGATTTTGGACGATAAGACGATCACGGCCATGGCCGAGATTTTCGCGGCATTGGAAAAAGATGCGTCCGTGGCGCTTGCCGCTGAGTTTAGCAGCAGCGAAACATTTTTCGAACATCACGCCGAGATGCGCTTCCGCGGCCAGCGACATAACATCAAGGTTCCGGTTTCGGGTCTCAAAGACGTTCAGCAGATCCGCGCTGCCTTTGAACGCGACTATAAGCGCCGCTATGGCCACGCTGACGCCAAAGCGCCGGCGGAATTTCAAGCGTTGCATCTCTCTGCCTTCGCAAGGTTGAAGCAACCGCAGATTGCCCGGCTACCCCGCGCGGCGATCAAAGCCCAGCCGGCGCAGAAGCGGCGCGTCTATATAGGAAGCGCCGGCGGCTGGGCCGATGCGCAGATCTATAGCCGCGATGCGCTGGAACCGGGCTTCAGCGGCACAGGCCCGGCGGTAATCGAAGAGTACGGCTCGACCACTCTGGTCTGGCCCGGGGATGATTTTGAGATTGGCGAACTGCATGAGATCAGGATCAAAATCAAAGCGGAAAGCTGAAATATGAAGGCGGAAATAGCCAAAAACGACCGGCTTTCTTTCAGGGTCCGTTCAGCTTTCAGCTTTCATCCTTAAGCTCTTATGAGTGATACGCTGATGAAAGCAAAGGCACAGCTCACAGCACCCCCGCCACCGGTTGACCCCATCACCCTCGAAGTCATCCGTCACGGCATCGTTTCGATCACCGATCAAATCGACGCGAACATCGCGCGCACGGCCTTCAGCCCTTACATATACGAGTATAAAGATTTCGCCGTTGGGCTGGTAAGCGCGGATGGTGAGCTGATCGCCCAATGCACCGGCGGCATGCCGGTCTTCGTTGCCGATTCGGTCGGCATGGCGGTGCGCGATGGCCTCGCCGTCTATGGCCGCGAGCGCTTGCAGCACGGTGACGTGCTCTTGTGCAATCACGCGGCGATTCAAGGACAGCACTTGAACAACACCGTGATGTATACGCCTATTTACGCCGGCGCCGGCAGTGCGCAGCCTGGTGGGATTTTTCGCCATCAATGTCCATTGGATCGATATCGGCGGCATCACGCCGCGCTCCAGCGATATCTTTATGGAAGGCCTGCAGCTGCGCTCGATCAAACTGTGGTCGGAGGGCGAACCGATTCAAGAGGTGTATCGGATCATCGAAAACAACACGCGCTTTCCTGTGGAGCTTCTGGGCGACATCGCGGCGCAGCATGCAGGTTGTATTCTCGGTCGCGATCTAACGCAAAGCTTGGCCGAAAAGTACGGTGTCGAGACTTTCTTAGCAGTGGTAAAAGCCATGCTCGATCAGAGCGAAGCGGCGGCGCGTGAGCGCATCCGCCGCATACCGGACGGCCAATACAGCTATGAAACATTTTTCGATAATGACGGCGAAACCGATGATGCGCTGCCGATTCGAGTCAAAGTGATCATTGAAGGCGACGAGATGACCATCGACTATTCCGGCATTGCCGAGCAGGTGCGCGGCTGCATCAATTCGGGATATTACGGCGGCGGGCGCACCACGGCGCGGGTTGCGTTCAAGTATTTAATCGCCAACGACGAGCCCGCGAACGAAGGCACTTTTCGGCCGCTGAAATTGATTCTTGCCCGAAGGCAAAATCTTGAGCGCCCATCCAACCGCGCCGATGGGAAATTATTCGCAGCCGTTTCCGACGGTGATCGACGCGATTATCAAGGCTTTGGAACACGCCCTGCCCGAGCGCGTCACCGGCGCGCATTTCGGCACTTTCTCCGGCGTACGTTTTCGTGGCAAGCGCGACAACGGCACTCCGTTCGATTGTCACGACAGCGGTCACGGCGGCTGGGGCGCCTGCGCGACTCACGACGGCGCCGGCCCGTTTCGCACCATGGCGCACGGCGACACGCGCATCATTCCGGTGGAACTTCAGGAGTCAATGTATCCCTATCGCATTGTCGAGTTCTCACTGCGTGAAAATTCGGGCGGGGCCGGCAAATTTCGCGGCGGCCTTGGCTTTCGCAAACGATACGAAATCCTCGGCCACTGCGACCTCCAGGCGATGTTCGATCGGGTCAAGTATCCGCCGTGGGGAGTGCATGGCGGCAAAGCAGGCCAATCCGGGCAGATCACCGTGATCAAAAAATCCGGCGATCAGGAAATCCTCTACAAGAGTAAAGCCTATCCGTTGGAACCTGGCGATTCGATCATCGTCGAGACCGGCGGTGGCGGCGGCTACGGCTCGCCCCATGAACGCAGGCGCGAATTGCTTGAACGCGATCTGCGGCGCGGTTATGTATCCGTAGAAGCCGCTCGGCGCGATTACGGAATTGCCATCGAGCGTGCTCGCTAGTTCCGATCGACCCGCTGTCACCAATCAGGAATGGAACACCGAACCGCATCGAATATCTTCAGCTCGCCGGTGCCGGGTAACTACCGAGTAACACGTGAACTTCCTTGCTTTGATCTCTTCGATCTTACCTTGGGCACCGACTGTCCACACAATCTCGGCTAAGCAGTGAATGAAGGATTCGCCATGAAGCGAGAGAGAATATCAACTAACCCCAATCCGACATTGTTCGAATCCCGCGAGGCCGCCGAGCTCTACAGCCGTGGGCAATCGGATACTGCCTTGAAGGCCACCCCACGTTCCCGTAAGGGTGATGTTTCGTACGTCCGGGCCTTGGAGCCAACTGCGCGCTCGGGTGCCCACGGCTTCCGGTCTCGCCGTCCTCGCTCACTGTTGACGGTGCTCAACTATTGTCGGGTTAGCACTAAGTTGATTATAGTTGCCTTCTTCAGCGGAATCTTATTACTGGTTGATTTCCATCGGACCGCGTTCGCCCAAGAACTGCCGACGAAAATACGCATTTCCAACTCCGCACTGAGCGTAACCGCTTTGCCGCTGGTCGCCGCGCGCGAATGGAACTTTTTTCGTGAACAGGGATTGCAGGCCGAGATCATCATGATGAACCCCGCGATTTCGAACCCGGCGATTGCGGCCGGCGAAATCGACTATGTCGCCGGCGTCGGGCCCGGTTCCGTGGCAGCTACTTTGGCGGGACTGCCGCTGCGAGCGGTGTGGTTTTCTTCCAATCGGATATCCTATTTTGTAACGACTTCGCCGCAAAACAAGTCCCTTCAAGATCTAAAAGGAAAAAAAATCGGCATCACCGGCGGCATAGGCGGGACCAATCACGTTGCGTTAGTCGTCGCCCTCGAGAAGGTGGGATTCAACCCCAAGGATTTCATCATTCTGACGACGCCCACGCCCGAGCTGCTCCGGTCTTTGGAGTCGGGATTTGTCGACGCTGCCTCGCTCAATCCACCAACGGTGTTTTTTGCCCAGCGAAAGGGGTTTCATCGGGTGCTGGATATCGGCTCGTTAGTAGAGATGCCGGGCGGCGGTTTAACGACCTTGATCAAAACCATTACGAGCAAACCGGATGAAGTCAGGAAAGTGATCCGCGCGCTGCAAACGGCTAAGGACGCGATCCGAAAATCAAAAGATAAAACCCTCGAGCTCATGGTTCGTGCACTGAAGATGGATCGCGACATCGCCTCCTCGACTTACGATGTTTATCTCACCAGCCTGAGCATCGATGGGGTGCCTGCGCGCGAAGGCATGAACAACCTGGTTCGGTCCGTGAAATCACAGGCACGCTTTGCCGACCGAAACGTATCCTTCGAAGAGGTCGCTGACGATAGTCTGGCCAAGGAAGTGGCAAAGGAGCTGGGCTACAAAGTGAAGTAAAACTGAAAGCACTACCGAATCAACCGGCGACGACCAGAATAACTCCTTGACCGTGCCACACCCTCGCGATAATTTTGCGGCTGCTGTTTGTCAGATTTTTCGAGCTATCGACGCGGCGAGATCGGGAGGCGATATGATTTTTACATTGGCCAAAATCGACACACTCTTGCTTGCGCTGGTGGCGTTTCTCTGCTCATTTTTCGCCAGCCAATCGATCTTCGGCGCAGACAAGATACGCATCGCCTATACTTCGCCGGGCCCACAGCATGGTGTTCTCTGGATCGGTGATGTCGCTGGAGTGTTTAAGAAAAACAATCTGGACCTCGAGATTATTTATATGCCGGGAAACATCTCGATGGGATCGCTGATATCCGGCGAGCTCAATTTCGGGCAGATGACCGGCGCGCTCATGTCACCGGCCCGGCTGCAAGGAAGCGATGTCGTAATGCTGGTCAGCATCCAAGAGTTGCTTGACGATCGCTTGGTGGTCCGGCCCAATATCAAGACGCCGGAAGAGCTCAAAGGCAAACGCATCGCGGTTTCCCGTTTTGGCGCCGCTTCGCATATGCGCGTGCTCAATATGTTGCCGCGCTTCGGCTTGACGGATAAAGACATTACCTTTTTGCAGATCGGTGACACGCCGGCGCGGATCATCGCTATGGTGGGAAACTCAGCGGACGCATCGAGCTTTTCACCCCCCGATCATCTCGCCGCAGTTCAATCCGGCATGCGCGTCCTGCTCAACATGGCCGAGCTGAACATTTATTATCAAGGCACCGGATTGGTGGCATCGCAGCGTTACATTGCCAAGAATCGCGACATCGTCAACGCATGGTGAAAAGCTATGTGGACACAATTCATATCGTGAAAACCAACCCGGAACTGGCCAAGCGGGCATTTGTCAAATACCGCAAGACCAAAGACGAGAAGCAGCTGGAAGACGCCTATCAGACCTTGCTAGAAATCGTTAAACCCAAACCCTATCCCAACCTGGAATCGTTCAAGACCATCTTCAAAGATGTCAGCGACCGGCTGCCGGCCGCCAGGACGGCAAATGCAAAAGAATTCGTTGACACGAGCTTTCTCGAAGAGCTGGATAAATCCGGATACATCGACGGGCTCTACCGCTGAGCTTGGCGCGAACGCAAAAAAGCCGCCGTGCACTTTTTACGCACGGCGGCTTTTTTCGAAATATATCGTTTGTCTATTGACCCAGCAACTTTTTGATCCGCGCGACGATTTCAGGCGGCTGGTTCATCGCATCTTTGACGATTTTTTCCAGCTCTTCGCCCGGCGATGGATCGAGCTCGAACTTTCGTTTTTCCAACTCGGCTAGGAATTCCTTATCCTCCATGGTCTTGTTGAAAGCATCGCGCAAAATTTTCACGCGGTCCGGCGGAACCCCCGGCGTGGCCAGCATCGGCCGGCCCAGGGCGCCGGATGCCAACATCACAGTGGCGAGACGCCGGCTCGCTTCCGGCGTTTTATACTTGTCCATGAGCTCCCATATGGTCTCGGTATCGGGCAGCTTGCTATCGCGCTTCTTGCCGGTTTGGATAATGTTGCGAACAAACCCCTTCTTGCGCCAGGTATGATAGGGCTCGCGCGAAAAAAACGCCTCAATGGTAAAAGCGCGGCACTGGATTTCGCCTCTCTCCACCGCCAAGTCGATCTCCGGCCCGCCGGGATAACCCTGCACCAGGTTGAACTTCGTGCCGATCACTTCCTCAAACAGCTTCGGCACGTAGTAGGCCGTGTCCGATGTCCCCTGCGCTCCGCAGCGTGGCGGTTCCTTGGCGTTGCGCACGTCATCCATCGTTTTGTAGGGAGTGTCGGCGCGCATATACATCTGCAACTCTCCCTGCACCGGGGAACCGATCCAGACAAATTTGGCCCAATCGTATTGAGCTTCCTTGCGCCCCACCAGTTGGTCGAAATACAACGTCGGCACGATCGAACCGATCAAGCTCAAGCCATCCGGCTTGGTTGTTTTATAAACATAGTTCGCCGCGATCATATGGCCAGCGCCAGGCATATTTTGCACGATCACGTTCGGGTTGCCGGGAATGTGCTTGACCATATGGGTTGCGAGAATGCGTCCCCACTGATCGTAGAGCGCTCCCGCGGTCGTGCCGATGTACACGGTGATGGTTTTGCCTTTATAAAAATCGCTTTGCGCCAATGCTGGAGCAGCCGATAACAAACCCGCGAGCAAGGCACCAGCCAAGAAAGCCAAAACAGAACTCTTGACTCAATTCATCGCAGGTCCTCCTGAAGCGGAACTAAAACAGGTTGATGAAAAAATCTGATTGCAGGACTGCTCAAAAAGATCCAGAGGCGAGGGAAACGGGAAGTCGTTTAATGATGCTGAGGCATGCACTTACCTTATTTTTCAGACGAGATTCGCTTCAGCGCAACGAAGAATATGGATCTTTTTCAGCAGCCTGCGGAACTAAAGTGATGACGGTGTAGTTAACATGGACGACAAACCGTCAAGGATCGGATATCACCGCCTAAGGCATCATCGAACTGTATGACATTCAATACAGCCTCGACCCGAACCTCGAGACGAACAACGCGCAATAATGACTGTCAATTTTTCCGGTGCAGAAAGTTTTTTTCCTCATCGCCGTCTTGTCAATCGAATATTTTTTATAGACGGAATTTACTTTCGATATTAACATACGGCCAAAAATTCAACGGAGGAATTCATGGCGAAATTCGCATTGTGCATTGGCATTAATGATTATCCAGGAACCGGCAGCGATCTGGCCGGCTGTGTCAACGATGTTCGAGACTGGAGCGCCCTGCTTCAGAAGAAGGGATTTGCCGTTTTGCAGATCATCGATAAGCAGGCAACCGGCAAAAATATTCGAAGCGCCATCGAATCGACGATCGGCGGAGCAAAAAGCGGCGATACCGTCATCATCCAATACTCCGGACATGGATCGTATGTGCCGGATGAAAACGGCGACGAGCCGGATGGCACCGACGAATGTATTTGCCCCTATGACATCAATTCAAAAGGTCCGATTACCGATGACGAGCTCTTCGAACTCTATAGCAGCAAGAAGACCGGCGTTAAGCTCCTGGTAATTTCAGATTCCTGCCATTCGGGAACCGTCGCGAAGTTCGCGCCCATCACCACCCCGCCGACGATTAAAGGCAGGGGCGCGCCCACTCGCAAAGTGCGCTTCTTGCCGCCGGCAACTTTCTTATCAAAACGCGACATCGGCAAACTCGGCATCGGCCGCGGCTTACGCCGTTCCGCTCCTCCAGGACGTTACGCGGCGCTCCTGATGGCTGGTTGCCAGGATACCGAATATAGCTATGACGCTTCCTTTCAGGGGCGTCCCAACGGCGCCTTCACATTCGTCGCGATCCGCGCGCTCTCCGGTCTATCGCCCAAGGCGAGCTACAAGCAATGGTATCAGGCCATTCGCAAAGCGCTTCCTTCACAGCAATATCCGCATACTCCTGATCTCTATGGTACTTCACGCATGAAGACATGGAAGGCATTGGCGTAGAGCTGCTGGCAACACTCGGATGCCGATTGCCGTGAGATCGGTTAACGGTGCGCACAATCGCATTGGCGCGTTCGTCTAGTATTTTCGTGTTCGTGCTCGTTCAGGATTCTCGATCAATTTTCACGACATGAGCACGATGTTCCGCCGTCGCCTTTGAGGTTGTATCGAGCAGCCTGTGATCAGAGTTAACAAACTATTAGTCTACTGTGATCGACAGGAAGGATTTGGAGATGCCGACAAAGACCATCGAGATTGCCGGCCGGCCGATTACACTGGATGCGCGGCCGG
>CAVSLC010000028.1:0-166398 GCA_963728565.1 uncultured delta proteobacterium
TGGAAGGCATCGATACCGCCGTGCTGTTCGGCACTTCCCCTTTTTTGAGCCTTCCTTTTGTCGAAGACAAGGATCTGGCTTGCGCCGTGGCGCGGGTTTACAACAATTGGCTGGCTGATTATTGCAAGGCCGATCCGCGACGGCTGAAGGGGGTCGCTCTAACGGCAATCCAGGATCCGGTCGAAGCCGTAAAAGAACTACGGCGCGCCGTGGAGGAGCTGAAGTTCGTAGCTGTGGCGACACCGCCGATCTCGGCGTCGGGGAAAAATTTGGACCATCCCGATCTGTATCCTTTCTTTGCCGAAGCGCAGCGGCTCGAAGTGCCGGTCTGTATTCATGTCGGCGCTGGCGACGGCGTGCCCGCGGGCACCGAACGATTCGATCATCCGCTGTACACTCACGCTCTGGCGCACCCGTTCGAACAGATGATTGCCGCGCTCTGCGTCGTCGCCGGCGGGTTGCTGGAAAAGTTTTCCGGACTGAAGTTTGCCTTTATGGAAGCGGGTTGCGGCTGGGTGCCGTATTGGATGGAGCGCCTCGATGAGCATTACGAGATTCTGCAGCCGACGGTGCCTTGGCTCACCAAACCGCCTAGCGAATACATGCGCAGCGGACAGATGTTCTATGCCTTCGAGATGGACGAGAAGATGCTGCCCTATGTCGCGGAATTCGTCGGGGCCGATCGGCTAGTGTTTGCCACCGACTATAATCATAGCGATTCCAAGTTTCCGCATACGGTGGAAGAAGTCATGGAGCGCACGGATATATCGGAAATCTTAAAGGCAAAAATCATGGGTGAAAACGCCGCCAAACTCTACAACTTGTAAGCCGCCTAAGCCTTCAATTGTCTCAATGAAGGATCTGTTTGAAGAAATCGTTACCCTTGTCGTCGACTAGAATAAAAGCCGGAAACTCTTCGACTTCGATCTTCCAAACCGCTTCCATTCCCAACTCCGGATATTCGAGCACTTCGACTTTTTTGATGTTTTCCTTGGCGAGTATCGCCGCCGGCCCGCCGATGGAGCCGAGATAAAAGCCGCCATACTTCTTGCACGCATCGGTAACCTGCTGGCTGCGGTTGCCCTTGGCGAGCATGATCATCGATCCGCCGTGCGACTGAAACAAGTCGACGTAGGAATCCATCCGGCCCGCCGTCGTCGGACCAAAAGAGCCGGACGGCATTCCTTCGGGTGTCTTGGCCGGTCCTGCATAGTAAACGGGATGATCCTTGAGATATTGCGGCAATCCCTCGCCCCGATCCAACCGTTCTTTGATTTTGGCGTGAGCGATATCCCGGGCAACGATCATCGTGCCGGTAAGTGAAAGCTGGGTCGTTACGTTATGCTTCGAGAGCTGCGCCAGGATTTCCTTCATCGGACGGTTGAGATCGACTCGCACCACATTGCTGGCGACCTTACCGCGATGCTCTTCCGGAATCAGCCGGCCTGGATCGCGTTCCAATTCTTCGAGCCAGATCCCGTCGCGGTTGATCTTCGCTTTGACGTTGCGGTCGGCGGAACACGAAACGCCCATTCCCACCGGACAGGACGCGCCGTGGCGAGGTAACCGGATAATCCGCACGTCCAATGCGAAATACTTGCCGCCGAACTGCGCGCCATAGCCCGATTTATACGCGGCCTGCAACAGCTTCTCCTCGGTCTCGACATCGCGGAATGCGCGTCCGTGAGCATTGCCGGTGGTCGGCAGATGATCGAGATAGCCGGTGGTGGCAAGTTTGACGGTTTTGAGACACGCTTCGGCCGAAGTTCCGCCGATGACGAACGCCAGGTGATAGGGCGGGCAACCGGCGGTCCCCAGTGTTATCATTTTTTCCGTCAGAAACTTTTCCAAGCTCCCCGGATTCAGCAGAGCCTTGGTTTCCTGGTACAGCGAAGTTTTGTTGGCCGATCCGCCGCCCTTGGTGACGAATAGAAACTGGTACTCCATGCCGTCGGTGGCCATAAGATCGATTTGCGCCGGCAAATTGGTGCCGGTATCGACCTCGTCGTACATGTTTAACGGCGCGGTTTGGGAGTAACGCAGATTTTCTTCGGTGTAAGTTTTGTAGATCCCTTTGGCCAGGTATTCTTCGTCCTTAACACCGGTCCAAACCTGCTGGCCTTTTTTACCGACGATCGTGGCCGTGCCGGTATCCTGGCAAAACGGCAGAATCCCCTTTGCCGCCGTGTCGGCGTTGCGCAGCATCGCCAGCGCTACATAGCGATCGTTGGCGGAGGCTGCTGGGTCCTTAAGGATCGCCGCAACCTTTTCAAGATGAGCGGTTCGCAACAAGAAAGACACATCGCGAATGGCGACGTTCGAGAGATACGTCAGCGCTTCGGGTGCAACCTTCAGTATTTCTTTGCCTTCGAACTGAGTGACCGAAACGTGTTCCTTGGTTAGCAAGCGATATTTTGTCGTGTCTTTCTGTATCGGGAGCGGATCTTGGTAAACAAATTCAGGAGCAGCCATATTCGTACCTCATCGTGAAAATAGTAACGAAAAAATATCGGCTTGTCGATGTACCGCGATCGAGCGATTTCGGCTGTTTAGCAGTGATGGTTGCGTAAAATTCGCGCGCGAATTCGCGGTATCTACCCGGCGACAAGCAAGTTCTTCTCTGGTCGAAGCGACAGCAAAGACATTCGCGTTGCTTCGTCATAGGCCGTTGACATATCAACGCCTGCTCGACTACTTTCTCTGATAATGGAGGGCGCATGAGAAGAGGAATTCTATCGCTTCTTTTTACTACGTTCTGTTTTGCGATCACGCAGCCCGCCTTGGCGCAAACGTATGAGCAGCTCATTGCCGGCGCAAAAAAGGAGGGCAGACTTATCCTCTATGCTTCGGCCACCGCTCCCCAGTTACAGATGTATTTTGCCGCGTTCAATAAAAAGTATCCCTTTATCAAGACGGAATTCTTTCGCACCGGCAAACAAGCGCTGTTGAGTAAGGTCCTCCTCGAAGAGCAAGCCAAACAACGAATAGCCGACGTCATCCACACCAGCGTCATCGAAACCAGCATCATGAAAAAACGCGGCGCGCTAAGCAAGTATGTCCCGCTCGAGGCGGCCGCTTACCCGGCGCAGTACAAGGATCCGGAAGGCCTTTGGACATCTGCCTACGCCAGCGGTACCCTTCTCGGATTTAATTCGCGCCAAGTTAAACGGCCCGAGGCGCCCAAGAACTACGAAGATCTACTGAATCCGCGCTGGAAAAGCGCCATCGCCATCGATTCCAACAAGATCGAGTGGTTCGCGATGCTGTTAAAGCTCAAAGGCCAAGCCTTCATGGAGAAACTTGCCGCCCAGCAGCCCACCGTCCGCTCCGGCAACACCTTGGTCTTGCAACTATTGGCTGCGGGCGAGTTTCCCATTTCTGCCGGCGTGTACGAATATTCGGTGGAGGAACTCAAGACCAGAGGAGCGCCGGTGGATTGGATCGGCTTGGAACCGGTCATCACTTACACCGTTGCTGTCTCGCTTCCGTCGCAACCTCCTCATCCGTATTCCGCGAAACTTTTTACCGAATGGCTGTTGTCAAAGGAAGGCCAGGAGGTCGTCAACCAGTATGGCCGGGTGCCGATTCGCGATGACGTGGACTCCAAGTACGGCAAGATTCTCAAACAACACAAACTGCTGATGACCGACGTCGATCTCGGCCAGAAGGAAGCCGAAGTCAACGCCACATTTCGAAAACTATTCCAATGAAAAGGGTCGAATTAACCTAAGCCGACAATAGTTGAGCGTGGTCAGCAATGAGCGAAGCTGGCGAGAGCGCAAGCCGTGGGCAGTCGAGCACGCAGCTGGCTCTAAGGCTCGATGTACCAAACATCACATCAGGGGAATGCGGGGTGGCCTCTAAGGCACTGTCCGATTGCCCGCGGCTCTAGGGCTCGCTGGCCTCGCGGGATTCGAACAAGGTCGGATTGGGGTTAACTCTCAGTGCTATAAAATTTCGCTGATTGAAAAAGTACTTTTATCGCCACCGAACAATTACACACATACTGCTCAATGTGCACGTCGCGTTGCGGCGTTGTCGCGACTGTCGACGACGGGGTATTGACGCAAGTCAATGCCGACCCTGAGCACCCCAATGGTTGTATCTGCGTCAAGGGCGCGGCCGCACCGGAAATCGTTTACTCGCCGGACCGGCTACATTATCCAATGGTACGAACCAGACCCAAGGGCGATCCTGATCCCGGTTGGACCCGCATCACCTGGGACCAGGCGCTCAATCTCGCCGCGTTGCGACTCGATGATATAAAAGATAACTACGGCGCCGAAGCCGTCGTCTTTTCCCGCGCGACCACCGCCGGCAGTGCTTCCATTGACTTCGACGGCTGGCTGCAAAGGCTGGCCAATGCATTTGGCAGTCCCAACCTGCTCACTTCCAATCATATCTGCACTTGGAACCGCCGGGTCGGATCGAAGTACACTTTTGGCGTAGGCATGCCGCTGCCGGACTTTGACCATACGGAATGCATGTTGATCTGGGGCATCAATCCGCCTGCCACTTCACCGGCGCAAGCGCTGCGCATCAACCGCGCGCGCCGGCGTGGCGCGAGACTGATCGTCATCGATCCGCGCAAGACTACGCTGGCGGCAAAAGCCGATTGCTGGTTGCGGGTTCATCCTGGAACTGACGGCGAGCTCGCGATGGCGATGATCCACGTTCTCATCGAAGAAAAGCTTTTTGACGAAGAGTTTACCCGCCGTTGGACCAACGGACCATTGCTGGTTCGCTGCGATAACAATCAACTTCTCACGCAACGTGATCTGCAGATTAGTGGAGACTCGAACACCTACATGGTGTGGAACGAACAAGAAAACGCGCCCAAAGCGATGGGAGATAATACTGCCGCGGCGCTTTTTGGCAGTTTCACTGTGGATCTCAGCGATGGAACAGCCATCGAGTGTCGCACCGCGCTGCAAATGCTCGCAAACAAAGCCGCCGCACACGCACCCGAACAATCGGCAAGCATTACGACAGTTCCTCCTAGCCATGTCAGAAGGGCGGTGCGCCTGTTCGCGACGGAAAAACCGTCGAGCTACTGCACATGGGTCGGGCTCGAACAGGACTGCGACGCTATGCAAACCAACCGCGCTGTCTGCTGTTTTTACGCGCTAACCGGCCAATTCGACGAGCGCGGCAGCAATGTTCTCTTCGCCACCACACCGAGCAATCCGATCAACGGCCGCGAGCTATTGCCGAAAGCGCAAGCGGATCGCCGGTTAGGAATCGCACAGCATCCGCTCGGTCCGCCCACCGATCCGGGACTCGTCCAGGCTGCGGCAGTCTACCGGGCCATTCTCACTGAGCGCCCGTATCCGATCAAGGCTCTGGTGTTATTCGGCAGCGATCCACTGCTCGGACACGGCGATCCGCTCCACGGCAAGGCCGCACTGGAAGCGGTTGATTTCTACATCCACGTGGACATTACGCTTAATCCCAGCGCGGCATTCGCGGATTTGTTGCTGCCGGCGACAACGTGTTGGGAGAACGAAGCCTTGATGCCGTCTTTCGAAATCGCCGAAGACACGCTCAATTGGGTGCAGCTCCGGCCGGCGGCGGCAAAACCGGTGGGCGAGTCACGCTCGGATATGGAAATTATTTTCGATCTAGCCCAGAGGCTCGGTTTGGCGGACCAGTTCTTCAACGGCGAGGTCGAAGCAGCTCTAAAGCATCAACTGGCTCCGGCGGAAATTTCCACGCAGGAACTGCGCCAAAATCGACTTGGAGTTCGAGCCAACGTCAGCACCAGGCACCGCAAGTACGCTGAGACTGATCCGCGCACCGGCGAAGCAAGAGGTTTCGAAACCGTCACGCGAAAGCTTGAAATCTATTCGGCTGCGTTCGCCAAAGCCGGCTACCCGCCGCTGCCGGTGTTCGAAACCCGAGTTGACGACACAGAATCGCGCTATCCGCTCACTTTGACGTTTTACCGCCTGGTGCAATTCTGCGACGAGCAACACCGCAACATCCCGCGCCTGCGGCGATCGTTTCCCGAGCCGTTCGTCGAGCTTCATCCGAGCACGGCTAAAACTGAAGGCATCGAAGACGGTGAATGGATTTTGCTGCAAACCGCGAACGGGAAGGTAAAGCTAAAGGCGAAATTCAACGAGTCGTTGCATCCGGCGGTCGTGACCACCGTGTACGGGTGGTGGCAAGCCTGCCAAATATCCAAGCTCTGCGGTTACGACCCGTTCAGTCCGACCGGAGCCAATGCCAACCTGCTCATTGCCAACTCGGATGTGGATCCGATCAGCGCATCGGTTGCGCATCGCTCGCAGAGATGTCGCATCGGAAAAGTATCTAGCTAGCGCAAAGTAATCAGCCGCTGGTTCAACTTGAACCCGAATTCCGCGGGAGAAATTGACACCTGTATATCGACGTTACGATTAATTTTACTGTCAATTCAGCGGCAGAAACAGTTCTTCCAACGCCATTTTCTTCGTCATCAATCCTTGATCGAGCGAATAGCCAACGAAGCGTTCCAAGTTGGGGCGATTCTTTTCGAGGCCATAGGGCCAGGGATCGTCTCCCAAAAGTTTTTGTTCTTCTTCAAATGCCTGACGTCCCCAGGCCAGCCAGGACCAGTTCGGGTCGGCGTAGAATTCACGGCAGATCCGCTTTGCTTGTTCGAACGTATCGAAAAGGCTGCGCGCCGCTTCAGGATGATTTTTCAACACCTCGTCTTTGAACGCCACCACATGCATGATCGGGAAAAATCCGTTTTTGCCGAAATATCTGAGATCCTCCGCTTTCGGATCGGCAAACAGGCGGCGGATCTTTTTCGAGCCGCGCAGCACCGGCTTGGGCGGATGCGGTGTCATCATCGCGCTGATCTCGCCTGATTCGAGCATGGCGCCGATATCGGCGCTCTCCGGCAATCGATCGATCTTAACACCCTTTTCCGGCTCAAACTCTATGTTGTCCTTCTTGCTAAGCACCCAGTGAATTTCCCGCCATGGAACATTGAATTCGCTTTGCAAGTCGCCTTTGGAAAGTGTCGCCAGAGTATTCTGGAAGCTATGCAAGCCAACTCGCTTGCCGATCAGATCATGCGGCGACTGAACCGCGGCATCCACGTTCACCCACATTTGTGAAAGACTGAACAAGCGGCGCGGGAACACCGGAATCGCGGTAAACGGCATACCGCGGCTCTTGGCCATTAGATAAGAGGATAGCGATAGCTCCGCCACATCGAACTCAGAATGCTGCAACATCCGTTCATGGCGATCTTCGCCGTCCCGCTGTCGATCGGATTGACCCACGATCAAGATGTTGAGATCGATCCCGTCAGGCTGCGCCGTGCCATCGAAGAAAGGCACATGGCGATCATAATGGGACAGCGCAATGGATAATCTAGGCTTTGCCATGAGCTTCTCCTCGATACGCGTTCATTCGCTGAGCATCTAAACAGCCAAAAAGTTGCCACAGATAAATGAACGCCGAACAATCAAGCATCAGTCGACAGTTAGCAGCCGGGCCAATTCACGCGCGCTGCCGAGAGATTCCAACCGACGGCTCGCTGCAATGATCTGATCCGACTTCTCCTTGCCCAGCACGGGCTCCAGCAACCAGGCGGCTTTCCTCTCCACCTCTTCAGGATTCATCGGGTTTTCCGGGCGACCACGGCAATTGCTCACGTGCTCGCGGAGCGTCTGTCCACTCTTTAGACTAACCTCGACCAAGCCCTGGAAGCGGGCGCCCGTTCGCTCCAGCTCCTCGTCCGGAATCAATTCTACCCTCTGTTTCATCTCCTGGACCCGGGGATCGTGAAAACGATTGTAATCATGCGCTGATTCGAAAGTGAGTTTACCGTCTATTAAGATAGTCGAAACCATGTACTGCACATTCACGTCAGGCATATTTCGGTTGTTGACCGTGCGCGCGCCGCTCGCAGGTATGCGCACGACGACTCTCTCCACGTCCTGCGGTTGAACCGGCTGCTTGGCGAGCATCGCCAGGGTCGCATCGACGGTTTCCATCATCGGCGAACCCACCGGATATTTTTTTACTAGGCAGCTGGTGATCGTGAATCTTTGCCCGAGTTCACTCAATAGTTTACTCGGGTCACATGGCGCGTATGTCTTGATGATGTTCTGGTCTCCTTCAAGGACGTCACGATTGCCGGTGAACCCTGACTGGACGAGCAGCGCAGCGGTTACGCCGTTGCGCGCCGGCATGCCCGCATAGTCGAATGCCTTTTCGATGTGATCGTCGTCGCCAACCCAAGCGCGGGAACCCGAAGCTTGCTGGGCGGCATATGAAACCAAGTAACAAAGTTGCAAGTGATCGAGTTCGGCCAGGGCTCCGGCCGCGGCGGAGGCGCCAAACGTCGCGCCGAAACTGGTGGAGCGAGGTTCGAATGCCTGATGAAAGCGGAAACCGATATCGTATCCCAAAATGACGGCGCGCAGGAAAGCATCGCCATTACGCTGCTGCGACTCGGCGATGGCGAATGCGGCGGGCACGATGGCGCAGCCCGGGTGGAGCTGGCTGTTCGAATCGTCGGTTTCATCCGCATGACCCGACATTCCGTTAGAAAACGCGGCAACGATCGGCGTGGTTTTAAAATTGGACCCTAAAACGCTGCAAGTTTCTTTGCCTCCTTGTTGCCGCGCGTGCTGCAGGCCTAGCTGTCCGGGCTTCAGGCGGGAGCCCGAGACTACAGCAGCGAACGAATCGAGAATATGGCTTTTCCCTTTTTGGATGACCTCCGTCGGCAGCGGCACCTGTCGCGCAGCCAACATATACTCGACGAGTGAGTCTATAATTTTTTTTGATGGCATGCCCCCTCCGTTAATCCCTACTCATTGTCCGTTGCATCTTCTTCTTCTGGTTTGGTGTGAAGAAAAGTCTCACCACAGAGGCACCGAGGTGCAGAGTTCGGAGTGAGCTTATCATACCCCTTTCTCCGCGTGCTCCGCGCCGCTGCGGTGCCATATCCACCCCTGATTCATAAGGAAGCGTGAAGAACTATTTACTTTGTCACTCTCAAACAGTGTTGAGCCGATCGTATGGTTACTCGTAAGCGCCTGTCAAGAAGACGTTGACACTATTTGATCAGATGCGTTATAGCCGTGATGTAGTTTCCTCTATTCGCTCGGCAGATCTTAACTGAAGGTGTGGCGCCTCAACAAAGGAGATTTCTGTGAGCATGAAAAAATCTTGGAGCCGGAGGGAATTCATCCAAAAGTCGGCCGCCGCCGGGGCAGTCCTCTCCTTCTCACGCTTCCACGCCGTTTCACCCAGTGCCGAAGCCCAGTCCCTGAACAAGAACCGGGTCACCGTCGCTCACGGGGTCGGCGTTTATTCCATGAACCCGTACGCGGTAACCACCTCACCGATTCAGGGAGTCTGGGGATCCGTGATGGAAACGCTGATTGACTTCGATTATGACAAGCGTGAATACAGGGGGATCCTGGCTGAATCCTGGACCGTCAAAGGCAACAAGCTGCATTTCACCGTCCGCAAAGGCGTTCGTTTTCACGACGGAACTCCATTTAGCAGCAAGGACGTCATCGCTTCCTTAAAGCGAATGATCACCGACAAGCAGAGCCTGGTGGCGCCAAGCTTACAGAACATCAAGGAAATGGAGTTACCGGATGAGTTCAGTTTTGTCCTGACACTCAAAAAAGCCGACGCCACGGCTCTGGAAGATCTGAACAACCGTGTGATCATGAAGCAGCAGGTGGCTGAGAAGATGGGAGAGGCAGACAGTCCGCCAATCGGGACCGGCCCATTTAAATTTGTCAGTTGGGAACGTTCCGGCAATTTCGTCATGCGCCGCCATGAAAATTACTGGGGACCGCCTGCAAGAATCGAGGAGATTCTTTATAAAGTCATTAAAGAAGATGCGGCCCGCATTGCAGCACTGGAATCCGGTCAAGCGGATCTGGTCAGCAATATACCGCCTCATGAGGTAGCCCGGCTCAAGTCTAATCCCCGCCTCCAGGTGCAACCGGTGCAGGGCCTGCGTCCTATCTTCCTGGTATTGAGTCCGGCTTACAAACCGCTGGATAACCCGAAGGTCCGTCGCGCGATCACACAGGCGATCGACCGAGAGGCATTGATCAAACACATCTTGGAGGGAAACGCTTATCCGTTGAGCGGCCTGCTCAGTCCGCAGGTATTTGGCTACGATCCCGGAGCGAAAGCTTATCCATACGATCCCGAGAAAGCAAAGCAACTTTTGAAAGAAGCCGGCTTTGGCAGTGGGTTCGAGCTCGAGTACTACAGTCCTACGGGAAGATATCCCAAAGACCTGGAGATCGCGCAAGTGATTGTCGAGCAGCTTTCTAGAGTCGGCATCAAAGCGATTCTCAAAACACCGGAATGGAGCATCTTCAACACCGATTATAAAAACGGCAAATATCCTATGTACCTGACCGGCCGCGGCAGTCTCACCGATGCCAATGCGCTATTTCATCAGTATTTCAGGACCGGTGTGACCAAGCGTGTGCTGGGATACAGCAACCAAAAACTCGACGAGATTCTCGATACGGAGCAACAAACCTTTGATGTGAAGAAGCGAGAAAGGCTGCTCGGGGATGCTCATCGGATCATTTTAGAAGACGCCCCGGCCATCCCGTTGTGGAATAGCATGGATATCTATGCTCACCGGGCCGATCTGGTTTGGACCCCGCCTCCCGATGAGAAGGTCCAACTAAAGCACGCCTCCTACAAGTCGAAATAGATCGTCTCGCCGAGGATGCACACGTATAGCGCAGTGAAGATGAAAGGATATGAAAAATTCGGTGAGAAAAAACCAGGGGGGTGTCCCGGCCCGGCACCCCTTGGTTCGTGATGATTTACAACTTACCAGCGATTCCGACCGCCGCCGCCACCGCGTCGCTCGCCACCCCCGCCACCACCGCCGCCACCACCACCGAAGCCACCGCCGGATCGTCTTTCTTGGGGACGCGCTTCGTTGACCGTCAGAGTCCGGCCACCAAGATCGCTGCCGTTAAGCGCTTGGATCGCCTTCTGAGCTTCCTCTGAGGAACTCATCTCGACAAATCCGAACCCGCGCGAACGGCCGCTGAACTTGTCGGTGATCACGCGAGCCGATTCAACAGCTCCATGGGCGGAAAAGATTTCCTGCAACTGATCGTCGGTCGTAGAGTATGGCAATCCACCGACATAGATCTTACTACTCATGTTCTCCTCCTCTGGAAAACGTTGTTGCTGTCTTTGACCCTGAGAACCTGATCAACGCAGGAATCAGAACATGAAAAGAAAAACACGCTCTGGCCGGATTGTCCGCGAGGTAAGAATCGCAAGGAAAGACTGACCAAGCCTTCAACTCTCTGATATATGTCACTACAGAAGGCTCCATACTGAAGTGTATTTTTAGCCTACTGGGTTTCCAAATCCAAAACAAGAGGAATTTTTACCGGTTTAGTTGCGCCAAAGATACTTTTTGTATTAAGTGGACGGCTGGACAATTCTCAAAAATATCCGACTTGAAGGAGACCAATATGTACCGAACAGATCAATATGAAGGCATGATCGCCGAGACCATGACGATGCCGGGGCACAAAGGTGAAGCGATCAACGCTTACGTCGCCCGCCCCTTAGGCGCGGGTCCTTTTCCAGGCATGGTGCTGATCCATCACGCGCCTGGATGGGATGAGTGGTATCGCGAATGCACTCGCAAGTTTGCTCATCATGGCTACGTCTCGATCTCACCGAATCTCTATTTCCGCGAAGGCCATGGCAGCCCGGAAGATGTTGGCGCAAAAGTACGCGCGGCCGGCGGAGTGCCCGACGAGCAGGTCCTGGGAGATTTAGATGGCGCGAAAAATCTGCTTCGTTCGCTTCCTTACGTAAGCAAGGTAGGCGTTTTTGGCACCTGCTCGGGCGGCCGACATGGCTTTCTCGCCGCGTGCAAGCTCAAAGGTTTCGATGCGCTGGTGGAATGCTGGGGTGGGGGCGTGGTCATGAAACAGGAAGAACTCACCCCTAAACGTCCGGTAGCGCCCATCGATTTTACCAAGGATCTTTCCTGCAATATGATCGGCATCTTCGGCAACGACGACAAATCACCATCTCCTGAACAGGTCAACCAACACGAGGCAGAACTGAAGAAGCATGGCAAGAACTACGAGTTCCACCGCTACGATGGCGCCGGGCATGGCTTTTTCTATTACGACCGTCCGGCCTATCGCCAGGAGCAAGCAGTTGATGGTTGGAAAAAAGTTCTCGCATTTCTTGAGAAAAATCTAAAGGGCTGATTGAAGATCGATAAAGCTCCACGCCCATCCTCAGATCTACTAGTCAGCATCATAGCAGCAGCCAATGCGGCGAAGTGAATTGAAAGGAATGGAAAATGTGCACGATGATTGTTCATCAGGCGAAGATCGAAGGCCGCGGTAAGAACGGCGGTGATTGGTTCGAGATCAGCGAGGCCAACATTTCCTACGATCATCCCTACGACATGCCGCTGGAACACGCGCTCAACATCGATTTCGTGAATCAGGCCAAGGGCCCGGCGGCGCGTGTGGCGGTGGAGTTGACCATCGAGGGAGCGCGCAATTTGGTCAAAACCATCGAAGCGGTGCTGGCGCAAGCAGAAGAGCGCGGCGTGTTGGAAGACATACGGGTAGCGGCATCTTCCAGATAGGCAAACCGGCGAACAGCGCGGCGCTTTTGTAGCAGGTTGATGAAAAACCCGGACGCAGGCTGCTCAAAAAGATCTCGAGCCGAGGAGCGCGAGGTTCGATGAGCTGAGCCTCATATCGGGCCTCACCAGGACAACTTCCATGGAACCTTTGACTCCGTTCTTTTGCTGGGGACAGTACTCAGCTGGATCCTCTAACGGGATCGCGTGCGTAAGGTTCTCTAACCGGCAAGCTTTTTGGACGACGACGATGCAATATCCATCATCGAGTGTGACTACAGTGATATGAGGCGTGGGTCGGCAGTACATAAGAGCGAAACGAAAGCTATGAGTCTTTTTCAGCAGCCTACAGAGCGTCCTATCCGCCCCATCAACACCAGCAAACCACCTCATTTTATCCTCTGCGCCGTTCATCCGGTTGCTGAACCGATTGGCTGATTCACCCGAAATAGAGTTGCCATCTCCGCCGAGCAACATTCGCCCCTGGTCGTCCCTGCTGATTCGGGATTACCGCTTGGTATGGTCGGCCAGCGTCTTAAATGCCGTCGCGGTTCAGGTACGGAATGTCGCCGGTCTCTATCAGGTGTACGAAATTTCCGGCTCTCCCTTTCAATTGGGGCTCACTGGTTTTTTCCAAGCTTTTCCTTTCGTCATTTTCGGCCTATTTGCCGGCGCGGTTGCCGACGCTTTCGACCGTAAGAAGCTCCTCATCGCAACAGTTTTGATCCAATTCATTCCCAGCCTGCTGCTAGGGATTCTTACCGTCACCGGCAACGTGCAGGCTTGGCATGTCTACACGCTAGGATTTCTCGGCGCGCTGGTGGAGGTTTTTAATTGGCCGGCGCGCTCGGCGTTGATCCCCCGATTGGTGCCGCGCCCATGGCTAATGAATGCAGTGACCCTCAACACGATTATCATCCAAATGAGCTTTTTACTCGGACCGGCAATCGGCGGGGTCTTGATCGATCAGGTCGGCTTATCAACGACCTATTTCATCGCCGCCGCCGTGCTGATTCCAGCGGCCACGGCGATTGGCGCAATGCGCACTTCGGGGGTGCCCGAAGGGGTGCGCCGCAGGGTCAACCTGCGGAGTATTTTCGAGGGCATCGAGTTCATCTGGGTGCAGCGCATTATACTGTCGCTTTTTCTTCTCGACTTTGGCGTCACCCTGGTGGGTTTTTACCGGCCGATTCTGCCGATCTTTGCCGCCGATGTTTTTCACACCGGCGCCTCGGGGTTAGGGCTGCTCTACGGCGCTCCATCGCTGGGCGCAATCGTCGGCTCTTTGGCCTTGCTCATGCTCGGCGATATTAGACGCAAAGGCGTTTTGGTAGTCACCGCGGCGCTGGTCTTTGCCGGCAGCCTGGCGCTGTTGGGAGTCGCCGATTGGTTTTGGATGGCGGTCGGCGCCACTTTGATTTTAGGATTCACCGACTCGGTCAGCGTGGCGATCCGCCGCACCGTGGTTCAACTTCAGGCTCCCGATGGAATGCTCGGACGGGCCTCGAGTCTGATCTCGATCTTCGCGCAGGCGACCAACGGGCTGGGAGCAATTCTAGCGGGCGTTGCGGCCCATTATGTCGGAGCACCGAACGCGCTGCTCCTGGGCAGCCTTCTCTGTTTTATTATGATATCGGCGATTTGCATCGCCATCCCTCAATTGTGGCGATATCAATCGTAAGCGTCCGATAGCTGCGAGCTTGCCGACAGCTATGAGACCCTCCATTGCCAGGCTCTGGAGGGCTCGCCGGTTTGATCGCGCTATACTTAGAAGTGTGAGGCCCGGGTTAGTAGAGGGTGCGGAAAAATCCGCTCTCCTCGAATCGTTTGCAGTAGCTCAAATCGGCGATTTCTTCCGGCTTAATCTGCGATGCCTTGGCATTGAGCCCGTGCTGCGCCATGAGCTTGAGCATTGCGCTGATTCCCTCCACAGACGGGCAGGGTGGACGCGGAAGATTTGCCAGCAATCCTTGATAAGCTTTTTCGACCCGGTCGGGTTTATCGAGGCGCAAGTTTCGGCCCAGGCTCCTCAAGACAATCTCCTTATTGGCGGGCTTATGAAGAAAAGCCGCGCCTTCGACCGTGGCCTTGGCGATGTTTTCGACTAACTGCGGATTGGTTTTGATCAAGCTGCGCGGCACGACCAGCCCGGACGATTGAAACGGAACACCCTCTTTTCCGAGATCGACCAAAATCCGATAGCCTTCGCTGACCACCACTTGACCGATTTCCGGAGACAAGCTGGTCGCTTCCACACTACCCGACCGGAGCGCGCCCATTCGTTCGGGCACGCCGCCGATGCCCAACAACGTGATTTGGTCGCGCCGCGGCACGAGCCCAAGATGGTCGAGTGACACGTAGGTCGCCAAAGACGCCGAGCCTGCCGGCGTGCCGATCGCCACTTTCTTGCCCTTTAAATCCTCGGCGCCTTTGATCGTCGGCTTGGCTACGAAAATGTAATCGAGTTTATTCTCCAGCCCGAGGATCATCGTGAAGTCCCCGCCGCCGGTGTTGGCGTTGGTCACATGGGTGCCGCCAACCAGGCCCACCGGCACCTGTCCCGCCAGCATCGCCTGCATCGCTCGCCCGGCGATGATAAATACCAGGTCCGCCTCTATGCCGTACTTGCGAAAAATGCCCTGCTCCTTGGCAATCCACAACGGCGCAACGTTGTTGCTGATCGCGCCGTGCGCGATCAGGAGCTTCGAAGGTTCGGCGCCAACGCTCGGAGAGGCAAGCATCACGAGAACGTAAAATAGAAAAATGATCGACGAACTTGTCATCTTGATCCACCGATCTCGCGCACTCGATAGATTCCGGCTCAAAGTAAGGATAGCCAAAATAAACCTCGCTGGTGTTTACGCTTTCCAGCCGTGCACGGAGACATCCACGGGAGTCCCCACCGGGTCCTGCACGCCCATTTCGGCGAATCTACCATCCCGCGGTTTTTTGTACGAATCGCTTTTCGCGCCCGTGGACGCCGCCGTTTTTAGCGTGCCTTCGAGATCCTCGACCTGGAAACCGAAGTGATCGATTCCCTCACGTCCGCCGCGCGCCGGCAAGATCGCCATGTTGATATAACCGTCGGTCAGATAGATCGCGCGGTGGCCGTCCTCCCGCACCGGACCACGCCAGGCTTCGCTCATGCCGAAAGTTTCTTTATAAAACGTTGCAGTCCGTTCTTGATCTTCCGCTTTGATGGCGAGATGTCTGATTTTAGCCATAAGTCTGTCCCCCGTTTATTTGTTTAACCTTTCTACAAATCCGCTTTTTTTAATCTCGTCCAAGAAACTCTTGTTCACATACGACGCCAGCGACTGCGAGCGCGGCACGTTGATCAGATCGAGCTCCGCGCGCAATCCGTTATCATCCGGGTAAGGCAGCGACACCAGTCCTTCGCGGTAATCATCGTACCAGAGCGCGATATGCTCTTCGCTCAAGCCTGCCATATATTTCTGCAGGATTTTTATCGTCCCGGCTCGATTGGTTTTGAAATAGTGAATTGCCTCGACATAAGCTTGCACGAACCTGAGCACTGAACCTCGATCCGCTTTGATCTTGCGCTCGGTAGTTCCGAGCGGGGCGTCCAGCGCATGAAAGCCAAACTCCTTCGAACTCGCGCCTTTGAGAAATCGCGCCTTTCCGCGGAAGACCAGAAGCGCGCCCGACTCCCCAAGAACGCCGACCTCGATCCTGCCCGCTTCCAGCGCCTGCGACACTCCCGGCGTCCCGCCCATCTGCAGGATCGTGACTTCGGATTCTTTAATTCCGGATTTTTTGAGCGCGCCGCGAATAAAGGAATCGCCCGCCGAACCATACTGCGTGACACCGATGGTCTTCCCTCGTATGTCGTTAAACGTCTGCACGGTTGAATCGGGTTTGAGCAGAACCCTTTGCGAAGAATATCCCGACAGAGATGAAAGGATCACGACATCGGCGCCTTGGGTGCGGGCTCGCACATATGCCGGCGCGCCGGCAACGGCATAGTCGAGATCTCCGGCGATTAGAGCCTGGACCGTTCGAGGACTGCCGGGAATCAGCACGACCTCGGCGCTAAAGCCGTGCTTGGCAAGCAAACCCGAGTCTTTGGCGATCCAGAACATACCTTGCCCGGGATGGATCGCCACGTGCGCCAAAGTCAGTTTCTGTGCCAGGGCGGTTTGAGAAAATCCGACGAGAAAAAGCACGCTAATCGAAAGAAACAATGTTTTCACCAAAGTCTTCATAGCAGTTTCGGTGTCCCGGTTTACTGCGCTATTTATTCCATGTCAACGCCTGTATCGCCGTCAGATCACCACTTATGCTTCCTTCGGTAACGCTGCGATCTCTGTTTTCAGATATCCGAAAGGTGCGCGATAAGATCCCCGTCGGCAGATCGTTCGGATCAAACTGATGCGCTAGTTTCCCACATACCGCGCTAACGCATCGCGCCAGTGGCGCATCGGCGCCAGGCCAAGCTCTTCCGAAAGCAGGCAGCGCATCGGCGTGTAACGAGGACGCGGTGCGATCCTTTGCATGTCGCGCTCATGGACAACTTCTATAAGCGACTCGAGCTGCTGTTTTTCGAGCCCCGCCAAGCGTCCCGCTTCGAGAGCGAAGTCGTAGTAGGAACAAACGCCCTCGTTGACGATCTGGTAGGTGCCGTAATGGCGAAGCTTGAGAATCTCCGAACAACGATCGATGAGATCTTCAACATAGGTGGTGCTCGACCAGACATCGTCGATGGCGCGAACGCGCCTGCCGGAGCCGAGATCGTTGTGCACAGTGCAGAGAAAGCTGTCCTTGCCGCTACCGTAAACCCAAGAAGTGCGGATGACATAACTTTGCGCGCAAGCAGCGCGCACGGCTTCTTCACCGGCAACCTTGGTCTTGCCGTAGATGTTTACTGGTCGAGGCTGGTCTTTGATCGTGTATGGCGCCCGTCCGATGAGTTCGCCGTCAAAGGCATACTGGGTGCTGAATTGAATGATCTCCGCGCCACACCGAGCCGCCGCCTCGGCCAGAAGCCCGGCTCCTTCCACGTTCACGGCCGTAGCTTTGGCGGCATCCCGCTCGGCTTCGTCGACCTGAACCACCGCGCAATTGACAATCAGAGATGGCCGTTCTGCGGCAACACGACTTCGGACCGCCGCCGGATCGGTGATATCGAGGTCCTTTCGTTTCAACGCCAGCACATCATGATCGGTTGCAAATCGCTGCGCGAGATGGCTGCCGATTAGGCCGGCTGCGCCGGTGACGAGTACCTTCACGAAATCGAATGTAGAACGATGGCGCAGGGCCATCAAGAGTGCGGGGAACCGAAGCTCTAGCAGGCTTCTTAGCACCCTGCTAGAGGAAAACGCGCAGCAATGCGCGACGGGAGGCCAGCAGATTTACGGAGTGGGAGCTGCGAGAAAAAGCCACATCAAGATCAAACCCAAAGCGGCACCGAGCATCATGTAGAGACCTACAATCAAGTTGAGCAGAAGATAGTCCCATTGTTGCGCGAAGGTCTTCCACATAACGCCGGTGCCCGCTCCCCTGATGTTCGAGCCTAGTAGTACTCGTTGCCGCGCCGGCGAATTTGTTCGAGCTGCTCGCGCTGGCGGTTAATTTCCTGCTGATTGCGGTAGATCTGCTGATCCTGTTCGTAGGCCTGATTTTCGCGGCCCTGCAACTGATCGCCGATAACCGCTCCGGCGCCCAGACCAAGTGCCGCTCCGATAGCTGCGCCCGCGCCTGGATGACGCACCGCGGAACCGATGAGGCCGCCGGCGGCTGCGCCGCCCAAAGCGCCAATGCCGGCGCCTTTCTCACGAGTCGTGAGCCCCCCACCCGCGCACCCGGCTAACAAAGTTCCGCTTACGATGGCTACAGCGGCGATGCCGTTTAGTTTTTTTATCGCTTTTGTATGTATGCTCATGGCCTACTCTCTCCTTTTGCCATTTAGACGAATGAAGCAGAGCTTCGTTTACATTGATCGGCTGCACCCTGAAACATCCGTAACCCTTGTTAATGGTTGGCTTTTGGCGCAGACTGTGCTGAGAAAAGCCTCTTGCAGGCTGCTAGCGAATTTTCTTGAGCGCCGAGATTCTGTCATTCAATGCGGGGTGGGTCGAGAGAAAACCGCCAGCTTGCTGATCGCCCGAGGAACGCTGGATCCAGCCGAGGGTGTCGATCATAACCTCCGGCGGATAACCGATGCGGCGCAGCAGCACAATGGCGTGTCGGTCGGCGGCATATTCCTCTGTCCGGCTGTGACCCCGGGTGATCAGTGTTCCAGCTAATGGCGCAATCGCGCCTGAGCCTGGAAGGATCTGTTCGAGGAGAGCTGCGCCAATACTCAAACCGGCGCCGAGCATTTGCGCTTTAACGGCGTGCCCCAAATCTTGATGCGCAATCTCATGCGCCATCACTCCCAACAAATGATCATCGTTGGCGCGTTGCAGCAAGCCGCTCGTCACGAAGAATTGGCAACCGCCGGCATTGGCAGCATTGATTGTCGGCTCGTTCATGATCTGCACGCGCAGTTCGTCAGGTTGGCACGGCCGGTCCATGGCTCCTAACAGCGGAAGTATCGTCCGCCGAAGACGATCTTCGATCCGCGCATCGCCTCCCCGGCTCGACTCCGAATATGCCATGGCCGAACCGGCGCGATGCCGCGGCTCGGGCGAGTACCTGAACCCGGAAAACACCGCGCTCAGGAGTCCAAGGGAAAGCGCAAATAGAGCAAATCCGCGTCTGGAAGTTTTTTTTGACGTTTTCACTTGATCGTCTCACGTCGCCGCCACCCGGCAAGGTCAACTCGACGGAGCCGGTGAATCCACAGTGGTGGCCGACTGCACGCCGGTCTTATCCTGAACCAACTCCATATAAACGTTGCCGACAAACATTCTGCTCCAAAACTTAACCGGGATGCGCCGCTCATCGGCAGAGACCCAAATAGCAGCTTCGTTCATGCGCCCCGCATATCCTTTTTTAGTCAGGTTGGTTAATTTCGGCACAAGTTTAAACGCTTGAATCACGGCGCCGGATTCCAACTCCACCGCCTCTTTCTTTTCCACGTTTAACTCGAGCAAGTACTGATAACGACCGCCAAAAACGTTGAAATACAATTTTTCACCGACATTGAAATCGATGCTGCGCGCAAGGTAGACGGCCGTGATCGGATCCAGGGTATTGTTGGAGTCGAAATCGTAAACTCTGGGCTTCCTTCCTTCTTGCCAACGATTGACCGCCCATTTTTTGGCCTTCTGGTTGAACTTGGCCTCGGTATCGATCACGCGAGAATTTTCCCGCTGGCTGAAAACGAACCGCGACGGCGCCAGCGATTTCGCGTCGAACACTGAAGTGATGGTGTCGCGCATTTTCCAAATCAGGTCCAAACCTTTGGAGGTTTTGGCATCAATGCGAACTCGGATAAGACTTTTTCCCTTCGAAGATGATGGGTGTCGTTTCGATTTCCGCAGTGGCGACCGGAACGCCGTTCCAACTCGCTCGGTACGATGCTTTCTCGCCGCTCTCGTATGGATAGAATTTCGGCTGGTACAGCGGCACGCTTGTGGGAGCCTTCGTCGGTTCCTGAGCGTGCGCCGCTGTTATGAAAAGCATTGCTAAAGCCAACGCCTTAATAGTAGAAGGGAGTTTAAGCAAGCGCCGCATCATTTTACGGTTTAGACGAATCATAGGTTAAATAGTTACACATTTCGCCATAAAGAAAAGCCGCGTTGCAATCTCACTAATGCCGTTCGGAGCGATTGATGATGACGCCGTTTTATTGCGGCCCGATCATCTTGTGGCTAAAATCGCAGCAATCGCGCAACACGAAGGAGAATTGTCATTGTGTCATTACTTGCATTAAAGCTGGCAAGAACGTTGTTTTGGCTGGCAATCTTTTCCACGGCTCAACTTACTTCGAGCTTTGCGCAAGCCGAGCCGCAATCCTCAACATCAACTGAGTTACCTTCCATCGAGGCGCTGAAATTTTGTCTTGCCGGAGCCGACAGCGCTGCTTGCCTGGACAAGATTTTCCGCGAAGTCCTAAAAACCGAGTCGACGAAAGCTGCTTTACAGCTCATCCAGCGCTTTGAACTCCAGGACCCTGAGCTGCGCCGCGATTGCCACCCCATCGTCCACGCCGTTGGTCGCGAAACCTTCCGAATCAAGGGTAACATCCACGACTCCTTCTCGGCGTGCGATCAAACCTGCCACTCCGGCTGCTACCACGGTTCCGTGGAGCGTTTTTTACGCGGCGAAGACATTTATTCTCAAGTCGAGCGCCATCCAAGCCAGGCGGAGCTTAAAGAGAAAGCCGCGGCCGCCTGCGACTCCGACGTGCCGGTAAGATTGCGTTTTCAATGTCTACACGGTCTCGGCCATGCGCTGATGTTCTTTTCACGCTATAAGCTCGCTCCGTCGCTCGAAGCATGTGACGCGTTAATCGAAGAATGGAGCCGCCAGTCGTGCTATGGCGGTGTGTTCATGGAAAATGTTTCTAGTTCCACACCGGAACTGCGCGATCTCAGCCCCACCGACTACCATTATCCCTGCAATAAGGTCGATGCTCGGTACCGAGGCGAATGCTATGTGATGCAGACCTCCAGGATGACTGAAATGGGGCTGTCGGCGTCCAGAATTTTTGAGGAGTGTCAAAAAAGCGGTGAATACGATTTGCCGTGCACACTTTCCATCGGCCGCGATCTTTCCAACGATGTTCGAATCGGCCAGTCGCGGCCCACCGCGCAGAAATGCGAATCGGTGGCAGGCGCGCGCCGGCTGGCGTGCATGCGCGGCGTGATCTATGCTTTAATCGACAACACCTGGGATGGCCGTTATGTGCTGCCCTTCTGCGTTGCCTTCGCGGAGGAAAGCGACCAACAGAGTTGTATAAGAGAAAGCATCGGCTATCTGAAAACGACCTTTCAAAAATCAATCGAGGAGATCACCAACGACTGCGCACAGTATCTGCGGCCAACCGAAGCGCTGCCTGGATTTGGCATCGCGTTAGACGAAGATTTCACTAGCTGCAACCGTAAACATTATGGCTCGGTTCGAGCAATTCCGTGCATCCCTCGAGTGATCACGATATTCAAGATCAGGAGGGTGTATCTGAAAACGATCAACGCACGGTTGTGGTTCTCCAGCCGATGACTTCACCGCTTTTGTTAATTGTTGACGATGAATTTGGGGTGCGTGAATCCCTCAAGATGGTTTTTTACAAAGATTTTCGTCTGATGGAAGCGGATTCCGTAGGGGCGGCAATACCGATAGTGCTGGATTCCAAACCGAATGTGGTCCTGCTCGACGTGCTGATGCCGAAAACCGATGGCATTGAAGCTCTGCGCCGCATCAAGGAAATCGAGCCTGCCTGTGAAGTCATCATGCTCACCGGGGTGAATTCGCAGCAACTTTCCAACGAAGCTTTGAACTCCGGAGCCTTCGATTTCGTCGCTAAACCATTCGACGTCGCCGATCTGCGCCAAAAAGTCGCGCGAGCCCTGCAGAAGATCCATCAGCAAGCAAGTAAAAGCTAACTGAATGGACGGAAAAGCGGGTTCGATTCACTCCATTCGGGCACGCCTCACAATCGGCTATCCTTCCAGTCCGGCACGGATTGGACTGAGGAGAGGGATATGAGATGGCGCGGGTTATTTCGGCTGACTGCCTTTTGAAGGACCGGTAAAGCCGGATCCGTTCGAAGGCGCCGACGGCTCCACTAATTGGAACGAGTTGAAGACTGCTCTCAGCAGGGCGTTTTCCTTTTCAGCGTCCGGATTGAAAAAGGCGGTCATCACAAAGCTGATCGAATAGGGTTTCGAAAATGGGTACGAATGTATACCCGCGACAATAATCGGTTCCCCTGCTTTCATCTTGTTAAGGCTCGAGACATAGAATTTGATGGCGGCATCGTCTGAAAGATCGGTCTTCTCGCCGAATTTTGTCTCCACAGCGCCGAGATTGCGGGCAACAATCCGGTAGATTTCCTGGGTAGTCTCGTCGATCAGCTTATCGACCCGGGCGCCGCGCTTTGGATCGGACTGAAACTCCGTCTTGGTGGGATTTTGACCGCGCTTCTCGACGATCACCATGAAGGAGTCGCCGCCAGGCGTTTGCAGCGAGACTCGAATGTCGTCATTAGCCGCTCCTTCCGGCAACTTTTTTAGCTTCCAGTGGGCTGGGTACTGGAAACTATAGGCATACTCGGGATCGCGGTACTCTGCGACCGCCGGTTGTTCCTGAGCGCCAAGGAAGCTCGCGAACTGCGCCGTCAGAAACACGCCGAAAAGCAAGACCGCGGATCGGTTGATCAAAATTTCTGCTCCCATCGATTGTTTTACCAGCCTGAGACTAGCACACGAGACCGATGATGAAAGCCCAAGCAGGAAAGAGCCTAATCGCTGTGGCGCAATTGATCGCTGGCGAGCAAAAACATTGTCCATCGTCGCTTGCCGATATTACTTAAAATAGGTAATTTACGTCGATTGGAGTTTGCTTGACCACACAATACATTCTCAAAAATTCTACTGAACCGATCCGCAACAGCTCAGGACTCGACTACCGGAAAGAGTTAAACGAGGCGCAATATCAGGCGGCAAGCACGGTCGAGGGTCCGCTGCTGATCATTGCCGGCGCCGGCACGGGAAAGACTCGCACCCTGGTCTATCGCGTCGCTCACTTGATCGACAGCGGAGTCGATCCCCGTTCGATTTTACTGCTGACCTTTACCCGCCGCGCCGCGGAAGAAATGATTCGCCGAGCGGGGCTGCTGATCGACAGCCGTTGCCATCAGGTGGCCGGCGGAACCTTTCATTCGTTTGCCAATCTCGTTCTGCGTGAATATGGCCGGCGCATCGATTTATCGCCTTCTTTCACCATCATGGATCGAACCGACAGCGAAGCCGTGATCCAAGAGATCCGAGCGGAAATGGGTTTAAACGTCAAAGACCGACGTTTTCCACGCAAACAGACCTGCGCCGAGATCTTCAGCATGGCGCTCAACAAACAGACGCCGTTGGGCGAGCTCATCGAACTGGAATATCCTCATCTTATCGAATCCAACGAAGAACTGATCGATTTGAATCGACGTTACATCGACTACAAGCAAACCAAGTCGCTGGTCGACTATGACGATCTCTTGACTAAACTAAAGGACTTGTTGGCCAGCCATGAACAGGTGCGCAACCGCCTGTCGGACCGGTTCCGCTTCATCATGGTCGATGAATATCAAGACACCAATCATCTGCAATCAAAGATTGTCCGGCTGCTGGCGGCGACCCACAACAACGTTGCCGTGGTGGGCGACGACGCTCAGAGCATCTATTCGTTTCGCGGCGCCGACTTTCGCAATATCATGGATTTCCCGAAGCACTTCCCCGGCGCGCAGATCATCAAGCTCGAGGAAAACTACCGCAGCACCCAGCCGATCTTGAATCTTACCAACGAAATCATCCAACGCGCCGCCGAAGGCTACGAAAAGCGTTTGTTCACTCGCAAAAGCGCCGGTCCACGGCCGCGTCTGGTGCAGGCCGGCAGCGAACAGACACAATCACAGTTTGTGTGCGAGAAGATATTGGAGCTGCGCGAACAAGGTGTGCCGCTATGGGACGTGGCGGTGCTATTTCGCTCGAGCTTCCATTCCTTCGATCTCGAAATCGAACTCGCGCGGCAAAACATTCCCTTCGTCAAGCGCGGCGGTTTTCAGTTTATGGAAGCGTCCCACGTCAAGGATCTGCTGGCGCATTTGCGGATTTTGGCTAATCCGCAGGATGCGATTTCCTGGAGCCGCGTGCTGCTGCTGCTCGAAGGCATCGGACCGGGGGCAAATCAAAAAATTATCAAATGGCTGCTGGGCGGCGGTAATCCCATTGAGCGGTTGCGCACCTATCCGGCCAGCGCCAAGATCGCTCAGGGTTTGAAAACATTGGCGCAAGTCCTTGAAGTTACCTCCGAGGCCGAGCTGCCCGTGGAGCAGGCGCAATATCTGATGCAATATTACACGCCGATCCTCAAGCAGAACTATCCCGACGACCATCCAAGACGCTTACGCGACCTGGAACACTTCCAGGGCATGACCGAACGTTATCGCAATCTCGAACGTCTGCTCAGCGACATGGCGCTGGAGCCTCCGAATGACAGCATCGCCGGGGTGCTCGCGGTTAATCCCGATGAAGGTCCGCTCATCCTCTCGACCATTCATTCCGCCAAAGGGCTCGAGTGGAACTCGGTTTTTATCATTTGGGCCTTGGAAGGAAGATTCCCGTCCATCTACAACACCAATACGACCGAAGAACTGGAGGAAGAAAGACGTTTGCTGTACGTCGCGGCAACCCGCGCTAAGCAGAATCTTTTTATTTCCTACCCGACCAGAGTTTTTGACAAGAGCTTGCGCATGGTGTTATCTCGCCCCTCGCAGTTCGTGGACGGCATCTCGCATCGGCTGCTCGAACCGGTCTCGCTGGTGCCCGAGGGAAGTCTCTGGAGTTGGGAGAGTTAAATTCATGGTGCAATTGTTGCTCGGCTTTGTGGTATTCGTTAGCGGTGCGGTTTTGATGTCGCTGGAGATCGCCGGCAGCCGCATCCTCGCTCCTCATTTCGGCAGTTCGATCTTTGTCTGGGGCAGCCTGATCTCGGTGGTAATGGCCTCCCTGAGCGTCGGTTATTACTGGGGCGGCTGGCTTTCAGCCCGGGATCCCTCTTACGGCCGGCTGCTGATCCTCCTTCTTATTCCGGGAATCGTGATCTTCTTTCTTCCATTCGTTTATCCCTCGGCGAACGAATGGGTGGCGCGCAACGATTTCGGCATGCGCCTGAATCCGCTGATCGCTTGTACCATCCTTTTTTTATTGCCCGGGGTGTTTCTCGGAACCATTTCGCCCTATGCGATTCGGCTCGCTGCAACGACACTTTCCAGCGTCGGCAGCACCGCCGGCACTCTCTACGCGGTATCGACCTGCGGCAGTATTTTCGGCACCCTGTTGACCGCCTTTTATCTGATCCCTGCGGCTGGTGTCCGCAATATTATTCACGGACTCGGGATTACTCTGGTTTGTCTATCGCTATTTGTAGTACCTTTGGTCCGCCTGCGGGGCATTACCCTTGCCCGGGCGGTTACCGCGGTCACTGTCATACTCGGATCCTTCATGATGCCTTGGACACCCGGCGCTCTGGCACGGATAAAAACACTTGTCGAAAAGGAAACTTTCTATCACCGCATTCGCGTCGAGGAAGACGATGAAGCGCGTTACATGTACTTCGACCGAACCCTGCAAAGCGCCATGAATCTAAAGGATCCCACCGCGCTCAGACTGATCTACTCGCGCTATACGTCCTTGGGGCTTGCATTCCGGCCCGACGCCAAGAAAATGGCCCTGATCGGGCTCGGCGGCGGCTCGATACCGAAGAAGCTGCTCAAGGAATTTCCCTCTTTGGAAATCGATGCGGTGGAGCTCGACCCCGAAGTGATCCAAATCGCCAAAACCCACTTCAACGTGCGCGAGAGCAACAACTTGAGATTGCACGCTCAGGATGGACGCATGTTTCTGTCGCGAACGCAGCATCAATACGACATCATCATGCTCGACGCATATTTTACCGATGCCATGCCCTTCCATCTGGCGACTAAGGAATTCTTCGAATTGGCGCAGAAGAAACTCACTCCTAACGGCATCATCGTCGCAAACCTGATCAGCGCCGTCACCGGTCCCTCGGGCAAAATCGCGCGTTCATTCGTGAAAACTCAGCGGCAAGTCTTCCCCCAGACCTACGTCTTCGCCGCACGGCGCCCGGACAACGTCAGCGTCGACACCATTCAGAACGTAATTGTGATCGCGACCCGCGACAAGCAGCGACTCGATATCAAAGAGATCGTCAAGCGGGCAACGTCCATCGACAAGGGTCTTTTTCCCAATCCGATTCAGGACATCGCCGTTGCCTATTTCGATCGGCCGCTGCCTGATCACGATGTCCCCGTGCTGACCGATGATTACGCGCCGACCGATAACTTACTGCATCCTTAGCGCGCTGCTGCTTGCCTCGTGTTCTGCAATTACTTCTCCGGCGCCGGAACGGGTCGTCCGGGTCAAGGTGTTGGGCGATGTAAGCCTCAGGGCAAGAAATACCCGCTGGACGGAGGAAGTCCGAGGTCTCATTGAAGCCGCGTCAGACTACTACGAAAAAGAGTTCAACGTTCGTTTGCTCACCCAAAGCGTTTCAGCGTGGCCGCTCGAGGAGCGCATTCGCGGCACCCCCGAATTGTTGGCCAGGCTCGAACAAGATTTTCCACAGACAAAAAACCACGATCATGATCTGGTAATCGCTTTTACTGCCGAAAGAATGAGCCGGTATACCAGAGCCGGCCGGCCACGGGTTGATCGAATCGGCGACTGCCAGCAAGGGCTGGGCGGGTATGCGGTTGTGCCGGTCGGTAGAGTCGTTCACTACACCGGATGGCGCGGCAATCCGGAACCTGAAGTGATCGCTCTGATCCACGAGATCGGCCATATCTTCGGCGCCCAACACGTCTCTGACAGCGCTTCAATCATGCACGAAGAATTCGACTACCGCAGCGAATTTGACGCCGCCAACCGCGCCGTGATTGAAAGAAACAAGCTCTGCCGGTTTGGCAAATAAGAAACGGCAGGTTCCAATCGTTCCAGTGGTTCCAACAGTTCCACTGGTTCAAGAGGTTCCAGTTGTCTGGAGTAAAATCTGTAGCTTCTCAACGTTTCGAAATGTCGCAGCTTGGGAGTCTTGTCCTCCGTATAACGATTGGAACGTTGGAACGTTGGAATTAGTTAACTGTATATGTCCTTGGAGAACATCCGAATAGTGATGGTTCGGCCGCGCGGCTCGGGCAATATCGGCTCAGTGGCGCGCGCTATGAAGAATACAGGGTTGCGTGAATTGGCCGTCGCCGGCAAATCGCGCACCCACAGTTTTTGGGCCCGGGCAATGGCGGTGCATGGCCGGGATATTTTAAGCAATGCGCTCTCTTATCAAACGCTCCGAGAAGCTGTTGCCGAATGCACGCTCGTGGTGGGAACGACTTGCCGGCAGGGTCTGTATCGCGCTCACAGCCGGAGCCCGCGGGAGGTTGCCGTCGAGATCGTTGCCGCCGCAGCAACCGGCAAAGTGGCTTTGATCTTTGGTCCCGAGGACCACGGCCTCAGCAACGAAGATTTGAAGCACTGTCAATTGCTCATCAACATTCCCGCCGATCCGCAATACCAGTCCCTGAACGTGGCGCAAGCCGCCATGATCTGTCTTTATGAGATCTATCTGGCATCGCTCGGCGAACCGATGAAAGAAAGTTTGCCGCTGGCGCGCGCCGAAGATGTCGAGCGTCTTTATGACCGCATGCGCTCATCGCTATTGAAAATCGGCTTTCTTGACTCGCAGAATCCTGAGCACATGCTGTTTGCGTTCAGACGCATTCTGGGACGCACCCGGCTGGAAGACAGAGACGTGCGAATCCTCACCGGCCTGTTTCGGCAGATCGAATGGTATGCGGAGCGGGGATGGAAAGTGATACAAGAGAAAGAAAAGCAAGGGATCAAAATTCGTTAGGAGGCTTAAGTGAACGTCAACCATTTCGAACCGGAGAAAACCGGGCTGCTATTCTTCGACATCTTGAATGGCTATCTTCCTGCGCCCGAACCGGGCAAGCAGCGGGTTCTAAAACCATGGATTCAGAATGCCGTGAGACTTAGCAAAGCCGGCCGGGCCGCCGGTCTGCCGGTATTTTTTGCCAAGGGCAATCACAGGCCGGACAATGCCACCACCGCGCTACTTCTCACCGACACCAACAATTCGTTAACCCCATGGCCCAACGGCGAGGTGAGCAAACCCAAAATGCAGGTCATCGCCGGCGATAAAAGCTCCGATCCCCTTGCCGAACTCGACCCGAGCCCGGACGATTACTACATCGTGAAATATCGCTGGAGCTCATTTTATCAAACCTATCTCGATCTAGCTCTACGCGCGCGCGGCATAAATACGCTGATTATCTCCGGCGGCTCCACCGATGTCGGCGTCGCTTCGACTTTGTACGCGGGAAGGGACATGGACTATAACATGATCGTCGCCAGTGATGCTTGCGGCACATCTCATGACCAGCGCGTCCACGACATGCTCATGGAGCTGATTTTTCCGCGCATGGCGCGTGTGCGCACCACCGAACAGATTATTCAGATGATTGAAAAGGCGCGAAGCAAATAGCATCAGACCGATAAGCAGCTTGTAGGTTCACTTTGCGAGGCGCGACATTCGACAAGCCGAGACGTGCAGCAGTACGTTGAAGCGATCAACGAAGCAAGGTAAGCCCTTTTTTAAACGGCCTGACAAAGGAGACAAAGCAATGACCAGCAATGGAAAACCGCCGGTGGGCATCAGCAAGAACATCAAACAAATCGGTCGAATGGACCTTCCGGGTGGAGGTTCGATAGTTGTTGAAAATGGCTACGCCTATGTCGGTCACATGGACCCGCCGCATGGCACGTCGATCATTGACGTGCGCGACCCGAAGAATCCCAAGGTCGTGGCGCACCTGGAAATTCCTGAGGGACTCCACTCTCACAAGGTGCGCGTGAGCGGCGACGTTATGCTGATCAACTATGAACGCTATAAAGCTAAGCGGGAGCTTGACTCCGGCTTGAAAATTTTCGATATCTCGAACAGATCCAAGCCGCGTGAAATTGCGTTCTTCAAAACGCACGGCAAAGGCGTGCACCGTTTTACGTTCGATGGCCGCTACGCCTACATTTCGCCGACCCTGGAAGGTTACCAAGGCAACATCGCCATGGTTCTGGATCTGAAGAATCCGGAAAAGCCCGAAGAAGTCTGCCGCTGGTGGATGCCCGGTCAGTGGACTGCCGGCGGTGAAACGCCGACCTGGCGCGGCACCGACACGCGCTGTCATCACCCGATCCGCAGGGACAATCGGCTTTATATCAGTTACTGGCACGGCGGCTTTGCGATCGTCGATATCTCGGACATGAGCAAACCGAAGACCATCAGCAGCCTGGATTGGAGCCCGCCTTATCCCTGCCCGACCCACACGACCTTGCCTATGCTCAACAAAATCATGGAGCGGGACTGGTTGATTGTCACCGACGAGGAGGTCGGCGAGAAACTCAACGAAACCCATAACGCATTTCTCTGGGTGGTCGATATTACCAAAGAAGAACTGCCGCTGCCGGTGGCGACATTTATCGTGCCTTTCGAAGGTAAATCGACACATCTGAACCGATTCGGCGCGCACCAGCCGGCCGAGCAGGTTTATGGCAATACATTATACGTAACCTGGTTCGCAGGTGGTCTGCGGGCGGTGGATTTTTCCAATCCCTACATTCCGAAGGAAGTCGGCTATTACGTGCCGATGCCCGGCAAGGGTCAGTCGGCGGTGATGAGCAATGATGTTTTTCACGATAAAGACGGCAAGCTCTATCTCATGGACCGGTACGAAGGCCTGGAGATACTCGAGCCGGAAATATAGCTCGCTCAAGCGAGTTCAAAACGCTCAAACTGCTCAAGCCTTTTGAAGCCGAGTGATCGGCTCCGAAGGAGCTCGCGCCATTACTCAATTTGAGGAGTGCCAAAAATGGCAATTACAAATGCTCAGTCAGGGACCAACATTCACGAGATCGCAGATCGAATTTATCGCATCAACACACCCGTTATTATCGAAGGTGGACCGGGAGGCTTCTCATTCAATCAGTATCTGATCGTTGACGATCAGCCACTACTCTTTCACACCGGACCGCGAAAAATGTTCCCATTGGTTCGTGAGGCGGTGGCGAGCGTCATTCCGGTTGACAGGCTGCATTACGTTGCTTTCTCGCATGTCGAGGCCGATGAATGCGGCTCGCTTAACCAATGGCTTGCGGCAGCGCCTCAGTCTTTGCCGCTGTGCGGCGGCATCGCCGCGTTAGTATCCATCGAAGACCTTGCTGATCGATCGCCGCGGGCTCTGGCTGACGGGGAGCTGCTCTCGCTGGGTGAACATTCCGTGAGATGGTTCGATGCGCCGCACCTGCCGCATGCCTGGGAATGCGGCTTCCTGATGGAAGAAGCGACAAAAACACTGCTCTGCGGTGATCTCTTCACTCAAGGTGGCGCCGATCATCCGCCGATCACCGAGTCGGACATTCTGGGCCCAAGCGAGGCTTTCCGTAAGTCGCTGGACTATTACTCGCACACCAAAAATGCCCGCCCGATGCTCGAGAGACTTGCGGCGGCGCGACCCACGACAATGGGGTGTATGCACGGCAGCGCCTGGCGCGGCGACGGAGCCGCACTCCTGCGCGCTTTGGCGGACTCGCTCTCAGCTTAGTCCAAGCTACTCACTGCGTGCTTTTCTCCCCTCCTCCATCTCCTCCAACGTCTTGGGCCAGTCGGCTTTGAGCAAGCGCGACAGCGAACGATCGGCGAGCAAGCGTCCGCCGGTTTGACACTGCGCGCAGTAGTTGGTCTCGTTTTCGGCATAAGCGATTCGCTGCACCGGTGAACCGCAGACCGGGCATGGTTTGCGATACTTGCCGTGAACCGCCATGTCATCACGGAAGGCGGTGACCCGTTCGGGAAAATTCTTGCCTGTGTCTTTGCGCAATCGCTTGATCCACTCGCGTAAAACTTCTTTGGTTGCTCGATAGAGTCTCTCGATTTCTACCTCGCTGAGATGTCGGGTCTGCTTGATCGGCGATAATCCGGCGCGATGGAGAATTTCGTCGGAGTAGGCGTTGCCAATGCCGCTGAACACGTGAGGATCGGTCATGGTTCTCTTAAGCGTGTGATTCTCGTCGGTCAGCGCGGCGCGGAACGCGTTCAGATCGGCGCCGAAGATTTCCAAGCCTCCAGGATCGTGTTCGGCCAACCGCTCCCTGCCGCGAACCAAATGAAGAGACGCTCTCTTTTTTGTGCCCATCTCGGTCAATAGTAAAGTACCGGCAGGAAAATCGAGCGCAGCATGGCCGAATTTCCGCGGCACCGGCGCGCCGCGCTTTTTCCAATGGAACCGGCCGGCGACCATAAGGTGAAAGACCATAAAGAGCTCGTCTTCCAATTCGAACACGATGCGCTTACCTATACGGTTAAACGCAACGACCTTTTTGCCTTCCGCAGCCTGGATCGGCGGATCGAACGAGCGCAATATGAAAGGGCTGGCTATGCGTATTTTCTGCAGCGGCTGGTTCAGCAGTCGCTCTTGAAGCGCCTCGATGTAAACGGTGATATCGGGAAGTTCCGGCATGGTCCGATTTTCTGACTAACACGCGCGCCAATTAGTTGACAAGCGCAACGTGAAGTCTGAGCCAGCCGAGAACCCAAGCTGGAGTTTGCCTTGCTTTTCGCGGCGCTTTCTCCTACATACCAAACTCATGAAGATCATGAGAATTTATACCGGAGCAGACAACGAATCGCACTTCGAAGAAAAAGAAATCAATCTCAAGTTCAATGGCGATATGGAAGTCTCCGAGCTGGAGCCTGCCACGGGAGTTTTTTTTCGCCAAGCTCCGGCCAATCACTTAAACGACTTCCATCCGGCGCCGCGGCGCCAGTACATCATCACTCTGTCGGGCGAGGTGGAGATCGAGATTGGCGACGGCACCGTCAAACGTTTCGGCAAAGGCGATATCATGCTCGCCGACGACACCACCGGCCGCGGTCATATCACTCGTGTGGTCGGCGACCAGCCGCGCGTCTACGTGACCATTCCTTTAAAATAAAGGTATCCCATCAGCAATCTCATTTCAGACGAAGCGCCACAGCGTGGTCGCTTGACGCTCTGCATCGTCCCCTGCTCCAACTTCATGCCATCGATGATGGTGGCAACATTGGGGATCGCCTTGCCTGAAATCAGGCAGTCGTTCTCGCTCTCTGAGGTCGAAGCGGCAAGCCTGTTCTCGGTTCTCATGATTGTCGCGGCCGTCACCAGCACTGTTGCGGGTCGTTTTGCCGACAGGTACGGCCGCAAGACGATATTGATCACCGGCTTGAGCCTTTTGGCCGCCGGTTTTGCCATGGCCGGCATTACTTCTAGTCGCCCCTTGTTTTTCTTGTCTCTCGGAATCACCGGATTGGGCTACGGCTTTACGCCGCCGGCGCTCTACGCCGTGATGTCGGATCTGCTACCGAACAAACGCGGTCTCGGCGCTAGCCTGGTTTCGGTTGCTTACGGCATCGGCGGCGCCATCGGTGCCGTCTTGGCCAGTCGGATCATCGCCGTCTCGGACTGGCGCGCAGCCTTTGTCAGCGTTGGAGTCATTGCCGCAGTGATCATGTTGCTGCAGCTATATTGGATCCGAAATATCCGCTCGATTAAATCCGCGGTCCGCGGCGGATCTTTCAGAGGCGCTCTCTCGCTGCCACTTTTGATTCTCGCTTTGGCCGAGTTCATTGGCGGATCGGTTTTCTGGAGCTCGGCGGCCTGGAGCCCAACATTGCTGCGCAGCGATAAAGCGCTCACACTAAAAGAAACCGGTTGGGTCATGGGCGTGCTGAGCCTGGCAAACATGCTGGGCTCGTTCTGCTTGGGCGCTTTATCGGACAAGTTGGGCCGGCGCCGGGTAATCGTGCTGAGTTCGTTTCCCGCGGCGGTGGCGGCGTTCGTGGTTTATTTTTGGTTGCAATCCCTCCTTGGACTCGCCCTCGGTATGCTTGTGTTTGGCGTGCTCAAGGCTTCGGTGCCGGCCTTGGTGGTTGCCTTGGCGCAAGAAGCCTCGCCGCCGGCCAGCGCCGGTACTGCCAGCGGCATTATCATGGCGCTGCACTACACCGCGGGAGTGATAGCGCCGCTAATTGCGGCGAAATTGATCTCCGGCACCGGAGATATCGTCTTGGCGATGATCCTTTGCACTTCAGTCCCCTTGCTGCTCTATGGCACTCTCATCGCAACGGTGCGGGGGCGCGGCAACAGTTAGGCGTGATAGTATTAAAAATTTGATACTATCCCAAAGCCGGGGGGTCATCTCGAAGGATTTTCCAGGGTATCCGCAGCCCTTCAGCGAAGCCACGAGAGAGTCAGGACAAGCAACGTACCAGCAAGCATGCCGCTGACTGCGCTTCTGGTGATATAGGCAACGGCAATCGTCAGAGCCAATGCCAGGGCTCGCGACGGAGCAAGGTGCAACTCAAACTTTCCATCTGTCATAAAGAGCGTCACTCCGACAATGCTGCAAATAAAAGCGTAGGATAAATAGCGTAACAGCCGGTCCAAGGATTCAGGAAATCTCCGGCCGACAAAAATCAGCTGCGGCAGGGCGCGCACGGCGAAGGCCATGAATCCCATGATCAAGATAATGCCGATGCGCGACATTTCCACTGTTCCGCCCCCCAGACCAAAATTGCCACAATACTCGCCGTGACCAACCAACCCCAGCCGGCGCTCGCGAGCGCACCGGGCACCGCCAAGAACAATGCAGCAAGGCAGACGACCGGCATTGCCCAGCCGCGCATTTCCACCACCAACAGCCCTGCGAAATAGCCCGGCAGAATAAATTTCAGCGCTTCTTCAAATCCTGTCGGGAAGCCGAGCGCGACCGCATATCCGAATGCGCTGCCGATAACCCAAACCAAAAAGCTGCTGGCGCCGACGCCCAGAAAGAAGGCCAAATTTTCATAGCCCTCTGCGGACTCAGTGAACCCCGAACAGCCAGCGTCCTGTCGTTCCTTTTGAAACTGCAGATAAGGCACGATGAAACTACTGGCGCTAACCACATGGGACGAAAGCAACAAACTGAGGCGGTTGACGCCGTGAAAGTATGGCGCCAGAGCCGCGCTCATGGGCAGAAAGCGCAAGTTCATGAGAAAGCCTGCCAGCAGCACCTGGACTGACGACTTGCCCTCCGCCAGCGGTCCTAAAACCGCGAATTGCGCCGGACCGGAGTAGACCCAGGCGGACATCAGGACAATTTCAGCGAATCTCATTCCGTGCGCTTGCGCGGCAATGCCCCAGGCGAGAGAGGATGGCACGAAGGCGATCCAGATCGGAATCGCCGCTTTCATTCCTTGACGAAAACGGAACGCGAAGCGCATTGAAACCGCTTAGCTGACGGCGGTTCAAAGATCAACCAAAGGCAGACATCTATCGTCTCGCGACAATCATTGGCAACACTTACCGCCGCGAAATCTCGTTCCACCGCGCTGCCTCAGTAGCAGGTTGCTGAAAACTCTGGTTGCAGGCTGCTCAAAAAGATCCAGAGGCGCGCGAAGCACAAGGATGAAAGCGGAAATCTGAAAGCGGAATTCAGTTTTCAGCTTTCATAATTGATCTTTCACATCGCATATGGGTCTTTTTCAGCAGCCTGCTAGTCATGTTGAATTCGACTATCGCTTATGCGAACTTGAATTTCCTCATGACCGAACAAGCGACGCACCTGCTCCGCGAGCTGCCCTCGGTAGACCGGCTCATGAAGCATCCCCATTGCGAAGCGCTGCTGGCCCGATACAACCGCGACTATCTCATTCAGAAATGCCGGGACGCGCTCGATCAAGCCCGTATTGAAATCAGGCAGGGTAAAAGTTCCGCCGGAGGCGCAGTTAAAATCGACGCGATTGCCGCACGAGTTGAAGCGCAAATCGCAGCGGAGAGCCAACCGGGTCTTGTTCGAGTGGTGAACGCCACGGGCACGATCCTGCATACCAATCTCGGCCGGGCGCTCCTATCCCAGGCTGCCATAGACGCGGTTCTCGGCGTGGCCGGTTGTCCGGTGAATCTCGAATACGATCTTACCGCGGGAAAGCGCGGCCGGCGCGAGGAAACCATTGAAAAGCTGCTGATTGAGCTGACTGGAGCCGAAGCGGCGACCGTGGTCAATAACAATGCCGCTGCGGTGCTGCTCGCTTTGAATAGTCTCGCCGAAGGCCGGGAAGTCATCGTTTCGCGCGGTGAGCTGATCGAAATTGGCGGCGCCTTTCGGATTCCGGAGATCATGGCTAAAAGCAACGCGATCTTAAAAGAAGTCGGCAGCACCAATCGCACGCACCCGCAAGACTACGAGCGAGCCATCAATGAAAAAACTGCTCTGCTGCTAAAAGTGCATACCAGCAACTATAAGGTCGTCGGATTTACCGCCGATGTCGATTTGGCGCAGCTCGTCGCCATCGGTAAGGAACACAACGTCCCGGTGATGGAAGATCTGGGCAGCGGCGCGCTCATCGATCTCAGCCGCTACGGGTTGCCGAAAGAACCGCTTGTTGCCGAGCGCATCGATGCCGGCGCCGATGTGGTCACTTTCAGCGGCGATAAAATTCTCGGCGGTCCCCAGGCAGGGCTATTGGTCGGCAAAAAAAGTCTCATCGGCAGGATGAACAAAAATCATTTGCAGCGCGCGCTGCGCTGCGGCAAATTGACCTTGGCGGCTTTGGAAGGAACGCTTCGGCGCTACCAGCAGTCGCCCGATATCACCCGGGAGATTCCGACCTTAAGAAGCTTCACCCGCGGTGTCGATGAAATCGGCGAACTGGGCAAACAGCTGTTGCCGAGACTTCAACGCGCGCTCGGCGATGGTTACCGCTTAACTCTGGAAGAATCGACTTCGCAGATCGGCAGCGGCGCGCTACCCACTGAAGAGCTGCCAACCGTAGTCATCGCGATTGTCCATGAGGAGCTCAACGCCAACCGAATCGCCGAAAGCTTTCGCCGCGCCAAGCCGCCGATTATCGGCAGGATTCAAGACGAACGTTTTCTGCTCGACTTGAGAACGATCTTCGATGCCGAGGACTTGGTTCCGAAGTTTGACTGAGACAAATCGCGCGAGACGCAAAGAGATAAACACGAAAGTTGAATCGCAATATTCCAGCCGAGTCCATGGAAGCACCAACCGAAATGTCTTTAGGCTGTTCAAAAAGGTTCAAATGCGAGGCGCGCGAAGAGCGATGAGCGGAAGCGTACTCATGTACGTTGACGCGAAATCGCTCGAGCGCAACGAAGCAGATGAGCCTTTTTCAACAGCCTAAGAAAAGTTGACAAAAAATGCCTTACATCATCGGCACCGCCGGACACATCGACCACGGTAAAACCAGCCTGATCAAAGCTTTGACCGGCGAGGACACCGACCGGCTCAAGGAAGAAAAGGAACGCGGCATTTCCATCGACTTGGGTTTTGCCCAACTCGACCTCGGCGACGGCAATCTCGCCGGGGTCGTCGACGTTCCCGGCCATGAGCGCTTCATCAAGAACATGCTGGCGGGCGCGCACGGCATCGATCTGGTGCTGTTTACGGTTGCCGCCGACGACGGCGTCATGCCGCAGACCGAAGAACACCTCGACATCGTTCACCTGCTCGGCATCAAGGTAGCCATCTTCGTGATCACCAAAGCGGATCTGGTTTCGCGGGCGCGCATTGCCGAAGTGGAAGAGGAAATCAACATCTTGACTCTCGGAACCGTTCTGGAAGAATCGCCGATCATCGCGGTTTCCTCAGCCACCGGCCAGGGGCTCGGTGAGCTCAAGCAGCTTGTTTCTCAATCGTTGAAGTCCATCGATAAACCGGCGCCGAGCGGCTACTTCCGCCTCCCGGTGGACCGCGCTTTCGTGTTGCAGGGCCATGGCGTAGTGGTGACCGGCACGGCGCGCAGCGGCGAGATCAGGACTGGTGACCGGGTGCGTTGCCTGCCCGGCGAGCAAATTTTTCGCGTGCGCAGCCTGCAGGTGCATGGAGAATCTGTTGAGCTCGCCGGCTGGGGCCAACGGGTGGCGCTGAATCTCACCGGACCCGATACCGCCGAAGTCGCGCGCGGCCACGTCATCTGTCACGAGAAGATCTCGCTGACTTCAAATCGCTTCGACGCCTATTTGGAAGTCCGGCCGGCGGCGCGCAAGGGCATCAAGAACCATCAGAACGTGAGGGTCCATCTGGGGACCGCGGAACGGCTTGGCAAAGTCATCATCCTCGGCGAAAGGGACCATATCGAGCCGAAGCAATCGGCGTACTGCCAGATCACCCTGGCCGAACCGATCCTGGCTTTGCGCGGCGATCATTTCATTCTCCGCGATGAAACCGCGCAACGGACACTCGCCGGCGGCATGGTGATCAACCCATGGGCCAGAAGACATAAGCGCTCCGACGATCTGCGCGACAAACTCGAGGCGCTACACCGCGGCGACATCACCCAACTGACGGAAGCGTTCCTGGAAGAAAGCGAGGCGTTCGCGTTGCCGCTCGAATCCATTTACCAGTTCCTCGATTGCCGAGAGGAACTGATTCGCAGCTCCATCGACAAAATGAAAAATGTCCGCGCGGTCAGCGCGGAGGGCGAGAAAGTCTACACCACCGAACCGAAATGGCAGCGTCTCAAAGAGCAGATCTCCAGGATCCTCAAGGATTTCCACGCAACCCATCCGCTGGTTCCGGGCATGGATATGGAAGAGCTGCGCGGCAAGCTCGCCTACGAGCTTTCGCCCAAAGTCTTCCGGCTGGTAATCGACGGACTGATCGGTGAACGGCTGATCGCCAAGGAGGAAAACCTGCTGCGCTTAGCCCAGCATAAAGTTCAGCTTGGCGGCCAAGACAAATTGCTGATGGAGCGAATAAAGAAAATCCTTGCCGAACACGAGATGGCGCCGCCGGAGCTGAAGCAGATCGAAAAAGACGCGTCGGTGCCGCGTGCGAAATTGGCCGAGGTGCTGCGCCTGCTCGAAAGAGAGCGGTCGGTGGTCAAAGTAGCTACCGATCTCTATTTCCTATCCAGTTGCGTCGACAGGGTTAAGCATCTGCTTTGCACCCACCTCGCCGAGCAGGGTGAAATATCGGCTGCCACATTTCGTGACCTGCTGGGATCAAGCCGTAAATATACCATTGCGCTATTGGAACATTTCGATCGAGAAGGCGTGACTCTGAGGGTCGGCGACGTTCGGCGCCTGAAAGCCGCTTCGATAACTGAAAAGCGTGGCTCGGCGCATTGAATTGAGTTTGCGATCGAACTACACTCAGAGGTCTATGATGCTCGCAAAGAAAAAAGTCGTCCGGCTGACGCAGTCAGTCAAAGCCGCGGGTTGAGCCGCTAAGCTCGGCCCTGCCGACCTCGTGCAAGTTTTGCACGGTCTGCCAAAGTTCAACCACCCGGACATGTTGGTCGGGACGGAGACCTCCGACGACGCCGGAGTCTTTCGCCTGCGGCCGGATCTCGCCATCGTCAACACGGTCGATTTCTTCACGCCGATCGTCGATGACCCGTATACCTTCGGACAGATCTCGGCTACCAATTCGCTCAGCGACGTCTACGCCATGGGCGGCGAGCCCAAGACATGCCTGAACCTCGTCTGTTTTCCAAAAGGAAAGATGGATATCGAAATCCTGGGCGAGATTCTCAAAGGCGGCGCCGATAAGGTCAAGGAAAGCGGCGCGGTGATCATCGGCGGTCACAGCATCATCGACGAAGAGATCAAATATGGGCTGGCGGTTACCGGGACCATCCATCCCGATAAGATCTACCGCAATGTCGGCGTGCAGGAAGGCGACGCGCTGATTCTAACCAAACCTCTCGGCACCGGCATAATCACCACGGCTCTCAAGAAAGGTAAAGCTGGCGAACAAAGCGTCGATCAAGCCGTTCGGTCGATGACGACGCTCAACGCCACGGCTTCTGAAGTGATGCGCAAATTCGCCGTGCACGCCTGCTCGGATATAACCGGCTTTGGCATTCTTGGCCATGGTTTGGGAATGGCCAGCGGCAGCGGTGTGACTCTGGTGATCGAATCGGCCAAGCTGCCGCTTCTGCAAGATGCCACCCATTTAGCCGAGAAAGGCTACATCACCGGCGGCTGCAAACGTAATCGCGAGTTTTTGCAGGATAAAATATTCATCGAAAACTCGATCCGTGAGGGACTGATCGAAGTAGCCATGGACCCGCAAACTTCGGGCGGACTGCTGATAGCCGTCGCCAACCGACACGCATCACAGCTTCTTGAAGAGCTTCAGAGCGCAGGTGTCGACGCGGCAACGCAAGTCGGCTATGCCACCTCGCTCCAAAAAGCCTGGGTACGGCTTGTCTGAACCATCCGTTAGCGGGCTGCTGAAAAAGCCCATAGGCTTCGTTGCTCTTCGACCGATTGCGCGTCAACGTGCAGGAGCGCGCCTCCGCTCATCGATCTTCGAGCGCCTCGCCTATGGATCTTTTTGAGCAGCCCGCCACCGAACCGGCAACCTGCTAAGCTTCGACACTTCCCCGGTTCGGCTGAGCACCGAAAAATCAGCTTTCATTTGCCGCTTGCCAGCACCGACTTGATAAAACCGCTCTGGTCCAACTCGCGCACTAATCGGCTATCGGCGAAATCCTCGGGTTTCGCTCCCCTGGCTTTTGGAAACTGTTTTTCCAGCTCTTGTAACAAGCTGGCGATCCCCGCCGGATATGGAGGGACACTGAAACCATTTTTGATGCTCATCTCGTATGTCTCTTCCAGCACTTCGCGGTCGTCGCTGCGAAAATACTTTCCCATGGTCTTCATGGCAAAGGCCTTGTCCTTCTGTCCGCGAACCGCGCCTTCGATATAAGCTCGGAGAAAACGGCGCACGACATCCTCGTTGCTCTTTAAGATACCTGCGGGTAGTCACCAGACCGTTGACGTGATACTCGACATCGAGTTTTGACAGGTCCATCAATTCCTTGAGCTTAACCCTTTTCGCTTGCAGTGTCGCCGGCGGCGAGATCGCCGCCGCATGAACTTTGCCGGTCATCATGGCAGTCACCGTTTCCGCCGGCCCTCCGGTTTGGACCATGGTGACATCGCGCTCCGGATCGAGGCCATGAAGGCGCAACGCGATGCGCGAGGCCAGGTCCGATTGAGTGCCGAACCGGGTCGTGCCAAACACTTTGCCTTTTAAATCTTCCATACGGCTGATGTTAGGCTGGCTGAAGATCCACCAGTTAAATTTTTTCGCGATAGTCGCGACAATTACCGTATCCGTGCCCGACAGGGCGACCTGGATCGGACCCGCGCCGCCAGCTTGAATGATCGGCAGCTCTCCCGACAACATCGCCTGCAGCGCCAGCGAGCTTCCGGGAATACTGATGAGTTCGACATTGAGGCCGTTTTTTTCATAGTAATTTCCCTCTTTGGCAAACCAAATAGACATCTGCGCCGCCGATGCCGAGCCGCCGCCCGTTCGCAAGTTGTCGAGCTTCTTCTCCTGAGCAAACACGTTCGATGCGATCGCAACGAAAATCACAGTGCACATTATCAGCCGATGCATGTTTATACCTTCTCTCCTCATCATAAAACGCCCGATGATGCATCTATATAAGACAGCTTTAGCCGCTGTTGTCGAGAAAGTCCTTCACTCATGAAAGCGATTCCTTGTTAGTGTTGTAACAATCTGGATCTATAAAAGCTTGGGTAAAGCCTCGGCCGGCGCTATGGCAATCGATTCGAGGTCCATACATACGAGCTGGGGATCTACTTCCGCCTCCAATGAAATCCTATATACTGGCTTTATTGAAGCAACGAACTCACAGCAGACGATAAGGAGACGATCGTGAAGAGAACAAGCGCGCTTTGGCTGATCATCATCGCATTATTTTTAACCGCCTCTTGTGATCAGATTTTTGATCGGGACGGCGGAATTAACTGGCCAGGATCGACTCGGGATCTGGAGGGCAGCTGGTACGTTAACGGCGACCGGGATCGACGCGCCCAAATAGTCTCAGCGCCCGGGGGCCTCGAAGCTCGCAATGAGCGCGGCCAGGCCAGCCGGTTGGATATTACCGGTGGTGGCAGCGTCCGTGCTCTGGATTGGGAAGGTGGTCTGCGAGGCACTGTCCGGCGCGACCAAATCGAGTGGCAGAATGGCACTACCTGGACGCGGGAGGCGCGCAACCGGTAGCCAAGCAACACCGCCACTTACCGTGTCCGTTTCCAAGCTGTTCATGGTTGACAGATGCCGGTAAGCGTTAAGGCAGCATCGTTCGTGGTTTGCGTCGTCAATTACCCTGAAGCCGCGTATTAGCCGCGGCGCCAGCAGCCAGCGCGGGTTGCTCATCCGGCAATGCCGGCCACTCGCGCATCAGCCGGCCGTAGCCGCTGATCGGATATGCCAGCCCCAGTTTCGAAAGCGCGTACCATAGCATGGCGGGATTACTGGCAATCACCATCATTCCAAGCTCGCGCTCGATTTTCTCAAGAACTTTGATCGGATCAAGCACCGCGCCTTGAAAATAGATGGCATCGACAGGATCCGTCGCCCTGAGATTCTCTTTTGTCAGTTCGAAGACGTCATCGGGCTCCATTCGCTTGGGTACAGCGAGATTTTCAAAAGGATGCGGCGCCACCGCATCTACTCCTAGCTGCTCCAAATGCCCGGAAATCAGCTGATTCAAACGCTGATCGAACGGTGTCAATAACAGAACCCGCCGGGCGCGGTAAACCCGAAGCGCTGTAACGCAAGCGTGCAAAGCCGTCGTGAAAGGAACGGCAAGCGCCGCTGTGAGCGCATCGAACAGTCCGGGATTAAGCACTTCCGTAGGCGCGGCGGTGAGAATAACCCCGTCCCAGTGCCGTTGTGTGACCAGTTCTTGGAGCCGCTCCACGATGATTTGTTTTTTATCCGCAATTTGATACAGCGATTCGCCGTAGAGCTGCAAACCGACAAAATCGAATTTAACTGATTCGGGAATCATCGGAAGAAAGCTACTGTAGTGCGGCATGGAACCGCCCCCGCCGCTGACGAAGCCGATTGTAGCTTTGATTAGTTCAGCCATTTCCAACTCGCTAGCAGGCTGCTGAAAAAGACCCATACGCTTCGTTGCCGCTCAATCGCCTCGCTCCGACGTACTGTAAGTACGCCTCCGCTCGTCGAATTTTCGCGCGCCTCGCACCTGGATCTTTTTGAGCAGCCTGCAAGGCTTTTTTCAGCACCCTGCTAATGTTCAGTGTTAACCTCGCGAATAGAAACTTGGTCAACAGAGCCCCAATCTCTCTATCTCCTAGTCCCTATCAGTCTCTCGCTATTTCGCCTTCGCCTTGTACGCATCGATGGCCTGTTTAAGATCATCGTACTCTTCGCATCTCCCAAGCATGGGGCAGGCCTTTTTCAGCGCGGCCAGTTGTTTTTCGGCATTGGCCATTTGATTCAGATCTAGATAAAGCTCGCCCAAATATTCATGGGCGCTGCGATGGTTGGCATCGATCTTTAGGGCGCGCTGATAGTGCTCCATGGATTTATCGAAGTTACCCGTCTTCCTATAGCTATAGCCGAGCATGTTATGGGCATCGGCATCATTGGGCAGCTCCTGCACCGCCTTCGTGAGATGCCCCACCGCGGCCTTGTAATCCTTCGCATCGATCGCCTTCCGTCCGGCTTCCATATTGGGATTCTGCGGTCCGGCCTTGGGCTCGGGCAAGTCGGCGAACGCGCCCGTCTGGGTCAGGACCAGCGTAATCAACGTAATCGCGGCTAATAGCGATTTCATAGGGGACCTCCTTGTGATGGATACCGAACTTACCAATGGTGATAGCTGAAAGGCAAGACTTGCTTTTCCAGTTCTTGTAGTTGAGCCCGTTGTGTCTCCCAGTCTCCAGTCTCTTAGTCTCTTGTTTTTCCGTCTCGCTGTCTCCCGTCCGCCTTATCTCCTACGCAGCTCCGCCCTTGCTTCGCGGAGCATCGAAAGATCGACTAGACGGTCTACGGGAATTTCGGCGGCAATGCCGGACTCCTGCCTGATTTTATCGAGGATGGACTTCAATACCGGCTCTTCAATGTCACCGTCGGCATTCAACACTTGTTTGATCTGCCGGTAACTGTCCGCCGCCACGTTTTGCTCCAGACCAAATTCCTTCTGTATAAATGGAATAACCTCGGCGTCATTCTTGAGAATCATCTCGTTGCTACGCAAGACAGCGCGCAACACAGCCTTGATCTGCTCGCGATGATTCTGGATGTGGCTCATTCTTCCCACCAGCCCTCCTTGCACATCGCGCACATCGAAGGTATCGCCGAGATCGACGTAGCCGGCCAAGGTTGCCATGGAAGTATATGGCGCCGTGAGAATCACCGCATCCGCCGCTTTGCCGGTCAGTGCCGCATAGCTGTTGGCAGTGGTATTGGTGGCTATGTAATTGATCTTGTCACCGGGACCATCGCGGCCGAGCCGTTTCAACACCGTTTGCGCGCCATAGTGCGCCAGCGAGCCGATGCCGCTGACGGCAACATTTCTAATCTTCGCCGGCGTCATTCCCGGCTGGCCGATCAGACTGAAACTCAATCGGGTTTGGATGAATATCAATGCCCTGACCGGCAGTCCTTTCATCGCCGCGCGCAGCGACACTCCGGTCGAGCCCGTGTAATCAACTTCACCCGCAGCTAAGGCAGTCACGCCGATGGGCGGCCTCATGATGATGACTTCCAGGTCGAGCCCTTCTTTTTCAAAGAGCCCTTTTGACTTGCCGAAATAATAGGGAAGATAGGTCAAGGCCTTGGCGGCCACCGTGAGCCTGACTTTTTCCAAGGGCTTCTTGGTTTGTTGCTGGGCGCGCGCTGAATCCGGAATTGCAAGAATCACGGCGAGCAGTAAGATACTCACCAGGGTCATGGTTGGTTTCATGAACTCTTCTCCGAGACTAAAAAGTTTTTCATTTCTTACCCGCCAAACTGGCGCCGAACTTCTCGAGCATCTTCTTCTTCAGCTCCGGACTGGCGCCCGACACTTTCGGGAATTCATGGATCCACTCATACGGACGACAGGCATCGATGATGCCGCGGGATTGAAAGCCGCGCTCCTCCGGCGGAATGATCGGATCGATCGGATTGCTCCAGCAACGGCGCATGATATCGATATCTTTGATCGGATCGGTTCTGGTGCATAGCGCCCAAAGCAGTTCGTTGCTGTCCCAAATATCGATGTCGTCGTCGACCACGACAACGTAACGGGTGAGCAGCGCCGCCGCCCGGCATTGCGCCGCGATCAACGCCGCTTGCTTGGCATGGCCGGGATAGCGCTGCTTGATGGCAACCACAACCAGCATGCGGGTTTGGTAGTACGCCACTCCTCTGATATCGGGCACCCCGGCTTTGTCGAGGTAGTTCCAGATGTAAGCCGCACGGATCAGATTGCTCTCGGCTCCGGGCGCGGGGCGAAACGGCGGCGCTCCTGTGATGATCGGATCATCGCGATACATCAATCGCCTCACCTTGAGCATTGGCTCGGAACGGAGGCCGCCCGCATAATAGCCGGTGAATTCGCCGAACGGCCCCTCCGGTATTTTGGTGCCAGGGATGACTTCGCCTTCAATGGCGACTTCCGAATAGGCCGGGATCGGCAGCCGCGTGTTCTTGCCGAGAATTACTTCGAATGCCTCGCCGCGCACACCGCCGGCATAATCGTACTCCGACTCTCCGGCCGGAACGTCCATCTGACCGAAGAACCATAGCAACGGATCCGGTCCGAAACTAATCGCCACCGGAAATGGCTGTCCGCGGTCGAAAAATTTTTGCCGGTGAATGTTGCCGTGGTGCCCCGGCGACATGTAAAGCGCCAGCGTATTCTTGTCGTGCACCATAACACGGTAGCAGCCCAAGTTGATCCAGCCTTCCTCGAGATCGCGGCTGATGGTGACATCCAACGTGCCCAGATAGCGGCCGCCGTCGCCTTCATGCCAGAAGGGCGCGGGCAATGAGAACAGATCGATATCGCCGCCTTCGAAAACATTTTCCAGGAGCGGTCCCGAATCCACAACCCGCGGGGGAATCAAACTCGGCTGGTCGAGCCGCTCTTTCCACGCGGCAATAAATTGATCGCGCGTGTAGTCGAGCGGCAGGTGATTAGTCAGGCACTGCCGCTTCAAGGTCGGATTGTGAATCCCCGTGAGCACGCGGCGTCCGGCGGGATAGCCGATGATTTTATCAAAAAGCACCGCCGGCGGCGTTTCTGAACGGGCCGCCACTTCGGCCACCGCGCCGATTTCTTGGTTCCAGTCTGCGCCTTCCACCACTCTAAGCTCGCCGAACGAGTCCACACCCTGTAACCAGCCGCGCAAATCGCGATAATGCATTTACCCCTCCTGTGAAGTTGGCGACGATCTTAGAACGGACTGGACGCCGCTACAACCGAGCAAGGTCATCCCACTTCACAGCAAAGCGCGGATTGTCTATGTTCTAATTAATTAACAGCCGGCGCCAGCCGTGCAGTGCTGCATGAAAGGAGAATCCCATGCCGCTTAAAAGTCTATTTCGCATAAGCCTTGCGTCGATATCGATGTTGATCCTTTCATGTTCGAGCGAAACTCGCTCCCAATTTTCTACAAATCACTACGCGCCCGGCACCGGACCGGCGGATAAGCTGCAGTTGCCGGCTCCGTTTGCCAGTCCTTCCGTTCGCAATACCTCGAAAGTGATCGGCTGGCCTGCTGGCAAAATGCCGGCTGCCGCGCCTGGTTTTACTGTTAGCCTGTTTGCCGAGGGGCTTAATAATCCGCGCGAGGCTTATGTGCTGCCCAACAAAGACATTCTCGTCGTCGAAGCGGTTCGCGTATTCCCCGATCGCCCGGCCAAGTCGGCAAACCAAATCACCCTTTTCCGTGACACGGATGGTGACGGCAAGCCGGAAGTTCGTGAAGTTTTCTTGACCGGCTTGAATATGCCGCACGGCATGCTGCTGCTGGGTGAGTGGTTCTACGTCGGCAACACCGACGGAGTGGTGCGCTACCCCTACCGCGCCGGCCAAACCAAGATTGACGCACCAGGCGAGAAGATCCTCGATCTACCCGCCGGTGGACACTACACGCGCCACTTGATCGCCGATCCCGCCGGCAAAAAGATTTATGTCGCGGTGGGCTCCGGCTCCAACGTCGATGAAGACGGCAGAGACGCCAAAGATCCACGCCGAGCGGCGATCTTGGAGATGAATCCCAGTGGTAGCGGCATGCGCGTTTACGCCAGCGGCCTGCGCAATCCGGTGGGAATGGATTGGGAGCCGAAAACTAAAACACTGTGGACCGTGGTCAACGAGCGCGATCTCTTGGGCGACGACCTGGTTCCCGACTATCTCACCAGCGTCCAACCCGGCGCTTTTTACGGCTGGCCCTATTCTTACTTTGGCCAACACGAAGACCCGCGCAAGAAAGGTCAGCGACCCGACCTGGTTGCCAAAGCGGTGAAACCCGACTACGCCTTGGGCGCCCACGTTGCCGCGCTTGGATTAGCTTTCTATGATGGCAAGTCTTTCCCCGCGCGTTATCACGGCGGCGCGTTCATCGGCATGCACGGCTCATGGAACCGCTCGAAGATGGTCGGCTACAAAGTCGCGTTTGTCCCGTTCGAGAACGGCAAGCCCGCCGGTCCGATGGAGGATATCCTCACGGGCTTCATTGCGGATGAAAGCAAGTTCGAAGCTTACGGCCGCCCGGTCGGCGTCACCGTAGCTCCCGATGGCTCACTGTTGGTTGCCGACGATGCCGGCGGAAAGGTGTGGCGCGTTAGCGCCAAATGAACCGGACTGCAAAATCGGAAGTGCTCCGCAACAGGGCTATCTTGTCAGAGCGTCTGGAGCGCGGCTATGACTCCGCCACTATAGAAGTATGGAAAAGCCACCGATCAGAACGGACTTCATCGAACATGACTGCGGCTGTAGACGTTGGTACGAATCTGTAGTGGGGCGCCCGGTCGAAGAGTCAAGGGAAGTAGTCGAATACTGCGCTCTTCACGAGATCGAAAGCGACAGCTCGTGAAATAATCGGCTCGTGAATGGAGAGAAGGATGAGCACAAAGTGCCGGGCGGCGATTCTGGTAGAGCCCAACCAGCCACTGATCATCGATGAAGTCGAGTTTCCGGATCTGGCACCGGACCAGGTCCTGGTCAAGCTTTTTGCCAGCGGCGTTTGTCATTCACAACTTCACACGATGCGCCGGCCGGCCCGATCGGCTGATCGCTTACCGGCGCTCTTGGGGCACGAATCTACTGGAGTTGTCGCTGCGCGCGGCCGCGACGTGCGCCACGTAAAAGAAGGCGATCACGTGGTCACGACGTGGGTGGATCGCGATAATTCCACGACCAATCAGCCGCTGGTGGCGCACGCACTCAACGATCGCGCTCAGTCGATTGCTTTCTGGAACGGCAAACAGGTATCGCATTCCGCCGCGACATGGGCGGAATACGCCTTGGCGCAAGAACGCATGGTGGTGAAATTGCCCCAAGATGTGCCCACCGACGTCACTGCCGTGATCGGCTGCGCCGTCATGACCGGCGCCGGAGCAATCGTCAACAACTTGTGCGTGAGACCGGGCCAATCGGTGGCCGTCTTTGGCGCCGGCGGCATTGGTCTTTGTGCTATCGCAGCGGCGGCTGCGGTCGATGCGAATCCTATCATTGCCGTTGACGTGACCGAGGAAAAGCTCGCCTTTGCGCAACGCTTCGGCGCTACCTGCATAGTCAATGGCAAAGAGTTCGATCCGGTTGGCGCAATTCGGGAGCTCACCAACGGCGGCGTCGACTACGCCATCGACGCCATCGGTTTACCGCAAACCCAGGAGCAAATCCTGCGCGCAGCAAGAATGGGATATTCCGGTCTTAATCGTGGAGGCACCGCTTTGCTCATCGGCATCACGCCCCCTGGCACCCACGCGACCCTGGATACGAGCCTATTCATCGGCAGCCGAAGCTTCACCCGCACGAGCGGCGGAGACTGCCGGCCGGATCGCGACTTCCCGCTGTTCGTGCGCTGGTATCGCGAAGGCAAGCTGAAGTTAGATGAGCTGGTGACCCGGCGATACAAACTGGAGCAAATCAATGACGCGGTTGACGATTTGGAGCACGGCCGAATCCTCGGCCGCGCGATTATTACCTACGCCTGATTGGATCGCACCCACTCGAGGCCATGTCTTGATCCATACGATATTGCAGCGCCAAAGCCGACTCCAACATTACGATCAACCTTCTTGCAGGATCGCTTCGGCGTCGATGGTGATCTCAACCATGTTGCCGACGACTACCCCGCCCCGGTCTAAAGCGCTGTTCCAGCTGACGCCGAAGTCGTGGCGATTGATCGCGATGGAGGCGGCAAAGCCCGCTCTGCTCTTCGGTCCCTTATCCACACCGTCTTCCCACCATGGAGTTTGCCACTGACCTAGATAATGGACGCGCAGCGGCACCGTGCGGGTGATACCCCGAATCGTCAACTCGCCCGTGAGAACCGCTTCGTCCGCGCCGGCAAGTTCGACCTGCTTACCCGCGAAGGTAATCTTCGGATGTTTCTCTACGGCGAGAAAGTCCTCGCTCTTAAGGTGAGCGTCGCGCGCCGCTTCGCCTGTCCAGATTCCAGCAGCTTCGATCGTGACCTCGACCGAAGTCGCGGCCGGGTCCGCCGGATCGAAAACGAGCGTGCCGTGGATATCCTTGAAATGGCCGCGGACGAAAGTCACCATCATGTGACGCACAGAAAATCCCGCCGCCGTATGCCCCGGTTCGAAAAACCATTTGGCCATAGTCCGCTCCTTTTATCTGCGATCATTTAGTCGCACTCCGTTCAACAGTTCAACGGTTCAACCGTTCAACGACTCTTTTCGTCGACGGAGGGTGAGCCTTTCTCAACAGCCTGCTCAGAACAGTCGCACCTTGTTCAGCTAGCACAGTCGTGTAATAGTCCGGCCATCACCCGGAGGAGCCGAAGGCATGCAGAGCACAGCCGGAATGGCGCAGCATCAACGACCCCGCTTCGCTTACCTGCACCCTATCAGCCTACCGTGCCGCGACGTGGAAGAGTCAAAGCGATTTTACACGCGGGTGTTGGGTGGGGAAGTCATCCATAAATGTTCCAGGATTCGCCGAGGTACGCATCGCCGACATCATTTTCGGCATCTCTCAGCAATCCGGCGGTTGGACGGGGCCAACCGTGGAGTACCCGCATTACGGGCTGAATGTCGACGGAAAGAACTTTGCGCTGGCGCGCCGTTGGCTTGAAGCATGCGGAGTGCGTCAGCACGGCTGGACGCGAAACTACAAAACTTCGCAGAGCAGAGATGTAGATAACCACATCGAGAGCAGGGTTCCCGCTGAGAACCGGCATCGAGAGAGGATCCGCAGGTTGGAGGTCTCACGATTGCCGGAACTGATTTTTTATAGGGAAGATTTATGATAACGATCGAGGAAACGGTATGGCGTTTAGGAAAAATCTGCTGGCTTTGAGCTTCGTTCTTGGCTGGATTGGTTGCGCGTCGGTCACGGTCGCCGGCGCCCAGCTCGACACCGTCACTATCGGGTTTTCTTCCTTTTCAGGATTTTACGGTCCGTTGTGGCTGGCGGTCGAAGATGGTCTGGGTAAAAAGTACGGAGTGGATCTAAGAGCCGTCTACGCAGGCAGAGTCCGTCCCCAGCAATTGCTTGCCAGCGGCGAGACTCCCTTGGTGATTGCCTCGGGAAGCGGCGCCATGACCTCGCACGTTCTCGGCGTGAAGGACCAGGTGATCGTCGCGCTGCTCTCCAACAAAATGGGCGGCGGCATATTCTCCAAAAGCGAAATCAAAAGACCCGAAGACCTGAAGGGCAAGCTGATTGCCACCGGACGCCCAGGTGCTCTTAACGATGTTCTGGTCCGTTACGTGTTGACGCGCAAATGGGGACTCTCTCCCGATCGAGATGTAAAGCTGATGCCGATTGGAGAGCCGCCGCTCATGCTGCAAGCTTTGGAACGGGGCGTTGTCGATGCAACTTCGTTGTCGGTTCCAGCGAGCTTCCTGGCCAAGAGCAAGGGATTCTTCGAGCTGGTCAACTATGACGCCCTCGGATTGACCTATCCGCAGCATGCTGTAACCACCCTCCGACCGACGATTGCGAAGAATCCACAGATGATCGACGGAGTTTTGAAGGCCCTCATCGAGTCCGTTGCGATTTTTAAAAGCAACAAACAAAAGAGTTTCGCTGTCTGGCGGAAATACATGCGGGGCGCGAGCGAGGAGTTTCTCGAGGACACCTACCAGCACACCATCGCGGGACTGGAGGAGGTGCCGACACCTTCCGGGCAAGTGATTGCCAGTGCGCTCGACATGATTTCGGCCCATTATCCTCAAGCAAAACAAACCGACCCGAATCTCATCGTCGATCCATCGTTCGTCCGGCGAATCGACCAGAGCGGATTTATCGCCGCCCTGTATAAAAAATAATTCATACAAATCCGTGTCGATCCGCAAATAGGTCGCGCCAAGCTGCGCGCCCTGCGCGACGGCGCTGCGATCACGCGCAAAGACTTGGTGGGTTGATTTGGAAGTACCTGTGCGGGATTAACGAAACATGAATGCCTGGCCTAATGTTTGACATAGTCGGTGTTTTCTTACATGGAGTAGTTGCAGAGACGGGTCACGGGGGCCTCCGCAAGGCAAGGAAAGTTTTCCCGGATATTGATCCGGAATCATAAAACGGAGATCAAGGAGAAGTGAAATGAATCAAAAGAACACTTTATCGAGGTCGATCGGATCCGCGACCTATATGTCGATGATCGCCTTGGTTCTCATTATCTGCGGTGCTTCTGCCGGTAAGCTCTTCGCGGCTGCTGCGGCGGATTCCTTCGATCAACTTTATGAGAAAGCAAAAAAGGAGGGAAAGATTACGCTCTATGCGCCACTATCCCCTAACGCAATGTCGGTGATTCCGCCTGCGTTCATGAAGCGCTTCCCCGGCGTGACCGTCGATCATATCGACGCCACGAGCGATAAGCTGATCGCACGAGTGCTCGCCGAGCAGAAGGGAGGACGCGTCATTGCCGACGTCATCAGCGGAGCGCTGAGCTATTTGCCACAGATCCTCGACCTTAAAATTGTCGAGCACGTCGTCATACCCGAGGCGGCGGCGTATCCGGCGCAGCTAAAAGGCGACCTTTGGGTTGCCACCGATATGCAATTCTACATTGCCGGATGGAACACCAATCTGGTCAAGAAAGGCGAGGAGCCAAAAGCCTACGAGGATCTCGCGAACCCTAAATGGAAAGATAGCATCATGGGCGAGCCGCGCGACTTCCAAGTGCTAGTCGGTTTTGCCAAACGAAAATACAACAGCGATGAAAAGGCGATCGATCTGTTTAGGAAAATCGCCGCCAATCAGGTGGAGTTTCATCGCGGGCATTCGCAGTTAACCGAGTTCCTCTTGGCCGGTCAGCGCGCCATCTGTTTTACTTGCTACTCACACCATTTTCCTGCGCGCATAAAAAGAGGCGCCCCGATTCAACCGCTACTGACGGAAGGCGTGGGCGAAGTCGGCGGCTCCGTGATGGTAATGAAGGGAGCCCCGCATCCCAACGCCGCACTACTCTGGGTTCGCTGGGCCGTCAGTGAAGAAGGACAAAAGGTTTATGCTCAAGCGGGTGAGACTCCTGCTCATCCCAAAGTGGAACCTCTGGAAAAAATCCGGCCTACGACGCCTTACATGCTGACCATCGACGACGTCAGAGAGTTTCCGAGGTACGAGAAAACGTGGAAGGAAATTTTTCAGATCCGTTGAATTTCCGGAGCGGTCTCCCAGAGAAGCGGCCGCGGCAACGTAAGGCACCACTACAATGAAACCTATCGCCGGCTTGCGCCAGATACTACCCGACCTCTGGAGGTGGGCATGCTGCGCTTGACCTTGGCCGCGGGCCACTATGATCGGACAGAGGCGCTCCGCGACGGTCGGGTCCGGGCAGAGGGCATCGATTTGACCTACATCATGCTGCGCGTGGAAGAGATTTTCTGGCGCATGGCTCAGCACCGCGAGTTCGACGCCTCGGAGTTCTCGCTGGGCGGGTATGTAGTGCGCCGCGGTCGCGGCGCCGACGACCTCGTCGCAATCCCGGTTTTTCCGTCGCGCTTCTTCCGGCAGTCGTGCATCTTCGTCCACGAGGGCTCGGCAATCCGCAGCCCGGAGGACCTTCGTGGCAAGCGCGTTGGCGTACCCGAGTACCAGATGACCGCCGCGGTATGGGCGCGCGGCATCCTCGCAGACGACTACGGGATGCGCGCGGCCGACGTTGAATGGGTGCAAGGCGGGCTCGAGGAGCCCGGTCGCCTTCCCTTTGAGCCCGCCGAGCCGCGGGGTGTTAACGTGGGCTTCGCGCCCGCGGACCGCTCGCTGGCACAGATGCTTGAGAGTGGAGAGATCGACGCGCTGATCACGGCAAGGACGCCCTCGACATTTCGGCGGGGTGGTACGGCGGTGCGGCGGCTCTTCGAGCACCCATTCGAGGTCGAGCGCGACTATTTCCGCCGGACCGGGATTTTTCCCATCATGCACACCTTGGTGGTCAAGAAAGAGGTCCTCGACGCCAACCCCTGGGTCGCGTTTACGCTGTTCAAGGCGTTGTCGGAAGCCAAGGAGCTGGCGATGGCCGACCTGACCCAGACAAGCGCGCTGCCACTCAGTCTACCGTTCCTGGTCGAGCACGCCTACCAGACCATGGACCTGATGGGCGAGGACTTCTGGCCCTACGGGCTTGAGAGCAATCGGCACACCCTCGAAACGTTCGTGCGCTACATGCACGAGCAAGGACTCATTCCTGCGCCGATGTCGGTCGAAACCCTTTTCCCCGACAGCACGCAGCGGACGTTCAGGGTGTGACGCGAAGCGAAAAGCCAATCGAGGTCCGGCTTTGAAGTCTCTACCTGGCAATTATTCCAGCCGCCGACGCTTGCGCTTAACCGATTGCGATCACACTAAGCTTGCAGCTTTGCGCCGCTGCGAGTTGCCTTTCGTCCGCGCTGATAAACGGCAAGGGCGTGGTCAAAGAATCCTGGATGATTATGGCAAACGCGACATGGATGGCATCAAGGATCCGAACATTTGCGGTCTTAACCATCTTTTCCGCTTTGCTCAAAATTTGTCGAACGACTTCGACAATTGCCAGTATGAACGATCCTTGGCGAGCCGGGAAACGAGCGAATTGTAATTTGGTTGGGTAATTTCACGTTGCCGCCGCCGAGGTTGCGCGGCGGAATGGAGCTCGATCGCGGTGATTGCTGATGAGAGAAACTCGTGGCTCGTAAGCAAGCCGCGAACTCGCGATGATCCGGCTTCGCGGATGTAGTTTTGACGAGAGCGCTGGTGTCGAAATAAGCCAGGCTCACCGCTGCTCGCGTTCTTCACTGATCATTTTCGAGATAGATTTGCCTTCGATAGTTACTGGGGCGCGCCACGCGGGCGTCGGCGTGCCGCTCTTGGGGCCACGCCTCAAGACTCCTTCAGTTTCCAGTTGGCGCAGGATGGAGTTCGTATCTTTCTCCGACTTTAGAGGCTTGATCACAGCGATGGGTTTGCCGCGTTCGGTCAAGACGACCTCTTTGCCCGCTTTAACGGCTTTAATCGCCTTGGAAAAACTCTGATTGGCTTCCCGTAATCCCATGCGCATGGCCGCCCTCAGTCGTAAGTAGTGATGTAACTACAATAATGGGGTCGGGCAAAATCGTCAAACAATGGATGGCGTTCACGGTGGTTGAGGCGTTCTCTGAAGCAAAGCATTCGGCGATGGCCGAGCTGACGTAGCGGTTGACGATTTGGCACACGGCCGAATCCCCGGCCGCGTAATCATCACATCCGCTAAACCGCATCGCACGAATCGTTGGCTACAGTTTAGTGCCATGATTCGCGTGCAAGACCCGATCGGCGTCCGCCCCTTCGCTCACCCTCTGGCCTTACTCATTACTAACAGTGAGCCCGTAAAAACGCGCTGTGTTATCGACGAGCAGCTTTCGCTTGCTCGCCTGGCTGATATCTTCCCGCTCGAGAAAGACATCGACCGCGCCGTAGAGCCGATCGCCGTGCGGGATGTCGGAGCCGTACACCCAGCACTGGTCGCCGAACTCTTCGATGGCGAAGGGCAGGAGTTTTTCGTCAACCTCGAAGCCAAAGTAAATCTGGCCGCGCTCGATGTATTCTTTGGGGAGATGCTTACCGGTATAGCCGCGGTGAAAATCGACTCCGGCACGCGCGCCGGGAAAGCCGCTGTATTCTTCTATACGCTCCGCCAGCGCCGGGACCCAGGAGCAACCCGCTTCGAGAAACGCAATCCGCAAATTCGGATAGCGATCGGCGATCCCTTTCGAGATCACGCGGTGAAAGGCGAACTGCACGGTCAGCCAAAAGGAGATTGCCGTCTTGTCGTGGTGCGTGTCGTTCACCTCGCCCAGCGCGCGAAAGCTGTGTCCGGTATGCACCGCTACCGGAAGCTCGTTGTCGTTGGCAGCGGCCCAGATCGGCTCCATCGGCGGATCGTCGATGCGCACGTCGCCGGTAACGCCGAGCAGCATCACGGCCACCGCTCCCAGCTCCTTGCCGCGCTCGATTTCGCGAACCGATGCCTGCGGATCGACCGGATCGATTATCGTGACCCACTTTAAACGGTCGGGACATTGGCTGGCGAGATCGGCCACCCAGCTGTTGTAGGCGCGCATCATCGCCACCGCCAGCTGCCGATCATAGGTGATTGGATAGGAGAGAAACATCGTCGGATAGATCACCTGAACTGCGGTATTCTCCCGATCCAATTGTTCAAGACGAGCTTTGACCGAGCGCATCTCAGCGCTTTCGACCGGATCATAAGGACTGATCCCCGGAGTGACTTTCGCCGCCAGGCCGTTCTTGCTCAATGGAAAGCCGGCCTGCTGGTAAGGCCCGCTGCGCACGGGAAAGGAGCGGGTATCGATCATCCAGTAGAGCGGGCCGTCCGGGCCGGTCTCGATGATGGTGGGTCTTCGGTCCTTCAGTTTAGGGTCCCAGTATTTGTCCGAAAACGTGACCTCCGATTCCGATACATGTCCATCCGCGTCCCACGCCTTAATCATGTGTGCGCCTCTTCATCCAAAATTGATCCTCCCATTCACTGCAGAAACATTTCTATGCTAGCTGTACAACCCGCGCCCGTTTGGCTCAAGCTTTCCGAAGTGACAAGATTCGCGATGATATCACTACACCTGGTTGACCGCCCGCCGCTCCAGAAGCTGTTTCCAACAGCAACGCTATGCGTAGTATCGCGAGCGGAATGAACGATGCTTGAATCATTCACCTCGAGCGTCTTTCCGGTTCGAGCACGGCAATTTCTCGAATTAACAACGTAGGATACCAAAGACATCGCTTAATCGCTTAGAAGTTGATTCAAGGCTGAACAGCGTTGGCTAAGTAAAAAGATGCCGCGAGCAAACCGTCATTCTCTCCCTAAGCGTTGACACTATCGCTCGTCAATACAGAGGCAGTTCCAGTTGTTCCAAATGTTCCAATTCTTGTAGTCCTTCAATGGTTGCGCTCGATTCAAGCCGTTGAAGGGATCGAGAATCCATTCTTCAGCAGCGATCGCCGTTGGGAATTTGGCGTTGGGTCGAGCCGTAAAAACCAGTCCCGGCAGCAAAGCGGCGTATCGCGCAATTGAACAGATCGATGGAGCGTATGCAATGTGGGGACACGATGAGGCTCACGATCTGACTTATCACCGAAAGTGAGCCGCTAGACTAGAAAACACTGTATGGTGGGACTAAAATGGCCGCAACTGCCGAGACATAGCGCGCGCCGGGTAAGGTCGTGTTCCCGCCGAAGGCTGAAGCATCTACAAACCGAGGCTGTCGAATTCTCTAACCTGTCAAAGAAGAAACGCACCCAAATTGACGCTCACCCGCACGGAGATGAGAACTATGTGTGTCTCAAACCTGAGCTTCTGACTCGGGTCCAGTTCACTCAGTGACTCCGGAGGCACTCACGGGACTCGAAGTTTTGCGGCGTTTGTGAGATAGGAGCCTCACGAGCTGGCGGGTATGATTAATTGTGGCTGAAAAAGCTGGAGTCAATAAAGCGAACCCCTTCGGAAACCTCTTTCAGAGTTCAGGCCTCCTGCAGTAGGCGCGATTCGTTTGATAGCTCCATTAGATCACCAAACTTAGCGAATTTAGATCTCGGCCCATCTTCACTGCGAAACAGGAGATATAGACTGCTACCGAGCAAAGATTCGCGTCCTCATCATACACACCGAACTCGTCTTCAAGTTCCTTACCATACACCTTCAAACTCTATGAGCGGGAATCTCCACAAGTCACGACGAGGTTCCTACGATAAGGTCAGGAATCCGCGTTGCTGTACGTCTTCAGCCTTTGCCGGCTGCCGGTTCGCGATCTCATTAGCCATGCTGGCAAAGAAGATCGCGAAGAAGATCAGAACATTGACTAGTATCAGCCCTCTGGCGACATAGCCCCAGATAAGATGCCTAACATTGAAGGCGCATCTCCAGACGCCATACAGTGACCAAAGGAAGGGGATCAGCAAAATGAGAAGCAGCTGCTCGCCTCCGGCCCCAGCTTTGTCAGCTAGTTTGATCGCAAAAGCAATTGGAAAGAAAATAAACCAGTAGGTCATGAACAAACTCGCCTTGCCGGTCGAAACTTTCGAAATGATATTCATGTTGTATCTCCTATGGGAGCATTATCGTTGAGCCTGTCGCTCGGTTCATTAGAGCACTGAGCATGCCCGTTACGTTTGTTGATATTTGTCTAAGAGCGCTCCCTCTCTTCATCAATACCGCCGACGAGTAAACCCGATGAGCGAGATCGCTCTGAGTTTGCAGGCAAAGGTGCCGTTCGCGCCTCCAGCGATAAAACTCCCACATTTTCCGAATTTCTCCAGGGTATTGGCTGCCCGATTGCGAGATAGCTCTCGCCTCTACGAACCACGACGATAGATCTCAGCTTGTAACTACATCAGGATTTCATCGATGAGGGCACCGCTTTCTTCATGATAGTCAAGTTGGGAAACAATCGTCTGCCCAACTGTTCCAAGCCCCCCGGTGCGTCCAATCGATAAGACAAGGAGATCTTGCCAGTTACACATCGGCAAAGGGAACCAATCTTGTTCGTCTCGTGTTCATTAAGTACGAGCCGAAACGCGACAATGACCTCCCGTGTCAATCGAAGTGACGGTTTTGACATCGGTTTGTCATGGTCTGAAAATAGCAGTAATTTCGCAATTCTTGCAGCGTTTCATCATTTTACAGTAGACAAACAGCAATGTTTGAAAACTGAAGGGAGTCGATAGATGCTAGCAGGTTTATACCCGCTGCATGTTGCGCGGAATCCTTTGCCTAAGTTGCTCCGTTCCTCAGGCCAAGCTGCTGTCGAGTTTACCCTCACATTCCTAATTCTACTGATCGTGGCCTGGATACCGGCAGATTTTGGGCTTGCGTTCTATACTGGGCAGCTTGCTCAGAACGCGGCACGTGAAGGCGCGAGAATTGCCGCAGCCGATCCGACACTCGTAAGCGGAACGGCAAGCTGCGTCATGCCTTCTTGTACGGAGAATATCTTCAAGGAAACGGCAGCCAGGCTTTCCTCAGCGCTCCTTCCGGCCGCGACGATCACCCTGGATTTAGATCCTAATACCGGCACAAACTGTAACCGCATGGTGACGGTCACGGTATCCGGGACTTACAATTTTTTCTTCTATAAGCTCCTACGGTGGTTCGGGGCTTCAGGAAATCTAAGCGATACACCAATAACCCGTCAAACGCGTATGCGGTGGGAGGCTCAGGCGGGGTGCTAATCTGGGCTGCCAATGATCGGTCCGCACAGATAGGAGGTAAATCATGAACTCAGTCGGCGAAACCAAAGTGCAGCGAAACAATGAAAGCGGTCAGAGCATCGTCGAGATCGCGCTCATAATTCCGCTTATACTCATTGCGCTTTATATCCCCGTTGACTTCGGCATTTCTTTTTTCGTAGCGAATCTTACGCAGACTGCGGCTCGGGAGGGAGCACGAGTTGGTAGCGGACTTCAAAAAAGTGGGGCGAGTACAAACCTAGTCTTCAGTTCCGCAGAAGCAAATACCGTGAAAACAGAGGTTCTGAGCCGATTACCGAGCTATCTAACGAACAAAACCGTGACGGTGACTTTTTACAGAGGCACGGGCTGTATGGAATTTCTCGAGGTGACGGCACAAGGTCAGTATAACTTTTTCATGTATCAGCTATTAAGGTTGTTTGGCGGTGACGCTCCTGACTCCGCAATCATCTCGCGAACCACGCAGATGCACTACAAGTATCAGCCCTACGTGAATAACAATTACTGTACTAATGCGACCACGTTCGGACCATATTCTGCCTAATTAGGGAGGTGCGATGCAGACTGTAGAGAATGAACGAGGTTATGCGATTATTTTCGTAACCGTCATGATTGTTCTGCTCCTGATCATGATCGGCATGGCGTTAGATAGCGGGCACCTCGCATACGTCAGATCACAGGGGCAGCCGGCAGTGGATGCGGCGGCTCTGGCGGCGGCTTCCGCAATACCAAGCGGAAATTGGTCAACCGTTACTAATCGGGCGGCCAAGTTTAATCCGGGCGGGAGTAATCCTGGTACCGGCAACAATTATCTAGACAGTCCTAATAATGCGATTGATCAGCAAAACGTGACGCTGGTGAAGTATGACAATGCGACTGGGGAATTTACCACCTCCGGGGTCAGCATCGCTAATGCTAATGGAGCGCGCGTCGCGTTGGAAAACAAGAACCCTCACGGCGGCTCTGCGGGAGAAGCGATGAAGTCTCCATTGTTCTTGACGCCTCTGCTCAATCTATTCGGTCAAACCACAGAAGGCACTGCTAACGTGAGCGTCAGCGCGGTTGCTGTCAACCAGGCCCTTCCAGCACTACCAATTGTCGTCGTGGAAAGTGCCTGCGGTATGGATACAACGCTTGACTTACGGACGGGAGGTAAAGGAAATGCCGGCTGGGAAACTTACCAAATTGAGAACGCAAGCACAGATGAGGTCCGTGCCCTATTTGAGAAGCTGCCCCAGTGCGCCGGCCAGCCGGCGATCGATGTCGGCTACTGTGGAAATATCGCCAATGGGGTGAACGCAACGATCTTTAATGAGCACCTAAAGCCTATGTTCAAAGCTGACCCCAACCGGTGTTACTTAATTCCAGTAATCAAGAATGGCGGCAACTTGAACCAGTGCCAGATGATCACAGATTGGGCACGTTTCTGCCCCGATAAGGGGAATAACACAGCAGACGCATTCCCCGGGCAGGGTCAGCTCAAGGGCAGAGTTACTTGCGGCCAGAGTGTTCACGAGTCACGGGATAGCCAATGTTTTGTTCAACGCCTGGTGCGAGATAAAACGTCAGGTATGTAAGGATTCACGGGCGATTGTGGTCGGGGGTCACTCATTAAAAGCTTGTCAAGCTCTCGTTTAGATGTACCTCTTCACGGGAGGCGTGGGGTTAGTCTAATCACCCACACTGCCGTTGTTTGCGACCAGAGTTCTGTTCGGTCTCGGTCGACAATTCGGTCAGTCACTCATCCGTGCTCTTCGGCACATTATTGAATTCGACTCTGGTCTCCTAATCAAATCTTCGGATCTCCGGTTTAGGCCGGGACCATGACCCCAGGAGGATGACCAGAGACGTCGGTAACTTTTTTTCGCCCAGGTACAGCCATAAGTCGTTGCCGAGGTCTGTGACGCTTAAACGACTCACTTCGCTTTAGCATGGCGTAAATGACATCGAAAAATAACTTTCCAACGCCGCTTGAGTCACAGGTACAGTAACCTTGCTGGTTGTCTTTCCCTGTCGATCTTTCTTTACCACCACGGCCTTGCGCTTCCTCAGGTCCACTCCTACATACTCTTTCATGCTGCACCTCCTTTAGGCTTAGGCGACTCCTCACAGAATCAGCCTGGTATAATGTTGGTCCATTAGAGATCGTCACCGCCCATTTGCGAGGTGCAGCTCACATCCCTAGCTTTTCATTTAATCAAGTCTTGCGGTGCCACCCTGTTCAAGTTGTTTGCTCGATCTGTTTGAGTCTGCGGCTCACCGTTTCATCGTGAACGCGCGAATGCGCGGCAATCTCATCAAGCCCGTACCTACGATCGTATGCCTCGGCTATCGCTCTGTTTCCGCTTTGCAAATATCCGCGCCAGCGTCGGCTTGGCAGCTCTTAACTGTACCGCGGAAATTCTTTAAGATTCCGATTCGGAGCTGCGTGCTTCTCGATAATGATTCGCTCCCTAAATAGATCTCCCTTTTAGCTCTTCCTATGGCCGCCGCGCCGCTCCGTCTCTGACGAGTTCCGGGACTGCTTCCTCCGCTTGTGCCGTCACTTGCCGAATTGCGCGAGGATCCGATCGGTGCTTAGAATTCTTCCCGGGCCACTCAGCGGTCTCTCTGTAACTGCTCCATTTCCAACTCTGAGGCTCCATATTCCACTCTCCTATCTGAACATTTCCCTGAACTTCTTGCTCCAGCTCTCCAGCTCTTCTTTACTCGGCAGCCGCATTACGACGATTTGATCGTCTTTCACATCTTTTTTGAACTTGTGGTCGGCCTCGGGGTGGAACACGTACTCGCCGTAATTGCCGAAGATGGTTTGCGCTTCAGGGCCAACAAAAAAATCCGTGAACAGGCGCGCCGCATTGGGGTGCGGCGCTTGCCGGTTGATCGCCACGAAGCTCAGCGAGGACAGGTATTTGTTCATGCGCACGTACTCGATCGGTCCCGGATACTGGTATTTATCTTTGATGTAGCCGAGCGCAACCTGCACCTCTCCGGAAGTCAGCGGCTGGATCGTATCCGCAAGGCTCCGTCCGACCCGCGGATCGTTTTTCGCCCAGCCTTCAACGACCTGCAGCCATTTCGGGCCGATGAGCTTGTCGAGATTGAGAACGAACTGCAGTGTGGTCACGTGGATCCCAGGATTGGCCATGCCGAACTTGCCCTTCCACTTGGGATCGACCATTTCTTCCCAGGTCTTCGGCGCCTCCGATGTTTTCAAGAGCTGATGGTTGAAGTTGATGCCGTATGGGAGCACGCGCCAGGGCGTCATCTTTTTGTCCGCGTCGAGAAACTGCTTGGGATAGCCTTTTGCCGCTGGTGGCTCGAATACAGCAAAGAGATTTTTCTCATCGAGGCTGGCCATGACGACTTCATTGCCGAGGGTCACGTCGAATCCTGGCTTGCCCGCCCGCGCCTCGGCTAGCGAACGATTGATCAGCTCAGTCGCGTCGCCGCGCCAGTGGCGCAATTTGACGCCGTATTTCTTCTCGAAGGCGTCGCCGATGGCTTTCGCTGAACTGACGGTGATGGCGCCGTAGAACATCACCTCGCCTTCCTTCTTCGCCGCTTCGATCAGCTCCGGGGTGATCTGCGCCACAAGGGTGATAGGTAACGTAAAAACAAGCACGGCGATGGTCAGCGCCGCCCGCAAAACACGGTGCAACATTCTCTCCTCCTCAAGGGTTTGACCTCTTGTATCGCCGATGGTTTAGCGAATCAACGTAGCTCACTGCCTTGAGTCCCTGACTGAACTACGCCAACTCATGAATGGGAGCAGCGGCTGCCGGGGCCGGTCCTGCGATACCACATTGTTCAATTCCTGTGCTCGATGTTTGAGCCTGCGGCTCACTGTAGTTTAATGAAATCCAAAGGGGCGGCAATCTCATGAAGGCGGCGATCGTCGCCCTTCAAGGAGGCAAGCAAGTGACTCGGCCCGCTACCTAGAGATGATGTATATCGCCGAGGCGCGCCATCGTGCCATTTCGTTTAATGCGTTTCTTTGCTTCGAATACCCAATGAAAACACCGGCGACGAGCGCGCGGTGCGAATAGTCTTCGGCTATCGCTTCCGTCCTCAACGGCTTGAATAGAGCGCAGCGGTTTGACGTTTGCAACGATTGGAACTGACTCCTAGAGCATCCCTCAGCAAGGCCATTTTGGCGCAAAGGCGGAAGTTACGTTGAACGTTTTTTTCGATTCCTCCGCCCTCGCTAAACGATACATCGAAGAGAAGGAGAGCGATCCGGTTCAAGCCATACTCTCTTCTGCTGCAGCGTTAGCCTTCTCGGTCATCTGGGTTCCGGAAATCGTCTCCGCTCTGTGCTGCCTTCGGCACGAACGCAAACTTTCAACGGAAGAGTACCGAAATGCGAAGGCATCGGTTCTTACGGATGTCGATGACGCAACTGTGGTTGGCATTACTGAGGAAGTGATCGCTCACGGCGTGGCACTGCTCGAGCAGTTCTCGTCCGTAGCGCCGATGCGTTACATATCGCCTGTGCCTCGGAAAGGGCGATTGACCCATTCGTTTCTGCCGACGACGGTCAGGGTAAAGCCGCGAGACGGCGCGGTCTGAGAGTCGAAGAAATAGGAGTATAGCCCAGTGGCCAACCCGAGCCGGCGCTAAATCGACCAGTTCTACTGGCAGTCCAGCCACACGTCCTCGCTGGGTATTTAGTAGTGCTCCGCTGTGCAATTCGCGGTTGAGTCTAGGAAAATCCCTGATCACTATCTCCTGAAATTTTTTAGAGATCCCGGGACATCAGGCTACCAAACCAGGTTGTATAGATTGTGGCGTAGCGAGTCTGCTCGCGAACGTCTCTGCCGAACTCCACGGTAATAGGATGCCCGTCGGTGTGATTGGCCACGTAAACCAGATTGGCAAAACGCGTGGCTGGTGAGAAATCGGATTGGCCGCAGCAAGAATCACCTGAACAATTTCTTTTCAAGCATCTGGTCTCATCTCGGTCCCAGAGAAGTTGAACGGAAGACACACCAGGGTCTACCATCCGTAGACCCTGTCCTGCTGCTCCACGACTTGCCGTGCTATATTCGTTTCACAAACCGAGGGAGCGATGGCCGCCGAGACTATCTATCGGGGAGGAAGCGGACCGGCGCCGGAGAGCTTCTTCACCAATTCGTTGACCTCCGGATCGCGCGGAATCACTCGGATTCTTCTTTCCAGCTCCTCGGCAGACAGAAAAAGCAGATCTTCATTGAAAAGCTTTTTGTAATCACGGGCCAAGTCAGGGTCGGCGAACATTTTTTGCATTGACTGCTTTAGGATATTTACCCGATCCTGCGGGGTCCCCGGCGGAAATACGTACGGCGCACCTGAGCTTCTAAAAGCGCGAAACACCTCCAGAAGCTTGTCTTCGATAGGTGATTTGACGAAACTCTGGAGCGGCCGCAGGCTGGCAAAGCGGGGATGGGGATGCTTGACTCCCTTCGGAATCTCCACGATGGTGTGGAAATCCATCAAATTCTTCTCCAACCAATCGGGATTCCGGAGCAACACGGTGGTTGTGAGATTTGACCTTGCGTCGATCTCTCCACGCAATAACGCGACGTCGACTTCAGGGCCTTGGTAACCGCTCACGAACTTGGGCTCCTTTAAACCCATCAGGTACGCGAAAAACCGGCCCGCAATATAGCCGGAATGCCCCACATTCTGTGCGCCGAACCTGATACCCTGAGTGGCTAAAACCTTTTCTAGAGTATCCAAGCCGAGCTCTTTCCGAGTATAGAAAACTTGATGGTTGATGTAGTCGAGCGCCCCGAGGTAAACAAATTTATCGATGTCGTACAGGATGCCGGTTTCACCGAGGAGGTTCTGCGAGACGATGGTGGCGCTCATGGACCCCAGCGTGAGCCCGTCCGGCCGGGCTGTTCGGAACATGTAATTCGCCGCCTTCCGACCGCCGCCCCCTTCCATGTACTCGACGACCACCGTCGGATTCCCGGGAATATATTTGCTCAGGTACGGAGTCATCGTCCGCAGACGCACCGCCGTTGCGCCCGCAGCGTCGGTTCCAAGCACGACAGTGAGCGTCTTACCCTTGTAGAATTGCGCCTGGGCAAGCGCCGCCGTAGGTAAAAAAGCCAACAGTGCCAGCGATGCTGCCAGAGCCAGTGCAGCATTCTTAGTACGTTTCATTTAACGCCTCCTTGATAAATATTCGATCTTCACGCTGGGAACAATTAATTTAAGTCTTCATTCGGTTATCCGAAGCCATGGATTTCGGCTGGGGCCAGGCTTTCTATTCTAGACAATCTTCCACGTATCCGGGTGCTTTGCTTTCTCCACTCTTCCTCCTCGGCAATGCGCTGCGAATACCGCAACGCTTGGCAACATCCTTGAGCTTATAACCCAGCCGCCGGATCAGGACGTAACCGACCAGCGCTCAATGCCGTGACATCTGCCAACTCCGGTCCACTCCCGAAAGCACCTCCGGATCGACCTCAAGCGCTCGCGCAGCGTGCCGAAAGGCAATCATCGCTGTTTTCTTGGATCGCGCTGTTTCCGGCTCCTCGTCCACTCGGGCTGTGAGCTTTTCAATAAACCGCTCTTCTCCCAACAACCGCTGGTCTTTTACGGCGTAATATCCCTGCCGATGCCCATCCCGGAGGCCTTCCTGGATAATCGCTGGTACGATCGGCGCCCGCCCAGCATGTTCAGGACCCGGCTTGTCTGTAGCGCTTCACTGACTCGAACACCGCAGTACTCGGGATGGCCGCTGTACGCATAGTCATCGAGCCGTTGGACAAGCTTGGCTCTGATCGGATTCAGATGAATGTAGCGAACCAGAGTTAATAAATATTCGTCTTTTTCACACACGATCGCTTTATAGCGGCCTTGAAAGAGATGCCCCATCTTGTGGTGCTTGCGGTTAAAGTACTGCGTATAGGATTGTTGCAGCCCCTGCATGATTTCGAGAGCGGCTCGGAGCCGGTCTCGAGCAGGAGGTCAACATGGTTCGACATCAAGCAATAGGCATAAACCGTCACGCCGAATCGTTTCCGATAGCGCGCCAGTCTCTCCAGATAGGCCTCGTAGTCGCGACCATTTGAGAATATCTTCTGCCTATAGTTACCACGTACGATCACGCGATAGAGAATCCCCGAGGCAAACAATCGCGGCCGTCGCGCCATTCAATGCGTCTGTCAAACCTACCGCGCCGGCGTCGAGATTCACAAGACTTAAAAGCCTGACCCGTACGGCCCACGCAGCGCTTCGTCGCAATCGTTTTCAGCCGTTCAACAGTTCAATCGTTCAACGAAAGAGAAAACCTCGACGTTTCCAGAACTTCCCGAAACTTCGAAATGAGATGCCACGGCAGCTTTTAACTGTCAGATTTTCTGCAGTGAAATCTTTTAGGATGGGAAGTGCTCGACCATGACTTGAGGGACCTTGTTATAGTGCGCATATGTGGTGATTATCTGAAGACCATGTTCCATGGCGCTGGCGGCGATCCAAATATCGTTTGTCGGGATGGGGGTTTCCGCTTTCCAAAGGGAATTTAGAATAACCCCGTATCTTTCCGCGGTTTCTTCCGTCACGTCGACGTCTGCCGGAATGGGAGTAATTCGAGCTGCTCCTTTCTCCAGGAGCGGACTCGCTCCTTGCATCTGGTTCTTGGGCGCCGCTCGCTTCCACCTTCTCACTGGGCGCATTGTTGACGGGCGAGCGGCGCTGTAATAGCTTCGGTGTGTAGCGCATTCTCGCCGGCCACCTGCTTGCCGGTAGCATACTGATTGTGCAAAAGAGGAGTTCTCATGGCGATTATCGATTTGGATTCCCACTTTCGCGACGGCTGGCTGCTCGACGAGATTTATCAGTTGCCGGAGCCGTTTGCGCGCCACTCGCCGAGGCGCATCGGCGCGGGCAAATATTTTTATTCCAGGTTCGAGCACGACCTCTCTCCCATGGACGATCCCGTAGCCAATGCGAATTTCAAAAAACCGGTGACCCATCAGGTTTTTTATAACCCTGAAGCAAACCAGCGCGGCAACGAGGTCATGCGCTGGCAGCAGGGCGGCTACGACATGGAATACCGCCTGAAGGACAATGCCCGCGAGAACATCGACTTTCAATTGATCTTCCCTACCGGCATCGACATTCCGTCGCAGAATGCCGGCCCGCTCGGCGCGGCCGTATCGCGGTCATACAACGATTGGGCACATAAGCTCGTGGGCGGCTATCGCGATCGGCTCTCGCCCGTCGCCATGATGCCCGCCGGGTGTCCGGAAGAAATGGCCAACGAATTACGCCGTTGCGTCAAGGATTTGGGCTGCAAAGCCGCCCACCTTGTCAGTTACACCAAAGAGCGGCAGATGGATGATGCGGTTTTTTTCCCGTTCTATGAAGCGGCGCAGGAACTCGATATCCCGCTTTTCTGCCATCCGAGTACGCTCGGCGATGTCGGCACACTGATCAATCGTCAAAGTCATTTCTTTCCGATGCATATTCTCGGCCGGCCGCTCAACTGCGTCGCGCCGCTGGTGGCGATGGTTCTCGGCGGGATTTTCGAAAAGTACCCGAAATTGAAAGTCGTCTTCTTCGAAGTGACCGCCGAATTCCTGGTGTTCTGGATGCACCGCATGGATGACGATTACGAAGTCATCAAGGATGCCGGCATGTGCCCGCAGCTGAGCATGTTGCCGTCGGACTACGTCAGGCGGAACTGTTACGTTACCTGTGAAGCCGATGAGAAATGTCTGCCCTTGGCGTTGGCCGAGGTCGGCGACACCCACGTTCTGATGGCGACGGACTATCCCCACTTCGATTCGACCTTCCCCAAAACGGTAAGCGGTATTCGCGAGCGGCCGGATATTTCCCCGAAACAAAAGAAACTGATCCTCGAAGAGAACGCGCTCAATCTGATCCATATGTAGGTCGATGAAACAATCCAAACCCCAGACCATGAACGGCTACGAACATGGCTCGAGCTTCGGATTCGTGGTGAACTTCTCATCGGAGAGCTTGTGATGATTCGTCAATCGATTTTTGCCTTGTTCATTAGCCTGTCGATTTCGTTCAGCGCCGCAGCACAGGACGCCAAGCTCGTCGAGCAGGCCAAGAAGGAGGGCGGTAAACTGATCGTCTACGGCTCGTTGGAGTCATTTACCGTCGAGCCCATTGCCGAAGCTTTTCAAAAGAAGACCGGCATCGCGGTGGAATACTGGCGCGCTTCAGCGACCAAGGTGATGGATCGGGCGCTGAGCGAATCGCGCGCCGGCAAGCCGCTCTTTGACGTGATGTTGAACAACAGCGGCGCGATGCACGTGCTCAAAAAGGAAGGTTTGTTTATCCCCTACAGTTCTGCGGCAACCGCGGCCTTCCCCAAAGAAATCACCGATCCGCAACTGGGCCCCATTTACCGCAATACTCCCATTGGTATCGTCTACAATACCGGCGCGATTAAACCCGCCGATGCGCCCAAGTCCCTCGAGGATCTGCTCAATCCTAAATACAAGGGCAAATTCGTCATGCCCGATCCGACGCAACACACAACGACCCTGCAGTGGCTCGCCAGTCTGTATAAAATAATGGGTAAAGAGAAGGCGGAAAAGTTCACCCGCGAGCTCGGCCGCCGCCAAGCCGCTTCTGGTGGAGTCGCTGGCGCCCGCGGCTGAACGGGTATCCACGGCGGAGACTCCCCTCGGCATCAGCTTGGTAAGATACGTGGTGACGTTTTCGGAGAAGGGCGCGCCGGTCGACTACGTCAGGCTCGGCAAGATGCTGAGCCTGGGGCAATACATCGCGCTCAGCAGCAAGGCGTCACGACCTAACAGCGGCAAGGCGTTCATCGATTTTTTTCTCGGCGATGAGAGTATGCGCATGCTCGCCAAACAAGGGGAATTTGTAAATCGCAAAGGCATCTATCCTTCGCTGCCCGATGCGGACAAGATCCAAGCCGTGGAGATGGATGACTTCGATGCTCAGGGATTCAAGGAAAAAACCCAGGAGTACCAGAAGATTTTTCTCAAATAGCAAAAGGGCTAGCCCGGATTATTCATGTTCAGAGGACAACTACGACTCTGTGTCGATCGAAGGGCGAGCCTGGAGGAGTGAAGACATCCGGACGAACAGCTTCAATGAAGCCTTTGGTGCTTGATTCCCTACTCGCACTTTTCCTCAGGCGTCCGCTCCACAACTGAATTATGCAGGCCGCTCCAACGCACAGGCCCATTTGGCTTCGTTCAAGAGGGCTCGCCGTTCGATCCACCGTCATCAGTGAATAATTCGAGCTAGATCGTTTTACGGAGAATGATCATGAACGCACCTCTCAGAGTAAGCGGTATCGATCATGTGGTCTTTCACGTCAAAGATCTCGCGCGCGCCAGAAAATTCTAACGTCGATTTCCTCGGACTGGAAATCGACCACGAGCGGGATTGGCAGTGCTTTCTCAACTGCGGCAAACAGAGCATCGCACTCTTTGAAGTCGACGACGGCGAAGCAGTGCATGGCGGCAGCGAGGTCAATCCTATGGCGCTGCGGCTCGGCTCGGGCGAATATGAACGGGTCAAGGCGACACTGGAGGGCGCCGCCATCGAAGTCCATGGACGCAAGAACGATCTGCATTGCATCTACTTCCACGATCCCGATGGCCATCAGCTGCAGTTCTTAATGCCCCACGAGTAACCGGCGGCTCTTTGCCGGATCGAGCCGTTCCAATGGTTCCAATCGTTCCATCGCTTCGCTCCGTTCAAAACGTTCAACCGGTCAAGTCGTTCATCGGTTCGATGTTCAACGTCGGAGGGGAACTTCCACGTTCGAGAATTCCGGAAGATGAGATCTTCGGATCTACGTGCCAGATGAGGTACAAAGTCGCCTGGCAGCCACCGTTTTACTGGGTTGTAACAACTGTCGATGCTGTGCGATCGCCTGGCTCGCCTTGGATGAAGTGGTCAGCGTGAACCGCCGCCGACTTTTACGTCGGCGATAAAGCGCGCGAGGTAGGAAGAGCGGATCACTGGAATCGAGAGCCTATCCGAAACGGTGAGCCCATTGTCCGGCTGACCGGGCGACTATTTTTTTTCCGGCGAGTAGTAGGTTTCCAGCAGGCGTCGGCTGATCGCCGACTCGCCACCCGGCAAAGCATCGAACTTTGTCGTACCGTCGGCTTTTTGCAGGATGGATTTTCCTTCGGGATCCTGATGCATCGACAGCAGAACCTTTTCCAAACCTTTGACCACCGACGATGCGAGATTTTTCCGAACAGAAACAAGGTGGCGCGGCAAGCTAGCCGTTTCCCCCAAGATGGTGATCATCGATTTTTTACTTTGATCCAGTGCGGCATAATCATCGTTGCTGAACGCCCCGGCCGCGACCTTTTTGGTGAGAACCAGGTCCATGAGTTTGTCCTGAGAAGCAGCAAACACATAACCGATTTCGCCCGCAGCAACATTGGCGTCGGTTCTAGCGATCCGTGAAACCGTGAATCCCTTCCTCGTAAGAAGTAACTTCGGCAGGAAGTGGCCCGAGGTTGATTCCGGATCTTCAAAAGCGATGATCTTTCCTTTGAGGTCTTCAAGACGCTTAGTGTCACCGTCGGCCCTGGTGAAAATCAAGGCGTGGTAGTCGGCCATACCGCCTTTCCAACGCCTGAGAAGCAATTTTCCGGCGCCGTAAACGTGATTGATCGAATATGTCGGATAGGGACTCTCCATGTAAAAATCCGCCCTTCGTTCCGTGAGCATGCTTGCAAGCCGGGAATGCGTGGAAGCAATCATGACGTTGCTATCGATCTTCGATGAGGCGGACATTTTTCTTCCGACATAGCGCACGAAATCTCGAAAATGCGCCTCGACCTCCTTCTGATTTGTTTCCGCTATCATTCCTAGAGTAATCGTCTTTGCTTCCAATCCATGCTGCATCTGCGCCGACGCGCCCGAGCCCAGGATGAGCTCAAAAAAGAGAATGATAGATGCCATGCGCAGGCTAGCTGGGTATTTTGTTAACCATTATCGCCACGACCAGCGTTCTCGGCGTCAGGTATGATACAAACGCAAAGATCTTGCAAGAAAAAACACGGCGCATGCGCCTTTCTGGGTCGCGATCAGGGATGGAATAGAAGCGGTTCCAAAGATTTCACAGGTTCCAGGTGTTGCACATGTTATAAATGTTTCCAATGTTCGAGCGCTGCGCTCTTCTCCGGATCGAGCCGTTCCCATGGTTCCAGTAATTCCATCGCTACGCTTCGTTCAAAACGTTGCAGATCGGCCGTTCAATGTTCAACAATTCAATGGTTCGGCCTCCCGGAAACCTCACGACAGGCTTCACTGGCGAACTCACTTCCAGCTGACAGTTCAGTCGATGCTTAGATAATCCAGCAAGACGCTAAACAACCGTCACTCCTCGACGGCGATGAAACGGCAGGGCGATGCGCCTCCTTGCTTGATTAAAAGAGGAAGAATGATCATCTTCACCCGCGGCTTCGAGATCTTGTCGCAGTCGACCAGGCATTTGCAGCCGGCGATGGATTTTTTGATCAGCGCGCCGTAGCTACTCGGATGCGGGCTGCCATGCCGGTGAGCGCCTAGATCCAGTACGCGTTCCCGGGCTTCGGCCGAAGGCCATGGCTTGGGGTGCGGAACCATGGGACTCTCGCCGCGAAACCAGTTGTTGCCCTGTACCCTGGGCGGATTTACCAGACCGCAATCCGTCATAAAAAACCCGCTGTCCATCTCGTCCATTTTCTTGGCCAATAACGATGCAGCGTCGAAATGGATGCTTGGAGTCCTTTTGTAGTAATCGATGCCAAGCTCGTAGGCGCGCTCGCGCGTGCCCCAACCTGTGCGAATCAGCACCTCGTCGCCTTTGCGGAAATCCGCGCCTTTGATCGCCTTGTCCATTTCCTCGACGGTAATCTCGTGCTGTTCAGGAACTCTGATGTCCAGGATCGCCGTGTCTCGAAGAATAAGTCGATCGAGCGGAATCTGATCCAGTGTCCATGAAAACTTGGGGTCCGGTTGCAAAGGCGTCGGATCAAACGGCATACGCTGATGCGGGACCATGAAGGGACTGCCGGTTTCGCCATCGAGCTTCATTCGCGTCATCCTGAGACCGTGCTTGTCGTAATACATGTACTCCCAGAGCCGCACGGAGGAGTTCGTAAACGGCAAAATTTCTCCGTAGCCCGCGCCTTCCCATATCGGCATGCGTTAAATCGATCATTTTCATGGTCATTCCTCCACGGCTACGACTCTGCAAGTCGAGCCTACGCCCCGGACAACGTTCAATGGCGACACGATCATCTTGATCCGCCGGCTTGTGATTTGGCCGCACCCGATAAGCTTGCGCACGGTCATGATGCCCATTCGGGCAAATTCCATGTCTACGGCAAAATCCTTTTTAGCCTTCTCGCTGTCGTAGAGATGCAGATACATGCGCGCCTCAGGCGACTCGGCGGACGGCGGCGGCAGGATCGAGAACCATTCCGGAATGATATGGCTCTGCGGCAGCCCGAGCACTGCCGTGTCCACCAACAACAAATCATTGTCGTTGTCACGCATCGCTCGCGCCAGATATTGGGCGGCCTCGAGAGAGAAATGCGGGCTGCCAAGGACGTACTCGTTTCCCTCCGCCTGATGGTGCGGCTTGTCACCCCAACCGGTGACAATCAGAAGCGCGTCCCCCTGCGCCGGAGTTGCGCTATCGAACGCCTGCTGCGCGTCCGACTTGTTTATTTCCTCTCCAGCGCCCTTGTTGATGTTGGCAATCGCCGCCGGCCGCAAGAAGAACTTCTCGACCGGCACCTGATCGAGCCGGGTAGTCTTGCGGAAATCGGCGAACAGCGCCGGCAATGCCAGGCTTGTTCCCGAATCGCTGCCCACGACCATGCCTTTTTCCTGGTGGTTCTTGGGCCCGAGAAAAAACTTGATCGCCGTCGGCAATCCCTCGTCGGGCATCCATCGATGGTTCAACGGCATCGTCAGATCGACAAAATTCATATTCCCCTCCACCTTTCTCGCGGCGCTGCTCCGGCAAATCCGTCACGCCGCCAACACTCTGATTCTATCGGCCGGCATCTCCAGCCAAACGCTTTGTCCCTTGTCCAGCGGCGCAACGTATGGGTTGGTGTCGGCGCGCACATGATACTGACCGACATCGATGTCGTACTCGATGCGATTACCGGTAAACACAACCGTGCGCACCTGACCCGGCAGTACATTGACGGGCGACCCGCGGGCCGCTGTATGGATCGTTACCGCCTCGGGGCGAAACATGAGCGACACCCGTTGTCCTTGAACGATCCCGTTCGGTAATGCGCAGCGCAGCTTTCCCAGCGCGGTTTCCACGATTCCGCGCTCGCCGGCGGTCGCGTTATCTACGACCCGGCCCTCGAGCAGGTTGGTGGTGCCGACAAAGCCGGCGACGAATAGATTGGCCGGCTCCTTGTAGATGTCCATGGGCGGACCGAGTTGTACCACCCGGCCGCCGTGCATCACCGCCATGCGGTGCGACAACACCAAGGCTTCCTCCTGATCATGAGTCACGTACAAGGCCGTCAGCTTCAATCTCTCGAATAGACCGCGCAGCTCGTGACGCATCTCCACCCTGAAGCTTGGCGTCCAGATTACTTAACGGCTCATCCATCAGGAGCAGTTGCGGTTCGGCCACCAGGGCGCGCGCCACCGCCACACGCTGCTGCTGTCCGCCGCTCAACAAGGAGGAAGGCCGAGCTTCCAGATCATCGAGTTGAACCAGATGCAGAATCTCCTTGACTCTCTTTTTGGTCTCGTTCCTGGGCAGCTTGCGCCGTCCGTGAACCAGCGGATAGCCGACATTCTGCGCAACGGTCATATGCGGCCACACGGCATAGGACTGAAACACCATGCCGATTTCGCGCTCGTGCACCGGCACCATGATGCCCTTCTTACTCGAAAACACCGGCTTGTCGTCGATCCAGATTTCTCCGGAATCCGGCGTTTCCAGTCCGGCGATACACCTGAGAGTAGTTGTCTTACCGCAGCCGGAGGGTCCCAGCAGCGAAAAGAATTCTCCGGTTTTGACCTCGAAGCTGACATCGTGCACGGCCTGCACCTGGCCATCACCCGTGACGAAAGTTCGGGTCAGTCCTTCTACCGTTAACATCGACGACGACCTGCCTTAGCAGCCTGCTGAAAAAGACCCATATGCTTCGTGCGCTCGATCACCTCACTCCGAGGTACTGTGAGTACGCCTTTGCTCGTCGAACTTCGCGCGCCTTGCCTTTGGATCCGTTTGAGCAGCCTGTAACAGAGTTTTCAGCTGCCTGTTAGGGCATCAATGGTTGCAGTGCCTTTCTGATCTTATCGCGTTGCCCGGCGAGCACCTCCTCGGGACTCCATTCCAGTATTTTGGCTTGGGGCATCGCCTTGAGTGATTTGGCGAGCTGCGATCTTGGATCGACAAACGTGCCCTCGCCGTTGACCCGTTCGACTATCGGCAAGCCATCCTCGAGAATGAAAGCCAGATAGAGTAGCGCCAGATTGGGGCTCTTGGCGCCTTTGGGGATCGTCAAGCCGATCGAGCCGAGCGCCATCACGTCTTCAAAGAGCTTGTTTTGTATCGGGTAGCCCTCCTTGCGTAGACCTTCGGTGCCGCCAATGTTTCCGGTGGCCGCGGCGACTTCGCCCAACGCCACGGCCATGCGCACATCACCGCTGCTTCTCTTGATCAGCGGCTTATTGGCAAGCAGCATTTGCAGCACCTTCTTTTGCTTTTCTATGTCCCAGTGACCGCCGACGCCCATATCCGTGAGCGGGCTGGCAGGACCAATCGTATTAATGGCAAAATTTCCCTTCCATTTCGGATCGGTAAAACCTTTTCCTTCGGCAAACTCCTCATACGTCTTCGGCAGGTCATTGGCATTGGTCTTTTTCGTGTTGTAAATGATGCCCGATGCCAACGTGGTCACGTCAACCGAAAACGGCCGCTTCCACGCGGCCACATTGCGCAGAACTCCTTCGAGACCTTTGAATTTCGGGCTGAATATCTTAACCAGCGGCGTCTCGATATCCTCGAACAGCGCCAGCCGATCGGGCCGGCCGGCGATATCCGCCGCGCCGGCGTACAACAAATCGGCATCGATGCGGCCGACCCTCGCCTCGGTCAAGAATCTGAGCAAAGAATCCGGATTGGTCACGGGCGTAAGATGAACCCGCGGCGTGAAACCGAACCGTTTTTTGAACGCCGCTTCGAACTGCTCTCCGACTCCTCTCTCGCCCGGCACTTCCCACCACAGCCGCAACTCAGCCTCGCGTTTGGCCTTGTCGAGAACCTCTTCATAGGTCTTGCCGAACACTGATTGAGCCAGCACAACTTTTGTTGAAAGGGAGAGTAGCGCACCAATCAGCGCAAGAAATAACAACGAGACAAACGTTTTACTTGGTCTATCGACCCTGCTCATGTCAAACTCCTTTCGAATTTTTAGCCGCACCGGCTATCTTTAGAGATCTTCCCAGCCGGCTTTTTTTCTTTGTCGTTTGTCGAAGTAGCGCGCGACCATGGTAACCAGAAAGAATCCGCACATATAAAGCGTTCCTAGCGCCGCGGTACCGGATATATCAGGAACGTTCCACAAAACCCACATGGCCGACGGTAGAATCATGTTGCGCCCGGTCATCAGAAAAATCGCGAAAGTAAAATCGCGCAAAGTCGCGGAAAACGCCCAGAGCCAACCGTTTAGCAACGCCGGGAAGAGCAGCGGCAGTGTCACCGTCCGCACGGCGCGGACGGTGGTCGCGCCGGTGACTCTCGCGGCTTCCTCGAGTTCCTTGTGTTGCTGCAAAAGAGCGGCGCTGAGAACGCGGGTGGTAAACGGCAGATGAGCAACGATATGCGCCATAATTAAAACCCAGATACTGCCGTGAATCGGCGTCATGACGTAAGTCAAAAATACCGCCAGGGCCAGCACTACGTTGGGAATCCCCATGGGCGTCATGGCGAATACTTCCACCCAGCGCATTTTGCGCTTGACCGAGAACCAACTGGCACAAAAAGCAATAAGCACCGACACTGTCGGGGCGATAACAACAAGGATCAGCGTATTGACCGCGCTCTGCCGCACTTGAGGATTCGTCAGTGTTCGAAAATAGCTCTGCAAGCTGATCTGGCTCAGCGCTTCGAGCGAAGGCGGCTGATAAACTTTGACAAGGCTGGCCCACATCAGGATGAAAATCGGCAAAGCATAAGAAACAATCACCAGCATAACGAATCCCAAGGCGATATATTTCCAGGGACCCAACTTGAGCTGGCGCGGGCGAAAAGACTTGCCCGTAACCACGCTAAACCTGTCCTGTTGGCGCGTTAGCCAAAAATAAAGAAGCATCAGCAACAGCGCCAGCAGCAGCAAAACCACACCGAAGGCCGCGGCCAAACCGTACATCGGTAAACCGTCTTCCGCTTTGGTGAGCAGATAGATGTGAACGCTCAGCACTCGTATGCCACCAGGCACTCCGATGGCAAGCGCCGTCTCCATAACCTGTACGAGAACCATTCCGAAATAGATCAGCGCCGACAAAATACCCGGCAGCAGCAGCGGCAGAGTAATCTTGCGCAAAACCGTAAGGCGGCGGCTGCCGGCAGTCTGCGCCGCCTCCTCGAACTCCGGATTCATCTGTCTGAACACCGGGCTGAGCATCAAAAATGCGTTATTGCTGAGACCGATGCCGGTGACAAAGATCATCGCCGGCATCGTATAGATGTTCAGTGGACCGCTGGGAGCTTGAAGACCGAGCCCGCTGCGCAGAAGATGATTGATCCAGCCAAGGCCGGGCGACAGCAGGAGTACCCAACCAAAAGCTTTCAACATGGTGGGCACCGCAAGCGATACCAGCATCGCGGTGTAGATTACCGAGCGAAACGGAATATCGGTCCGCTCAACCAGAAACGCAATCGTCGCACCCAAGCTCAGAGATAAGATAAGCGCGCCGCCGCCATAGATCGCAGTATTAACCAAGACCTGAAACATTCGCGGACTTGAGAAAATCGCCCCGAAGTTGTCCAGCGAAACGCCAGGATCCAGAGGCAGCGCCGTCGGCGGTCGAAGACTCGTAATGAATAAAATAATAAGTGGCGCACCAAGCAGCACAAGCACGATAGCCGCTATCACTGCCGTGAGCAGACGCCCCTGCGTTCTTGAAGCTCCTCTGCTTTGCACAAATGCGTTCATGTATTTGTTCTGATCACCTCAGGCGATATCAGTCTTTATCGCTTTTGAAAATAGTTACGGAGAATCATGACTAACCGGCTGAAGTTCCTATCAAGGAAGTAGAGAGAAACATATCGATCTCCCTTGCGTTCGATTAGCGCTGTTAATGATGGTTAATGATCGGAACGAATGACTTACGGGAACATAAACATGAAAAGAGTTGTTAGTGACTCCTGGGAACGCTTTCGTTCGATGATTGATTTTCGCTGAACCCTTGATCGCTCGCAGCAATTCCCTACAGCGGCAGAACCGGCCGGCCAGGCGGCGTTTCCACCTCGAAAGCGTTGAGCGAGCACGCAAGCCCCACATAGGCGCCGAGGATGCCGGTCAACTCGACTAATCGATGAACACCGAGACGCGCTTTTAGCGCATCGAACGTCGCGGGCGTTATCCGGTGCGGCGGCCGGAGAAGCTCCTGGACATAACGCACCACCTCCGCCTCGAGTTCACTGAGTCCGGCCGGCGCCTTGCGATTCTGAATGATCTTGATGCATTCTTGCCGGACTCCGGCTTTGAGCGCATCATCCGCATGCGCCGCCCACTCGAACGCGCAGTCCATCTCCCGGGCCACGGTACAGATCGCCAGCTCCTTTACATCCTGGGGAAAATCCGTGCTGAAAAGCGCATAGCCGATCAGGTGTGCGGTGCGCGCCGCCAGGTCGGGAGCATGAAGGAGGAAATTATAGGGAGCGCCGATGCGCTTTCGGCTGGCGATAATCGAATCGTAGAATTCCCGCTGGTGTTGCGGAAGTTCCTCTCGGTGGGTGATCTCGGGTACTCTCACGATTGCCTCCTCTAATAAGCACACCTGGACGCTAAACTTGTTCTTCTTTTTCTTGGCGCCTTTGCGCCTTGGCGGGCGACACTTCCGAACTGCGTGTAATTCGTCCCTTCGTGGTGAGTCCCGCATTACCTAGGTCAGCAACTCGATCGCCGTCGCGGCGTAAATCTTCGCCGCATCGCGAACGTCTTGTAGCGGGACGGCCTCTTGATCGGTGTGCGCAAAGCGCAAATCGCCGGGACCGAACATAATCGTTTCGATGCCATTGCGATTGAGAAATCCGGCGTCGAGAGCGGCGGGCGAATAAAACAATTCGGATTGCTTCTTGGTCAACTCGCGACTGGCGCGATCGATTGCCGCCACGATGGCGGCGTCCCGGGCGACCTCGGCGGGATACATGAAAGCGCCGCGCGTGACCGCGATGGACCAGCCGCGCAAATCCCGGAGCGCTTCTTGAATTTCTCGAAACGCCGCATCCGGATCCTCACCGGGTAACAGCCTGCGATCGAGCACGGCGCGGCAAACATCCGGGATCGTATGGCTTATGTCCGGTCCGCTTGTGACTTGTGTCACCGTCAAGGTCGCGTTGCCGAGACCATGATGAGCGGCCTTGAGCGGCAGTCGATCCAACCGTTCCATCACCCGGCGAAATCCGTCCACGGCGTTGATGCCTCGTTCGGGCATGCTGCTGTGGGCCGACTTGCCGCGCACGATGATTTCGACATCGATCCGGCCCTTGTTGCCGAGGCAGATTCGATTGCCGGTTCCCAGACCGATGATGGCCGAGTGTGCGCTGACGGTATCATTTTCTAAAATAAATCTTGCCGCGTCGTGACGGCCGGTCTCGCCCGCCAAGCTCACCGCCATAATTAGCGGCGCGCGCAAGTTTAATTGGGCCCGCGCTACAATTGCCGCGGCGTAGATCATTGCCGCCAGCGCTCCTTTTTGTTCGCATGCGCCGCGGCCGAGAGCGCACTGCGCCGCAGCGCCGAACGCCTCACCGTCTACGACCGCGCCGGAGAACGGTTGTTTCATCGAAGCGGCCGGAAAGGTCATGGCGTAGCCCATCAGCAGCAATCCCGCGCCGATTTCATCGCTGGCGCCGCCCAGGCGCCAGATCAAGTTGCCCATGGCGTCGATGGCGCCGGCGCTTCCGGTCAACTCCGCCAAACGCGGCCCAATCATTTCCGCGATGAACGCTTTTAGCTGAGGGTCGGCTTCGAGCCGTTCGGTCTGCACTGAGGGATAACGCAGCAGTTCGACAAGCAGCCGGTCGATCTCTGGGTCATCGGCAACTTGATCCAAGGCAGTGAATGCGTGCGCGGAAGTCATCATCATCGGCGCCTGCAGCGCGCCGTCACCAGGCTTGCTCTAGCACTTCGAGAACCTGTTCCGCGGCGGTTACCGGTTTGGGATTGGTGTGAATGCTGTAATCATCCAAAGCATCGCGGGCGAGCTGTGTGAGACCCTCGCGCGGCACTCCCAGCTCACGCAGTCGCAGCGGCAGCCCCATCCTTCGGTTCATGGCAAAAACATGCTCAGGAACGGCCGCCGCAAGAGCGTTTTCATCTGCGCCTTCGATACCGATCTCGCGCGCCATCCGCGCATGCGCTTCCACCGTAGCGTCGAGATTCCAGCGCATAGCGTAGGGCAGCATTAGAGCATGAATCTCGGCGTGCGGCGCTTTATAGCGGCCGCCGATCACGTGAACGATCGCATGATGAATGCCGGTCCAAGCGCTGTAAACCCCCATGCCGGAAAGACAGGCTGCCACCTGAACGTGACTCAACGCTTCGAGCTCCCGGGAATTTTCCACGGCGCGCGGCAGGTAACGCGCGATCAGCCCAATACCCCTGAGACAATAGGCGTCGGTGAGCGGCTGGGTTTCGGTTGAGTACACCGCCTCGACACAATGGGCCAATGCATTCATTCCCGAGGCCGCGAGCAATCTTGACGGCGCGGTCGCCGCTGCCTCGGGATCGAGAATTACCACGCGCGGGGCAAGTTTAGGGTCGGCGACGATATACTTCTTGCCGCCCTCGCTGATACCTGCCGAGTAACTGTACTCTCCGCCGGAGAGTGTCGTCGGGATCGCGATATGCGGCAGCTTCGGCGCCGGCATGGGCGGTACTTGTTTCTGGTTAGGCGGCGTAAAGCGCACGCCCAAGCGCGGCAAAGAGCCGCCTTCGGCCAGCAAAGCCGCGACCCCCTTGGCGCTATCGATGGCGCTTCCGCCACCCGCACTGACCAGCACATCGATGCCCGCTTCGCGCGCGCTCTCGACGGCTTTGGCAATCGACTCCGTCGGCGAATGCGGTTTGACCTGATCGAAAACCGTGACGCATTTCGCTCCGAGTCCGCACTTGATGCGATCGAGCAAGAACGTTTTAGCGACCGACGGCGAGATCACGAGCATCGCGCGCGTTCCGCCAAGCCCGTCGATCTCACCGGATAATTTTTCAATCGATCCCGGCCCGGAAACGATGCGCTCGACCCGCGGATTGTTAAAAATAAAAGTTGAAGCCGCCATTTTGCCCGCCTATTTCAGAATTTCTTTAAGCCGCGCGATCAGAGGAGGGTCAAGACGAAGAAGCTCTTTGACGTTGCGCTCGAGATCTTCGCCCGATCCCGGATTGATTTCCAAATTGGCTTTGGCCGCCTCCTTGAGCAATTCCGGATCTTTGACAGTCTCCATAAAAGCGGTGCGCAGGATCTCCACCCGATCCTTCGGCGTCCCTGGAGGCAACACGTAAGGACGCACCGCGGCGCCATGAGCTTGGGCCACTGCTTGCATCAGTTTTCGCGCCTCGTCTGTCTTGGCGATATTCATAGTCAAAGGCACCTTAGGAAGATCCGGATGAGGTTTGGCACTGACCTGAAGCACAATGATCACCTCGCCGTTATCGAGCTCTTTCCTCCACGTCGAGCGAAACGACTGCCACGAATTGCTCAGGCCGCCGACCTCGTCGCTGTTGAATGCCAAGCGAATCGGGGCGGTCCCTTTATAACCCGAAACCACCTGGATCGGCAGGCCGAGAGCGACTTCGGCAACCTTGGGAATATCATAAGTGCCGTCACCTGCCGCTATCGCGCCGAACTTGACCGCTGTCTTCGATGCCAACCATTGCTCGAGGTTGGTGATGCCCGTGGTCTTGGCTACGCCAAAGACAAAATTGTCCTGAGCAGGCACCCCGACGTATTCGAATTTGAGCGCATCGAATTCAATGCCGGGCTTGCCGAGGAGCTGTTGAAGAAATTGTCCGCCAACGAAATGGCCGATGGTGAGACCGTCGGGTTTGGCCACCTTGAAGAGATGATTCGCCGAAACCAATCCGCCCGCTCCCGGCATGTTGTCAACGATGATGGCAGGTTTGCCGGGAATATGATTGCTGAAATGGCGCGCGATAAGACGTGTGTAGGTATCGTACCCGCCACCTGGCGAGGTTCCAACGATGATCCGGATTGTTTTTCCCTCATAGAACGGCGCCGCGCCATGAACGCGCTGGTCATTGACACCCAACGCAATCAACAGAACAGCGCAAGCGGTCGTTAAACCCCGAAACCTCACCGGCAAACGTCTCAGAATTCTGACTGGCATTTTTTCATTGCTCCTTTCACAATGTTTTATCGACAGAACAACGAGCTGCTGCGACATAGCCGTGATCACAAACGACCGGATTGTCGAGCAACCGACAACGACCCAACTCTCGTTAGCACTTGCCGTACATTCCGCCGTCTACGACGAGCCGCTCGTGGTGTCAAGGGATACCTTCACGTCTCAGAAGGAATCTTAGTCAGGCGTCAACCAAAGGAGCTACCCTGAATGGTGATCTCTTGCTAGGGCGATAGCTGATTTGGTAACAATCTCGAAGCATTTTCGCGGGGAGTGACGAAGCATGAAACTCGCTGAACTTCACTGGCCGGAAGTGGAAAAGCTCGACAGAGAAAAAATAGTCGCCGTGATTCCAGTGGGGTCGATGGAGCAGCATGGCCCGCACCTGCCCTTTCAGGTCGATGTTTTTTGCGCGTCGCGCCTGGCCGAGGATCTCGAGCAGAAAATCCCTGACGTCCTGCTGGTGCCGTCGCTTTGGGCCGGTGTTTCGGCGCACCATATGGATTTTCCGGGCTCCATCACTTTGCGCGCCAGAGTCTTCATCGACGTTTTACATGACATCTGCGGTTCGCTACATCATCATGGCTTCCGCCGAATCGTGCTGTTAAACGGCCACGGCGGCAATCGCTCTAGCCTGGAAGTATTGGGACAAGAACTCTTCGTCGAGTTCGGCTTGACCGTGAACACATTGGCTTATTGGGACTTGGTGCCGGATCTCGTCAAGTCGCTCAAGAAAACCAAATCGAGCGGCATGGGCCATTCGGGCGAGCTCGAAACATCGCTGATGCTTTACCTCGCGCCCAAGTTGGTCAATCGGCAAGCTATCCCGCAGGGAGTTCTCGGCATCGAACCGGCCGGCCCCACGAGCGGGATCAAACGTTACGTCAATATGAAGGAGCATTCGGCGCAAGGTGTGATCGGCATGCCGTCGGCGGCCAGTCCGGAGATCGGCAAGGAGCTATACGAGGGCGCGCTCAACGCGCTCGAAAAAGCGCTTCGCGCCCTCCAGGCAGACCATTGATTTGTGAGCGCATCGCCGTTTCAATTCTTTAAAAACTCGGCGTATTTTTCACCGAGCTGCTTGTAAACGCTTTCGCTGCGCTGGATCTCTTCGACCAATTTGATTTTATCGGCGTCTTTCAACGGCGGATGAACTCCCCGTAAATTGAACTCGCATCCTTGGCGAGCGCTTCCATGCTCTCTCGGCTGTACCAATGGCCGATCGATAATTTGGCCGACGCGATTCTTTGGCCGAAATAGCGCCGTGTTTTTTGCGGCGTTCTATTTGACCCTTAATATCTTTTTTACCTGATTTACCACCTCGGCTGGCTGCACCATGATGCGCTCGGCTAAGCTCTGTAGCTCTTCGCCTGAAACCGGCTCAATCACCCAGCCGCCTTTCTGTGCCTCGGCAATGAGCTCGGGATCGCCGAGCGCTTTCGCATAGGCGTCGCGGAGTATTTTCACTCGATCCATAGGCGTACCTGGAGGAGCCATCATCGGGTGACCGAAGCCCTCTCCCGCCGCCAAAACCTCCATAGCTCGGCGGTTGACCTCCGGAGTTTTGTACCGATCCATCAGCTCGAATATCGTCGGCGTCTCTGCGGCGCGCGGATCGCGCTTGCGGCCGGTCTGCAGCAAGTGGCGGTCGAATCCTTTTGCGTGCCACGAAAGAAACGGCTCTCTGCTAAAGTGGGCTGTCAGTCCAAGATCCCGGCAGACGACTTCGCCCCTAACAACAGCCAGATCAACCTCGTTGGCGCCCTGATAACCCAAGACCAATTCGAACTTTGCGCCCAACGCTTCTTCCAAAGCGACAATCAGGCTCGAGCTTTCCCAGCCGGTGCCGCCGCACTTGGGCGGAACCTTGCTTTTGATGACATCGTCAATGGTCTTATATGGAGTGTCCGCCCTGATATAGAGAATCGCGGGGTTTCGGTCGGGAGAACCGAGCCAGAGAAATCTCCGCATCTGAAATTTGACTTCGTCGTTGCCGACGAATTCGCCCATGTAGATTTGCTGCGTCGGCATGCCGACTGTGAGACCGTCGGGCTGGGCAAGATTATAAACGTAGTTGGTTGCGATTACCGATCCCGCGCCCGGCATCGCCTGGACCACGAAACTCGGATTGCCCAGGATGTATTTCGGCATATAGCGCGCGAGAAGCCGCGCCCAATAGTCATAACCTCCCGAAGGACCTACGATCACTCTGACCGTTTTACCTTCATAGAAGGGTTTGCTTTGGGCATGGACGGCGACGGGATTCATAACCTCCAAGTTCGCTACGGGTCCCAACCGCGTTGAGGTGCAGAGCCAAAGAAGCAAAGATAGCAAGACGAATGACTTCGATTTCACCAGGCACCTACTCTCGTTGTAAAGTTACGGCCGACGCGGGTCTTTACCGCTGGCTTCGGGTCCATCGTACACGGTGTCGACCTCGATCATTTCGTAGGATGCGACAAAGCGATGCTTGTTGTCGCCGGAGTACGCCTGGCCGCAGTAATGCGCAGGTCGGAGCTTGTTTAAAATCGCCCAGCCATCTTGATCGATGCAGTCCTCATCGACTGAAGCAGCAACAACCCTCCCGACCACCATCAGCCGGGTGCCAAACCACTCTTTGGTCCACTCGACGCGGCATTCAAAATGGCTTTTGTACTCGGCAATGCGCGGCGGCTTTACCACTTTTGACGGCAAGGCCGTGAGACCGGCTTTTTCGAGCTCGTTGACTCCGGGAGCAAAAGGCAACCCGAGTGTTCTGACTTTTTCCAAGATCTCGCGATCGAAAGACGGAATATTGACCACGAACTCGTCCGTTGCGAGAACGTTTCGATAGGTGTCCTTATGCGAGTCAACGCAGAACGCGATGCAGGTGGGCTCGTGATGCACTCTCACGCAAGTTGCAAAAGATGCCGCGTTGACTCGGCCGGCTGGATCGACAGTCGTTATCGATACCACGCAAGCGACCGGGATAAACAGTCTGTCATAGTGCTCTGCCGGCACATCGACTTTGTTAATGCCAGATTTCAAAGTCGCCTCCAGTTCGTTTGATTGCGCGATCCTATATAAATTCCGTTCGAATTACACGCTTTCAACTATCTGGAGCATTGGCGTTCAACGTTCAAGCCGCCGTTCAACGAGAATTTCCCGAAATGACGAGATAGGCCCAGTGAAGTCACGATCGAATTGGGATAGCACTGATTTGACCGGCAGAGGGCAACCTGCTAGGCAGTTCCGGAGAAAAGATCCATAAGCAAAGCCGCCAAACAAGCGATACGACACGCTGGAGTCAGCTCATGAGCTCGGCATTTGAATTCGGACTACTACTACACACCCGCGGCATGCTCGGAGACAAGGACAGCCCGCCGAGTTTCGACGAGCTCTGGGAGGACGCCGCTTACGCCGAGCAGATGAACTTCGACCAGATCTGGTTGGGCGACAGCGTCTGCATTCTCAACCGCGCGCGCGGTGACTGTCTGACGACAATGGCGGCGCTGGCATGCAAAACCAATCGCATAAAGATCGGCACCGTTCCATTGATCGCCGCTTTGCGCAATCCCGTGTTGTTGGCGCATTCTCTTGCCACGCTTGACGTCATATCCAAGGGCAGAATTTCGGTCGCGGTGAGCGTGGCAGGGACGGCGGAGTACAATCATCGTGAGTTCATTGCCTGTGGCGTGCCCTTTCACCAAAAAGCCGGGCGCCTGAGCGAATCGCTCGTACTCATGCGCCGTCTCTGGTCGGAGAAATCGTTCGCGTTCGACGGCAGGTATTATCAGTTCAAGGAAATCGGCGTGCTCCCCAAGCCGATCCAAAAGCCTGGAATTCCGATCTGGATTGCAGCGGCGAAAAAAACAATGCGCTGAGAAGAGTGGCAAAATTCGCCGACGGCTGGGTAACCATCGCTCACAACCTGGAGGATTTCGCCAGCCGTCGTCGAAAGATTGATCTCTATGCCGCCGAGCTCGGTCGCCGACAGGACGTGCGCGGCTCGTTACTTTTCGCTTCGCTCAACTTGGGCAGAGACGGGGAAGCCGCAAAGGAGGAAGGTTGGAGTTGGATGGAGCGCTTCTTCGGGCGGCCGCGCCGGGAAATTACCAGTCAAGCGACGATCTTCGGTACCGTGAAAGACTGCGCGGCAATTCTCGACCGATATATCGATGCCGGTCTTACCGGCCTGATCATACGCATCGCCTCCGCGGATGAGAAAACCCAAATGCAGCGGCTGATCGAAGAGTTGAAGCCGGCTCTATCGGCCCGATGAGCAATTTCTTACTGACTGTCAAGCGGCTGCATACGTTGCAACGGCATGAGAGCGCGCGCTCCATCCAACCTTAAGCAGTGAGTCCGGTTAATCCTCAATCATCATGATCGAAGTCCGCAATTTACAGAGAATCTTCCATGTCGGGCAGCGGCAAGTAGAGGCGCTACGCCGGGTCAATCAGGAAGTCCGCGAAGGAGAATTCCTTGTGCTCCTCGGATCCAGCGGTTCGGGAAAGACAACATTGCTTCGCTGTATTGCCGGCCTGGAAACTCCCGACGACGGCGAGATTCTCATCTCGGGGCAACCGGTGTTCTCCAAGAAAGACCGCATCTATGTGCCGCCCGAAGACCGTCAAATCGGCATGGTGTTTCAATCCTATGCGATCTGGCCCCACATGACCGTATTTGATAACGTCGCCGTGCCCCTGACCTATGGGCGCAAACGAATCAAAAAACATTTGGTCCGCGATCGAGTTCTTGCCGCTCATGGCATGGGGTTATCTGCATACCGGCTCTGTGGTATTTATCGCATCAAACATGGTGGCGGCGGCCAGGCCTCGAAACCCCGCCGGACCGCTTCGTCTCAACCGGACCTTACGCTTATACCCGCAATCCGATGTATCTCGGTCATCTGATGTACCTTCTCGGACTGAGTTTGGCATTACGCTCTTGGCTCGGCGCTGTGGGCACGATCGGCGTTGCGTTGCGGTCTCGCCGTTGAGTCATGGGCGATGAACAAGTTAGCAACCAGGCTCGGCAAGCCTTACCTGGAGTATAGGAGGAAAGTGCCACGCTGGATTTGAAAGAACAAAGCTGGGGATGAAAACGAAAGCGGAAAAGAAAGACGCGGGGGAGAGGGTGTCGTGCAGAAGGCGACATCAAGCGAAAGAGCGAAAAAACTTAAAGAGCGGAATTGCCTTTGCGAAACCCGACTGTTCAGATTTGATATGGACGATGATTTTATGATCGCAGAATCTTAGAGCCTTCGGAGCGTGACCGATGGCGCGTTAACATGGTCAGCACCTCTAAATCTAATCGATGGTGTGGTGAGAGGGCGGCTTGAGCCGCCTCTCACCGGTGAACCTATGGAATGATTCCGAATCGACAAGCGCACAATTCAACTACAAATCCTAACGATCGAAACGAGGATTGTTCCACCAGCTGTACCGGCTGTCACGGTGGTTGTTAGACCATCCACTCCGGCCGTGATCCCAACGATCGCGATCGTTCCAAGAACCGTACCTTCCCTGGTTTCCGCGATTGTACCAATGATTGTCATAGCCGAACCTGCTTAAATCACGGCGCAGTTCAGAATGGTCGCGCCTTAGTTCGCGCCGGTCCCGCTCTATTTCTCTCAAGTCGCGCCTGATTTCATATTTTCCCCGGGCAATCTCGTGCCGCGGGGCTCCCCGGCGTATGTCGCTCCGCAGCTCGGCGCGATCACGCCTGAGTTCAGCGAAGTCTTTGCGCAACTCCGCGCGACTCCTTTGAACATCACGGTGACTCTCCCGGATTGCGCCGCGCCCGGCACGATGCGAACGCCCGCTATCCGCGGAAGCCGAGTCGCTGAGCAGTAGCGCTAAAAGGAACCCAACCCCCAGCCAGACCAGAGCTTTACCAGTTTGCATGATTTTTCCCTCCTAAGCGCTTAGACGTAGCCACATCGTGAATGTTAACTGGCAACGAACCCGATACGAAAATAACTACGGATCCGAAAGGAAATGTCTTACCAACTATCCTGTAATCCCGTGTGTAATACCTCTTACGCGCCGGCCAAAGTCGCTAGAGTTTCGGTTATAGAATAAAGCAGCCGATCTAGAATAAGCCCTGACACTCACGAGACCAGACCCACTCACCCGTTCAGGAGACATTCGCCCCGGCTGCTTTCTCCCTCCGACAGAAACACCACCAATACTAAACACGCCTAGAAAAGACCGAGGCGGCTACAAAAGCGTCACGTGCTCACGCTCATGCCTGACACTAAGTAAACCCAGTCGAGGATTGCTCACGATATGAAAGGACTTGGGCGATGTTCCTCAGTCGATCAAACGGAGCAGGCGAGAGATTTCAATCGATCTCCGAAAAAGTGACCTGTGGGGACTTCAATCTAGCCGGTATCAAATCGATCAAGGAGCGGAGCGCCATCGCTGAATTCGATGCAGATCTTAGCCAAAAGCTATCGCGGCGAACCATCTGATAGCAGAAGAGTAGAATTGTTTAAGTCTTTCGAGCCGGTAGTGACACTGGGGGAGATTCAAGCCATCAAAGGCGCTACTAATTCGTTCGGTTTATGCGCTCGAATCGTCGCGCGACACCACCAAGCCGATTGTGCTATGCCACGGCGCTTTTGTATGCATGGCCGTTGCCATCTACGGCGCAAATCTCGGCCACTGCGTCTCGATAGCACAGCCAGCTCATCAGTGCTTCTTGCATGGCTCTGACCACCGTCCCGCGCCTTGTCGGCTTGACATGGTCTAGAATCGCGGCCCAGGCGGCAGTCCGGTGGTTTCCTTCCACCTGCCGATGCGCTTGGGTGAGCGCCAGATGTTCGATCGGCAGGCCGTAATGCTTGACCAGCGGATGCTCTTCTAGAGGCGGCGGCTCGACGGCCGCTGTCGACTCAATCGCTCGCCGTTCGTCTTTCGATCCTTCGACAAAGATCGTGACGATCGCCGCAGCGATCTCCCAGCCATAGAGCTGAGTTGCGTTGTCGAGGTATTGCCGATAGCTCTTTGCCGCCGGCAACAGCGCTACGTTAGCGAAACGGCTTAGATCCATTCCCAGGCCGCGCGCGTATTCGAGAAAGAGCTCGGGATGGGGTCTACCGGCGACCAGTCCACCGGTCTCTTCTTCGTAAAGATTCTCTGCAAGACTGCGCCGAACTTGCGGGATCGGACAGCGCACATAAGCGCGCCCGACCATCACAGGAAAATCGCGGACGTAGGTGGCATATTCCTGTTCGAGATGATGATGGAGAAGATCTTTCCGAACCCGCCCGGAGGTAAATGCCGGCCACGCCCAATGGTCCTTGCCTTCCATCACAACTAGGAGCTGTTCGCGAAAAGTTGCTCGATCCATGTTGCTCCCCCTTTTGCGAATGAATTCTCGCGAGGGTAGCTAGAGCAACTAGCATGCCGGCCAAACCGGATCGTAGTTGTAATTTATTCGCGAATTTCAGAGTTCAATAGCAATGTTGTCGGTGGTTGTCCGGATAAATCGCTACCGGGACGAATGGCTGGGCGATCTGAGCGAGATCTGCGCCGGGCACAGACGAGAAATGCGTCAGAATTGGCATGCTCGCGGGCAGATAAGCCAGGGAAGACCGAATCCGATATTTACCGCTATCGTGTTTTGGTCCGCATTGTCACGAACTCTTCCGCAGCTGTCGGATGGATTCCGATCGTCGTATCGAACTGTGTTTTGGTCGCTCCACAGTTGACCGCAACGGCCAACCCCTGAATGATGTCTCCCGCATCCGGCCCGACCATGTGGCAACCAAGCACTCGATCGCTGACGCGGTCGACTACTAATTTCATCATCGTTTTCTCCGCGCTTCCGGTCATCGTGTGCCGCAACGGCCGAAATGAACTCATGTAAATATCGACCTCGAATTCACGGCGGCGCGCCTGCTCCTCGCTTAACCCGACTGTGCCGCAATTAGGCGCGCTGAAAATCGCAGTGGCGACGTTCTCATAATCGAGCATGATCGGTCTGTTATTGAAGAGGGTATTCGCCACGGCGGTGCCCTCGGCGATGGCAACTGGCGTGAGCATTAAGCGGTCCGTGCAATCACCGATCGCGTAGATACTTTCAATGCTCGAGCGCAAGTACGGATCGACAACAACCGCGCCGCTCTGTCTCAGTTCGACCCCGGCGTTTTCCAGGCCCAAATCCCGAGTCTTCGGCACGCGGCCGGTGGCATAGAGAATCTGGTTGGCGTTGATTACGCTGCCATCGATCAGCGTGGCATTCAGTATGTCCCCGTGCTTTTCGATTTGGGCGATATCGGTTTTGAAGCGAAGATCGATCCCTCGCTTGAGCATCTCATCCGCAAGCGTGAGCCGGATATCGTTGTCGAAGCCGCGCAGAAACAAATCGCCGCGATATAGCTGCACCGTTTCCGCGCCGAGCCCATGAAAGATTCCCGCGAATTCGACACCGATGTAGCCACCTCCGACGACAATCACTTTACGCGGCAGCTCGGCAAGGTAAAAAGCTTCGTTTGAGGTGATTACGTGCTCGGATCCGGGAAATGTCGGAATCGAGGGCCAACTACCCACGGCGATCAGAATATATTTCGCCGTGTAACGCTTGCCGTTTACTCCGATGGTGTGCGGATCGAGGACTCGCGCGTGGCCTTCGATTATTTTTACGCCGGCGTCATCGAGCAGCTTGCGGTAAACGCCATTGAGCCGGTGAATCTCGTTATCCTTATTGGCAATCAGTTTCGCCCAATCGATGCTCTGTGGGCCCACTGTCCAGCCGAAACCGGCAGCGTCTCTAAAGTCGTCCGAGTAATGAGAGGCGTAAACCAGAAGTTTCTTTGGGATGCAGCCGACATTCACGCACGTGCCGCCGAGAGCACTTTCTTCCGCAACCGCCACCTTCGCGCCAAATGCTGCGGCAACGCGGCTGCCCCGGACACCGCCGGACCCGGCTCCGATCGTAAACAAATCAAAATCGTACTGGGCCATGAAAACCGCCTTTCAAGGATGTCCGGATATGATAAAAGGTCCAGCCCCATTCCTCAAACGGTAAGACTGCTTCACTGTAACGTCTTTGACACTTTACGGAATTTGATCGAGAATGCCGCACTTGCTCGATTCTCGTTTGCCACTTGACCATGTCACCACCCTCCCAGAGAACAACCGGAAGCCGACGTTTACTCGCAGCTATGAGCGCGCTGCGCCATCGCAACTATCGTCTCTACTGGTTCGGCCAGCTTTTTTCCGTGCTCGCGCAAAACATGGAAGCTATCGCCCAGAGTTGGCTAGTGCTTGAAATCACCAACTCGCCGCTTCTCCTGGGCCTCACCGGATTAACCTTCTCGATTCCCACGATCGCGCTGACACTGCTCGGCGGGGCGGTGGCCGATCGCACAGACCGCAAGCGGATAATGATTTTGGCGCAGATCGGTTCGGCCGTGATGTTTCTGTTACTGGCGATTCTGGTCGTATCTGAACGAGTGGCGCTCTGGCATGTCATGGCTCTGGCCTTCCTCTCGGGCTGCCTCAGGGCTTTCGACCGGCCGAGCCGGATGGCGCTGCTGCCGCAGATGGTGCCGAAACACGATATTCCGAACGCCGTCGCAATTGGCGGCACCATCTGGCAGCTAAACAAGCTTGTCGGCCCGGCGCTCGCCGGCATGCTGATTTATCTGATCGGCATCGGCGCGACTTATCTGTTCTGCTTCGCCGGTTCAGCAACCGCCATCTTCCTTTGGTTCGGCATCCGCTTGGATAGCCAGCGGATCACCGCCTCTGCGGGCGGCCTCCTGCAGAATATGCTGGACGGCTTAAACTTTATTCGCAAGGATGAAATTTATTACACCTTCATCGGCATGACGTTTTTCAACAGCGTCTTCGGCATGTCTTATATGATTTTGATGCCGGTATTTGCGCGCGACATTCTATCGGTGGGGTCCGAAGGCTTCGGTTTTCTGCAGAGCGCAGGGGGCGCCGGCGCTCTTTGCGGAGTTTTACTGGTCGCTTATTTCGGCCGAGCGCGCGGGAAGGGCAAACAGGCAATCAGCGGCGCTCTGGCTTTCGGCGCGCTGCTGATTGTCTTTGCGTATTCCAATTCGTATGCGCTTTCGCTTGCAATGGCGTGCTTGCTCGGAGTGGCAAGCCAGTTCTACATGACGACCATTCACGCGATCCTGCAAGTCAACCTTCCCGATCAACTGCGTGGGCGCGTGATGGGCATTCATGGATTGGCCTGGGAGCTCATGCCTGTCGGCGGCATGATCGGCGGGGTTATCGCTGAAGTTAGTGGCGCGCCGGCGGCGGTCGCCTTTGGCGGCGTGATGGTTGCCGGGATGGCACTGGCAGTGGCGATATTCCTGCCGAGTATCCGGCGGTTGGAACAATAACTCCGGTGTGTTAAGCAAGCCGAACAAGTGACATGGCGGAGAAGAAAGCCAAAAAGAAATCCGGCGCACCGCGTAAGCGACGTAAGCTGGCGGGCAAATCCACCGGACTGATGCCGAACGAACTTGCCGGCACAGCTCCCCCGGCTATTGAAAGTCTGCAACGCGCCGTCGAGGAAGATGGCGGCAGAGTAATCAGCAGTTATCGCGAGCCGTTTGGCGGCCAATGGTTGATCATGGCTTCGTTGCCGATCCAGCAAGTCGAACCAACGCCCTATCAACGCAATCTTTCCGATACTCACGTGCGCAAGCTCGAAACCGTCATCGCCAAGCTCGGCCGCTTCCTCGACCCGATCATCGTCGTGCGCGGCGAACCGAACCAAGACGGAGTTCGCTATTGGACGCCCAACGGCAATCATCGTCTATCGGCGCTGCGCACTTTGGGCGCCAAGTCGGTCACTGCGATAGTAGTGCCGGAAACTTCAACCGCTTATAAAATTCTCGCCTTGAACACGGAAAAGAGTCACAACCTCCGAGAACGAGCCCTTGAAGTGATCAAGATGTATCAAGAACTGGCGACACTCGATGAAGCGGCCGAAGATACTTATGCGCTTGAGTTTGAAGACGCCGCGCTCATCACCTTGGGCTTGTGTTATCTTGAACAAGGCCGCTTCAGCGGCGGCGCCTACCACCCGATTCTTCGGCGCGTTGATGGTTTTATCAAGAAGCCTTTGCAAGCGGCCTTGGAAATCCGCCGTGAGCGGGCCAAAATGGTGATGGATTTGGACAAGAGGGTTTGCGAAAGAGTCGATACCCTTAAAAAGAGAGGTCTAACCAGCCCATATCTTAAGAGCTTCGTTGTCGCCCGCATCAATCCAATCCGTTTCCGGCCAAAAGACGCTGCGCCGCTCAGCTATAATGAAGTGCTGGAACGCATGATCAAAGCGGTCGATAAATTCAACCCGGAAAAGATCAAGATGGAAGATTTGGCGAAGTCAGGTGGCGTGCCTGAGGACTAATAGTGAGAGTTGCTAATGCAGGAAATTGTTGCTCGTGCGCATATCCTTGCGACTCATTCTCGACAGTTCGTTGAGCAACAGTAGCGGTAGTGGCTCCTCTTTGCTCGCGGGTTTGCTTTGCAGCGTAAACTGCCACAGTACAAAATATGGTTCCCGCTTGGGAGAAATTCTGGAGAAGGATTCGGGACTGAGCTAGCGTCCGCTATTTTGCGTTAGATGGTCAGAATCGGATAAAACTCGGCGAGTAGTATAATCATAAAAATCACCAATGTGGTTTCGCAGAGCCGGTAATATTTTCGAGATAAGTTAACCAAACGTGTGATTGCCGGCACGCCGACGCGAGATACCAGCCGCGAGAGCATTTTCACCGCATCGTGGTCATAAAAGTAAAGGCAGTCAACCCAACGGGCAACCCCGTTATAAGCGAAAGATCCAATTGCCAGGGACGGGTACATGACACGCGAAGGATTTCCCGGCTCCCTGCACCACAGCAGCCGTCACAGTCGTAATACGAGGAGGATAAATCATGCCTGAGATTGAGAAAGAATATCTTGTCGGAACCGTCAGACCCACTAACCGGCCCGAGGCAGGTCAGGAGATTGATCTCGACGAAAGGATTCCGGCGAAGGTAAAATTCGTTAGCTTGACGATGAATTTCACACGCGGCACCGAGGAAGAGTTCAAAACGTCGATGCCCGGCTACGAGGCGAAAGTCTGCCGAGCTGGCGAAGATGGGCGCCGCATCTAGTGCGCCCGAGCGGGGCACCGCCGTTTATGCTGCTCGGTTACAAAGGCGAGCATGAAATCATTAGCAGTTGGGAGAAGAAATACGGCGTTCAGATGTTTACTTCGGGGCAAAACCATGTGCGCGCGCTACGGACCATGGGAATAAAGAAGTTCGTCGGTGCCAGCTACTTTCCCGAGAAGATGAACGCTATTTTCGACCGGTACTTTACCGAAGCAGGTTTTCAGGTACTAGGTATGGAAGGCATCGATTCTCCGTTCGCCGAAGTCCCGAACGTTCCACCCGATAACATTTTCCAATTCATGAAAGGCATCGCCGCTAAACACAAAGACGCCGACGGCATCTACATGCTCGGTTCGGCCTGGCGGACGCTGGATATTATCGATCCGTTGGAGAAGGACCTGGGGTTACCGGTTATTCACGCAGGACCGGCACGATGTTGGGAGACGCAGCTACGACTCGGTCTGCGCTATCCGATGCCAGGATATGGAAGATTGCTGGCGGAGATGCCGGGGTAATCGCTAGGTGAGCAGAAAAGTTGCTTCGGAATCAAATCACGATACCGCGGGCCAGAAATGGAAAGAACGCCTGTTTTGTGCTTATGTTTACAAATGCCAAAATAACGGAGCAGCCTCCAACAGCCATCCTAAACGATATGGGCAATTAGGCATGGTGCATAGGGGCGGTTGGTAGGAATAATCTATTAGCCCACGAACGCCAAGTCTAAATCACAGAATTTTCCAAAATACAGCGATAATCGCTGCTTCAATTAGCGCGACCCAGCTCCTCGTCGACTATCTGGGAGATTGCTTCAACAGACTGCACACCCGAAAGCTCACGGCCGTTTATGAAGAATGTTGGAGTTCCGGTTACGCCTAAACTAGTGCCCTCGTTCACATCCTTTTGAATCGCTTCTTTATACTTGCCGCTAGTCATACATTTATCGAATGAGTCCTGCTTTAACCCGAGATCCTTGGCGTAAAACTTCAAATCTTCTAGGAGCCGCGTTTGGTGACGATGCATAAAGCTTGTCATGATACTCCCAGAACTTGTCCTCATCGTCCGCGCAGCGAGCCGCCTCCGCTGCCTGCCGGGCGTGCGGGTGGATCTGATCTAACGGCAGATCCTTGTGAACTAGTCGAACCTTACCGTCATAGCGTTTAAGCACCTCCTTAAAATTTGGCTGAACCGCTTTACAATACGGACACTGAAAGTCCTCAAACTTTACAATCGTGACTTCCGCCTTTTCGGAACCCTTGGAGGGGGCGCCATTGAGAGATAAATCTACTCGTACGAGCTCTGGAGGCTTTAAATAAGTAGTCACCTCTTCCGTTGATACGCAGCGTTTTAAAATATTCGATTTTCCGCTCGGTGATTTTCTGCTCGTGCAAATATTTGCGCATCTGATCGCGAACCTTCTCGAATTCGACCGGAATCCGCTCTTTGTTCTTCTCGTACAAACCCCGCATCTCCTCTTCCGAAGGCGGCTTAACTGAACTGTTGACCTCCTGTTCCAACAGAGTTGCCACAGACACGCCTCGCTTCTTCGCCTCTTGTGTTACCAGCATCGCTCCGATGTATTCGTCGAGTTTCTCCTTCTCTAACTGATATAGTTGTTGACGTAGGGCTCGGAGCTGCTTCCCGCCTGACTTATCGAGATCAACGCGCGTGACGATAGTTCCGTCGATCTCCGCGACAGTTTGCGAGTCTTTGCTTGGCTGACAACTAGATGACGGCCCAAAGTAATAAGGCAAGCAGAAATAAAACGGTAATTCTATGCATGATGTAAAGTAGGAACGTGCGAAGTGGCACGGATGCGGAACTGAACCACTCCCGTTTATCTATCGGGAGGTGAGAGTCTTGTTCAGTTTGAGGATTCAGTTCACGAGTTAATATCCCTTGCCGGGTTCCCGTACTAGCCTATGGTTAAAGCATAGATTGCCATCGATAAACTCGTTGGCGTACTTCGGATCACAGACTACTTTAGCCGTGATAGTTTTCGGATTGCCAGTCTTGGAAACTGCCGTCGGGTAAATTTTAGCCCAGTTCGTTACCTTGGTAGGGTTGCTCGGGTCACAGTTCCCACCGCCGCCAATTACGGGCACAAGCCACCACCTATCTGGATGATCTTTCATAAAGAAATCTTCGGCTCTCCCTAATGCGCTATTTGCCTGGCCCCTATTTTGACAAATCGGTGTGCCGATCTCGATTGAACCTAGATTTGCCCCGCCACCCGAGCATTCCTCGGCGACCTTAAACAGTGCCTTGATATCCTTGGCACCCGATGAACAGTCCAGAAAAGTCGTCCAGCAGGAGTTTTCACTATTGGTATCATCCTTTTGGTCGGGGTGTTGCATCTTTATCTGGGTAGTTTTTTCTTCCCCCGTGGCCCCGCAGACGTTTGACCATAGCGCTATGGGGATCGCGGGCTTAGCTGTTATGGTAGCCACTGCGCTGACGTTCACGTTCTGGGTCCCCGGTGTGCTCATTCCAAGGAGATTCATGAGCGGCGTTAAGAACATCGGCGTTGTAATGCCGTGCCCGCCCTCGCGTGCGACTCTGACGCCATTGGCCGTCGCGATCGGCTCATTGTAGCGCTCAACAGTATTGGTGGTGAAGCTGTAATAAACATAACTCACGTCGGTCGATTTGAGCGCGTCGGCACCGCTCGCCACATAATCATTGGTTGCATTAAACGCGACAGCGCGTGCACTGACCTGATTCGGGTCTCGCGACGGCAGCGCAGATACGGCGGCCAGCGCGGCCGCGTCAACAGCCGATTGTCCTTGGTTCCGCGTATAGGTTAATTGACCTGTGTCCAAACCAAGCCCGACCATGACCATGAGAAGGACAATCATTAGCGTTACCAGTACGATGACGGATCCGCTTTCGTCTTTTATACGTTGCATAAACTTCTCCAGATCACCGCGCTATGAATGTGTGCCAGTGGCTGTAATCGCCGTACACAGGCCCGTATTGGTAGTTGGCTGTAACTCGTACGACATTCTGGTCGTCCGCCTAATTGCAATCGGATCCGGAGGTGTGAAACCTATCAGCCCGATCAAGCGATAGAAGAAAAAGTTATAAGTTCCTTGAGCTTGCACCTCAACGAATTTCGCACAAGTCGCGGCTCCCGTCGCATAATACTTGACGGTCGCCTGCTTAGTTGCTGGCGAGCCCGTCACGAGACGCTCCGGCAGGTTATCGTAAACCTGAGTTGCCAAGTTCGTCGCCTTCGCATTGGTCATAAGATCGGTTGTTGAAGCTATTCGCGCAGCATCGCGCACTGCATTCTGAGTGATATGACCCGTGAAGATTGAGATTCCAAAATCGACAGGAACATATAAAGCAACTAAGATTAACGGCGTCATCAGCGCGATTTCGACTATGCTCTGTCCTTTGCATTTGAATAGTAATGAACGCATATGACCTCGGCCAAAACTAAGCTAGCATTGATGTTCCCAACGCATGGAGGTTTCTCGGGTAATCGATTGGGTATTTAAATCGGCCGTGACACCCATCAGATGCAATAACTGGTAGAAAAAGAAATTGTACGTCCCCTCCACTCTAACTTGCACCAACTGGTTACAGCTGGGTCCGGAAAGAGGATCCACAGTAATGGTAGCCCCAGGTAGTAATGCACTGGAGAGTCGATTTGCAGTTTCCTTTAGAATAGTGCCGTCAGCTAACGAAAAGCAGGCCGGCAAAGTGCAATTGCCTACTTGAGTCGAATAGCCAGGATCGGCAGCACCGATTCTCGCCCCCTCGCGAGAGGCATTTGCCGCCAGCTGGCTGCTATAAAAAGCCAAACCGAAATCAGCGGGAATCCAGGCGATCACTAGAAGCAGGACAAAAATTAGAGTGAATTCTACAACCGCTTGTCCCTTCATATTACGGGTGCAGAAAAGCGACAGCCTGCGAAATTGACCAAGCGTTCGACTTCGTTTTTGTACCTTGAAAAAGTCCACGCAATTATCCTATTTCACTGAGCCTAGTGTCCCTTAGGTCATCTATCCCGGAGGTTTCCACCAGCGAAATTTCTAATTGATCACCGACCTCGGTGTGAGACTTCTTGATCGTACCGTTGGGTAGCTCAAGCACGCTATATCCCTTTAGCTGAATACCGCTGATTCGGTAAGGCACCATGCCTGAGGCGATTCCCAATACAAAATTATTTTTATCCAAGAAGACCACGTCGATGGGGAATTTCATCCCAATGGTATGTATCCCCTTACTCGGCATCAGCCACAATGCTTCCTCTGGACCAAGAGTTGAGCGTTTGAGCAGCCCTACCAAGCGCGTGACAAAGTTATCTGCTTTTCTAATCTTCGTAGCCAGCCAGGTATTCTTGGTTAAATTTATTACCGGCACAGACTTACCCCATCGGATCTGCTAACGCCTTCATGATTTGCAACCCTGCGGGTCCAAGTAAGATAATGAAAATCGCTGGAAGTATAAAAAACACCAGGGGAAAGATGAGTTTGATTACCGCCTTGCGCGCCGCTTCCTCGGCAGATTGGCTGCGTTTGTCGCGCATGGTTTCGGCGTATATTCTTAGCGACCGCGCGATACTACCGCCGAGTTCTTCGGTTTGAGTCAGGAAAGTAACCAATCCGCGAATTTCATCTACCCCACACCGTTCAGCCAACCGGATCAACGCATCTTTGCGCCGGGCACCGGCTTGCATTTCCTGCGTTGCCAGCAACAGCTCTTCGCCGATAGCTAATTTTTGGCTATTTTGCTCGTTGCCAACCCGATTTAACGCGGCATCGACGCCCATACCGGCTTCAACGCAAACTACTATTAGGTCCAAGGTATCCGGAAGCGCTTCGCGCATCGCGAGCACGCGAGACTTAGCTTTTCGAAATACCGTCAGATAAGGTAGCATATACCCGAGAGCCCCAGCGGCCCCGCCTAAGAGCAGCACATCCTGCATCGACGCATTCAATGAAAAGGACAAAAGCAGTCCCGTGAGGGCCAAAGCCAAGCCGAGAAAAATACGCAGGCCCCAGTAGATCCGGATGGCACGGAATCCACGATACCCCGCCTGATGTAGTTGCACGCCTGCTTTTGAAAGCTGATCTGGTATCTCCTTGCTGCCGAAGAAGAAGTCGGCTACGCGCTCCCAAAAAGTTTCCTCCTCATTATCGTATAATCGAACAGGCGCGGTCGCGTTTCTTGGTCCAGAGATAGTTTCCAGCCGCCTTTGAATCATATCCTCTGCTATAGGCGCTCTAGGCGCCAAAACCAGGTACATGATTGCGCCAACAACTCCAAATACTGCAATGGCAATTAGTGTTTCCATAGGATCCGTCAGATATGAATTTTTATGAACTTGCGAAAGACAAAGATGCCGATAACCTCGAGAACCAACGCTGTTGCTAGCATTGCGCGACCTCCGGGATGTACTAACATTTCATTCATCATCACTGGCTCACGAATAAACATGAACACCGCCAAAAATGGAGGTATGGAACTTACCGTCCAGGCACTCATACGGTTTTGCGCCGTCAAGCTCTTGATCAATCGCTCAATGCGGAACCGATCGCGGATAATATTTGCCAATTTGGTCAGTAGTTCTGAGAGGCTGCCGCCGATCTCACGCTGAACAAGCAATGCGGTATTGAACAGCCGAACCTCAGGGAGAGACATGCGTTGTTCAAATTTTCTCAATGCGTCGTTAAGAGGCAGTCCTAGGTTCACCTCCTCGATGAAAACAGAAAATTCAGTGCCGATTGGATCCGGCATTTCTTTAGCCACATAAACCATTGCTTGCGTTAATCCCTGACCTGCCTGAAGACTTTGGCTAATCATCTCGAGCCCATCGGGCATTTGTTCGAGAAACTTACGTAGACGTTTCCAAATCACATATTTTAAATAGACTGACGGGATTACCAACGCGATACTTGCAAATAACAGCGCCATCCAAGTTGGCTTTCCCACGATCATCAACATGAAGAACGTCACGAAACATGCTCCGCCCGAGCACAAGAGAAAAACACTGGGACTCATGTCAACGTTGGCTCTTTCAAGATGCAAACCAATTTTCTGCACGAGCGGAATATTACAAAGGAGATTATTTAGCCAAGGATTATTGCTGTAGACCGGTGCTTTGAGGAGGCTTTGAAGCTCCGATCTTGAGGCATGCGTCATGTGACCGATGGTCGTGAGCCGGCGTTTGATCCTGGCTTGTGCAGTATCTTTGACTGCCATCGGTAGCATGAAAATTATAACAACCAGCGACATCGCTGATAGGAACACGAAGATAGCAATGAGGAATAAACTCATAGTCCTCTTTTCCTTGCTCCTAACGGAACCGGCATGAAATGGGTATTAGGAATTCTAAACCCATGCCGTTCGAGCCGATCCATGAAGGAGGGCATCACTCCCGTAGCTACAAACTCTCCAATCACCTTGCCATTTTCCACACCGCGCTGGTCGAATTTGAAAATGGTTTGTGTGGTAATAGTCGAGCCTTCCATGCCCGTGACCTCGGCGAACTCGACCACTTTTCTGCTGCCATCGCTTAAACGCGTGAGCTGGACAATGACATCAAGCGCTGACGCCACTTGCTCGCGCAGAGCGCGTTCCGGGAGATTGATACCCGCCATAAGCATCATCGTCTCCAAACGAGATAACGCATCGCGGGCGCTGTTCGCGTGAACGGTGCTTATGGATCCGTCATGACCCGTATTCATCGCTTGCATCATATCCAAGGCTTCGCCGCCACGGACCTCACCAATAACGATCCGATCCGGGCGCATACGGAGTGCGTTGCGGACTAGATCACGCGCCGTCACCGCGCCTTGTCCTTCAATATTGGGCGGGCGAGTTTCGAGCCGCACGATGTGATCTTGCTGAAGCTTTAATTCAGCCGAATCTTCTATGGTAACTATTCGTTCGTTGTCAGGAATGAAATTAGAGAGGCAATTTAACAGCGTTGTTTTACCTGCGCCCGTGCCTCCCGATACGAGCATGTTCAACCGTGATTTGACACAAGCCGCCGCCACCTCGGCAATTTGGGGAGGAATCGAATTAAACTGAATCAGGTCATTCACGGTGAGACGTTCGACACCAAACCGCCGAATTGATAGTACCGGTCCGTCTAGAGCGAGCGGAGGGATGATCGCATTGACGCGCGACCCATCCGCGAGACGAGCATCGACCATCGGAGAGCTTTCGTCTACCCTTCTCCCCACTCGGGTAACAATTCTTTCGATGATCTGCATCAGATGGGAGTCGTCGCGGAATCTAACGTCAGTTTTCTCCAGCTTACCGTAACGTTCAACAAAGATTTGGCTCGAAGAGTTCACGAGTATGTCGGAGATCTCTGGATCCTTCATTAGGGTCTCTAGCGGGCCAAGACCGAAAACTTCATGTTGGACCTCCATCACCAGGCGGTCTCGATCCGCGCGACTGACGGGGATAGCCTCAGCCGCAACCATATCTTCCAATATACGGCGTATTTCGACCCTCACCCGCTCCATTTCCAAGTTTGAGAGCTTGGTTAGGTCGAGAGTGTCAATCAGCCTGCGGTGGATACGAAGCCGAAGATCTTGAAAAATGGCTTCACTATTTCCAGGCTGCATCGACCTCATCGGCACGCGCAGATTATCGAAGCCCGCACCTTTATCGTTGTCCCACTTGTCTTTGTTGCTATCTACTGGAGATGGGTTTTTCATCATTATCCTTTAATCACTTGAGCAATCCTCGCACTGGCATCCAACGATCAAGTAACCCAACCCTTTTTTCATCCGCCTCACGCCGGCTAGCGACAGCCGTGGAGAACGACTCGACCACTGCCTCAGCAAGCCCCGAATAGCTTCTAGCAATATCGGATCTGGGATCACAGTCCTGTATCGATAATCCCTGATTTACCGCGGCGATCGCTGTCGGATAATTGTTCGGTAAAGTCCAAAATACCTTCGCTCCCAAAGCTTTCTCCGCGGATTCAAGACTCATAAGCTTGCTCTTGATAAATCGGTTTAATACCAAGCGAATCTTCTTTTCGTAGATTCCCATTCTGCTAAAGAGTTCAAACGCCCGGTGGGCGCTTTTCAAGGAGGGAACGTCCATTTCGGTGACAAACAAGATCATGTTGGCTTTGTCTAAGACGAGCGCGAGACTTTCATCGAATTCCTTGGGGGTATCAACCACGACAAAATCGAAAGATTGCGACAGAACCTCCAATATCTCCTCAATATCAGCCGGTGTAATGCGCCTGGCATCTTCGGCGTAAAAAGGCTCGGCCAATATCCGAATGCCTGATGCGTGTTTGACCAAAGAACCGTCAAGAAACATTGGATCGATTTTTTTTAGGTTCTTTACCAGATCCAGGATCGTGTACGAAGCTTCAAGATTCAAAAAACTAGTCACCGATCCAAACTGTAAGACTAAGTCCACCAAACACACCGACTTCTTATGAGCCACCAAGCAGGCCGCAAGATTGGTTGCCACAGTTGTTGATCCAACACCGCCTTTATTTGACGAGACAACAACTATTTGGCCCCTCTCTACTGTCCGCGCCGTATGCACATCTACTTTATTTCTAATGGCCTCTAACGATTTAATAACTTCTGGCCAGTCAAACGGCTGTGTGAAAAACTCTTCTGCCCCCGATCGCATTGCACGCAGTATTTCATTTGGATTATGCGACGGGGATGTCATAACTAAGCGCACGTGCGGAAGTTTCGATTTCAATTCCGCCGCAACGGCATACGCGGTGTCGGGATCACGGCTCAGATCCATCACTGCAATTACAGGCCCGGTATAGCCCCGCAAACGTTCCAACGCATCGCCATGAGGGCAGACTCTAGACTCTACGGCGTACGCCGCCTGCCTTTCTAGCTGTTGCTTGAGCGCGGCGAGCGTTTTGTTATCGTCTCCTATCAGACAAATCGGTAGCTTCATGTTGTTCGTATTGCGCTCGCTTATCGCCGCCGTTTCCTTTTGTTCAAAATCTTTATATGAGCAGCCGTAACTTTTTGCTATTAAGGGATGCTCGCGCCCGGCCTGATGGCTTTGGACCGTTCTGCACCGCCGGGAATTGGAACTTGTCGAATGTCAGGGTCGTCATACTTTTCGATCGAGGGAAGTTGCGGCTTCTCACCGGGTCTCATCGCACGAACAATTCGAGGCGTAATCACGAAAACCAATTCAGATTCTGAGTTTCTAAATCGCGTGCTTCGAAAAAGAGCTCCGAGAATGGGGATATCCCCGAGAAGAGGAAATTTGCTAATATCTTTGAGAATCCTGCGGTCTAGTAACCCTCCAATGACCAGGCTTTCTCCTTCCTTTAACTCCACTCGGTTAACTGTCCGTCGAACCTTCAGTCCGGGAACTCCGCCAACCGAGACACTCTGGTCGATCTCGCTGACCTCGGGAAACACTCGCAGATCGATTCGATCCGACCATGTCAGTGTTGGCACGAAGTCGAGTCTCACACCAAAGGGCTTAAATTCGACCTCAAAAGTATCGCTTGAGACACCGACCACCGGAAATTCACCGCCCGCCAGAAACCCTCCCGTACGGCCATTCTTCATGACCATTCTTGGTTGGGCAAGAATCTCAGTAACATTCTTGTTCTGCAGCAGACGATAGAGGGCAGTAAGAGAGTAAGAGCCGTTAAAGTATTCAAATATTCCAGAGGTGGCAGCACCGAATAATAAGTTAGTGCCCTCTGCGCTATCAAAGAGATCCGAACCGAATCCCGATTGAGAACCTAGACGGGTTAAGGAAGAAGTATGTTGTGTGTTTTGCAGGAAGTCGAAGCCAATCTCCCTTTCAGCTTACCCGTCGCTACTTCTGCAACAATCACATCAAGCTCGATTTGCCTAACCTCTTTAATTACAAGCAAATCAATGACTCCGGCGATGCTCCGCTTGTCACCCCATCTGTTCACGTCATCTAGGGAAGATTCTTCATCAAATGCAATCTGCCCACCGCCGGCAATGCCGAATCCAGTGACGTTAGGACGATTTTGCCGCCCGCCACGGACATTAATATTGTTTGTTGTTCCTGCCGGAGCCACAACGGCCGGTGGCTTAGGTGGGAGGTACGTCTGCACAATTTCCAAGACCTTGTCGTATATAACCTCATTGGAGACTTCACCCCTGAGGAGAACGGCGGGCCCTGAGGTCGAAATCTCAACCTTCTCATTGGGAAGGACTACCCGAAGCTGGCTTCGTAAAGCGATAACGTCCGGCACAACAATCAAATCGTAATTGGCAACTTCACCTTTCTCGTCGAATACGATCAACGACGTGGTACCGACTGCCTTTCCGTTAATCAGGAGTTGGCTGGGAGCGACAACAATTACGTCGGCCACCGCCGGCTGCGAAACCGAGACCCGCTTGGCTCTCTCAGCCAAGCGAAAGACCATCGATTTATTAACTGTGACTGAAATCGTCGGCGCTACCTGCTGCTGAGCGGCGCCTTCGAATAAAGGTACAATTAACAAAGCAATAAGCGCTACCCTGAACCTGCCAGATCGCCGCCAAAGTGAAGCAATATATCCCATGAGCCGTTCCCTTCCTGCTAGAATTCCACTACGTTTCTGTTGGTGCCGTGAATTACCTCGACCTTATACTTGTCGGATCCCTGTTGGACCACGGAACGCGCTCGCGCGGCTCCTACTGTCTTTCGGACACCTAAAGCCAACAAATCGTTTTTGTTACTTCCGATGGTTTTTGGTTCGGACTCGTCGCCCACTCCTCTGAGTGCCAAGACAATAGGTCCTTCCTGATAGGCCAGTGAGAGTTTTTCAGCTTCTTCAGGACTCACCTCGAGAGTAATCGACCGCGCCACCTGCGGCTTACCGTCTTTCTGCTCGGTGCTTTGTGCAACGGAGAGGACGCGCTTATTCTGAAGAACAATTTTTGAAAGTCTCGCATCCTTATTATCAGCTGTTCCAGGAGGTGTCGTCGTAACGATGACATCCACACGGTCATCCGGCACAATAAAACCGCTCACCCCGATGATTTCATCGACTCGAACGGCCATCGCTCGCTTACCCGGCTCCAAACGGACAGTCAATCCGGCACCCTCACCGGATAATCGAGATTCCAGAATCGGCTCATTGGCCATAATTTTTACTCGATTGACCTTTCCGATCACCTCTTTGGGAGTTCCAAACGCGCCGGCCGGGACCGAAGCCTTCGGCCACTTGATGGCTCGCACTGTGCCGTCCTTCAACATTGCCTCAGCGATTGTGCTCCCTGCTGGGATATCTTTCGCCGCGATCACAACGTCCTGCGTTTGAGTTCGGAGCGCCTCAGCCGCCTGCCGCTGTTGGCGCAAGAAGTTAAATATTCCATATGCGGCAATGAGTCCGAAAAACACAGCCACCACTAGCGCAATTTTGAGCCTATTTTGCATACAGTTTCCTTTTTTGTGAGGTTAAAATTTCTCGTTTCAAGGAGAACTCTTACCGTTAGCTCCGCAATTTACTTGGTTAGTACTAAAAGCCCGCCCACGTCCCCGCCGGGTCGAGATAATATGCCATTATTGTACCAGCACCGATTGCGACACCCCACGGCACCGAGTACCGACCGGAGTTGACGGCAGTACTATTCAGGAGGCCGATTCGCAAAGACAAAAACGTAAACTTACAATCGTTCCAAAAATGCTTGAAAGAGATTTGCCGGACCTGGCCCAAAGCCATAGCTATTAAAGCTATAACGCCAGCAACAATGCACGAATAGAAGAAGATCCGTGGCAGTGTTTTGTAACCTAAAAGAGCGCCGACAGCGGCAAAGAATTTAACGTCGCCGGCTCCCATCCATCCGAGGGCAAAGGGAATCATCAAAGCGAAAATACCAGCGACAAATCCGGTGACACTAAAAATGAATTGCGTGCTACTCTGGAATGCTCCGAGAAGGAGCCCAACGATAAGCGAGAACAGAATTATCCAGTTCGGGATTCGTCGCTCTTTAATGTCAAAAAATGCTGCGCCACCGATGAGGGCAAACAATGTAAAATCTAGAACTAAATCCATGGCGATCTTTAAAGAGAACTAATAAGGATGCGATTTGCGGGGTTATATTCGCAAACGTGAGCTTGGGATGGAAAAGGCTCTTTCCACCCCAAGCTCACACTGAAACAGCGATTCGATATTATGATCCGCCGCAAGCTGTGGGCGTTGCGAGACAGTCCGAAACATCGCCCCACGAAGCCGTAAGCTGGTTGCCGATGTTCGTTCCCTTTACGGCAACCCAGAAAACCAATGCTACCAAAAGAACGATTAAGGTGTATTCGACCAAACCTTGACCTTCCTCTTCGACGACTAATCGTTTAAACAAGTTTATCATTATTATTCACCCCCTTCCTTTTTAGTATCGTAGTAATCGAAACTGTAACCGCGATGGAGCAGAGTTCATGCCAGATATCAATAAGCTGCTTATTCCTGTACTTGCGCTCCTTGATACAGATACATTCGATTTCGTTTTGACACTGCTGTCATTTTGAAAAACCTAACTGTCACAAGTAGGATGGCAAACGCCGGACGCAACTTTACTTTTGGTATCTTTAAAGAAACCTGATAGCATCTCCATTTTCGATCCGGCTGCGCTCGACCAAGTCTCTGCCCAATTGGAACACCTAAGTGCGGGGACCGGGTATGAGTTTTGCGTCGAGATTTCTGTCAATGCTTGACATTGCTCGGGTCGTGAGGCCGAGCGATCGCATCAGTCGAGATTAAACGTTCTCTTATTCGACTCGAAATTCCAATGGAAAATACTGAAAGTAAATCCCAACTATCAATCCTAATTATTGAAGATCATCCGGACCAGCGAGATCTTCTAGCCATCGTCCTTCAAAGAGAGGGCTACAAAGTGGTTACCGCCGCTAATGGCGTCGAAGCTCTGGACAAATTGGCGCAGGAGGAAGTTCATATCGCGCTTTCCGACATCATGATGCCAAAGATGGACGGATTTGAACTAATCAATAGGATCCGGAGCAATTCTGCACTAAGGCACATTTATATCATTCTAATCACTGCTCGCATTCAGGAGGGCGACCGTGTACGCGGCCTTGATCTCGGCGCGGACGATTACATAACCAAACCTTTTTCCTTCTCCGAACTGCTGGCGCGAGTGCGTGTCGGCTCCCGAGTTGTCCAGTATCAACAGCATCTTGAATACCAAACTCAGATCGACTCGCTTACCGGCCTGTTTAATCGCAGAGCTTTCGAGAAGAAGATACTGGAGGAGTTCGAACGATCCAAACGCTATGAACATCCATTATCGGTGATAATGCTCGACATCGATAACTTCAAGAAGATCAATGACACTTACGGCCATCACGGCGGAGATGCCGCGCTGGTGAAGATCTCAGAAATTTTGCGTGACAAAAGCCGCCGTAGTGACTTTCCCTCGCGGTTCGGCGGGGAAGAGTTTGTCCTGGTCCTTCCGGAAACGGATCAAGACAGCGCCATCCAGGTAGCAAGGAAATTTCACGACGAGATTAGAACGTGCGCCTTCGGCACCGCCGATAAACCTTTCTCGTTAACCGTGAGCATGGGACTCACTTCAAGCAACAAAAAGGCGTATTCAGATTGGCGCCAAATGATTGACGATGCCGACTCCGCTTTATATCAGGCAAAAAATAGCGGCAAGGACCGCATCGAGATTTGTTTACCGAACGAGCACCCCAAAGTTCGTCACGCCGCTGCGCATTAAGAGCCGATGCGATCCCGCCATTTACTGACCGTCATTCTTGTCCTCTCGTGTACTTCAGCCTGGTGGTATTTGCTTGTGCCACAGCCCCAAATTCTTTCCTCGCGCTCGACCGTGAGTCCGCTCTCAGGTGCCCCGCGATTTAACGCGGGAATAGTGGAAAGACGGTTAGTTCCTCCGTTAAGGGCGGAATTTACCGAAGCCATTGGAACTAATCTTATTTATATTTCCCGACTCGTGAGTGCCGACAAAGAATTAATCATTTACGCCGGTGCCGCGTTTTTTGGTTTGTTCATGATGGTTCTGGCACTTAAGAATCCGAATCCGGCCCGCCCTCGAACAGCAGATGCAATGCTTGCCCTGCTAAAAGAGGAGAAGGAGAAGGCCGAGAATCTCGCGCGATTGAAATCAGAATTCCTGAACCAGGTTTCGCACGAATTGCGTACTCCTCTTGCCGTAATCATTGGGTACATCGAATGCCTCACTGATGGACTATACGGCCAGGTCGAGAATAGACATCATGATATTCTGCAAATCGTCGCAAAGCAGTCGGCTCATCTGAAAAATATGATAGATCAGATCCTCATCTATTCGCGCCTAGAAGCCAGCAAACAGCCGCTTCGCATCGAAGAATTTAGCCCAATGAACGTTCTACTCGATCTGCGGGATACCTTTGACTTTCTTTGCGCTCAAAAGGGTCTGCAACTGAAGTGGGAGCTTCCGCGAACGCCGCCAGCAATGAAAAATGATCCTCAAAGATTTAAGGAGATCGCTAGTAACCTGTTGCAGAATGCTGTGAAGTATACGGATCAGGGGCTGATTGTTGTGATGCTCCATGACTCCAAGATGCCGGATACCATTGTATTGGAAGTAAGCGATACGGGTGTCGGGATACCGGCGAACGCGATCAGCAGCGTATTTGACCCGTTCATCCAGGTTCACAAAACTTCCACTGAACACTCCCGTGGAGGGATAGGATTGGGGCTCAGCATCGTCAAGAAACACATCGAACAAATGAATGGAAAGATTGCTGTCGAAAGCGAACTCGGAAAAGGATCTAAATTTAAGATTACCTTTCCTCGGAGCTACCAAAATCGCCGACAACGCAGATTTAAGTTCTTCTCTATGCTGATGCTTCCCTTCTCAAAAGCGAGCCCCACTGGTTTGTTCTTGCACAACACTTCGGCAAGCATGGGTGAACGGGCAAAAAAAGCACGCGATTTGCCGATCGTTTGATGCTGCCCACGCTGATAAGCCAACAGCGAGAGCGACCGTTTTCATCACGCTGTCTCCTTGTGCTTTCAATCCAAAGGATGACTGTGCTTCCGTGAAACAATGGAACTTGCTGCCATCCCCGGCAGAAATAATCTTTATTTCGATTTTCTTGAGGCTCGTATTCAACCCCGGGATATTGCTAAGTGACGGCGATACCGGCTATCACATACGAGCGGGTGAATTTATTCTACAGACTTATCGTATTCCAAAAACCGACATTTTCTCTCTCTGGATGCCCCCCCTTAGATGGACGGCTCATGAGTGGTTATCTGAAGTACTTATGGCACTAGTCCACCAACATACCGGGCTCATAGGAGTTGTTGTTCTTTTTTCGTTAACCATAGCGACGACGCATGTCCTTCTATTTAAGATGTTGCGCGGCCATAGTGAAGACGCTCTGATGCCACTACTCCTTACACTCGTGGCCGCGACTACATCTTCCATACATTGGCTCGGTCGACCTCACATCTTTTCTCTTATGTTAACAGTGATTTGGTATTCCGTACTAAATCGATTTTACTATCTGGGTAAGAACCAGCTCTTTGTCCTACCGCTTCTTATGCTCTTATGGGTGAATTTGCATGGCGGGTACATCTTTGGGTTGATACTCCTCCTAGTCTACGTTTTGGGAGATCTGGCAGGTTCATACTTCAATCAAAGACACCAAGCGCAGGAACATTCTTACAAACTAAAATCTATTGTGGCAATTTTCGCAGCGTGCCTGTTGGCGTCATTGTGCAATCCGCAAGGCTATCGCATCCTCATTTTTCCATTTGCCGTGGCATCTGAACCGTTCCTAATGGATAATGTTCGGGAGTTTCTGTCACCGAATTTTCACGAGCCGATAGCATTTAAATATTTACTATTATCAACCATTGCTTTGTTCGCCTTTTCACGCTTCGCTTTGAATTGGATCGAAGTTGGACTCGTTATTCTAACCACGTATATGGCGCTGTACTCAGCGAGATATATACCGCTTTACGCAATCGTAACCGCGCCTATTTTATTTCGACTTTTAAATCGCCTAAAGCACGACCTTCCACTAAATGCCATGAAGTGGCTAGATCGCCGTTCGGAGACTTTTAGATTGATCGATCGAGGAAGCATGGGTTTCCTCTGGCTAACTGCAACGATCCTCGTTGTGCTCACACTCGGAGGCAGGAGCAGACTTCATGCGGACTTTGACGATAAACGTTTTCCGACAAAAGCTGTGGACTTTATATTGGCTGAAGATATTTCCGGCAATATTTTCAACAACGAGGAGTTCGGAGATTACATAATTTACAAGGCTTGGCCTAAGTACAGGGTATTCTTCGACGGCCGATCTGATATGTATGGTGGGATCTTAGGAAGTGAATATCTTAAAGTAGCACGCACGCTTCCTGGATGGCAAGATGTACTCAAAAACCGCCAAGTGAATTGGGTATTTTTTAATACTCACTCCACGCTTTCATCGGTGCTCAGCGCGAATCCTGATTGGCGATTAATATACTCAGATCCAGTCGCAAGAATTTTTGTCCGCGATAAACCCGAATATCAACATCTTATTGCCAAGTACAATCCTAAATTGTGAGTCCCTGTATATCGAGGGTGCACAGGCTATTCGACGAAACCTATTACGATTTGACCGTCGATAGTAAGATAGTCAAGAACTTCAAATACACTATCAAACGATTAGGGTGATTACATTTTTGTCCGGAGTGCCACAGATTGTTCTGAGTCGCTAGATGACCTCTGACGCTTAACATTGCAACTCGACAGTACCAGCGAGATTAGAGGTGCGAAGTTGGTTGTTCGTATGACATATAGGTAAAACAGGATAGTGCCCCAACAAGACCTCGATATGGAACCTTTGTCTATAGGTGTAACAATATGGCATGCGCCTTGCGTTTAGCAAAATATGATTAGCCGTCGACTGTATACATCCACACCAATCGCTGAAATGTTACCTGCAGATAGCTAGCCGCAAGAGATCAATCATGACTCAAAACATAAGCGATCTATCTGCCGATGCTGTATTTCAGCTACGGCTACAACAGGCAATATTGGTTGCGCAGCATACCGTCAAGCACGTGGGTTTATTACTCGTCGGATTCGATTGTCCAGACCATTCCACATCCGATCTCATGCGAATGCCAAATTTTTCGGACTTAGTTTGGGGTCGACTGAGGAACACTCTGAGGGATTCTGATACTGTAGTGTGCCGGGAAAGTGGCGAAATGGCAGTACTGCTGCCCTCTGTAAATAGTCCCGATGACGTCGTTGTTGTCGCCAAAAAACTTCTCGGCAGTTTACATGAACCTATATCCATAGAGGGCCTAAAGACCGATATCCGACCGCGGGTGGGAATCTCATTGTTTCCCGAGCATGCGTCCAATGCCGTGACGTTGATGCAACGCGCGGAAAACGCCTTAGACTTCGGCCGGCGGAATAAAAATAGCTACACGCTGTACTCTCACGTAGGCGGCACTGTTAAACGAAGCACTCTGAGCATGGGCCAACTGAGGCAAGCCATCGTTGCCGATCAACTTTTTTTGCTTTACCAACCTAAAATCAGTTTTAAGGAGCAGTACGTCTCGGGTCTGGAAGTACTTACGCGGTGGCAACAGCCTGATCTGGGACTCATCTCGCCCGACGAATTCATACCGGTCGCTGAACGTACCGGTCTAATTATTCCGCTGACCCTCTGGGTTCTGAAACAGTCGCTCCTCCAATGCCGCACTTGGCGCGAAATCGGAATCGACATTGGCGTTGCTGTAAATCTTTCAATGTGGAATTTAGATGCGCAGGAGCTGCCCTCTCAAATCAGTAGCCTGCTCGAAAATACCGGGATCTCGGCGGATCGTTTAGAACTCGAGATAACGGAGAGCGCGATCATGAGCGATCCCCAACGCGCTATTCGGACTCTCTCTCTGATTCGCGATTTAGGCGTTCGATTTGCGATCGATGATTTCGGGACGGGCTACTCCTCACTCGCATATCTGAAGAAACTTCCCGTTAGTAGTATCAAAATAGATAAGTCATTCGTGCGAAACATGGAGCACGATCGAGACAATGCGATCATTGTGCGATCGATTATCGATTTGGGTCACAATCTGGGGCTTAAGGTTGTAGCTGAAGGCGTCGAAACGCAGGAAGCGCAAGATATGCTCCGGAGTTTCGATTGCGACGAAATGCAAGGATACTACTACAGCCGTCCAATACCGGCGGATGCAGTCACTAAATATCTCAAAACGCCACCCTCTCAATCTATACAGCCATCAACTGTGGACGATCGGAGTTCCGCGGGAGCTCCACTATCGATCAAACGGAATGTCATTGACAATCCGAAATCACAACGCCTGCCATAAATTTCTAAACTGCTCCTGATACCTGGCAGATCGTCAATCAAGCCTGACACTTGTGGTAAGCTCCCATAACCCAATCCGGCCGATTTTGCTCACGATGTTTTAGCGTCACTTAGCCGCCTTACGTTTTTTAAGCTCGTCCATCAACTGCGGAATGACTTTGAAAACATCGCCGACTACACCGAAATCCGAATACTGAAAAATTGGTGCATCCGCATCCTTATTAATTGAGATGATCGTCTTGGAAGTCTTCATTCCGGACAGATGCTGCACGGCTCCGGAAATTCCACAGGCTATGTACAAATCTGGTTTGACTGTTTTGCCTGTCTGGCCGACTTGCATGGAGTAAGGAACCCATCCTGCGTCGACTGCAGCTCGGGTCGCACCTACGGCACCATCGAGAAGTTCGGCTAAATCTTTCAAAATCGCAAAATTCTCCTCACCTTTAAGGCCACGCCCGCCAGAGACTATAATTTTCGCGCCGTCGAGCTGCGGACCCTCGCGTTTGACCGTTACTCGCTCCTTCACTCGAAGCTTACGTAAGTGATCGCCAGACGCAACCGGGACTTGTTCGATAGCGAGCGCTTGCTCATTGATTCTCGGCTCGAACGATTTAGGACGTACCAGGAGAAGTTTGGTTCCATCATTAGTCAAGGTACTGGTATTTTGGTAGCTAGCGCCGAGAGCGGGAATTGTGGCTTCCACGCTGCTGCCTTTTAGCTCAAAATCTCCGACATCACTGATGGCACCGCAACCGAATCTGGCGCTCAAACTCGCGACTAAATCACGTCCGCTGTAACTCGACGCGAATAACATCACCGCTGGCTTATATGTGTCAATCAGTCTGGCAACCGTTTCCGCTGCAGGCAACGTGAGGTATTCGCCATAGATCGGATCAGCGCAACGATATATTTTGCTTGCTCCATACTTCGCAAGTGTTTCGACAGCTTCTTCAGGAGCAGGGCCCAAGAGCACGGCCTCCGCTTTAGCAACGGCCGCTGCTTTGGCAAGCATTTCCAAGCTTGTCGCCGTGATTCTATCGTCACTTACTTCCGCATACACCCAAATAACGTCTGCCACTTTAGATCACCTTGATTTCAGCAAGAAACTCTGCGATCTGCTTGCCGCCTTCCCCTTCATCGATGACGACTTTTCCAGCCTGGCGCTTCGGCGGGCGCCCAACAGTCAAGACTTTTTCTCTCGCACCCTTCTCTCCGACTTGATCAGGCGGCAGCCCTAAATCAGCCGCCGTATAAATCTTTATCTCTTTCTTTTTGGCTGCCATAATCCCTTTGAGTTGCGGGTACCGTGGTTCATTAATGCCGCTGCTAACCGCTACAAGAGCCGGCAATTTGGATTCAACCAGATCATAACCGCTCTCACTTTGACGCTTGATGGCGATACGATCGTCGTCAATGAGAATTTCTTTCGCGAATGTCATCGGCGGAACTCCCAGCAAATGGGCAATTTGACCGGGAACTATGCCGGAATAGCTATCGCTGCTTTCCGTGGCGCAGATAACCAAATCGAACGGTTGTTTTTTGATAGCCGCGGCAAGAATCTTTGCGGTACCGAGTGTATCCGAACCGGCAACCGCATCATCTAAGATGTGCACTGCCGAAGTCACACCCATGGCCAAGGCGTTACGTATTCCAATCGTGGCATCGCTAATGCCCATGGTCACCAGCGTTACTATACCACTGTGTTTTTCGGTCAACCGAAGGGCTTCCTCAACTGCACTTGCCGCCGCAGGATCCAACTCGTGCGGCACACCCTTGCGCACCATTCGTCTCGTGTTCGGATCAATTTCAATGGTTACCGAGCTGGCCGGAATAACCTTACCACAGACAACAATATTCAATGTTCACGTTCTCCTAAACTATCGGAGAGATGATAGACAAAGGCGCCTAACTGATGGATAGGCGCCTTTGTAACCTAATCTCGGTACTCTCAGTTAGGAAGTTAAGACACCCACTCCTTCACATTACCCTCAAGAACGACATCCAAAATCTCTTTACAATCGGCGATTGCCTGATCGACGATTTTTGGATCGTCTTTGAGATGGGGCATTGCCGTTCCGACTGCTTTTTGGAGGGCCTGGATAAACTCTTTGAATTGCTGATCTAGTGCCTCAGTATTTGGAGCTTGCTGCATATTTCCCTCTAGCCTACGTGTAAAGACGTCCCTTATTAGGATCCGGGATGGTTAGATTCATCTTAGTAAGAAGACCGTCGACCTCGTCTTTATATTGCTGACGGGCTACCGCATTCGGCCGCCTCTTCAACCCCCACTGCATGTAACGCTCAGATCGATAGGACTTGCTGTTACCAAACATATCCAGTCCTTTGACGTACCAGTAGTCCACCGCTTTCTGAATTCGTTCTTTCGCTTCCCCACCTTTGGCCGCGTACTCAGCAGTTTTATTTGTCCCGAAATCTATGTGCCCCTCTTCTTCACGAATTACATCCGGATCCTCAACAATCCGCGCCAGCGGTAAATAGGTGCATCCGATAAATTCCTCAAGTTGGAAACGACCAACTCGATCAATCAAAAATCCAAACACAGCATAATCTTCCCACGTATCAATGGAACCCCGGAATGCTTCGACATATCGCTCCTGGTTGGAACGGCTCAAAACGTACGATACGTCGAGGCCAATATCCCCCGCTAGCCGGGCCATCTTTCTGTAGTGATCCATCTCCTCAGCAGCCGTGCGCGCGACTATAAGCTGATCCAGTTTGGTTGGAGCTGACGGTAAAATATTCCTAATATAAAGATTCGGGCCACCAATCTCACAGTCGGCCTGAATCGCAAGGACCCGTTTAAGTAAGTCCTGATACTCCGGATCTTGTTTCTCAAAGTCTTCGAGATCAACCTTCTCTGTAAACATGCTATGGGGCCTCCTGTGACTCGCTAATTATGCGCAATTATTATAAAAATCATTAACAAAACAGTCCGGACAAATCAATAAGCGCCGACGCTTCAGACGCAAAATCCGGCTGTTTCGTCGTCTCGAAATCAGTCAGCAGGAGAACGACTTGTGGTGTCTCATGAACTACTGGCGCTATTGAAGGATCTCTATCAATTGACGATGGCAAGCTGATTTCGACGATCACAAAACGGAGCGAGCTACTTTCAGTTTTTTTATCGAATATTATCCGCTAAACACAGGGTTTTTCGTTTCTGCAGGCCCGCATGACGTTGTCAAATTTTAGAGGACTTTACACTGGTAGCCCTAGATTATCTCTCAATGGAGAATCTCTTTACGTATGACTTTTGAAGCCATGGAGAGATTACGTTTCACTGGAGACGTTTGGACACTACCGGAAGGCCGAGTGTTCTTCAAAGACGAACCCAGTTTCGTAGCTACTGCCCCATTATTGAAGCTCAGTTGGTCGAGACGTTTATCATCAACCAAATCAACCGACAGTCGCTCATTGCCACGAAGGCAGCTAAGTGTGTTCATACCGCAGGCAAGCGGCCGTTGTGGATTTCGCTTTACGCCGACCCCATGGAATCGATGCCGCGACGAAAGTCCCCCGATCGAGTATCTTGCCGGCTTTGCCGGCACCAGCAATGTGTTGGCGGGCAAGACATATGAAATACCGACCGTCGAACATGGCCCATTCTTTCGTCAGCAGCTTCGGAGATGAAATATAGATTCCTTTCGGAGTTAGCGGCAAGCTTTCCCGAAGCCGCAACTCTATTGATCGATACCTAAGACACAATTGCCGGCCCGCGCAATGCGGTCAAAGTCGCCAAAGAGATGGCTGCCCGTGCTCAGCGCCTGAAAGGCGTCCGTATAGATAGCGGCGATCTTGCAGGGCTGGCAATCAAGTTGGCTAAAATTCTTGACGACGCTGAATTTCCCGACATTAAAATATCGGAAGCGGCGGCTTGGATGAATACGATCGCACCGAGCTCTCCGGAGCGCGACTTGCTTTCGACAGCTACGGGGTGGGAACCAAGATGGGCACCTCGAGCCATGCGCAATGATCAGATATGCCTACAAACTTGTTGAATATGGCGACAAGCCGGTTTTGAAGACAAGCCCCGGTAAGATTTCCTGGCCGGGCGCTAAACAACTATTTCGGTAAAGAAGCAATCAAGGACAATTAGAAACAGGACACCATTGGATTGCGCGATGACCGTATCGCCGGCACGGAAGCGCTGGTGGGAAAGACGGCAAGACACTTGGAAGCCTCCCTACATTAGCCCAGAGCCGAGCCGGTTTAGCTAACGAGCTCGGGCATCTTTCCGATTTGACAACGGCAATCCGCAACAGTTCTTTATCCGTCGAGTTCAGTCCTGCACTCGTCCGGTTGCGTGAAGAGACTGAGCGAAAGCCCGATTAAGCCTTAACCGTGTCTGACCCTTCTCACTAGCTTGGAGACGTCAGAACTCCTCTAGAGACTCAGCTCCAAATGAACGATTGGACGGGTAAATAGTTAATAGTTGTGTAGATGAAAAGGGTAGCGCTTAATTGAAATTGTTAGAAGATGTTTAACGAGTCAAAACTTTATCACTGCTGCGCCCCAGGCAAATCCCGCACCAAATCCATTGAGCAAAACGACATCGCCCTTCTGGATCCGGCCCTGACGCTTGGCTTCATCCAGGGCCACTGGAATAGATGCTGCAGAGGTATTCCCGTACTTTTCGAGATTGACCATGACTTTGTCCATCGAAACACCCAGCCTCTCGGCTAGAGCGACGATGATACGACGATTGGCCTGATGTGGAATCACCAGCGAGACTTCATCGATGCCGACACCCGCCTCTTCCAGCGCCTCCCGGCTAATATCTTCCATTGAACGCACCGCAATCTTAAATACCTCTTTCCCGTTCATAGTGATGGTATGCTCGTTTCTCTCTACGGTCTTGCAGTTGGCTGGTTTAAGAGAGCCTCCCGCCGGGACATAAAGAGTTTTCGCGTACGAGCCATCGGTGCGCAATTTGGTGCTTAAAATACCGTTGCCGTTTTCCGAGGCACCGAGTACCACGGCACCCGCCCCATCGCCAAACAGTATACAGGTTGTGCGGTCCTGCCAATTCAGCAGCCGGCTTAGAACATCAGAACCGACTACGAGAGCGTTACGGATTTTACCGAGCCGGATAAAAGAATCCGCGACCGATAACGCGTTGAGAAATCCCGAGCAGGCAGCGCCGACATCGAAGGAGAAAACTCCTCTAGCCCCGAGCATATCTTCAAGCACGCAAGCCGAACTTGGAAACGGATAATCCGCAGTGACCGTTCCCATAATGATCGCGTCCAAATCACCAGCGTCCAAACTCGCATCGTCAAGCGCTCTCGTTGCAGCACGGAACGCCATATCCGCGTTGCCCTTACCCTCTTCAAGTATTCGGCGCTCTTTTATCCCAGTGCGGACTGTGATCCATTCGTCACTGGTCTCGACCATCTTCTCAAGGTCATGGTTTGTAATGACCTTGGACGGTAGTTCAGAACCCGTTCCGAGAATCACACTGCGCCGCTGTCCTCCACTCATTCCGCCCTCCTCAATATGACACACGCATTCGTCCCACCGAAACCGAACGAGTTCGAGAGTACGACCTTGAGATCCTTCTTACGAGCTTCGTTAGGCACATAATCCAGATCGCACTGTGGATCAGGATTATCATAGTTGATCGTCGGCGGAATCAGACCGTGATGCAGGGAGAGCGCTGAGAACACGCCTTCAACAGCACCGGCTGCACCGAGTAAATGGCCGGTCATAGATTTAGTGGAACTCACTGCTAGTTTGGCCGCCTGTTCGCCGAATACCTTTTTGATCGCCATCGTTTCGTTGGCATCGTTGTATTCTGTGGACGTCCCGTGTGCGTTAATATAATCAATGTCGGTGGGCGCGAGTCCGGCATCCTTTAATGCCAGTCTCATACAGCGAGCCGCGCCTTCGCCTTCCGGCGCCGGCGCGGTCATGTGGTGCGCATCGCCGTTTGCCGCATAGCCAACCACTTCGGCGTAAATCTTTGCGCCTCGTTGGAGAGCTCTCTCTCTTTCTTCGAGGATGAGAACACCGGAGCCTTCGGCAATCACGAACCCGTCGCGATCTCGATCAAAGGGGCGGCTGGCGCGTTCTGGCTCATCATTGCGGGTCGAGAGCGCCTTCATGGCGGCGAAGCCGCCAACGGCCAACGGAGTAATAGCCGACTCAGCACCGCCGGTAATCACCGCATCCTGCAAGCCGCGCCGAATCAAGTGATAAGCCTCGCCGATGGCATGTGTACCGGACGCGCATGCAGACGTTGGTGTTAAGTTGATTCCCTTGGCACCATGGCGAATCGCGATCTGACCGGGAGCCAAGTTAGATATCACTTTCGGGATGAAAAAGGGAGATATTTTCCGCGGCCCGCCCTGCAGTATCGCCTCCTTGGTAGTCTCGATGGTATCGATGCCGCAAAGTCCAACACCAATGATAACACCTACCTGCTCAGCCAACTCAGTATCGATTTTCAAGCCGCTATCCGTCATCGCCATCGCTGCCGCCGCGACCGCATACTGGATAAAAAGATCCATCTTCTTGATCTCTTTAGGCTCGATGAAATCTGTAGGAGAAAAGTCCGGCACTTCCCCCGCGATCTGCGAGGGATAAGCTTCAAGATTGGAAAATCGGCTGATTCGTCTGATCCCGGAGCGCCCGGCAATCAAAGCATCCCAATTCTTTTCAACGCCAGTCCCCAATGGAGTAACCAAGCCCATGCCTGTTACGACGACCCTGCGTTGTTCAGGTGTATTCACGTTCTTACCGGCCTTGAAAAAATTTAAACCTTAACTTGAACACTAAAATAGATGACTCCGAGCGGAGGGTCAATACTTTCAGTGAAATTGATCGTGCGTTCCCAAAACTGCACGAATAAGAGGATCTATCTTCTCGCCGCCAACGTCGGCCGGAAACTTGTCGCCACCAGATTCTTGGAGCCTTTCGAGAACACCGGCAACGGACGACTTAAGGGCGGTGAGATCGTAGCCGCCTTCGAGCAAAAACGCTATTTTCCCGCCGCAGTAAACTTCCGCTAGGTGCAGCATCGCACGGGCCATCTGCGAGAATCCAGCTTCGGTCACATTCATTCCTGCCAATGGATCCTGCCGATGCGGATCAAATCCGGCCGACACTAAAATCCACTGCGGTCGGAAGCGTTCGATAGCTGGAATGACGACGTCTCTAAAGACTCGCAAGTATTCCGCATCTCCGCAGCCGGCCGGGAGCGGAACGTTGATCGTGAAACCCGCGCCTTCTTTCACTCCCACTTCTGCGACGCCCCCCGTGCCCGGGTAGAAAGGATACTGATGGGCTGAGACAAACAGAACAGAGGGATCAGAGTAGAACGCCTCTTGGGTGCCATTACCGTGGTGCACATCCCAATCAACGATGGCAATCCGCTTTGCTCCATGGGCAGTCTTCAGATACTGCGCACCGACAGCAATGGTATTAAAAAGGCAGAAGCCCATGGCTCTGTTTCTGAGCGCATGATGTCCTGGCGGTCGTATCATGGCAAAAGCGTTGCACGATTCGCCGGCAGCAACGGAGTCCAACAATTTCAGAAAACCTCCTGTCGCGAGCAAAGCAACAGCAAAAGAATCCTGACTAGTGATAGTGTCTCCATCCAAAGCATACTGGGTCAGGCCCGCAGTCGATTCCACCAACTGGACATATTTCGGATCGTGACAAAGCTCGATTTCCGATCGCGAGGCAGCCCTGGCCGGCATCAGCTGAAAACGAGCGGGATCTAGGGTCTCGGCCAAGTCTAGCAAAACTCGCAACCGCTCGGGTCGCTCAGGATGACCTCGACCTGGCATGTGCTTGAGAAACTCTCGATCGATCAAGATCGCGGAACGTTTCATTGTATTAAAATAGCATTCGGTGCTGCCGGTCACAACGTTGTGAGCCGGGCCAGCGACAGCAGTCGTCTGAAGTAATCCGCCGCTGGCAGGACTCGGTGTCGAGACATTTAGCTTGGTTGCCAACTGATAGAAAATCGCATAGCTTGACGCTGGAGGACGTAGCATGTTTGGTATTGGGATGCCGGAGCTATTGCTGATTTTAGCTTTGGCGCTGATCGTCTTAGGTCCCAAGAAACTGCCTGAGCTCGCCCGGGCGCTCGGCAAGGGCATGGCCGAGTTTCGAAGGGCGACTGATGAGCTTAAAGACGAGTTTCGTCAATTGGAAAACGAACCGTCCGAATCCCCGGCTCAGGCGACTCAAAAAGACGATTCGTTGCTAACCAAGCAAGCTGATGCCTCGGCCGCTTCCCCCGCGGCTGCTAACCAATCACGTGAGTAACCAGCCCGCTAAAAGGCATTTGGAAAACGTCCAGATGCCTTTTAGCTCTCATCTAGATGAGCTCCGCACCAGACTGATTCGCTCCGTCCTTGCTGTCGCTATCGCGTTCATCTTCTGCTTTTATTTCGCGGAGCAGATCTTTTTTGCTCTGGCGGAACCACTCCGGCGGTTGCCAATACCCGATCTGACTTTGATCGGCACGGCCGTGACCGAGGCCTTCTTCACAAAAATGAAGATTTCATTCTTTGCAGCTCTGATCGTGGCGCTGCCGGTGCTGTTGTGGCAAGGCTGGCAATTCGTCGGGCCGGGGCTATACGAACATGAGAAGCGTTATACCCGCAGCTTTGTGCTTTTTGGCTCGTTCTTTTTTCTCGCAGGCGTGGTTTTTTGCTACGGCGTCGTTCTCCAGAAGGGTCTCGCTTTCCTGTTAAAGCGCTATCAGGTGCTGCAGATTCAGCCGGCGATTCAAATCGGTGATTATCTTTCCATGGTTGCCAGGCTGGTATTGGCATTTGGAGTAATGTTTCAACTACCGGTGCTCAGTTTCTTTTTGGCTCGTGTGGGTTTGGTGGATCATCGGCTATTGATTCACTATCTTGGCTACGCAATCATCGGCATGGCCATCATCTCGGCCGTGCTAACCCCGCCTGATGTGATCTCGCAAATCTTGTTAATGGTACCTTTGAGCTTGCTTTACGGCGTGAGCATAGGTGTGGCATACGTGGCAAGCCCGAGAAAGACCCGGTAATCGGTACAGACCTAACCGCCTGGACGCCGCGCTGCGGCGAGTCGATTAATTCTCAAATCAATTTTAGTTGTCGTCGTTTACGAAAGCGCAGGCAGCGAACACCGTGGTCCAAAGACCATCTTTATTACCGATGGCGGATTGCGTGATATTGGACGTACGAACGATTTTGCCGGACATTTTGAAGAGGTTTTCCCTCTCATCCCAAGCGGTGTCAGGATCGAACTCTATACCCAGCGTTGTCGCAAGCATGCTGGCGGCTAGATCTTCGGCATAATCGCCGGCTTTCTCCTCGGTTTCTCCGAATGAATGGTGCTCCGAAAGATAACCATGCTGCTCTTGGTCCGCTGGAATAGCGACACCGACCGAGGCAGCAACCAAGCGGTTCGGTTCGTTTGTACTCTCACGGTCATAGACGCAGAAAACGATTTCGCCCGGACGTAACAGTTTGACACCCTCTTCTTTGGAAATGCGTTTGCAAAAAGGCGGATAGATGCTCGAGACCAGAACTAAGTTGCAGTAGGCGAGTCCTGCTGATCGCAACGCCAGCTCAAAAGAGGCCAGCTTCTCCTTATGGACGCCAACACCCTTCGTGAAAAAACATTTTTTCGGAATCATTGTCCGGTGTCTATAACATTAAAGAAATTTGCTGACAACTTCGCAATTAGAATTCTTCCGCTTCAGAGTATCATTCAACGATGAGCAAAACTGCGCCCCCTTCGACGGTTTCGCCGGGAGTCACTTTAATCTCTTTCACCTCGCCATTGATGGGGCTGCGCACTTCGTTTTCCATTTTCATCGCTTCGACGATGACCAGTCCCTGCCCTTTCTCGACGGTATCGCCTTCGGCCACCAGCACAGCAATCACCTTACCGGGCATCGGCACTGAAACCTTCTGGCGCCCTTGAAACTCGATTCCTGATTGGGTCCCGCCGATACGGACCCGCCGCTCATCCACCAAACTTACATGATAGTTGCGACCATCCACTAGTACTTGATAATCATCTTCCGTGTGATCCACTTCGATCTCAAACGATCGATTGTCGACAATCAACGAATAATTGGTCCGCCCGGTTTTTTTCCCGTCAATCAAGAATTCGTTGCCATCGATCGAAACCTTGTAAACAGATTTACCGACTTCATCGATATCGACCGTGTAGGTCTGTTCTCCCAGCTTTGCAATGAAGGCCATAATGGACTGGCTATGACCGGCGCCAACCCCGCGAGCTAAATGCGGGCTGTAAACGCAGCGCATTGCGCTTGCCGCGCTCGCGCCATTTTGAAGGTTCGGCGGCGCCTTTGGCTAGCAGCCCAAGCGTGCTTTCCTGTTCACGATGCTTGGCGGCGATGGCCGCCGACGCCAACGCAATTTCCTTATGCGGAAAGACCTCCTCCTTGCTGGTAGAATGATACTCCTGGTCGATAAATCCGGTATGGACTTTGCCCGACATGAAATGAGGGTGACGCAGAATCCATTGATGGAACGATATGTTCGTCTTAATGCCGCGAATTTGATATTCCCGCAGCGCTCGGCGCATGCGCAGAATTGCCTCGACCCGGTTTTCACCCCAAGTAATCAGCTTTGCGATCATTGGATCATAATAAATAGGCACCTCGGCGCCTTCGTAAACGCCGCAGTCGTTCCTCAAGCCAAGTCCTTCGGGTAAGCGCAAACCTTCGATTTTTCCCGGGACAGGGCATAAAATCGTTTTCAGCGTCCTCCGCATAGATCCGGCATTCGATAGCGTGACCGGTTTGGGTGATGTGACGCTGTCGCCAGGGAAGGTATCCGCCCGCCGCTATCTCGATCTGCGCCTTCACCAGATCGATCCCAACCACTCGTTCCGTCACCGCGTGCTCGACCTGTAACCGCGTGTTCATCTCAAGAAAATAGAAATTCTGCTCCTGATCCAGCAGGAACTCGAGGGTGCCGGCGCCAACGTATCGAACCGCGCGCGCGCCTTGGATGGCAATACGGCCGATGCGCCGCCTGGTGCGATCGTCCAGCCCCGGAGCGGGAGATTCTTCGATTACCTTTTGGTGGCGCCGCTGGATCGAGCACTCGCGATCGAAGAGGTGCAGGACACGGCCATAATTATCGCCGAGGATTTGAATTTCGATGTGCCGCGGTTTCTCGATGTACTTCTCGACATACAGCCGCGGATCGCCGAAAGATGATGCCGCCTCCGATCCTACCGCCCGATATGCCGATGAGACTTCGCGTCGAGAACGAACCAGACGCAAGCCCTTACCACCGCCGCCCGCCACCGCCTTCAACATACAGGGATAGCCGATGGCTTCTATGGTACTTAAGACTTCCGCTTCAGACGTCAGTATCCCGTCAGAGCCCGGAACAACCGGCACTCCTGCCGCCTTCATGATCTCTCTGGCCTTCACTTTATCGCCCATTTGATCGATAACTTCAGGCGAAGGCCCGATAAAGACGATTCCCTCCTCCAGGCATCGCTTTGCAAAGTGGCTATTTTCAGCCAAGAAGCCATAACCCGGATGGACTGCCTCAGCGTGGCTTCGTTTTGCCACCTCGATCATGCGGTCGATATTCAGGTAGCTCTGTACCGAAGGCGCCGGACCAATGGCGTACGCATAGTCGGCATATTTTACGTGCAAGGACTCGCGATCGGCCTCTGAATAAACCGCAACGGTTTCGATGTCGAGTTCCCGACAGGCTCGGGCGATACGAACCGCGATTTCACCACGATTGGCTATCAAAATACGTTTAAACACGGTGAATTAAATTCTTCGCCGATACTCAACCGAATCAGCGTACCAGTTTATAGAGGAATATTTCCATGCTTTTTGGGCGGGTTGTAGTCTTGTTTATTTTTCAACATTTCGAGCGAGCGAATCAGCGTAGGCCGGGTGTCCTCGGGATAAATGACTGAATCGATGTAGCCGAACTCTGCAGCCTTAAACGGATTGGCAAAGGTGTTACGGTATTCTTGGGTCATTTGATCACGCGCCTTGCCCGTGTCCTGCGCCTGTTGAAGCGCTTCACGAAAAACAATGTTGATGGCGCCTTCCGGACCCATGACCGCGATTTCAGCGGTCGGATAAGCTAAATTGATGTCGCCACGGAGGTGCTTGCTCGACATGACGATGTAACCGCCGCCGTATGCTTTGCGCGTGACGATGGTAATCTTGGGGATGGTAGCTTCAGCATAGGCGTAGAGCAGTTTCGCGCCGTGGCGGATGATGCCGTCAAATTCTTGCGAAGTGCCCGGCAAAAAGCCCGGCACGTCAACAAAAGTTATCACGGGAATATTGAAGCAGTCGCAAAATCGGATGAATCGCGCGCCTTTGACCGAAGCGTTGATGTCCAGACATCCGGCCAACGCCGCAGGCTGATTGGCGACGATACCTACAGGACGGCCACCTAGACGAGCAAACCCGATGAGCAGATTCGGCGCGAAATCTCGCTGAACTTCGTAAAAATAACCCTCGTCGATTACGGCGCCGATCAGATCTCTCATGTCATACGGACGATTGGGATTGTCCGGGACCAAATCGCGTAGCTTTTTGTCGCGGCGCAATGGATCATCATTCGTCGGATGAAAGGGAGGATCTTCTTGGTTGTTACTGGGCAGGAACGCGATCAGCTCACGGATCATCAGTAAGCATTCTTTCTCACCATTCGCGGTAAAATGAGCCACGCCACTCTTGGCGCCGTGGGTTTCGGCGCCGCCCAATTCATCTTTAGTGACTTCTTCGTGAGTGACCGTTTTGATAACATCAGGCCCTGTGATGAACATGTAGCTGTTGGTTTTCACCATGTAGACAAAATCGGTAATCGCGGGAGAATAAACCGCTCCTCCGGCGCAAGGCCCCATGATGGCTGAGATCTGCGGGATCACGCCGGATGCCTTCACGTTGCGCAAAAAAATCTCCCCGTAACCCGCAAGACTAAGCACGCCTTCCTGGATGCGCGCGCCGCCCGAATCGTTGATGCCGATAATGGGCGCGCCGTTTTTCATCGCCAGGTCCATTACCTTGCAAATTTTTTCCGCTACCACGCCGCTGAGACTACCGCCAAACACGGTGAAATCCTGTGAATAAACGTAAACCAGCCGGCCATCGATGGCGCCGTAGCCGGTAACCACAGCGTCGCCGAGAAACTTCTGCTCCTGCATTTGGAAATCAGTGCAGCCGTGTGTACGCAAACGATCGAGTTCAACGAAGCTACTGGGATCGAGAAGAATGTCCAGCCGTTCACGCGCTAGAAGTTTTCCCTGTTCATGCTGGCGGCGGGCCCGTTGTTCTCCTCCGCCAGCCTCGGCCTTTTCATTTAACTCACGAAGTCTCTCGAAATTGTTGATGGTCATGTAGAAACGTTCCTTAGCCGCGCAAAGTCAGCGGGTGGCGGGGTTCACGAGTGGGAGCATAATAGCAAAAGCGCCTAGTGTGTCAACAGAATTTGGCTCTAGAACGCCTGTCTTCATTGAAGTTATATGATGGAATTGTTACCGTATGCTTCTCCGAATAGGAATTCGCCTGATACTGGAGAAAATGCTTCAAACCAAATTCAACCGGTCTCACAATCAACTCCCTGCATCCTCGAATACCGCCATTCGATCATTGAAAGCAGATGAAGCGTTGCTTCTTGTCGCCGCCAGTGAAGGCGACTCGAACATGCTCTATGCCGTGGGATTCTTTGTCCCTGATCCATTCATTTTTTTTCGGCACAAGAAAAAGAAGTACGTGGTGATGAGCGATCTCGAGCTTGATCGCGCAAAGCGACAGGCCACGGTGGACCAGGTGCTTTCGCTCTCCGATTATCAGCGAAAGCTGAGGAAGGCGGGCAGCCCTACGACAATGATCGGCATTCTCGAACTGCTGTTTCGCGAGCGCGGCATACGATCGCTGAGGGTGCCGGCGAACTTTTCAGCGCTTTTGGCCGACCAGTTACGAGCCAAAGGCTTCAATTTGGCGGTTATACCTGATCCCTTTTTTCCTGAGCGTGAAATCAAACGCGCCCAGGAAGTGCGGCACATAACCGAATCGCTGCGTGTGGCCAAATTGGGCCTTGATGCCGGCATCAGGATGCTCAAAAGGACCAAATCCCGACCCGACGGGTATTTATATCTAAACGGCTCGAAGCTCACATCCGAAACACTGAAAACCGCCGTGAATACCACGATCATGGCTCAAGGATGGCTGCCCAGCCACACGATCATTTCATCCGGTAATCAGTGTGTCGATCCTCATCATGAAGGAACCGGCCCGATCAAGGCGAACACCTCGATCATCTTCGATATTTTTCCCCGCTCGCAAAAGAACGGTTATTTCGGAGATCTCAGCCGGACGGTGGTGCGTGGACGAGCATCGGACAAGCTCAAGAAAATTTACGCGACTGTGCAAGCCGGACAAAAGATCGGCTTTGACCTGATTCGCGATGGACTTAATGGCAGAGAGGTACACCAAAAGATCCTCGATCTTTTTGCCCGTGAAGGTTTTCCCACCGGACAAATCAAAGGTCGCATGCAGGGATTCTTCCACGGCACAGGACACGGACTCGGTCTGGATATCCATGAGGCGCCTCGAATCGCGCCAGTCGATGCCACGCTCAAGAGCGGGCATGTGGTAACGGTAGAACCCGGACTTTATTACCTCGGTATTGGCGGCGTACGACTGGAAGATGTAGTGCTGGTCACGGATCATGGCAATAAGAATCTCACCGACTGTCCTCAGTTTCTGGAAATCTAAATCGGTCTCTTGCGGGCCACCAGGCTTGTGCGCGAACCGCCCGATCTATAATCAGGATTGAATAATGGAAGAAGCAAAGCAGATTGCCGAATGGCTTGACGCGCTCGACCGGCCCAACAAGCAGATGCTTCGCGTCGCGGTGGACGGTTTGATCGCGGCGTTGCCGGACTCACCTGAAACGGGCAAGAATCTACAGGACCTGCTGCGCGATTCACAGCGAGGAAATCGCTGGCCTATCGCCTATATCCTCGCCCACTTGCCTCAACCACCTGCCGAATCATTGGAGATCCTGCTCGATGCTCTTGACGATTCTGATCCAGACGTGCGCTGGGCCGTTATCTTACTCTTGGCACGCTTGACGAAGCCAGAAACGACAGTGATGCAGCTGACGACATCGCTAATGGCCACCGGCACGCCGACCCAACGCCGCATGATCATCTATTATCTAAAAGAGTTGAAGCGTCAGAACGAAGCTGTTCGGCAGACGCTGTTATCCGCGCTCGACGATTCGGATCCCACAGTTAGAGTTGCGGCAGTGATCAGCTTGAAAGAACAGGATGTGGATTCGGACGGCAAGACAACTTTATTGGACTTGCTGATGCGCGATCCTGATGTTCGGGTACAGCATGCGGCAGCGATCACCCTCGCAAGCTTAGGGTCACCGTCCGAAGAATTTTTATCGGTTCTGGATGATGCCACGAAAAATGCGCAGGGGCCGTTGAAGAAGGCTGCCGTCGCCGCGCAGCGTATCCTCCAGGAAAAAAAAGAGGTCCGTCCCATTAGGCGACTGACGTCGCCGGCGGGACGGACCCCGAGTTAACTTCGGTAGACTGAGGGGGATTGCTAGGCTTCAAGCTAGAATCCCCGTCAAAGATCCACTTGAAGCCTAAGTCTCAGTCACCTCGCAGACAAAACAATTATCATCAATCATGTCTGGACCACCTCCTTTCCCTGCTGACTTTTAGTTTAAGGAGCAAGGTGTCGGCTGTCAACAGGGAAGTGTCGCGTGCGGCCAATTTTCATACGCGGACAAATCGCGAAGCGATATAGAACTATGCCGACTGCCAGCCGATGAAACTGATCTGGCGGCCGGTTTCTTTTTTTTCTCGTCGATATGAAAAAAATTCATCTTTGGCGCAACTGGTACACGGACCGACTCGAAAGATCTGGCTTTGAGGAATGCCGGCGCGATGCAGAATAGTTTTATTTAGATTACGTAAATGAAGGTAGTTCTTATTATCTCTGGTCTCGATTGAAGAAATCGCGAGTTCAGCCCATTGTTCGATCAACGGCTGCGCTACGTCACGACCGATTTCATAGCAACACGAGTCAATTGACGGTCCAAGGGCAACTTCCAGCTCCGAAGGCAACACGCCATAATTTTCCAGAAAGAATTTGACTGTCTTGCCGGCGATTCCTTTCAGGGTTCCGCGCCATCCGGCGTGAACGACAGCGACGATCCTCTGTTCCCGAGCGAGGAAAAGCATAGGCACGCAATCTGCTGTTAGGACCCCAAGGAAAGTATTCTGCTCGCGCGTCGCCATCCCGTCGGCCTCGCCGGCTTCTTTGAGGTGTGCGTCTTTGACCTCGATCAGGCAATCGCCATGAACCTGCCTCATAGTGACGATACGGCCATCATGGATTCCAACAGCTAGCTTCATATCACAGACGTTCTGGCTGACGATCCCGGCATCGTCACCGACGCGGTACGAAACATTGAGCCCGGCATAAGCTCCGACGCTTTTCCCACCCTGCCGCCCTATAAAGCCGTGCAGTAAACCTGTGTCGTTTCCCCACTGCGGGACTTTCAACCAGTTGATTTTCATAGCCGGTATTATGTTTGGATCGTCCGCGCGACGCAAGTCGATGGAAAAACTCCGGGCCGGTTATTCACTCTTGCATTGTGGCCCAATTTCGCCGAAATATACCCCCATAACTTCGGCAGTGCTACATGACCAACGGACGATACATCGGCACGCTCAAACAAGCCGGCTTCTTCGCTTTCTTTTGTACCCAATTTCTCGGCGCCTTCAACGACAACTTTTATAAGATCGTCGTATCTCTGGTGGCGCTCAACGCCGCAAGCCCGCAAAGCGACAGCTTATATGTCGACCTGATCGCCTTCCTCTTTATCCTGCCTTCCGCGCTCTTCTCCGGCTATGCCGGCCATTTAGCGGATGTTTACAGCAAGCGATCGATTCTTGTCACGGTGAAGTGCTTCGAGATCGTGATCATGGGGTTGGGGTTTGCGGCCTTTTTGTCGGGCTATGTCGAGCCTATGCTGGTCATTGTTTTTCTCATGGGCCTTCATTCAGCGTTCTTCAGCCCCGCGAAATACGGCATTCTGCCCGAGATGCTGCCCGAGACTGAACTCTCGCGCGGCAATGGCTTGTTGGAGATGAGCACCTTTATGGCCATCATCTTGGGAGTTTCTCTTGGCGGGGCGATTTACTCGATTTGGAAGGACCAGCTTCCCATGGTCGGTCTCATCATGATCGCCATCGCCGTACTCGGAACATTAGCTAGTTTGAAAATATCTCCGGTGCCTGCGTCGGGCTCGACCAGGAGTTTTAATCTCAATCCGTTCGGTGAAATCTGGCATGGCATAAAGCGGCTTTATCCCGATAGGCCGCTCCGCCTGACGGTGATTGGAATATCGTATTTTTGGTTCTTGGGAGCTTTGGTCCAGCTCGCCATGCTGTTTTTCGGTAAAGAATTGCTAGAGCTCGATGAACTCCACATTAGTTTGCTGGGGACTTTCCTGGCGATTGGCATCGGCATCGGCAGTTTGGCGGCCGGAAAGCTATCCGGCGATAAAATCGAGCTCGGCCTAGTGCCACTGGGTTCGATTTCGATGGGAGTTTGTTTATTGCTTGTGTCGTATTCCGCATCATCCTATTTTTATACTTCGGCGTCTCTCGTTCTGCTGGGCTTTTCAGGCGGGCTCTTCGCGGTGCCGCTCAACGCGCTACTGCAACATAGAAGCGGGCGCGAGGAAAAAGGGCAACTGATCGCGACCAACAACTTTTTCAATACCATTGGCATTATTTTGGCTGCGACCATTCACTGGGTCTTAAATAGCGGCCTTCAACTATCGCCCGACTGGATCGTTTTTTTGATTGGAATACTCACGCTCATTGCCACGGCCATTGTCTTACTGGTTCTGCCCGACTATTTCGTGCGCCTCGTCGCCTGGTTATTGACGCACACGCTTTACCAGAATACGGATTGCGGGCGAAGAAAACGCTCCCCTACGCAGTCCGGCGCTGTTGGTGTCAAATCATGTATCGTTTGCCGATGCCCTCCTGATCGGCGCGTGTCTGCCTGGTTTCGTTCGCTTCATGCTGCATCGCGACTACTATGAGAACCGCTGGCTCAACTGGTTTTTCCGTTTGATGAAGTCGATTCCGATCCGGGCAACTCATCGCCGCGACGTCGTCAATTCTCTCAAGCGAGCTCGCCAGGAGCTCGAGGCCGGACACGTCGTTTGCATTTTTGCCGAAGGGGCAATCACCCGCACGGGCCACATTCTTCCATTCAAGCGCGGCTTCGAAAAAATTGTCGAGGGCACAAGCGCGCCGATTATTCCGGTTCACTTGGACCAAGTCTGGGGCAGTGTTCTTAGCTTTCATGGCGGGCGATTTTTCTGGAAATGGCCCAAGCTCTTTCCCTATCCGGTCACAGTCTCGTTTGGAAAACCGCTGCCAGCCAATTCGACCGCAATCCAAGTCCGCCAGGCGGTCCTGGAACTCGCCAGCGAAGCGGCGCGGTATCGCCGCAAGCCGGCCGATTTGTTGCCCGCCAAATTCGTTCAGATGGCTAAGCGTCGGTGGTTTTCCTTCTGTATGGCGGACACCACCGGCACCGAACTTACTTTCGGCAAAACGTTGATCGGCAGCATGCTGCTGTCCCGTTGGATGGGCGAGCATTGCCAGGAAGACAGGATGGTAGGGGTCATGCTCCCGGCTTCGGTTGGTGGCGCGCTGGCGAACATCGCGATCATGTTGGCGGGGAAGGTGCCCGTAAACCTTAATTTCACTGCCGGGCAAGACGCGATGTTATCTGCCATCCAGCAATGCGGCATCAGAACAATTCTGACTTCACGACTATTTCTGACCAAAGCAAGCCTGGACGAGATGCCCGGAATGGTTTTTCTCGAAGAAGTTAGAAAGACATTCACTGCCGCGCTAAAAATAGTAACCGCCGCCAAAGCAGCGTTGTTGCCGGCGGGTTACTTGAACCGAAACGTGACGAATAATGCGACGCCTGAAGATCTCGCTACAGTGATTTTTTCCAGTGGCAGCACCGGCGCCCCTAAGGGAGTGATGCTCTCCCATTCTAATATCCTCTCCAACATCGAAGGTATCTGCCAGGTAATTCAATTCACGAAAAAAGACCGCATCATGGGGATATTGCCTTTATTCCACTCATTTGGTTTCACTGCGACAATTTGGCTGCCGCTCCTGGCGGGCTTTGGCGTGGTTTACCATCCAAACCCGATGGACGCCAAAACCATAGGAGAAACCGTGCAGAAGCATCAGGCTACGCTGCTGATCAGCACGCCAACTTTTTACGCGGGTTACCTGAGACGCTGTAGTCCTGAGGAATTTTCCAGCCTGCGCTATGCTATCGCCGGCGCAGAGAAGTTACGCGAACAGATCACCCGAGGTTACAAAGAAAAATATGGAATCGATCTGCTCGAAGGCTACGGCTGCACAGAACTCGCGCCGGTGGTCTCGGTTAATATTCCGGACGTGATCGACGGCGACGAAAAACAGATCGGTCACAAGCCGGGTAGCGTCGGACATCCGATTCCCGGGGTTGCGGTTAAGGTGATCGATCCCGACACGGAGCTGCCCTTAGCCCTGCGGGCAAGAAGGTTTGCTTCTCGTTAAAGGCCCCAATTGCATGCTCGGCTATCTCCACCAGCCTGAGCTCACGGCGCAAGTCTTCAGGGATGAATGGTACATAACCGGTGATATAGCGACAATCGACGAGGATGGGTTCATACGAATCACGGATCGAATGAGTCGGTTCAGCAAAATCGGCGGTGAAATGGTCCCGCATATGAGGATCGAGGAAATGATAAATCAGATCCTTGGTAGTGCCGAGGCTGTCGTCACAGCGTTGCCGGATGAGCAACGTGGTGAGAAGCTGATCGCCTTTTACACGCATAACGGCATTAGCAGAGACGAACTCTGGAACCGGCTCAACCAATCAGCACTACCAAAACTTTGGATACCAAAAAGAGAGAATCTCTTCACCCTGGAATCCATACCACTGCTCGGATCGGGGAAAATCGATTTGAAACAAATCAAATTGCTAGCTCAGCAACACGCTGAGAAAGCCAAGTAAAGCCCTCCTGCCTGCCAGTGATCATCGATCACATGGCAGGCACACAATTAGACCCCAAGAACTGGGAGTTTGATTTTCCTCCCGGATACGAACCCAAGATTTGCAAGGGTTTCAAACGCATGCTAGAAATTGCCACACCGGAGGCATTAATGGATTTTGGGAAACTCGCTGATAAGTCGCTTCAAGGAGAACTCTTGGAACGGGATGAGATGAAAGCTGTGCTCAATGCATCCGATGAACAGATTCCGGAGTTGGTCAGCGCAGCTTTTAGAGTGCGTCATCACTACTTCGGGAAGCGGGTGCAGATCCACATGCTGCAAAATGCCAAAAGCGGTTTATGCCCGGAGGACTGCCACTACTGCTCCCAGTCATCGGTTTCCGAGGCTCCCATCGAGCGCTATCCGTTTCTTTCCAAAGAACAGCTGGTGGAAAGCGCCAAGCGAGCCAAAGAAGCAGGCGCAGTGCGCTACTGTATTGTTAACAGCGGCCGGGGTCCAACCCATAAAGAGATCGAACAGATCGCCGAAGCGGTTAAAGAAATTCGCGCAAAAGTCGGCATCAATATCTGCTGCTCATTGGGTTTGATGAGCGAGGACAAGATTCGCAGCCTTAAAGAGGCCGGTGTCGGCCGGATCAATCACAACCTCAATACCAGCCGCGAACACCATCCCGAAATTGTGACAACCCACACCTACGATGACCGGGTTGCGACTGTTGAAAACGTCAAGTCCGCAGGTGTCGGCACGTGCTCCGGCGGCATCATCGGCATGGGTGAAAGCGACGACGACATCATCAATCTTGCCATTACTCTCCGCGCCATGGATATCGAGTCGATCCCGGTAAACTTTTTGCATTCCATCCCCAAAACTCCTTTTGAAGCCAAGAGACAGCTGACTCCGCAAAGGTGTTTGAAGACGCTTTGCCTGTTCCGGTTCGTAAATCCAAGCAAAGAGATTCGTGTAGCCGGCGGAAGAGAGGTCAATCTACGCTCGCTTCAGCCGCTGAGTCTCTACCCAGCAAATTCGATCTTCGTCAATGGTTATCTAACGACTCCGGGTCAAGAAGCGTCCGATGCGCATCGCATGATCGAAGATCTCGGCTTCGAGCTCGATCAACCCGCGGCAATCTGAGGATAACGCATTGGTTCTCGATGCTGCCGATGAATTCCATTGTTGATTGCGCATAGCTCTCGAACCCCGACTTGCTCACTTGGCGGTGACCGTCGGCGCAATTGAGACGCCCTGAACACCGGCTTTCTCGAGCGCTCGGGCAACCAGCCCGGAAGCCTTTACATCCTCGATGAATTCACGAAGATAACTTATGCCGGCCTCACGCCCTTTTGGAATGCCGAGCGCCTGTTGAATCGCCATGAAGCGGCCGTCGAGCACACGGGCTCCGGCAAGCTTCGCCGTGTTCGCCACCAGGTGTTGTCTCACGCCGCCAAGTACGTCCACCTTGCCTGCCAGGATTAAATCAAACGCCGCCTCAGGGCTGGACGCTCGTACCAGTTGAGCGTGTTTCAGATTCCGGCTCAAGAATAAGTCGTAGGCGCTCTTACTTGAGACCCCAACCCGAACATTCTCACGGTCAACATCTGCGATGGCGACAAGCGCCGAGCCCGGCGGCAGAAGATAGGTACCTTCGATCTCTATGTACGGGGCAGTGAAATTGATTTCCCGTTCACGTTCTGGGTCGACCGCCAGGAACGCGACATCCCAAGCAGGCGACTTGTAATCCTTCAACCATTTTTCCGGCTGATTCAAAGCCGACCAGCTCGACCGGCAAATCAGTCCGTATGCCAAGTTCGCGCGCCAGATCGACAGCTACGCCACCCAGCTGCCCGCTGCTCCGATCTCTCGTCGCCAGCACCGGATTTCCATAGTTGATGCCGACGCGCAGCTTCCCTGTCGGCGCGAGATCAAGATGGAGAGAGGATAAGTTCATAGAATGGCCGCCTTTACCTTAGTGGATTTGCTGGACGAAGTTACTGGTTACGGAAAACGCGGTCAAGCTCGATAGTGTCGTCTCATGCGTCCCATGGAATCAAAAGTCAAAAATGTCCGCTACTGGAAAACACTCGTCCGATCCCCTCGATCGCGCAACTTGGTCGCGTTGCGCGTGATTCACTGAGCAAGAGCATTCTTCCGTTGCGGTCGCAGCTATGATCTAGCCGTCGAGCCTTCGGTGCTAATACTGAACTGAACCCGAAACATTGAGTTCGATCGCCTCACCTTATATGCTGGTCGCGTCCGCCCAGACGGACAATTTGATTGAGGTAGCGAGATGCAGCTGGAACAATTCTCCGCGCAAATACGAAGCCACCGCAATATTGTATTTTTCACCGGCGCCGGCATCAGCACCGAGTCCGGCGTCCCAGATTTTCGCAGCCCGGGAGGTGTCTGGACCAAATACCAACCGGTTTATTTTCAAGATTTTCTAGCCAGCGAAGCCGCGCGCATTCAGCATTGGCGCTTAAAGAAAGCGACTTACGAGCTCTTCAAGACCGTCAAGCCGAACCTGGGTCACCATGCGATCCGCGACTTCGAACATCGCGGGCAGCTACTCGGCCTGATCACCCAAAACATCGACGGCTTGCACAAGCTCGCCGGAGTTACAGACGAAAAGCTGGTGGAACTCCATGGGACCGATCGCCTGGTCACCTGCCTCAACTGCGGCAAGCGCTTTGCTCCCGCCGACGTTTATGAAAGTTTGGCAGAAGAGTTCTCGGCGCCTACCTGCGACGCTTGCGGCGGCTTTCTCAAATCAGCGAATATTTCCTTCGGTCAACAAATGCCCGCCGAACCCATGCGCCGAGCGCAAATCTGGACCGAGGCGGCCGATGTTTTCATCGTCGTCGGTTCCTCGCTTCAAGTCCAACCCGCCGCTTCTTTCCCTGTTATGGCCAAACGCAACGGCGCCTTGCTTGCGATCGTCAACCGCGATGAGACGCCTCTGGATGATATTGCCGACTACGTTTATCACGGCGGCATCGGCGAATGGTTCGGAAAACTGGGTCCCTTGTTAACCGACGCTTGAAGCCGATATATTCAGCTTTAGTTTATGCGAGCAATATTTGTCCTTACCCTCACATTGACCGTGGCCGCTTGCGCAACCGAGCGAACCGTTCTGGTGAACAGTCAAGGCGACCTGCTTACCTGTGAAACCAGCGGTTCGGGGTTCTTCGGCGCTATCTCGGTCCGCAATCAGCAGCAACAATGCATCTCCGATGCCGAGACGCGCGGCTATCGGGTAAAGAATTAGGGATCTCGCATCGTTGTCGGCGCTGACCCGAATGCGTCCGAGAAAAATATTCTTGCCGAAGTTCGACAGCCTCTCCGCGAGCACCGCCTCGATCCCGCGGCGCACTTGCTCGCCCCAGAGTCCGATCCTAATTGTTGCTGCTCGCGCCAGCGTGAGATCGCATCAGACAATTCGGAGGAGAATCATATTTGCAGTCTCCTATCAAGAAAATTTTGTCTCCAGTTCTAGACGCTGATGTGCGTTATTGGAGGGCATTGCCGTGCAATCGATGAGCACAATAGAAGGAGGTTGCCTATGCGGCGCGGTTCGGTATCGCGCCTCGGGCCGGGCCTTCGGGATAACTCATTGCCACTGCCGGACTTGCCGGCGCGCCAGTGGCGCTCCGTTCATGACATGGGCCGGATTCGATCGCGATCAGTTCACCTTTACGCAAGGTCGACCCGCCTCGTATAGATCCTCGGCAAACGTCGTGCGAACGTTCTGCGGCCGCTGCGGCACTGCGCTAAGTTACCAGCGCCTCGATCTACCGGCTTCCATCGATGTGACTCTGGGAAGTATGGACGATCCGGAGAAAATAACGCCGGAAGATCATACCTGGACGGAGAACCGGATCTCCTGGATTACACTAGATCATTTACCGGCATACCCACAGGAAAGAAAGACCGAATGATGCGGCTGTCACCCTTCAGAGACTGCGTTCTTTCACATGATCGACCAGGTGAAGGAGGGCAAGATTATGGCTGGGCAAAAGAATTCATAGGACGTCTTCTGAAATCACCGAAGACGAACAGCCGTTTTCCCAGCCTTTGAAATCCGAAGTCTCAATTGATCGGGGTGCAACTCGGTCGCGCCCTGAGCCTAAGGCGACCCGGCGTGAGCATCGCGCTCATACCACCCGGGAAGGAATCGATCCTTCTTTGGCTTGATTATCAACTCTCGTTATTCCGCTATATGAGGCCGATCGTTATCCCCTGGCCAACGCCCCTAAAGATTGGCCGAATACCGGCCTCTTGTTCTGGGCCTACGTGACGATGTCCCGCTTACGCTTCTGGCGTTGCAAATCTCATCGCTGCTTGGTTAGACAAGGGCGGAAGACGCAAATGGTGGCTGGGCGCAGTATTCATTATATTAATAGAGCGGATTACAACTTTCTGCTATTTCATACCGGCCAGGCTCAACTTCGCTGCTTCGGATTTGCCTCATGCAGGGATTGCTGCAAGATTATTCACAATGGCTTCTTTTCAATCACGCGCGACATCTTCTTACCCTCGGAGGCTGGTTGATGGCGCTCAAAGCAAGGTCATTAGCCCCGACCATCGAAGGTAACGATCGCAAAAGCACAAGCTAGAAAGATAACGAAGGTGAACTCATGAAACTGTACTACAATCCTAAGAGCCGCGCCGTGATCGCGAAATGGATGCTCGACGAGTGCGGTGCTAAATATGACATTGTGCCCATCGAATTTGAAAAGGGCGAGCACAAAACGCCGGAGTTTCTCAAGATCAATCCGGCCGGAAAGTTGCCGGCCCTGGTCGATGGTGAGTCGAAGATCTTTGAGACTGCGGCGATCTGTCTTTATCTCGGCGACAAATTTGCCGAAGCCAACCTGTGCTCCCAGGGTCGGCGCGCCGGAGCGCGGCCGATACCTCTCGCTCATGGTTTATTCGACGGCGCAGCTCGAGCCCGCCTTGGGTGACGCAATGCTGGGCGGCCAGACCTCGCCGCAGCGCGGGTGGGCGGATTTCGAGACCGTGCGCAATGTTATCGAGGGTGAACTCGGAGCCGGTCCCTATCTATTCGGAGAGTGGTTTACCGCCGCTGACGTGATGATCGGCTCTATGTTCATGTGGAGGAGGATGCTGGGTGGCCAGCCCGATCGTCCCAGGCTCGAAGCCTATGTCGATCGCCTGATCGCGCGCCCCGCGGCGCCAAAGCTGGGCGCTTAACTTTCCAGCACATCGAGAAGAAGCAGCGCTCGTGATCTTGTCTTGCCACCCGACGAGCACTCAAATTCAAAGCCGGGCAGGATCGTTCCTGAGATCCGTTTAGGCACAAAACAAATCAGGAGGAGGCCAATGACTACGTCACGTCCGTTACATCGTCAATGATGTCGATGCAGCGATTACCTTCTATACCGACATGCTCGGCTTTAAACTCGAAATGCATCCTGCGCCAGGTTTCGCGAGCCTATCGCGAGGGAATTTGCGGTTGCTGCTCAATCGACCGGGCGCGGGAGGCGCCGGCCAAGCCATGCCGGATAGCCAACGCCCGGCACCGGGTGGGTGGAACCGGATCCAAATCGAAGTCGGCGATCTCGAAGCCATCGTTGAGAAACTGAAGAGCTCGGGAGCCCGATTTCGCAACGAGATCGTGAGCGGCAATGGAGGCAAGCAAATCCTCGTGGAGGATCCGTCGGGAAATCCGGTCGAGCTGTTTTGGCCCTTCTGACGCTGATTAACGCGAGTCTGGACGCGTGACGGTTCCAAAGAGCGTCATTTGCCAATGAACCGCCATGCAATATTTGGTTAGATAAGGAGATACGAATATGCCGATCCTACTCGATCACACAATTGTGCCGGCGCGAGACAAGCTCGCCTCGGCCAAATTCTTTGCCGAAATTTTTGGATTGAACGTTAAACTTGGCGAAGGCTACTTTGCGCAAGTGCAGGTCAACGACAGTCTGACCTTTGACTTTGCCGATGAGACAGAACCTCAGAGCCATCACTATGCCTTCTACATCAGCGACGCGGAATTTGAGGCGATTTACCAACGGGTAAAGGCCAAAGGACTGCCGTACGGCAGCGGGCCCTACAACCACACCGATGGCAAGATCTACACTCGCCGCGGCGGGCGCGGCTTTTACTTCGAAGACCCCGACGGCCACCTGCTCGAAGTGATGACGGTGCCCGAGACGGGAAGTTGAAGGTAACGGCAGAGCGCCGCGGCGAATGAAATCGTGCTGCTGATGATCTGTATCAGCGCACGGGGCGAGAAACCAACCTGCTCGATCGAAGGAGCGCGCGCCTGCTCAAACCGCGACGAGTACCTTAAATCCGCCATAAAACATGCCTTGGCATCAAAGGGCAGCGCTTTCGGATCCATCATCTGCGCCAGGCGCGGATCTTTCATAACCTCTGGCGTTGACCTGATCACGATGGGTGCGCGACTTGATACGATCCAGGAGAACGCCACGGTCTCGCCCGCCTTAAGCTTGACGCTCTGCGGAAGCGACGTATGCTTTCCCGGCTTCGCATCGTCGGCGACGCCCTCCCGAACCTCAAGCGCGCCATGATCTCGCCAAACCTTTCCGGCCATTCGAGCGATGCGCGCATATGCCTGCAGGTTTTTCTTAGGTACCGGCAACACGTGGCCATCAACAGAGGGCATGGGCTATTGCTCCATGATAGTTGAGTTGTTATCTAGATCAGTCATTGAATGCGTTTTCTGCCTTGTGACAGCGCTCCAGGAGACGAGGATCTCCCAGACGGTCCACGCAGGCGGCAAATCCCTCGGGTGGTCCACGCCAGCGCAGCTCGTCGATATCGCGGAACAAGCCCGCGTCGGTCCTGAGCGTCGCCAGATTTTTGAACAGTAGCGCCAGTTCGCGATTATCTCCCAGTACGGCAGATGGAAAATTCTCTATCATGCCGTGCCGGTTAAGCAGCCGCGCAGCCGTGATCGGTCCGATCCCGGCAATGCCCGGAAATCCATCGGCGGCATCACCGATCAGAGCGAGCAGGTCGGGGATTAAAACCGGATCAACTCCGAACTTCTCGCGAACTCCTTCGGCATTGCGCATCTTTTGAGTTCGACGGTCCACCTGCACTATCCGGTCGCCGCGGACGCATTGCGCCAGGTCTTTGTCGGGCGTCCAGATGCAAATCTTTTCCACGTCTACGTTTTCGGAAGCGGTCTGCGCCGCCGAAGCAAGCGCATCGTCAGCCTCCAATTCGATCATCGGCCAGACAGCCACGCCCATAGCGGCGAGTGCTTCTTCGAGCGGAGTGAACTGGGCAAGCAGTGCGGGCTCGATACCATCGCTTGTCTTGTAACCAGGCCAGAGTCGATTGCGAAACGACTCGATCACGTGATCGGTCGCCACGCCCACGTGCGTCGCTCCACTCTCAATCATCTGCAGTACTGTATTGAGGACGCCGATGACGGCCCCCAAGGGTCGGTCCTCGCCCTTGTTGAACCGGCGCAAGCCATAGAAGTGGCGGAACAGCTCATAGGTACCGTCAATAAGATGAACGATCATGCTTCGTCAAAGCCGGCGCTCCACCGGCGCCTGCTCCCGGTTAACCCTTTGCGGCCATGTGGTCGGCGATAAGCCGCATCCAAATTCACCTGCCGAATCTCCGAGCGGCGCGGGCAGCTGCTTTAGCAGCCTGTTCCTGCCGAGTCTTCGGGGCGGTCGTCGATTCCAATGAAGCCAGAAGGTGCTTTGAGATCATCGCGACCTCATTGACGGCCGAAAAGAATACGGTCTCATTGGTTTTCGAGGGCTTGTTGTAGCCGCTGATTTTCCGTACGAACTGCAGCGATGCTGCCCGGATTTCCGAGTCGGTAACCGGCGGTTCAAAATTGAATAGCGTTTTGATGTTTCTACACATGTCGTTTGACCTCAAGACCTGCGCTCGTCCAAAACTTCGGCGCGCATTCAATCGCAAATCGGCTCTGCCATTTGACAAGGAAGCATCATCAGGCGGCGACAAGTCATCGCCGGAAAAGCGGATCTCGATTCCGCGGTTTTGATCTTCTGCGCCGGATATTTTCCTTGGCGTTCTGCTTGCTGAGACCTAGGTGCGCTTTGCGCTTGGCTCAAGCCGCGACGGCTCAGCCGATCCGGGATACGGCGTCAGACGCCAGCGCCCGTAGGCGACCAAAGCGCATAAAAGCCCCACAACGAGCGGGATCAGCGCCATGGCGATATCGCCAGCGAGGATTGTGAAGATCACGGCTCCGATCATGACGATCACCAGCCCGGCAGCCGCCAAGGGTGTCAGACCCGGGCGAATACCCGTTAGCCAGGGAACAATCACGCCGATCGCACCCAGCACCTCGATGACGCCGGTGAGACGCAAGAACCAGCCTGGCAGCGCGAGCGGCATTTGCTTCAGCATCTCCTCGATCGGCGTAACCAGCTTCACGCCACCGGCGAACAGAAATAGGGCGGCAAGCAACACTTGAAGGATCCACAGTGCAACGTTCATGATTGATCTCCTTCGTCCTCGATTGTGACCCTCTTAACACGGGACGCTCCGGCAACCGGGAGCTTCGGTCGGGCATTCCTCATGGGGAAGTCGAGCCATGCCGGACGCTTACTTGGCGATCTCGTCATAACCGCGCCCGACAAACTGCACAAAGCAAAAACCATGGCCAAACGGATCAGCCATGAGGGCGAGCTTGCCCCACCCGAATACCTGAACGGGCTTTTCTAGCACCGCTCCCGCTAAGACAGCTCGCTCAACCGCCGGCTCGATTTCATCGACGACAAAATCGAGATGCACCGGCGTCCAATGCCGCTGATAGGTTCGAGCCAGCGAAGTTGTCTCTGCAGGCGCAGTTGCTGATCTCTCCAGGAGATATATTGGAGACGAACAGCCAAGCATCTCCAATCCGCCGGCGCCGAGGCGGCGGCCGGCTCTCAATCCGAATACAGAACTGTAAAAGCGCGCCGCCTTATCAAGATCATCAACGTCCAAATTTACCAGGAGATCGCTCACGCCATCGCCTATATCCCACCGGACCCATTCACAACGACCGCCCGTCGAAGTTCTGAACCGGAACGCTTGCCAGGTCAATCCCTTCGATGCAGCGAAGATTGATGGCGGCAATCTTGTTTCCGTTGGGATCGGTGCCTTCACCGTATGGATGGATGCCGCATGTCTGACAAAAGCGGTGTTTGATCACCCGCTTGTTGAACGTGTAGGTTCCGATGTCCTTTTCCGGCGTGAGCACAATCAACTGTTCGCGGGGCACAAACCACAGGAGCGATCCCTTGCGCGAACAGATCGAACAATTGCATGCCATCGCCGCTTTAATTTCGCCTTCAGCTTCGAATGCAATCTTACCGCAGTGACAGCTGCCCTTATACTTCACATGAGCTCTCCTTATTCGGCTTTTGACGTCATTGTTATCGCTTTATTGAAAATAAGCTTCGCCAGCATCTCTCTGCCAGCGACTCAATGGTTTAATGTCACCCCGCTCTTGTTCGATGCCGCTTCCACGACCGACTTCATTTGCGCCAAACCCTGCTCGAATTGAGCGCCAATCATTTTGTCCATATTCATGAACAGATGGATAGCCTTGGCAATGAAGTTGTTTTTGCCCGCCATGCTCCATGTCACCGATGTTTGATCGCCCTCGGGTCTAAATGTGAATTCCGCAAGATTGGTGGCGGCAAACGGGCTGAAGAACTCTAGGTTGATCCGGATCAGATCGTTCGGACGGCTCTCAATGATCGTCATGCGGCCTTCTCCTACCTCTTTGTTACCAGTCCAGGTGTAGACAGCGCCAGTCCCGGCGGGGGCGCCCTGGTATGTTTGCTTCATCGTCGGATCCAATTTCCCCCATGGGTTCCATGCTTCCCATTTATGGAAATCATTGACCTGCGCAAATATCGCCGGGGCCGGCGCGCGCATCCTAGCCGTCCGCGCGACACGAAATTGCGGAGATTGCAGAGCCACGATGCCGGCAAAGACGACGACAACAATCGGCACGACCATGAGAATTTTAGTGATCATAAGATCCTCTTCTGGGCGGTGCTAGTAGCGACAACCGATAACCGTTATTACGCCCTCACTTTCCTAGTTGATTGCCCTTAGCGGTTCTTTTACCTCGGTTGGGTCCATGTAGACCAGCTCCCATATGTGACCATCCAGATCCTGAAATCCGTGGGCATACATGAAACCATGGTCTTTCGCTTCATTGTAGGTTGAGCCTCCGCCGGCGATCGCCTTCGCAACCATCTGATCGACTTTTGACCGGCTCTCCAGAGATAAGCACACCAGCACTTCTGTATATTTACCGGTGTCGCAAATCTGTTTGGGCGTAAAGGTCTGAAACTTTTCTTCAGTTAACAGCATGACGAATATGTCCTCATTCACCACCATGCATGTGGCAGTCTCATCGGTATATTGTTTGTCAAAACTGAAGCCAAGTTTGCTGAAAAACTCCACGGACCTTTCTAGATTCTTGACCGGTAGATTGACAAATATTTTTATTGGCATGTTTTCTCCTTCTGAAGGTTGTGCAGGATCGAGAAGTCATCAACGGCGTTAAGCCGATGCTGCCGGCTGAAGACGATCCCAGCCACGGGCCGCATCCGCTAACAATCGAACAATCAGCCCACTCAAACCTCAGCTAGCCGCCGGCAATGGCACCGACGATCATAAAAGGCTGCGTTCCGGTTGCGATCGCCTCCGGCAGCAGCGTATCCGGCGCTTCGTGAGACAGGTCCTCGCCGCAGGCGAAGAATCTAACGAACGCACGGCGCTTGCCGTTGGCGTGGTCCCGAATAGTTCCACGCAACATTGGATAACGCGCTTCGAGCGCATCGAGAATTGATCGTTGCGTGATTTTACCCGCGACTTCGAGGGACACTTCGCCGTCAACGTGGGCGAGCTTGCGCAGATGTGCTGGCAGTACAACTCGTATCATGACTTATTACTCTCCTATAATAACAACTCCGTTTCCCGCGAGCGCTCAAAATGCCCCTTCCAGCCAGGCCGCAGCCAAGGAAAGTGCCGGAACGCCGGCTCGGAGCTACGTTGAGGACGCTTCAAGGCGCGAACGCTGCTGGAAGTCATTTTCAGCGCTCGCTTCATGGCAGTGTCTGCACCTCCACGGAGAGTACCGGCGGCAGATCGCGGACGATAGGCGCCCAATTGTCACCCGCGTCGGACGATGCATATACCTGTCCGCCGGTGGTACCGAAGTAAACGCCGCACGAGTCGAGCGAATCGACCGCCATCGCATCGCGCAACACGTTGACGTAACAATCACTTTGCGGCAGGCCTTTGGTGAGCGGTTCCCACTCATTACCGCCTGTGCGGCTGCGGTACACGCGTAGTTTTCCGTCAGGGGGGAAATGCTCCGAATCGCTCTTGATCGGCACAACGTAGATGGTATCCGGCTCGTGCGCATGCACGTCGATAGGGAAACCGAAGTCGGTTGGCAGGTTGCCGCTAATCTCTCGCCACGACTCACCGGCATCGTCGCTGCGCATCACGTCCCAATGTTTCTGCATGAACAACACCCCGGGGCGGGACGGGTTCATTGCGAGGCGGTGGACACAGTGGCCCACCTCCGCCGTCGGTTCGGGAATATAGAGCGAATGAAGGCCGCGATTGATTGGCTGCCAAGTGTTGCCTGCGTCGTCGGTTCGAAACGCGCCCGCCGCCGATATCGCGATGAACATCCGCTTGGCATTGCTCGGATCCAGAAGGATCGTGTGCAGGCACATCCCACCGGCGCCGGGCTGCCAGGCCGAACCTGTGCCATGGCCGCGCAATCCGGCTAGCTCGTGCCACGTCTGACCACCATTGACGGAGCGAAATAAGGCGGCATCTTCAACACCCGCGTATATGACATCCGGATCGTTCAGCGATGGCTCGAGATGCCAGACGCGTTTGAACTCCCACGGCCGCGCTGTGCCGTCGTACCATTGGTGTGTGGTGAGCGGTTTGCCGGTTTCAGGCGATGAGTCATAAATGAAGTTGTTGCTCTCGCCCTTGGGCGTTCCGTCCGGGGCGGTCGTCGGTTCGCCGGGCGGTGTTCCAGGTTGATGCCAGGTCTTGCCGCCGTCATCCGAGCGTTGAATGATCTGCCCGAACCAACTGCTGCATTGCGATGCAAACAGCCGATCCGGATCAGCCGGAGATCCCTTGATGTGGTAGATCTCCCAGCCCGCAAAATGCGGGCCGCTGATATCCCATCGTTCGCGCTTCGCGTCCGCCGACAGGACGAACGCCCCTTTCCGTGTACCAACCAGCACTCGTACTTTGCTCATCCCTTACTCCTTTTATATCAAGTTTATTTCACAGTAGTTTCTAACGACGATTCGATCAGGATTTTGACCGCGACCGTTGATCTATTCAATAGTATGACGAACGAATCGAAGACTTTAGGACATCGGCCCAAAAAAATATTTTGGTTTTAAATGCTGTTGAATGCGCGGCCCGCCGATACCTCGTAGATCGAATCCTTTATCGGAGTATGCGTTGCAATGTTTTACTCGCCGGTCGAAAACTTTGGTCGAGCAGCTTTAAGAAAGCTCTCATAGCGCTGTGAATGTATTTATCGCTTCTAAAAACCAGGCAGGAGTAAGCTTGAAGCTTTTCGCCCGTGACGTGCAGAGTCTTCAGGCTGCCTCGCCGGATTTCCTCGCTAACGAACCTTTGCGGCAGCAGAGAGATACCCAATCCCAGCTCAGCAAGTTTTTTGTGCAGCTCCAGTCCGAGAACCTCTACTTCTACCTTGATCGATTGACCGCGTTCTTTGAGCCGTGTCTCAACATAGCCGCGGTAGACGCATCCATGATGATTTAAAATCCACGGCGCCTCTTTGAGGTCGTCCCAAGTAAGTCTTTCTTTCTTGGTTAACGGATTGTTGGCCGCTACAACAAACGCGAGATCCGTTGTTGCAAGCGGCACGAATGAAAGCCGCGGGAATCCGTCGAGTTTCGGCGCAACCAGAATAAGCAAACCCAAATCCAGAGCATGAGATAAAACCCGCTGGGTGATTTCCACCGACCAGGCCGATTCGATTAGAAGATTAATCTTGGGGTAAGCCGCTCTATAGGCTTCAATCAGTTGCGGCAACTCGTAAGTAGCGATGCTATGTGCAGCGCCGATCGAAAGTCTTCCCTGACGAAGATCCCGCAGATCTGAAATCTCTTCCTTGGCGACGGTGACAATGCGCCGCAATTGTTCCACATGCTTGAGCAAAGCTGTTCCGGCCGGTGTGAGTTGCGCGGTTCGACCGCGCTCGAACAATCGCTGCTCGAGTTCCGTCTCCAGAGCTTGAATCTGTTTGCTGACAGCCGGCTGGGTTAGTGACAACAGTTCTGCTGCGCGCCGAAAACTGTGGGTGGTCGCCACGGTTTGGAATGTGTGAAGCTGGTCCAGAGTCATCGGAAGTATTCCTGTAAGTTATCAATCCGATAAGAAAATACCATTTGTGATTATGTAAACTACCACCCCATAATCGGTGCAAACAAGGATAAGATTGAGAGGCCGATTATGTTCAAATTCGAAACGAGCGCTGCCAAACGCCTATCTCCAATCCTGTTGTCACGGGAAAGTTTTCGTCCATTGCGGTGGCGCGCAGTGGGTTATTGGCTAGTGATAGCGTTGTTTTTCATGCTGATCATTGCCGCATGGTTGCGACCGGAGTTCAACCGCCCGAAGGTTGCCGATTGGAAGTCTGTCCTCGCTCGCGCCGACCACGCTTGGGAAGCAGGCGATCTACAGCGCGCGAGACACCTCTACCTAAAAGTCGAAAAAATCGCATCTTGGAGCCGTGATTGGCAGGGCACCGTGGCTGCGGCGTGTCGGTTTAAGCAGCTCGATGGGGCACCAGCCCGCTACTGGAAGGCTCACACATTACTGATACGGGCGGCGATTTTTGCGCAAGAGAAACAATCCCGTCAAGCTATGGCGACGATTGCCGAGGCGTTCAATATGCTGGGGCAGCACCAAACAGCCTCCTTGATTCTAGCTCGTATCGGCGCCGATTGGCGCAGTGAGAGTTCGGAACCGCTTGGATCTCTGTTACAAGCTTGCTCGACGTGACGCAGATTCCAGAAACCCGGGAAGCGCTAACGCTGACAATCGTCCGTCTTTGCTCAGTGAGTTCTGTAGGATGAGGCAACAAAGAAGGCAACTCGCTGCCTAGGGCACGATTTCATCGGAACTTTGGCAAGTCTTGCTTCTTTCCAACTCCGCGCATTCGCGGCAGAGCCGTTCCAATGGCGGATTCACGGCGCTGCTGATCTCGTCGAAATCCTTGGCCGGCCAGTCTTTGCAGTTCATACACGAAATGCCAGAATGCGCTGCTTCGTTCTTTGCGGTAAGTGGCTTGCGTGGGCATACGGATATTTTTACCTCCGGCAAGAAGAATTGTGATTACCAGTCCTCTATTTCAGTCGTAAATAAACTTGACCGGCTTCAAAATCGAGTCTATTGGAAGAACAGCAGAGACACTAGCAGGTAAACTTAATGGAGGCGGCTTACATGTTTAGAGTGTCATGGATGACAGCGGCGATTCTAGTTATCTTCTTCATGCACGCAAGCGCCGGGGCGCAGACGCTTGAAGTCAAGCGTTACAATTATGCCGAGTGGACCAAGGGCCGTTTCACCGAAGTGGTCACCGTCACTGGCCCGGGGAAAATGATCTTCCTGGCCGGAGTCGGCGCCGAGGACGAAGACAAGCCCCAGGGCGCGATCCGCCATCTTGGCAATCCGTACCAACAATGCAAATACGCCTACGATAAAATGAAGCGCCACTTGGCCAAGCACGGCGGCACCCTCGCCGATGTCGTAAAGCAGGTCGTGTATGTCACGGATATCCGATACCAGGCTGATGTCGGCAAATGCCGGCGCGAAGAGTACGGCGAAAAAGGTCCGATTCCCGCTAACACGTTTCTCGTCATTTCCGGCCTTGCCATTCCGGGAATGCTCTTAGAGATCGACATTACCGCAGTGGTGCCGCAGTAAACGGCGAGAGATTCTTTTAGCCGATCTAGGCACAACGATTCTGCCATCCGGCGAATTTTACAGTATCAAATTGATGAAACATTCATCTAATTACCTAGATAACGCCGCGGTTCAGCCGCGCGAGGTACGAACGTCGGCTGGAACCGCCGGGTATGCAGCACGCGGACGCCCCCCTTATTCTGGAGGCGCTGAATACTCCGCGAATACCTCGGCTCCGGTCAGGTTCTTCGTTTGGTTTGCGAACGAATAGAACGACGGCTTTTCATCGATGAAAATCTGTTGATCAAAGACCCATTGTTCTCCGTCATCGAGTAGACCAACAGGAACCGCGTAGTGGCCTTCTTTCTTTAGGCGGTAGAAAAGATGGCTTCCACACTTACTACAGAAGCCACGCTCGGCCCAGTCGGAAGAACTGAAGACAGTTATGCTGTCATTGCGTTCAAAATGAACGTCGCTACCGCACTCAACGACGAGCAAAGCCCACCTGTCCATTTCCTGCACATACTGCAATGGCAGGCACCCACACTCTTGCTGGTCGTCTTTATTGAAATACGGACTGCTCCCGCAAAGACAGCTTCCATTTCGTTCGGTTTCGCCTGCCATACGTCCTCCTTAAATTGCCTAACGCTATGACGATGAGCCGTTGCTGAAACTCAAACTGTTCAAACGCAATCTTGTCACCGGCTCAAAGCGGCGAGTTATAGGGCTTCACACTCCAACGCGTGTCTACGGCATCACCCACTCCTCCGCTTTTATTTGAAAGTAACATTCTACGTCTCAACAGCTTCATCAAGTGGTGCCACGTATCTCAACGTGATTTCCAAGACTCATCCTCCCGTAATGAGGGAAATACCCTGGGTCGCCGCTCTTAGCGATCGGTCTGAAGCGTCTGGTTAGACGCTGCCCTCAGGCAGCATAACGAATCACTTGAAGCTCGGCAGTGCTGTCGCCCCAAGCGAGCAACGTATCAATCCGTGCCATGACGTCATCTTCGATGAGATACTCGCGACCAAACTTCGCACTGCCACTTGAACCAACTCATCAAGAATATTCTGACCGCCAAACACCGCGCGGCATGGCGGCCTATCTCCCTACTGGCCCGCAGCCTATTTCGTCCGCTAGATTAGCGTCAAGCTCTTTAATCAACGTGAGATTGAATTTGATCGATCGATCCGTCGATTCGATTCAGCTCGCCCATAATGTAGAAGAAGATGTCAAAATAGGTTGCGGAGGTGGCTATTGGATCCGGAATACTGGATGTCGTGACGCTTCGGCAACAAAATCCCGCAGATCCGACTTCGGTGTTACGTCAAAGAACGGCCGTACCACGGGTACTTGAGTCAGATACTTCTTTAGCACCGGGGCGGCGTCGTCCGCCGAGAGTTCTAGAATTCTTACGTTCTCAAATCTCCGACCCCGTGTTAAGGTTACCTGCTCGGCTGCACGAGCGTTTCGCACCCAGCCCACCACACCATATGGGGCCACTAGCCAGCGTTCCCCGCCCTCTTCCACCAGTGTCACCGGCGTTGAATAGGGGTGACCGCTCTTTCTGCCTCGCACGGTCAGAAGATAGGTATGCGGAGGACTTACGCCGAGGCGCAGCAAGACACCAATCATCCAATTGATTAGTCGGCGCCACAATCCTAACCGATAGGCTCGAGCCATCGTGATCTTGTCTTTGCAGGAACCGAAACCCTCAACGCTCTTGCATCAAGGATTTGTGAAATCAGAAATCAGTTCAATGTAGGGTTAACGTTCGGGTTGAGTCGCGCGAGTTTTACGAGCGTTGGACTTCGCCCGGTTGTTAGGCAATCGTATCGATATTCGAACTGGGCTTAACTCTTTTTTGTTCACAGAGCACCAGCCGTCGCTCTTGCTCTAGCGATATCCTCTGCACTGTACCTATAGGCGCGGAATACTCGATTGTGTTGCGCGTTTGACGGTCCGCCAAAATAGGGATTCACATATTCCCAAACCACCTCACCACCTGCGGTCACCTCGAAGAATCGACCGAAATCGCCTTCGCAGATCAGCGTGTTGCCGTTGGCTAACCGCTGCGCATTGGAAATCCTCGGACTGAAAAAATCGCTTTCTCGCTTTTCACGATACTCCCAGACGATTTGCTTAGTTGCTGGCTCAACCTCGATGACCCGTGAAAAAGGCATCGGATGATCTAGCCGATGTGGCCCGTTGTCGAAGATGAGCAGGTTGCCATTGGGCAGCGGCGTGGGCGCGTGTTGACCGCATAGCGGCGGTGCGCCGAGTTTCCAGATAATCCTCCCGGTTTTTCGGTCGATAATGATGATGGTGGAGATCGTGCGAAAGCTCACGACGATGTCGCCATTAGGCAGCTCGGCGACGCCATTGGCGTGCGCCCATTCTTCCCGGCGTTCTTGAACCGCCGTGATGCAATCGGCTTGCGGATCGAGATGTTCCCAGGTGCGCCATTGCCAAACGACATCGCCTTTGGTTGTCATCTCGACGAGATAATCCGCGTACATCTCACCGTGGTGTTCAGTCCCGGGCATGCCACCTTTAACTTTCGCGACCAGATCCTGCGGAAGGCGATCCAAGCAGAGCAGCAGAACGTTGCCGTTGCGCAATCGTATGCCATCATGATGATGATCCGGATGACGTACCTCCCAGAGAACGCGTCCATTCCAATCAGCTTCGAGCGCGGCACCGCCTTTCCACGGTTGCCGGCTGATGAAACGTTCTGAGTCCTCCACGGTCTTTCCATTGTAGAAGAGCGTGCCTCGATCGGTAAGATAACCATAGTTGCCTGGACTATAAGGCATCTGCCAACTATGGATTGCCTTCCCATCGAGATCGATGAGGTAGACATTGCCCCCGCCGCTCATCGGTGCGAACAAAGTCAAGCCCGGAAAGGCGCGGTCGTGATCTACCGCGCGCAAACCAGTACCCGCGCGCTTAAGCTTGTTTTGTTCCACGACCGGCATAAGTCCTTCCCTGCATTCGTTTGTCTCCGGTTAAGTTGTCCCTTCTGCGAATAAACGTCCAGTTTGGCAAACGCAAAACTCCAGCGGTTCCCTTGGACGACCTCGGTAAGTTTCGTTTGCCGATTGCAGTTTCGGATATCGTCCTTCCTTCCAAGACCTCGAGCAATGATTCTACGGTAACGGGCGCTTGCCGCCGGGCACCGGCGCGTCAAACGCATTCAAGGTCATGGCTACCATCGTATAGAACCCGGCTGCGGCAATTAGCTCGATCAGCAGATCCAAGCCGAGCGCCGCCAGCGCGCGGTCGTAGGCAGGCTGGCTCAAGGTGCGCGTTTCGTTCAGCTCGGTAATCGTGTCGTAGACCACGCGTTCATCTTCGCGGCAAAATTCCGGCGTCGAGCGCGTGCGGATCGCATCCACGACCGCCGGTGTGAGCCCAGCCTCCAATCCATTCTTTTCGTGCACGAACCACTCGTACTGCGCCGACCAGTGGCGCGCGACGACCAGCACCATCAGTTCAAAGAGCCGCTTGTCGAGCTTGCCGGATAGCCTGAATACGTTGCCGAACTGATTGGCCTGGTCCGCGAGTTGAGGATTTCTGAGCCATATCGCGAACGGACCGCGCACGACACCGCTGCGAGCGCCACCGATTTCGTGGTAGACACGACTTTGTTCCGCCGTCATTTCTTCTAAGGCTACATCAGGTACACGCGCCATGGAATCTCCTTATGCCGAGATCATTTCAAACTAAAGATATTTTTACTGGCTCTTCGGGTAAATCGAGTGGGTGCCGACTCTCTGGCGGATTCATCTCCCACCGATGGTTCCTCCCTTTTGCAAAGAGGGTGAATCCAATAAGAGCAGAATTCCGTATTTCACCTACTCGATTACGCGAAGAGCTTTTTTATTATGCATGCTCCCACGCGATTAGCTCAGCAAGCCAGCATGATTGATGCGATAATACCCGTCTGGCGTGCCGGTCTCATCAATGAGTCGATAGCGAGATGCCCAATAGACGGGCCGCGTTGCCGGCGTAAATAGCATCCTGTTCCGCATCGCTTAGGCCCAGTTCCTCAATATCGCGGAGCTGCAATTCGATATCTTCCCGCAATGGTATGTCGGTGCCGAACATGATCTGTCTCGCCCCAAACATGGACAGCGCCATACGGAGCGCCGGCACATTCCGGCAGACAGTGTCATAGTAAAAGCGCTTGAAGTAGAACTCGGGCGGGTTAGTAATATTTTCGCTGCACGGCGGAAAACGCTCGTAACCCCATTGCACCCGACCCATCAAGTACGGCGCGAGACCGCCCAGATGGGGGAAGATCATTTGGAGGCCAGGATAACGTTCGAAAACTCCGGCATACACCAATCGCACGGCAGCTAGGGTAGTCTCAAACATGAACCCAACGACATTGGCCAGATTCAACTCAAGCATGCAATCGAGGCCCGGCGGCGAGATGGGATGCAGTAAAAACGGTAAACCGCGGCGTTCGAGCTCCGCATAAAACGGCATGAAGGCCGGATCGTTCAACTGCCGGCCGCCGGCACTTCCTGCGATGATCACACCGACAACTTCCGAGCGGCCGGCGAAACGGTCCAACTCCTCTACGGCGAGTTCAGGGAACTGCAGGGGCATTACCAGCAGCGCCCGGAAATGTTGCGGATGACTGCGGGCGGCCTCGACCAGCACATCATTGGCTAACTGCGTTAGTTCAGCGGCCGCCGCCCGATCCTTCACCAGCGCGCCGTGGAATGGAACCGAAAGAACCTGCATGTCGATTTTCAATCTTGCCATCTCTTCCAGTCGGCCCTCCACATCGATCATACGTGGATCACTGTTCATCCAGCGGATCACCCTCATTGCGTCCTGTCCGACCGGCGAGTTGTCATTGCCGAAGATCCGCTCAAGCCTGCGGATGTAGGCGGGTGAAAAAATGTGGGCATGCACATCGATCTTCATCGTAAGGACCTCCGACAACTAAAAGATAGCCAGTGTGACTTCCAGTCGGCGAGCCATTGACTACTCAGGTGTGGCTTAATTCCGAAGCATGCGAACAGCCTGAAGTAACGGCGAGGTCTATTAACCGGCCAGTTCTGAAAGCAAGCGCTGCAACTCACGGAAATCGATCGGCTTGACTAGGTGGGCGTCAAATCCCGCCGCTAATGCGCGTTGCTTGTCTTCCTCCTGGCCATAGCCGCTCGTGCTGATTAAATGGATTTCCGACAACTCGGAGCATTGGCGTAGCCGTCGAGCGACTTCGTAGCCGTCAACTTCTGGCAATCCCAGATCACAGAGCACCACTTGCGGCCGAAACTGCTCGACGATAGCGATGCCTTGGATGCCATTGTGGGCAACTTCAGTTTGATGCCCAAGTTCATTCAGTAACATTTGGGTGCTTCGGGCCGCTATGACATTGTCTTCGATAACGACCATTCTGAAGGGACGAATCCTAGGTAAATGCCCATCCTCCCGAGAAACCGTTGAGATACTCGGAACATCGAGCGGCAGCCGCAATGTAAACGTTGAGCCCTTGCCAATTCCGGCGCTTTCAGCCTTAACTTCGCCTCCGTGCAGCTCAACTAATCCTTTCACCAGCGCGAGGCCGAGTCCGAGTCCGCCCCGGCTGCGGTCCACTGCTCGGTCGGCTTGAGTAAACGTTTCGAAGATCCGGGGCAGCGTGTCGGCATCTATTCCGATGCCGGTATCCCGCACGGTCAAAATCGCGCTCTTACCATCCGAAGTTGCACTAAGGCCTACCGTCACCTTGGCCCCGCTTTCCGTAAACTTGGTCGCGTTATGCAGCAGATTGCCGATGACCTGTTCCATCCGCGTTCGATCGCCGGTGAAAAACAATGGCTGATCCGGAAGTCTGATTTCCAGCGACAATCCACTAGCTTTGAAACTTTCGTGGTAGGCAGTCACAGTCTTTGAAATGATGCTCGAGAGCTCGCAACGCTCCTTCTCCAGGTGAATCTTGCCCGTCGTTATGCGGGTTACATCGAGCAAGTCATCAATCAACCGGCGCATATGCTGCACCTGCCCGTCGATCATGTAACGCAATTCGAGCGACGCGTCAGTCACGTCTCTGCGGCGCATGAGCTCAAGCGCAGTTGTGATGATTCCCAATGGATTTCTAAGTTCATGGCCCAGCATCGCCAGGAATTCGTCTTTATGCCGGTTAGCTTCCCGCACCGCTGTTTCTGCCTTCTTGCGGTCCGTTATATCGAGGTTGATTCCACTGAAACGCATCGGCTGCCCTGTCGGGTTCCGTGAAATTGTGCCGACACCCATCACCCACCTTTCGCCGCGATCCGGATGTAAAATGCGATACTCTATTCGATAATCTGATTCCGAGTTAAAAACCTCACGACCATATTGAGCGACTCGATTACGGTCTTCGGGATGCACCAAATGGTTTAGCCATAAGTCATAAGTGAGCGGAACATCCGGCGCAAGTCCATACAGTTCCCGATACTCCGGCGAAACATAGACAATGCCCGACGCCAGGTCCCAGTCCCAAACGCCGGCACTTGCTGCGCGTTGGGCGAGCGATAGGCTCTCATTCGTACGCCTCAACGCTTCCTCGACATCCGCGGACATGGTTTCAAAAGTTAACTTACAATCTGAATTATTTCCGCTCGTACTCATGTTTGCGCCCCACGAAGAGAATCAACAGGCATGTCACTTGTCGAATCTAATATAAAATGCGGCTCTGCAGTATCAAAGAAGGGCGGCGGATTTTTTGCGGCTCCATTATGACTACCGTTCCCGTCCGCATCGAGAGCGACCTCTGGACTGCAGCTAGCACTTCAAAGGAGACGTGGCTTGATACTCCTCAAGCCAAGCGATGACACGAGAGGCTAGTCCTTAAAAGATACTGCAGGGTAGTTCAAACAGTTGAAGCGGCTATACGCTTATCTTCGTACCGCGTTATGACTCTCCGCTTGTGCTCCTGTTTAGCGGCTCGAATTGTGGCGTTTTCCTCGGCCAGGCCTTGCCTAAGGACGGCCAGAATAGAGGATCGAGCAAAACTTCATCACAAGAAAAGGTCGGCGGGCTTGAAACAAGTCCATGGTGCTCATCTATGACCTCAGCGAGTCTTTTATCTTCGAATCTTATCAACCGGACAGCACCGCGCCGCCGGTTTTATGTGTGGGCTTCTTTATGATGAGTTGTACGACACTGACGTTGGGAATTTGCTCCCCAGCATCAAGCGTAGAAGCTCTGGGTGCCTTGCCGTTCGTTAGGCTAATTGACATTTCCGTAAGCAGCCATGCGTCCATCATCGTCAAAGCACGTCAGTGCGCTACGATGCAAGTAATTCCTTAATCCTGGACCTCACAGTTTCGAAGCGATCTTCAATGTCTCTGACGGCCAAACCCGGTAGCTGCATAGACAGCAACAACAAGACCGCGCAACGAGCGTGCATGGCCTTTGATTTCACTGCCGCATGGGAGAGATGTTCATCGACCCAACAGCGACCAATGATTAAACCGAAACATAACGCTTGTTCCTCTCCCTCGAAGCTCTGATTGCCGTTCTTCATTTCATGATAATAGGAGTTGTTCCAGTCATCGTCGCCGAAAACATCCTGAACAACACCGGCGTAGGGCATCCAGACTCCAAGGTGTTCATCATAGTAGGGTCGAGAAAATAAGGTATGTTTCCTATAGCGTGAGGCCGTCGTGCGAGGAACTCCCATATTCGAGGCGCGCGCTGGCCGGTTCGAACGATGGTCCATAGGTTTTGTTCCCTCCACCCACCACCCTCGCCTACTCAATGATTGATTGCTGTCTAACATTAGACACTTTCTAACGGCCTCCTTCTGTTTGCATTCGCGGGATCAAAAAGCACCGATGGGCGTCCGAGGTAAAGTGAGCTGCCGGTTTAATCTGCTACACTGCGCAGCATGTCTTGCGGACACTTGGATTCCACTCTCGGCAAAACTTCATAACAGACGCAGGATGATCTCAAACAACCGCTCGCGCTTGAACGGCCAGCCAGGACCGGTGCTTGAAATAGGAGTCCTCGATGGGAGTCTGCTCTACAGATCACCATATTCTCATTCTACAGCTCCTCAATTCACAACCGATGGGGCTGGTCGGTTGTCGCCTGGTGGGTGGAGGATGATCGGCAGAAGTTGGGTCGATCAAGAACCGGTTTCAGCAAGTTGAGTCGATCGGCAGCTACTCAGCGTTGGGCGCTCGCCAACCCTCGGCGTAGCGAAGCTCGCTGAAAGCCAGTGGCTCAGCGCGACCTGGCTCTCGGACAAGATGCCAGAGATGGTCGTATTCAGTGCGAGGGTAGCAGCTATTATCAGTGCAAGGTACGCACCTGCTACCGGCAGTGCAGGACTGGCCAGCTGCCGCAACGGGGATGCCCAGTCGATTCAGAATTGCAAAAATATTCTCGCTGTTCAGCGCGGCAAGCGCTACGCTCCCGGGTGGCAAGTTAAGCAAGGCTGTTGAGATCGGCTCTATCGGGGCTCGGCGAGAGGTTTGCTCTGTCACCGGTTCCGCATCGAGGGTTGAGCCGGGCACAGGCAACTGGATCACCGCGAGGCCCTGCGCCGACGCAATGGCTTCAACCATCTGGCGAGACCGACTGGTGTGGCTCGAGAAGATATGCGTAAACCTTACCCCGCGTAGCGTCTGAACCAATAACTCCGCTCGCTGGCGCCCTGCCGCAGTCAGCGGCAAGGCCGGCTGCGAACTATCCGTCTCGGAGTGTCGAACAACGAAAATGGAAACCGGCTGCGCTTGAGCGTGCGCCTGATCCTGCGGTAAGAATTGGGCGCCGATGATGAGAAATGCGGTGACCAGGGTATTGCGACCAATGTTGCGAATGCGCATATAGCACCTCCAGTGCGTTGATGAATCGCTGTGAAAACTTTCGGGTGAGCGATCCCGCCTTCATTTTACCCGGGGGCTTAGCGTCCATTCAGTTGTCAATGTTTTCCGGGCCCGATCTCCGGCTCGACTTAAACAGCTCGGCCTCGACCGATCACGTGATGCGAACAAGAGTTCACCATACAAGGATCAGTCACGGATGCTGTCTTGTAGTGGACAACTTAGAGAGATTATCGTGAAACATAGATCTACTTACCGAATGCGGAGCATGTCACGCATCCTAAGGGGCTAGAACTATTAATTGCTGACAGAGGAGTTCTGGGCGAGCGACCTCAACCAGGTAGCGACACTTCATCACCGACGCGTATCCGGCCGCCGGCGCCAGTCGGCATCATCGCCACGGCAAATGTTGGGTTCTCCTGGCCTAGCTTCTGGGTCAAGATCGTGAGAATGGCTAGATCCCGTTGGCCTGTTGTGGGATTCGCATGGGTGGCGAGGCACCTGGTCTTCGGTTTGACAACGTCAAACTCGAGCGCGCCAATCCGGACCTTTCTACCTACCCAGGATTGCTCCTCCCAAGCTGTCAGACCGTCAATCGCAATGTTCGAGCGAAAGCGTAGCTCGCTAACCTCGTTGCCAACCGCGGCTTGTACTGCTTCAAGACTTCCCCGTCCGTGCAATGTGATCCGACCTGCCTGTTCGTCGTGGTATCGCGGTGAATGGCCGTCGCCGATCACGCGTAGAGGTAACCGCTCGGGGTGATCTGTGAGAGGATTGACGTCGAGCTTGATCACGTATCCGGCCAACACTGCGGCGAGGCGCTGCCTGCCTTGCGAATTCAATGGTTCATCGAACAAGACCGAAGTTCCCAAGCTGACGCGCAACCGAAGTGACTTTTCGTCAAACCTGACGTTGAGACGGGCCAAACCCGGCGTATTTATCAGCGCCACCATACCGAGTTTCCGGCTCCAGGCATCGTCAGCCGCTTCGCGTATCGGCAAACCTTACGCCGAGAACTCGATCGCCGGCGATTCTCCCTTCATCGAGTACCGTCAGCGTATCGCAGGCTTCAGGCGTGAAACCCTTTACCGGATAGCGGTACAACGCGACTACATGCGCCATCGGCAACTCCTTTTCTGAAGTTCGTTCATGACACCTCACCATTACGTCAACAGGCGAGTGGCAGCATATAAAATGCCAACAGTACCGACGATCAAATCGGTGGCGTGATCGCCGAGCACAATATGCAACCCTCACCCGATCTCGGCGACTAACTCCTCAACCCTACGTCGCACTTCTCGATAAACCTGGTCGGCAGATTCGTCAGCCATGCCAACGGGATCCTGAATATCCCAGAACAGGAGCTTGTTACATTCTTGCAAGTAACTCGGCCATCTCTCCTTCTCCGCTATGACGACGACGAGATCCGCTGTGTTGATCATTTCAGGGATCAGTTGTTGCTTCTCTTTTTCGCCGATGTCTCTATCCAACTCTCTTTTGAGGTACCGCAATGAACTCTGGTTCGGATTATCTTTGAGTTTTCTGCTCGCAAGCTTCATTGCTGCCAGCTTCTCATTGACCGCGATTCCCGCGCTCTCGCAATCATGCTTCGACAGTTTTTCGAAATATGCATGAGCTACCTGACTTCGGCCGACATTGGCATAACAGATAAAGAGCACTTTCATACGGTTCCTTGTAAGCTGAGGATTGAGCTGACCACGTCTCCGTTCAACCCGTTGGAGACTGCGTTGAAGGGGAATTCCGTTAGACAGGGAAAGTCTGCCGCGCCTCGCGACCCGCTCACCGAGACGGATATCACCGGTCCATAGACATCTCTCTTATTCTGGCACCGTGCCGCGAACAGCCCAAGCTTTAGCTTTGAGCATAAATCGTCCATCAGTACGATCTCCAATAACATTCTGTCGTAACTGGTTGCGCAGCGCCGTTCGGTGATCTTCTGAAATACGGCGGACATAAGCTCCAGCAGGTCCTTGCCCTTCGGTGAGCGGTTGCCAGAGATCGTCGAAAGAGTCGAAGCCGCATTCGAAGACGATGTTCTTCACTTCAATGTTTTCAAGTCCGACCGAAGCCCACAGCGACGATAGCTCCTCTGCGGTGCCATACGAACCCGGCTGATCCTTGTCCTGAGGCGCGTTGGGATCAAATGGGAGTGCCGCCTCCCATAACGAATCATTCAAATCGTTGCCACCAGTGTTGTCCCACATTGCGGTTGCAACTACGCCGCCGGGCCGGGTGACACGCCGCATCTCTTTCGCGGCTTGAGGCGCGTCGGGAATAAATCTCATTACGAGCAAAGCCAAACATTGATCGAAAGAAGCATCCGAAAAAGGTAGATGCTGCGCATCTCCTGAGTCGAAACTTATGCGCGGATCGTCCGTCTTGGAGCGCGCATAAGCTACAAAGGCCTCGGACAGGTCGATCCCGACTATTTTTGATACCGACTGGTTTTTCGCGATAGCAAAAGTTAATGCGCCGGTACCGCAGCCGACATCGAGTATTTCACCTTGAACGCCGACAAACTCGGCGAACAATGGCGCCAACAGCTTACTTGAGCGCCCTCTTTGCCTTTCGTATGCTTCAGCAACTTCGAACATAACGCCTCCGTTAGATGTCGGCTATTCTTAGCGTTTATGAGTTAACGTTGAGGGCTTTTATTTCGTACCGCGCAGCATTAATCGAATACGAACAGCTCTTCCGGTTTGACCGCGCGAGGCGAGAAACCCTGCTCGTAGACATACTGGCCGATAGCCTCCAACGCGGGACGGTTCGCTTCCAAACCATAGGCCCAGAAATCCTTCCCCAACACGCGCCAGGTCTCCTCAAGATGGCTGATGAGCCAAGGAAGGGAGAGGCGCAGCGCGTCTGTGTCATAGAGTTCGTTGACTGCTAGATCGCGAGCCTCGCAGAAGGCCTTATATATACTCCCGGTCACCCATGGATGTTGCCGATAGATATCGTCCCGAACCACCACTGTGTGCATAATCGGAAAGATCCGTGTGCGACGATAATAATCCTGCTCCACCTCATAGTAGTTCGGAAACAGGCGCGCTATGCGCCGCGACTCTTTCTGAAAGATGGACGGGATGTACAACGCGAACAAAGCGTCGAGTTCTCCGGTTTCCAACATTCCCTCCAACGTGCGGTCCAAGGGTAGATAATCAACCTTGATTGTCGCTGGTAGGCTCAATGGAAACAGGGGTGGCGAAGTCGGCGCATCCAATCCGCCAATGAACCAGTGGATATCCTCAAGCCGGACGCCGTACTCGTGGTGCATCATCCCGTTCATGAAAACGGTTCCTGTCGACCCGAGTTGAGTAGTCCCCACCCGCTTGCCCCGCAAGTCCTGGGGACTCTTAATGCCTGCATCCGTCCGCACGTAAATACACGAGTGACGGAAGATTTTGGACAGCGCGATGGGCACTGCCACGAACGGACAGCTGCCACGGCCTTTGAGAGTTACGTAGGAACCAAGCGATAGCTCGGAAATTTCAAACTCTTTTTTCTCCAGCATCCGAGGGAACATTTCGCGAGGCCGCATGACCTTTATGTCTAGATCGATTCCTTCGGGTTTAACCCGCCCGTCGATCAGCGGCCGAGTACGATCATAGTCCCAACATGCAAGAGTAAGTTTGAGATTTGACATCTGGCACCTATTCTGCCCGCATCCGGGGTAAATCGAGTCGATACATAGATACTTCGCTACTCATACTCCTCCACCCGGAAGAGCACACTCCGATCCGAACGCATCTCGTTATCCGCAGAGAAAATCCGAGACAATTTCAAGTTTCTGCTGTCGAATCCTAATACACTTTCGTGTGCCCAAATTTTAAGAGCCAGTTACGTCGTCGCGTTATTCGGCGACTCTTATTATGGCACCAAAGCTACGCTGCAGCACTACAAGAGGCGGAGAGGCACGCCGCAAGCGTAGGCTGTGGGCAGTCCGCTCAATACGCTGTTAGGCATATTAGTCGCTCACGTTGCTTTCTCGGCCACAAGCAAGCTGGTCGGACCCGCCAGCGGCTTGTGTTCTAGCATCCGCCATCCGGTTGCCTGAACCCAGTCACGCACTTCCTCTGCACTGTACACGTCGCCTTCACCCGTCCCGAGCAAAAACGTGCCGGCCATGAGCGCTGCCATAACTGGCTGCGTATGAGTCGGATCCGTCCAGAAGTCGACAAGCAATAGTCGGGCAGCAGCCGGCGCACATGCGCATACACGCTCAAGCAAGATCCGGTTACGCTCTGGTGAAAAGTTATGAAAGACGTTGCCGAGGAGTATCACATCGTGATCATGTGGAATTGGGTCTGTGAAAAAGTCGCCCTCTATAATGCTCAGCCGCGTTGCTATGGCGTTGCCGGCCAGCCGCTGACGCGCCAGCGCTGCGACTGCGGACATGTCAAACAGTGTCGCCTGTATGTTTGTATGCTCACGCAACACGGCAACCAGAAACGAACCAATGCCACCTCCAAGATCCAACAGCTTCCGGTGCCGAGCGAAATCATACGTCGTGGCCAGTGCCTGCGCAGTCCCTGCGGTTATCGCTTCGACACCCTGTGTATAGAGCTGTTGTTCCTCAGTGGTGAAGACAAACTCCCCGAAAACGGCCTTTTCAGTACGTACTACCTCTTCCAATTGGGTCCACCGTGGGTAACCGAGATGATTCCAGTATCGCAAGGCTGGTCTTAAATCCGAAGGCGTGCGGCCGCTCAGAAATGTGGACGACACAGGGGTGTTCTGGTACCGACCGTCCTCCCGCTCGAGCAACCCCACAGCGACCATCGCATCCGCGAGTATGCGGAGCGTGCGGCGCGGGACGCCTGTTCGTTGAGCCAAACCGTCCAGCGTGGCTGGCGATGCCGCAAGTGCCGCAAAGAGGCCGATCTCATTGGCCACAAAGAGGTGCTTCGCCGCCATGAAACCATTAGCGATTTGAAAGATCAGATCAGGGGCGATGTCAGCCATAGCACACCTCCTTAATTCCTCGCACGTCCTCGAATGCCTTTTGTGCTTTACCGTCAGTATTTACTAGTAGAGGACAGCTATGAGTCACCGTTGTGCGAGATTGAACGAGACGAGCTTCGCATGTCGCGCGAGTCATCTCTCTTGCCGATCGATTTATGGAACTCTCCCCTTCACCGCCCACGCCTTTGCTTGAAGCGAAAACGGCCGGTCAGCGTCCCCGTGTAGAACATCGTGCCGCAATCTCTGTCTCAGCGCTTCACGATGATCGTCCTTCAGACCGAGCACGTAAGCTCCTCCAGGACCTTCACCAGTGAGAAAACGACGCCACAGCTCATTGAAAGACGAGTACTCGCACGGCATCGTTAACTCAGTTACTTCAATGTGGGTCAGACCGGCTCCGGTCAATAAAGCTGAAAGCGCTTCCGCAGAACCGTACGAGCCTCGCCTTGCCGAGGGCGGCGTCACTGTCGGATCGATTGCTACCGCGGCGTCCCACAGGCAGTGATTCAATTCATTAGCACGGCCGCCGGCCCACATAGTAATTGCGACTATCCCACCGGATTTCGTGACTCGGCGCATTTCTTTCGCAGCCTTAGGAGCATCGGGGATAAAGTTAACAACCAGCAGGGCCATGGTTCGATCGAATGACTTGTCCGGATACGGGAGGCTCTGGGCATCTCCGACGTCAAACGTCACATGAGGTTCTTTGACTTGAGCTTGGGCATATTCAATGAATCCGCTGGAAGGATCGATGCCGATGATCTTTGACGCACGCGTGACTCTTGCCAAAGTCGCTGACAGGGAGCCGGTGCCGCAGCCGACGTCAAGCACCTTTTCACCATCCTGCACACCGACAAACTCCAAAAACAAAGGCGCTAACTGCCGGCTCCACCGCCCCATCATTTCTTCGTAACCTTCGGCAACTTCGAACATCGGTCCTCCCGTGCACTCGATTGCTATGAGTGGTTTACATCATCAGCCAAGGGCAGACTTGAAACCGCATGATAGATTTAAAGACACTCAGTGCAACCGTACCAGACTCTTTCGGTCAGATTATTCTCGTTGTTTGAGATTTCCCTGACTCAATTCTCTTTCGCGCCGTCATCAGACCGCTGCCATCCTCCAGCAAAAAATTGGCGCGTTCGATATCAATGAATCCTGCGTCAGTTAACCAGCCTCGGTGTTCACTTTCGGTGTAAGATTCACCGGCATCGTAGTGGTTTATAAAATTGAGATTGGTTCCTACGGCTCCTAGCGGAGATCTGCGAGAATCGTCAAGAATCTGACCGATAACGTAGATCTTGCCACCCGGTTTAAGCGCCGCGGCTATGTGCTTTAACGCGAGATTCGCATCCTGTGGAGACAAGACTTGCAGAAACGATCGCAAGATAGCAACGTCATACTCACCTGCTAACGGGCCGCTCAGCACATCCGCCGCGACAACTTTAACCCGCTCCGTCACTCCTTCCTCTGCGACAATCTTTTGCGCAATCGGTGCGACCTGCGGTAAATCAATTGCTGTTGCCGCTATCTTGGGGAAAGCCTTGGTTAACGTTATGGCGACCCCTGCGCCTCCGCTACCCACGTCTAGAAGTGTCCGGACAGATGAAAAATCATACTTCTCTACCAGGGTGCGCGCCGATGGTACGGTGTTCGCGTTGATGCTGCGGAGGAATGTTTCGACATCTTCTTGCGAAGAATTCGAAAAATCCATCTTTGCCTGAGGCGCTCCGCTACGAATAGACTCCGCGGTTTTCAGATAGGCCGTCCACGTCATCGCTATGGTAGCGTGTTTGTCGCCTAGGTAGGAGGGGCGACCCTTTACCAGGAAGTGGTTGGCTTCGGCGGTGTTTGAGAAACGTCCGTCCTGCTCGGTCAACAGACCAGCAGTAACTAAGACATACAGGAGGAGACGCAATCGTGATGGACCCACACCAATGGCAGCGGCAACCTGCTCTGCAGTCAGCGGGCCGTCTTTCATCGGCGTGAATACATCAAGCTGCATACCGGAAAGCATTGCGAAAGCTCCGTTAGCCGCAGATCTCAGCTTGTTAATCGTTTCGGGGCGAGGGGTTGAATCTTCCATGACGGCCTTTCTTATCAATGATCGTGCTCAGAGTAGAGAGAATATTAACGATCAACAGCTTAGTTAAACCTAAGCCATAAAAGCGTCGGAGCATCTTCGCTCTTTGGAGATAACACAAACAAGTTGTCGTACTCTGCCTCAGGGATTTTTATCTCGACCGTGTGTCCCAATGCTGTGATCAGAGCTGGGACAGTATTGGCGTGGCCGACAAACAACACAGTATCTTCACGGTGCTGACTACGGAGAAGCTCGACGAAAGTCGCCATATCCCTCGGCTCAAATTTTGTGCTGAGCTGCGGGAGAGGCTTCGGCTCGATACTCGAGGCGATTGCCAACGGCTCCGCTGTCTTGACGGCCCGCTGCAGGCTGCTGGTAAAGATCGCGTCGATTTCAGCATCCTTCAGAACGCTAGCAAGTAGCGTCGCCCGTCGCTGTCCGGATTCGGTCAACGGACGGTCGACCACTTCCTTCGATCTCACATCTTCTGCGTGTCGCGCCAGGAAAATCGCCTGCTGCGCGTCGGCAAGTCGGACAACAGCGAGGACGCTGCTACGCATATGATCTTGAGCATTGCTTTGTTCATACGTCTCCATCCGAAAATGGTTACTATTTTGGCGGCCGCGTAAGCGTATGATCGGCTCATCTCCACTGGCCGTTACGATCGCATCAACTTTGAGTCGAAGAGGTCAGCTGCGAAATCGTGGCATTGCTCAGATTTGCCATCTACGAAGCGCCGTCCAACCACATGTTCCGTCCCTCGATTAGCCGAGCTGGCCTAAAGCCTTGCGGGAACGCTTCAGGGTTGACGTCCAAGCCAGAGCCTAAAGCCAAGTAGCCTATTCGGGGGACTTTCTTCAGTTCCTGCGCCTCAGATGAGGAGCAAAACATCAAAACCATTGCAGAGACTACTACTTACTGACGTTCGACTGCTAACGCGTCCTCATTTAATCACCTTGTCCGCGCGCGCCAGCACGTTGGGCGGAATCGTCAGACCGATCTGCCTCGCGGCAATCAAATTAATCATAAGCTCGAACTTCGCCGGCCGCTCGACAGGCAAATCGCCTGGCTTAGCCCCTTTCAGAATCTTATGAACATACGTCGCGGCGCGGCGATTCAAGTCGGACAAGTTCACCCCGTAGCTCATAAGCCCGCCATCTTCCACAATATCTGATCTCCAGTATATCGCAGGCATCCGGCTATTCACCGCCAGCTCAGGGAATTGTGATCGCTGAGACGCGAGCACAGGCCCGCCGAGTAGTAGGAGTGCGTCGGCACGCCCTTTCGATGCGGCTTTAAAGGCACTCGCGACATCCTTAGCAGTCCGTACGTCGATGTAGTGAAGATTGACTGCAGATGCCGCTGCGGCGAGTTCGGTTTCTCTTAAAGCTTGTGCGCTGCTCGGGGTTGTTGAGGTCCCCAGGACAGCAACGCGCGCAAGCTTAGGCAGCACTTCGTTTATAAGCTCGAGTCGCTTCCCGCTTATCTCCGGCGCAAGGGTGGACAGTCCCGTAATGTTTCCGCCCGGCCGCGCAAGGCTAGCGACAAACCGGTTGCTAACCGGGTCCTGATCCTGGGTCATGACAATGGGAATCCTACTCGTCGCTGCGCGAGCGGGACCCGTTGTCCCCAAACCAGCTGTGACGATGACATCTACTTTCAGACGCACTAACTCCTCCGCGAGAGCAGGTAGTCGATCGAGCTTCCCGTCTGCAGATCGCCGCTCAATGACAATGTTCTTTCCTTCCACGTACCCAAATTCACGAAGCCCCTGGGCGAGCGCCACGTCAAGGGAAAGGGAGCCCCCACTTAAATATCCTATACGGTAGATCTTCGCTGGTTGATCGCCCTGAGCGGATATGCAAAGCGGAAACAGCAAAACGCCCATAGCAAGGCTAACTGTTGACAAACACCGAGAAATTATTCGTGTGGTCACCTTCTCCACCTTAATTGCAGGACCAAACGTAAGAATATTTTTCGCCTACTCGAAGCCGCGTCCAACAGAGCAAACTAAAAGCGCGACTGGTTAGAAATCAGTCGATCCTAAATGGAATGGCGAGGTAAAGCTTGGAGCCTGAGCTCCTGGAGCCCCGGCCTCCTGAGATTTGTTTCCCGCCTTTTGCGCCCGGTACTTTGCATCGCCTTTATTGGACAGGTCCAGAACACGTTAATACATGGTCTTGAGGCGTGTTGCTTGCCGTAACCTATATCGTGGCGGTTACCGGTAGCGTGAACGTAAACCTCGAGCCTTTGCCAACTTCGCTCGTCAGCCAAATTTTGCCGCCGTGCAGCTCGACAAACTTCTTCGCCAGGGTTAATCCCAGTCCCGTCCCTTCGCTCTTGTGCTCATAGTCGAGCCCACCTGGCGAAACTCCTCGAAGATCCTGGGTTGGTCCTCAGGCGCGATGCCGATGCCTGTGTCGGTCACTGATATCTCTACAGAACCATTACTTTGCCTTGCGTCGATCTCGATCCGGCCTCCCTCCGGAGTGAACTTCACCGCGTTAGACAGCAGATTGAGAAGTATTTGCTTGATCTTGCGCTCGTCGCCGATGAAATCCCCGAGGCGCTCGTCAATCGCGACATCAACCGTGATGCCATGCCGGGTGGCGCGCTCGCGGACAAAGGTGCGCGCATTGTCTATGGCTAAAGGGAGATCGAATGATGTCAGCTCCAGTTCCATGCGGCCGGCCTCGACCTTGGCGAGATCGAGTATCTCATTGATCAGTGACAAAAGATGGCGGCCGGAAGACAGAATGTCTTCGGTGTATTCCGCCTGTTTCTCGTTCAATTCACCGAACAGTCTTTCGCCTAATACTTCGGAGAAGCCGATAATGGCATTGAGCGGCGTACGCAGCTCGTGCGACATGTTGGCGAGAAATTCGGACTTGTGCCGGTTTGCGGCTTCGATCTGCCGGCTCTTGTCTTCGATCTCGCGAAAGAGCCGGGCATTTTGGATCGCCAACACGGACTGGGTCGCGAAAGTTTTCAACAGCTCGATTACTTCGGGGCGAAACTCGCCGGTCGATTTGCGCCGTACCACCAAGCCGCCGATGATGCGGTCTTCACGAAGCAAGGGGACGCCCAGGCTGGCGCGGAAACCGAATCGCTCCAGTAATTGCCTCATGCGCGGCGTGTAAGCGTGCTCTTGCAGGATATCGGGAACTTGAACGGGCTCACGGCTCGCTGCGGCTCGTCCCACCACTCCGTCTCCTAGACGTGGTGGATGGGCCCGCAACGCAGTTATGAGTTCCTCTTCCATGTGATCGGTCGCCCGCAGGAGGAACTCTTCAGAAGACTCGTCGTACTCGTAGATCGCCCCGCCGTCGGTGCCGCTTAACTGAACCGCGTGGGAAACGATGCGCGTCAGCACGGTCTCCAAATCCAATGTCGAGCTTACCGCTTGACTGACTTCGCCGAGGGCTCTTAGCTCGCCGACCGAGCGTGTCAATTCATTGGTTCGCTCAGCCAACTCTTGAAACAGCCGCACGTTCTCGATGGCGATCACGGCTTGATCGGCGAAGGTCTTTAATAAGGCAATTTGTTTATCGGTGAACGGCCGAACTTCGGTGCGACGAACCCCAATCGCGCCGATGGCCATGCCCTCGCGCATTAACGGAACGGCAAGCATCGTGCGTAAGCCTTGTTGTACGGCGTTATTTTTAACTCGCCAGAAGTCGTCTTCTACCACCCGAACATCGTGGAGATGTATCGTCTGCCGATCGACAATTGCACGGCCAATTACGGAGCCGCGGTCGAGCGGTCGGATTTCGCCGACCGCCCAGTTTGGTGCGTTGCCATATGCTGCGGCGATTCGATACGAGTTATCTTCGACGCGAATGATTGAGACATCCGGTGTTCCACAAATCCGCGCAACATTTTCAGCGATGGTATCTACTACCGGCTGGATATCTGTCGGCGAGCTAGCTATAACGCCCAAGATTTCGCTCGTCGCCGTCTGCTGCTCCAATGCTTCTTTCAGTTCGCGGAACAATCGCGCGTTCTCGATCGCTATGACGGCTTGGTCGGCGAAGGTCTCGAGTAGTTTGATTTGCGCCGGGGTGAAGAGTCGCACCTCGGTGCGACGTGCGATTAGCGTTCCAACGAGTTCCCGCTGCTGACGAAGAGGAACGATCAAAAACGTCCGAGCGTCGCCGCCGAAACCCAACGTTGGGAAATCATTCTGCGCTTGAACGTCGGGAACGTGAACGGTGCCATGCTCCCGTATCTGACGGAACACTGGTGCATTGATATTGATCTGCCGGTTCAGAATGGGTATCGGCCCGAAATGAGCCCGCGCCACATTGGCATCGCCCTCGCGAAGTCGCAACAACACATCAT